>CAWKMK010000004.1:0-624014 GCA_963850735.1 uncultured Actinomycetes bacterium
TGGCTCGCAAAATCCAGGGTTACGGATGGATTCCCGACCTGCCCGACGGCGCGATCTGCTCTACGCCGCACCGCTGAAACCGCTGGCGAAGCTGCCGCCGCGGGTCGATCTGCGATCGAAGTGCCCACGATCTACGACCAGGGGCAGCTCGGCAGCTGCACCGCCAACGCGATCGCCGCGCGCGCTGCAGTTCGACCAGCTGAAGCAGGAGCAGAACGAGGACTTCACCCCGTCGCGGCTCTTCATCTACTACAACGAGCGGTCGATGCGAGGGCACGGTCGACTCCGACTCGGGCGCGATGCTCCGCGACGGCATCAAGAGCGTCGCCAAGCAGGGCGCCTGCACGAGACCACTGGCCCTACGACATCGCGAAGTTCCGCGACAAGCCGACCGCGGCCCTGCTACATGGAAGGCAAGCAGAACCAGGCGATCCGGTACCTGCGCGTCGCCCAGACGCTGGGCCAGCTGAAGGGCTGCCTGGCCGAGGGCTTCCCGTTCGTCTTCGGCTTCACCGTCTACGAGAGCTTCGAGAGCGCCGACAGGTCGCGCAAACCGGCGCACGCGCCGATGCCGAAGGCGCGGCGAGAGCCTGCTCGGCGGCCACGCGGTGCTCGCGGTCGGCTACGACGAGAGCAAGCAGCGGTTCATCGTCCGCAACTCGTGGGGCACCGGCTGGGGCATGCGCGGCTACTTCACGATGCCCTACCCCTACCTGACGCAACCATCGCTCTGGCCCGCGACTTCTGGACGATCCGGCAGGTCGAGGGAGCGGCGGCGGCGCGGCGGCAGAAAGCCGAAAGGGCCGCAAACGCTGAAGGAGCGTTCGCCGGCTCAGCCGTTGAGGCCGGGGACGGGGGTGCCGTGTTTGACGATCGCGCAGTTGAACGGCGGCGGGTCGAAGGAGTCGGTGAGGGCGCGGCCGGCGGGCGTGCCGGTCGCCGCTCGGTGATCCCCTTGCCGTTCGGCTTCTTCGGTGCGGCGGCGTGCCGCGGCCGCACTGGATCGAGAAGTCGCGGACGCCGTCGCGGGCGTCGATCACGTCGTCGCCGCCGTTGCCGATAGAAGCCGTCCTCGCCGGGCTGGCCGAGCATCGCGTTGGGGCGGCCGTCGCCGATCAGGACGTCGCTAGTCGAAGGAGCCCTCCATGTCCTCGTTGGTCGGCGAGAGGCGGACGTTGTCGCAGCCCTTGATCTCGTCGATCCAGGCGGCGTGCGTGGGGAAGGAGATGATCAGCAGGCCGGGGTGCGCCTGGGTCTCGGCGAAGGAGGCGTCGTCGCGGCCGGGGCCGCCGACCAGGGCGCCGCCGGCGCAGCCGCCGCCGGCGGCCAGCAGGTCGCCGTTGGCTTCGCCGTAGAGGTAGGTCGGGCCGGGCAGGCCGCCGACCAGGCCGTCGGCGCCGTCGCCGCCGTAGAGCTTGTCGGCGCCCGGCCCGGACTCGATCAGGTCGTCCTCGGGGCCGCCGTTGATCACGTCGTTGCCGAAGCCGCCGGCGAGGCGGACGCTGCCGACGCTCGAGCAGCGAGCCTTCGACCCGCGAGGCTGTCGTTGCCGGGGCCGAGGTCGGCCATCAGCCAGCGGCCGGGGCCGTTCGGCCGGGCAGGAGACCTGGTTCGGGACGCCGGCCGGGCGCGACGCAGCCGGGGCCGATCGCCAGCGGCTTCGTCGGCGGTGACGCCGAAGGTCTCGGTCGCTTCGTCGAAGGCGACGACGAAGTCGTCGCGGCCGCCGCCGCCGACGATCTGCAGGCCGGCGCCGCCGCCCGCGGTCGGGTCGAGCTGGACGTAGGCCGAGGCCTTCGGCGCCTTTTCCTTGCCGCAGGAGGTCGGTCCGCCCCTTCGCGCCGTCGCAGCCGTCGCTGCCCTGGCCGCCGTCGATCGTGTCGCGCCCGCCGCCGCCGAAGATGCTGGTCGTCGCCGGGGCCGCCGTCGATCACGTTGCGCCTGCTTGTTGCCGATCAGGGTGTCGCGGAAGGCCGAGCCTTCGATGCTCTCGAAGCCGAAGAGCTTGTCGTGGCCGTCGCCGAAGGCCCGGTGCGCTGCAGCGAGACCCAGACGCCGCTGCCCTTGCCGCCGGCGACGGCGGTCGCGAAGGAGGCGATGTCGCCGCTGCCGGCGCCGCCGGACATCCGGTCCTAGCCGTAGTCGCCGTGGACGAGGTCGTCGTTGCCGGGGCCGCCGTTGACGATGTCGATGCCGAGGTCGCCGGCGACCTCGTCGGCGGCGCCGGCGCCGCCCAGCACCTTGTCGTCGCCGAGGTCGCCGATCGACGCGGTCGTCGTCGCCGGCGCCGCCGTCGACCTCGTCGTTGCCGCGGCCGCCGTGGATCAGGTCGGCGCCGGGGCCGCCGCAGATCAGGTCGTTGCCGAGGCTGCCGTAGATCGTGTCGTCGCCCTTGCCGCCCCAGATCACGTCGCGGCCCGGCGTGCCGTGGATGACGTCGTCGCCGTCGGTGCCGACGATCTTCGCCTGGCGCCCGTGGCAGCGCGGGTTTTCGAGCTCCGTCCTGCGCTCGGTCGGCCGCGCGGCAGCGCGCCGCGAACGCGGCAAACGGCGCAGCAAGCGCCAGCGACCGCGAAGACCCCCCTGAACGATCGGCTCATCTAGCGCTGGATCGTACCGCTCAGGCGCTGCGGATCAGCTTCTTGTTGACGAACTCGTCGGCGCCGTAGCGGCCGAGCTCGCGGCCGAAGCCGGAGCGCTTGAAGCCGCCGAACGGCAGCTCGGGGCTGTCGGCGCCGACCAGGTTGACGTAGACCATCCCGGCTTCGATCTTGTCGGCGACCCGCTCGGCCTGCTCCTTGTCGGTGGTCATCACGTAGGAGCCGAGCCCGAACGGGGTCTGGTTGGCGAGCGCGACCGCCTCCTCCTCGGAGCCGACCCGGTAGACCTGCGCGACCGGGCCGAAGAACTCTTCCTGGGAGGCCTCGTCGCCGGGCTCGATCCCGGTGAGGATCGTCGGTTCGAAGTAGTTGCCGTCGCGCTTGCCGCCGACGACGACCTCGGCGCCGTTCTCGATCGCCCGCTTGACCTGCTCCTCGAGCCGGTCGGCCGCGGTCTGCGAGGAGAGCGGGCCGACCGCGGTGTCCTCGGCGGTCGGGTCGCCCGGCTTCGCCGCGCTCAGCGTCGCCGCTGAACTTCTCGAGGAACTCGTCGTAGAGGTCGTCGACGACGATGAAGCGCTTGGCCGCGTTGCAGGACTGGCCGGTGTTGTCGAGCCGCGCTTCGGCCGCCGCCTGCACGGCCGCGTCGAGGTCGTCGGTGCCGAGCAGGATGAACGGGTCCGAGCCGCCGAGCTCGAGCACGACCTTCTTCAGGTTGCGCCCGGCGATCTCGGCGACGGCGGCGCCGGCGCGCTCGGAGCCGGTGACCGAGACGCCGTGCACGCGCGGGTCGGCGATCACCCACTCGATCTGCTCGTTGGTCGCGTAGACGTTCTCGTAGGCGCCCTCGGGGAAGCCGGCGTCGTCGAAGATCTGCTCCATCGCCGCGGCCGATTCCGGGCACTGCGGCGCGTGCTTGAGCAGGATCGTGTTGCCGATCACCAGGTTCGGCCCGGCGAAGCGGGCCACTTGGTAGTAGGGGAAGTTCCAGGGCATGATCCCGAGCAGGACGCCGAAGGGGCTGCGGCGGACCACCGCCGTGCCCTCGCCGCCGAGCAGCTCGATCGGCTCGTCGGCCATCAGGTCCTCGGCGTTGTCGGCGTAGAAGCCGTAGATTTCGGCCGCGAAGTCGACCTCCATCAGCGCCTGCTCGATCGGCTTGCCCATCTCGCGGACGATGATCTCGGCCAGCTGCTGGCGGCGCTCGGCGTGCAGCTCGCCGACCTTGCGCACCAGCGCGGCGCGCTCGGCCACGGTGGAGGAGCCGGACCAGGTCCGGGAGGCCTGCGTCGGCGCGGTCGATCGCGGCGCGGAGCTCGTCGTCGCCGATCTCCGGGTACTCCTTGATCGTCTCGCCGGTGGCTGGGTTGACTACCGCGTAAGTGCTCATTCAGATCTCCCTGTGGATGTTCATTTCAAGGTCGGTTCGAGGCCGAGGGCCTCCTCGACCGGCACGTAGTCCATCCCCACTCCCTCCGCCACCGCCGGGTGGGTGACCTTGCCGGCGGCGACGTTGACGCCCGGGCCGCAGGCCGGGGTCGCGGCGGATCGCCTCGGCGACGCCGTGGTCGGCGAGCGCGATCGCGTAGGGCAGCGTCGCGTTGGTGAGCGCGTGGGTCGAGGTGATCGGGACCGCGCCGGGCATGTTGGCGACGCAGTAGTGGGTGATCCCGTCGACCTCGAAGGTCGGGTCGCGGTGGGTGGTCGGCCGCGAGGTCTCGAAGCAGCCGCCCTGGTCGATCGCGACGTCGACCAGCACCGCGCCGGGCTTCATCAGCGCCAGCTGCTCGCGCCGGATCACGTAGGGGGCGCGGGCGCCGTGGACGAGCACGGCGCCGATCACCAGGTCGGCCCGCGGCAGCATCTCCTCGACCGCCAGCGTGGTCGAGTAGACGGTCGAGCAGCGGCCGCCGAAGGCGACGTCGAGCTCGCGCAGGCGGTCGATCGAGCGGTCGAAGACGAAGACGTCGGCCTCCATCCCGATCGCGATGAAGGCGGCGTTCATCCCGACCACGCCGCCGCCGATCACCATCACGTTGGCGGCGGCGACGCCGGGCACGCCGCCGAGCAGGATGCCGCGGCCGCCGAGCGGCTTCTCGAGCATGAAGGCGCCGGCCTGGGTGGCGATCTTGCCGGCGATCTCGCTCATCGGCGCCAGCAGCGGCAGCCGCCCGTGCGCGTCCTCGACCGTCTCGTAGGCGATCGCGGTGGCGCCGGACTCGCAGAGGCCCGCGGGTCTGCTCGGGGTCGGGCGCCAGGTGCAGGTAGGTGAAGAGCAGCTGGCCCGGGCGCAGCATCTCGATCTCGCTCGGCCTGCAGCTCCTTGACGTGGAGGATCATCTCGGCCTGCTCGAAGACCGCGGCGGCGTCGGCGACGATCGTCGCCCCCTGCGCCTCGTACTCCGCGTCGGCGATCGCGCTGCCCTCGCCGGCGCCGGCCTGGACCAGCACCTCGTGGCCGTGCTCGGTCATTTCGCGCACCCCGGCCGGGGTGACCGCGACCCGGTACTCGTCGGCCTTGATCTCGGTCGGCACTCCGATCTTCATGCGACCAACTCCCTCGCTCGCAGGGCAAGCCAGAACTCGATCCGGTCGTGGGCGCGCGAGAGGTCGCGGCCGGTCAGCTCTTCGACCTTGCGCATCCGGTAGCGCAGCGTGTGGCGGTGGCAGTAGACCTCGCGGGCGGCGCGCTCCCACTGGCCGTTCTGCTCGATGAACGCCTCCAGCGAGCGCAGCAGCTCGCCGCCGTACTCCTCGTCGCCCTCCTCGATCGGGCCGAGCACGCTGTCGCAGTAGAGGCCGCAGCGCCTCGTCGTCCTGGATCGAGAGCAGCAGGGTGAAGGCGCCGAGGTCGCGCCAGGAGGCGACCTCGGGGGCGGTGCCGTTGTCGAAGGCGGTCGCCTCGAGCGCGCAGCGGGCTTCGTGGAAGGAGTGGCGCAGGCTCTCCGGCGGGGCCGGGCGGCTGGCGGCGGCGCGCACCGCGCCGCGTTCGGGGCCGAGCGCGCGGCGGGCGTCGGCGGCGACGTCGATCGGGTCGCGGTCGGCGGCGTCGACGACGGCGCAGAGCAGCTCGCGGCCGCCGGTCGCGTGCGGCGCGACCACGGCCGGGCAGGCGTCGGCGGCGAGCGCCCGTTCCAGCGCCGCCGGTCGCGTCGGCGGGGTGGTCGAGGTCGAAGACGAGCACCGCCGCCTCGTCGCCGATCCCGAACGGCTCCAGCCGGCGGCGCAGCTCGGTCGCCTCCATGCGCCCGCCGAGCGCGCCGGCGAGGACGTCGCCGGCGAGCCGCCGCTCGGTCTCGCGGGCGACCCGGCGGCGCATCAGCTCGAGCGCGACGACCGCGACCGCCTGCTGCAGGATCAGCCGCTCGAAGTCGCCGAGCCCGCCGGAGTCGCGGACGATCACGACCCAGGCCTGCGGCGGCCCGCCGCCGGGCGAGATCACCGGGTGGGCCAGCGCCCGGCCGGCGACCGAGGGGTGCGAGGGGACGAAGGGGTGGCCGTCGGCGGCGTGGCCGAGCGCCTCTTTGCGGATCGCCGCCGATCGCGTCGGCGGAGAGCTGGCGGCGGAAGCCGCGGCCGGCGAGCCGCTCGCCGCGGCCGTCGAGGATCGCGACGGTGCCGCCGACCGCGGAGGCGATCGTCGCGGCGATTTCCTCCAGGCCGCGCTCCTCGAGGACCAGCCGCTCGAGCCGCCGCTGCACGGCGATCCCCCGCTGCAGCACCTCGTACTGCTCGTTGACGAGGCGGGCGAAGGCTTTCTCGGTGATCGCGATGAACGGCACCGAGTAGGGCACCTCGAAGAGCGGGAAGTCGCGCTTCTCGGCCTCGTCGACCAGCGCCTTCGGCAGCGCTCTCGTGGCTGAAGCCGGTGCCGAAGCCGAGCCCGGCGAGGTTGCGGTCGGCGAGGATGCGGACGAAGGAGCGCTGCTTGGCGGCGGTGTCGAGCGGGATGCCGGTGGTCAGCATCAGCTCGCCGCCGGAGAGCCACGGCGTCGGGTCCTCGAGCTCGGAGATGTGGACCCAGCGCACCGGCGCGGCGGCCGCCTTGGCGCCGGCCGCCAGCTCGAGGTCGAGCTCGTCGAGCAGGCTCTGGACGGTGAGCACCGGGCTCCTCAGTCCGGACGACCTGGTCCCAGGCCTCGGAGAGGACGCGTGCGGAGCACGTCGTGGATCTCTTCGAACTGCTCGGTGTCGGCGATCAGCGGCGGCGCCAGCTGCACCACCGGGTCGCCGCGGTCGTCGGCGCGGCAGATCAGGCCGCGCTTGTAGAGCTCGGCGGAGAGGAAGCCGCGCAGCAGCCGCTCGGACTCCTCGTCGTTGAAGCTCTCCTTCGTCTCCTTGTCTTTGACCAGCTCGACCGCGTGGAAGTAGCCGGCGCCGCGCACGTCGCCGACGATCGGCAGGTCGTGCAGGCGACTCCAGCATCTGCGCGGAACTCGCCCTCCTTGGCGAGCACGTGGCCGCAGAGGTCCTCGCGCTCGAAGACGTCGAGGTTGGCCATCGCGATCGCGGCGGCGATCGGGTGGCCGGCGAAGGTGAAGCCGTGGGCGAAGGAGGCGTCGCCCTCCATGAACGGCTCGGCGACCTTGTCGGAGGCGATCACGCCGCCCATCGGCGCGTAGGCCGAGGTCAGCGCCTTGGCGACGGTGATCATGTCGGGGACGTAGTCGAAGCGTTCGCAGCCGAAGTAGTGGCCGAGCCGGCCCCAGGCGCAGATCACCTCGTCGGAGATCATCAGCACGTCGTAGCGGTCGCAGATCTCGCGCACCCGCTGGAAGTAGCCGTCGGGCGGGACGAAGCAGCCGCCGGCGTTCTGGACCGGCTCGAGGATCACCGCGGCGACGCGTCTCCGGCCCCTCGAAGACGATCCGCTCCTCGATCGCGTCGGCCGCCCAGAGCGGGTCGCGGTCCTCGGGCCAGCGGTAGATGTTGGTGTTGGGGACGTGGCAGCCGCCCGGCGTCAGCGGCTCGAACTGGCTGCGCAGCTCGGTGATCCCGGTCGCCGAGAGCGCCCCGAGCGAGGTGCCGTGGTAGGCGACCTCGCGGGCGATCACCTTGTGCTTCTGGCCTTTGCCGTGCATGCGGTGGTAGTTGCGGGCCAGCTTCAGCGCCGACTCGACCGCCTCCGAGCCGCCGGAGGTGAAGAAGACGCGGTTGAGGTCGCCGGGCGCCAGCGAGGCGATCCGCGCCGCCAGTTCGATCGCCCGCGGGTGGGCGTAGCTCCAGAGCGTGTAGAAGTCGAGCTCTTCGACCTGGCGGGCGGCGGCCTCGCCGTACTCGGTGCGGCCGTGGCCGGCGTTGACGCAGAAGAGGCCGGAGAGCCCGTCGAGGTAGCGGTTGCCGTGCTCGTCGTAGACGTAGCAGCCCTCGGCCGCGGGTGATGATCGGGATCTCGTGGTCGGGGCCGTAGCCGCCCATCCGCGAGAAGTGCATCCAGAGGTGGCGCCGCGCCAGCTGCTGGAGACTCGGTTCCTGCTGCGGCCTGCGACGCGGTGGCCATTCGCGCTCTCCTCTCGCGGCTACGACGATATGGACAAAGCTAGACCCAGATCGCGCACGATCGCAAGTGGTCATTGGGTCAAGTCGACTGAGAGCGGACTTGTACGTAGCGTACAAGTCGGGCCTGTGCTTTTGGGACATTCGCCACTTGCGCAGTCGTCCGCAGGGGCTTACGGTCGCGCCAGTCGCCGCTGCACGGGTCGGCGTCTACAGAGAGGAGGCAGACGCGATGGAGAGCGCAGCTGTTCCCACGCCTCGACGCGAGCCGCGCCAGTCCCGCGGCGCGGGCGTCGAAGACAAGGGCCTGAAGAAGAACGCGATCGGGTTCGTCTCCAGCGTCGTCATCGGCGTCGCCTCGACCGCCCCCGGCTACAGCCTCGCCGCCACCCTCGGCTTCGTCGCCGCCGCGGTCGCCCTGCAGGCGCCGGCGATCCTGCTGATCAGCTTCGTGCCGATGTTCCTGGTCGCCGCCGGCTACTACTACATGAACAAAGCCGACCCGGACTGCGGCACCAGCTTCTCCTGGGTGACGAAGGCGATGGGCCCGCAGCTCGGCTGGATCGCCGGCTGGACGATCGTCGTCGCCGACATCATCGTGATGGCGAACCTGGCCCAGATCGCCGGCCTCTACACCTTCGAGCTCTTCAGCTGGACCGCGGCGGCCGAATCGACCGCGCGGTGACCGCGGTCGGGGTCGTCTGGATCGTGGTCATGACCTCGATCGTCGTGATCGGGATCGAGCTCTCGGCCCGCACCCAGGTCGGGCTGCTGGCGGCGGAGATCGTCACCCTGGCCCTGTTCGCAATCGTCGCCCTGGTCAAGGTCTACGCCGGCGACGCCGGGACGCCGCGGTCCATCCCAGCCTCTCCTGGATCAACCCGTTCTCGCTCAGCCCTAGCGAGATCTCCGCCGGGATGTTGCTGGCAGTCTTCATCTACTGGGGCTGGGACACGACGGCGACGGTCAACGAGGAGACCGAGGACCCCGGCGAGGCGCCCGGGCGGGCGACCGTGATCAGCACCCTGATCCTGCTCGGGATCTACCTCGTCGTCGCCGTCGCCGCCCAGGCCTACGGCGGCGTCGAGGGGCTGGTCGCCGAACCCGAAGACGTGCTCAGCCATCTCGGCGCTGAAGTCTTCGGCTCGCCGCTGGACAAGATCCTGATCATCGCCGTGCTCACCTCGGCCGCGGCCTCGACCCAGACGACGATCCTGCCGACCGCGCGGACGACGCTCTCGATGGCCCGCGCCCACGCGATGCCGGGGAGCCTCGGCAAGGTCCACCCCCGCTACCTGACCCCGCACGTCTCGACGATCCTGATGGGGGCGCTCTCGATCCTCTGGTACGTCGGCCTGACCCTGGTCAGCGAAGACATCCTCTTCGACTCGCTGGCGGCGCTGGGCCTGATGATCTCCTTCTACATCGGCCTCACCGGCTTCGCCTGCGCGGTCTACTACCGGCGCGAGCTGCTGCGCAGCGTGAAGAACTTCTTCTTCATCGGCGTCGGGCCCGCGCTCGGCGGCGCGATCCTCTTCTACCTGCTGATCAAGAACGCGATCGAACTCTCCGATCCCGCCAACTCCGAATCCGGGCAACTCCTGGCTCGGGATCGGGCCGCCGCTGCTGATCGCGGTCTTCTTCCTGCTCCTCGGGGTCGTCCTGATGGCGGTCCAGTGGCGCAAGTTCCCCGAGTTCTTCCAGCGCAAGCCCGAGGTAGTCCCGGCCGGGTTCCTCGAGGGCGAAGCGCCACCACCCGGGCCGACCGGAACGGAGGAGGTTTGAGATGAGCACGATCGTCGTCGGCTACGACTCGTCCCATGGCAGTGGGCGCGCACTCGATGCCGCCGTCGAGCTCGGCAAGTGCCTGGGGGACCAGGTCGTCGTCGTTTTCGGCTATGCCCCGCCGGGGATCTGGGGCGGGGAGATCGCCGAACACGAGGAAGCGATCGAGGAGCTCGGCGAGAAGATGACGGGCGAGGCGAAGACCCGCGCCGCGGCCCAGGGCCTGGAGGTCGAGGTGGCGATGGTCGCCAAGCGAGCGGCCGAGGCGCTGATCGAGGTCGCCGACGAGCGCGACGCGCGGATGATCGTCGTCGGCAGCTACGGCGAGGCGCCGCTGAAAGGGGTGATCCTCGGATCGACCCCGAACAAGCTCCTCCACCTCGCGAACAGACCGGTGCTGGTGGTTCCGGCGGAGGGATAACGAGGAAAACGGGTAGTGGGCGGCAGACGAAAGGGGCCTTACGGAAAACGGGGATGAACAGCAGAAGGTCGTGAGCGTCGAGCTGCGGGGTGTAACCAAGCGCTTCGACGAGCTGGTTGCGGTCGACGACCTCAGCCTGGAGCTCGGCCGTGGTGAGTTCTTCACCCTGCTCGGGCCGAGCGGCTGCGGCAAGACGACGACGCTGCGGATGATCGCCGGCTTCGAGCGGCCGACCGAGGGGGAGATCCGGATCGAGGGGGAGGACGTGGCGCAGCTGCCGCCCCACAAGCGCCCGACCAACACCGTCTTCCAGAGCTACGCCCTCTTCCCCCACCTCAGCGTCGAGGCCAACGTCGCCTTCGGGCTGAAGCGCAAGAAGGTCGGCAAGGACGAGATCGCCGAGCGGGTCAAGGCCGAGCTGGAGCGGGTCGGCCTCGCCTCCCACGCAAACCGCAAGCCCTCGCAGCTCTCGGGCGGGATGCAGCAGCGCGTCGCCCTCGCCCGCGCCCTCGTCAACCTGCCCAAGGTCCTGCTGCTCGACGAGCCGCTCGGGCGCGCTCGACCTGAAACTGCGCAAGGAACTGCAGGTCGAGCTGAAGCGGATCCAGCGCGAGGTCGGGATCACCTTCGTCTACGTCACCCACGACCAGGAGGAGGCGCTGACGATGAGCGACCGGATCGCGGTGATGAACCGCGGCCGGGTCGAGCAGGTGGCGGTCCCGGAGGAGGTCTACGACCGCCCGCGACGACCTTCGTCGCCGGCTTCATCGGCGTCTCCAACCTGATGCCGGCGACGGTGACCGGCGGCCAGCGAGGTAAAGCTCGACCAGGGGCACGACGATCTCGACCGCCGACCGACGGGTTCTCGCACCGGCGACCGCTGCCACGCGGTGGTGCGGCCCGGAGAAGCTGCGGGTGGAGCTGCGGCGAAAACGGCGCCGGCCCGACGGGCCAGCGCGGGTCGAGGGCGTCGTCGCCAGCTCGCTCTACCTCGGCACCGCGACCCAGATCGCCGTCGACCTCGGCGAGGGCGTGCGGATGACCGTCCTCGTCCCCAACGCCGACGAGTCCGAGCGCCAGCGCCTGCCCGGCGGCGGCGCCCGGGTCGCGCTCAGCTGGGAGCCCGAGCACATGCACCTTGTCCGCGAGTCGCCGAACGGCGTACCCGCAGCGGAGCGACGGCGGCGCAACGCCGGCGACCAGTCGCAAACTGGAAACGAGCACAGGGAGGTTGAACCGCAGATGAGTACCGAGACGGATCAGCAGGATCGGCGTCGTCGCCGTCGCGGTTGCCGTGCTGGCGCTGGCCCTCGGGCTCGCCGCCTGCGGCGGTGGCGGCGGATGGCGGCGGCGACACAGCGAAGCCGAGGAGGCCGAAGCCGGCGCCAGCCGAAGGCGACGTGACGATCTCCAACTGGCCGGCTACATCGAGCCGGCAAGAACGGAACCGTCGCCGAATTCGAAAACGAAACCGGCGTCAGCGTCAAATACATCGAGGACATCAACGCCAACGAAGACTTCTTCGGGAAGATGCAGCCGCAGCTGGAACAGGGTGAATCGGGCGGCCGCAGCATCTTCGTCGTCACCGACTGGATGGCCGAACAAATGTACGACCTCGGCTACCTGCAGGAGATCGACACACGACGACCTGCCGACCGACTTCGAAAACCTGGTCTCGAGCCTGCGGAACCCGCCTTCGACCCCGGCCGCAAATACTCGGTCCCGTGGCAGAGCGGGATGACCGGAATCTGGGTCGACACAATCGAAGGCTCCGGAGATCAAATCGATCAACGACCTCTTCGACCCGAAGTACAAGGGCAAGGTGACGATGCTGAACGAATGCGCGACACCGTCGCCGCTGGTGATGAAGGCCGAAGGCGTCGATCCAGCCGAGGGACCAACGAGGACGTGGCTGAAGGCGATCGACAAAATCAAGGCGCGCCGCCGACTCCGGGCAGATCCGCCGCTTCACCGGCAACGACTACACCGAAGACCTGACCGCCGGCAACGTCGTCGCCGCGATCGGCTGGTCGGGCGACGCCTCGATCATCGACAACCCGAACACCGAATGGCGGATGCCGACCGAGGGCTGCATGCTCTGGTCGGACAACATGGTGATCCCGGTCGGGGCCCCCAACACCGCCGCGGCGCTGGCGCTGGATGGACTTCGTCTACCAGCCCGAGGTCGCGGCCGAGATCGCCGAATACGTCAACTACGTCTCGCCCGGTGGAAGGCGTCAAAGAGCCTGCTCGAAGAAGAACCGGAACTGGCGAAAAACCAGCTCGTCTTCCCGACCGAGGAGTTCCACGAAAAACTGCACATCCAGGACTCTCCACCGACGTCGAAGAGGTCGAAGAGGCCTGGCAGAACGTCTGACCGGCTGAGCGATGAGGAGCCTGAAGCAGCGCCTGGTCCCGTACTGGCTGCTGGGACCAGGCCTGCTCTGGCTCCTCTTCTTCTTCGTCGTGCCCATGTACTACATGGGCGAACTGGCGCTCTACTCGGGGTCGCTGACGAGCGGGTTCGAATTCACCTGGGCCTGGAGAACTACCCCGACGCGCTCTCGGGCCACGACCAGCAGATCTTCCGCTCCTTCTTCTACGCCGGCACGGCGACGCTGCTCTGCGCTGCTGATCGGCTACCCGCTGGCCTACGCGATCGCCTTCCGCGCCGGCCGCTGCACAACTGCTGCTGCTGTTCGCGGTGATCGCGCCGTTCTTCACCACCTACCTGATCCGGACGATTGCCTGGAAAACGATCCTCAGCGACGAAAGCCCGGTGGTCAGCGTGCTGCAGACGCTCTCGCTGACGCCGGGCGACGGCCGGGTGCTGGCGACCTCCGGGGCCGTGATCGCGGGGCTCACCTACAACTTCCTGCCGTTCATGATCCTGCCGCTCTACGCGAACCTCGAGCGGCTCGACCTGCGGCTGGTCGAGGCGGCGAAGGACCTCTACTCCTCCTCGCGCACGGCCTTCCTCAAGGTGACGCTGCCGCTGACGATGCCGGGGATCGTCGCCGGCGTCCTGCTCACCTTCATCCCCGCCTTCGGCGACTACATCAACGCCCAGCTGCTCGGCGGCACCGGGCAGGCGATGATCGGCAACGTGATCCAGTCGCTCTACCTGAACCAGCGCGACTACCCGGAGGCGGCGGCGCTCTCGTTCCTGATGATGGCGCTGATCCTGGTCGTCGTCCTCCTCTACATCCGCTTCGCCGGGACCGAGGCGTTCATGGGCGACGAGGACGAGGGAGGGCCTGAGTGAGCGCGCCGGCGAGAGCCTGGGCCTGGCTGCGACGCAACGCGCTGCCGATCTACGCCGGGCTGGCGGTCGCCTACATGCTGATCCCGATCGCCGTCATCGCCGTCTTCTCCTTCGGCGACACGCCGAAAGGCAAACTCACCTTCACGCTGGACAACGGCTTCACCCTCGAGTACTGGCAGCACGATGTTCGAGATCCCGGAACTCAACGAAGCGCTCTTCACCAGCCTCCGGCTGGCCTTCTTCTCGACCCTGATCTCGACCGCGATCGGGACGGCGATGGCGATCGCCCTGGTCCGCCACCGCTTCCGCGGCAGGCGCGCTCGCCAACCTCCTGATCGTGATCCCGATGGCGACCCCCGAGGTGGTGATCGGCGCCTCCCTGCTCTCGTTCTTCATCTACTACACCTTCGCCCTCGGCTTCACACACCCTGCTGATCGCCCACGTGATGTTCTCGATCAGCTTCGTGGTCGTCGTGGTCCGCTCGCGCCTGATCGGCTTCGACCGCAACCTCGAGGAGGCGGCGGCCGACCTCGGCGCCAGCCCCCTGACGACCTTCCGCACCGTGACCCTGCCGCTCCTCGCGCCCGGAGTCGTCGCCGCCGCGCCTGCTCGCCTTCGCCCTCTCGATCGACGACTTCGTCATCTCCAATTTCAACTCCGGGACGACCGTCACCTTCCCGCTCTACGTCTACGGCGTCAGCCTGCGCGGGATCCCGGTCCAGGTGAACGCGCTGGCAACGCTGCTCTTCCTCGTAGCGGTGATCGCCGTGGCGCTGGTGCTGATCCAGCAGCGGCGGGCGGAGCGGATGGCGGCGGTTCAGCCCGAGCCGGAAGACGGCGGCCCGATCCCGCTGCCGGGAACCGCTGCGGCGCAGTGAACCTCCCACACGTACTCAAAGCCTGAGCGAAACCGTCTTTGGTGAGTTGACCCGCCTATGGACAAGCCAACTCACCAGTGGTGCCTGGCAACCCGGACTAAGCGGCGGCCCGCGCCCTGCCCGGCGGGAACCTTATTGGTTGCGAGCCGCTATTTGATTGGAGAAACACTCCGTACTACCGGGACAAATCATGGTTGTTTTAGGGACCGGCGTGTTTATCGGCCTCGACCGAATCGACACTTCAGCGGCCGATGTGGAAGCCGATCAGCTCGCGGGACCTTGGCGATGGCCGAGGCGACTCGGCTCGGCTGGCGGCCTGCGAGCTCGGCTCTCTCCTTGTTGAGGATGCCGAGGCGGATGGCCTCGCCGCCGATCCAGTGGAAGGGCTCCGGCGGGAGGCGGGGGGTCTTGTCGTCGACGAAGGCGAGGGTCGGTGTGCTCGTCGTCGTGGCCGAGGGCCAGGGAGGCGAGGGTGCGGCCGACCATGTTGCTCGGGCCGACGCCGTTGCCGGTGTAGCCGGCGGCCGCCCAGGCGTTGCCGTGGCCGAGTGTACGGATGGCTGGGAGGTGGGTCGGGGAGGCGTCGATCGGGCCGCCCCAGGCGTGGGTGATGCGGCGGCCGCGGAGGGCCGGGAAGTACTCGTAGAGGTCGGCGGTCGCGGCGGCGACCACGTCGGCGTCGACCTCGGCGCGGCCCCTGGTGCGGGCGCCCATCGCGATCCGGCCGCCGCCCCAGCCGAAGGCGATGCGGCCGTCCGGGGTGGTGCGGAAGTAGTGGAGCAGGGCGCGGGAGTCGGTGATGCAATCGCCGCCGCTCCAGCCGATCTCCTCCAGGACGTCGGGGACCGGCTCGGTGAGGACGATGTGGGAGGAGGCGACAGTGAGCCGGTCGCGCAGCGGCCCGTGCCTGCCCTTGGCGGCGGCGCCGATCGCCAGCACCCCGCGCGCCGGCGCGAACCGAGCCCGCCGGCGGTCTGCGCCATCGACACCGTCGCCGCCTGGCGCGGAAGGAGCGCACCGGCGAGGACTCGAAGATCTCCACCCCCGCCGCCAGCAGCTGCTCGCGCAGGCCCAGCGCCAGCCGCGCCGGCTGCACCGTGGCCGAGGTCGGCGAGACGGCGCCGGCGCGGAAGGCCGGCGACTGGCAACGCTCGGCGACCTCGTCGACGCTCAGCGGCTGCAGCATCTCCGGCACGCCGAGCTCGCGGCAGGCCCGCACCGCGCGCTCCCAGGCGCCGTCGTGGGCCGGCGCGGTCGAGACCTGCAGGTAGCCGGCGGGGCGGAACCAGGCGTCGACCCCTCGCTCCTCGCAGAAGGCGCCGATCCGCGCCACCGCCGCCTCGGCCGCGTGGGCCACCCGCAGCGCCGGCTCGTCGCCCCAGCGGGCGCGCATCGAGGCCAGCGAGAACCACATCGCGTTGCAGAAGCCGCCGTTGCGGCCGCTCGGCCCGTGGCCGCAGACCGGCTCTGACTCGAGCAGGACGACCCGCGCCTCGGGCTGCAGCCGGCGCGCGTACCAGGCGGTCCACATCCCCGTGTAGCCGCCGCCGACGACGAGGACGTCGGCCTCTAGCTCGCCGCTCAGCGGCGGCCGCGGCTCGACCTCCCCCGCCTCCTCGATCCAGTAGCCAAGGCGCGTGTGCACCATCGCCGGGATTCTCGCGGACCCCGCCGGTCGCCACCGTCCAAAGATCCCGACCGAGATTGTCCAAGGCCGCGGCGGCTGCCCCGTAGACTCGACTCGATGCCAGGAGACGGTCAGGAGTCCACTCCTTACGTCGACGCCCTGCTGGCCTACGCGAAGCTCGACCCCGGTCGCTTCCAGGTCCCGGGCCACAAGGGCGGCATCGGCGCCGACCCGGCGATGGTCGAGCTGGTCGGCGAGATCGGGCTGCGCAACGACATCCCCTCGGTCACCGAGGGGGTCGACGTCGGCCCCGAACCGACCCCCTTCCAGCAGGCCCAGGAACTGGCCGCCGAGGCCTGGGGCGCCGGCCGCACCTGGTTCCTGATCAACGGCGCCTCGCAGGGCAACCACGCAACGATGATGGCCCTCGCCCACATGGGCAACCGGGTGGTCGTCCAGCGCAACGTCCACTCCTCGGTGATCGACGGGCTCGTCCTCAGCGGCATGCGGCCGACCTTCGTCGCCCCCGAGCTCGACCCCGAGCTGGGGATCGCCCACGGGCTGACGCCCGACTCGCTGGCGGCCGCCCTGGACGAAACGCCGGATGCGGTGGCGGCGCTGGTCGTCTCGCCGACCTACTTCGGCGCCTGCGCCGACGTCGCCGCCCTGGCCGAGGTGGCGCACTCGCGCGGGGTGCCGCTGGTCGTCGACGAGGCCTGGGGCGCCCACCTCCACTTCCATCCCGACCTGCCGACGGCGGCGCTCGAGTCCGGCGCCGACCTGGTCACCTCCTCGACCCACAAGATCGTCGGCAGCCTGACCCAGGCGGCGATGCTGCACGTCGGCCGCGGCGGCCGCATCGACGAGGCGATCGTCGATCGCTGCGTCAGCCTGGTCGAGACGACCAGCCCCAGCGGCCTGCTCTCCGGCTCGCTCGACGCGGCCCGGCGCCAGGTCTACGTCCACGGCGAGGAGATGCTCGGCGAGGCGCTGGCGGCGCTGGCGCGGACCCGAGAGCGGATCAGGGAGATCCCCGGCCTCGACGTGCTCGACGAGCGGATGGTCGGCCGGCCCGGGGTCTCCGGCTGGGACCCGCTGCGACTCGGGATCGACGTCCGCGGCACCGGCTCCAGCGCCCAGCGTCTCTGGAAAGCCGCCTTCCACACCGCCGAGATCGACCTCGAGCTCTACTCGGGCAACGTCGTGGTCGCCATCTTCGGCGTCGGCGAGCCGGCCGAGGCGGCGGGCGAGCGGCTGGTCGAGGGCCTGCGCAAGGCGGTCGCCGAGCTGGAGGAGACCCCGGGGGCGCCGGACGAGAAGCTGGCGCCGGCGCCGCCCTGGGGGGAGCTGGTGCTGACCCCGCGCGAAGCCTTCCTGGGCCCGCAGGAAGTGGTGCCCTTCGACGCCGCCGCCGGCCGCATCGCCGCCGAGGGCCTCGCCGCCTACCCGCCGGGGATCCCCAACGTGCTCCCCGGCGAGCGGCTCACCACCGAGACGCTCGACTTCATCCGCGAAAGCGTGGCGCATGGCGGCTATGTCCGGGGGGGTTCGGACCGGGAGCTGAAGACGCTGCGCGTGACGCGGTGAGGAGTCGAGGGAGGGGCCTGCCGGACAACAGCGGGGAGGGTCCGGCAGACCCTCCCTCGACTCCTCTACGCTCCCGGGGGTGTCCAGCTTCGATGCGATCGCGGACTTGCCGCTTCAGATTGAGAGCTGCGAATTCGAGGGCCTTGAAATCACGATGGGGTCCTTCGAACGGCTGACGACGATCGTCAAGCTGCGCGGCGGTGGTCAGGAGGGGATCGGCGAGGACGTCGTCTACGACGCGGTCGACCACATCGGCCAGCAGAGCCACGGTCCGCCCGAAGGGCTGGCCGGCAGCTCCACCTTCGCCGAGTTCTCCGAGCGGCTCGACGGAATCGACCTCTTCCCGGCGGGCGAGCCCGAGCGCGGCGAGGTCTCGGTCGACTACCGCCGCTGGGCCTTCGAGTCGGCGGCGCTTGGACCTGGCGCTGCGCCAGGCCGGCACCAACCTCGCCGCCGCCCTCGGACGCGAGCCGCAGCCGGTGAACTTCGTCAACTCGATGCGCCTCGCCGGCTGGGAAGAGGGTGCGGGCTCCTCGATCGAGCCGCTGCTCGCCCGCCTCGCCGTCTACCCGACGCTGCGCTTCAAGCTCGACCCGGCCAACGACTGGGACGACGAGCTGATCGAGGCGCTGGCCGAGACCGGCGCGGTCGACTCGCTCGACCTCAAGGGCTTCTACAAAGGCACGCCGGTCGACGTCGAGACCGACCCCGAGCTCTACGCGAAGCTGATCGAGACCTTCCCCGAGGCCTGGCTCGAGGACCCCGACGTGACCGAGGAGACCAAGCCGCTGCTCGATCCCGTCTCCGAGCGGGTCACCTGGGACGCGCCGATCCACTCGATCGCCGACATCGAGGCGATGCCGTGGTCGCCGCCGAAGACGGTCAACGTCAAGCCCTCGCGCTTCGGCCCGATCCGCAATCTCTTCGCCGCCTACGACTACTGCGAGGAGCGCGGGATCGGCGCCTACGGCGGCGGCCAGACCGAGCTCGGCCAGGGCCGCGGCCAGATCCAGTACCTGGCCTCGATCTTCCATCCCGACACGCCCAACGACGTCGCCCCCGGCGGCTACAACGATCCCGAGCAGGCAACCAAGCCCGGTCTACCGAGCAGCCCGCTCGAGCCGGCGATCGAGGAGATCGGCTTCCGCTGGAAGCTCTGAGGGGCGCCTAACCGCGGCTTCGGCTGGCCGAACTTTCGCTTTCGGCTACGTTGGGCTCGCCCCGCCCGCCGACAAGGAGCCCCGAGATGCCCGAGAAGTTCGCCGACGCTCTCAACGCGCAGATCGCCAACGAGTTCGCCGCTTCGCAGCAGTACGTGGCCGCCGCCGTCTACTACGACGCCGCGACCCTGCCCCGCCTCGCCGCCTTCTTCTACCGCCAGGCGCTGGAGGAGCGCGAGCACGCGATGATGATGATCCGCTACCTGCTCGACGTCGGCGAGGAGGTGCGGATCCCGGACATCAATGCCCAGCAGACGAGCTTCGCCGACGGCAGCGCCCCGGTGCGGATGGCGCTCGAGCAGGAGCAGCGGGTCAGCGACGAGATCTACTCCCTCTTCGAGCTCGCCCGCGAGCTGAAGGACTACCGGGCAGAGCACTTCCTGCAGTGGTTCGTCAAGGAGCAGGTCGAGGAGGTGGCGCTGATGAGCGACCTGCTCAACGTGGTCGAGCGCTCGAAGGACAACCTGCTGCTGGCCGAGGACTTCATCGCCCGCGAGAGCCTTGGCGAAGAGAGCGCAGACGCGACCGCACCCCCAGCCGCGGGGGAGTAGACGCTCAGCCGAAGGCCGCCGTGAGGAGCACGCTCGCGACTAGGCCGATCGATCCCGTGATCAACACTAGGTAGAGCCGCTCGAAGCGTTCGTCCATCCGCGCGAAGCCTTCGCGCATCTCCTTGAAGCCCTCGTCCATGCGCCGGCTCAGTTCGTCGAGCCGCTCGTCGTTCCAGCTGTCCATCGGTCTCTCCATCTTCAGTGCCTCCATGATGGCACAAGCGTAGACAGAAAGTTTCTACGTGTTGCGCGCAGAAAGTAAATTCTTGGAGCCGAGTTGGTGCCGGCCTTGTGACTTCAGCCCAGCCAGCCGGCGCGTCGGCGCATCGTCTTGATCCGCCGGAACTCGGCGATGTCCTCGCGCAGGGCGGCGGGCGCCGGGGCCGGAAGGAAGCGGGCCGGCAGCGGCGACTCGGCGACTTCGTCTTCGCGCCTGCTGACCCGGTAGGCGCGGGCGCCGCGCCGGGCGGTCACCGCCGAAGGGGTGCCTTCGCCTTCCCAGAGCAGACCGGCGTAGTCGTCAAGTCCATAGCCGCTCGGCATCCCCTCGCCGACCGCGTCGAGGTAGGCGGCGCGGCGCTCGGGTTCGTTGTTGTAGTGGACGCAGAGGCTGCCTTCGAGCATGCCGAGGCCGGCGGCTGCGAGCGGCTTCCCCGACGACTTGGTGATCCCTGCCTCGAACCAGCACATCGCCCCGGCGCTCTGGCCGGCCAGGACGATCCCCTGGCGCCAGGCGAGGCTGAGGATCGAGGCGATGTCGTGCGCCTCCCAGACGGCCAGCAGGTTGAGCATGCTGCCGCCGCCGACGTAGATCAGGTCCTGCTCGAGGAGATGGTCGCGTAGCTCCAGCGGCCGGCGGCCGAGGCGGAAGAGGGAGACGTCGGAGGGCTCGCAGTGGCGCTCGCCGAAGGCGGAGTAGAAGCTGGCGATCTGGTCGGAGGTATCGCCGCTCGCGGTCGGCAGGATGCAGATCCGCGGCCGCTCGACGCCGCGTTCGCCGGCCAACCGCAACAGCAGCTCGCAGACCGCCCGGTCCGGCGGCCGCGAGCTGAACTCGTGCCCGCCGAGGGCAAGAATCCGGCGCACGGGGCTTGCCTTCGGGATCGGGCCGTTGGCGAATCCCATCAGGCGGCCGGGGCGGTCGAGAGCGCCTCCGGCAGCGGAGCCGCAGGGATCGCCTCCCGGTCGCCGAGGTAGGTGGTCGCGATCTGCATCTCCACCACCCGCGAGCCGGCGACGTCGAGCCGGTAGCCGCGAGCCCGCGGCCGCGAGGCGATAACACAGCTCAGCTCTTCGCCGGTGAAGTGGAGGGCGGCACCGTCTTCGGCCGCGTAGCCGCCGCACATCCCTTCGCGCAGGAAGCGGTGGTAGGCCTGGCCGCGCCCGGCACCGCGCTCGTAGTGGACGCAGTTGCTGAACGGCAGCAGCCCCAACCCGCGCAGCCGCTTCGGCTCGCCGTGGAAGCCGCTGACCGCCTCCGCGAACCAGCAGAGCGAGCCGGCCGAGAGCCCGCAGAGGATGACGCCCGATTCCCAGGCCTCGCGCAGGATCGAGTCGATCCCGTGGGCACGCCAGACGCCGAGCAGGCTGACGACGCTGCCACCGCCGACGTAGATCAGGTCCTGGGAGAGGAGGTGGCGGCGGAGGTCGCTCGGGCCCTGCTCGCGGCGGAAGAGCGAGATGTGGCTGGGCTCGCAACGGTGCGCCGAGAAGGCCCGATAGAAGCGGACGATGTAGTGGTCGGCGTCGCCGCTGGCCGAGGGCAGGAAGCAGACCCGCGGCCGCTCCGCCTTCGTCAGCCCCAGCACGTAGTCGTCCAGCAGCGGGTTACCGGACTCCATCGAGAAACCGCCACCGCCGAAGGCGACGATCTGGCGCTCAGCAGTTTTCATGAGGAAATGTTCGCCGCGGGCGCCGCCGCGGTCGTTGTACAGCGGTCCGAAGTTCAGAGCGCCGCGCTCGCCCCCGCGTACAGCAGGCGCAGCTTGTTGCGAGCCCGGTGCAGCCGCACCTTCACCGTCCCTTCCGGGATTCCGAGCCGGCTGGCGATCATCCCCTGGGTCAGGTCCTCCTCGTATTTCATCTCCAGCAGCCGCCGGTCACGCTCGCCCAGCAGGTCGAGGGCAGCATGAAGGTCGGCGAGTTCGACGGCCGCCAGCACCCGCTCGTCCTCGGCCCCCTCGCTGAGCTCGATCGACGATGTCGGATCGGGGCGGACGCGCGCATGCTGGCGGAAGGCCTCGTTGCGGACGATCGAGGCCAGCCACTGGTTGCGGCGGCCGGAATCGCGCAGGGTCGAACGCCGACGCCAGGCCCGGAGCAAGGCATCCTGAGCTATGTCCTCGGCTTCGCTCGGATTGCTCGCGTAGCGATACGCCATTCGAAGACAGACCCTGTGCGCCTCACCCCACTCCCAGCCATCGTCGTTCCCGCGGCGATGCCCTATCGGAGTGCTGATTGAACGAACCTACATAAGCGGTGCACCAAATTGCCACTTCTGCTTCGGAAACTGTTCTGAACTTGCGCAGGTCTTCTAGATCGTGGCCGGGGATTTGGGGGAAAATCGTCCGCAGTGGGCTGAAATCGCATATGAGGCGATCGCTCCCGCCTACGACGACTTCACCGCCCACCACAACTACGACCTCTGGCTTGGCGAGTTGCTGCCGAAGCTGGAAAAGCACGGGATCGTGGGGAAACGACTGCTCGACGTCGGCTGCGGCACCGGCAAGAGCTTCCTGCCGATGCTGGAGCAGGGCTGGGAGGTCACCGCTTGCGACATCTCGCCGGCGATGGTCGCGCTCGCCCGCGAGAAGGTCGGCGAGCGGGCGAAGCTGTTCGTCGCAGATATGCGCGAGCTGCCGGTCTACGGCGAGTTCGACGTCGTTTTCTGCCTCGACGACGCGGTCAACTACCTGCTCAGCAGCGAGGAGCTCGAAGCCGCGTTGGCCGGAATGCGCCATAACCTCGGCCCCGGTGGGCTGCTGTTGTTCGACGTCAACACCCTGGAGACCTACCGCACCTTTTTCGCCGAAGAAGTCGTGATCGAGCAGAACGGCAAACGGATGATCTGGAAGGGGCAATCGACCCCCGACGCGCCGCCCGGCGCGATCGCCGAGGCAAGCTTCGAGGTGGAGCCGATCGACGACTCAGGCGGCCCGCCGATCCCGCCCGAGCTGCACCGCGAGCGCCACTTCCCGGAAGCCGAGATCCGCGCCGCGATGGAGCGGGTCGGGCTCGAGTGCCTCGACGTCTACGGCCATCATCACGACGCGATCCCGAAGCAGCCGCTGGACGAAATCGCCCACGCCAAGGCGATCTACATCAGTCGCGCGAAGTAACCGAACCAGTTGCCGGAGTGCTCGACCAGCTCCAGCCCCACTTCCGTCCCCAGCCGTTCGAGGCCGGCGCGGGTGGTGAAATGGGGGTCGCCGAAGAGCTCGCCGACGACCAGCCGGCCGCCGGGCTTCAGCACGCGGCGGATCTCACGCAGAGCGGCGGCGCTGTCGGGGATCTCGCCGAGGACGGCGGTGAGGATCACGGCGTCGACCGAGGCGTCCTCGTAGGGCAGCGCGGTGGCGTCGCCCTGGGTCGGGACCAAATTCGCGAGCCCCCGCTCGCCCGCTCCGCGCATCACGTGGTCGAGGAACTCCTGCTGCAGGTCGAACAGCTCCAGCCGGCCCTCCGGCCCCACCCACTCGGCCAGGTCGTGGCTGTAGTAGCCGGTACCGACGCCTACCTCGAGCAGGCGCTCGCCGGGCTCGGGCCGCAGCACTGAGCGCAGCCGCTCGCGGGTGATAATCGGGTGCGGAGCTTCGACCCAGAAGCGCTGCCCGTAGGGGCAGGCGGAGGGATTCTTGCGCCACCAGAGCGCCGCCGCCAGCGTCGCCGCCGCGGCCGCTCCCAGCAGGTGGCGCGGGCGCATCGGCCTAGGAGCCGAGCGCCGAAGCCGACGCGGTGCTCGCCGGACTCGATGCGGACGAACTGGACCTTGCCGAGGTAGAGGGCGATCGTCCCCTCCTCGGTGTGGAGGTCGTGCCAGCCGCCCTGCTCGAGGCGCGAGCGCAGGTCCTTCAGGTCCTCCTCGACCAGCCGGGTGGAGATCACCTGGCCGCCCTCGAAGCCGATCTCGACTCGTTGCGCATCTGCCATCAGTGACCTCCCGCGGGTTCGACGATCTCGGTCAGGACCCCACCGGTAGAGCGGGGGTGAAGGAAGGCGACGCGGCTGTCGCGGATTCCGACCCGCGGCTCGGAGTCGATCAGCTGGATCCCGGCGGCGGCGATCTTCTCCAGGGCGGAATCGATGTCCTCGACCGAGTAGGCGACGTGGTGCAGACCCGCCCCGTTCTTGGCCATGTACTTGCCGACGGGGGTGTCGGGGCCGAGCGGCGCCAGCAGCTCGACGTGACCGTCGCCGACGTCGAGCAGAACCGCCTCGACTCCCTGCGACTCGACCGTCTCGCGATGGGCCAGCTCCATCCCGAAGCCGTCGCGGTAGAGCTCGATCGCGGCGTCGATCTCCTCGACGGCGACTCCGATGTGGTCGATCCTTCCGAACAAGGGGCGGAGTCTATGCGGCCTCGACCCGAAGGATCTCGCTCAGCGCGGCAACCGCGACCTCGAGCTGCTCGGGCGTCGGCTCCTTCGTCGCCCAGTGCCGCTGGATTTCGCGACCAGGCGTGTGGAAGGCCTCGGCCAGGGGCTCGCCGTGATGGCGATCGCTCCAGGCGAACATCTCGACCGCGATCGAGGCGCCGCCGAGACCGACCCCGGCGCGGGCGGCGGCGCTCGGGCTTGCGACCAGCCGCTCGAGCAGGACCGTGCCGCCGGCGGAGAGCAGCATCATCGGCACGATCAGGTTGGAGCCGCAGCGATCGTGCTCCTTGGGGACCGAAGCGACGTCGTCGACGAGGCCACGCTCGTAGGCGGCGATCGTCTTGTGCTCGGCGCCGTGGTAGGCGGCGAGGTTGCGATCGCTGAGGGCGACGAGTGCGGGGGCGGCGCCGATCGCCTGCACGATTCCCTCGCGCACGGCGCTGGTCGGCAGCCGCTTGCGGAGCAGCGAAGTGAGCAGGATCGTGCCCGCGGCGGCGCTGAGCACCCGGGCGTCCTCGAAGGGGAGCCGGGCCGACGGCATGCGCCGCCGCATCAGCGGCAGGACCAGCAGCGCCTCGGCCAGTTTCAGCGGTCCGCGCAGGCCCGGCATCTTCGCCACCAGACTCGGTGCCAGCTCCGGCTTGCGCTCGGAGCCGACTTCGATCCCGCCGTCGCGGTCGCGCACCGCCGCCGCCCAGTGGGTGGGGCCGTGGATCAGCAGCCCGTTGCGGAGCGCCATCCCGCCGAGGCGGAGCTTTTCGGGCTCGTTGCCGGCCATCGGTTCAGAGTAGACAAACGAAGAGGGCGCCGAGCCCAGTCCTCTCGACGCCCTCGTCCCCCCTGTTTTGCAACAAATCCGGCCGGAGCCCCCCAGTCCAGGCCTCCGGCCGGGTTGTCGGCTCTCCCTGGCTTAGCTTGGTGAGCCGATCTGAAAACCCCATCCGGATTGGGAAGTTGCGCCGCGATTTACAAGTTGTCTAATTGTTTCCTTAAGGCAGCGAGGCGGCGGCCGAGCTCCGCCTCGAAGCCGCGATCGGTCGGCGAGTAGAAGCGGGTGCCGCGCAGATCGTCGGGCAGCAGCGGCTGGCCGCTGACCCCGCCGGGCTCGTCGTGCGCGTAGCGGTAGCCCTCGCCGCGGCCGAGCTTCTCTGCACCTGGGTAGTGGGCGTCGCGCAGGTAGTCCGGGGGAGTCTTGGCTCCGTTGGCCCGGACCTCGGCGCGGGCCGCCGAGAGGGCCTTGTAGGAGGCGTTGGACTTCGGCGCGAGGGCGAGGTAGACGGTGGCCTGGGCGAGGTTCAGCGCGCACTCGGGCAGGCCGACGCGATCGACCGCGCGGGCGGCGGCGTCGGCGACGAGGAGCGCCTGCGGGTCGGCGTTGCCGATGTCCTCGGAGGCGAGGATCACCATCCGCCGGGCGATGAAGCGCGGGTCCTCGCCACCCTCCAGCATCACCGCCAGGTAGTAGAGAGAGGCGTCGACGTCGGACCCGCGGGTTGCCTTGATCCAGGCGGAGACGAAGTCGTAGTGGCGATCGCCCTGGCGGTCGTAGTCGATCGCCTTGCGCTGCATCGCGTCTTCGATCCGGCGACGCCGACTTCGCCCTCAGCTCGCTCGACCGCTCGCTCAAGCGCCGAGAGCGCCACCCGGGCGTCGCCGCCGCTGCGGGTCGCCAGCATCGTCAGCGCCTCGTCGCTGACGGCGGGCGGGTCGGCGACCCCCCGCTCGGGATCCGCCAGCGCCCGCCGCAGAAGCTCTTCCACCTGCTCGGGCTCGAGCGGCCGCAGCTCGTAGACCTGGGCCCGCGAGAGCAGGGCCGAGTTGACCTCGAAGTAGGGGTTCTCGGTGGTGGCGCCGATCAGGGTCAGCAGCCCTTCCTCCACCGCCGGCAGCAGCGCGTCCTGCTGGGCCTTGTTGAAGCGGTGGATCTCGTCGAGGAAGAGGATCGTCGGCCGCCCGTTCGCCCGCCGCCGCTCCCGCGCCCGCTCGATCACGCTGCGGATCTCGGCTTTGCCGGCATTGACCGCCGACTCCTCCTCAAAGGCCCCCTGCGCCCCGGCCGCAGCGATCCGCGCCAGCGTCGTCTTACCCGCACCGGGCGGCCCGTAGAGGATCGCGCTGTGCGGCTTGCCGCTCTCGATCCCGCTGCGCAGCGCCGACCCAGGGCCGACCACATGCTCCTGCCCGATCATCTCGTCCAGCGAGCGAGGGCGCATCCGCACCGCCAGCGGCGCATCGGCGGGGACCGCTGCACCCGGCCCGCGATCCGCCCCACCGCCGTCGCCCGTGTCGAAGAGTTGATCGGCCACCGTAGAATCGAAGTATGGAGAGCGCTACGGCAGTACCCACCTCGGCCCAGTCCACCTCGACTCTTGAGTCGTTCAACCCGGCCACCGGGCGAGCTGGTCGGTTCGGTGCCGACGATCGTGCCGGAGGAAGTGCAGGGCGTGGTCGACGACGTGGCGCGGATCCAGCCCGCCTGGGCGGAGCTGCCGACGAAGACGCGGGCCGCCTACATGAAGCGGGCCGCCGAGGCGCTGCTCGACGACATCGACGAGATCGCCAAGCTGCTCAGCGAGGAGCAGGGCAAGCCGCTGACCGAGGCCTACACGATGGAGCTGCTGCCGACCGTCGACGCGCTGCACTGGTGCGCGAAGGCGGGGCCGAAGATCCTCGCTGACGAGAAGGTGCCGATGACCCAGGCCTTCACGCTCTCCAAGAAAGGCCGTTTCAGCTACGAGCCGATCGGCGTCGTCGGCGTGATCGCCCCCTGGAACTACCCCTGGTCGATCCCCTTCGGCGAGGTCGCGATCGCGCTGATGGCCGGCAACGGCGTGGTCCTCAAGCCGGCCAGCCTGACGCCGCTGCTGGGCGAGCGGATCCGCGACGTCTTCGAGAAGGGCGGCCTGCCCGAGGGCCTGGTCCGGGTCGTCCACGGCGGCGGCCGGATCGGCGACGCGCTCTGCCGCTCCAGCGTCGGCAAGGTCTTCTTCACCGGCTCGGTCGAGGTCGGCCGCAAGGTCGGCGAGGTCTGCGCCGCCGACCTCAAGGGCTCGGTCCTGGAGCTCGGCGGCAAGGACCCGATGATCGTCTGTTCCGACGCCGATATGGACAACGCGATCTCCGGCGCCGTCTGGGGCGGCTTCGCCAACGCCGGCCAGACCTGCTCGGGGATCGAGCGCGTCTACGTGATGCGCGACGTCGCCGACCGCTTCGTCGAGGGCGTCGTCCGCGAGACGGAAAAGCTCCAGGTAGGCGACCCGCTCGACTGGGACACCGCGATCGGCCCGATGACCTCCGAGGACCAGTACGGGATCGTCGTCGACCTGATCGAGGACGCCGTTGCCTCCGGCGCGACCAAGCGCTGCGGCGGCCCGGTCGACCCGCCCGGCCTCTCCTCCGGCCGCTACATCGCCCCGACCGTCCTCACCGGCATCACCCACGAGATCCGGATCATGCGCGAGGAGATCTTCGGCCCGGTGCTGCCGATCGTCGTCGTCGACTCCGAGCAGGAGGCGATCGACCTCGCCAACGACTCCGAGTTCGGCCTCGGCGCCTCGGTCTGGACCAAGGACCGCCAGCGTGGCGCCCGCATCGCCCGCCGAATCGAGTCCGGGATGGTCTGGGTCAACGACCACTCCTTCAGCCACGGCGCCTGCCAGTGCGCCTGGGGCGGGGTCAAGGACTCCGGCCTCGGCCGCTCACACTCCAAATTCGGTTTCTACGAGTGCGTCAACATCAAGATGAACGCCTGGGAGCCGGGGCTGACCCGCGACTTCTGGTGGCACCCCTACGACCAGACCCTCGGCGAGGCGGTCAAAGCCTCGGCGAAGATCCTCTACGGCAAGGGCGAGGTCCGCGCCAAGGCGCTGCGTGAAGGTGCGGCGCCGCTGATGAAGGTCGGGCGCCGCACCCTGCAGAAGAAGCGCCGCTAGGGGCGCGCCGGCTCAGCCGCCGGCGATTTCGACCGTCTTCGAGACGGCGGCCTGGCACTTGTAGATCGGGCCCGCGGTCGCCTGGGTCGAGGGCTTGACTTCGGCGTAGACCATCGCCGGGATCTTGATGTTTTCGTTCAGCGCTTCGAGGTCGGCGCGCCAGTTGCCGTTCGGCTTCGACTCGGAGCGGCTGAGGACGCCGTTGCCCTTCTGCTTGAGGACGACGATCCGTTCGCCGACGCAGTTCGAGTTGGCGGCCTTGACCTTGCCCTGGTAGCCGCTGGCGCCGAGGGTGACTTCGGACTTGACCTTGACGGTCTCGCCGGGGCCGGCGGCGATGACCGCCGAGGCGCCGAGGGCGAGCACCGCGAGGATGGCGGCGGCGAGCGCGACCGCTGACTGGTTTTCTTCATCGATTCTCCTTGTCGTGCGCCTCGCGGCGCGGGCGAAATTGCCGCGGCAGCCTAAGCGATGGAACCGCGCTCGACCGGCAACGGTGCAGAATCCCCTCTGATGGCCCCCGCGCAGGAGAAGGCCTTGCCCGCTATTCGTGTCGCGGCGCTGCGGCGCGACTACGGCGACCGCCCCGCCCTCGACGGCGTCGGCTTCGAGCTGCCCGCGGGCGCCTCGCTGGTCGTCCTCGGCCCCAACGGCGCCGGCAAGACGACCCTGCTGCGGATCCTCGCCACCCTGCTGCGGCCGAGCGGCGGCGAGGTCGACCGTGCTCGGCTGCTCGCTGCCGAGCGAGGCCTGGAAGCTGCGCGGCCGGATCGGCTACCTCGGCCACGAGCCGCTGCTCTACCGCGACCTCTCGGGCCGCGAGAACCTGCGCTTCCAGGCGCGCCTGCACGGGATCGAGCGGGCCGAGGCCGAGGCGCGGATCGAGGAGCTGCTGCGCGCGGTTGGCATGGAGCGGCGCGCCGACGAGCGGGTCGCCGAGCTCTCGGCCGGGATGCGGCAGCGGCTCTCGATCTGCCGCTGCGTCCTGCACGAACCCGAGCTGCTGCTGCTCGACGAGCCCGACTCCAACCTCGACGTCGAGGGGCGCGAGCTGGCCCGCGCCCTGATCGGCCCCGGCAGCGGCAGCACCCGCGTCGTCGTCACCCACGACCCCGAGCGCCACCTGCCCGAGGCCGACCAGGTGCTGCGACTCGGGATCGGCGAGACGGCGGTGGTCTCGTGACCCCCTCCCGCGCCGCCTTCGCCGCGATCCTCGCCAAGGACCTGCGCTCGGAGCTGCGCACCCTGCAGTCGCTGCCGGCGATGGCGCTCTTCTCCGTCACCACCTTCGTCATCTTCCGCTTCGGCCTCGACCGCACCAGCCTCTCCGGCAGCCTCGCCTCCGGCGTCCTCTGGGCGACCCTGCTGTTCGCCGCCGTGCTCGGCATCAACCGCCTCTTCGTCGCCGAGCGCGAGGAGGGCGGCTTCGACGCGATCCGGCTCGCCCCGATCGACCGCAGCGTCCTCTTCGCCGCCAAGGTCAGGGCCCTGCTCGTCTACCTGCTGGCGCTGGAGCTGGTCGCGGTGCCGATCTTCGCGGTCTTCTTCCTCGAAGACGCCGCCGGCCTCGGCCCGCTCGTCCCCGTCCTCGTCCTCACCGACCTCGGCCTCGCCGCCACCGGCACCCTGATCTCCTCGATGGCGGTCAACTCGCGCGCCCGCGACCTGCTCGTCCCGCTCGTCCTCCTGCCCCTCGCGGTGCCGCTGATGATCGCCGCCACCGGCGCCACCGAGCCGCTGCTGTCGCTGGGCGGTCCCTCCTACGATCGCTTCGGCACCTGGCTGATGGTGCTCGGCCTATACGATCTGATCTTCGGCCTGGTCGGCTACGCCGTTTTCGACTTCCTCCTCGAGGACTGACCGGGCGCCACGCTTCCGCCCCTCCCCTGGAGCATGTACGGCAAAGGACTCAAGCCCCTCTCGATCGCCACCGTGGCGATGCTCGCCGTGTCGCTTTCGCTGGTCTTCTTCTACGCGCCGCTGGACGCCGACCAGGGCTTCATCCAGAAGATCTTCTACCTCCACGTGCCGCTGGCGATCGTGGCGCTGGTCGGGTTCGTCGTCGGCGGCGTCTTCGCGATCGCCCACCTGCGGACCGACAACCGCAAGTGGGACGCCTACTCCTACGTCTCGATCCACCTCTCGGTGATCTTCGGCGTCGCGGTGCTGATCACCGGCGCGATCTGGGCGAAGGCCTCGTGGGGCCACTGGTGGGTCTGGGACGAGCCGACCCTGGTCAGCTTCCTGATCGTCTTCCTCCTCTACGCGACCTACTACCCCTTCCGCTACGCGATCGAGGACCGCGACCGCCAGGCGCGCTACGCCTCGGTCTTCGCGATCACCGCCGGCGCCTTCGTGCCGCTCAACTTCATGGCGGTGCGGATGGCGCGAGAGCCTCGTCCACCCCCGCACCTTCGCCACCGCCGAAGGCGGGATGCCGGGCGAGATGATGCTCACCTTCCTCTGCTCGCTGGTCGCGATCGGGCTGCTGTGGACGACGCTGGTCAAGTTCGAGCTGACCGCGAAGAGCGCCTCCGGCCAGGTCAAGCGCCTGCGCCGCGCCCTCGACGCGCCGGTCTCCGGCGGCAGCTCGCGGATCGCGCCGGAGGTGAGCTGATGCTCGAGCTCGCCACCCTGCTGCCGCTCGGCGCCCCGGCGCTGCCGCTCGACGAGGCCGGCAAGTACGTCGCCGGCGCCTACATCGTCTTCGTCGTGCTGCTGGTCGTCTACGTGGCGATCATGGCGGCGAAACTGGGGCGGATCGAGCGCGAGCTGCGCGAGGTCGCCGCCTTCGCCGAGCAGCGCAAAGAGGAGGAGCGCGAGGAGGTGAGCGCCTGATGCCCGAGCTGCTCGCCCTCGGCGTCTCCCACAAGACCGCGCCGCTCGACCTGCGCGAGCGCCTCTCGCTGACCGAGGGTCGCGCCGTCAGCGCCCTAGCCGAGCTGACCGCCGCTAGCGGGATCCACGAGGCGGCGGCGATCTCGACCTGCAACCGCACCGAGCTCTACCTGATCGTCTCCGACCCGGTCGAGGCCGAGTCGACCGCGCTCGGCGTCCTCACCCGCCAGGCGGAGATCCGACCGACCGAGCTGCTCGGCCACCTCTACTCGCTGCGCGCCGACGAGGCCGCTCGCCACCTGCTGCAGGTGACCGCCGGGCTCGACTCGATGATCCTCGGCGAGGCCGAGATCCAGGGCCAGGTCAAACGCGCCTACGAGCTGGCGATGGTCGAGGGCGCCACCGGGCCGATCCTCAACCGCCTCTTCCGCGGCGCGCTCAGCGCCGGCGGCCGCGCCCGGGAGGAGACCGGGATCAGCGAGACCGGCGTCTCGATCCCCTCCGTCGCGGTCGAGCTGGCGCGACGGACGCTCGGCGACCTCTCCGACCGCCGCGTCCTCGTCGTCGGCGCCGGCGAGACCGCCGAGCTGGTCGCCAAGGCGTTGGTCGCCCGCGGCGTCGCAACTGTCTTCGTCGCCAACCGCCACTACGACCGCGCGATCGGCCTCGCCCAGCGCTTCGACGGCACCGCGGTCCGCTTCGACGAGCTGCCCGAGCAGCTGGCAGAGCGCCGACATCGTCGTCTCGGCGACCAACTCGCCGCACCACATCGTCGAGCGCGACGGGCTCGAGCCGTGATGGAGCAGCGCCGGAGCGTCCCCTGCTGGCGATCGACCTGGCGGTGCCGCGCGACATCGAGCCCGCCTGCCGCGAGATCGCCGGGGTCACCGTCCACGACATCGACGACGTCCAGCAGATCGTCGAACGCAACAAGAGCGGCCGCGAGGCCGAGGCGCGGCGGGCGGAGCGGATCATCGAGGCGGAGCTCGACCGTTTCGAACGCTGGCTCGGCCTGCAGGAGGTGGTGCCGACGATCAGCGCCCTGCGCGAGCACGGCGACGAGGTCGTGCGCCGGGTGCTGGCCGAGAACGAGGGCCGCTGGGAGAGCTCAGCGAGGCCGACCGCGAGCGGCTGGAGAAGATGGCAAAGGCGATCGCCTCGCGACTGCTGCACGACCCGACCCTGCGGATCCGCGGCTCGGCCTGCTCCGGCGAGTCCTACTACCTCGTCAGCGCCCTGCGCGAGCTGTTCGGTCTCGACGCCGAGACCGAGCCGGAGATCGAAGCGCGCGACAACGTCACCGAGCTGCGCCGCCGCAAGGACTGAGGCGTGCGGATCGCTACGCGCGGCAGTGCCCTGGCGCTGGCGCAAGCGCGCTGGGTCGGCGACCGGCTCGGCGGAGCCGAACTGGTCGAGGCGAGCTCCGACGGCGAGCCGGGCGACAAGTCGCGCTTCGTGCGCGGGGTCGAGCAGGCGCTGCTCGCCGGCGCGGCGGAGATCGGGGTGCACTCGGCCAAGGACCTGCCGGGGGACGATGCCCGAGGGGCTGGAGATCGCCGCGGTGCCGCCGCGCGAGGACCCGGCCGACGTCTGGATCGGCGCCGGCGACTCCCTCGAGGACGCCCCCGAGGGGGCGCGGGTCGGGACCGCGAGCCTGCGCCGACGCGCCCAGCTGCTGGCGGCACGGCCGGACCTGCGGGTCGAGGAGCTGCACGGCAACGTCGACACCCGCCTGCGCAAGCTGGCCGAGGGCGAGCTGGACGCGATCGTCCTCGCCGCCGCCGGGCTGCGCCGGCTCGGTCGCGAGGACGAGATCGGCTTCGCGATCCCGGACGACCGCATGGTCCCGGCTGCCGGGCAGGGCGCCCTGGCGCTGCAGGTACGGGCGGCCGACGAGGCCACGATCGACGCGGCGGCAATGATCAACGACCTCGAGGCGATGCGGGAGCTGACCGCGGAGCGGACCCTCGTCGCGCTGCTCGATGCGACCTGCGCCAGCCCGCTCGGAGCGCACGCCCAGGTCGCGGGCGGGACGATCGCGATCGATGCCTTCGTCGGCCTGCCCGACGGCAGCGAGTGGCTGCGTGACCGGATCGAGGCAAACGCCGAAGAACCCGCCCTGGCCGGAGCCGAACTGGCCCAGCGCCTGCTCGGCGCCGGCGCCCGCGAGCTCCTCGATCGAGCTGAGGCGCAAGCGTGAGCATTCGTCTGTTCCTTTTCGTTGCTCTGGCCCAAGAAGGAACAGGCGAATGAGCGCGCGACCCGGAGTCGTCTACCTGGTCGGCGCCGGGCCCGGCGACCCGGGTCTGATGACGGCGCGCTCGCTGGAGCTGATCGCCACCGCCGACGCGATCTACTACGACCGCTTGATCCCGCCCGGCGCGCTCAGCGGCGCCCGCGAGGACGCCGAGCTGGTCTACGTCGGCAAGCAGCCGGGGGTGCCGTCGGTGCCGCAGGAGGAGATCGGCGAGCGGCTGGTCGAGGCCGGGCGCGCCGGCAAGAGCGTCGTCCGCCTCAAGGGGGGCGACCCGTTCGTCTTCGGCCGCGGCGGCGAGGAGGGGGAAGCGCTGCGCGAGGCGGACGTCGAGTTCGAGGTGGTGCCGGGGGTGACCGCCGGCGTCGCCGCCACCGCTTACGCCGGGATCCCGGTCACCCACCGCGACGACGCCTCCGCGGTCGCCTTCGTCACCGGCCACGAGGACCCGCAGAAGGAGGAGAGCGCGCTCGATTGGGAGGCGCTCGCCCGCTTCCCCGGCACGCTCGTCTTCTACATGGGCGTCAAACAACTGGGGCGGAACGCGACGGCGCTGATCGAGGCCGGGCGCGACGCCGGCGAGCCCGCGGCGGCGATCGAACGCGGAACCTGGCCGGGCCAGCGCACGGTGACGGCGACCCTGGGGACGATCGCTGAGGCGGTCGAGCGCGAGGGGGTGAAGGCGCCGGCGCTGATCGTCGTCGGCGAGGTGGCCAAGCGCCGCGAGCAGCTCGAATGGCTCGAGCGGCGGCCGTTGCACGGGCGCCGAGTGGTCGTCACCCGGGCGCGCGCCCAGGCCAGCGGCCTGGCGGCGACCCTGCGGGGGCTCGGCGCCGAGGTGGTCGAGTTACCGGCGATCCGGATCGAGCCGCAGATCGACAGCGAAGAGGTGCAAAAGGTGGCCGGCGCGGTGGGTGTCTATGACCTGATCTGCCTGACCAGCCCAAACGGAGTTCGACTCCTCTTCGAGGCGATGGAGAACGCCGGCCTCGACGCACGAGCCCTGGCCGGCGTCACCGTGGCAGCGATCGGCCCGGGAACGGCGCGCGCGCTGGCGGAGCGGGGTGTCCTCGCGGACATAGTTCCGGAGCGCTTCGTCGCCGAGGGGCTGATCGAAGCGTTGGAGGGCGAGGAGCGTCTCCGGCGCCCGCGTCCTCGTCGCCCGCGCCGCCGAGGCCCGCGACGTCCTCCCCGACGCGCTCCGCGAGCGCGGCGCCGAGGTCGACGTCGTCGCCCTCTACGAGACGGTGCGCGAGGAGCCCGGCGACGAGGAGGTCGAGGCCGCCCAGGGTGCCGACTACGTCACCTTCACCTCCTCCTCGACCGTCACCAACCTCACTGCTGCCCTGGGCGAAGGCTTCCCCACGAACGCCCGCATCGTCTCGATCGGCCCGATCACCAGCGAGACCGTCCGCGCCGCCGGCCTCGAGGTCGACGTCGAGGCCGAGCGCCACGACATCGACGGCCTCCTCGCAGCGCTCCTGAATGACGTTCGGTAGCCCGCACAGGCACTACCGCTCCACGGACTCCACCAACACCCGCGCCCGCGAGCTGGCCGCCGCCGGGGCGCCACATGGGACCGTGGTCACCGCAAGCGAGCAGACGGCGGGCCGAGGGCGGCAAGGGAGAAGTTGGACGGCGCCACCCGGCAAAGCCCTCCTCTATTCCGCCATCGTCCGCCCGCTAGAGGACCACCACACGATGCTCCCCCTAGCCGTCCCCCTAGCCGTCTGCGAAGCGGCCGAGCAACTGCGCCCCGACCTCGACTGCAAGGTCAAGTGGCCCAACGACATCCACGTAGAAGGCCGCAAGCTCGCCGGAGTCTTGATCGAGGCAAGACCACAAGATGGATGGGCTGTTCTCGGCGTAGGCCTGAACCTCTCGATCGAGGAAGACGAGTTCCCGAGCGAGCTTCGGGACCGTGCCATCTCGCTCTTCGCCAACGGTCAGCGGACCCGGGAAATCCTGGGTCCGCTCAACGAGCGCTTGAACTACTGGGTCCAAGCAAAACCCGACGAAATCCTCGCCGAGTGGCGCAACCGCGACGCACTGAAGGGCCGCGAGGTCGCCTGGGAGGGTGGCTCAGGAGTCGCCGACGGCGTCGACGACAGAGGCTACCTGCTCGTCGTCACCCCCGGAGGCGGCCGCATCGCCGTCGGAGCCGGCGAGGTCCACCTCACGCGCTTTTGATCTCTTGCCCCGTTTGGGTTTGCCGTTCGCCTTCGCCTCGGGCGAAGCGCCGTTGCCGTCGCCACCGCCCCCTTTGCGTTTGCGCTTGCGGCGGCGCTTGCCGCCTTTGGGGAAGTTCTTCAGCAGCTCGCGGGCGACGGCCGACGGTTTCCGCGCCATCCGCATCCGCGCCCCGCGCAGCACCTCCTCGCCCTCGGGCGTGTGCGAGACCGCAGCTGCCAGCAGCGCCACCGCCAGACGACGATCCTGTTTGCGCGCCGCGTGCACCAGCCGCCGCGCGTTGCGCCCGTGGGCGCGTCCGGACGAGTTGACCAGCAGGCCCAGCAGGCGCTTGGTCTCCGGCCAGCGCTGCACGGCGTACTCCTCGTGCAGTTCACGGGTGTATTCGGCGAGCCGCCAGACCCACGCCTGCGCCTGGTCGCGGCGGCCGATCCGTTTGTCGATCAGCGCCTGCAGCATCGTCTTCGTCCCTGCCCGTTTGTCCTCGCGACTCCAGGTGCCGACGATTTCGATCGCGTCGTCGAAGGCGTCGCCATCGCCGAGGTCGGCGATCTCGCTCAGCGCTTTCAGCCGCAGCTGCGCGTTGCGGTTGCGCTGCACGCAGGTCAGCAGGAAGCGGCGGCGCAGCTCTTTGGTGCGGTCGTTCTGCAGCATCGCCCGCGCCCGGCGCCAGCCCTGGGTGTTGACCCGCGCCCCGGCCAGCGCCGCCCAGGCGTGCTGCTCGGGGTAGTCGAGGTTCTCGACCGCGATCCGCCAGATCTCCCGTTCCAGCACCTCCATCCGCTTCTCCTCGACGTCGGAGACGGGGACGATCCGCCGCTCGACCCGGATTTTGCGCCCGCGCCCACGCCTCACCGGCCCGACGACGATCGCGCCGCCGCGGTAGACGTCGCGGTCGAGCAGGCTGTGCAGGGTGATGATGGTCTCGTCGTGGGTCGTCGCCGGGTGGACGAAGTCGAGGACGATCCCCGCCTCCTTGCCCGGCGCCCGCCGGGTGACGCGGCCGACCCGCTGCTGGTAGATCCGCCGCGAGGCCGTCGGCGCCAGGTGCATGCAGATCGTCGCCCGCGGGCTGTTCCATCCCTCGGCCAGCAGCATCGCGTTGCAGAGGACGTCGACGGTGCCACGCTCGAAGCCGGCGAGGATCTCGGCCAGTTCGCGCTTCGGCGTTTCGCCGGAGACCGCCTGGGCGTTGATGCCGGCATCGCGGAAGGCTTTGGCGACGTTCTTCGCGTGCTGAACGCCGGCCGTGTAGACGACACCCGGGATTTTGCGGAAGCGGGAGCGGTAGAGGTCGGCGATCGCGACGTTGAAGGGCTCCTGGTCGAGCAGCGCGGCCAGCTCCTCCTGGTCGAAGTCCTGGTCGACCTCGCCTTTGCGCAGCGGAACCTTGGCGATCGTCCGCACCCCCGGGCCGGGCGGAATCCGCAGGCACCGCAGCGGCGCGATCACGCCGCGGCGCGCCGCCTGGGCGAGGTCGAAGCGTGAGGTCTGGGTCGGGAAGAGGTCGGCGACGTGGCGGGCGATCAGCGCCCCGGTGGCGGTCATGCCGATGTAGACGGGACCCGGCAGCTCGCGAATGCAGGCACTGGTTTTCTCGCCCAGGGCGGTGTGCGCCTCGTCGCAGATCACGATCGAGTAGGCGTCGGAAATTTTCTTGTGGTTGCGGACGAACCACTGGTAGGTCTCGACCGTGACCGGCCCGTCGGGGTCGTCGCGGTCGCCCAGCAGCGGCGGACGCAGGCGCTCCTTGTAGCCGCGGTCGGAGATCTCGCCGATGAACTGGTCGACCAGGTTGCGGCGGTGGGTGAGGATCAGGACGCCGCCGGTGCGGGTCGCCTCGACGAAGCCGACGGCGGCGACGGTCTTGCCGGCGCCGGTCGCGTGCTCGAACCAGAAGCGGCGCTCGGCGCCGGGGTCCTCGGGGGCCTCCTCGACGACCTCCTCGTCCTCCTCGACCGGGCCTTCTTCCCAGTCCTGGGGCTCCTCGTCGGGATCCAGCTCCTCGTCCTCCTCGTCGGGCTCGACGTCCTCGGCGTCGGCCGCGTCCAGCTCCGGGGCGGCGTCGCCGTTGGACTCGCCGTTGCCGTTCTCGACCACCACAGCGCCGCCGGCCTGCTGCTGTCCCATCAGCTCGGCCAGGGTGCCGGAGAGGGCGTCGACCTGATGCGGGTTGAGTTCGGCGCCGTCGAGCAGCTTCGGCGGTTCGTCGGCGAGGAAGCGCTCCAGCCCCAGCAGCAGAGAGAAGTCCCGCCGCCACTGGATCGAGGGGTACTCGGCGCCTTCGTCGAGCTCCTTCAGGGAGGCGTCGAGGGCGCGGCGGCGGGCGGTGCCCGGCGCCAGCGCCTCCGGCCCCTCGCCGTCGAGCAGGAAGGGCTCACGGGCGAATGCCGCTGCCCGCTCTATGTCGGCGCTTGAGGGAACTGCCGCCGCGGCGGCAACGTCGCTGGTCTTGGCCATGGAAGGCTTCTGGGGATTCCGTCCCCGCCGAAGGAAGACAGACGGCCGGGACAAGGTGAACGAGGCTGCGAGGGATCGCTCGTTTGCGTCTCCCCCGAAAACTCAATGCGATTCGCGAGCCGCGAACCGAACGTACGTATTGTACCCACCGATCGGATGGGCGCGCGATTTAGACCACTCTTCGTAGTAGGGGCGCTGGCGCTGACCGTACTCCTCGGCAGCGGTTGCGGCGGCTCCGAGGGCGGCGACTACGGCGGCCCGCACCCCGATTACGCCAAGGCGCTGGCCGGCGCACCGGCACCGCTGGCCGCCCTCTACAAACAGGGCAACGAGTTGCTCGACGGTGGCGCCTCCGCCTTCGAAAAGCGGATCGCCGGACTGCACGGCTACCCAGTGGTGGCCAACGTCTGGGCCTCCTGGTGCGTCCCCTGCCGGCAGGAGTTCCCGGTCCTGCAGAAGCTCTCCGCCCGCTACGGAAAGGGGGTCGCCTTCCTCGGGGTCAACGCCGAAGACTCGAACGACGCCGCATCGACCTTCCTCGGCGAGGAGCCGGTGCCCTACCCCAGCTACACCGATCCCGACAAAGAGATCCTCACCTCGCTCGGGGGTTTGGGGGGCCTTCCCGACACCGCGTTCTACGACGAATCCGGGGAGCTCGTCTATCTCAAGCAGGGGCCGTACCGCGACGAGTCCGAACTGGAAGCCGATATCCGCCAGTACGCGCTGAAGAGCGGATAATCGAAGGCAGCCGTGGAAGCCTTCGTCGTCATCGCGATCATCGGAGTCGGGCTGCTGCTCGCCGAGCTGCTGCTGCCGACCGGGGGCATCCTGGCCGTGCTCGGGGTGCTCGGCCTGACCGCGGCCGGACTGGTCGCGTTCGGCTCCGACAGCAACGCCGCCGACTACGCGGGGGGCGCCCTGATCGCCCTCGGCGTCCTCTCCGGCGTCAGCTTCTACTTCGTCACCCGCAAGGTGGTCGAGGCGCACCGCGACGAACACGTCCGCACCGGCACCGAGGAGATGGTCGGCGCCACCGCCGAGGCCCGCACCTCGATCGACCCCGACGGGCGGGTCTGGCTCGGCGGCACGATCTGGAGCGCCCGGCTGGCCGACGGGGCGACCCCGATCCGGCTGGGGGATAAAGTCAAGGTCGAGGCGGTCGACGGGCTGACGCTTGTAGTGCGCCCCGAACCGCAGGCCGCGGTCCAGACGAGCGAAGGAGCCGGTTGATGGAGGCAGTGGCAGGAATTCTCATCGTCCTCGCGTTCTTCGCGCTGATCGCAGCAGGGGCCTCGGTCCGGATCCTGCGCGAGTACGAGCGCGGCGTGATCTTCCGGCTCGGGCGCCTGATCGCCCAAAAGGGGCCCGGTCTGATCCTGCTGATCCCGCTCGTCGACCGGATGGTCAAGGTCGACCTGCGGACGATCACCCTCAACATCCCGCCGCAGGAGGTGATCACCCGCGACAACGTCCCCTGCCGCGTCAACGCCGTCGCCTACTTCCGCGTCGTCGACTCCAACCGCGCCGTGGTCGAGGTCGAGAACTACCTGATCGCCACCTCGCAGATCTCGCAGACCGCGCTGCGCTCGGTGCTCGGCAAGGCCGAGCTCGACCAGCTGCTGGCCGACCGCGAGCGTCTCAACGAAGAGCTGCAGAAGATCATCGACGAGTCGACCGAGCCCTGGGGCGTGAAGGTCACCGCGGTCGAGATCAAGGACGTCGAGATCCCCGAGCAGATGCAGCGGGCGATGGCGCGCCAGGCCGAGGCCGAGCGCGAGCGGCGGGCGAAGATCATCAACTCCGAGGGCGAGTTCCAGGCCGCGCAGAAGCTCACCGACGCCGCCGACATCATCAGCACCAACCCGGCCTCGCTGCAGCTGCGCTACCTGCAGACGCTGCTGGAAATCGGCTCCAACCAGAACACGACCGTCGTCTTCCCGCTGCCGATGGACGTGCTCGAGCCTTTCGTCGGCAAAGGCTCGGCGGCGCGCGCCGCCGGCACCGAGCGGCCGGCCCGCCCGGCGGCACCGGCTCCGCCGCCGCCTGAGCCTCCCGCGGCCGACGATCCCGACGTAGGCGACCTCCCCCCCTCCCGCTCCTGAGCTCCCCCGAGGTACGCATCGACCAGCTGACCGGGCTGAGGACGATCCTCGCCCCGGGTCGAGCTGACCGCCCGGAGGGCTTCTCGGCCCGGGCGAGCGAGCCGAAGGGCCCGGAGAACTGCCCCTTCTGCGAGGGGCGCGAGGACCGCACCCCGCCCGAGCTCTACGCGGCGCGGCCGGGCGGCGGCGAGGCCGACACGTCGGGCTGGAAGACGCGCGTGGTGCCCAACCTCTACCCGGCGCTCGGCGGCGAAGGCAGCGGCGAGACGACGCCGGAAGCCGAGGCGGGGTCGTTCGCCAGCGCCGGCGACCCCCTGCTCGCCTCCAAACGCGCCGGCGAACCGGACCTCTTCTCCTCGCGGCCGGCCGAGGGATCCCACGAGGTGCTGATCAACTCGCCCGAGCACCTGACGGCGATGGCCGAGCTGGACGACGAGCAGTTCGCCGCCGCGGTCGCCACCTGGCGCGAGCGGATGCGTGCCCACTCCGACACCTCCTACCTGCAGCTGATCGTCAACGAGGGCGGTGGCGCCGGCGCCTCGCTCGAGCACACCCACGCCCAGCTCTACGCGCTGCCTTTCGTCCCCGCCGCCATCGCCCGCGAGCGAGAGCGGGTCGGCGCCTACGGCGAACGCACCGCCGGCGGCGGCCTGCTCAGCGACGTCCTGGTCGAGGAGGTGCGGCGGGCGGACCGGCTGGTGGCGATCGACGACGAGGCGGCGCTTGTCTGCCCCTGGGCCTCGCGCTCCCCCTTCGAGCTGCGGGTGATCCCGCGGCGGGAGACGGCCCGCTTCGAGGAGGACGAGGGCGGCGCGGCGATGATCCGCACCGCGATGCGCGCCCTCGCCAAGCTCTTCGACGGCCCGCCGGAGCTGAACCTCTGGGTCCGCACCGCCCCCCGCGGCGCCGACCAGTTCCACTGGCACGTCGACATCGCCCCCCGGCTGACGATCAAGGCCGGCTTCGAGCTCGGCACCGGGGTCGACATCAACGTCTACCCGCCCGAGCGGGCGGCGTCGGACCTGAGAGAGTGCCTCTGATGCAGCCCGACCCGCGACCGATCCCGCGCTTCATCGCCGACACCACCCAGGAGGGAATCCCGCACGGGCGCTTCGCCGAGCGCCTGCGCGAGGAGTTCGCCAAAGCCGTCGGCACGATCGGCGACCTGCCCGAGGGGGCGGAGGTGCCGGCCGAGGTCGACTGGTTCCCCGAGCGCGCCTGGGGCGGCCGGGTCTGGGTCCCGGGCTCGGCCCGTACCGAGAGCGAGGAGGGAGGGCTGGAGCTTTTCGGCCACGTCTCCTACGTGCAGCCGCCGGAGGGGGAGCCGAGCGACTTCGAGGCGAAGGCCGACTTCACCGACATCCTCGCCGAGGACAACCCCGACTGGCGCATCGACCTCAACGACGACGTGATCGGCCGCTGGCGCGGCGAGAACGGTCGGGCCGGCGCGGTCACCCTCGTCTGGGGCCGGCCGCTGGTCCGCGGCGCGGTCGCCGCCACCGCCGTGCTCGAGTCCGAGACCGTCGACCAGGAGCTGATCTCCCAGGACCGCTTCACCCTGATCGCCCTCGACGCCCTCGAGGGCTACGGCGACGAGGTCTTCATGGAAGTGAAGCTCTGGAGCCGACGAGCCGACGAGCTCGCCGCCGAGACGCTCTACGCCTGACTAAGAACCTCAACCGGAACGTCGATGCCAGTGCGCGCCAGACGAGCATCGAAGGTCAGCAGCGGTTCGTTGAGCATCAGCGCCAGGGCGACGTAAAGGCCGTCGTAGAAGCTGAAGTTGTCGCGCAGACCCCAGGCGACGTGGATCAGGAGTTCGTGCTCCACCCGTTCAAGCGGAATTTCATCGACTTCCCAGAGTGCCCGTCCCGCGGCATCCGCGGAGAGCTTTCCCAAGCGGACCCACCGCCGCAGCGCATGCCCGACCTCTGCATCGATCAGATGCGGGGCCCACAGTGCGAATTCCTCGGCGTCAAGCCGCTCTCTGGCCACCTCTGCGTGCTTCCCGTCGCTGACAAGTTCAACGAGGACCGATGCGTCAACGACCGGCATCAGTCGCCGCGCATTTCGCGGATGGTGTCCACGACGTCTTGCGGGGTCAGGCTCGAGCCGGCGCTGCGCCCTTTGCTCCTCTCCCGGATCTCGTTGATCGTCGATTTACGACTTCTCCGGCTGAGCTCCCGCTTGAGGTAGTCGGACAAGCTCATCCCCGCCGCGGCCGCCCGCATCTTCAGTTCCCGGTGCAGGTCGTCAGGCACATTCCTGATCTGGATCATCTTGGACATGTTCTGCACATTAACCCGTGCGGAGGACATGTCCACCACCTCTGCCGTTCTCATGCAAGGGATCCTGCCGAGCCAAACCGCACCCGTGGCGCGCACATCGCACCAACTTCGACAAGCCTCATCCAACTAAGCGACAATTCCACCCCCGCCCCGATAGCTCAGCTGGATAGAGCGATCCCCTCCTAAGGGATAGGCCGCTGGTTCGAATCCAGCTCGGGGCATTCGTCTGACGGTGTACAAGTTCTCTACATGAACGAGAGCAAAGCATCCGACGGCAATGAGCCACTCGATCGGGAGAAGCAGGAGCACCTCGAAGCAGCGCTGGACAAGGCTGGTTCTTGGTACGAGGTCTACAACAGGCTGCACCAGACTGTTCCCGACGGGGAGGAGGAGAATTATCGGGGATTGATTTGGGCATTTGCCTATGACCTGATTGGGCCTGAAGAGGTAGAGAGAAGAGAGCGGGAGGGCTCGGCGTTCGGGGCCATGTTCGAGTTTCCCGAGGGCCGTATGCCACCGAAGCTCGCAGACGTCCCATCACCTGAAGTAGACCTATGGGACCAGGTCTATGTGGCGATTGATGATCGCCGGGCGCGTTCGCGACTGGGCGACCTGCTTTGGGAGGCCCGCGTTGAGCCGCGACCCGACTTAAAGGCACGAACGGCAGCTGCAGCTCTTGTAGAGCTAAGCGAGGATCCAGACTGGGGTCCCATGGAGGGCACGGAGGGTCTAGTGCGCGCCCTTGAGCTTGCGCGTCAGGTGTCGGACCAGCAGTTGGTCGAACGAGTAGTAGAACGAATGGCGGCATCCATACGCTCCGAGACGGCGTCCAAGGAGAATCGACCAGGAATCCCATACTCACTCCTACGAGCACTGGTCGACTTGCCAGAAATCGAGCGACCTACCGATCTCCTCGACCTCGTTGAGCTCTGCGAAGAGAGCTACGGCGATGACCCCTTTCAGCTCGATACCGCTATCGATCTGCGGGTTGAGTTGGCGGATGCGGAGCAGCGCGAAGAGCTACGGAAACGGCAGGTCGACCTATGGCGAAAGCGCGCCAGCCAGGAGGAGGGCCTGTTGCGACTTAGCTACCTACGCAGCGCCCTTGAGCTGGCACGCACCCATGGTCTTGCTGCGGAGGCTGAGCAGCTGCGGGTTGAACTAGCCCAGGTTGATGAGACGGAACTCGACTTGAAAGCGATCTCAGCCGAGGTGCAGGTGCCCAGCGAGCAGGTAGAGGCATACATAGATTCCTTCATAGACCCCCATGATTGGCAAAAAAGCCTGCGCCGCTTCGCACTACATGGCCCTCCTGGCGGCGAGCCAGAGGCAGTGGACGAGGCGGTTGCGAAACAGATGAGCGAGCACCCGATTCAGTTCCTGGTTACCAAGATGGTGCTCGATCCGGATACCGGCATTCCCATCTTCGAAGCAAATGACGACCAGACGCATGCGCGAGCAGCTAAAGCGCAACAGCGGATGTTCGCGATGCGTCTGTGGGGTGTCTTTGCAGTGGAAATCTTAAAAAGAATTGAGAAAGAGTTGGGGAGACCCAGCCGCAACGAGCTCACCACGTTCTTCACTACGGACCTAATAGATGTGGTTAACGCTGCGCGTATCGTCCAAGCGTTCGACCTTTGGTGGGAGGGCAATGCCGATCAGAGTGCCCACCTACTCGCTCCACGACTAGAGGCAGTCATCCGGGAGATGGCTCGTCAGCTGGGGCTCCCCATCGTGCGCGAGCCCGTTGCGAACAAACCAGGCAGAGTTCGGGGATTGGGTGAGTTGCTTGGAGCGCTTACCGGCCGCATTGGTACGCCTGGCTGGCACGCTTACTTGACCAGCCTGCTGACCGATTCCCTCGGTCTAAACCTCCGGAATGTGATCGGGCATGGACTCCGGGCAGAGATCGCTGTCGACGACGCTGCGCTGCTGTTGCACGCTGCCTGCTACTTGGCAATGCTTGGACGCTCTGAGCAACCGCAGGAATCGTGACACGCAGCATTAGGTCCGAATATTCCCCCATCCTGAGTTCGGGGCATTCCTAAAGATGCAGGCTTTCTCCCGGCGGGCTGCAACTTTTGCGGGGGGAGGCTGGTTGTAGCGAGAGTGCTGCTTGTGACCCCGGACCACCGCTCCGGCCTCCGGGCCCTTCTTTTGTCGCTGCTGGCGCTCGGTGCGCTGCTGCTTGCGCCTGCCGCGTCACCGGCCGCTGCGACGCGCGGCGTCCACTTCGACGGGCGCACTGTGCAGGTGCCGCAGGCGTGGCCGGTCTACCGGCTCGACCGCAATCCCGGGATGTGCGTGCGGATGGATCGGCGGGCGGTGTACCTCGGTACGCCTTCGGCGCAGCAGCGCTGCCCGGCGGAGGCGATGGGACGGCGGCGGGCGATTCTGGTCGAACCGCGCTCTGCGGCCCGTGCCTCAGCGCTTCCTTGGGCGCGCCGTGGGGCGACCGCCTCCGCCGGCGGGGCGATCTTCACCGGGCTCGGCTTCGACGCCTGCGCCGCGCCCTCGTCGCGCTCGATGGCGGCCTGGGCCGGCTCGCCCTACCGCGCGGTCGGGGTCTACATCGGCGGCGTCAACCGCGCCTGCTCGCAGCCCAACCTGACTCCCAGCTGGGTGGCAGCGCAGACCGAAGCCGGCTGGCACATGATCCCCACCTACGTCGGTCTACAGGCGCCGACCAGCGCCTGCTCGAGCTGCGCCAAGCTGAGCTCCAGTCAAGCGACCGCCCAGGGCGCGGCGGCGGGGATCAACGCGGTCGAAGAAGCGAACGCGGTGGCGATGGGCCCGGGCAGCCCGATCTACTTCGACATGGAGTCCTACTCGCAGACCTCCAGCGCCAGCGCCGCGACCCTCGCCTTCCTCGAGGCCTGGACCCAGAAGCTGCACCAGCTCGGCTACTCCTCCGGCGTCTACAGCAGCAGCGCCTCGGGGATCGAGGACCTCGCCGGCCAGGTCGGCACCGGTTACGAACTGCCGGACGCGATCTGGATCGCCAACTGGAACGGCCAGCAGAACACCTCCGACCCGGTCGTCCCGTCCAACGTCTGGACGGCGCACCAGCGGATCCACCAGTACCGCGGCGGCCACAACGAGAGCTACGGCGGGGTGACGATCAACATCGACAACAACTACGTCGACGGCCCGACGGTCGGCACCGCCACCCTCACCGCCGGCGACGATCCGGTCGGCTACCTCGACCTCGCCAACTCCCCCGCCCCCGGCCAGGTGCGGGTCCGCGGCTGGGCCTTCGACCCCAACCTGCCGACCGAACCGCTCTCGATCCGGCTCTCGGTCGGCGGCAAGATCGGCGACCCCAATGTCGCCCTCTATGACCTCGGCGCGGTCGCGAGCCGCTCCCGCCGCGACGTCGCCGGCGCGTACCCCGAAGCGGGCCCGCGCCACGGCTTCGACGTCAGCCTGCCGACGGTGAAGTCGGGGCGCCAGCGGGTCTGCGCCTACGCGCTCGATCTCGACCCCGGCGAAGACCGGCTGCTCGGCTGCAAGGGGGCGACGATCCCGGTCGCGGTCAAGCTCTCGCAACTGGGGATGAGCGGCAACCGCGTTCGGGTGCGGGTCAGCTGCCTGTGGCCGGCGGGGACCGAGTGCCCGGGACAGATCCTGCTCCGCACCCGCTTCCGGGTACCGGTCGCCCATTACCGCGGGCGCGGTCCACGCACCCGGCCGGTGAGCCGCCTGATCGGACGCAGCGCCTTCCGCCTCAGCGGCGGCGGCGCCAGGACCTTCCGCGTCCCGCTCAGCGCCGGCGGGCGTGCGCTGCTGCGCGGAACGCGGCTTGCTGAAGACCCACGTCGTCGTCGCAATCCCAGGCGGACAGCGCACCGCCGTCCTCGCGCTCCGCGACTGAAATCTCAGCCGCGGTCGGGGCGGTCCGGATAGATCTCGTCGATCGTCACCAGCGCTCGATATGGCGCACCGGCCGCAGCCTCTATCCTCTCGCCGCCGCCGGCAAGCCGGTCGACGACCGCGACGACACCGCTGATCTCCAAGCCCTCTTCGCGGACCCGCTCGATGGCCTGCGCGGTGGAGCCGCCGGTGGTGACGGTGTCCTCGACGACGAGGCACCTGGTGCCGGGCCCGACTGGGCCCTCGACCCAACGCTGCAGGCCGTGCTCCTTGCGCGAGCCGCGGACGAAGAAGGCGACGAGGCCGGCGCCGGCCGGGACCGCGATCGCCGCGCAGGACGGCGGGATCGCCGCCGTGGCGGGACCGCCGACGGCCTCGGCGCCGTGCTCGGCGGCGGCCGCCGCGATCAGCTCGCCGGCGGCGTGAAAGCCGGCCGGGCGCATCAGGGTGCGGCGGGCGTCGACGTAGTACTGGGCGGTCGCGCCGCTGGCGAGGGTCACTTCGCCGAGGATCAACGAGTGCTCTTTCAGCTCCGCGAGGAGAGTCGCCCTTGCAGCAATCAGGTCGGTCACCGGTGAGTGGGTGTGACCAAGCAGATCAAGGACGCAGGGAGCGTGGCGTGCTCTGCACGCGAGCGACTGAGGACGCCGATATGCGCCGCGTCACACCCGCTCACCAGATGAAGATGTCCTCGCCGAAGAAGATCCGGTTGTAGATCTCGGGCTGGTCGGCGATGAAGGTCCGCAAGCAACCATGGCTGGCGGGGTAGTCCGGCACCGATTCGTAGCCGTGCACCGCGTAGCCGCCGTAGAAGTAGAACGAGTAGTACATCCCGTGCGAGTTGTAGCCCGGTTCCTGGCGGATGAACTCGAAGTGGCCGGTGACCGTCGGGGTCGAGGACTTGCCGGAGGAGATCGGGTAGATCGCGAACGGCTTGTCGCCCTTGGCGAAGACGAGGACCTGCTTGTCGAGCGGCGCCTCGACGTGCTCGCCGGCGCCCGGGTGGCGCACCTGGTAGCCGCCCTTGCCGGAGTAGACCTTCTTCACCAGCCCGGCACCCGCGCGCATGCTGCGGCTCATGCCGTTGACTTTGCGGTAGGCGAGGACGCCGCGCCCCGTCTTGCCGCCGAAGCAGCTGCCGGAGTTGGCGATGTAGCCCATCTTCCGCATCGCCTTCTTGAAGCCGACGACGACGTCGCCGCACTGGCCTTCGTGCAGGGAGGGGAAGCTCACCTTCCAGCTCTTGCGGACGGTGCTCGTCGGCGCCGAGCTGCGGCGTCGCCACGTGCTTGGCGGAGACCGCGTACTTGCCGTTCTCGCGCACCTCGATGCTGGTGCGGAAGCTGCCCTTGCCGCCCGCCTTGCCGACCGACAGGTTGCGGCTGTAGAGGATCTTCCCGTCGAGGTAGAAGGTCACCTTGACCTCCTCGCCGGCGACGAACGGGGCGAGGGTGCCGGTGACGGGGACCTTCTGCATGATCTCCGCCCGGCCGTTGTCCAGGTGGCCGACCTTGACCTTCACCGTCGCCTCGGCGGGACCGGGCTGCGGCGCCGGCTTCTTGGCGGGCGCAGCGGCAGCCGTGGCGGGCAAAGCGAGGATGCCGGCGACGGCGAGCAGGGACGAGAGGCGGCGGCGACTCATGGGGCGGAAATCCTACTGAGCGAGGAGGGCGACACTGTTGTTCAGCATGTGCAGCAGCATCCCCGGCACGATCGAGCCGGTCTTCTCGTAGAGCAGGCAAAAGACGAAGCCGAGGACGATCAGCGGCGGCACCGCGCTGATCCCGGTGAAGGCGTGGAGGGCGCCGAAGACGAGCCCGGCGACCAGCGCCGCCGGCACCTTCGGCAGACGCTCGCGGAGGCCGCCGAAGAGCATCCCGCGGAAGCAGATCTCCTCGGCGATCGCGGCGCCGAGGACGATCAGCAGGACCTGGACCGGGACCGGCCCGAAGCCGTCGGCGATGTCTTCCTGTTCGGGTTCGACGACGAACGCCGAGTAGAGCGCCGCGAAGGCGAGGTAGGCGCCGACCGCCGCCGCCATCCACTTCAGTGCCGAGGGGCGGAAGCGCCGCACGCCGAGCCGCCGCAGCGCCTCGCTAAGCGTCGCCGCCCCGCGCGAGCGGGCGAGCGCCAGCGGCACCAGCAGGAAGCCCAGCACCGTCGCCACCTGGGCGATCGACGTTGCCGGCCGTGGTCAGGTCGCCGTCGCCTGTCGGTGAAGAAGAGCGCCGGGACGCCGAGCAGAAGGCCGACGACCGAGCGCCAGTCACGAGTCCCGAGCAGCGCCCCCGAGGGCCCCCAGTTGGAGGGCGGGAAGGGTCGCGCCGCCGGTTCGGCGACAGGTGGGGTGGCTAGGTTGCTCTCCATGTCGCCCGCAGTCTCACAGGTCTCCCGCACGACCAGGACCCGGCTGCGGCTCCTGCGCCGCCTCGGCTCTGCTCGCGGTCTTCCTGGTCGCTGGCGATGCTGGCGCTCAGCCAGTTCACCGAGCTGCAGCGGCTGGCGGCCGGCGTCCTCGCCTCGACCGCGCTGGTCGTCGCGATCGTCGGCTTCGCCGCCCAGCGCACGCTCGCCAACCTGATCGCCGGCATCCAGATCGCGATCTCGCAGCCGATCCGGATCGGCGACCGCGATCAGCTTCGAAGAACGCGAGGGCCGGGTCACCGACATCACCCTCTCCTACACCTACATCGACCCCGGCGACGGCAGCTCCGTGGTGATCCCCAACCAGCTCCTGGTCGAAGGGATCGTCCACAACCACTCCACCGAAGACACCGTCGCCTGACGGCCTCGGCCCGGCGGAAGTACCCTCTCTTCGATGACGCAGCGCACCCGGCGACGCCGGCGCCGCCAGGGGGGAATCGGCGCCAAGCTCCTGATCGTCTTCGGCGGCGTCTTCGCCCTGCTCGCGATCGCGGTCATCGCCGTCACCTCCTGGGTCCTCGACGTCGCCGCCGACGCCCCCTCGCTCGCCAGCTGCAAACCGATCGACCGCGGCGGCAACACCGTCGTCTACGCCGCCGACGGCTCGCAGGCTGGGGATCGTCGCCTCGCCGCGAGGCCCGCTCGCTGGTCTCGATCGACCGCATCCCGAAGAGCCTGCAGCTGGCGACGGTCGCGATCGAGGACCAGCGCTTCTACCAGCACGACGCGCTCGACTACGAGGGGATCCTGCGCGCCGCGCTGAAGAACCTCGAAGCCGGCGAAGCGGTCGAGGGCGGCTCGACGATCACCCAGCAGCTGGTCCGCAACCTCTGCATCCGCAACCCGAAGCGGACGATCGAGCGCAAGATCATCGAGGCGCAGCTGGCGATCGAGTACGCCGAACGCCACAGCCGCCGGGAAATCCTCGGCTCCTACCTCAACGTCGCCTCCTACGGGACGGTCGAAGGCACGACCGCGGTCGGGGTCGGCGCCGCCTCGAAGATCTTCTTCTCGAAGCCGGTCTGGAAGCTGAAGCCTGCCGGAAGCGGCGCTGCTCGCCGGCCTGCCGCAGGCGCCCTCCGAATACAACCCGCTGCTCGACCCGGACGCGCCGCGCAAAGCCGCCGCAACCAGGTCCTGCGCAGATGGCGAAGCTCGGCTACATCAGCCGCGAGCGGGCGCGGGCGGCGATGGCCAGCGGCCTGCGGCGTCAACCTCGACGAGAGCTACTTCGAGCACCGCGAGCCCTACTTCTTCGACTACGTCGAAAACCAGCTGATCGAGGAGTACGGGGTCGAACACGGTGCGCGCGCGGCGGCCTCGAGGTCCACACCACGATCGACCCCGAGCTGCAGCAGGTCGGGCTGGAAGCGATGCGCTCCGCGCTGCCCTACTCGACCGACCCCTCCTCGGCGCTGGTCTCGATCGACCCGCGCAACGGCCAGATCCGGGCGATGGTCTCCAGCTCCAACTACGAAGAGAGCAAGTTCAACCTCGCCGCCCAGGGCCACCGCCAGCCGGGCTCGACCTTCAAGACCTTCGTCCTGACCACGGCGATCAAGCAGGGGATCGACCCCTACTCGACCTACTACACCTCGAAACCGCTCGACCTCTACCTGCCGCAGTGGGGCCACTGGACGGTCCACACCGCCGACGAAGGCTATCTAGGGCACGGTCAACCTGCAGCAGGCGACGGTCGCCTCCGACAACACCGTCTTCGCCCAGCTCGACCTCGACGTCGGCCCGCAGAGCCGTGGCGCAGACGGCGAACTCGATGGGGATCGTCACGCCGCTCGACGGGATCCCGGCCGAGGGGATCGGCGGCCTGCGGATCGGCGTCTCGCCGCTGGAGATGTCGAGCGCCTACGCGACCCTGGCCGCCGGCGGCCTCCACCGCAAGCCGGTGGCGGTGAGCAAGGTCGTCTTCCCCGGCGGCCAGCGTCGACCGCCCGAAGCGCTCGCAGCCGCGAGCGGGTGCGTCTCGCCGGCGGTCGCCTGGGAGGTGACCCGGCTGCTGCACGACAACATCATCGAAGGGACCGGCACCGCCGCCTACACCGGCTGCGCCGGCCAGGCGGGCAAGACCGGCACCACCGACAAATACACCGACGCCTGGTTCGCCGGCTACCAGCCCAACCTGGCGACCGTGGTCTGGGTCGGCTACCCGGAGTCGAACGACGTCTCGATGTCGAGCGTGCACGGGCAGCACCGTCTTCGGCGGCACCTTCCCGGCCGAGATCTGGCACTCGCTCTACTCCGGCGGCGGGCGTGCCCTGCGAGGAATTCGACGAACCGGAGCAGCAGATCAGCTGGGCGCCGTTCTACGGCCGCTACGCGCGCTCGAGCCCCAGCGACGACGCCAGCCTCGGCGGCGGCAGCGACAGCGGCGAAGGCGAAGACTCGCCGCCGCCCGGGCAGCGCCGCGGTCGGCGGCTACGACCCCGAACGCCTACGCGCCGGGCGCCGGCCAGGAACCGGCGCCGCTGCCACCCCCGCCGCCCGGCGCCAACGTCGGCGGCGGCGAAGATCCGGCGGGTAGGGTAGCGCGCATCGATCCCGGGGCTCGCCTTCGCCCTGATGTGGGCCGGCTTCGCCGCCTACCTCGGGTCCTCGCCGCGGCGCCGCGGCTCGGGCGCCGCCTCGTCTGGGTGACGATCGCCGTCTGCGTCGCCGGCTTCGCCGTCGCCCCGGTCCTGCTCTCCCACGACGTCTACAGCTACGTCGACTACGCCCGGCTCGGCGTCCGCCACGGCCTCGACCCCTACGTCCACCCGCCGCTCGCCGCGCCCGCGGGACCCGGCCTTCGCCGAGGTCACCTGGACCGAAGCGACCAGCGCCTACGGGCCGCTCTTCACCCTCGCCACCTACCCGCTCGCCTGGCTGCCGGTCGGCGTCGCGGTGGCGGTTCTCAAGGCGGTGGCTGCGCTCTCGGTCCTCGGCCTCGCCGCCGTGGTCTCCCGCCTCGCCGACCTGGCGCGGCGTCGACCCCCTGCGCGCCGCCGCCTTCGTCGCCCTCAACCCGCTGGTCCTCGTCCACGTCGTCGGCGGCGCCCACAACGACGGCCTGACGATGCTGCTGGCGATGCTCGCCGTCGCCGCCATCCTCGGCTCCCGCGAGCTCGAGCGGCGGAGCCGCGCTCGTAGCCGCCGTCGCGACCAAGGCCTCGGCCGCCTTCCTCGCCCCCTTCGCGCTCGCTGGGCGCCGCGGCACAACCGTCGCCTGTTCCTTTTCGGGTAATAGCAACGGAAAGGAACAGACGAAGGTCGGCCGGCTTCTCCTGGGGGGCCTGGTCGCCGCGCTGGGAATCGTCGCCATCGCTTTCTTCGCCTTCGGCTGGGACTGGACCGGTGGCTTCGGACTCGCCGGCGAGAACCAGAGCCGAACCAGCTACATGAGCATCCCGATCACGACCGCCAGGCTGACCGGCCTCGACCCCGGCGCCGTCCGCCTCGCCGCCGCGGTCCTCTTCGCCGCCGCGATCGCCTATCTCCTCGCCTGGACCTGGCGCGGCGGCGACTGGGTCCGCGCCGCGGCCTGGGCCGCGTTCGCCCTCCTCCTCGCCACCTCCTGGCTCCTCCCCTGGTACCTGATCTGGGTCCTGCCGCTGGCAGCCATCTCCCGCGACCGACCGCTTCAGCTCCTGACCCTCGCCCTGACCGCCTACCAACTGGGGGCCCGCATCCCCCTTTGACGTCAGGCGCCCGGCGCCGCGACCCGCTCCGCCTCTTCCTCCTCGGGAGAGGGATGGAGGATCCCGGTGTGGACGCTCCAACCCTCTCTTGCGTCCCAGCACGGTGACCATCCCGACGTAGATCAATTCGGCGACGGTGAGCACGCCGCGCACGGCGATCGCGATCAGCGAGCCGAGGGCGAAGCTCTTGCTCGGCAGGGCCGCCTTCATCGCCCAGGCGAAGGCGGCGTCCTTGACGCCGAGGCCGGCAGGCGCGATCAGCGTCACCAGCGCGGCGACGTATCCGATCGCCTGCGCCGAGCCGACCAGCACCACGTCCTCGAAGGGGATGAAGGTGACCGAGCGGGCGACGCAGTAGAGGCCAAGGGCGATCACCGCCCAGTTCAGCGTGTAGAAGGCGATCAGGGCGATCACCCCGCGCAGCGGGATCACCCCCGGCAGCGGTTCGCGCCCGAAGGCCCGCAGCGCCTTGTTTGCCAGCGGGCCGAAGACCTTCGGGGTGCAGCACCGCGATCGCGGCCGGGATCAGCAGCAGCACCCCCCAGCGCCAGGCTCGCCCTGGAGATCGGGGTGCTGGATGATGAAGTAGGAGGCGACGATGACCGCCGAGGTGGCGGAGATCGCCTGTTCGTAGACGATGCTGGCGATCGTGATCCGGCGCGGGATCCCGGCTTTTTCGGAGAGCAGGATCCGGCCCAGCACGTAGAGGACGCTGCCGGGGACGTAGCGCGCCAGCATCGGCTGCCCCCAGGCGACCTGGGCGCGGCCGAACCCGATCCGGTAGCCGAGGAAGCGCAGGGTCAGGTCCCAGCCATAGGCGCTGAGGACGAAGAAGAACGGCAGGATCACGATCGCCGGGATCAGCCAGCCGACGTGGAAATGGACGCCCTCGTCCTGGATCTCCGCCCACTGGTCGATGACCGTGAGGACGAGGAACCCGAAGATCAGCAGGGCGAGCAGAATCTGCAGGGCGAGCCGGACTTTGCGGCTGCGCGGCGGCTTTTTCCCGAACTGCGATCCGGCCTCGCCTACTCGGTGTAGGAATGGTTGGCGGCTCTCCACGTCCGTTTGCACCTTAGTGTTTGGGATAGTCGGGTGATGGGCGAGTTCGAGTTGCTGGCAAAGCTGCGCGAGCGACTGCCGCAGGCCGGTCCCCGGTTAAAACTCGGCAGCGGCGACGATGCTGCGGTCACGCTCCCCGGCGGTGCCACCGCTACTTCGGTCGACGCGATCGTCGACGGGGTCCACTTTCGCCTCGGCGAGGCCGGACTCGAGGCGATCGGGCGCAAGGCGCTGGCCACGGCTCTCTCCGATTTGGCGGCGATGGGGGCGGAGCCGGGCGAGGCCTATGTCGTCCTCGGGGCGCCGCCCGACCTCGGCGAGGAGGACTTCCTTGCCCTGCTCGACGGCCTGCTCGGGCTCGCCGCCGCGACCGGGACCACCCTGGCCGGCGGCGACGTCACCCGCGCCTCGGCGCTGACCTTGGCGGTGACCGTGGTCGGCCACGCGGCGGCGGCAGAGGACTTCGTCACCCGCGGTGGCGCCGAGCCGGGGGACCTGCTCGTCCTCACCGGCGAGATCGGCGGCGCGGCCGCCGGCAGGCTTCTGCTCGACGAGCCGAGCCTCGGCTCGGCGCTGCTCGACGACACGGCCGCCCGGCTGCGCGGCCGCCAGCTCGACCCCACCCCCCGCCTGCGCTCCGGCCGGGCCCTCGCCGCGGCGGGTGCGACGGCGATGATCGACCTCAGCGACGGGCTCGCCGGCGACGTCGGCCACCTCGCCCGCTCCAGCGGAGTCGCGGCCGAGATCGACGCCGGCACTCTCCCACTCGCCAAGGGGGTCGCCGAGATCGCCGCGGCGGCGGGACGCGACCCGCTCCAGCTCGCCGTCTCCGGCGGCGAGGACTACGAGCTGCTCGCGGCGCTGCCCGCCCAGCGGCTCGCCGACGCGTCGACGGCGATCGGCGAAGCAGCAGAAGCCACGCTGACCCCGATCGGCCGGGTCGCGGCCGGAAAGGGGGTCGCGATCAGGCTGCCCGGGGGTGCATCGCTGGAGGCTGAGGGCTACGACCATTTCGAGGGGGCGTAGCGTGAAGGCCGGTCGAGCAGCTCCCTGACGCCGCGACGACTCAACATCGCATTGGCGATCTGGGCGGGATCCGGCTTGTAGGCGCCAGATTCGACGAGGAATTTCAGTTCTTGGGTCTGCATGGCCTTCGCGGTCATTATCGGCCTCGCTCCCCAGATCCTTAGTTCTAAGTACTCGCACATGCGTCCAAATTGCTGCGCATTACCCTTGGGCTTGTGCCCAACGGCTCAGCCCGCATCCTTTTGGTCGACGACGAGCAGTCGATCCAGACCCTGCTCAGCTATCCGCTGCGCAAGGACGGCTACCACGTGACCTCTGCTCTGGACGGCTCCGAAGCCCTGCGGCGCTTCGAGGAGGGCCGTTTCGACCTCGTCATCCTCGACCTGATGCTGCCGCAGCTGAACGGGGTCGAAGTCTGCCGCCAGCTGCGCTCCCGCAGCCAGGTGCCGATCATCATGCTGACCGCGAAAGGCAGCGAGACCGACAAGGTCGCCGGCCTCGAGGTCGGCGCCGACGACTACATCACCAAGCCGTTCTCGATGCGCGAGTTCCGCAGCCGCGTCAAAGCCGCCCTGCGGCGCTCGCGGATGGCGGCCGACACCCAGGACGACAGCGCGATCGAGACCGGCGACCTGAGCATCGACTTCGACCGCCGCATGGTCACCCTGAGCGACGAGGAGGTCAAAGTCACCTACGTCGAGTTCGAGATCCTCGGCGCCCTCGCCCGCTCCCCCGGCCGCGTCCTTACCCGCGAGACGTTGTTGGAGCACGTATGGGGGGACTCGGACTACCGCGACCCGCGGACCGTCGACGTCCACATCCGCCACCTGCGCGAGAAGCTGGAGAAGGACCCGAAGGAGCCGGATTACCTCTTCACCGTGCGCGGGGTCGGCTACCGCTTCCGGGAGTAGTCGCCATGCGTGGGCTCCGGCTCGGCGACCTCGCCAGCCGCATCACCCTGATCTCGATCGCGATCGCGGTCGGCGCCACCGCCATCGTCTACATCTACGCGGTCGCGATCGGCGGCTCGGCCAGCGGCGACGACGAGGTCAAGCTGCAGATCCTCACCGGCGGGCTGATCGCGATCGCGATCGCCACCGCGGTCGGGCTCTACTACACGCGCGCCGCCAACAACAACATCCTGCGCCTGCAGGAAGCCGCCCGCAAAGTCGCCGACGGCAACTTCGAAACGACGATCCCGATCGCTTCCGCCGGCCAGTTGGGCGACCTGGCCCGCACCTTCAACGAGATGCAGCGCCGCCTCGCCGAGCTCGACAGCGCCCGCAAGCAGTTCATCGCCAACGCCTCGCACGAGCTGCGGACGCCGATCTTCAGCCTGGGCGGCTTCGTCGAGCTGCTCGAAGAGGAGGACCCGAGCCCGGAGGAGCGGGCCGAGTTCGTGCGCACCATGCGCCAGCAGATCGAGCGGCTGACCAAGCTGACGACCGACCTCCTCGATCTCTCCCAGCTCGACGCCGGCGCGGTGGTGATGCGGGCCAGCGAGCGTCGACCTCACCTCCCTGGCCAGGGAGGTGACGAAAGAGTTCGGAGCGCGGGCCGATCTGCGCGGGTCGCGGCTGCAACTCCGCACCCCCAACCAGGCGGCGATCGCCCTCGCCGACCCTGATCGGGTGCGGCAGATCATCCGTATCCTGCTCGACAACGCCCTCACCCACACGCCCGAGGGCACCGACGTCACCGTGACCACCTACTCCGCCAACCGCCGCGCCGAGCTGACCGTCTCCGACGACGGCCCCGGCATCCCCCAGCGCGTCCAGAAGCGGATCTTCGAGCGCTTCTACACGGCCGACCAATCCGGCAGCTCCGGCCTCGGGCTGGCGATCGCCAGCGAGCTCGCACAGCGGATGGACGGGGCGATCACGATCAGCTCCAGCCGCCGCTTCACCGCCTTCACCCTCGACCTCCCACCGGGGGTCAGGCGACCCGGTTACGGCGCGCTCCTCTCGGGCCCCCGTCAGGGCCGGGACGTGAGCCGCCTCGGCGCCGGCGTCGCGCTGCTGCTCTGCCTCCTCGCTCTCTTCGGCTGCGGCTCGGGAGGCGAGTGAGTCGACCTCCACTGCCGGGACCGAATCGACCACCTCGACGCCCGCAGCGCCGAAGCCGGAAGTCGCGATCGAGACCTCCAGCCCGGGCTTCGACGCCACCCGGGTCTACGAAGATGCGGCCCCGGGAGTGGTGACGATCCGCTCCGTCTTCGATCCCGAAAAAGCGGCCGAAGGCTCGGGCTTCGTCCTCAACGAAGACGGCGAAATAGTCACCAACGCCCACGTGGTGACCGACGAATCGAGCGGCGACCGCGAAGCCGCCAAGCAGGTCTACGTCGAGTTCCCCGACCGCAACGTCGTCCCCGCCGAGATCGTCGGCTTCGACCCCTTCGTCGACGTCGCCCTGCTGAAGATCAAGCCGGACGGCTTCGCCCTGCACCCGCTGGAGCTAGGCGACGACCGTGACCTCCACGTCGGTCAGCCGGTCGCCGCGATCGGCAGCCCATTCGGCGAGCAGCAGTCGCTCTCGGTCGGGGTCGTCTCGGCCACCGACCGCTCGGTCAAATCGCTGACCCAGTTCGAGATCGCCGGCGCGATCCAGACCGACGCCTCGATCAACCCCGGCAACTCGGGCGGGCCGCTGCTCGACGCCGGCGCCCGGGTAATTGGGATCAACCAGCAGATCGAGACCAACTCCGGCGCCAACGACGGGGTCGGGTTCGCGGTGCCGATCTCCGCGATCAAACGCTCGATCGCCCAGCTGCGCGAGGACGGCGAGGCCGAATACGCCTACATCGGCGTCTCCAGCCAGCCGCTCTACCCGCAACTGGCCCGCAAGCTCGGCCTCGACACCCGCTTCGGCGGGCTCGTCTCCGAAGTCACCAGCGGCGGTCCGGCCGAGGAAGCCGGGATCGAAGGCGGCGATGAGAAACTCACCTTCCAGGCCGCCCGCTACAACGTCGGCGGCGACGTGATCCTCGACGTCGCCGGCCAGAAGATCGTCGGCCCGGACGACCTGGCGAAGGTGGTCGCCGATCACGAACCGGGCGACGAAGTGTCGGTGACGATCCTTCGCAACGGCGAGCGCAAGGAGGTCGAGCTGACGCTCGGCAAGCGCCCCGACAGCTCCTCCGGCTGACCCGCGAACAGCGCGGGACGCCATCGCGCCGCCCATCGGTGTAGAACTCCTGGCTTGCTTCAGGAAGTCGCCCTCGGCCACAAGACCCTCACCGACTACACCCACATCGTCGGCAAGGAGCTGACGGAGCAGATCCGCCAGCTCGCTGAGCCCCTCAAGGGCAAGCGGGTGCTGCACGTCAGCGCCACCGCCTTCGGCGGCGGGGTATCGGAGATCCTCTACACGCTGGTGCCGCTGATGCGGGACGTCGGCATCGACGCGCACTGGCACGTGATCTTCGGCAAGGAAGAGTTCTACAACGCGACCAAGCTGCTCCACAACTCGCTGCAGGGCGCCGAGGAGACGCTGAGCGACGAGCAGTGGGAGCTGTTCGACGAGATCAACGCGATGAACGCCGAGGGGCTGCAGGGCGAGTGGGACGTGGTCATCGTCCACGACCCGCAGCCGATCGGGCTGCTGCGCGGCGCCAAGGAGAAGGGCAAGCACTGGGTCTGGCGCTGCCACATCGACCTCTCGACGCCGAACCCGGCGCCGATCGCCCGCCTGCTGCCGATGATCGAAGAGTACGACGCGAGCGTCTGGCACCTCGAGGACTACGTCCCCAACGGGATGGGCAAGCACCGCGAGGACGTGCGGATCTGCCCGCCGGCGATCGACCCTCTCTCGCCGAAGAACATGGCCTTCTCGCCCGAGGACGCCGCCTTCGTCTGCCGCCAGTTCGGGATCGACGTCGACCGGCCGCTGATCACCCAGGTCTCCCGCTTCGACCCGTGGAAGGATCCGATCGGCGTGATCGACGCCTACCGCGAGGTGACCGAGCAGATCCCGGAGGTGCAGCTGGCGATGGTCGGCTCGATGGCCACCGACGACCCCGAGGGGATGGAGTACTTCCAGAAGACCTTCGAATACGCCGACGGCGACGAGGACATCAAAATCCTCAGCAACCTCAACAACGTCGGCGCGATCGAGGTCAACGCCTTCCAGTCGCAGTCGGACATCTGCCTGCAGAAGTCGATCCGCGAGGGCTTCGGCCTGACCGTCACCGAGGCGCTCTGGAAGGGACGGCCGACTGTCGCCGGCAACGTTGGCGGCATCCCGCTGCAGATCGAGGACGGCGTCGGCGGCTTCCTCGTCGATTCGCCTTCCCAGTGCGCCGAGCGCTGCCTCGAGATCCTCGCCGACCCGGAGCTGGGCAAGAAGCTCGGTCGGCGGGGCAAGGAACACGCCCGTGAGCACTTCCTCACCCCGCGCCTGCTGCGCGACTGGCTCAAGCTGTTCGGCGATCTCGACAGCTGAGCGGCCACCTTTCAGGCGTCATCTAGTCTCTGCGGCGTGAGCTCTTCGCCGCTGATCATCGTCTCGAACCGGGGGCCGCTCCAGTTCGAGCGCGACGAGAACGGGGAGCGGACGGTCCAGCGCGGCGGCGGCGGCCTGGTGACTGCGCTCTCGGGCCTGGTCTCGCACCGGGACGCGCTCTGGATCGCCTCGGCCATGACCGACGAGGACGTCGCCGTCTCGAACGAGAGCGGCGGCCCGGTCGAGCAGGAGCTGGACGGAATCCAATACCGGGTCTGCCTGGTCGGCAGCGACCCCGAGGCCTACGACCGCTTCTACAACGTGATCGCCAACCCGATCCTCTGGTTCATCCAGCACTACCTCTGGGACATCTCCAACGCGCCGGACATCCGCCAGCAGGAGATCGACGCTTGGGACTATGGCTACCAGGCGGTCAACCGCGACATCGCCCAAGCGGTGCTGGCCGAGATCACCGGCCAGGAGAGCCCGCTGGTGATGCTCCACGACTACCACCTCTACACGGCCCCCGGGATGATCAAGGCCGAGCGCCCCGACGCCTTCCTCCACCACTTCGTCCACATCCCCTGGTCGCAGCCGGACAGCTGGCGGATCCTCCCGAACCGGGTCCGCGACGCGGTCTACGAAGGGATGCTGGCCAACGACATCATCGGCTTCCACACCCACGCCTATTGCATCAACTTCCTCCGCTGCTGCGACGAACTACTCGACGACGTCGACGTCGACTACGAGGCCGCCGAGGTGCGCCACGCCGGCGGCAAGACGATCGCCCGCGCCTACCCGCTGGGGATCGACGCCAAGCGGCTGCAGCGGGCGGCCGCCTCGCCCGAGGTGGCGGAGGCCGAGCGCGAGGTGCTCGAGCGCCGGCGGCAGCACCTGATCATCCGCGTCGACCGCGCCGACCTCTCGAAGAACGTGCTGCGCGGCTTCACCGCCTTCGACACCTTCCTCACCCAGCACCCCGAGTTCCGCGAAAAGGTGACCTTCATCGCCCACCTGCAGCCCTCGCGCCAGGACGTGCCCGAGTACGCCGAGTACCTGGAGCGGATCGAGGCGCTGGTCGCGGTCGTCAACCACCGCCACGGGACCACCGACTGGATGCCGATCGACCTGAAGATCTACGAGAACTTCTACGACGCGGTCGCCCGCTACAAGCACTTCGACCTGCTGATGGTCAACTCGCTCTTCGACGGGATGAACCTGGTCGCCAAGGAGGCGCCGGCGGTCAACACCCGCGACGGGGTGCTGATGCTCTCCGAGAACACCGGCTCCCACCAGGAGCTCTTCGACTACGTGATCTCGGTCAACCCATTCGACATCCAGGAGCAGGCCGACGCGATCCACCGGGCGCTGACGATGGACCCGGCGCAGCGGAAGCAGTGGGCCGAGGGCCTGCGGAAGATCATCTTCTCCCGCAACCCGGGCGACTGGGTCGACGATCAGCTGAAGGACATCGAAGCCGCTCGCTCCGCCGCCGCCTGAGGGCCGAGGGGGAGAGTCGGGCGCCGCAGCGCCTTAGGCAGGGGTGCGTGCGGTGCGGATCAGATGGACCGGGGTCGCCAAGGGTGCGGCAGTCCTTGCCGTGGCTCTATTAGCCCTGCAGGCGTTACCGGGCCTGCTCCGACCGCCGCAGCCGCCGCCGCTGGAGGCCGACGTGGGCCTGCCGCAAATCGCGACTCACCCCGAACCCGCGCCACAGGAGCCAGCGCCAAAGTCGCGGTTCGAAAGTCCGGATATACAGGACAAAGGAACCGCGAGTCCGCGGGAGCGGAAGAGGAGGCGAACGGGGTCTGCGGCGACCGACACGATCGGCAGCAAGCCTCTCCGAGCGCCGACGCCGCCTCCAGCACCGATGCCGCCGCCGGAACCCGTGACCTACGAACCACCGGCCCCGGCGCTCGCACCACCTCCACCCGCTCCTCCCGCCGACGGCTCTGAGGAGTTCGCGCCGCGCTAGTGCCATCCCGCCGCTATAGTCCTTCGCCGTTTTGGCAGCACCACGCGAATACGAGCTGGTCCTGATGCTGGACCCCCAACTTGACGCCCCGGCGCGCGACGCCTTGGCGCAGGATGCGCGCGGGCAGATCGAGGCAAAAGGCAGCCTCAAGCACGAGAACTCCTGGGGTCTGCGGAAGATGGCCTACGAGATCAACCACCGCACCGAGGCGGACTACCGCTGGCTGCGGTTCGAGGCCCCGAGCGAACTGCTCGACTCGCTCGACCACAACCTGAAGATCGCCGACGGCGTGCTCCGCTTCCGGATCTTCAAAGTCGATCCCGACGCGCCGGTGATCGTGCCGCCGACGGCGACCGCCGCCCCCGGGCCGCGCGAGCGCGCCGCCACGGGAGCCCGCGACGATCGCGGCGACGCTCCCGCCGACGAAGACGACGAGTAGTCGCAGCAGCGCCCCTCGCTGTTTGCGGAAACCCCCGTCCGAGGGGGGAGAGTAGAGCCGGGCTCCTCCTTAGACTGGAATCCGACAAGCGAATCCAGAGGAGTGAGTTCATTGGCAGCGTCCAACGTAAACGTCGTGGTCATCACCGGGAACCTGACCCAGGATCCGGAACTACGGCATCTCGGGAGCGGCACCGCTGTGTGCGAGTTGCGGGTTGCTGTCAACAGCCGCCGCAAAGACCAGAGCGGCAACTGGGTCGACAAGGCCAACTACTTCAACGTCACCGTCTGGGGGGCGCAGGGCGAGAACTGCGCCCAATACCTCTCCAAGGGGCGCCCGGTCGCGGTCGAAGGCCGGCTCGACTGGCGCGAGTGGGAGGCCAAAGACGGCAGCGGCAAACGGCAGGCGGTGCAGATCGTCGCCAACACCGTCCAGTTCCTCGGCTCCCGCGACGGCGGTGGCGGCGGCAACGACAACGGCGGTGGCGGCTTCGCCCCCCCGCAGAGCGACGTGCCGGCCGACATGTCCGACTTCGGCGGCGCCCCGGCGGGCGCCGGGTCGTCATCCGAGGACGACATCCCGTTCTAGGTTCCTAACGCGGTCCAGCGACCGCCGGGCAAGGACGTAAGGAGCGAAGCGTGCATCGCACGTGAGCGACTGAGGACGCCGCCCGGCGGTCGCTGGGGCCGTCAGGTCTGTAGCATCTCGCGCCGATGGCCAGAGCATCTGAGACTTCATCGCGGCCCGGAGGCCGACGCGGCGGCGGCCGACGTGGGGCCGACCGCGCCCGTCCCCGCAAATACACGCGGGTCAACTCCGAGGTCGTCGACTACAAGGACCTGAACCTGCTGCGCCGCTTCCTCTCCGACAAGGGGAAGACGCGCGGGCGCCGGGTCACCGGACTTTCCCGCCGCCACCAGCGTCAGCTCTCGGTGGCGGTGAAGCGGGCGCGCGAAATCGCCCTGCTTCCCTACGTCGGAGAGCGCTGATGGCGCAAGCGATCCTGCTGCAGGACGTCGATTCGCTCGGCGAGCGCGGACACGTCGTCGACGTCGCCCCCGGCTACCTACGCAACTACCTGATCCCGCGCAGGCTGGCCCAGCCGGCGACCGCCGGGGCGCTGGAGGAAGCAAAACGGCGGATGGAGGCGGCAGAGCGGGCTGCGAAAGCACGCGCAGAGCGCGAAGCGGAGGCCGCCGGCCTGCTCGGCGAAGACGGTGCTGACGATCCACCAGCGGGCGGGCGAGGACGGCAAGCTGTTCGGCTCGGTCGGGCCGAAAGAGATCGCCGACGCCCTGCGCGAGGCCCGCGACCTACGGGTCGACAAAAGTCAGATCAAGCTCGAGCAGCCGCTGCGCGAAATCGGCACCTTCATGGTCGAGATCGAGCTCAAAGACGGCACCGCCGCCGCAGTCAAGACGATCATCAGCGAGGAGAAGTAGTCCTCCGACGTCGTCGCAGGTCCGGCTGGGTTCGCTCCGAGCGGGCGACGGTCGGGCTCGCCACCGTGGCCCTCGGCGCCGCCGGCGCGGTGATCGCCGGTCAGTTCAGCCGCATGTTCGCCCGCCGCGCAAGCGAGGCGCACGATCCCGAAGCGCTGCTGGAATCGGCGCCGGCCGCCGCGGCCGACACCGTCGGCGTCGCCGTCCGCGGCTACGTCGAGGCGCCCCGCTACGAAACCGTCCTCTTCAACCTCCTGGCGGGATTCCTCGGCTCCTTTGCGATGGTGCGGATCTCCACCTGGGCGATCCGCGACGGCCGCGGCCCCTTCCGCAACGTCCACATCGGCGGCCGGCACATCCACCACTTCGTCCCCGGGATCCTGCTCGCCTTCAGCTCCGGCACCGCCGCCCTGCTGACCGACGACGACCAGCTCGAGCAGAAGTTGGCGATCCCGATGGGCGCCGGCTTCGGCCTCACCTTCGACGAGGCGGCGCTCCTCCTCGACCTCAGGGATGTCTACTGGACCCGCGAAGGCTTGCTCAGCATCCAACTCAGCCTCGGCGCCACCGCGATCCTCAGCATCGCCATCCTCACCCTGCGGATGCTCCGCCGCGGCGAGCTGCGCCAGGAGCAGGAGGGCCTGATCCCTCCCGCCCAGCACCACCAGCTCTCCTTCGGAACTGCCGGCACCTGATTTTCCAAACCTGCGCGGCATACGTCATTGAGAAGTTTCGTTCTGCGCGCCACACGTGCGCCGCCTCCGTTGACGATTCGGCATGTGCGACGCACGCTCAACCAGAAGACCGCCATCAGATTGCTCGAAGACAGCGGGTGGACTCGAACGACGGGAGGCAGGCATCAGGTGAAGATGGTTAGGGAGGGCGCCAGACCCATCACGCTTCCGGCTCATCGAGGCCGCGACTATTCGCGCGGACTTACCGCAGCGATCATGCGGCAGGCAGGTCTAAGATGAACCAGGGAAGCCAGTTACAGATGGACATCACCGCGAACATTCGGCTTGAGGATGGCTCTTACTGGGCCGAGGTACCGACGCTGCCTGGCTGCTTCGCCGCCGGGGAAACTCTGGACGAGCTCTTCGACTCCCTTCAGGAGGGAATCGAGCTGTATCTCAGTAGTGACGCGGCGATTGCTGAACAGCCGGAGGGGCCCCTGCAGGTCACCTCGGCGGTATTAAGCGATTCCGCTTCCGCCTGATTTCCGAGCTTTTCGCAGGCCGCGAATTTCCCGCATCGCCAATTTGCGCAATACGACACCGGTGAGTTGCCGCGCTCTTTGGTTTTCTAGCCATCCGAGGGTCTTGGGATCGTTTGTCGGTTCACCCCTCAGCTAGATAACGATGCCGCAGCCCCCCACCACCCACGTCCCACCCCAGAACATCGAGGCCGAGGAGTCGGTGCTGGGCGCGATGCTGGTCTCCGAGTCGACGCTGACGCGGGTGATCGACGAGGTGAAGCTGAACGCCGCCGACTTCTACCTCGACAAGCACCGGCGGATCTTCGACGCCATCCACGACCTCTACGCGGCCTCGAACCCGGTCGACGAGCTCAGCGTCAGCGAGGCGCTGACCCAGCGCAACCAGATCGAGGAGGCCGGCGGGCGCCACTACGTCTCCGAGCTGGCGGCCAAGGTCCCCGCCGCGGCCAACGCCAAGCACTACGCCGAGATCGTCCAGCAGAACTCGCTGCTGCGACGGCTGCTCGGCGCCGGCCAGGAGATCCAGGGCTGGGTCAACGAGCGCGACGGCGAGCCTCGCGAGCTCTCCGAGCGGGCCGAGAAACTGCTCTTCGAGGTCGCCCACAAAGAGCAGGCCAGCGACTTCAAACTGCTCGGGGCGATCCTCCACGACGAGGTCGACCGGCTGGAGAAGCTCTCGACCGGCGAGATCGAACTGACCGGCACCCCTTCCGGCTTCCGCGACGTCGACGCGATCACCGGCGGCTTCCAGCCCGGCAACCTGATCATCGTCGCGGCGCGGCCGGCGATGGGCAAGAGCGCGCTGGTCGCCAACATCGCCGAAAACGTCGCTGTAAAGAAGCAGCAGGCGGTCGCCTTCTTCTCGCTCGAGATGTCCGAGGTCGAGCTGGCGCAGAGGTTCATCGCCTGCCGGGCGCGGATCTCCGGCGACAAGCTGCGCAAGGGGCAGGTCTCGAAACGCGACTGGCCGAAGGTGCTGCGCGCCTGCAACGAGCTGGAAGAGGCGCCGCTCTGGTTCGACGACTCCTCCGACCTCGGGATCCTCGACCTGCGGGCGAAGGCGCGGCGGCTGCACGCCCAGGAACAGGAGCGCGGCGGGCTCGGCCTGATCATCCTCGACTACATCCAGCTGATGCGCTCCGACGACCACCGCGCCAACCGGGTCGAGCAGGTCGGTCAGATCAGCCGTGGGCTGAAGATCCTCGCCCGCGAGCTGGAGGTGCCGGTGGTGGCGATCTCGCAGCTCTCGCGCGCGCCCGAGCAGCGGACGCCGCCGAAGCCGCAGCTCTCCGACCTGCGCGAGTCCGGCCAGATCGAGCAGGACGCCGACGTCGTCGCCTTCCTCTTCCGCGAGGACTACTACCGCGACCCCGACGAGGAGCCCGACGGCCTTGCCGACCTGATCATCGCCAAGCATAGGAACGGCCCGATCGGGACCAGGAAACTGGTCTTCCTCGACCGCTATCCCAAATTCGCCGACCAGGCCCACCAGGAGCCGCCGATCGAGCAGCCGGCCGGCGAACCGCCGCCCTTCGAGGACGCCGCGGCGGCGGGGCCTGACTTCTGATGCCGGCGATCGCCCGCTCCGAGCCCTTCCGCGAACAGGCCTGCCCGCTGGGAGTCTGCGACGGCTCCGGCTGGATCCTCGGCCCCGAAGACGTCGCCCGAGCCTGCGAGTGCCGGACCGAGCGGCTCAACCGCGGCCGCAGCCGCGGCGTCGCCTCGGCGATCCCGGCCCGCTACCGCGGGGTCTCCTTCGACCGCCCGCCGGTCTCCGACATGGCGCGGGACATGACGACGCGCCACGTGGTGCAGGCGGCGCGCGCCTACGTCGAGGACCTCGACGCGAACCTCGAGGCAGGGCCGGGGGATCTGGCTGATGGGCGACACCGGCACCGGCAAGACGACCCTCGGGATGCTGATCGCCGGCGAGGCGCTGAAGGCCGGCAAGACGGTCGGCATCTACTTCACCCCGAAGCTCCTGACCCGGATCCGCCAGACCTACCAGGAAGCCGACAACGAGAACGCCTACGCGCAGTTCTTCGAACGGGTCACCTCGGTCGACCTCCTCTACATCGACGACCTCGGCTCCGAGCGCCACACCGACTGGGTCGTCGAGCAGCTCTACGCGGTGATCAACGAGCGCTACGAGAACCAGCGCCCGATGCTGGTCACGAGCAACGCCGAGGGCGACGTCGACAAGGGCCAGAAGCAGCTCGAGGACCAGATCGGCCGGCGCACGGTCTCCCGCCTGATCGAGATCTGCGGCGATCCGCTGCCGCTGTTCGGCGCCGATAACCGCTACCGAGCCCGCGCCGCCGGCTAAACCGCGTCAGAATCCCCCGCGGTATGCCAGGAGTGGTCATAGTCGGGGCCCAGTGGGGCGATGAGGGGAAGGGCAAGGTCGTCGACCTGCTCGCCGAGCGCGCGAGCGACGATCGTGCGCTTCCAGGGCGGCAACAACGCCGGCCACACGATCGTCCGCGAGGGGCAGGAGTTCAAGTTCCACCTGATCCCCTCCGGGATCCTCCACTCGGAGAAGGCCTGCGTGATCGGCAACGGCGTCGTCGTCGACCCGCGGGTGCTGCTCGGCGAGATCGACGGTCTGAAACGGGCCGGGGTGAGCGTCAACAACCTCCGCCTCTCCGCCAACGCGCACCTGATCATGCCCTACCACGTGCTGCTCGACTCGGCCGGCGAGACGAAGCTGGGGAAGCTCTCGATCGGCACCACCCGGCGCGGGATCGGCCCCTGCTACGCCGACAAGGCGCTGCGGCTGGGGATCCGCGTCCAGGACCTGCTCGACGAGAAGATCCTGCGGACGAAGATCCGCGCCGCGCTGGAGCCGAAGCAGCAGGCGCTGCGCGAGCTCTCGGTGCAGCGGCGCAAGCAGCTGAAGGAGGCCGGCGAGGAAGCGAAGCCGATCGAGGTCGAGGGCAGCGTCCCCGACCCGCGCCTCGACCTGCACGCGATGGTCGAGGAACACATCAGCTTCGGGCACCGGCTCGAGCCCCACATCGCCGACACCGCCCGCCTCTGCTGGGACGCCCTCGACCGCGATGAGACGGTGATCTTCGAGGGCGCGCAGGCGACCCTGCTCGACCTCGACCACGGCACCTATCCCTTCGTCACCTCCTCCAACCCGATCGCCGGCGCGGCCTGCGTCGGCGCCGGGGTCGGGCCGAAGGACATCGACGAGGTCTGGGGAATCGCCAAGGCCTACGCGACCCGGGTCGGCGCCGGGCCCTTCCCGACCGAGCTCTTCGACGATGTCGGCGAGCAGATGCTGCAGCGCGGCCACGAGTTCGGGACCACGACCGGGCGGCGGCGGCGCTGCGGCTGGATGGACCTGGTCGCCCTCCGCTACGCCGTCCGCCTCAACCGCCTCGACGCGCTGGCGATCACCAAGCTCGACGTCCTCAGCGGCATCGGCCCGCTGCGGGTCGCGGTGCGCTACCGCTCGAAGGAGGGGGCGGAGCTGGACACCTTCCCCTACCACCAGTCGATCCTCCACTCGGCGACGCCGGAGTACGAGGAGCTGCCGGGCTTCGACGCCGACCTCACCTCCTGCCGCAGCGCCGCCGACCTGCCGCAGGAGGCCCGCGACTACCTCGGCTTCATCGCCGATTTCGCCGGCGTGCCGGTACGCCTGGTCGGCGTCGGCCCCGATCGCGAGCAGTCGATCTGCATCGACTCCTGAGCGGGTCGAGACCGGCCGCAGAGCGTTTGGAAGAAATTCGCCCACCGGTCGCGCCACTCCTCTACAGTCCCTGAGGTGGCTTCCGGTCGACGCTCCGAAAAGCTGAACGAGCGGCTGCCCCGGGGAAGGCACGGCCTGCCCAGGGAGGCGGTGACCGAGTCCCAGCGCAACCGCATCCACCGGGCGATGATCGAAGTCGTCTCTGCCCGCGGCTATCCCGAGACGCGGGTGGTCGACGTGATCGGCGTCGCCGGTGTATCGCGCAAGACCTTCTACGAACTCTTCGAGAGCAAGGAGGACTGCTTCCTCGCCGCCTACGACGTCCTCCTCGAGAACCTGCTGGGCGAGGCGACGGACGCCTTCGAGTCGAAGGCGGGGGCGCCCTGGGCGGAGCGCATCGGCGCCGCGCTCGAAGTGCTGCTCGCGCACCTCGCCCGGCATCCGGACGAGGCCCGCTTCGCGATCGTCGAGGTTCTCGCCGCCGGTCCCAAGGCGCTCGCCCGCCGCGATTCGGCCCTGCGCCAGTTCACCGGCTTCCTCGAGTCAGGGCGCTCGGAGACCTCGGTCGAACTGCCGGGAATCACCTCCCTGGCGGTCGCCGGCGGGATCAACGAGCTGCTCTATAGCGAGATCCTGCACGGCGCCGTCGCCCGCCTTCCCAGCCGCCTGCCGGACCTGATGTTCTGGGTGACGCTGCCGTTCCTCGGCGCAGAGGCGGCCGACGGAGAGCGCGAGCGCCTGCGCCTCGCGAAGCCCCGCTCCTAGCGGGCTTGGGCGATCCGCTCCTTTTGCCTCGATGGGCGGGTTTACGAATAGGGCGGGGGTGGTAGTTTGACCCGCTGGAGAGTTAAATCAAGCGTTCCGACGGCATCGGCCCCTCGGACGGGCAGGCCGCAAAGGAGAGATATAGGGATATGCGTAAGTACTTGATGTTGACGATGGCCCTCGCGGCTCTGATCGCCGTCAGCGTGGCCGGCATCGCCACCGGCGCCGGCAACAAACCGGTGACGGTCGAAGCGGGCAACCTGGTCTTCACCTTCAACGGCGGCTTCAGCCCCGACCAAGCTGCCGAAGAACAAGCTCGCGCCGATCAGCCTCAACGCCTCGGGCAAGATCTCGACCAAGGACGGCACGCACCCGCCGGCGCTGAAGGAAACGATCGTCGAAACCGACAAGAACGGCGCCATCAACGTCAAGGGCCTGCCGGACTGCACGTCTGGTCAGCTGCAGTCCCGCGACACCAAGGCGGCCGAAAAGGCCTGCAAGAGCGCGATCATCGGCACCGGGCAGACCACCGTCGAGGTCCAGTTCCCGGAACAGAAACCGATCGACGTCAACAGTAAGCTGCTCGTCCTCAACGGCGGCTTCAGCGGCGGCACGACCACCCTCTACATCCACGCCTACTTCTCGGCGCCGGTCACGGGTGCGATCGTCACCACCCTGAAAATCAAGAAAGTCCACAACGGTCGCTACGGGCTGAAAACCGTCGCCACGATTCCGAAAATCGCCGGCGGCAGCGGCTCTGTGAAGACGTTCAACCTGACGATCAACAAGAAGGGCGTCCTCACCGCCAAATGCCCCGACGGCAAGCTGCAGGCGAAGGCCACGGCGGTCTTCTCCGACGGCACCAAGGCGTCGGCCGGGATCATCCGCACCTGCACCGGCACCTGAGGAACGCAACTCGGGGCTCCGCCTCGAGCATCTAGCCGGATTCGAGAAGGGCGGCCTGCGGGTCGCCCTTCTCTTTGCCCTCGCGAGCTGGAAGAGGCAGCCGACACCCGGTTGCGCTCCGGGTACCCGCGTAGTACAACTAGGCGTACTCGATTAAACCCAGTTGTCTAGATTGGCGGCGATGTTCTCAGGCAGCGACAGCTTGGCGATTGCGGTCGAAAGCGCGAAGGAACAGGCCCTGAGACCTCTCGCAGAAGAGTGCGCCGAGGCGCTCGAACTCGACAGCCGGCAACTGGCAGAGGTCGAGAGCTACCTCCACGACGCCTGGTTCTTCGGCGTCCGCACCGGGCACGCGGTGATGGTCGAGACGAGGATGGGCCAGACCGACCCGAAGCCGGTGATCCTCGGCATGCAGGACGAGTTCCAGGAACTGATGGAACAGCTTGGAGAGGCGCTCAACACCACCGTCGGCGCCACGATCCAGGCCTGGGACTACCTCGGCCGCGCCTGGATCGCCGGCGCCCGATTCTGGGAAGTCGAGATCAGCCGCCCGCCTGATCGAACACCAGGCGGGCGGCTTTGAGGAGGTTCTGCGCCGAATCGAGGAGTGATTCCTCAGGCCAGGCGCCCCGGGTCTAGAGGGCGCAGTCGTCCAGGCCGTACTTTTTGGCGAGTTCGTTCGCCTCGGCGAACTGGGTGGTGTTTCGCAGCGCAACCAGGGGTTTCGCTTCGACGTTTTCGACCGATTTTTCCATCGCTTTGACGATGTCTTCGACCTGCTGCTCGTCGCCTTCCGGAAGCTCCGAGGCTCTGGATGTTTTCGATGTCCTTTTCATAAGGCGGAAGCAGGACATCCGAGATCAGCATTTCTTGATCTTTCCGCGTGACCTCGCTCGGGTCGATCGTGGCGCTGACTTCTTTGAACAGCTTTTCACGTTCTTTCGTGTGTTCTTTGCAGCCGGCGTTCGCCTGCTTCGCGAATTCCGCCTTGCTCAGCGACGTGGTCTCGTCGCCCCCGCCGCAACCTGCGATGACCAGCATGGCGATCAGAACCGCCAAAAGCGCTGGAAAAGCTCCCTTCTTCACGTCTTCTCCTCCCCCTCAAACTTCTTGACTAAAGCGGGTAGCTTAACCGAAGGGAGCCGCGCGTGCGCAAAAGAAAGGGCCGCCCCGAAGGGCGGCCCTTTCTCTAGATCTTCTGCTGCGAAACTACGGCGCTTACGGAGCGGTAACCGCCCAGGTGCCGTGGGATTTCGCAAATCCTTCGCCGGTGGCAACTAGGAAGGCCCCGTACGAATCGACGGTCGACTGAGCACTTTCGAAGGTGCCCAGGTTTTCGCCTTTACCTTCGATCTGGTAGACGCAGAGATTGCCAGGTTCCGCTTTCGGTTCCGTGACGGACCCCGGGCACTCTTTGGTTGGGGCTTCGGCAAAGGTGACGAATTTCAGTGCCGGACCGGTGTTCCCCGGGTAGCGAATGTTGAACGAGATTGCACTGGTCATGTACTGGAGGGTTTCTCCTCCGCCATAGCCCCAGTTTCCGTACTCGCTCTGTTTGGTGGGCAGCACGCCGCCGGCGGTCCAGGGCGAGCCTTCTTTGCCTTCTTTCCCGGGGGGTCCTTCTTTCCCGGGGGGTCCTTCTTTGCCCTGCGGTCCTTCTTTGCCCTGCGGTCCTTCTTTGCCGGCGGCGCCGGCGGCACCCGTATCTCCCTTGGCCCCCGGAGCGCCTGGAGCGCCGTCTTTGCCAGCGTACTTCTTGGCGATCGTTTCTACCTGCTTTTTCTGCTTGCTGTTCAGGCCGGCCTGCTTGGCGGCGTAAGCACCGCCGCCGAGCGCGGCGACAAGCGCCACGATCGCCACGATGAAGCCGGCGGTGCCGAGCTTGCTGTGAATTCGAGAGATCAATTTTCCTCCCCTAATGGTTGGTCAGTGATGACGGAGACTGGCGAGAACCTGGCCGCCGAGCATGAGACAAGCCAGATCGCTCGCGTCTCGGCCCTCACGTGTTCCCCTCCGGTCCCATTACGTAGTCGATGGCGCGTCCCTGGCGCACCAGCCAGACGAGCTTAAAGTACCCCTGTAAGCAGGTCAAGGTACCCGCTTGGTCGCAATGCTTGAGTCTTTCCAGCAGTCGATTATCCTTGAGCTATGAGCACGACGGAGCAGCCGGTGCGAGTGGTCACCCTCGGGCCGACCGGGACCTGCCACGAGCGAGCCGTGAAGCGCTACCTGGCGTTCCAGGGAGTCGACCAGTTCGAGATCGAGTTCATCGCCGATTTCATGGACGGGCTGGAGATGATCCGCGGCCGCGACGACTCCTTCCTGGTCCAGTGCAGCGCCCACCCGCGGGTCCACGAGGTCACCGAGCGCTACTGGAAGGAGGTCTTCGTCGTCGACACCTTCATCTACCCGACCAAGCACCTGGTGGTGCTGACCCGGCGGGAGATCGAGCGGCCCCGCTCGATCGGGATCGTGCCGGCGACCAAGGGCTACGTCGACCTCTCGCAATGGGAGGAGGTGGTCGACGTCGTCTCCAAGCCGGTCGTCGGCGAGGAGCTGCTGGCCGGCCGCTACGACTCCGGGCTGACCCACATCGAGCACTTCGAAGAGCACGAAGACGAGCTCCGCCTCGACCTCGACATCGGCGAGATCGACACCACCTGGGTCGTATACGGCACCCAGAAGCGCTTCGAAGGAGAGGTAATCGGGATCCCGTCGGCGGAGATCCTCCAACCCTCACCGGCTGCAACCGGCGCCGTCTAGTCCTTTACCGCGCTGGCGAAGATCTCGAACTGGGCCTCGGTCGGCTCCTTCGGGCGGCCGTTGCCGTGAAAGGAGCGCTCGAGCGTCATCCCGACCGACGTAAAAATCTCGCGCAGTTCGTCGACGGTGTAGAGGCGCTGGCGGAATTCGATCCCCTTCAGGCCTTCGAGGACCTCGCCGAAACGGAGTGGGATCATCGCCCCTTCCATGTAGCGATCCTTCTTGTTCCAGCGGTGCTCGACGAGTTCGACCATGTTCTCGCTGGGGATCCAGGAGCGCTGGGGCAGGCGGGCGCGCGCGTAGAGCACGTTGGGAACCTGGATCAGGTTGCGGCCGCCGGGCTTGAGGGCGCGGGAGATCACCTCGAAGGTCCGGTGGTTCTCCTCGTCGGTCTCGAAGTAGCCGACCGCGCCGTCGTTGAGGTTGAGGACGATGTCGAACTCATCCTCGAAGTCGAGCTCGCGCAGGTCGCCCTCGAGGAAGGTCGCCTCCAGGCCCTGAGCAGCGGCTTCTTGGTTGGCGATGGCGATCAGTTCGGAGGAGATCTCCGAGCCGACGACCGAAAACCCGCGCCTCACCAGCTCCAACGAGTGGCGACCGGTGCCGCAGGCGAGGTCGAGGATTCGCTCTCCGCCCTCCGGCCTCAGCATCGTCAGCGCTCGGTTGACTTCGGCCTCGGTACGTTCGGTCCAGGCCATCTCCGCGGTCGCCCCGTCGAACGCGGTCGCGTACCAATCCTGCGGTATCTCCTCGGCTAGAACTCCCACGATTCCTCCTGCCCCGGGTGCTTTACGTGGGAGATCTTAATGCATTCAGGGGCAGTCGCCGTTAGCTTCTCTGCTGCCCATCACGATGGTGGCGGCGGAGGAGCGGGGCGACATAGCCGACCACCGCGCCAATACCGGCTGCAACCAAGATCACGACGATCAGCGGCGCCGTGAGGTTGACCATCAGAACATCGACTTCAACCCGCTGCGAGTTCTGCAGAGCGACGATGAGGACCAGCGCGCCCAGGATCCCGGCCACCCACGACCGCAAGCTGACCTGCTTCTTCTCTTGCTCCATTGGAGCCATCGTAGAGGCGCGACCACCCGTGTGGTCGCGCCTGGTTATCTCCGGAGCTACGCTTCATCCACGAACAGCGATTCAGGAGTGGTGAGTTTGTAATTGCCTTCGAGTTTTGAGCTTTCGGTTCCGCAGAGGCCATTGCTTTCTTTGGCGTTGAGCGGGATGCTGGCTTCGAGGTGGACTGTCGCCGGCGTGCCGCCTGTGATCGCGCCCAGTTTCGTGGCGCTCGTTTCGTAGACGCATGTGATTCCCAGGCGTGTCGTGTCGAACTTCATGCCAGTCGAGCTGATCGTGCCGTTGTAGCCGCTGGTCCATTCGGTCATGAATTCTCCGGGCGTCACCGTTGTCACGTGCCAGCTGTTTGTGCAGCCGGTGAACGAGAGGCTGGAGAGTTTGCCGCTGGCAGCTGATTCGGCCCCGTGGCTTTCCACTTTGCCTTCGAAAGCCGAGGCGCAATTGATGTTGGCGATCGGGTTGGCGAGCGTGAAGTGCCCGCCCTCGGTTTCGGCTTTGAGCGTCGGTGTGGCGACGGTGCCTGTGGGGGATGTGATGGTGGTGCCTGGGAAGATGCCTTCATCCACGAACAGCGATTCGGGGCTGGTGAGTTTGAGGCTGCCCGTCCATTTGGCGGTTCCGCTGCCGCAGAGGCCGCTACTTTCTTTCGAGCTGATCGTGATGCTGGCTTCTAGATGCAGTGTCGCTGGGCTCCCGCCTGTGATCGCGCCCAGTTTCGTGGCGCTCGTTTCGTAGACGCATGTGATTCCCAGGCGTGTCGTGTCGAACTTCATGCCCGTCGAGGTGACGACCCCGTTGTAGCCGCTGCTCCATTCGATCGCGAGTTCGCCTGGCGTCACCGTTGTCAGGTGCCAGCTGTTTGTGCAGCCGGTGAACGAGAGGCTGCTGAGTTTGGCTATGGCTGCAACTTCCGCGCCGTGGCTTTCGACTTTGCCTTCGAAAGCCGAGGCGCAATTGATGTTGGCGATCGGGTTGGCGAGCGTGAAGTGCCCGCCCTCGGTTTCGGCTTTGAGCGTCGGTGTGGCGACGGTGCCTGTGGGGGATGTGATGGTGGTGCCTGGGAAGATGCCTTCATCCACGAACAGCGATTCGGGGCTGGTGAGTTTGAGGCTGCCTTCGAGTTTGGAGTTGCCAGTGCCGCAGAGGCCGCTGCTTTCGGTCGCATTGATCGGGATGCTGGCTGCTAAGTGGATTGTCGCCGGAGTGCCGCCTGTGATCGTGCCGACCTGCGTGTTAATGGTTTCGTAGATGCAGGGGACGCCGAGGCGTGTCGTCGAGACCTTGGTCCCAGTCGATGTGACGATTCCGTTGTAGCCGCTCGTCCAGTGCACGACGAGTTCCCCTAGTGCCACCGTTGTCGCGTGCCAGCTGTTTGTGCAGGCGAAGGTGAGGCTCGTGACTTTCCCTCTGGCTGGTGCTTCTGCCCCATGGCTTTCGATTTTGGCTTCGAGGATCGAGCTGCAGCTGATGTTGGCGATCGGGTTACTGAGGGTGATGTGGCCGCCCTCGGATTCAGCTTTGATCGTCGGTGTGGCGACGGTGCCTGTGGGGGATGTGATGGTGGTGCCGGCGGAGGCGCTTGCAGCGAGCGCGAGCAACGCAGCCACCGCCATGGCCAGTAACCCGAATGCCTTCAGGTGTCTCATGTCGTCTCCTTGCATAGGGGCACCTCGAGGGGCGCCGGGTTTACCTATGCAGCTGTCCTACCTCTCGAGGAGGCTATGGTCAAGGACAGCTGAGCGAAGAGACTAGGTGGCTACTTCTTCTTGCCGCAACTGGTGGCGATCTTCAGGTTCCCGTTCTGGGTGGCGCCGTTCTGGCCGGTGAAGGAGACCTTGGCCAGTCGGTTGGTCTTGCAGAGGTCGCGGCTGTTTTCCAGCAGGCCGCGTTTCTTGCCGCCGTAGAGGTTCAAATTGAACTTGGTCACCGGGGCGTCGGGGACGCTGAGGAAGCGGGTCCGCAGGCGGGCGAGTTCGGTGCCCTTGACCGGAACCGAGTCGACGAAGCCGACGAGGATCACCCGCAGGCCGCCGCCTTTGAGATCGGCGACGATGTCGGGGAGTTCCCGTTCACCGCCGTTGGAGCGGAAGATGACCGGGCCTTCGAGAGGCTGGTCGAGCAGCGGGGTGGTGGCCCGAGCGCTGCCGAGAATCGAAAGCGGCGGGCAGGCGTCGGCGTTGAACTGGACCCTGGTGCAGGGGTTGTTGATGTGGTCCTGGTCGATGAACTGGCTGGTCGGCAGCTGGACCGAGACCTTGCCGGTGTTCGACTGGTTGGGGGCCTGGGTCAGGGTCGCCCTGACGGCCGGGTGGCCGCTTCGCCTCGTCTGGCCCTTCAGCTGCAACTTCAGCTTCGGGGTGTAGTCGAGGCGGGCGCAGTTGGTGGCCTTGTAGACCGCGGACGGCTCCGCAACGGCGCCATTGGTCGCCGTCACCGTCGCCTTTATCTCCTTTTCCTTGCAGGAGGTGGCATTCAGCGTGAACTGGTCGCGATCGACGACCGCGTTGATCGTCCTATAAACCACCGGGACCCCTTCGAGGATCTGCGGCAGCGGGTCGGTGGTGATCGTCGCCGTGGAGTTGTTGGGATCGACGTTGATCGTGGCCCGGTTGACGACTACGCCGAGGTCGAAGGGCCCGGCCTGGGCCGGTACCCGGCTGATGATCGAATAGGGCGCTCCCTTGTAAGGGCCGGCCAGGTAGATGGCGGTGGGGGCCTTGCCGGGTTGGGGGATCCACAGCGGGGCTCCTCCGACTCCGGTGGCAGCGGTGAGGCGGCCGACCTGGGAGCCGGCTGGGCAATCTGCAGTGGCCGCGGCGGCCTCCGGGCAGAGCGGAACGCCACCGATCTTTGCCAGCAGGCCCTGGGGGAGGTGGACAGAGAGGGTCTGGGGGTTGGCTTCGCCGTCTTGGCGGGTCAGGGTCATGGTGAAGGGGCTGTAAGAACCGGCGCGCGGGCTGAGCGTCCCGGCCTGGAGGGCCGGCGCAAACCCACCCTTGTTGCAGCCGGTCGTGATCTGCATGGGCGTATCGCCCACCGCCGGCGGGTTGCCCGACCAGGGGGTGAACTCGAAGTGGGACTGGTAGGTGCCACAGCCGGGCGTCGCCAGCGGAGCCCGGGGCCCACCGAAGACGTGCAGGCGGATCTGTTCCACCGGCACCTGCGGATTGCCGCCGAGGCTGGGGATGCCGTTGAAGACCGTGGTCACCTGGCCGGTTAGCGGGTTGGTGGTAATTTCCGCCGGAAGCTTCAGGTGCACGCCCTGTTCGTCGGTGACGAGCCAGAAGCGGAAGAGGTGGCCGGGTTCGGGGGTGCGCTGGTAGACCGAGCCCTTCAGGGTCGCCGGCAGGGCCGGGACCTCCAGTTCGGCGGAGCCGATCTTGGCCGCGTTCGGGCAGTTGGACTGATTCGTGGTGCCGAAGCCGACCTGCTCGGGGCTGCAGGCCTCAAGCCCATCGCCCGCGGCGGGGTTGATCGACATTCCCTGCGGCAAGCTGACCACAGCTCCCTTCAGGTTCGAGGTAGCTAGCCCTTTCGGGGTTTCGTCCTGGGGGAACGTCACCGTTGCGTCGATGCCGGTGGGGGCGAAGGCTTCGGGGTTGGTCGGGATGAGGGCGATCGACGGTTTGAAGACCAGTTTCTCGCAGCCGCCGATCTGCGGGAAGGGTGCGGTTTTGCTCACTTCCACGTCGGGCTGCTGGTAGCTGATCGCGGTGACCGAGACTTCCCTGGAAAGCGTGCAGTCGGTCGGGTTGGAGAGGAAGGGGATTTCCGGCTGGCCGGATTTGCGCCCGCCGGGGGGCAGTTTCTGTTCGATCGCTTCCTGAGGGGTAAGGCGAAGTGCATCGTGGGATTCGGCTGCCGGAACCCCCCAGAGCGTGGTGTTGGCGGCGATTACTCCCGCCACCGCCGAGGCACCTTCGACCGCCGCTTCCAGTGAGTAGTCGATCGGGTTGACCCGCACGTTGACGATCGTCGGGTAAGGGCCGGCGAAGAACCCCAGGCGGGCGACGATCTCTCCACCTGGCGAGACCATGTTGTAGATCGGCTCGGTCAGGGTGGCGTTGACTTCGCCGGACAGGGTCACTTCGGTGACGCCGAGTTGGGCGTCCTGCGGACATTCGCTTTCTTCCGGCTTGGCTCCCAGCTCGCCCAGGGTGCAGCGCTGGAAGCCCTGCGGGTTGCCGATCACGCCCGGGGGCAGGTCGAAGATGATGTCACGGGTGAAGGCATACGGGCTAGGCGGCACATCTTCGGTCGCCGTCAGGCGGAAGCCGAGGGTCATGTCGGCGTGGGCACCGGCCTGTTTGTCGGAAAGAGAGGCAGAGAGCGATTCGATGTCGTATTTGGAGAAGTCTTTGTCCGCCGAGGCCGGCGCTGCGGTTGCCGCCAGGCAGAGCGCGGTGCAGGCCAGCACGCCGATGGCCTTGATGCTCGCCTGGCCCCTCACTTGCCCACCCTCCCGTTGGCGCCGGCTCGCTTCTTGGCTTTGTTGCCTTTGCCTTTGTGCTTCTTGTGCTTCTTGACGCAGCGGACCTTGCCGTTCTGTTTGACCTTGTGCTTGCCTTTGGGGCAGGTCTTGGGCTTGGCGGGAACCTGGTCATCCGCCCCCCGAGCAGGGGGGGCGGGCGTCGGCAGGACCGGCGCGGGGCTGACCTGTGGCCGGCAGCCGTCGCCGACGCATTCGTCTGCTCCCGTCGGTTCGGGGAACCCACCGCCGACCTTGGCGTCATAGATCGAGATCACCCCTCCGACGTCCGAGCCGGTGAGGGAATCGCCGGTGGTGAAGAAGACGTCGTCGCCGCTGGTCGAGTGGGCATAGAGGTAGTTGGCGCGTTCGCTCTGACCGGAGGAGATCAGGTAGACGCAGCCCGCGGGCCGGGTGCAGCTGCCGACTCCGTCTGCCTCCCACTCATAGACGTCGGTGACTTTGTCGGTGTCGCTGGAGACGAGGGCTTCGGTGGAGTCGAAGAAGACCCGGGTGCCGGCGGGGTTCTGGTTGGGCACGTAGCCGGAGGGGCTGAAGGGCTGGGGCGCGAAGGAGTCGAAGCCATAGGTCTCGAGACTCGCTCCGCCCGTCGCCGGGGCGCCGGTCGGGATGCAGGAGATGCAGCGCAGGTCTCCCGCGGTTGCGTCGTAGCGGTAGATCTGGGGGAATGCGCTCGCCGGGTAGCCGGTGATGTTCGCGCGCGACTGGAAGAGCAGCACCGAGCCCGAGGGGTTGGTGCGCGAGGGGTCGCGGGCAGGCTGGTCGCCGACCTCCTCGGTCCAGAGACCCAGGCCGTCGAAGTAGGCGGTGCCGAGCGGTTCGGGTTCGCCTTCTGAGTCGCGGCCGGTAACCGTGGCGAGGAAGGAGACCTGCCCTTCTTCGGAGAGGTAGAGGTTCTGGGCGTAGGCCGAGAGCGGCTGCGAGCCTGAAGAGGCTGCGGCTTCTTTGGAGAGGGTCAGGGTCTGGGCGCCTTCGTCGATCGCGGTGATCACCGTCCCGGTGGGGATGCCGATGGCGGTGACGTTCATCCCGACCTGGAATTCCCCGCTGCCGGTGCTGACGCCGGTGACTTTGGTCGAACCGGCGGTGAGGGGGACGGCTACGCCCGGTTTGGTCGCTGCTTTGGAGAGGGTCAGGGAGCTGGCGGTCACCGCTTTGATCGTCGTGCCGGCGGGGATGCCGGTGCCGGTGATCTGCATCCCGGCTTCGAAGCTGCCCTGGCTGGTGGTCAGGGCGCTGACTTTGGTCGAGCCGGCGGTGAGGGCGACGGCGCCCGACTGGGTGGCGTCCTGGGAGAGGGTCAGGGTGCCGGCGCCTACCGCTTTGATCGTGGTGCCGGCGGGGATGCCGGTGCCGGTGATCTGCATCCCGGCTTCGAAGCTCCCTTCGCTGGTGGTGAGGGCGGTGACTTTTTTCGATTCGGCTTCCAGGGTGCCTTCGCCTTTGGCCGCAGAGAGGGTGCCGGTGCCTTTGGCCCCGAGGGTGCCCTGGCCGCTTGCCGGGGGAATCGGGGTATCGCCCTGGGAGTTTTCAGCCGGAGAGCCGGGGCTGGGCAGCACGCTCGGGGAGATGAAGTAGGCGCGGCTGCCGCCTTCGGCGATGTTTACCGGGATCGCGTCGCCAGTGGCGGCGAAGTCGATCACTTCTTCGCTTGAGGTGTCGAAGGCTTTGAGGTCTCCTGCTTCGACGTAGAAGATGCGCTCGCCGCCTTCGGAGAGGCCGGCGAATTCGGCTTCTCCTTTGCCGATTGCGTAGCTGGTTTCGTTGTGGAGGCGGAGGTAGAGTTTGCCTTCGGCGCCCGAGGGTTTGGTGCTGAGCGAGAAGGCGATCCCCTCGCCGTCCTTGGAGGCGCCCTGGTAGAGGGCGTTTTCGCCTGCGGGCGGGGTTACGTCGCCTGGCAGCAGGGAGACCGTGTGGGTCTGCTCTTCACCTGCGGGCCCGATGGTGCGGTCATAGACCGCTTCGGTGCCGGTCGGGGGCGCGTCGGGCTCGAGCTTGAACGCTTTATTGGGAGCAATGTTGATCGTCTGGAAGATCACATGGGCAGCGTTTTCGGTGATCAGCTTGCCTTTAGCCACCGGTTCGCTGCCTTCGCTACCACGACCGATCAGCTCGGAGTGGCCATCCGGGTAGTGGAGGTATTCGGTGAAGAAGAGGCCGCCGACCACCAACGGTCCTTCACCGCGGGCACGCCAGAAGGCGTAGCCCTGATCAGGAGAAACGCTGGCCGGCGCCGAGATAGTGGCTTCAGCCCCGGTGGCGCCGGCAAGCTGAGTCTCCCAGCCGGTCGCGCCACGCCTGGAGACGTAGGGATCGCCCTCGAAGCTGCCAACTCCCGAGCTGTCCGGCAGCGAGCCGCCGTCGATCTTGAAGGAGACCGCATCGCCGCCGGGAGAAGCCTGCAGGGTCGAGAAGGTGCTGCCGAGGAAGCCGGTTCCTTTCGGCGGGCGGCCGCTGGTGTCGGCCGGCGTCACCAGCTCGTAGGCGCGGCAGTCGGGCAGGAGCGCCGAGGCTTTCACCCGTAGGGCTTCGTTCGGGCAGCCGCCTGGCAGCGAGATGGAGGCATCGTCATAGGTGGCGAAGGTGGCTTCGTTCTGGCCTTCTTCTTTGCCTTTGCCTTTGCTGTTTTCGGCAACCGCACGGAAGCGGTAGGTCTCTCCGGGGGTCAAGCCGGTGGCGAAGGAGCTGACTTCGGTCGCCAGGCTCTCGGCCGGGATCGTGCCGCCTGGGATGACCGTGGCGCCGGCGAATTCATTGGCTTCCCAGGCCGCTTGGGTGGTGATCTCGAAGTGGTATTCGGTTTCGACGCCGCCCGGGAAGATCGTCGCCGCGAGCTCGGCTTCAGTCCGGCCGATTCCGGGGGTCGCCACCGATTCGATTACCGGCGGAACCTGGCCGGGCGGATGGAAGGCGGCGACGCGACCGGCTTTGTTGAACATCGCCACGAACAGGTAGTGGCGGTTGCAGGCATCCCCAGCGGGCGGCGGGGGGCTGTCCGGGTATTTGCACGCTTCCGCGCCCAGATCCCTAGTGCCATTGCTGATCGCGATCTGGCCGCCGATTTCCAGTTCGTTGACATTTTCTACCTGCGAGAGGTATTCGTACTCTTCGCCGAACTGGTAGATCTTTTTCGGCGAAGGATCAGCGACCAGGAGATCTCCGCTACCTTCGTCGACCGCAAGTGGTAAGCGCCCCGAGAAGGCTGCGAATTTTTTCGCCGGGGTATTCGAACCATCGAGGGGGGGCGCCAGTTCTTTCTCAGGATCGTCGGCGTCGAGGATCTTGACGCCGCATTCTACGTTCGCTTCTTTGCAGTAGCTGACGAACAGCCGTCTGCGCTGGGAGTCAAGGGTCATCACTTCCGGCCAGAAGCCCAACCCTGGCGGTTTATAGCTTTCGATCACGCCATTGGGTTCGGCGTCCGCGGCCGATTTGTAGCGGATCACGGTTTCGGGACGCGAGATGAGGACCTGGTCAAGATGAGCAGGATCGGTATCTACGGCCACAGTGCCGCTGAAGGCGCTGCCGATGGCCGCGCTCGCCACCAGAACCGGCGCTTTTTCGTATTTGATGTTTCCTTCTTCGGGTTTGTATTCGGATGGTTCGTAGCGGACGACGTCGCCGAAATCCCGAAAGATGTAGAGGTTGCCTTCGGTGTCGATGGCGGCGGTCCGTGATTCGCTGGCGGCGAACTCCGTGATGAACCTGCCTTCGTCGTCGAAGACATCGACCCGGCCTTTTGCTTTGTCTCCCCCTTCGAAGCTGGCAACGTACTCGTTGCCGTACTGATCGACGGCTATCGCCCTAGGTTCCACGAACCGGCCGGTCGGGCCGCCTGGAGGCGGCGGGTAGGGGCAGCTGGGGTCCGGCACAGGGTCGATGCCTGGGAGGGTGATGCAGCTGCCGATCAGGGAGAGCGTCGGATCGGATTCGTAGGGTTCGGCGGCCCAAGACGGAGCGGCCGTGGCCACCGCAAGAACCAATCCCAACAACACGGCGTAGACCGTCCGACGGCTCGAAATCCTCATCCCCCTGCTCCTCCTACTCATTCCCCTGGCTCCTCCCTTTGAACTGGTCAGCACGATAGTTGCTATCGGCGGTCTCGTCAAGGAACGGCCGTGTAAGAAGCGCGGCCGCCCGAGGGCGGCCGCGCCAAACTACGTAGCCCGTGAAACGAGCTGTCTAACTACGACGCGATGTAAAGCGCCGCTGTCGTGCTGTAGGACCCTGACCATTTAGCGTTGCCGCTACCGCAGAGGCCACTGCTGCCCGCAGCGATCGGGATGCTGGCGCTGATGTCCAGTGTCGCCGGGCTACCACCTGTGACGGTACCGATATCGGTGGCATTGGTTTCGTAGTTGCAGGTGACGCCGAGACGTGTCGTGGTCACTTTGGCGCCGGTTGATTTAGCTGTACCGTTGTGACCGCTGGTCCAGGCAACCGAAAGGCTGCCGGCGGCGGTAACTGTCACGTGCCAGCTGTTTGTGCAGCCGGTGAACGAGAGGCTGCTGAGGTTGCCACTGGCTTCTTTGCCAGCGCCATGGCTTTCCACTGCGCCTTCAGATGTGGAGCTGCATTCGATGTTGGCGATCGAGTTGGCGAGGGTGACGTGGCCGCCCTCGTTGGTCGCGTGGATCGTCGGTGTCGAAGCAGCGCCACCTGTGGTCGTGGAGACGGAGGTCGCCGAAGCGGTGCCGGCGAACGCCATCAGGGCCGCAGCGGCAACAGCCAGCAGCCCGAGAATCTTGACGTACTTCATGTGTTTTCTCCTTGGTCCGGCGCCTCTGGCGCCGGGTTGCGTTACTGAGCAGGAGGCATTCCCCTCGGGATGACCCCGAGAGCCCCTGGGGCGCATTGCGCGCCCCGCCCCCAACTGCGTCAGGCGAAGCTGCCTGACATGGGGGTATTCCTATCAGGACTCCGCCGAGCAGTCAAGTAGTTTTTTGCTATTCAGGACATTGGTCCTGGAAAACCGGCCGAACCAGGAGACCGAGCCGTCTCAGCCGGCCTCTGAGAAGGCGGGCTTCCGCTCGCCCTCTTCGCCGCCGGCCTCCGGCTCGGGGGCGTGCGCCGGCATCGCCCCAGGCGCCGGCGCCCGCAGGACGAAGATGGCGATCGCGACCGCGATCGCGGCCAGGCCGGCGCCGATCAGGTAGGCGACGTGGTAGCCGGAGTTGAGCGCCTGCAGGCTGGCCACTCGCCGTCGGCGAGCAGGGAGTTCGGTGCGCTCGGTCGAGAGCGTCGCCAGCACCGCCAGCCCGATCGCGCCGCCGACCTGCATGCTGGTGTTGACCAGGCCCGAGGCGAGACCGGCGTCCTCCGGGGTCGCTCCCGACATCGCCAGGGTCATGATCGCCGGGAAGGAGGTGCCGACCCCGACGCCGATCAGCAGGAAGGGCGGCAGCAGGTCGGTCAGGTAGTTGCCGTCGACCGGCGTGCGGGCGAAGAGCAGCAGGGCGACGACGACCAGGCAGACGCCCGGGATCAGGGTCGTGCGCGGGCCGAAGCGCATGATCAGTTTTTCCGAGAAGCCGAGCGAGAGCGCCGCCCATCACGATCGTCGTCGGCAGGAAGGCGAGGCCGACCTCGAGCGGCGCTGTAGCCGAGCACCCGCTGCAGGTAGAGCGCGCCGAGGAAGAACATCCCGAACATGCCGGCGACCAGCAGCGCCTGCAGGACGTTGGCGCCGGCGACGTTGCGGGAGCGGAAGAGGCGCAGCGGCATCAGCGGGTTGGCGATCCGTCGCCTGGCGGAGGATGAAGAGCGCCAGCAGGACCGCCGAGATCGCGCTGAGGACGAGCGTGCGGGTGTCGACCCAGCCCCACTTCGGTCGATCTGCAGGATCGTGAAGACGCCGAGCATCAGCGAGACCGGTGATCAGCGCCGCGCCGGGGAAGTCGGCGCCCTCGCTGAGCCCGATCCCGTCGCGGGTCTGGCGACCAGCCGCTGCGCCAGGTAGGCGACGGCGATCCCGATCGGCAGGTTGATGAGGAAGATCCAGTGCCAGCTGATCGCGTCGGTGAGGACGCCGCCGAGCAGCAGCCCGATCGAGCCGCCGGCCGAGGCGACGAAGCCGTAGACGCCGATCGCTTTCGCCTGCGTCGGCCGGCTCGGGGAACATCGTCACGATCATCCCCAGGATCACCGCCGAGGCCAGCGCGCCGCCGATCCCCTGGATGAAGCGGGCGCCGACCAGCATCTCCTGGCTCTGCGAGGCGGCGCAGAGCAGCGAGGCGGCGGTGAAGATCGTCAGGCCGACGAGGAAGACGCGGCGCTGGCCGAGCAGGTCGCCGATCCGGCCCGGCCAGCAGCAGCAGGCCGCCGAAGGGGATCATGTAGGCGTTGACCACCCAGGCGAGGTTGCTCTGGGAGAAGCCGAGGTCGTCCTGGATCGAGGGCAGGGCGACGTTGACGATCGTCGCGTCGAGGACGATCATCAGCATCCCCGCGCAGAGGACGTAGAGGGCGAGCCAGCGGGTGCGGTCGTGCTCAGTTGCGTTCATGCGAGTAATGACTCCTGGGCTGGGCGAGAACTCATCGCCGCCTGCGTCAATCGACGCGGTCCGGCAGGCCGAAGCGCCGGAAGACGGCCTCCACGCGCCTGGGGTCGGCTGCGCGGTCGGGCCACCGAGAATAGCCATCCGGCAGCTGTCCGCCGGCCGGACGACGAAGGCGGTCACTTCCTTGATCCGGTCGCCCTCCAGGGTGAGGACGTCGAGGGAGAACGGAACGGTGCGTTTTCTCGTCCTCCATCCAGGTGTAGGTGCCGACCGCGAGTTGGCCGTTGGCGATAGTCGGGCGGTGGCGCCAGCGCCACTCGCCGGAGAGCGGCTTGGTGCGGAGGAAGACCTCGACCTCCTCGATCCCGCCGTACCAGCTGGCCAGCGGCGGCATCGACCAGGCGACGTCCTCGGTCAGCATCGAGACCACCCGCTGGACGTCGCCGCCGCGCATCGCCTCCATGTAGTCCTCGACGATCTCCCGCATGCGGGCGTCGCCGAGCGTGCGCAGGGTGACCTGCTGGCTGCGCTCGGGGAGCCGCTCGTCGACGATCTTGCGGGCCCGCTGCAGGGCGCTGTTGACCGAGGGGACCGAGGTGTCGAGCGTCTCGCCGACCTCCTTGGCGGAGAAGCCGAGCACCTCGCGCAGGATCAGGACCGCCCGCTGGCGCGGCGGCAGGTGCTGCATCGCGGCGACGAAGGCGAGCTCGACCGCCTCGCGCTCCTCGTAGCGTGGCGTCGGGCGAGGCGTAGCCGTCCTCGACCGCGAGCGTCTCGTCGCGGGTAGGGCTCGAGCCAGACCGCCTCGCGCGACCGGCTCGCCGGGCGGCAGTCGGGGTCGGCGGCGGCCCGTAGTCGCGCCGGCAGCAGCCGCCGCTTGCGGCGGGCGATCAGGTCGAGGCAGGTGTTGGTGGCGATCTTGTAGAGCCAGGAGCGCAGCGAGCTGCGCGTCCTCGAAGCGGTCGAGCCCGCGCCAGACCCGCAGCATCGCCTCCTGCATCGCTTCCTCGGCGTCGTGCAGGGAGCCGAGCATCCGGTAGCAGTGGGCGTGCAGCTCGCGGCGGTGCGGTGCGACCAGCCGCTCGAAGTCGGCTTCGTCAGGTCTCGCCATCGAAATAGTCGACCTTGCTCTCGCGCCGGACCATCACGTCGGTGTCCGGGTCGCCGGTCCAGATCCCGACCTTGTCGCTGTCGGGGTAGACGGTCGCGGTGGGGACACCACGGTCGAGAACATCAGGACCCGGACCGTCTCCCCGGTCTCGTTGCAGATCCCGTGGGCGCCGTCGGCACCCGCGGGGAAGAAGACGACGTCCCAGGGCTCGAGCTGCTCGCAGCCCTCGGGGTGGCGAAGGGTCGGGTTGCCCGCCGAGCACCAGCAGCCACTCCTCCTCGCCGACACTCGTAGTGGTAGGGGCAGATCGCCTGGCCGGGCGGCAGCTCGTAGACGCTGAGGCCGGATTCCTCGGCGCCGCCGAGCAGCTTGCCGAGGCGGGCGAGGCCGGAGCGGAAACCCTCGGGATCCTCCGCGTCGTACTCGAACTCGGGCGCTTTGATGTTGATCCGCTGCATGGGTGTCGAAGCTAGCAACGCCTCAGCGCCCGCGACGGCCGAAGGCGTGGCCGGCAGGGACGACCGCGCGGAGCTCGGCGGCGGTCGGCGCGGGAGGGGTTCGGGGGTCGGGATCGGGATCCGTCGGCGCGGTCGGCTCCATCGGCGCCAGGTCGGCGACGACGACGTTGACGGTGCCTTCGCGGCGCTCGAGCCGGCCGCGGGCGCGGAGCAGGGGTGCGGTGCGGACGAGGGTGCGGTGGCGGTCGTAGACGGGGGGCGGGACGACGAGGTTGACCGCGCCGCGCTCGTCCTCGAGCAGCATGAAGGTGATCCCGTTGGCGGTCTCCGGGCGCTGGCGGGCGGTGACCATGCCGGCGATCTCGACGCTGGAGCCATGGTCTGTGCGCTCGAGGTCGGAGCTGCGCAGGAGCCAGGGAGCGAGGCCGGGGCGCAGCAGCTTCATCGGGTGCTTGGCGACCGTCATCCCGGTTGCGCGGTAGTCGGCGATCAGCGTCCCCCACTCGCCCAGCGGCTCCAGCTCCGGCGAGGGCGGCGGCTCCATCGGCAGCGCCAGCTGAGTGGAGTTGCCGGCGGCGCGGCCGGCGGCGGTGACGCCGACCCGCCAGAGCGCCTGGCGGCGATCGTCGTCGGAGTCCGCGGCGACGGCGTCGAGGGCACCGGCCCAGGCGAGGCGCTCGAGGCTCGGCTGGCCGACGCCGGAGCGGGAAGCCAGCTCGGCGATCCCCTTATAAGGACCGGCGCGTTCGCGCTCGGCCGCCAGCGCCTCCATCTCCTCTTCGCGCACGCCCTTGACGTAGCCGAGGCCGATCCGCACCACCAGCCCGCCGCGCACTTCGCCTTCGGCGCGTGGCGTTTCGACGTGGCAGAGCGCGCGGCTGCGGTTGACGTCCGGCGGCGCCACCCGGATGCCGCGGCGCTGGGCCTCGTGGACGAGCGAGTCCGGCGGGTAGAAGCCCATCGGCTGCTCGTTCAGCAGCGAGCAGAGGAACTCGGGGCCGTAGTGGACCCGCAGCCAGGCCGACTGGTAGGCGAGCAGGCCGAAGGCGGCCGAGTGCGCCTTCGGGAAGCCGTAGCCGGAGAAGCCCTTGATCTGTCCCCAGACCCGTTCGGCGACTGCCTCGGAGACGCCGTTCGCCGCGGCGCCGGCGAGGAACCGCTGGTGGTGCTCCCGGACCGCCTCCTCGGAGCGCTTGCGGCTCATCGCCCGCCGCAGCCCCTCGGCCTCAGAGGAGGTGAAGTCAGCCAAGGCCATCACCGACTCGATCACCTGCTCCTGGAAGACGATCGTCCCCAGCGTCTCCTCCAGCACCGGCTCCAGCAGGGGGTGCTCGTAGGGGATCGGGTAGTCCGGGTTTTCGCGACGCAGCTTGCGCCTCTCTATATAGGGGTGGATGGCGCCGCCCTGGATCGGGCCCGGCCGCACCAGCGCCACCTGGACGATGACGTCGTCGATGTCGCGCGGCTGGGTCCGCGGCAGCATCTGCATCTGCGCCCGGCTCTCGATCTGGAAGACGCCGGTGGTCTCGGCGGCGCGGATCGACTCGAAGGTCTCGGGGTCGTCGAGCCGGATCCGCGAGAGGTCGAGCCGCTCGCCGCGGGCGCGGCCGATCTCCTCGACGCAGCGCTCGACCGCCGAGAGCATCCCCAGCCCCAGGAGATCGATCTTGAGGAAGCCGGCGTCGGCGCAGGAGTCCTTGTCCCACTGCACCGTCTGGCGGCCGGTCATCGCGGCGGGGACCACAGGGCAGACGTCGATCAACGGTCGGGTCGAGATCACCATCCCGCCGGGGTGCTGGGAGGAGTGGCGGGGCAGGCCCATGATCTCGCCGGAGAGCTCCAGCAGCACCCGCCAGCGTGGCTCCTTCGCCCGCTCGGACCCGAGCGAGGCGACGAGGTCGCGCTCGATCTCCGCCGCGGTCTCGTGGAAGCCGACCGTCTTCGCCACCCGGTCGATCTCGGCCGGCGGCAGGCCGAGGGCCTTGCCGAGGTCGCGGACCGCGCCGCGCGGGCGGTAGGTGGGGAAGGCGGCGACGAGGGCCGAGCGGTCGGCTCCGTAGCGCTCGTGCACGCGCGGGATCAGGACCGCGCGGATGTCGCGAGGGAAGTCGAGGTCGATGTCCGGCATCGAGGTCGTTTCCTCGTTGAGGAAGCGGCCGGAGAAGAGGTCCGCCTCGACCGGGTCGACGTGGGAGAGGCCGGTCAGGTAGCAGACGATCGAGCTGACGCTGGAGCCGCGGCCGCGGCCGGGTGGCAGGACGGCGCGGGCGGACGTCGGCCCGCGCACCTCGGCGGCGACCTCGCGCGCCAGCTCCAGCAGGTCGCGGTGGAGGAGGAAGAAGCCGGAGAGGTCGAGCTTGCGGATCGTCGCCAGCTCCTCCTCCAGCCGCCACTGCGCTTCGAGCAGGCGAGAGCTGCCGGCGTAGCGCTCGCCGAGGAAGTGGTTGCAGACGCGGGCCAGCTCGGTGTCGGCGCCGGCATCCTCGCTGCCGGGATAGCGGTAGCCGAGCTGCTCGGTGAGGTCGAAGCGGAGGCGCTCGGCAAGGCGCTCGGTCTCGGCCACCGCCTCGGGGTATTCGGCGAAGCGCGCCGCCATCGCCGCCGGCGAGGTCAGGGCCGAGGTCGAGTTGCCGCGCCGCCGCGGCTCGGACTCCTCGAGGGTCTCGCAGAGCCCGATCGCGACCAGCGCGTCCTGCAACGGCGCCCGGCGCCGGTTGTGGGCGTGGACGTTGCCGGTCGCGACGCACGGCACGTCGAGCCGCTCGGCCAGCAGCGCCAGCCACCGATTGCGACCCCGATCCCGCCGCCAGTAGGGCCGCTGAATCTCGATCCGAAACCGGTCCCGGCCAAAAGCAGCCAGCAGCCGGCGACCGAGCCTCTCCCCCTCGGCCGTGTCCCCCCGTTCGAAGGCCCCGGCAAGCACCCCGTCCCGAGCACAGCCCGAAAGACAAACCAGCCCCTCCGCATGCTCCTCCACCTGCTCGAGAGTCGCCCAAGGCTGCGTCTGGGTGCGCGCGGTGTTGTCCCGCGTATGCGCATGGGCAAGGGTCAGCAACCTGCACAAATTCCGATATCCGGCCTCGTCCTCCGCAAGCAGAGTCAGGTGGAAGTGGCACGCCCCCTCGCGGACGGTCAGCTCCGCGCCCGTAATCGGCCGGATCCCGAACCCCTTGCAGGCATGCGCGAACTCCATCGACCCCCAAACCCCGTCGTGATCGGTGAGCGCAAACGCGGGATACCCCTGCGCCGCCGCAGCAGCAGCCAGCTCCATCGGAGTCGAAGCCCCGTCGAGGAAGGAGAAGGCGGAGTGGGCATGCAGCTCGACGTACATTGATAATCAATCCCCTTGAGCCTCAGGCCCGCTGCCGATACCAGCGCTGGGCGCGGGCGGTGCGGAAGACGGTGAGGGCGCGGCCGTCGCCGAGCGCCAGCTCGAAGTAGTGACGGCGCAGCGGCTGCGCCGTCCACCAGCGGTCCTCCACCAGCCACTCCTCGCGGACGGCCTCGACCGCGATTCCCTCGACTGTCGCCGGGGCACCGCCGGAGTCGGTCCGGATCGCCACCCGCTGGGGGGCGTAGAGACGTCGGAGGCCGGGCACTCAGAGCTCCGGGAACGGAGTCAGCATCGCCCAGCGCTCGGGCACCCGGGAGGAGCCGTCGACCGGGAGGATCTTCAGCAGCGCCTCCGCTCCTTGCGCGGCGCGCACCTCCCGCACCGCCGCGCCGAGCCGGCGACGGCGCGGCTCGCTGCCGCCGACCGAGAGCTCCATCTGGTCACGGGCGGCGGGGCCGAGCCCGATCGCCCGCAGGCGCAGCGCCGTCGCCGGGCCCGGCAGCTCCTCGAGCCGGGGGGTGAGGACGTTGCGCAGAACCGGCGGCGCGGCGCTCGGCCGCCCCAGCCCCTGCTCGACGCTCCAGCTGCCGCCGCCCGCGAGCCGCGCCCCGAGGCGCAGGCCGAGCAGCGTCCTCCCCTTCCGCTGCGGCGCCGCCAGCAGCCGGTCGACGAGGAGCTCGAGGGCGCGGTCGAACTGGCGCCCGGCGGTGCCTTCCGGCAGCTCGATCTCCTCGGCCAGCTCCTCGTGCGGAGTCCGGGGGCGCAGCGGCTCCTCCTCGCCCCGGCAGAGGCGCAGGGCCCTCAGCCCGAGCGGCCCGAAGCGGTCGGCGACCTGGTCGTCGGCGAGGCGGACGAATGCCTTCAAGGTGGAGATGCCGAGGCGCTCCAGCGCCCCGATCAGCTCATCGGCCTCCCGCTGTCGCACTCCCAACCGGGTCCGCAGCGCCTCGACCGGGACCGGGCGCAGCCACTCCCCGGCGGCGAGAAAAGCTGCGAAGCGGGAGTTGCCCGTGGCGAGCGCCCACTCCTCACCCACCGCCCGCCGCGCGGTGGCGAGGACGCCGCGGGAGGAGCCGCCGTAGATGGAGCGCAGACCGTCGACTGCGAAGAACGCCTCGCCCGGCCTTCCCGTCTCCACCGCGGCGCCGATCGCTTCCAGCGCGCGGGCCATCGCCTCGGTCGCCTCCAGCGCCTCGACCGGGTCGGCAAGAGCAAGAGTGGCGCGCCCGGACCGAGGCCCCCCGGCACGGTCCGGGCGCGGCGGAGTCGCCAGGCATTCATCAACAACAGCATTGACACCGATGACGCAGGCGATCTCCATACGAACGTATGTTCGGGTTCAAGGATAGCGATTTCAAGCGCTCTTGAGCCGAACTGCAAACTTCTTAACGTTCGGGCGCGCGGCGGCTCAAGACCGGCGCGCGACCTTGGCCGCGTCGGCGCTGCCCAGGTAAGGGGTCAGCGTGAACTCGACCAGGTCCGGGAGCAGCGACTCCAGCTCCTCGGTGCGGTCGGCGAAGATCCGGCGCGAGATCAGCGAGACCATGCCGCCGACAAGAGCCTCCTCGGTGGTCGGCGAGAGGCCGGCCAGGACCTCGGGCGGGCGCCCTTCGCGACCCGCCTGGAAGTAGGGGACCAGGCTCTGGATCGCCTCGTCGTAGCGCTCGACCACGACCGGGCCCGCGACCAGCGCCTCGACCATGCTGAGCCGGGCGAGTTGCGGCTCGGAGGCGAGGAACTCGAGCATCGCCGCGATCCCGGCCCGCACCGCCTCCGGCCACTCGTCCTCTTGGTCGAAGGCGGTCCCGACCCGCTCGCGCAGCTCCGTCATCACCGCGTCGTAAGCGGCGATGAAGCACTCGTCCTTGCTGTTGAAATGCTCGTAGAAGGTGCGGCGGGAGACCGCGGCGTGGCGGGTGATGTGAGCGATCGTCGTCCCGGCATAGCCGTTCTCGGCGACCGCCTCGGCGAGAGCCGGCGATCAGCCGCTCCCGCTGGTTGTGGGCGACGAACTCGCGGGGAAGACCGTGCCGCCCCGGGGGCAGTCGGGCCAACTCGGGCGGGTACTCGGGAGAGTCGACAGGCGGGTTGGCTGGATCGCTCAAGAGAACCGACGATACCGATCCAGTCGCGTCGAGCCCGTTTTGGCCAACTGGCCAGTTTTTTGTCCTGGCGGTCATCTGCCGCGCGCGTGCCCGGACTCGAGCTCGCTGCCGGTAGCGGCGATCTCGCTTGCCTCGTCGGCCCCCAGATAGGGCGTGAGGATGAACTCGGTCAACTCCGGCAGCAGCTCGGCGATCTTGTCGGGTTCGGGCCCGGTGAGGCGCTGGTAGACGATCCAGAAGACGCCACCGATCAAAGCTTCCTCGAGCGTCTCCGGCAACTCGGCCCCATGTGGCGAGACATCGCGTCCAAGTTGGAACAGCGAGACGAACGCCTGCTGGGACTCCTCGTAGTACTCGACCGAGGCCGGGCCGGCGGAGAGCGCCTCGACCATGCAGGTGCGGGCAAGGGCCGGCTCTTCGCCGACGTAGGTGAGGAAGGCGGCCAGCCCGGCCCGGACCCGCTCAGGCCAGTTCTCGATCTCTCCCGCGGCCGTCGACAACCCGCTCCAGGGCAGCTGTCATCGCGAACTCCTGGGCTGCGAGGAAGCACTCCTCCTTCGAGCCGAAGTTTTCGTAGAAGGTGTTTCGGGCGATCCCGGCGCGCTTGACGATGTGGGCGACTGTCACCGCGCGGTAGCCCTTCTCGGCGGTCTCCAGGGCGAGCGCCGAGACGATCCGCGCGCGCTGGTGCTGGGCGATGAACTCGCGTGAGAGCGGCTGCCGCCCCGGAAGTGGACGCGTTGTTGACCTTGAAGCCACGAACGAGAGAGTACCGAAGTCCGATCGCGGCGCTGCCATGTCCCCCGAAGGGATACCGTTTAGGTACCGAAAGACAGACAACCTGTTTTATTACTCGATACTTCTACCGGGCGGGGATTTTGACCGGAAAGCGTCAGCGCATTCTCGAGGGAATGCTGGAAGCAGTGGGAGAGCTGGGCTATGAGCAGACCACGGTCCAGGACGCGATCGAGGCTGCCGGTCTCTACAGACAGGCCTTCTACGACGACTTCAGCGGCAAGGAGGACTGCTACCTGCAGGCGCTCGACGCCGGGGTCACATGGGCGGAGTCGGTGATGCGGGAGGCGGCGGGAGCGGAGGACCCGAGCTGGCGAGGGCAGATGCGCGGCGCCCTGCGCGGGCTGCTCGCCTTCCTCGACAGCCGCCCGCCGATCGGACGGGCGCTGTTGGTCGAGGTGCACGCCGCCGGGCCGCGGGCGGTGGAGAAACGGACCGAAGCGATGGTGCGCGCCGCACAGCTGATCGACCTCGCCCGAAACGAAGGTGACGGCGGCGCTCCGGCGATCTCGGCGGAGGCGGTCGTGGCCGGCATCCTCGCCGTCCTCCACACCCGTCTTGCGGGCGAACAGGAGGGCGGCTTCGAGCTGCTCTTGCCCGAGCTGATGTACCTCGCCGTGCTCCCGTACTTCGGATCCGACGAGGCATCTGCAGAGCTCGGCCTCGACGCGGCCTGATCCCTGGCTAGACGCCCTTGCCGTGGCGGCCCTCGCCGCCGGCGAAGCGGGACGCCCCCGCGGCGGCGACGGCTAGCACCTCGCGGCCGAGGCGGTGCTCCAGCTCGAGGCCGGCGGCCAGCGGCAGGCCGGCACCCTCGAGCGCGGCGCGGCGGTCGGCTCAGCATCGTCTCCTGGGGGAAGCCGGCGAGCTTCTCGGCGAGCTCCAGCGACCGCTCCAGGTGCCGGCCAGGCTCGACGATCTCGGTGGCGAGACCGATCCTCAGCGCCTCCTCGGCCTCGACCGGGCGGCCGGTGAGGATCATCTCCATCGCCCGGCCCATTCCCACGGTCCGGGGCAGCCGCTGGGTGCCGCCGTCGATCAGCGGCACCCCCCAGCGGCGCTCGAAGCAGCCGAAGACCGAGCCGGCGGTGGCGATCCGCAGGTCGCACCAGAGGGCAAGCTCGAGGCCGCCGGCCAGGCACCAGCCGTCGATCGCCGCGATCGTCGGCTTCGAGGGAGTAAGGCGGGTGAAGCCCATCGGGCCGGCCGGGATGGTCGACGTCGAGGTCGATCGCCTTCAGGTCGGCGCCGGCGCAGAAGGCCTCGCCGCCGGCGCCGGTGAGGACCAGAACCCGGGCCTCGGCGTCGGCCTCGAAATCCTCCAAGCCCTGGCGCAGGGCCGTGGCGGTGGCGGCGTCGACCGCGTTGCGGCGCTCGGGCCGGTCGATCGTCAGCACCGCCGCCTGCCCCTGCCGCTCGTAGCGCACCTCGTCGCGACTCATGCGCAGATCGTTCCACAGGGGGAAGCGGGCGGGCTAGTCGGCGCGCGGCTCACGGGGTTCACGACGACGCCCGGCTCCCCGAGAATGCGCCCCGGTCGCCGATCTTGGGAGGGCAGGAGACCCAAGATCGCCCGCAACGGTAGGTGTCGGGGCGGACAACGAAAAAGCGACCGAGGAGGGCGCTCGTTGCCTGCCTCGCGCGTAGCCTTCGCGCTTAGAAGCTCGTCGCGCCACCTTCGAGGCTCGCTCCCGCTTGGCTTCCGCGGGACCGGTCTCTCTCGGTCGCAAATGCGACAGGTACTCTTCGCCGTCTTCGTGGCGCCAGGGGTGTCCGCCAGAAGCAGTCCGCAAAGAGCGATGAGCAGTTCGCTCTTCGAGATGACGAGGGATCGGAGGCGTCCGCGCGGCGGGCGCGGCGCAACGTGGTCCTGACGGCGGCGATCGCCGGGCTCGGCGGGCTGCTGTTCGGCTACGACACCGGCGTCATCGCCGGCGCCCTGCTCTTCATCAAGACCGACTTCGACCTCGGCAGCTTCGCCCAGGGCCTGGTCGTCGCCGCGGTGCCGATCGGGGCCGTCGCCGGCGCCGCGATCGCCGGGCCGGCGGCCGACACCTACGGGCGGCGGCTGATGATCCTGATCGCCGCCGCGGTCTTCATCGTCGGCGCCCTGGCCAGCGCCGCCGCGCCCGGGGTCGAGGTGCTGGTCATCGCCCGCATCGTGATCGGCGTCGCGATCGGGCTCGCCTCCGCCGCCGCCCCGGTCTACATCTCCGAGGTGGCGCCGCCGGAGAGCCGCGGCCGCCTGGTCAGCTTCTTCCAGCTGGCGGTGACGATCGGGATCCTCGTCGCCTACCTGGTCGGGCTCGCCTTCGACGGCATCGAAGGCTGGCGCTGGATGCTCGGGCTCGGCTGCGTGCCGGCGCTGGCGCTCGCCTTCGGGATGCTGCGGATGCCGCAGAGCCCGCGCTGGCTGGTGATGACCGGCGACGACTTCGCGGCGCGGGCGACGCTGGCGAAGATCCGGGTCGACGACCCCGACACGATCGACCGCGAGCTCGAGGAGATCAAAGAGAGCCATCGACGAGAAGCCGGGCGCCTGGAGCGAGCTGCTGCAGCCGGTGGTCAAAGCGGCGCTGGTGGTCGGCGTCGGGCTGGCGATCCTGCAGCAGGTGACCGGCATCAACACGGTCATCTACTACGCGCCGACGATCGTCGAATTCACCGGCGTCGACTCCTCCGCCGGGCTCGATCCTGGCCGCGGTCGGGGTCGGGGTGATCAACGTCGCCTTCACCGTGCTGGCGCTGCGCCTGCTCGACCGCGCCGGCCGGCGGACGCTGCTGATGATCGGCGTCTCCGGGATGGTGATCTCGCTCTTCGCCCTCGGCCTCGCCTTCGAGGGCGGCGGCGGCAGCACCTTCGACTCGGTCGCTGGCGATCGTCAGCCTGATGACCTACGTCGCCTCCTTCGCGATCAGCCTCGGCCCGATCTTCTGGCTGCTGAACGCCGAGATCTACCCGCTCAGCGTGCGCAGCAAGGCGGCCGGGATCGGGACGATGGCGAACTGGACCTTCAACTTCATCGTCTCGCTCACCTTCCTGCTGCTGATCGAAGCGCTCGGGCGCTCCGGCGCCTTCTGGTTCTACGGCGCGATCGGGATCGTCACCCTGGTCTTCTGCTGGAAGTTCGTGCCGGAGACGAAGGGCAAGCGCCTGGAGGACATCCAGGCCTATTTCCAGGCGCGGGTCAAGGCCCGAGCGTCTGAGCAGTCCGGCTACCCTCCTCGGGATGCGGATCGACGAGATCATCGCTGAACGGCGGCCGACCTTCTCGGTCGAGTTCTTCCCGCCGAAGACGGCGGAGGCGACCGAGCAGCTCTACGAGACCGCGCGTGAGCTGCGGGCACTTGAGCCGGACTTCGTCTCCGTCACCTACGGCGCCGGCGGCTCGACCCGCGACGGCACGGTCGAGATCACCAAGGCGCTGAAGGACGAGATCGGGTTCGAGACGATGGCCCACCTCAGCTGCGTCGGCGAGACCACCGAGGGGCTGGCGGCGACGCTCGACCGGATCGCGGCGGCCGGGATCGAGAACGTCTTCGCCCTGCGCGGCGACCCGCCGCGGGGCGAAGAGGACTTCGTCCAGCCCGAGGGCGGGCTCGGCAGCGCCGCCGAGCTGGCCGCCTTCATCTCCGCCGGCTGGGACTTCGCGATCGGCGGCGCCTGCTTCCCGGAGGTCCACCCGGAGGCGCCCGACCTCGAGACCGACCTCGCCTACCTGAAGACGAAGGTCGACTCCGGCGCCGGCTTCCTGATCACCCAGCTCTTCTTCGACAACCAGGTCTACTTCGACTTCGTGCGGGCGGCGCGGGCGCGGGGGATCGAGGTGCCGATCCTGGCCGGGGTGATCCCGGTCGCCAGCTTCGCCCAGACGAAGCGGATCTGCGACCTCTGCGACGCGACGATCCCGGCGCCGCTGGAAGCGGCCTTCGAGGCCGCCGGCGGCGACCCCGAGCGCGAGTTCGAGCTCGGCGATCGCCTTCGCCGCCCAGCAGTGCGCCGAGCTGCTGATCGCCGGCGCGCCGGGGATCCACTTCTACGCGCTCAACCGGGCGCCGGCGACGCGGGCCGTGCTCGGGGCGCTGAGGGCCTCGCGGCCGTGGGAGCGGGTGCGAGGCGACGCTGCCGACCAGACGGAGCGAGCCGAATAAGCTTTCGGGCCGATGGGTAAGGGAGAGCGCGAAAGAGAGCGGCTGCGCCAGGAGCGGATCGAAGCCGAAGAAGCGCGAATCAGCGCGGCGGCCGCAACCGCCTGATCATCGGCTACGCGATCGCCTCCACGGTGGTGATCGCGATCGCGGTCTGGTCTTCGTCCTCGTCAGCGGCGGTGGCAGCGACAGCAGTAGCGCGGCGGCAACACCGACGACGGCGACGCCCACATCAACCTCAACGACAACTCGGCTCACCAACGGCGTCCAGCCGGACGAACGCGCCGGGATCGTCCCCGCCGGCGGCCAAGATCACCGACCTCGAAAGCGGCGGCGAAGCAAAGCCGGCTGCGAACTGCGCTTGAAACTTCCCGACGAGGGCCACGAACCCACCTGCCGAAGGGCTCGCAGCCGCCCGACTACAAGACCAACCCGCCGACCTCCGGCAACCACGTCGAACCGCCCTACCAGCAGGCCGACGGCGCCTACACGCGAGAACCCGAACAGCTCGACGTCGTCCACTCGCTCGAGCACGGGCGGATGGAGATCCAGTACTCGCCCGACCTGCCGGAAAAAGACGCAGCTGGAACTGAAGGGCCTCTACGACACGATGTACGGGGCGGCGCTGCTCTTCCCCAACGACGAAATGCCCTACGAGGTCGCCGCCGACGACCTGGACCAACCTGCTCGGCTGCCCGACCTACAAAGGCCAGCCGACGCTCGACGCGATCCGCGCCTTCGGCAAGGCGACCTGGGGCAAGTACGGCGGCGAGCCCGTCTGAGCCTTCAACTTCACCGGGCCGACCCCGGCCGAACCGGAAGAACCGAGCAACTAGCTTCGGGCCTGGCTGGCTAGGCGCGGTAGGCGGGGAAGAAGCCGCCGGCTTCGCGACCGGCGCTGAGCCGCGCGTAGGCCTCCGCGTCGCAGACCAGCTCCGAGGTGAGCCAGGCCTGGCTGGCGGTTGGCGAAGCCGCGCTTGAACTCCTCCAGCGCGTCGCCGGGGGCGATGCCGCCGCCGAGGTTGAGCGGCAGGCCGAGCTCGGCGGAGTGCTCGACGAGGCGGGCGACGACGTTCTTCATCGGCGAGTCGCGCAGGTGCGAGTCGGCGCTGCCGCTGAGGTAGTAGTGGAGGTAGCCGTCGCTGACCGCGGCGATCGAGGCGGCGGCGAGGCTCGCCGTTCGGGGCGGTGGCGAGGGCGAGCCAGGTGCGGTCGGCCTCGAGGACGCGGTCGAAGTAGGCGGCGCCGAAGAAGTAGTGCGGGGCGGCGTCGGTGCGGCGCATCGTCTGCTCGTAGACGTCGAGGAAGCCGGCGCGCTGCTCGGCGTGGTCTCGGCCCCGGGGACCAGGTCGAGCACGTAGCCGGCCTCGAGGTTGCGGCGGACCTGGCGGCGGTCGCTGGGCCGGCTCTTCGGCGGCAGCGCCGGGTCGGCGATCTGGACCACGTTGCGCTCGCTGGTGCCGGCGAGCGGCGGCGGCCCGAGCGCGTGGCGGACGAAGGCGCTGACCAGGCCGGTGGCAGTCCAGTCGAGCGACGCCGGGGTCGATCGTTCGCCTGTGCCTTTTCGTTCCCATGCCCCCGAAAGGAACAGGCGAGACCAGGCCGGGGTAGCCGTAGGGGGAGATCGCGTCGCGCTCGCCCGTGCCCTCGATCTCGCGGACGATCAGGGGGGCGAGTAGCTCGCCCGCGTCGCTCTCGATCCGCAGCGTGTGGGTGGCGCCCTCGGCGTCGAGGAAGGGCGCGGGAGCGGAAGAACTGGTCGTCGGCCGCGGCCGCGCCGCCGTCCTCGATCAGCTCGGCCCTGGCGGCGAAGGCGCTCACTCGAGCAGGTCCGCGGCGGCGGCCCGGAACTCGTCGGGGAGCACGCCCCAGACCTCGCAGTCGTCGGCGGGGCGCGCCGCGGCGGGCGAGGTGGGCGCGCATCGTCCCCTCGTGCTTCCAGCCGAGGCCGGCGACGGTCTTCTTCGCGACCTCGTTGCGGGCGGGGATGCGGCCGTAGACGCGGTGGGCGCCGTACTCGTCGAAGGCCTTGGCGATCGTCAGCGCCTCGGCGCGGCGGCCGACCCCCTTGCCGCGCACGTCGTCGCCGATCAGGGCGCCGAGCTCGGGCGCGGTCTGGCGGAAGAGGCCGTAGAGGGCGGTGAAGCCGACCGGCTCCTCGTAGCCCTCGACGACGATCGCGAACTTGCGGTCCTCGCCGGAGTCGTCCATCGCCCGCCCCGCCCAGGCCTCGGCCTGCTCCAGCGTGAACTCGTCGCGCTGCTCCATCAGCGACTGCGTCGCCTCCGGGTTGTTGAACCAGCGGTGGACGGCGGCGCGTCGCCGGGCTGGAACGGGCGCAGGCTGACTGCGGGACGGTCGGCGCTCATCGGCGAAAACCCTACCCCGCTCAGTCCGGAGCCAGGCCCTGGCCGGTGAGGACCAGCCAGGCGGTCTTGGCGAGGATGCGGAGGTCGAGCGCGACAGTGCGGTGGTCGACGTACCAGACGTCGAGCTCGATCCGCTCCTCCCAGGGGATGCCGGCGCGGCCCTGGACCTGGGCCCAGCCGGTGATCCCGGGCAGCACCTCGTGGCGGCGTTTCTGGTGCGGGCGTGTAGTCGTCGACCTGGGCCTTGATCGTCGGGCGCGGGCCGACGATCGCCATCTCGCCGCGCAGGACGTTGACGAGGTTGGGGATCTCGTCGAGCGAGGTGCGGCGCAGGAGGCGGCCCGGCGCCGGTGACCCGGGGGTCGTCGCGGTAGACGATCTTGCCGACCCCGACCGGGTCGGAGCCCTGGACCATCGTCCGCAGCTTCCACATCTCGAACTCACGGCCGCCGAGGCCGACGCGGCGCTGGCGGTAGACGACCGGGCCGGGGCTGGTCAGCTTGATCGCGATCGCCGCGGCGAGCAGGACCGGTGAGAGGATCGCGAGGGCGAGGGCGGCGATGAGGATGTCGAGGGCGCGCGGCATCAGCGGGTTCCCTCCGCCTTCTCCCAGCGGCCGCTCGCTCCGTGGCGCCAGCGGTCCCAGAGGCCGGCGGCGATCGAGGCGGTGGTCATCACGTAGTAGCGGGCGATGCGGAGGGGGCCGATCGGCAGGAAGCGGCCGAGCAGCGCGGCGGCGATCAGGCCGAGCTGGAGGGCGAAGGTGAGCGACGTAGAGCCAGCCGTCGCCGAGCAGGAAGGCGTTGGCGACGAGCGCGACCAGGTGCAGGAACGGGCTGAGGTAGCGGAGCAGCCGGTGGGAGGCGATCTCGAAGGCGAAGAGCGGCGGGTAGCCGCGCGGGGAGAGCATCCCTTCGCCGACGACGATGTCCCAGAGGCCGACCATCATCCGCCGTTTGCGGGCGAACTCGCCCTCGAGGGTCGGGACCATCTTCTCCTCGGCCCGGGCCGCCGGCGCGTAGAGCGAGCGCAGGCCGCGCTTGGCGAAGGCGAAGGGGAAGCTGAGGTCGTGGCTGCCGGAGGGGGCGAGCGGGATGTAGGCGTCGCGGCGGACCGCGTAGATGGCGCCGTTGCCGGCGGTGACGCCGGCCAGCGCCGACTCCATCTCCCGCACCGCCATCTCGTAGCGCCAGTAGGCGCCCTCGAGGTTGCCGCCGCCGGGGTCGAGGAAGCGGACCTGGCCGCAGACGTAGCCGACCCGCGGGTCGGCGAAGGGGGCGACGAGCCGGCGCAGCGCGTCGGGCGCCCAGACGCTGTTGGCGTCGGAGAAGGCGAGGATCTCGCCGTCGGCCGCCTCGGCGGCGGCGTTGAGGGCGGCGACCTTGCCGCCCGGCGGCAGCTCGAGGACGAGGTCGGCGCCGGCGGCGCGGGCGCGCTCGGCCGTCGCGTCGGTGGAGCCGTCGGAGGCGACGACGATCTGCAGGCGCTCGCGCGGGTAGTCGAGCGCGAGCGCGTTGGCGACTTTGGCGGCGATCACCTCCTCCTCGTCGTAGGCGGGGACGATCAGGGAGACGGTGGGCAGCTCCGCCACGTCGTTTCCACCGCTTTTGGCCCCTATGAGGAGCCTCGATGGTGGAAACGACCGCGAGCGGGTTCAGCGCCCAGAGCAGCAGCGGGTAGCCGAGGTGGGTGTAGACGAGCAGGCCGGCGCTGAGCCAGAAGAGGATCGCGGCGAGGGTGGTCACGCGCGGGCCTCGATCAGCTCGCGGTAGAGGTCGAGGGTGCGGCGGGCGGCCTCGTCCCAGGAGAAGGGGCCGGCGGCGGCGCGGGTCGCGGCGGCGGCCAGCTCGGCGCGGGCGGCCTCGTCGCCGACCAGCTCCGCCAGGGCCGCGGCGAGGGCGTCGGTGTCGCCGGGCGGGACCAGCCGCGCCGCGCCCGTCTCGGCCACCTCGGGGAAGCCGCCGACGGCGCTGAGGACCAGCGGCTTGCCGAAGGCGAGGCCGGTGTAGAGGACGCCGGAGTGCTCGGCGTCGAGGTAGGGGAGGACGACGAGGTCGGCGCGGCGGAAGATCGCCGGGATCTCGGCGTCGTCGACGAAGCGGGTGACGAAGCGGACGCGGCCGCCTGCCTCTTCGGCCTGCCGCTGCAGCGGCCCGACGTCCATCCGCGGGTTGCCGACGATCCAGAGCTCGGCGCCCGCTCGCCGCGACCCGGCTGAAGGCCTCGAGCAGGTTCTCGATCCCCTTGTAGGGGCGGAGCAGCCCGAAGGAGAGGATCACCGGCCCCTCGGCCCCCTCCAGCTCGGCCGGCAGCGGCTTCTCCTCCGGCAGCCGGGTCAGGTAGTCGAAGGCGCCGTGGGGGATGACGCGGACCTTGGCGGGATCGAGGCCGACCTCGTCGCGCAGGCGGGCGGCGCTGTGCTCGGAGTGGGCGACGACGGCGTCCATCGCGCCGAAGACGCGGCGGGCGCTGCGCACCTGCCGGCGGCTCGGCTGCGGCGGCAGGATGTAGTGCGCGGTCATCACCCGCGGGCGCAGCGGCGGCAGCAGGCGGACGTCGAGCGCGGGGACCGTCAGCCACTGGTAGTGGACGACGTCGGCGTCGGCGTCGCGGCGGAAGCGGAGCATGTCGGGAACGTGCTCGAGCGCCTTGAACGGCAGCCGCGCCGGCGCGTCGAGGCCGCGCGCGGCGCTGCGGCGATAGAAGCGCTCGTCGACCCGGTAGCCCTCGGCCGGCGGCACCGGCCCGTAGAGGAAGCGCGTGGTCAGCAGCTCGACCTCGGCGCCGGCGCGCGCGAGCGCCGCCGCGAGCGCGCGGTCGTAGGGCGGCGTGAATGCCGAGGGGTCGACGAGTTGGACTTTCATGGAAGGTTGTCCAGCGCTGGACGATCATCCAGCAGGTCGCCGATTATCGTGACCCCCTTGCCGCCCACGCTCTCCTACTGCGTCGTGAACACGAACGGCCGCGAGTACCTGCTCGCCTGCCTGGCCGCGATCGAGCGCACCCATCCCGCCGGGATGGAGCGCGAGATCCTCGTCCTCGACAACGCCTCCGAGGACGGCTCGGCCGAGGCGGTGCGGGCGCTCGGCGGCGAGATCCGGCTGATCGCGCTGGAGCGGCGGACCGGCAAGGCGGAGAACGACTCGACCCTGATGCGCGAGGCGCAGGGCGAGTTACTGCCTGCTGCTGAACGAGGACTCCGAGCTGCGGCCGGGAGCCGCGGCGGCGCTGGTCGCCGCGCTCGACGCGGACCCGAAAGCGGCTGCCGCGACCGCCCAGCTGCTCGACTCCGACGGCAACCCGGTCCCCTCCGCCTGGCGCTTCCCGGGAGTCGGACGGCGGCGATCGGCGCGCTCTTCCTGCACCGTCGCTTCACCGTGCAGAGCGTGGGAGCCGAGACCCGCCGGGTCGACTGGGCGCAGTCGAGCGCGCTGCTGGTCCGGCGCGAGGCGGCGGCTGCGGTCGGCTACATGGACCCCGACTTCTTCGTCTACTACGACGAGTGCGACTTCGCCAAGCGCCTCGCCGACGCCGGCTGGCACTCGCTCTTCGTCCCCGGCGCCGAGGCCGTCCACCACGACCAGCTCTCGACCGACCTCGCCAAGGGCCTGCCGCGGATCGTCGAATTCCACCGCAACCGCGATCTCTACATGCGCAAGCACCACGGGCCGGTGGCGGCACTCGCGGTCCGCGTCCTCACCGCCTGGTCCTACGCGCTGCGCGCGCTGGCCGCGACCGTCCTCCCCAACCGCCCGGCGAAGATCTTCTGGGCCCACGCCCGCCAAGCGCTCTTTCCCGACCGCGGCGAATCGATCCGCGACCGCGCCGGGGCCTGACCGGATCCGTCAGTACCTGGCGTCCTCGTCCATGCGCTCGACCTCGTAGACCTCGGCAACGCGGCCGTCGACCGCGGGCTCGGCGGCCAGGCTTGCGAGCAGGGCGCGCGGGTGGCGCAAGTGCGCGAGCCAGCTGCGCTCCTCGTCACTGAAGAAGCCGGTGGCGAAGAGGGCGAGCGGGTAGGCCGCGAAGAGGGCGGCGCGCAGGACGAGGCCGAGCGCTCCCGAGGTCGGGACCAGCAGTTCGGCCGACGCCGACGATGGCCGCCACGATCAGAGCCACGCGGAGCAGCCTCGCCCACTCGTAGGGAACCGGGAAGAGGCGCTGGGTGAAGACGTACATCAGCCCCAGCACCACCAGGTAGGAGGCGACGAGGGCAAGGCCGGCGCCGGACGATTCCCAGCGGCGGCACCAGCACGAGGTTGAGGGCGACGTTGGCGACGAGGGCGCCGATCGCCGCCGGGAAGTTGAACTCGGTGCGGCCGGTGCGGCCGAGGATCACGACGAGGACGAGGTAGAGGGCGTAGAGGGTGACCGCGGTGGAGATCAGGCCGATCGCTTCGTAGGAGTCGAAATATTCCGGCGCCGCCAGGAGCACGGACGATCCAGCGCGAGAACAGCCACATGCCGGTGACGACGAAGGCGCAGCCGGCGACGAAGAGGGTGACCACGGTGGCGTAGGTGCGGCGGGCCTCGTCGTCGTCGCGGATCGAGTAGGCGAGCGGCGGCCAGGCGAGCTGGAAGCCGCGGACGAGGACGTTGACCGCCTGGGCGAACTTCACCGCCAGCGAGTAGAGGCCGGCCTCGGCGAGGCCGAGGCGTGCGGACGATGATCAGGCGGTCGACGAAGTTGAGCAGGTAGAGCGATACCTCGGCCGGCATCGTCGGCAGCGCCGAAGCGGAAGAGGCGCCGGAGCAGCGGGACGTCGAGGCGCAAGCGAGAGGCGGCGCCACTGCAGGGCGATCAGGGCGACAACAAAAGCGGCGCCGGTCGCGTAGCTGCCGAGCAGCAGGCCGCGGGCGCCCTCGTCGAGACCGACGACCAGGACCACGGTGAGGGCGATCGCCGCGACGACGTTGAGGATCGTGGTGACGAAGAAGGCCCGCGCCCGCTCGTCGAGGCGGAAGAGGGTGAGCATGAACTCCCACATCGTCAGCACCCAGAGGCCGCCGATCGCGATCCGCGCCAGCTCGGGGGCGGATTCGTCGAGCAGCGCTTCGGAGATCGGGCCGGCGAAGGGAAGGGCCAGCAGGGCGCCTAGGGTCGAGAGCCAGAAGAGGCCGGCGAAGGTGGCCGCGACGACCCGCTCGCGGATCCTCGTCGTCCTTGTAGTAGAAGCGCAGGATCGCCTCGATCAGGCCGAGGCGGACGACGATGCTGGCGAGGACCACGGCGGCGAAGAGGATCTCGGCGGCGCCATAGTCCTCGGGCGTGAGGTACCGCGTGTAGAGCGGCAGCAGCGCGACCGCGATGACCTTGGAGAGGATGCTGGCCGCGGTGTAGGCGGCGCCGGTCGTCGCCAGGCGGCGCAGGTATCCCGACATGCGGGGACCCTACGCCGGGTCGCGGACTTCGGGGCGATCGCAAGGCCAGCGAGGCCCCGACCGCCAGCAGCACCCAGGTGATCGGGTCCTCGAAGAAGCCGGCGTAGGCCAGGGTGTGGACCAGGAGGGCGACAAAGGCGGCGAGGACTGCGGCTCGGGCCACGCTGGGGCGGAGCGGAAGATTCCACTGCCCAGGGTCCGGAGGGCGACGACGATCAGGGCGAAGTAGACGAGCAGCCCCAGGAGGCCCTGCTCGGCTGCGACGGTGACCGGCTCGGTGTGGGAGACGATGACTGGGGCGTCTTTGTTCTCGCGATGGTCCCGGTAGGCGGCCTGGAAGGAGCCCGAGCCGTAGCCCTGGATCGGGCGTGTCGGCGAAGAGGTCGAGGCCGCCGGAGACCAGGCTGCCGCGGCCGCTGAGGTCGACGTTGAGGCGGTCGCTGGTGATCTTTCCGGAGCCGCCGGCGAAGAGGATGACGAGGATCGCGCCGACCGTCCCCAGGGCGACCGCGGCCAGGGTCCAGCGCCAGCTCCAGCGGATCGCCGCCAGCATCGCGAGACCGGCGAGGAGGGCGAGGAAGCTCGACTGCGAGTAGGTCGGGACGAGGCCGATCCAGAGGACGACGAGCAGGCCGGTGAGCAGCCAGAAGCTCTCCCGGGTCCGCGCCCAGAGCATCGCCGCCGTCGCCAGCACCGCGACCAGCGCCAGGTAGCGCCCGTAGACGTTGGGGTCCCAGAAGACCGAGTTGACCCGGAAGTAGGTGTGGAATTCGTTCGAGCGGATGATCTGGTCGTTCCAGAAGAGGCTGCGGGTTGCCAGCTCGACGCGTGCCGACGAGGACGAAGGCGGTCGCCTCCACCGCCGAGCGACGATCAGCGCCCAGCGCAGCAGGCGGCGGTCCCACTCGACCTCGCGCAGCAGCCGGTAGGCGACGGTGAAGGGGATGAAGAAGAAACAGACGTTCTGCAGCCCCTTCGAGAAGTCCTCCGAGTAGAGCGTCTGCAGCGCGTAGAGGACGACCGCCGCGGCCAGCAGCCAGGCCAGCGCCCGCGGCGCGTGGGCCGGCGAGCGGGTCGGACCAGTCGCGCAGCAGCCGTCGCCACCACCGCGGCGGCGATCACCAGGTAGAGCGGCACCAGCAGGTTGGCGGTGTCGCCGCCGGCGTGCAGCGGCACCCGGAACGGCAGGGCGACGATGATCGCCAGCGGCATCACGATCGGCCAGCGGCGGAAGGCATAGGCGAGCGCGCCGACCACGACGGCGGCGAGCGCCAGCAGCGCGACGATCCGGCCCTCGTCGTGGCGCAGGTCGACGATCTGGGTCGTGTGCCACTGGTCGCCGGCGATCAGGACCGGGAAGAGGACCATCGCCAGGACCATCGCGGCGCTGCGCAGGCGGCCCGGCGGCAGCAGGATCGCGGCGGCGCTTGCCGCGGCCGCGACGAGCAGGCCCGCCCCGGCGAGGAAGTCGCTCAGCATTTGCGCCCGCTGTCCTTCGGCGCCGGGTGCAGGCGGATCACGCCCGGCGTCACCAGGGTGCGGTCGCCGAACTTGACCCGCAGCTTGTAGCGGCCCGGGTTGGCGGTGCCGCCGCCGCGCTGGCGACCGTCCCAGTAGTAGGTGTGGAACGTGTAGCGCTTGAGGAATTCGTCGCGGGCCGAGCGTGTACGACGACGCGGCCGCCGGGCTTGATCACCTGAACCGTTCCGTCGCCGGAGACAGTGGTGCGGAAGCGGATCCGGATCAGGTCGAGGCGGCAGTCCCCGTTCGGGGTGAAAGCGTGGACGACCGGTTGGTCCTTCATGCCGCGGCGCGCCGACGAAGCTGACGCGGTCGAGGACCAGCGGGTCGCGCTTGACCCGCTGGGCGTAGGCGAAGGCGGCTAGCGTCGCGAGGACGAGGAGGGCGAAGACGATCGCGGGAGCGCGCGGAATCATTCGGCCGCTTCGGCATTGTCCTCGCCGACGACCACCGCGACGTCGGCTCCTGCCGAGACCGATTCGATTTCCCCGCTCATCGGCTGCACCTTCGCGATCCCCAGCTGCTTCGCCACCTTGCGCGCTTCCGGCTTGTGGCCGCGTTTGAACATGACCACGCTTTCGGCGAAGCTGGCGCTGCTGTTGGTGACGGCGCCGAGGTCGAAGCCCTTGCCCTCGACTTTGTCGCCGAGGTCGCGGCGAGGCCGGGCACCGAGGTGCCGTTGAGGACGCTGACTTCGATTTCGGCCGGCTTGATCTTCGCCGCCGCCTGCTTGGCGCCGTTGCCGCCGCTGGCGCTTTCGTCGCCGCCGCTGACCAGCAGGTAGGCGACCCCGCCGACGATCGCGATGATGACGACGAAGAGGGCGATCAGCGTGCCCGGCTTCGAGGCGGTCTCGCCGAAGCTGGAGAAGCGGCCGCGCAGCCGTTCGCCGAAGGTCTGCTCCGGCAGCCCTTCCTCGCGCCGCTTGCGCCGTTCCTCGCGGCTGGAGACCGCCTCCTGTTCGGCGGTCCGCGCTTCCTCCAGCGCCCGCAGCTCCTCCGCCCGCTGGGCGGCGATCGTCGAGGTCTGCTCCTTGCGCTCGGCGTCGCGCTCGGGGGCCGACCCCGCCCACTCGCGCAGGCGGCGGATGTCCCGTCCCTGGGTGAAGGAGATGAGCGCGAGGACGGCGAGCCCGAGAAAGGCGGCCAGGCCGGCGAAGGCGCCGATTTGTTCGATCGCGTGGATCAAAGTGGCTGCGAGAGGCTATTCGTTGGAGACGACCGTCGCCGCGTCGCCGCCCGGTGCGGCGATCAACTCCACGACCCGCTCCGCCAAATTAGCCTCGTCGCCGGCCAGAACCAGGTGCTCGAGCGAGTTCAGGGTCGACTCCACCCACTCCTGGTCGAGCGGCTTCTGGCGCACCGCGCGGTTGATCCGCCGCGCCGCCGTCGGCTGCACCTCCTCGTTCGCTGGAGAAGAGCGATCTCGTGCAGCTTCTCGCCGGGCCGCGGCTTGGTGAACTCGACCGCGATGTCGCGCTCGGGCTCGTAGCCGGCCAGCCGGATCATGTTGTGGGCGAGGTCGACGATCTTCACCGGCTCGCCCATGTCGAGGACGAAGACCTCGCCCTTGCCGGCGCCGATGTCGCCGGCGCGGATCACCAGCTGCACCGCCTCCGGGATCGTCATGAAGTAGCGGGTCATCTCCGGGTGGGTGACGGTCACCGGTCCCCCCCGCTCGATCTGGCTGCGGAAGATCGGCACCACGCTGCCGGAGGAGGCGAGGACGTTGCCGAAGCGGACCGAGGCGAAGCGCGTCTCCGGGTATTTGTCGCCGGCGGCCTCGACGATCCACTCGGCCATCGCCTTCGAGGCGCCCATCACCGTCTTCGGGTTGACCGCCTTGTCGGTCGAGATCAGGACGAAGCGCTCGACCTTGGAGGCGGCGGCGGTCTCGGCGGTGACCCGGGTGGCGATCGCGTTGTTGCGGACCGCCTCCAGCGGGTTGGCCTCCATCAGCGGCACGTGCTTGTAGGCGGCGGCGTGGAAGACGACGTCGGGCTTGAAGCGCTGCATCACCTCCAGCATCCGGTGCGGCTCCTTGCAGTCGGCCAGCACCGACTCGCAGCTGGCGAAGTGGCGCTCCTCGACCATCTCGCGGTCGATCTCGAAGAGGTTGTCCTCGGCGTGGTCGAGCATCACCAGCAGGCGCGGCTTGACCTGGGCGATCTGGCGGCAGAGCTCGGAGCCGATCGAGCCGCCGGCGCCGGTGACGAGGACGATGCGGTCGCGCAGGTAGGCGCCGACCCGGTCGATCTCGCGGACGATCGGCTCGCGGCCGAGCACGTCCTCGACCCGCACCTCGCGCAGCTGTTTGTTCAGCTGGACGCCGCCGCGCAGCAGCTCGAAGACGGTCGGCAGGGTGCGGACCGCGGATCTCGCGCTCGCGGCAGGCGGCGACGATGCGGCCGCGCAGGTCGCCCGGCGCCGAGGGGATCGCGATCACCACCTCGTCGGGTTCGGTCTCGTCGAGGATCTTCGTCGATCTGCTTGGTCGAGCCGAGCACCTTCAGGCCCAGCATCCGCATCCCGCGCTTGCGCGGGTCGTCGTCGACGAAGCCGATCGCGGTGGCGCCGAGGTTGGGGTTGAGCTGCAGCTCGCGGACCACCATCTGGCCGCCGGAGCCGGCGCCGACGACCAGCACCTCGTGCTTCGGCAGGCGGGAGCCGCGGCTCGGGCGTTCGACGATCAGCCGCACCGCCAGGCGGGCGCCGGCGATCAGCAGCAGGGTGAGGAGGAAGTCCATCACCTCGACCGAGCGCGGCAGCGTGTGCTCGAAGGGCTTGGCGACGGCGAAGATGACGACCAGCAGGGCGCTGGCGACGGCGACGGCGCGGACGATAGTGAGGAAGTCGCGACCGCTGACGTAGCGCCACCACTTCTGGTAGAGCCCGAAGGCGGCGAAGACGATCAGCTTGCCGGCGACGACGAAGCCGACCGACTGGGCGAAGAGCACCTCGTAGCGGTGCGGCCAGCCGTGCGGGTCGTCGAGGAAGCGCAGCTGGAAGGCGAGGAAATAGGCCAGCGCGACGAGCACGGCGTCGGCCGCTATCTGCAAAACCCGGTTGCGGTAGACGGGGTGGTTCAACCGGCGCATGAGCCCGCCAGTTTAGTTGCTGTTCAGCTTCGCCCCTACAATCCCGCCTTCACGAATGCCGCCCCTCTTGCTCGCCAGCGTCACCGACTTCTTCCTCGACCCGATCGTCAACTGGGGAACCGACTTCATCAGCAGCACCGGCCTGCCGGCCGTGTTCTTCCTGATGACGCTCGAGTCTGCCTGCCTGCCGGTGCCCAGCGAGGCGATCATGCTCTTCGCCGGCTCCAGCGTCGCCGCCGGCGACCTGACCCTGTTCGGGGTCGTCGCCGCGGGCGTGCTCGGCAACCTGGTCGGCTCCTGGATCGCCTACGCGGTCGGCTACTACGGCCGCATCGACCTGCTGGAAAAAAACAAGCTGATCCACATCAGCCCCAAGCACCTGAAATGGGCCGACGACTGGTTCGCCCGCCACGGCGACGCGACCGTCTTCTTCTCGCGGATGCTGCCGATCGTCCGCACCTTCATCTCGCTGCCGGCCGGGGTGGCGAAAATGCCGTTCTGGCGCTTCACCGCCTACACCCTGCTCGGCTGCATCCCCTGGGTCCTGATGCTGGCGCTGATCGGCAAGAGCGTCGGTGAGAACTGGGAAGAGTGGCGCGACCACCTGCACTACCTCGACTACCTGGTCGCGGCGGCGATCGTTGCGGGCATCGCCTACCTGCTGATCAAGCGCCGTCGACGCCCGCCGGCCGAACCGGCGAGCGCCACCGAGAGTTGAGCGGCCTCCCAGCCCGCCGCGCGGTCGCGCTCGGGCTGGTCCAGGGCCCGGCCGAGCTGCTGCCGGTCTCCAGCTCCGCCCACATCGTCCTCGTCCCCTGGCTGGCGGGCTGGGACTGGGACGGGATCGACCCCGAGCTGCGCAAGAGCTTCGAGGTGGCGCTGCACACCGGCGCCGCGGCGGCGCTGCTGATCGGCCAGCGGGGGACGATCGCGGCCGAGATGCGCCAGTTCGACGGCCGCCGGGCGCTGCTGCTGGGGCTCTCCTTCCTGCCGGCGGCGATCGTCGGCTACACGCTGGAGCGGCCGATCGAGCGCCGGCTGGGCGGGCCGCGGGCGACCGCCTACGGCCTCCTCGCCGGGGCGGTGGCGATGCTCGTCGCCGACCGCCGACCGCAGCAGCGCGGGCGCGGCGATGCGACGCCGGCGGATGGGCTGGCGCTGGGGGTTGCCCAGGCGGCGGCGCTGGCACCGGGCGTCTCCCGCAACGGCGTCACCCTGGCGGCGGCCCGCTGGCGCCGCTTCTCCCGCGACCAGGCGAACCTGCTCTCGAGGACGATCGCGTTGCCGATCATCGTCGGGGCGACGGGGCTGAAGGGCGCGCGGCTGGCCCGCCGCGGGACGACCCCAGAGGTGCGCCGCGCCCTCGCCGTCGGCATCGGCGCCTCCTTCGCCTCCACCCTCGCCTCCCAGCGATTGATTCACCTGGTCGAGCGCGACCGCGCCCTCTGGCCCTATGCGGCGTACCGAATGGGGTTAGCGGCGCTGGTGCTGCGCAAATTGCGTCACTGAACTCCAAATCTTGGAAAAACTTGGAGTTGATTTGGAGATATCTGCTACAACTCCAAATCTTGGAAAAACTTGGAGTTGATTTGGAGATCCGGTGTTCGTAGCGCCCGCACCTTCTGTTGAAGACCTTTTTGGCAAGCTCGATCCCGAGGCAGTGGTCGGAGTTCTGCAAGCTCCTAATGATCTTGTTCCTCGCGATCGCTACCCCCATTGGGACAAACTCCGGCGGCTGCCTCCGCCGGAGGGCTTCTCCAGCGAGCAGTGGTGGCTCAAGATCAAGCTGGCACGGAACGAAGAGTTCCGACAATTGCCGCTGAGAGACACTCAAGGCCTTCCCTTCGGCTTCACCCTGCCGGACATCGTCCTCCGACACCTCCATCACATCGATCAGCGCTGTGCGGGCGAGGTAGCTATGGATGAGGTCGTTACCTCCGAGAAGGAAGCGGGACGGCGGTTCCTGGTCAACTCTCTGATGGAGGAGGCAATCCGCTCCAGCCAGCTAGAGGGCGCAACCACCTCTCGGGTGGTTGCCAAGGAGATGCTCCGTAGCGGGCGGCCGCCGCGTGACCGAAGCGAGCGAATGATCCTCAATCACTTCCGGGCACTCGAATTCATGCGGGATGACATGGGGAAAGAGCTGAGGCCCGAGTCGATCCTCGAGCTGCACAGGATCGTTACCGAGGGAACGCTCAACGATCCGACCGCCGCTGGACGCCTGCAACGCCCAGGCGAGCCACGGGTGGCGGTCTTCGACCGCGACGACGGGGACCCCGTTCACGTCCCGCCGCCGGCCGAGCAGCTTCCGGAGCGCATGGACCTCCTGTGCAAGTTCGCCAACGAAGACGATGGCGAGCCGTTCGTACATCCAGTGTTGCGGGCGATCCTCCTGCACTTCTGGATCGCGTTCGACCACCCCTTCGAAGATGGCAATGGACGGACCGCGCGGATCCTCTTCTTCTGGGCGATGCAATCCCGCGGCTACTGGCTGGCCGAGTACCTGCCGATTTCGCGGCTTATCCGGGGCGCACCGGGACAGTACGGACGAGCCTTTATGGAGACCGAGACCGACGGCGCCGACACCACCTATTTCCTCATCCACCAACTGCGGGTCATCGAGAAGGCGATCGCCGACCTGCATGACTACCTCGAGCGCAAGGTCTCGGAGATGCGGGACGTCGAGAGGCTGCTGCAGGACAATGCTGACCTGAACGGCCGACAGCTCGCCCTTCTCATCGACGCGGTCCGGCGTCCAGCCGCGATCTACTCATTCGACAGCCATGCCACGAGCCATCGCGTCAGCCACGAGACCGCTCGCTCCGATCTACGTGCCCTGGCCGATAGTGAATTCCTCGTTTCCCGACGCAAAGGGCGCAAACACGTTTTCGAACCGGCGCCCGACCTGCCGGAGCGACTGAGAGAATCCGGCAGGTGAACGCGAGCGACGCCTACGCGAAGGCCGGGGTCGACCAGGGGGCGGCCGATTCGGCCGTGGCCGGCCTGGTCCGAGCCCTCGGCGCGATCCAGCTCGGGCGGCCCTCGGCGCAGGTGCCGCTGCCGGGGCACTACGCGAGCGTGATCAAGATCGACGAGCGGACCGGGATCGCGCTCTCGACCGACGGCGTCGGCACCAAGCTGGTGCTGGCCGAGCAGCTCGGCCGCTTCGACACGATCGGAATCGACTGCGTGGCGATGAACGTCAACGACGTGATCTGCGTCGGCGCCGAGCCGCTGGCGATGCTCGACTACATCGCGATCGAGAAGGCCGACCCCGCGGTCTGTGAGGAAATCGGCGTCGGCCTGGCGCGCGGCGCCGAGCGGGCCGGGATCGAGATCCCCGGCGGCGAGCTGGCCCAGCTCGGGCAGCTGGTCCGCGGCGTCGACGTCTCCGGCGCCTGCTTCGGGACCGTCGCCCTCGATGGGATCGTCGACGGCTCCGCGGTCGAGCCGGGAGACGTCGTCATCGGGCTCCCCTCCACCGGCCTGCACTCCAACGGCTACACCCTCGCCCGCTCGGCCCTGGCCGAGGTCCCGCTAGAGGACGACCGCCTCGGGCGGCCGCTCGGCGACGTGCTGCTGGAGCCGACCGAGATCTACGTCAAGCCGATCGTCGAGCTGCTGCGCTCCGAGGTCGATGTCCGCGGCCTCGCCCACATCACCTCCGGCGGGACCAAGAACCTGCTGCGCCTGGCAGCCGAGGTCGCCTACGAGATCGACGTACCCGCTGCCGGTGCCGCCGGTCTTCGGCCTGATCCAGGAGCTCGGCGGCGTTCTCCGACGAGGAGATGCGGGAGGTCTTCAACATGGGCTGCGGCTTCTGCGTCGTCGTCCCGGCAGAGGACGAGGCCGCGGCGCTGGAGTTGCTGCGGCTCCACTACCCGGCGGCGCAGCGGATCGGCCGCGCAACCGCAGGACCACCCGGGATCCTCTGAGACGCCTTGCGGCCACTGGCGTCGTAACGTTGGCCCGCAAGTGAGCGACCGCCCCTCGACCAGCGCCCAGATGATCGGCACCGTGCTGTCCGGCCGTTACAAGCTGGAGGCGAAACTCGGCAGCGGCGGCATGTCGACCGTCTACCTGGCGCGGGACAGGACCCTGGACCGGGCGGTGGCGGTCAAGGTCATGCACCGGGAGATGTCCGAGCAGGCCGACCAGCTCGAGCGCTTCCGCCAGGAGGCGCGGGCGGTGGCCAAGCTCTCCCACCCCAACGTCGTCTCGGTGATCGACGCCGGCGAGGACGGCGGCCACCCCTACATCGTCTTCGAGTACGTCGAAGGCGAGACGCTGAAGCAGCGGATCGCCCGGGTCGGCGCGCTCGACGCCCAGGAGGCGCTGGCCTACGCGATCGAGATCGCCCGCGGGCTGACCGTCGCCCACGCCCGCAACATGGTCCACCGCGACATCAAGCCGCAGAACGTCCTGATCGACGCCGAGGGGCGGGCCAAGCTGACCGACTTCGGCATCTCCCGCCAGCTCGAGCAGGACGGGATGACCGCTACCGGCCGCGTACTCGGCACCACCGACTACGTCTCCCCCGAGCAGGCGATGGGCCACTCGGTCGACCAGCGCTCCGACATCTACTCGCTCGGCGTCGTCCTCTACGAGATGCTGACCGGGCGGGTCCCGTTCCAGCGCGGACAGCCAGGTCGGGGTGGCGATGAAACACGTCAACGAGGAGCTGCCCGACGTCCAGCAGCGGCGGCCCGAGCTCTCGGCCGCGGCGGCGATGGTGGTCGAGCGGGCGACGACCAAGGACCCGGCCCAGCGCTACCAGGCAGGTCGGCGAGATGATCGACGATCTGGCGACCGCGCTCGAGGTCGAGGCGGCGCGGGCGGGCTCGACCACCGGCGAGGCGACGAGCGTGCTCGAGGCGGTGCCGCCGGCGCAGCGCAAGCTCTCCAGCGGCGGCCGCTGGTCGCGGCTGTGGCTGGCGCTGCTGCTGCTCGCTTTCGCCGGCGCGGTGGCGGCGGTGATCCTGATCAGCAGCGGCAACGGCCCCGGCGGTGGGGGCGGCGCGCTGGACAGCAAGGGGACGCCGCTGGCGCTCGCCGAAGCCTCCGACTACGACCCGCAGGGCGACGACGAAGAGGACCCGGAAGCGGTCAGCCTGGCGATCGACGGCAACCCGACCGGGACCGCCTGGACCAGCGAGCACTACGACGACACCGAATTCGCCGGGACGAAGAGCGGGCCCAACCCGGGCGTCGGCCTCTACGTGGTGACGAAGGCGACGGCGACCCCGCAGGAGATGGTGATTCGCGGTGCCCCCGGCTGGGACGCGGAAATCTACGCCGCCCCCGCCGGCCCGCCGGAAGAACTCTCCGAATGGGGGGAACCGGTGGGCGAGGTGGAAGACGCCGGGGAGCTGGAGGAAGTCGAACTCCACCTCGGCTCACCGGCGAAGTACTTCCTCATCTGGTTCACCAAGGCGGCTCCCTCCCGCGACCAGGAAGGGCGCTACCGGATCGAGATCAGCGACGTGAAGGTGATCGACTGAGTTCTGCCGTCGCGGGTATAGGAGCGGTTCGATCTTTGTGGCGTAACCTTTACATCGATCCGTGTAACATTCGACAATGGCAGAGCGAGGCGCCATACCCAACGTTCCGAAGGCGCGCCAGCGCGCCCTCCATGCCGTCCGCTCGCTCTTCAGCCCGCTGCTGCCGGACGACTACCTCGAACTGATCAACCCGCTCTGGTCGACGCAGGAGCTGCGCGGCCGGATCGAGCGGATCGAGCGGGAGACCCCCGACGCGGTCACGGTCCTGATCCGGCCGGGCTACGAGTGGATGGAGCACCGGCCCGGCCAGTACCTGCGGATCGGGGTCATCGTCGACGGAGTCCATCACTGGCGCGCCTACTCGCTGACCACCGATCCGGGGCGCCCGGATGGGCTGATCGGGATCACGCCGAAGCTGGTCGACGCCGGCAAGGTCTCGCCCTACCTCGTCCATCGCGCCCGGCCGGGGGACATCGTCCGCCTCGGCGGCGTCGAAGGGACCTTCGTCCTGCCCGACCCGCCGCCGCGCCAGCTCCTCTTCATCAGCGCCGGCAGCGGGATCACGCCGATCATGAGCATGCTGCGCAGCCTCGATCGCGACGGGGCCCTCGACGACGCCGTCCACATCCACTCCTCGCGCGATCGCCGACGGCGTCATCTTCGGCGAGCAACTGCGCGAGCTGGATTCCCGCTGCGACGGCTACCGCCCGCATCTGCGGATCACCGGCGAGGCGGGGCGGGTCACTCCCGCCGACCTCGACCACCTCTGTCCCGACTGGCGCGAGCGCCACGCCTTCGTCTCCGGGCCGGGCGAGATGCTCGACGCGCTCGTCCAGCACTGGCGCGACGGAGGGCGACCCGGAGCTGCTGGAGATGGAGCGCTTCCAGCCGGTGATCGGCGGCGACGCCGCGGCCGGCGAGGGCGGGCCGTCAGCTTCCTCTCCAGCGGGGTCGAGACCGGGTGCGACGGCGGCACGCCGATTCTCGTCGCCGGCGAGGAAGCCGGCGCCGAGCTGCCCTTCGGCTGCCGGATGGGGATCTGCCACACCTGCATCGGCCGCCTCTGCGCCGGAGAAGTGAGGGACCTGCGGACCGGCGAGGTCTACGGGGAAGAGGGAGAAATGGTCCGAACTTGCGTCAACGCGCCGGAAGGCGACGTTGCAGATCGCACCTATGAGAAAGGCAGGAGAACCAGATGAGCGCACCACCACCGCACCGATCGACACCCATACCGAGAGCCCGCTCGCGCACCTCTCCGAGGAGCAGCTCGACGAGCTGGGCCGCGAGTTCGACGCGATCCGCGACCGGGTCACGGCCGAGCTCGGCGATCGCGACCGGCGCTACATCGAGAGCATGATCGAGATGCAGCGGCGCCTGGCGGTGCTCGGCCGCGTGCTGCTGCTCGCCTCCCGCAACCGCGGCGCCTGGGCAGCCGGAACCGCCGCGCTCTCCGCCGCGAAGATCCTCGAGAACATGGAGATCGGCCACAACGTCATGCACGGCCAGTGGGACTGGATGAACGACCCGCGCATCCACTCCTCGACCTGGGACTGGGACACCGCCTCGACCGCCGAGGCCTGGAAGCACTCCCACAACTTCGTCCACCACACCTACACCAACATCCGCGGCAAGGACAAGGACCTCGGCTACGAGATCATGCGGATCGATCCGGAGCAGAAGTGGCACCCGGTCTACCTCGCGCAGCCGGTCTACAACCTGATCCTGGCGGCGCTGTTCGAGTGGGGCGTGGCGCTGCACGACCTCGACTTCGAGGCGATCCGCAAGGGCCGCAAGCCGATGCGCCAGGTGAAGCGGGAGCTGAAGGGGATCGCCGGCAAGGCGCAAGAGCCAGATCGTCAAGGACTACATCGCCTGGCCGCTGGTCAGCGCCCTGGCGGCGGCGGCGGTCGACGTTGTGGTGGAGACGCGGCGGCAGCGCAAGCAGCCCCGGGGCATCCTCGGGCGGGTGAAGCGCAAGCGGCAGAGCCGCTGGGCGCCGGTGGTGGAAGCCACGCTGAACAGCGGCGGCAAGACCTTCCGCGCGACCGCCAAGGCCGACGCCACGGCGAACATCGTCCGCAACGTCTGGGCCTACGCGATCATCTTCTGCGGCCACTTCCCCGACCAGACCTACACCTTCTCCCCGCAGGAGGTCGAGGACGAGAGTCGCGGCGGCTGGTACATCCGCCAGCTCACCGGCTCCGCCAACATCGAGGGCGGCCCGCTCTTCCACGTCGCCAGCGGCAACCTCAGCTACCAGGTGGAGCACCACCTCTTCCCTGACATGCCGAGCACCCGCTACGCCGAGATCGCCCCCCAGGTCAAGGACGTCTGCGAGCGCTACGGCCTCCCGTACAACTCCGGCCCCTTCGGGCAGCAGCTGGGGATGGTGCAGCGGACGATCCTGCGCCTCGCCTTCCCCGGCGGCAGGCCGCGGCCGAAGCCGGGGCCCTACCGCGGGGAGAGCAACGGGAACGGCGCGGGCGGCTGACCGTCCGCTCAGCCCCCGGCGGTGGGGGCGATCGGCGTGCAGAGGAAGCCGCGCGGGTGAGCCGGGTCCAGCGCGGTCAGCACGTCAGCCGCCGCGATGTGGTCGTACGGCATCGAGAGGTGATCGCCGAGGTCGAGGATGCACTGGTTCTGGAGCAGGATGTTTTTCACGTTCGAGCCTGAGAGGAAGGCCGAGGTGTAAGGGGTGACGACCTGGTCGAAGCGGGTCTGGATCACGGTGTAGTCGACGCCGGGGACGGTCTCGCCGCCGCTGTTGAGGTTGGTGATGAAGGCCGAGCCCGCCCGCTGCTGCTCGCAGGCCGGGCAGAGAGCGCCGGTGAACTGGTTGGCGCCGGGGAAGAAGTTGGAGAGGACGAAGAGCCCGTCCAGGGTGGTGCCGTGGTTGGACGGCGAGAGGCCGACCAGGGTGTGGACCTTGGCGGCGCCGCCCAGGTACTTGAGGTAGTAGCGCGGCATCATCCCGCCCTGCGAGTGGCCGACCAGGTCGACCTCGGCGGCGCCGGTCGCGGCCAGGACTTTGTCGACGAAGGCGTCGAGTTCGCCGGCCGAGGTCGGGATGTCGTCGACCCCGTAGACGCCGATCGCGCCGCTGCCGTTGAAGTCGCCGTAGTTGAGGGCGAAGACGCAGTAGCCGTTGTTCTTCAGCAGCGGCGAGAGCGCCTGCCAGCTGTCGGACATGTCGGCGAAGGTGCCGTGGACGAGGACGATCGGCCGCGGGTGGGCGGCGGAGGGTTTGCAGGACCAGTCGTTGGCGCCGGGCGGGCTCGCGGTCGGGCTGGCGTGGGCGTAGCCGTAGACGCCGTTGTAGATCACCGGCAGGTCGGCGCTCGGCCGCGCTCGCCCCCACTCCGAGCATCGCCATCACTACCGCAAATACCGCCGTGAATCGCCGCATCGACCTTCCTCCTCTACCCATGTGACTACTTAAAAGTTACTATAAAGATAATTGAGCTTTAGGGGCTCGTTGCTTGTTCTCAACGGGAGGAGAGAAGATGAGTAAGAGGATCGATTTCCAACGGCTGCGGGTCGGGCTGCTGGCCCTGATCGCCGCGGCGATGTTGCTGGCTGGGTTCGCCGGCGGGGCGGCGGCCGCCAACTACACCGCGCTCGGCGATTCCTACGCCGCCGGGCCGCTGATTCCCAACCCGCTGCTGCCGCTCGGCTGCCTCAAGTCGAGCAACAACTACGCCGCACCTGGCAGCGCCCGGGATCGGCCTGTCGCTGCGCGACGCGATCCTGCAGCGGGGCGAAGACCGATGGACATGACCAACCCGCAGAACGTCGAACCCGACGGGCCGAACCCGCCGCAGTTCAACTCGCTCGACGCGGGCACGACGGTGGTCTCGGTGACGATCGGCGGCAACGACATCGGCTTCTCGGAAGTCGCGCAGAGCTGCATCACGATCAACCCGTTCAGCCATCCCTGCCTCGACAAATACAACTCGGGCGGGGTCGACCAGCTGAAAGCGCGGATCGAAGCGACGGCGCCGAAAGTGGCGGCGGTCCTGCAGGGGATCCACAGCCCGCTCGCCCGCGGCGAAAATCTACGTCGTCAACTACCCGGCGATCTTCCCGGAGACCGGGTTCGGTTGCTGGCCGCAGATGCCGATCGGGTTCCAGGACGTTCCCTACCTGCGCTCGACCGAGCAGCGGCTGAACTCGATGCTGGCGACGCAGGCCGCGGCCAACGGCGCGACGCTGGTCAACTGGTACGGCGCCAGCATCGGCCACGACGCCTGCAAGGGCAGCTCGACCCGCTGGGTCGAACCGCTGGTGCCGGGCAACGCGGCCGCCCCGATCCATCCCAACAAAGCGGGAATGCAGGGCGGGGCCAACGCCCTGCTGGCGGCGGTGAAATAGTCGCCTGATGCGTATCGCCAGCCTCGTCCCCTCCGCGACCGAGATGCTGTTCGCGCTCGGCCTCGGCGGGGACGTGGTCGGCGTCACCCACGAGTGCGACTTCCCGCCGGCGGCCGCCTCAGCTGCCGCACCTGACGGCGACGGTGCTGCCTGAGGGGCTCAGCGCGGGCGAGATCGACGCCGCGGTGAAGGAGGTGGTCGGCGAAGGCCGGGCGCTCTACAGCCTCGACGAGGAGCTGCTGGCGGAGCTGGCGCCGGACCTGATCGTCACCCAGGCGGTCTGCGAGGTCTGCGCGGTCTCCTACGAGGACGTGGTCGCGGTGGCGGCGCGGCTGCCGGGGCGGCCGCGGGTCGTGCAGCAGGACCCGAGCACGCTCGGCGAGGTGCTGGAGGACGTGACCCGGCTCGGTGGGGCGGCGGGGATCGAGGCGCACGCCGCGGAGGTGCGCGCCGGAGCTGAAGCGCGGCTGCGAGCGCGGTACGCGCGGCGGTCGCGGGAGCGCCGCGGCCGCGAGTCCTCGCGCTCGAGTGGCTCGACCCGCCCTTCCTCGGCGGCCACTGGGTGCCGGAGATGATCGAGATCGCCGGCGGCGTCGACGTCGCCGGACGGCCGGGCCGAAGTCGCCGCAGGTCGAGTGGGGGCGCTCGCCGGCCTCGATCCCGAGGTCGTCGTCGCGATGCCCTGCGGCTGGTACGTCGACGACTCGCGGGCGCAGGCGCTCGCGCACGGGGAGCGCCTCGAAGCGCTCGGACGCGGGCCGCGTCTTCGCCGTCGACGCCGCCTCGACCTTCTCGCGGCCAGGACCCGCGCCTGATCGACGGGGTCGAGCTGCTCGCCCACCTCCTCTACCCCGACCGGGTCGAGCCGCCGGCCGGGATCGGCTTCGCCGAGCTGGCGCTTCAGAAGCTCGCAGCTCGTAATAGAGCATCGCGGTGCCCTCGGGTCCTTCTTCGTTGGTGAAGCCGAGTTTGCTGTAGAGGGCGCGAGCGGCGGTGTCGGTTCGCCGGTGTTGAGTTCGATCCAGGCGGCGTCATGGCGTCGCGGCAGGTGGCGAGCATCGCCTGCATCAGCGCTTCGCCGATGCACTGGCCGCGCAGGTCCGGGACCACGTAGAGCTCCTGCAGGTAGGCCTCCTGCTGCTCGGTCCAGACTGAGGGCCGGAAGCGCAGCACCGCCAGACCGTCGGGTCCCTCCCCCGCCAGCAGCACGGTCATCTCGCCCTCGCGCAGCATCCGCTCGGCGTGCCGGGTCAGCTCTGCGACGGGCGGCGTCCGCTGCTCGTACTCGGTGTTGAAGTCGTGCAGGAGGCGGGCGATCTCCGGGGCGTCCTCCACAGTTGCCTCGCGAATCTGTATCTCTGGCTCGGTCATGTCTTCAGTTTCCCTACCCGACGAAGTCCGCGCCGCCTGCGCCTGGGTCGCCGGGCGGGCACGCTTCGTGCGCATCGACGAGGGGAGGATCGAGACCTACGCGGCGGGCTTGACCGCGGGCGGGGCTGAGCGGGAACCCAGCAGCGAGCCCGCCGACCCGGAAGCTGTCGCCGCCTTCGCGATCTGCATGAACGCGATCAACTTCGGCTCCGGCTGGTGGCCGACGATCCGCAAGCGCGCCGGCCACAGCGGCTACGCGACCATGGCGGCGGGAGTCGAAGACCGCTTCGCCGTCGATCCCTGGACCGCAGGGGAGTTGGTCGCGATGGACGCCAAAGCGATCGCCGAGCGTCGTCGGCCAGGACCCCGAGCACCCGCTGATGTTCCAGTTCGCCGCCACGCTGCGCGACGTCGGCGGGCACCTGCTCGCCGACCACGGCGGTCGCTACCTCCGTGTACCCGAGAGCGCCGACTCGGTCTCCGCCCTGGCCGGCCTCCTCGCCGGCTGGGACTCGTTCGCCGACGTCTCCGAGTACGAGGGACGCGAGGTCCCCTTCTTCAAGCGCGCCCAGCTGGCGGCGGCAGACCTGCACCGCGCCGGCGTCGCCGACCTCCCGGGAGCCGAGCACCTCACCGCCTTCGCCGACAACCTCGTCCCCCACGTCCTCCGCGTCGACGGCATGCTCCATCTCGACCCCGCCCTCACCGAGCGAATCGAAGCCGAAGACCTGCTCGCCCACGACTCCCCCGAGGAGGTCGAGCTGCGCGCCTGCGCCGTCCAAGCGATCGAGCTCCTCGCCGCCGCCTCCCGCCTCACCCCCGCCGAGATCGACAGCGCCCTCTGGAACCGCGGCCGCGACCCCCGCTACAAGTCCCTGCCGCGGCCGCGCTCGAGAAATACCACTTACTAGCCTGGTACACGCATTGTGTAGATATGTGTACTCTGCACACATGATCTCTCCAGCCAGGCGGGTAAACGTGACGCTCGACGAGCCGCATGCCGAGAAGCTTGCGCAGCTAGCCGCGCGGGCTCACATGCAGGAGGGGACGCTTGCGCGGTCCCTTCTCTCAACTGCGCTCGACGAAATCGTCCCGGACGCATCTCGCATCACGGAGATCCTCGACTCGATCCCGGGTGCTTGGGAGAAAACGCAAATAGGGCTGAGACAGGCTGAACGGGGGGAGGGAACGCCTCTCGATGACCTTGTCCCCTGAGTGGCACAGATCTTCATCACCGCTGAGGCACGAAGCGACATCGATGCGGCGGCCTCCACTCTCGAACTACCGCCATCCCACTGGAACCGCATCGCTCGCTCCTTGAGGGTGGTCGAGACCTTCCCCCTCGCCGGCCCTCGAGTGAGAGGGCGATGGGCGCCGTTGCGGTTCGTTCTCGGCCCCTGGCCGTGGATGATCCTGCTCTACCGCTACGACAAGTCCGCGGACCAGGTCTTCGTGGCGGCGATGCACGATGCCCGCTCGGGGGGCTCGGCCCTGGCGGGCTAAAACTCGTAGGAGCGCGCCTGCTCGTGGCGCTCGACCGCTAGCTGGACCAGGCGGTCGCAGAGGGGGGCATAGGCGATGCCGGTGGCCTCGAAGAGCTTGGCGTAGACGCTGGTGTCGGTGAAGCCGGGCATCGTGTTGATCTCGTTGACGAGGACCGAGCCGTCGGGCTCGACGAAGAAGTCGCAGCGGGCGAGGCCGGAGCAGCCGGCGAGGGCGAAGACCGAGACGGCGAGTTCGCGGACGCGCTCGATCGCCTCGTCGCCGATCGGGGCCGGGACGCGCAGCTCCATCCCGCCCTCGGTGTACTTGGCCTCGAAGTCGTACCAGTCGGCGTGGGCGACGATCTCGCCCGGCAGCGAGGCCTGCGGCTCGTCGTTGCCGAGGACCGAGCACTCGACCTCGCGGCCCGTCGCGGAGGCCTCGATGATCACCCGCGGATCGTGGCGCAGCGCCATCTCGACCGCGGCGTCGAGCTCGGCGAAATCGGTGACGCGGGTGATGCCGACGCTGGAGCCCATCCGCGAGGGCTTCACCCAGAGCGGCAGCCCCAGCTGCTCGGCCCGCCCCCACCAGTCGTTTCCTTCGACCGCGGTGAAGTCGACCTGCGGCACGCCGTGCTCGGCGAAGAGCCGCTTCAGGGTCAGCTTGTCCATGCAGACCGCCGAGGCGAGGACGTCGGAGCCGACGTAGGGGACGTCGAGGCACTCGAGCAGGCCCTGGACGCTGCCGTCCTCGCCGAAGGCGCCGTGCAGGGCCGGGAAGACCGCGTCGGCGCCGAGCAGCCCGGCTCCGGGCGCCAGCTCGACCGTCCCCTCCGGCGCGCTCCAGCGGCCGTCGCGGCCGATCGTCACCTCGACCACCTCGTGGCCTGCCTCGCGCAGGCCACGAGCGACCGCGGCTCCGGAGCGCAGCGAGACATCGTGCTCGGAGGAGCGGCCGCCGGAGAGGACCGCGACCCTCATTCTTCGCCTGCTTCTTCGGGCGACGCGGCCGCCCGCTTGCCGACCGTGATCGTCACCGTGTCTCCCGGTTCGCCTTCGGTCCCGGGGGGCGGGAACTGGTCGATGACGCGCCCGACCTGGCTCGGTACTTCGGTTTCTTCTTCTTCGACGCTGGGGGTGAGCCCGGCGCTGCGGATCAGTTCGACCGCTTCGCGCCGTTCCTTGCCGATCACGTTCGGCACCTTCGCCGTCTCCTCCTTTTCGCCGCTGGAGACGACGATCGAGACGGTCGAGCCCGCTTCGACCTCGCTGCCGGCGTCGGGCGACTGGCTGATCACCTGGCCTTTGGGGGAGGAGCTTTCTTCTTCGGAGACGCTGGGTTCCAGGCCGCGGCCGCGGAGCCGTTCGACCGCCGCGCCGCGCTGACTGCCGACCAGGACCGGCACCTTGATCTGCTTCGGGCCGCGGGAGACGAACAGCGTCACGGTCGAGCCTTTGGTCGCGGTGGTGCCGCCACCGGGTTCGGAGCGGACCACCAGGCCTTCTTCGACCGAGCTGGAGTTGACGCGTTCGACCCCGGCTTCGAAGCCGGCACCTTCCAGCTTTTCCCTCGCCGCCTCCTCACCCAGGCCCGCGGTCGAGGGGACTTCGCCGCTACCGGGGCCGGCGCTGATCGTCAGGTCGACGGTCGGCTTCGAGCAGAAGAAGGTGAGGAAGGAGCAATCTTCGTCGGCGTTGCCGGGCAGCGGGTCCTGCTCGAGGACGGTGTTCCGCGGCACCGCGCGGTTGACGTACTTTTCCTCGCCGACGTCGTAGCCCTTGCGTTCGAGCTGGGAGATCGCGAATTCGAGCTGCTTGTTGGTGACGTTGGGGACGTCGGTGGTGGTGTCGCGGCTCAGCGCCCAGCCGATCAGCAGCCCGATCAGGATCGCCGCGACCAGCAGGCCCCACAGCCACGTTGCGTTTGCGGTCTTCCTCCGGCGGCAGCTCCTCGGCGACCGGCGCGACCGCTGCGAAGGCCGCCGTCCCCTGCGAGACGCCCGGGTCTTTCAGCGCCCCGTCGAGGGCGGCGATGAAGGCGTCGGCGCTCTGGAAGCGCTGGCCCGGTTCCTTCTCCAGGGCCCGCATCACGACCGCGTCGAGCGCCGGCGAGACCTCGGGGTTGATCGAGCTCGGCCGCTGCGGCGTCTCGGCGACCTGTTTCATCGCGATCGCCACGGCGCTGTCGGCTTCGAAGGGGACTCGGCGGGTCAGCGCCTCGTAGAGGATCACCCCGATCGAGTAGAGGTCGGAGACGGGGGTGACTTCGAAGCCCTGCGCCTGCTCGGGCGAGAGGTACTGCGGGGTGCCCATCACCGAGCCGGTCTGGGTGATCTCCGAGACGCCGGCGCGGGCGATGCCGAAGTCGGTGACGATCGCCTTGCCCTCTTCGTCGACGATCACGTTCTGCGGCTTCAGGTCGCGGTGGACGATGCCGTTGCGGTGGGCGAACCTCGCCCCCTCCAGCACCTGGCGCACCAGCGCCACCGCCTGGTCGGGGCTGAGGCCGCGGTCGATCAGCTCCTTCAGCGTCGGCCCCTCGACGTAGCGCATCGCGATGTAGTTGACGTCGCCGGCGGAGCCACGGTCGTAGACGGCGACGATGTTGGGGTGCGTCAGCCCGGCCGCGTGCTCGGCCTCGCGCTGGAAGCGGCCGACGAACTCCTGGTCCTGGAGAAAGCGCCGGTGGAGGATCTTCAGCGCCACCTGCCGCTGCAGGTGCGTGTCCTCGGCCAGCCAGACGTCGGCCATGCCGCCACTGCCGATCCGGCGCAGGACCCGGTAACGGTTGTCGACGACGCTTCCCTCGTTGACCTCAGCCACCGCTCCTCCTCATTCTCCGTTCAGGATCGCTTCCGCTACGTCGCTGAAGATCGGCGCTGCGACGTCGTTTCCAAACTGTTCCGTGCACTCGACCGAGGCCGCGATCGCGATCTGCGGGTCGTCGGCGGGGGCGAAGCCGATGAACCATGCCTGGTTCTCGTCGTCGCCGCCGCCGCAGGCCTTGTTGCCCGGCGTTTCCGCGGTGCCGGTCTTGCCGGCGACCGGCACGCCGGAGATCGCCGCGTTGGTCCCGGTCCCTTCGCTGACCACCCCTTCCATCGCCGTCGTCAGCTCCGCGGCCGTCTCCTCGCTGATCGGCTCGCTGTAGACGGAGGGGTCCAGGGTGTCGGTAACGCGGCCGTCGGGGTCGACCACCCGCTTCCAGATCTGCGGCTTCATCAGCTTGCCGCCGTTGGCCACCGCCGCCGCCACCTGCGCCATCTGCAGCGGCGTCGCCAGCAGCCGCTCCTGGCCGATCGCCAGGCGGGCGAGGTCGACGGGGTCGCTTCGAGGTCAGCATTTCGTTCTGTTCGAGGTCCCAGACCCCGCTCTCTTCGACCTCGTCTTCGGGCAGGTCGATCGCGGGGGTGGAGTTGAAGCCGAAGCGTTCCATGTACTGGAAGAGGGTGTCGTTGCCGAGCTGCTGGCCGAGCTGGCCGAACCAGGTGTTGACCGAGTTGGTCAGGGCGGTGTCGAGGCCGATCGAGCCGAAGTCCTCGTTGAAGTCGTTCTGCAGCGGCGTGCCTTCGACTTCCAGCGTGCCCGGCGCGTTGATCGTCGATTCGGGCGTGATCGTGCCGCTGTCGAGCCCCGCCGCGGCGGTCACCACCTTGAAGGTCGAGCCCGGCGGGTAGAGGCCCTGCGTCGCCCGGTTCACCAGCGGCCTTTCGATTTCGTTCGAGTTCAGCTTTTCGAGGTTCGTAGGGGACCCGGTTGGGGTCGATAGGGGGCGTTGGAGGCCATCACCTTGACCGCGCCCGGTGCTCGGTTCGATCGCGACCACGGCGCCGAAGCCGGCGTCCTTCGAGGTCGGACAGGGCGACCCGCTGGGCTTCGGCTGTCGATGTTGGTGACGATGTCGTTGCCTTCCTGGCGCTCGCCCAGCAGCTCGTCGACGATCGAGCTGAATTCGGAGCCTTCGCCGATCAGTTCCTCGTTGTGGAACTGCTCGAACTCGGTGTCGCCGAAGCTGGACGAAGCTGTAGCCGATCGGGTGGCCGAAGAGCGAGCCTTCCGGGTAGCGGCGCACGTAGCGCTTCGAGGCGCCCTTGCCCTTCGGCACCGACTTGGCGATCACCGTGCCGTCGGCGGCGAGGATGCGGCCGCGGGGGATCTGCTGCTGCTCGAACAGCGGCCGCTTGTTGGCGTCCTTTTCCTTCAGCGCTTCGGCGTCGAAGACCGACCAGTAGGACGTGAAGCCGACCAGGACGCCGAAGAGGACGACGATGAAGGCGAACAATTTGACGATCTGCCGGTTCACGCCGGCGCTCCCATCGCCGCCATCCGCCCCGCCGGTTCGGCCGCTTCACGCCGGGCCCGGTCGGAGATCAGCAGCAGCAGCGCCAGCAGCACGAAGTTGGCGACGATCGAGCTGCCGCCGTAGCTGATGAAGGGCAGGGTGACGCCGGTCAGCGGGATCACCCGGGTGACGCCGCCGATGATCACGAAGGCCTGGATCGCGAAGACCGCGGTCAGCCCGGTCGCCAGCAGCTTCGAGAAGCCGTCGTTGGCGAGCAGGGCGATCTTGAAGCCGCGGGCGGCGATCAGCAGGTAGACGAGGATCACCCCGCAGGCGCCGAAGAGGCCGACCTCGTTGACGATCAGCGAGTAGATCGTGTCGGTCTGCGCCGCCGGCAGCAGCGCGTCGTCGGTGCCGGGGATCGACGATCAGCGCCTGCCCGAAGCCTTTGCCGAAGAGGCCGCCGTCGGCCTGGGCGAAGATCGAGTGGAGGATCTGGTACCCGGTCCCCTGCGGGTCGTTGTAGGGGTGGAGCCAGATCTCGACCCGGTCGTGGACGTGGGGCACGGTGCTGGCGAAGAACCAGGCGCCGACCAGGAACATCGCCATCCCGATGACGACGAAGGAGAAGCGCCCGGTGGCGACGTAGAGCAGGGCGAGGAAGGCGGCGAAGAACATCAGCGAGCTGCCGAGGTCGCGGATGAAGACGAGCATGAACATCGAGGCGCCCCAGACCACCAGCATCGGCCCGAAGTGCTTCAGCGGCGGCAGGGTCACGCCGAGCACGCGGCGCGCGCCGACGATCAGCACCTCGCGGTGCTCGCGCAGGTAGCTGGCGAGGAAGACGACGATCGCGATCTTCGAGAACTCGGCCGGCTGGAAGGCGATCGGGCCGATCTTCACCCCGAGGTAGGCGCCGTTGACCTGCTGGCCGATCCCCGGCAGCCGCGGCGCCAGCAGCAGCAGCAGGCCGCCGATCGCGATCGTGTACCGGTAGCGCTCCAGCACCTCGTAGTCGCGCAGGAAGCTGGATCGTCAGCGCGAAGAGGATCAGCCCGAGGACGAACCAGTTGGCCTGGTCGCGGGCCAGGGTCTCGTCGATCCGGTAGATCATCACCAGCCCGAAGGCGGTCAGCGGTCGCGACCAGCGGGAACAGGTAGGGGTCGGCGTTGGGCAGGCGGATCCGCAGGAAGATGTGGGTGGCGAGGCAGACCGCGAGGAAGTAGGCGCCGTAGATCAGGCTGAGGTTGCCGAGCTGTGCGTTCTCCTGGGCGAAGACCGCGGCGAAGCCCGCGGTGAGCAGGAGCGCGACGGGAACCAGGGCGAGCAGCTCCCGGTTCCTGGCCGACGTCAACGAAGCCCCTCGGCTCTTTTCGATGTCTTCGATCAGGGAGACGGCGTCGTCGCGCGAGCGCAGCTCGTGGCCGGTGACCGCGTCCTGGCGTCGGGCCGGCAGCGACTCGGTCTGGATCGGGCTCGCGTAGCGCTCGCCGTAGAGCTCGATCCCGAACGGCAGCTCGTACGGGAGCGCCGCGGTAGAGGGCGACGCGGCCGGCGTCGTCGGTGCCGAGGAACCAGACCTGGCGGTTGCCGTACCAGGCGCCGAAGGCGACGGCGGCGACCACCAGCAGCGACCGCGAGCGACCTTGGCGGCGGTCTTCGCAGCGGCCGCCGCTGCGGCTGCGCGTCGAGCTCCTCGCGGCGCTTGCGCGCGGCCTCGGCGGCGGCGCGGCGGCGCACCTCGGTCGCGGTCAGGCCCGCCTCCTCGGCGCTCGGCGCCGATCAGCGTCGCCCCCTCGTCGGGGCGCACCCCCGGGTTCGCCGCGGCCGGCGCGGCGGCGTCCTCGAGCCGGAAGGCGACGACGGTGATGTTGTCGCGGCCGCCGGCCCGGTTGGCTTCGTCGACCAGCGCCCGCACCGCCGCCTGCAGCGAGGTGGCGCGGGCGAGCAGGCGGGCGATCGTGCTCGTCGTCGAGCATCGTCGTCAGCCCGTCGGAGCAGATCAGGAAGACGTCGCCGGCCTGGGCCGGGACCGTCTGCAGGTCGACCTGGACCTCGGGTTCGGGGCCGAGGGCGCGGGTGATGATCGAGCGCTGCGGGTGGTCCTCGGCCTGGGCGTCGGTCAGCTGGCCCTTGCGCCGCATCTCCTCGACCAGCGAGTGGTCGCGGGTCAGCTGCTCGAGCTTGCCGCCGCGCAGGCGGTAGGCGCGGCTGTCGCCGACGTGGCCGATCGCCACCTCTTCGGCCTCGAGGTCGACGATCGCCGCGGTCGTCGTCGTCCCCATCCCGGCCAGGCTCGGGTCCTTGCGGGCGAGCTCGTGGATCGTCCGGTTGGCGCCCTCGATCGTCTCCTCCAGCACCCGCTCGGGCGGCGCCTGCGGGCAGCTCGCCGGCGAACGACTCGGCGGCCGCTTTGGAGGCGACCTCGCCGGCCTGGGCGCCGCCCATCCCGTCGGCGACGACGAACAGCGGCGCCCGGGTGAAGAGCGAGTCCTCGTTGGCGTTGCGCTGGCGCCCGGTGTCGGTGCGAACGGCCTCCTCGTCGATCCGCAGCGTCATCAGCTCGACCTCGAGCCTGAAGATCGGTGTCGCCGATCTGGACCGTGTCGCCGTCGATCAGCTCCGCCTCCCCCTGCAGGGTCGCGCCGTTCAGCAGGGTGCCGTTGGTCGAGTTCATGTCCTCGACGTAGAACCGCCCCTCGCGCGAGAAGACTCGGGCGTGGATGCTGGAGGCGTAGCGGTCCTCGATCTGCACGTCGGCCTCCTTCGAGCGGCCGATCGAGAGGCCGCCGATCAGGTCGAAGCGCTGGTCGCGCTCGAGGCCGCCGCCGCGCTCGACGACGAGCCAGGCGTCGGCGCCGCGCGGGCGCCTCGGCGTAGGCCGGGCGCGGCGTGGAACCCGGTCGCGTCGGGGGCCGGCGCGACGGTCCGCCGCAGGTCCTTGAACGCGCTGCGCGCGATCACGAGCACGAACAGGTAGAGGACGGCGAGGAAGCCGAACTTGAGGGCTACTGAGATCGGGTCGTAGTCCACGCGCCAGGCACCTTAATGACGGCGGCAGCCGCCGCTACTGCTCGATGTCGAAGAGGAAGGTCGTGGTGCCGACGGTGACCTGGTCGCCGGGGCTGAGCCGGGTCGAGGCGACGCGGCGGCCGTTGACCTTGATCCCGTTGGTCGAGCCGAGGTCGACGATCTGCCAGTCGCCGTTGTCGGCGCGGCGCAGCTCGGCGTGGCGGCGGGAGACGTTGGGGTCGGAGAGCACGCACTCGACCGACTTCGAGCGGCCGATCGTCGCCCGCGGCCCGTCGAGCACGTAGCGGCGGTCGTCGAGCGAGACAACGGCGCGGGTCGAGACCAGGGCGCCGACCGCCTGCTCGGGCCGTTTCGGCCGGCTGCGGTCGCGCTCGCGCACCGCCGAGTAGACCATCGTGTGGCCCTCTTCGCCCTGCTCGGGCGCCTCGCCCTCGTGGGCCGGCGGCTTCACCAGCCGCGCCTGGATCCCGAACTCGCCCAGCCGCAGCCGCTCGTCGGTGTCGAACTCGACCGCGGGCCGGGTCAGCAGGTCGTAGCCGCGCCGGCGCGCGTGCTCCAGCAGGTAGCCGGAGAGCTCCTGCTCGAGCGAGCGCTCGTAGCCCTCGAGCTTGGCTGCGGTCCTGCTTGGAGAGGAAGACCGTGTACTCGTTGGGGACGTAGACGCGCTGGACCGAGGCGGTCTTGTGGGCGTCCATTTCCTTCGCCAGTTTGCGCGCCAGTTCGACCGGCTGCACCTCGGAGCTGAAGGCGCGGCTGAAGACCCCCTCGACGAGGCCTTCGATGCTCGACTCCAAGTTGACTGAAGAGCGCCGATCGGGAAGATCCTAGGTGAAGCGCCATCTACGGCAGGGCCGCGCCGTGGCCAGGGCGAGGAAGCCGCCGACCGTCAGCCGCGGCGGCGAGGGCGCCGACGCGGGTGGCGAAGCCGCGGCGCGTAGGCGCCGGGCAGGTGGTCGGCGAGCTGGTCGAGCGAGTCCTCGATCGCCGTGCCCAGCTCCTCCAGCGAGGGGCGGTGGTTGGGGCGGGCGCGAGAGGCAGGCGTCGATCGCGTCGGTCAGCTCGCGCGGCAGGTCGGGGCGCAGGCGGCGCAGCGAGCCGGTGCGCGGCCGCCGATCGCCCGCGCGGTGGCGGCGGGGGTGGCGCGGCGGTGCGGGTTCTCGCCGCTCCAGCACTCGTAGAGGGTCAGCGCCAGCGAGTAGACGTCGGCCTCGGGGCCGGCCGGGCGGCCCTCGGCCTGCTCGGGCGACATGTAGGCGAGGGTGCCGACGACGTCGCCGGCGGCGGTCAGCGGCGCGCTCGTCGGCGAGGCGGGCGACGCCGAAGTCCATCAGCTTCGCCCGCGGTTCGCCCGTCCTCGGTCACCTGCACGTTCTGCGGCTTGATGTCGCGGTGGACGACGCCGCGCGAGTGGGCGTGGTCGAGCGCCTCGCAGAGGTCGGCGCCGATCTCGCCGATCTCGCGGTCGGAGAGCTCGCCGGCGTGCGGCGAGGCGGGCCAGGGTCGAGCCCTCGACCAGCTCGGTGACGAGCAGGGCGTTGCCGTCCTCCTCGCCCATCTCGTAGAGGGTGACGATGCCGGGGTGGTTGAGCCGGGCGGCGGCCTGGGCCTCGCGCAGGACCCGCCGGCCGGCCTCGCCCCGCTGCTCGATCGCCTTGACCGCGACCGGGCGCTCGAGGCGGCCGTCCCAGGCCTCGTAGACGACGCCGAAGCCGCCGCTGCCGATGCGGCGCTCGATCAGGAAGCGGTTGAGCACGAGGGAGCCGACCAAAGCTCTCTCAACTTCGCCGGTACGGGAGCTCTCCTGCTCCTCCGCCGTGGGGCCGCCAGCTGGGAAAAACGCACCGTTTGCGGCCTCTCTTGGCGCTCCAGCCGCCGCAGAGCGTCATACTCTCCGGCCAGCCACCAGCCTGGAGAGCGCTTCTTGGAGGATTCACAGCACGCCCGCCGCGGCGCGAGCGGCCCAAACGTCGACCCGAACGCCAGCAGATCATGCTGCGGCGCGGCCTCGCCCTCGGCGGCGGCCTGATCGTGCTGATCCTGATCGTGCTCGGGATCAAGGGCTGCCTCGACGCGCGCGCCAACCGCGAGCTCAGCGACTACGCCCGCAACGTCACCCAGATCGTCGAAGAGACCGAAGCAGACGAGCAAAGCCTTCTTCGGCAAGCTCGAAGACCCGGGCAGCCTCTCGGTCACCGACTTCGTCGACGCAGGTCAACGCCGACCGCAGCGCGATGGACAACTACGCCTCGCGGGTCGACGGCCTCGGCGCCCCCGGCGACATGGGCCGGGCGCAGACGACGCTGGAGCTGGTCTACGAGCTGCGCGCCAGCGCGATGGACGAAATCGCCGACAAGATGCCACCGCGCTCGGCGACGCCGGGCGCCGACAAGGCGATGGCCGGCGATCGCCAGCCAGATGCAGAAGCTGCTCGCCACCGACGTCGCTCTACGAACACGGTGGTGCGGCCGGAAATCGACGGCGTCCTCGCCGACAACGGGATCGACGGCAGCGACGTGCCGAAGAGCGCCTTCCTGCCGGACGAACAAGTGGCTCGAAGAAGCGCGGTCGCCGAAGCGCTCGGCGCGGTCAGCGGCGCCAGCGGCGGCGAAACGTCTCCGGCGTCCACGGCCTCGGACTGGTCGGCGTCAGCGTCAACGGCACCGAACTGGTCGAAGGCGCGCCGGCCGACGATCAGCGGCGAAGAAGCGCGTCGAAGTCGAAGTCCAGGTCCAGAACCAGGGCGAATCGACCGAGAACGGCGTCACCGTCTCGGTCTCCGTCGACGGCAACACGCTCAAGGGCGACAATCGACGAACTCGCCGGCCGGCGAAACGGCACCGCGTCGATCCCGCTGACGCCGGCGCCGAGCGGCGAAGTGACGCTCGAAGTCGAAGTCGAAACGGTGCCCGGCGAGCAGGTCACCGAAAACAACGAAGCCAGCTACACGCGTCATCTTCGAATAGACCCGGGCTGGCCTGGCTGACGATGCGGATCGCCTACCTCGGGCCGGCCGGAACCTTCACCGAGGACGCGCTCGGCGAGGCGGTCCGCGGCGGCGAGCTTCGAGCCGCTGCGGACGGCGACGATCCACGACGCGATCCTCGCCGTCGAGCGCGGCGAGGCCGACCGGGCGCTGGTCCCGTTCGAGAACTCGATCGAGGGCTCGGTGCGGCCGACCCTCGACACGCTCGCCTTCGAGGCCGAGCGCGGTGACGATCGTCGGCGAGCACGACTACCGCGGTGCGCGTCCACCTGATCGCCCGCGAGGGCGTGCGGGCCGAGCAGGTCGAGGCGGTGCTCTCCCACCCCCAGCCGCTGGCCCAGTGCGCCGCGCTTCCTGCGCGAGACGCTGCCCGGCGGTCGAACTGCGCAGCGTCAGCAGCACCGCGGCGGCGGTGCGGATGGTCAGCGAGTCGCTCGCGGCCCTGGGCGGCGCTCGGCGCGCGGGCGGCGGCCGCGCTCTACGGCTGCGAGATCGCTGCGCGAAGGGGTCGAGGACGAGACGACAACGTCACCCGCTTCGTCTGGATCGCCCCGGCCGGGACCGAGCCGGCCGGGGACGGGCCGTGGAAGACCTCGCTGGTCTTCTCCGAGCTCGGCGAGGACCACCCCGGCGCCCTGGTCGACGCGCCTCGCCGAGTTCTCCGAGCGCGGGATCAACCTGACCCGGATCGAGTCGCGGCCGATGCGCCAGGGCCTCGGCCGCTACATGTTCTTCTGCGACCTCGAGGGCAGCGGAGACCGACGCGGTCGTCGCCGAGGCGATCGCGGCGCTGCGGACCAAGGCCGAGTCGGTGCGGATCCTCGGCTCCTACCCGGTCGTCTGAGCGCCATGACTCCCGCCGGAGTCGCCGTAGGCCGACCTGCCTACAATTCCGGGCACCATGGCACGGGTTCTGGTACTCAATGCGACGTATGAGCCGATCAACGTCTGCACGTTGAGACGCGCCGCTGTGCTCCTGCTGAAGGAAAAGGCCGAGCTGCTCGAGCAGCGCGACGGCGCCGCGCTGCACTCCGAGCACATGACGATGGAGCGCCCCGACGTGATCCGCCTCGTCAACTACGTCCGGATCCCCCGCGAGGCCCACCGCCGCAAGATCACCCGCCGCGCCGTCCTCGCCCGCGACTCCTGGACCTGCCAGTACTGCGGCTCGACCAAGTCCGGCCTCACCGTCGACCACGTCATCCCCCGCTCCCGCGGCGGCAAATCGGTCTGGGAGAACATCGTCGCCGCCTGCGCCACCTGCAACCGCCGCAAGGGCAACCGCCTCCCCCGCGAGATCCACATGCACCCCGCGAACATCCCCAAGGCCCCGCCGCCGACGGTCTTCATCCAGGTGGCCAGCCCGAAGATCCCGGCGGCCTGGCAGCAGTACTTACCTCAGGCGGCTTAGCCGTACAACGGGGTTCCTGAACGCGCAGGTAGGCTGCTGCCAATGACTTCTGCGCAGGGCGGAGGACGTCGGGTGCTGGCGGGGGCTCTCCTCCTCGCGCTCCTTTTCTCGATGGCGGTCGCGGCGCCGGGGGCGGTCGCGAGCGGAGTCTGGCTGGGCTCGTCCACCGCTCGGGAGGCCGGTGACTTCTGGACGCCGGCCCGCGTGCGCGCGGCCAAGCCGCTCGAGCTACCCGGGTGGACCGGGCCGGGGCTTCGGCCGTCGCACCGGGCGAATTCGGATCCGATTTCGAACAGGTGGCGGACCCAACGACCCCCGAGTTCCGCATCCACGGCGTGATCCTGCTCTCGTTCGGGATCTTCGGCTACGGCCGCTGCTCCGGCACCGCGGTTCGCTCGCCCAACAAGAGCGTGGTCATCACCGCCGCCCACTGCCTCAACAGCGGTAGAGGAGATCACTGGTTCTCGGGGGAAGCAGCATTCGTCCCGGCCTATCGCTACGGCCAGCGACCGTTCGGGGTCTTTCCCGTCCGCTGGATCGACACCACCAAGCAGTGGCGGGAGGAGCGGTGGCGACTCCAACTACGACGTCGGCGCGATGGTCCTCGGGCGCAACCAGGCCGGGCAACTGCTGAACGATGCTGTCGGCGGCGCGAAGATCGCTTGGGGCCTGAAGCCGAACCAGAGCTTCGCGGTCCATGGCTATCCGGCGGAAGAGCCGTTCGACGGCGAAACCCAGCGGGTCTGCGGCGCTGCGCGCTATTTCGGCCACGATCCGCACTCCCTCGCCTACGCCGGGCCGCTCAACCTCGCCGTCAGCTGCGGCGTCACCGGCGGGGCCTCGGGTGGAGGTTGGCTGATCCACGGCGACACCCTCAACGGGGTCACGAGCTATGGCTACTTCGAGCACGCGAGCCCGGATTTCGGTCCCTACTTCGGCAAGGAAGTTGCCCGGCTGTACGGGCGGGCGGCGCGGGTGAAATGAGCCGGCGGCTCCTCATCCTCGGGTTGCTCTCCTCGACCCTGGCGCTCTCCGGCGGGGGGACGGCCGCGGCGCAGCAGCTGGCGGCGCCGCTGCATCCCGGCCCAGCCCCCTCGGCACGAAAGTCGGGTCGCCGGTCACGCCAGAGCCAAAGTTTCACACCGGCTTCGTCCTCGATCCCCCCGGCCCCTACGAAGTCGGCGTCCGCGCCGCCGGCAGCGCCGTGGTCGTCACCGTCGCTCGCCGCAGTCGGCGCAGGAGCGGCGCGGCCACCGAATACCTGGCGAGGGGGGTTGCGGCGTCGGAACGGCTGCAGGCCAACTTTGGCAAGTTCGGCAAAATCTCGATGCGCTTCCGCGAGTCGAAGCACCGGCCGTGGTTCGGTAAGAAGAGGCGCTGTCATGGCGCGGGGCGGTTCGTGGTCCGGCGAGGTGTCTTCGTCGGCAACTTCAGATTTCGCGGTGAAGATGGCTATGTGACGGTCCAGGTCCACCGGGCCAAGGGCTCGATCTCCAGCCTTGCCTCGAAGTGCCGGCGAGACCGCCACCGCAGCGGCGCGCGGAGCTCGGCCCTGTTCGAAGACCCCTTCTCCGACCTGATCGCCATCGACCGCAACGGGCTCGACTCGACCGTGTTCGCCGCAATCAGCTATCGAGGCAAGCTCGAATACTTCGCCGAACGCGAAGAAAACAGCGGGAGGCTGGCGATCCTGCGGTCCGCGTTCGTTGAAGCTCATGGCGAGCTTCCACTCAACGAAGCCGTCACCGCGGGCAGGTTCACCCCGGGCTCCCCGTTCCACGCCAGCGGGCGCTACCGGGCGGCGCCGGACGGATCCACCTCGTGGTCAGGCAACCTCAGCGTCGACTTCCCGGGAGCCCCCCGCTTCCCGCTCGCCGGACCGGGCTACGAAACCTTCCTCGAAGCCGCCTTCTAGGGGATCTACTCGGCCGCGCCGTCGGCTGAGGCGTCGGGTGAAGCGTCGGCGAGCTCGCCTTGGCCGTCGCTCTCGGCGACCGGGGCCTCGGCGGCGTCCTCGGACTCGACCACCAGGGCGACGGCGCTGACGCGGTCGTCGTCCTTGATGTTCATCACCTTGACGCCCTGGGTGGAGCGGCCCATCTGCGAGATGCCGCCGACCGAGGTGCGCTGGACCATGCCGTTCTGGGAGATGAAGAGGAGGTCCTGGTGCTCGCCGACGATCAGGGCGCCGGCGAGGCCGCCCTTCTTCTCGGTCAGCTTCGCGGTCAGGACGCCTTTCGTGCCGCGGCCCTTGACCGGGTACTCGGAGACCGGGGTGCGCTTGCCGTAGCCGTTCTCGGTGACGACGAACAGTTCGGTGTCGTTGCGGGCGATGTCCATCGCCAGCACCCGGTTGTCTTTGCCGGACGACGTTCATGCCTTTGACGCCGCTGGTGTCGCGGCCCATCGTCCGCACGTGCTCCTCGGAGAAGCGGGAGGCGTGGCCGGAGTGGGAGACCATGAGGATGTCGTCTTCGCCCGAGGTGAGCCGCACCTGGACCAGCTCGTCGCCGTCGCGGACCTTGATCGCGATGATCCCGTCGGCGCGGATCGGCGTGTTGTAGGCGAGGAACTCGGTTTTCTTGATCAGGCCCTTGGCGGTGGCGAAGGCGAGGTACTTGTTCTCCTTGAAGTCCCGGGTCGGGATCACCGCCATCACCTTCTCGCCTTCGCGCAGCGGCAGCAGGTTGTTCAGCGAGCTGCCTTTCGCGTTGCGCGAGCCCTCCGGCAGCTCGTAGACCTTGAGCCGGTAGACCTTGCCGCGGTTGGTGAAGAAGAGCAGGAAGTCGTGGGTCGAGCTGATGTGGAGGTGGGCGATGTAGTCGTCGTCTTTGAGGTTCATCCCCATCACCCCGACGCCGCCGCGGTGCTGCTGGCGGTAGGTGGCCAGCGGCAGCCGCTTGACGTAGCCGGAGGCGGTCAGCGAGATCACCATCTGCTGGTCGGCGATCATGTCCTCGATCCCGACGTCGCCCTCGAAGTGGGCCAGTTCGGTGCGGCGCTCGTCGCCGTAGGACTCGACGATTTCGGCCAGCTCGTCCTTGACCAGGGCCATCACCCTGCGCTTCGTCGCCGAGGATCGCCCGCAGCTCGCCGATCCGCTCCATCAGGTCGGCGTGCTCGGCGCGGACTTTGTCGGCCTCGAGCGCGGTCAGGCGCTGCAGGCGCATGTCGAGGATCGCCTGCGCCTGCTCGCGCGAGAGCTCGAACTCTCGATCAGCCCGTCGCGGGCGGCGTCGGGGTCGTTCGAGGCGCGGATCAGTTTGATCACCGCGTCGAGGTTGTCGAGCGCGACCAGCAGCCCCTCGAGGATGTGGGCGCGGGCCTCGGCGCGGCGCAGTTCGTACTGGGTGCGGCGGGTGACGACCTCGCGCTGGTGATCGACGTAGTGCTCGATCAGCTCGAGCAGGCTCAGCGTCCGCGGCACGCCGTCGACCAGCGCCACCATGTTGGCGCCGAAGGTCGACTGCATCGCGGTTTTTTTGTAGAGGTTGTTGAGGACGACCTTGGCCGGCGGGCCGCCGCGTTTGAGCTCGATCACGAGCCGCATCCCGGAGCGTTCGTCGCTCTCGTCGCGGAGGTCGGAGATGCCCTCGAGTTTTTTGTCGCGGGCGAGGTCGGCGATCTTGGTGATCAGGCCGCCTTCGCCGCCCTTCTTGACCATGAACGGGAGCTCGGTGACGATGATCGCCTCCTTGCCCCCCTTCAGCGGCTCGACGTGGGCGCGGGCGCGGACCTTGATGCTGCCGCGGCCGGAGGCGTAGGCGTCGCGGATCCCCTCGCGGCTCATCAAGCCCGCCGCCGGGGAAGTCCGGGCCCTTGACGTGCTCCATCAACCCGGCCAGGTCGATCCCCGGGTCGTCGATGTAGGCGGCGACCGCGCCGGCGACCTCGCGCAGGTTGTGCGGCGGGATGTTGGTCGCCATCCCGACCGCGATCCCGGAGGTGCCGTTGACCAGCAGGTTCGGGAAGCGCGCCGGCAGGACCAGCGGCTCCTGGGTCGATTCGTCGTAGTTGGGGCCGAAGTCGACGGTGTCGGCGTCGATGTCGCGCAGCAGCTCGGTCGCGAGGCGGCCGAGGCGCGCCTCGGTGTTGTGGCTGACGAACCCATTGGTGAGGAACGAGTGATCTTCGCTGTCGACCCGGACCGAGTAGACCGGCTGCACGCCGGCCGAGACGACCGACTCGACCTCGGCGTAGAAGTAATCGCCGCTGACGAGGGGCGCGACAACGTCCCTCACCTCGGGTGACTCGATCCGCTCCAGGATCGCCGTTCCACCCTGCTCCCAGCGCTCGATCCGATCGATGTTGTGTCGACGCAGCCAGGCACCGTTCGCATCTCGTCCCGCTTCGTCGCGGACGTAGCCGGCAACAAAGGGCACGTAGTCGCGGCTTAGGGCGCGACTGTTCGACGGCACCTGTGCCAGGGCCGCGTTGAGCTTTGCCTGCTTGACCCCGAGGAAGCCGACGTTGCGCTCGAAGATACGGGCATCGCGACGATTGCTGATGACGACCTTGTGCTCACCCTTCTCGTAGCGGCAGATGCGCGAAACGACCCCGGCCTCCAGCAGAAGGGTCTGAACGTCGCGGGCCAGCTGCTCGCTGTAAGTGGAGTAGGAGACCTGAATCGTCTTCCTAGGCAGGAGCGAGGAGGAGCCATCGCCGGTGAACAGCGAGCGGAGGAACTCGCGCTTAAGAGCCTGGCTTCCGCCCCAGATGAACTCGGGAACCGACTTTTCCCGAGCGGCTCCGCGGAGCTCGGCGAAAGGGCTGCGTCGGAACTGCTCCAGGTTCTGGACATCGAGCTCGTGGAGCGTGCTACCTGACCGGATTTGGCGCGAATACACGTACCGCGGCCCGCCGACGATCGCGTCATATGCGCAGACCACAGCGTCGAAGAACTCCTTGTCGGTGTTGTTGAAGCCAACTCGATCAGGACCAACCCATCCCTCTGAGACCAGAGCCCCGGCGAGCAGCGCAAGCCGCCCTTCCTCCTCGGTCAGCGGCCCGGACTCCCGCTCGGTCCGCGAAATGAGAACCCGGTCAGTCGGTTGAATCTCCTCCAGCAGCTTCCACATCAAGAGGGGGACGTCCGCCATGTCGACGAGGCAGAGAACCGGGTGATTGTGGGTGCCCGTCAACTCGTGGCCCTGCTTAGTTCGCAGGCGGAGGGTCGGGTGATCCCCGGAGTGGAAGAACTTGCTGGCGTGGACCGGGCGACCGAGGCGGTCGAGAACCTCGAGGTCGATGTCCGAATCTGACTCGGGCTCGACATCGGTGACGATCGAGTCCATCCGCACCGTCCCCCTCGGCGTTGCCACGCGGGTGTCGCCGGTTACGCAGTACCGCATCGCCGCGGCGGGGTCGTCGTCGATCGAGCCGAAGTTGCCCTGGCCGTCGACCAGCAGGTAGCGCAGCGAGAAGTCCTGCGCCATCCGCACCAGCGTGTCGTAGATCGCCGAGTCGCCGTGGGGGTGGTACTTGCCCATCACCTCGCCGACGATGAAGGCGCACTTGCGGTAGGGCCGGGTCGGCTGCAGGCCGATGTCGTGCATCGCGTAGAGCACCCGGCGGTGGACCGGCTTGAGCCCGTCGCGGACGTCCGGCAGCGCCCGCCCGACGATCACGCTCATCGCGTAATCGAGGTAGGACGAGCGCATCTCCTGCTCGAGCCCGCGGTCCTCGATGTTGCCGGTCAGGGCGTCAAGCGCCATTGAAAGTTCCTCCGATCAGCGCCACGGGCGCGAAAACCAAGCAAGTAGGGCTCTTAGACATCAAGGAACTTGACCTCTTTCGCGTGGGCCTCGATGAACTCGCGGCGCGGGGCCGACCTGGTCGCCCATCAGCATCGAGAAGATCGTGTCGGCGGCGGTCGCGTCTTCGAGCGTGACCCGGGCCAGCGTCCGCGAGGCCGGGTCCATCGTCGTCTCGCGCAGCTGTTCGGCGTTCATCTCGCCCAGGCCCTTGAAGCGGGTCAGCTGGACGCCCTGGCGGGCCAGCTCCAGCACCGCCCCGCGCAGCGCCTCGAAGGAGAGCGCGACGCTTTGCCGCTCGCCGCGGTTGACCTCGAACGGCGGCCGGCCGACCTGTTTCAGCAGCGCCGCGTGGACCTCGGCGAACTTGCGGTAGTCGTGGTGGGCGAACAGCGTCGCCGGCAGGCGGTGGGTGCGGGCGAGGCCGCTCTTGCGTTCGACCGCCTTGACGACGACCAGGTCCTCGCCGGCGTCCAGCACCTCGGTGTCGAACGGCTCGCTCTCTCCGCCGCCTCGCGCTGCAGCACGTCGCGGGCAGCCGCGACGCTCGGCCACCTGTTCGTCGAGCAGGCTCGACTCCTCGAGGAAGCGCACCACTTCGTGGCCGAAGTCGGCCTGCAGCGAGGAGCCCCAGCCCTCGTACTCTTTCGAGCGCCGGATGTAGGCCTGCCAGCGGCTCGAGGTCAGCTTGCCGGGTCTCGCCGGTCGCGTCGGTCAGCTCGAACTCCTCGAGCTTGTCGCGCAGCAGCAGCTCTTCGAGTTCGGACTCGCGCTCCAGGTAGGTCTCCTGGTTGCCCTGTTTGACCCGGTAGAGCGGCGGTTTGGCGATGTAGACGTAGCCGGCGTCGATCAGCTCCGGCATCTGCCGGTAGAGGAAGGTGAGGACCAGGGTGCGGATGTGGGCGCCGTCGACGTCGGCGTCGGTCGCCATCACGATCTTGTGGTACCTGGCGTCCTCGATGTTGAACTCGTCGTGGACGCCGGTGCCGATCGCCGTGATCAGCGCCTGGATCTCGTTGTTGGCGAGGACCTTGTCGATCCGGCTCTTCTCGACGTTGATGATCTTGCCGCGCAGCGGCAGCACCGCCTGGGTGTTGCGGTCGCGGGCCTGCTTCGCCGAGCCGCCGGCGGAGTCGCCCTCGACCACGAAGATCTCGGCCAGGCTCGGGTCCTTGACCGTGCAGTCGGCGAGCTTGCCCGGCAGGGTCGAGTTCTCCAGCGCCGACTTGCGGGTCAGGTCGCGCGCTTTGCGGGCCGCCGACGCGGGCGCGGGCGGCGTCGATCGCCTTCATGATCACGCGTCGCGCGTCGGCCGGGTTCTCCTCGAGGTACTCGGCCAGCTTGCGGTTGACGGTCTCCTCGACCAGGCCGCGGATCGGCGGGTTGCCGAGTTTGGTCTTGGTCTGGCCCTCGAACTGCGGGTCGTGCAGCTTGACCGAGATCACCGCGGTCAGCCCCTCGCGCACGTCCTCGCCGGCGAGGTTGTCGTCTTTTTTCTCTTTCAGCAGGCCTTTGTTGCGGGCGTAGGCGTTCAGGGTCCGGGTCAGCGCGGCGCGGAAGCCGGAGAGGTGGGAGCCGCCCTCGTGGGTGTTGATGTTGTTGGCGAAGCTGAAGATCGACTCCTGGTAGGAGGTGTTCCACTGCATCGCGATCTCGACCTCGCCCTCCTCTTTGTCGCCCTCGAAGTAGATGACCTTTTTGTGCACCGCGTCCTTGTTCTCGTTGAGGTGGCGGACGAAGTCCTCGATCCCGCCGTCGTACTGGAAGGTGACGCTGTTGGTCTCGCCGCGCTCGTCGACCAGCTCGATCTTCAGGCCGCGGGTGAGGAAGGCGGTCTCGCGCAGGCGCTCGGCCAGGGTCTCGAAGTCGAACTCGATCTCTTCGAAGATCTCGAGGTCGGGCAGGAAGGTGATCTTGGTCCCGTGCTCGTCGGTCGCCGCGCCCTTGGCTCAGGTCGGTCATGCGGTTTGCCGCGCTCGTAGTCCTGCGTCCCAGACGTTGCCGTCGCGGCTGATCTCGCAGGTGCAGGCGCTCGGAGAGCGCGTTGACGACCGAGACGCCGACGCCGTGCAGGCCGCCGGAGACCTTGTAGCCGCCGCCGTCGCCGAACTTGCCGCCGGCGTGGAGGACGGTCAGCACGACCTCGGCCGCCGGGCGCCCCTCTTTCTCCATCGTCTCGACCGGGATGCCGCGGCCGTTGTCCTCGACCGTGCAGCTGTTGTCCGGGTGGAGGACGACGCGGACGCTGTCGCAGTGGCCGGCGAGCGCCTCGTCGACCGAGTTGTCGACGACCTCGTAGACCAGGTGGTGCAGACCGCGCGGGCCGGTCGAGCCGATGTACATGCCGGGGCGTTTGCGAACCGCTTCGAGGCCCTCGAGGACGGTGATGTCCTTGGCGCCGTAGGAGCGCGTCGCGCTTTGGCTTTTTTCTCAGGCAATGAGTCCCTTCCGGTTGACACAGAAAACCCCGACGCCTGGAGACTCGCTCCACGACAGGTCGGGGCGTAAATGCGAGTTGCCATAAGAATACCAGTTGAGCCCCGTGGACAAGCTGCCGCAAGAGGACAATTTCCCTGCAAATCGTGGATAAAAGTGTGATCTAGAAGCGCTCGCTGTTGACGCGAAAGCGCGAGCGCTTCGGGGCGCCGCTCCCCCAGCTCGCTCCCGCAGGCGCTCCAGAAGCTGCCCCTGCATCAGGTCGAGCTCCTGCGCCCAGACCGCTGTCGGCGCACTCGATCGTCAGCGTCCCGGCGCGCTCGGAGACCGGCGTCGCGACCGCCGCCAGCTGCTCGCCGACCGCCTCCGCCCAGGCCGCCTGCACCGCCGCCAGGCCGGTCTTCGGCGCGGCTCGCTCGCGGGCCGCGCGGAACGCCGCCGGCGGCCTGGCGGGGGGCGCGGCGGCGGCTCATGCGGCGGCCGCTCTCGGCTCTGCCGGCGGGCGGCATCCGCACCACCGACGCGCAGCGCCGGCGCCGGCAGCGACTCTTCGTCGGCGGCGGTGATCAGCGACCTGGCCGCCGTCGCCGAGGCGGCCGACCAGGCGCTCGCGGCGGCCGGGGTCGAGCTCGCTCATCACGTCGTCGAGCAGCAGCAGCGGGGTGACCCGGCGCGCCTGCAGCAGCGCCTCGCGCTCGGCGAAGAGCAGGGCCAGCAGGGCGGCGCGCTGCTGGCCCTGGGAGCCGTAGCGGCGCAGCGAGCGGCCCGCCGGCGTCGAGCTTCAGCTCGTCGAGGTGCGGGCCCCAGGAGCTGCGGCCGATGCGGAGGTCCTGCTCGCGGCGCTCCTCCAGCCCGGCGCGGATCTCCTCCGCCGACGCCCGCGGCCCGCGGCGCGTACTCGAGGCTGCGCCGCCCTCCAGCCCGAGCTCGGCGGCGGCCGCGGCGAAGGGCGCCGCCAGCTCGGCGACCGCCTCGTCGCGGGCCGCGACCAGCGGCGCGGCCGCCTCGGCGAGGCCGGCGTCCCAGACGTCGCAGGTCCGTCGGCGGACGCCGTAGCCCGCCGGCGAGCCGCGAGAGCAGCGCGTTGCGCTGGGCGAGCGCCTGGCCGTAGCGCTTGCGCAGCTCCGCCGCGGGCCGGCCAGCGGGCGGCGAGGAAGCCGTCGAGGTGGGCGCGGCGCTCGGCCGGCGGGCCCTTGACCAGGCTGAGGCGGTCGGGGGCGAAGACCGCCACCGGCGGGCGGTTGCGGGCCAGCGTCGCCGGGTCGGCCGGGCTGCCGTCGAGCAGGTGGCGGCGGCCCTCGCTGCGGCTGACCGAGGCGAGCAGCCGGCGCTCGAGCCCGTCGTCGTCGCGGACCGTCGCCTCGGCCCGGGCCAGCGAGCCGCCGAAGGGGATCAGGTCGCGGCGGTCGGAGGTGCGGAAGGAGCGGCCGGTGAGGGCGAAGTAGAGCGCCTCGACCAGGTTCGTCTTGCCGGCCCCGTTGGGCCCGACGACGCTGACGATGCCCGGGCTCGAGCTCGACCCGGACCCGCTCGAGGCTGCGCAGCGGCCTCGCTTCGATCGCGGTGACGAGCACCGGCCCGCCACCGCCTCAGACGTTGAGGCGGATCGGCATCACCAGGTAGCGGAAGTCTTCGCCCTCGACCGGCTGCAGCAGCCCGGGCCGCAGCGGCGAGATCAGCCGCAGCAGCACCTCGTCGCCCTCGACGCTTTCGATTCCCTCCTTGAGGAACTCGGGGTTGAAGCCGATCTCCAGCGGCTCGCCCTCGAAGGCCGCCGGCATCGTCTCGCGCGCGTCGCCGACGTCGGGCGTCTCGGCCGCGACCGTCAGCTCGCCCGGCTCGAAGGAGAGCCGCAGCGGCGCGTTGCGCTGGGCCAGCTGGCTGACCCGGCGGGTGACGTCGAGGAAGTCCGGCGCGCGGCAGCCGCACGTCGTGCTCGTAGGACTCCGGCAGGAGCTGTCGAAAGTTGGGGAACTGGCCCTCGATCAGCCGCGTCGTGAGGGGGATCGACCCTGCCTCGAAAACCGCCTGGTTGGGCAGCAGCGAGATCGTCGCCTCCTCGACCCCCTCGGCGGAGAGGATGCGGCCCAGCTCGCGCAGCGCCCGGGCCGGGATGTTGGCCTCGATCTCGCCGCCGAGGTCGCGTCTCCAGCTCGGTCCGTTTGACCGCCAGCCGGTAGGAGTCGGTGGCGACCATCGTCATCTCCGTGCCGCGCGGCGGTGACGAAGACGCCGGTCAGCACCGGGCGCATGTCGTCGCGCGAGGCGGCGCGGGCGACCAGGTCGATGCTCGCCTCGAGCGCCTTCGCCGGGATCTTCAGGCCCGCCGCTCGGCCTCGGCGCTCGGCAGCTTCGGGAAGTCCTCGGCCGGCAGCACCCGCAGGTGGAAGCTGGAGCTGCCGCTGCGGATCTCGACGTCGTGCTCGGCCTCGCGCGTCTCGATCTCCACCGTCGGGTCGGCGAGCGAGCGGGCGACCTCGGCCAGCAGCCGGCCCGGCAGCAGCACCGAGCCCTCGCTCTCGACCTCGGCGTCGAGCGTCGTCTCGCAGGCCCAGGTCGAGGTCGGTGGCGGAGAGGGTCGACGCGCCCGTCGGCGGCGCTGAGCAGGACGCCGGAGAGGGCCTGGGTGGCGGCGCGGGTCGAAACAGCCCTGGAGACGATCGAGAGCTTGGAGACGAGTTCTTCGCGTTTGGTCGTGAGCTTCAAGTGATCAGATTGCCTTCTTGAGTTGGGTTAGGACTTGTGGAAAGAGCTGGGGCTCGCGGAGGATTCGGCGTGGCGACGCGGATTTCGGGCCTGTGGACGCGGCTGTGGGAAGGCTGGTGATTCTTGCAGCGCCATCGGCCGTCAGCGCGCTCCGCCGGCCGGGTTGTGGATTGCGCCGCGCAACTCCTCGACCCGCTCGGCCAGCTCGGCGTCCTCGCCGAGGCCCGCTTCGACCCGGCGCAGGGAGTTGAGCACGGTGGAGTGATCGCGGCCGCCGTAGAGCCGGCCGATCTGGGGCAGCGAGAGGTCGGTCAGCTCGCGGGTGAGGAAGATCGCCACCTGGCGGGCGCGCAGCGGGGTGGCGGCGCGGCTGGAGCCGACCAGCTCGGCGCGGGAGATGCCGAAGCGCTCGGCGACCCGCTGCTGGATCTCCTCGACCGAGGTCGCCTGGGCGGAGCGGCCGCGGGGGATCACCTCGGCGATCAGCTCGCGAGCTGAGCGGCCGCGCCATCAGCGAGGCGTGGGCGAGGACGCGGGTCAGGGCGCCGTGCAGCTGGCGGACGTTGGCGTCGATCCGGTTGGCGAGCTCGGCGAGCGCGTCGGTGTCGGCGATCTCGACCCCGGCCTCCTGCGACCAGGCGGCGCAGGACGGTCAGCCGGGTGGCCAGGTTGGGCGGCTCGACCGGCGACGGTCAGGCCCCACTCGAAGCGGTCGCGCAGGCGCGAGGCGAGGGTCGAGAGCTCGCTGGGGATGCGGTCGGCGGAGAGCACGAGCTGGCTGCCGGACTCGTAGAGGGCGTTGAAGGTGTGGAAGAACTCCTCCTCGGTGGCCGGCTTGCCCTCGAGGAACTGGACGTCGTCGATCAGGAGCACGTCGATGTCGCGGTAGCGCGCCTTGAAGGCCTCGGCGCCGGCGGACTTGAGCGCGCGCGACGAACTCGTTGGTGAACGACTCGGCGGTCGTGTAGCGGACGCTGAGGCCGGGGGCGTTGGCGCCGCAGGTAGTTGGCGATCGCCGCCAGCAGGTGGGTCTTGCCGAGCCCGGGAGGGCCGTGGAGGAAGAGCGGGTTGTAGGCCTCCGAGGGCGCCTCGGCGACGGCCAGCGCGGCGCCGTGGGCGAGCCGGTTGCCGGGGCCGATGACGAAGCGGTCGAAGGTGTAGTTGGGGTTCAGCTCGACCGCGTCGGCGGCCGCCGCCGTCCTCGGCCCGCGCGGCTGCGGCGAAGCTGACCCGCTGCAGCGGCGGTGCCGGCAGTCGGCCAGCGCTTCGGCGATCAGGGACGAGTAGCGCCGCTCGGCCCAGGCCCGGATCCCCTCCGGGGCCGGTCAGGTAGAGCGTGTCGCCGTCGGCGCCGACAGCCCGCAGCGGCTCCAGCCAGAGGCGGATAGGTCGACTCGGGGACCGAAGCCCGCAGCCGGTCCTGGGTCGCCCGCCAAAGGGCGTCGAGTTCGTGTCGGGAGGAGTCATCTGGCACCTGGTCGGCGACCATAGCGGCGTGCCTGAGCAGCGCATCCCGGACGCGCGTCGCAAATCCCGCAGAAAAGATTTCGGGGCCGTCGCCGTCCGTATACTTCCGCCGGCATGAAGCGCACCTACCAGCCGAAGAAGCGGAAGCGCGCGAAGACGCACGGCTTCCGAGCCCGGATGAGCACCCGCGGCGGCCGCGCGATCCTCAAGCGCCGCCGGCGCAAAGGGCGGAAGCGCCTCACTCCCTAGATGGCGTCGAAGCGACGGCGCCTCTCGCGCAGCGGCGAGTTCGACCGCGTCTATCGCGACGGCTCATCCCATGCGACCCGCTACCTCGTCCTCTACACCTTCCCCCGCCGTGACGAGGAGCGCGAGGACGTGAGGCTCGGCGTCTCGGTCAGCCGCAAGGTGGGCGGCGCGGTCGAGCGCAACAAGGTCAAGCGGGCGCTGCGCGAGGCCTTCTGGGGCCTCTCCGACCAGCCTCCCGCAGCGCCACGACTTCGTCATCGTCGCCCGCTCCGAGATCGGCGACCTGATCGAGCGCGAGGGCACGGCGGGCGTCGCCAAGAGCCTGGAAGAGGCGCTGGCGGCCCCGGGAGGGCGTTCCACGTGAAACGCGTCTTCCTGGCCCCGATTCGGGCCTACCAGCGCTGGATCTCCCCCTCCCGCCCGCGCCGCTGCCGCTACGAGCCGACCTGCTCCGCCTACGCGGTCGAGGCGGTCGAGCGCTTCGGCGTCGTCCGCGGCTTCCTCCTCGCCACCTGGCGCCTGCTGCGCTGCAACCCCTTCAGCCACGGCGGCTTCGACCCGGTGCCCGGACGCTTCACCCTGCGCGGCCCGGCCACGTCCACCCCGCCGAGTACCACGGTGAGGCGCAGGCCTGATGCTCCCGCTCGCGCTGCCAGCTGTCCCGCAGTTCCTGGTCGACATCGCCGACGAGGTCCTCAGTCTTCTTCCACGACAACGTCGGCCTCTCCTGGGGCGGCGTCGATCATCGCCCTGACCGTCTGCATGCGGGCGCTGCTGATCCCGCTGACCTACAAACAGCTGAAAGGGATGCGGGCGCTGCAGGCGCTGCAGCCGCAGATCAAAGAGATCCAGGCGAAATACAAAAACGACAAACAGCGCATGCAGCAGGAAATGATGCGCTTCTACAAAGAGAACAAAGTCAACCCCTTTGCCTCCTGCATCCCGCTGCTGGCGCAGCTGCCGGTCTTCATCACCCTCTTCTACGTCCTCCAGCACGAGCTGCCGCTGGACATCTGCGGCCAGACCGCCGAAGCCTGCGGCGAGTCCGCGCCGGGCCACTGCGGGCGCGCGAAGCTTCCTCTTCATCAACGACCTGACCGCGAAGGCCACCGGCGGCGAACTGATCGCCCTGCTCGTCCTCTACGTCGGCACCCAGCTGATCTCCGGCATGGTGATGGCGGTCACGGCCGACAAAAGCCAGCGCACGATGATGTTCGCTGCTGCCGCTGATCTTCGTCCCCTTCATCATCAGCTTCCCGGCCGGCCTGATCCTCTACTGGATCACGACCAACTTCTGGACGATCGGCCAGCAGTTCGTGATCCAGAGAGTGGTCCCGGCGCCGGTGGCGGCAACGCCTGAGGTGCGGCTGCGGCGAAGGCCGCGAAACCGCCGCCTAAACCGCCGAAGAAGAAGAAGCGCAGGCGGTAGTGGTCGAGGGAGGGGCAGGTACCCCCTTCACTTAACTTGCTCGGGTGGTCGTGCTCTGGCCGGGCCAGGTCTGTCGACCGAGAAGTACAAGACGTTCCAGGGGTGCCTCGCCCCTCCCACGGAGCCGTCAGCGCCTGAGGTCTGGGGCCAGCCGCTCTGGCTAGCCGGCTCGGCCATCCCTTGCTCTCGGCGTTTCAGCCCTTGGGGCGCTTCTTGGCGATTCCGGGGCGGCGTGGGAGGTCGGGCGGGGTTGGGCCGGACTTGCGGATGACGTGGAGGTGGCGGTGCTTGGCTGCCGGCTCGGTCGCCTACGTCGAGGATCTGCTCCGGGGTCATGGCCAGGGCCTCGGCGGCGCGCTCGAGCTGGGCCTCCTCTTCCTCGTCGCGCTTGCCCTTCCAGGCGACGAGGACGCCATTTGGCTTCAGAAGGGGGATGCGAGCTCGGCCAGGGTCGAGAGGCGGCCCACGGCGCGGGCGGTGACGACGTCGTAGGCCTCGCGGCCGTCGGCGCCGGCCCAGTCCTCGGAGCGGGTGTTGAGGACGGTGGCGTTGGCGATGCCCGGCGGCCTCGATCGCCCGGCGTCATGAAGGCGCACTTGCGGCCGACCGACTCGATCAGGTCGACCTGGGCGTCGGGGAGGGCGACGGCCAGGACCAGGCCGGGGAAGCCGGCTCCCGCGCCGACGTCGGCGATCCGGCCGCGCCTCGCGCAGCTCCGGGCACCTCGAGGCCGGTGAGGCTGTCGGCGACGTGGACCTGCCAGGCGCGCTCGTCGACGACGGAGCTGACCGAGGCGCGCTCCTCGGCCAGCAGCTCGAGGACCCTCCCGAGCGCCTCGCGGGCGCGCCGGGTCGAGCGCCGCGGCGGGGTCGCCGGCTCACTCCGCGACGAGCGGCGCGACGATCACGCAGCGGTGGGGCTCGTCGCCCTCGCTGTAGGTCTCGACCCCGGCGCGCTCTTTCAGCCGCTCGTGGACGACGCGGCGCTCCTGGGCGCTCATCGGGTCCATCTCGACGACGCGGTTGTTGCGCTCAGCGCCTGCTCGGCGGCGCGGTCGGCGCGCGCCCTCGAGGGTCTCGCGACGACGCGCCGCGGTAGCCGGCGGCGTCGACGACGACCCGCTTGCGCTCGCGCAGGCCGCGGAAGGCGGCCTGGTAGCAGAGCAGCTGCAGGGCGTCGATCGTCTGCCCGCGTTTGCCGATCAGCAGGCCGTAGTCGTCCTCGCCCTCGACGGTGAGCGACGATCCGGTCGTCGTCCTCCTCGACCTCCACCTCGCCGTCGAGGTCGAGCTCGTCGAGAACGCCCTCGACCAGCTCGCGCGCGCGCTCGGCGGGCTCGTCGGGCCAGTCGGCGGTCTCGGACACGGCAGGGCAGGCTATCCGACCGCCCGCTCGCCGCGCGCGGGTAACCATCTAGGCTGGCCCGCGCATGGGCAAGGTCTACGCGGTGGCGAACCAGAAGGGCGGAGTCGGCAAGACGACCACCGCCGTCAACCTCGCCTCCTGCGCCGCCGCGGAGGGAGAGCAGACCCTCCTCGTCGACCTCGATCCCCAGTGCAACGCGACCGTCGCGCTCGGCGGCGGCCGCGACCTGCACCCCTCCTCCTACGACTGCCTGACCGGCGACGTCTCGGTCGCCGCAGGCGGCGCGGCCGGCCGGGCCCGACAACCTCTGGCTCGTCCCCGCCAGCCGCGACCTGGCCGGCGCCGCGGTCGAGCTGCCGCGGATCGAGGGCTCGGAGACGCGCCTGCGCGAACGCCTCGGGCCCGCTGCGCGAGCGCTTCGCGGTCGACCCTGCTCGACTGCCCGCCCTCGCTGGGCCCGGTCAGCGTCAACGCCCTCACCGCCGCCGACCGCGTGATCGTCCCGGTCCAGGCCGAGTACCTGGCGCTGGAGGGCCTGGTCCAATTCCTCGAAACCCTGGGCCTGATCCGGCGCGAGCTGAACCCTCAACTCGAGGTTTCGGGTTTGCTGATCACCATGCACGACGAGCGCACCAGACTGGCCCAGGACGTCGAGTCGGAGCTGCGCGACCACTTCGCCGGGATGGTCTTCGAGACGGTGATCCCGCGCAGCGTCCGAGTCGCCGAGTCGCCGAGCTATGGTCTGCCCGTGACCGAGCACGCCCCCTCTTCCCGCGGCGCCGTCGCCTACCGAGCGCTCGCGAAGGAGCTCGCGAGCCGTGGCTAGCGGCACCAAACGCGGCATCGGCCGCGGCCTGGCGGCGATCCTGCCCGAGAGCTCGCGGCGAGCGACGCCGGCGAGCTGCGCGAACTGCCGGTCGGGCTGATCAAGCCGAACCCGAACCAGCCGCGGACCAACTTCGACCCCGAGGCGCTGGCCGCCCTCGCCGCCTCGATCGAGGCCAGCGGCGTCGTCCAGCCGCTGCTGGTCCGCCCCCTCCCCGACGGCAGCTACGAGCTGGTCGCCGGCGAGCGCCGCTGGCGCGCGGCGCAGCAGGCGGGGCTGGAGAAGGTGCCGGCGGTCGTCCGCGACCAGGCGGAGGCCGAGCGGCTGCAGGCGGCGCTGATCGAGAACATGGTCCGCGAGGACCTCAACCCGGTCGAGGAGGCGAGGGCCTGCGCGGCCCTGGTCGAGGACCTCGGCCTGACCAAAGAGGAGCTGGCCCGGCGCGTCGGCCGCAGCCGCCCCGCCGTCTCCAACCTGATCCGCCTGCTCGAGCTGCCCGACGAGACGCTGCGAGCTGCTCGAGTCCGGCGAGCTCAGCGAGGGCCACGGCAGGGCGCTGCTCGGCGCCCAGGGCAACGACGTCCGCCGCCGCCTCGCCCGCGACGCCGTCCGCGGCGGCTGGTCGGTCCGCGAGACCGAGAACAGGGTTCGGCTGGCTGGCCAGCCAAAGGCTACGCCAAGAAGCGCGCCCCGGTCGATCCCGAGCGAGGCAGGCGCCCTGGAGGCGGCCGGCGACGCCCTCGAGGCGGCCCTCGGCCACGAGGTCGCGGTCCGCGCGCGAGGGCGAGGGCATCGCCGTCGAGCTGCGCTTCGACGACGTCGACGAGGCCCACGCGCTCGCCCGCCGTCTGCGCAAGCGCGCTCGCTGAGCCGAGGCCGGGCCGCCGGCACCGCCGCTATCATCGCCGGCCCCGGGCGATTAGCTCAGTTGGTTAGAGCGCGTCTCTGATAAGGACGAGGTCCCTGGTTCGAATCCAGGATCGCCCACTCGCCCGACCTATACTTGGCCGTCCAACCACGGTCGGGAGCCTCTTCTCGTGCAGCAGATGCAGATCTATGGCGTCAGCTTCGACATGGTCGGCAAGCAGCCGATCGTGTTGCTGAAGACCGTCGACGGAAACCGCTTCCTGCCGATCTGGATCGGCCACCCGGAGGCGGCGGCGATCCTGATGAAGCTGCAGGGCGCCTCGACGCCGCGGCCGATGACCCACGACCTGCTCTCCGACATGCTCGAGCAACCTCGACGCCAAGTGCGAGCGGGTCTCCGTCACCGAGCTGCGCGACAACACCTTCTACGCCTCGATCACGGTCTCGATCAACGGCTCCGAGGTCGAGATCGACTCGCGCCCCTCCGACGCCCTCGCCCTGGCCGTCCGCGTCTCGGCCCCGATCTTCGCCGCCGAGGAGGTGATCGAGGAGTCGGCGATCGAGTTCGAGCACGAGGTCGAGGACACCGAGGAGGTCGTCGACAAATTCAAAGAGTTCCTCGACGAGGTCACCCCCGAAGACTTCGCCCAGGGAGATTCTTAGCGCTAGGACGCCGGCTGGAGTCAGGGCCAGGTCGAGGATCCGCTCGACCAGCTGCTCGAAGGACATGCCCGCCGCCTCGGCGGCCTGGGGGAGGAGGCTGGTGTCGGTGAGGCCGGGGATCGCGTTGGCCTCGAGCACCCAGGGGCCGTCGGCGCCGAGGATCAGGTCGACGCGGGCGAAGCCGGTGCAGCCGAGCGCGCGGTAGGTGGCCAGCGCCGCCTCGGTCGACCGCGCGCTCGCTCGCTCGGCGCTCAGCTCGGCCGGGCAGACGAAGCGGGTGCGGCCGATCTCGTAGCGGGCCTCGAAGTCGTAGCGGTCGCCCTCGGCCGGGATCGCCTCGACCACCGGCAGCGCCTCGTCGCCGAGCACGCTGACCGCCAGCTCGCGGCCGTCGACGAAGCGCTCGAGCAGGACCCGGTCGTCGTAGCTGAAGGCGGAGACCAGCGCCTGCGGCACCTCGCCCGGCGCGGCGGCGAACTTGACCCCGAGCGAGGAGCCGCCGCGGCTCGGCTTGACGACCAGCGGGAAGCCGAGGCTCTGCTCGAGCCGGCCGAGCGCGTCGGCGGCGCCGAGCTCGCGGAAGGCGGTCTGGTTGAAGGCGAACCAGTCGGGGGTCGGGAGCGCCGGCCTCGCGCGATCGCGTGCTTGGCCAGCGACTTGTCCATGCAGCGGGCGCAGGCGGCGGCGCCGGGGCCGGTGAAGGGGATGCCGAGGATCTCCAGCAGCTCCTGCGCGGTGCCGTCCTCGCCGCCGACCCCGTGCATGGCGACGAAGGCGACGTCGGGGCGCTCGGCGCTCAGGCGCTTGACCAGGTCGGCGCCGACGTCGATCGCGACGACCTCGTGGCCGAGCCGCTCCAGCGCGTCCTCGACCCGGGCCCCGGAGCGCAGCGAGACGCCGCGCTCCAGCGAGCGGCCGCCTTTGAGGACCGCGACCTTCACCCGCCGCCTCGCCCGCCTTGCGGAACGGGACCACGTTCGGCGCCGACTCGCTCGGCTCCGGCCGCCGCGGCACCGCGCTGCTCGCCGGTCAGCGCCCCGTAGAGCTCGACCTGCTCGGCGATCATCTTGCCGATCCGGCGGATCCCCTCGCGGATCTCGTCCTCGTCGACGCCGGAGAAGTTGAGCCGCATCGAGTTGCTGCCGCGCTCGTCGACGTAGGCGGCCTGGCCGGGGACGAAGGCGACGTCGGCGCGCAGCGCCTTGGCCAGCAGGTCGCCGGTGTCGATGTAGTCGGGCAGCGTCGCCCAGATGAAGAGGCCGCCCTCGGGCTCGGTCCAGGTCGCCTCCGCCGGGAAGTGCTCGCGCAGCGCCGCGAGCATCGTGTCGCGGCGGCCGCGGTAGATCTCGACCAGGTCGTCGACGTACTGCTGCCAGCGCCCTTCGGCGAAGTACTCGCGGACGAAGTACTGGGTCAGGGTCGAGGTGCAGAGGTCGGCGGCCTGCTTGCCGAGGACGATCTTCTCCATCACCGGCGGCGGCGCCACCGCCCAGCCGAGGCGGATCCCGGGGGAGAGGATCTTCGAGAAGGTGCCGAGGTAGATGACGAAGTCGCCGCCGTCGAGCTGGTAGAGCGGCGGCAGCGGCTCGCCGCCGTAGCGCAGCAGCCCGTAGGGGTTGTCCTCGACCACGAGCAGCTCGTGCAGCGCGCGCCAGCTCGACCAGGCGGCTGGCGCCGCTGCAGCGACATCGTCACCCCGGCGGGGTTCTGGAAGCTCGGCACCGAGTAGATGAACTTCGGCCGCCGGCCTTCGGCGCGCAGCTCGGTCGAGCAGCTGCTCCAGCACGTCGACCTGCATCCCGTCCTCGTCGCACTCGACCTGGATCGACGTCGGCCTGGTAGCTGCAGAAGACCGGCACCGCGCCGGGGTAGGTCGGCGCCTCGCAGATGACCACGTCGCCGGGGTCGACCAGCGTCTTGCAGACCAGGTCGATCGCCTGCTGGCCGCCGGTGGTGACGATCATGTCGTCGGGGTCGGGCAGCATTCCCTCGGCGCCCATCACCTCGACGATGCAGTCCTTGGTCTCCTCGAAGCCCTCGGTCGGCCCGTACTGGAGCGCCTCCGCCGCCGACTCCTGGGCGATCCGCGTCATCTGCGCGGCGAAGCTCTGCGGCGGGAAGGTCGAGGTGTCCGGCAGGCCGCCGGCGAGCGAGATCACTTCCGGCCGCGCGGTGATCGCCATCAGGTCGCGCATCGCCGAGGAGCGCATCACCCTGGTCCGCTCGGCGAACAGCCCGGCGTAGCGCTCGAGGTCGCGGGTGCTGGTGTGGGCGCGCCGTCGGTGCGGCGGCTGCGGGCACTTCGCTCATCCCGGAAGTGTGGCGGATCGACGCCGCGGCGCCCGGGCGGTTAGGTTTTCGCACGTGGACTTTCTCACCGAGCTCGGCATCGGCATCGCGATCGGCATGCTCGCCGGCACCACCGGCACCCACGGCTCCGCCCGCGGGCGGATGACCCTGCTCGCCGCGGTGATCGGCCTCGTCGCCGGCTTCCTGCTCGACGGCGCGCTCGGCGCGGTCGCTCGGCGCGGTCGGCGCGGCGCTCGCCTGCATCGTGATCAGCGACCTCGTCTACGGCGCCAGCCGCCGCGAGGGCAGCGGCGGCGGCGCGCTCGCCTTCATCGTCGCGCCTGGCGGCGCTGATCGTGGTCGCGATCGCGCTGCTGCTCGCCGCCGGCCGTGATCGTCGTCGATCCTCGCCCTGCCTGGCTGGGCATCTCCCGCCACCGCCGCGCCCAGCGCAAACACGCCGGCCTCCGCGTCCTCCGCTAGCGCCGCCGGCCGGCCGAGCGCGCGCGGTCGAGCATCATTCCGGCCGATGCCGGCCGCCAAGAAGCTGGTCCTCACCTACGTCGACTCGCTGCGCACCGACATGCTGCGAGCGCGCGGTCGAGGAGGGGCGGGCGCCGACCTTCGCGGCGCTGCTCGAGCGCGGCGTGCTGATCCCCGACTGCGTCTCCAGCTTCCCCTCGGTGACCCCGGTCGCCTGCTCGGAGATGGTCACCGGGGTCGGCGCCGACCGGCACTGGATCAGCGGCATGAACTGGTACCACCGGCTCGAGCGGCGCTACGTCGAGTACGGCTCCTCGCTCGAGGCGACCCGCGCCTTCGGGGTCTTCCGCGCCCTCTACGACCTCGTCTACAACATGAACCTCGCCCACCTCAGCCCGGAGGTCGAGACCCTCTTCGAGAGCCTCGACGACGCCGGCGCGCGCACCGCCTGCACGCCGTTCCTGATCTACCGCGGCCGCCACCGCCACGAGGTCTCGCTCGACGGGCTGCTGCGCCGCGCGGTCGACGCGACCAAACTCAAGTTCCACCACCACACCTGGGGACCGACCGACCTCTTCTACGGCGACCTCTACGCCAGCCGCGAGGTGCCCTGCAAGTCGACCTCGATCCCCGGCAACCGCGACGGCTACGCCGCCTGCTGCGCGGCCGAGCTGCTGAAGCGAGGACGGCTATCGACTTCCTCCTCCTCTCGCTGCCCGACAACGACAACTACTCGCACCGCCACGGGCCGGAGGCGAGCGTCGAGTCGATCGCCAAGGCCGACGCTGCTTCGCGCAAGTTCGTCGAGGCGGCGGGCGGGCTCGACGCGTTCCTCGCCGAGCCACGCGGTGATCCTGCTCGCCGACCACGCCCAGACCGACGTCCACCGCGGCCTGCCGCTGGCCGAGCTGCTCGGCGCCGAGTGGTCGGTGCTGCAGCCCTCCGACGAGCGCCCCGAGCTGGCCCAGCTGGCGGTCAGCCCGACCGGCCGCGCCGCCCACGTCTACCTGCTGCCGGGCGAGGGCGAGCGGGCCGAGCCGGCCGCGGTGGGCGGCGCGGCTGGCGCGTGATCGAGGGCGTCGACCTGGTCTGCCGGCTGGAGGGCGCCGACGGCGCTGCCGCTGCGCCGCGAGGAGCCGGGGATGCCGGCCGGCGGGCGGCGAGTGGGCGGTGGTCGAGCGCGGCGGCGCGGCGCTGCGCTTCCGGCCCGGCGACGAGGTCGGCGACCTGCGCGGCGGCAGCTGGGAGATCGAGGGCGAGCTCGGGCGCTGGAGGCGACGGTCGAGGACGGGCGCGCTCGCGCAGCGAGACCTACCCCGACCCGCTGGCCCGGGTCTGGTCGGCGCTGACCGCGCCGCACTCCGGCGACTTCGTCGTCTCGCTCGCGCCCGGCTTCGAGGCGGTCGACTGGGGCGGGGTCAGCCACGCCGGCGGCGGCAGCCACGGGGCGCTGCACGCCGGCGACTCGCTCGGGCCGCTGCTCTTCGTCGGCTGCGGGCCGGAGTCGGCCGACGAGCGCGAGCAGTGGACGCTGCGCGACGTCGCCCCGGTCGTCCGCGAGCACTTCGGGGCGGCGCTGAGGCGCGCAGCGCCGCTGCGCTCCTTGCCGCGCTCGTCCTGGCGCTGCTCGCCGCGGCCGGCGCTCGCCGCGCGAGCCGGAGAGGATCACGCGGGCCGAAGCGATCGCCGCCGCCGACCGCGACCCGAAGGTCCGCGACCAGGAGCGCGAAGAACGGCGAGCTGGCGCCGACGCGCGACGCTGGACGACGGCAACTGGGAGGTCGCCTACTTCGCCGACGGCGACGAGGTGGCGCTGGTCCTGGTCGACCCGACGAGCGGCGAGGTGAGCGAGTCGTGGACCGGCTACCAGGTCGCCTGGAAGATGGCCCGCGGCTACTCCGGCGCCTTCGGCCACAAGCTCAACGCGCCCTACGTCTTCCTGCCGCTCTGCCTGATCTTCCTGCTCGGCCTGGTCGACTGGCGGCGGCTGCGGCGGGTCGCCAACCTCGACCTGCTGGTCCTGCTCGGCTTCGGCGTCTCCCACTTCTTCTTCAACCGGGCGAAGATCGGCGTCTCGGTGCCGCTCGTCTACCCGGTGCTGCTCTACCTCCTCGGGCGCTGCGCTGTGGATCGGGCTCCGCGGGCAGGGGGGAGGGGCTGCGGCCGGTCTGGCCGGTCGACCTGGCTGCTGGTCGCGGCGCTCTTCCTGATGGGCTTCCGGGTCGGCCTCAACGTCGCCGACTCGGGCGCGATCGACGTCGGCTACGCGGGCGTCGTCGGCGCCGACCGGATCGCCCACGGCGAACCGATCTACGACAACTTCCCCGACGACGTCTCCCAGGGCGACACCTACGGCCCGGTCAACTACTTCGCCTACGTCCCCTTCGAGCTGATCTGGCCCTGGTCGGGCGAATGGGACGACCTGCCCGCCGCCCACGCCGCCGCGATCCTCTTCGACCTCGCCGTCTTCGCCTTCCTGATCCTGCTCGGGATCCGGATCCGCCCCGGACCGGCGGGCCGCCGCCTGGCCGCGATCCTCGCCTTCGGCTGGGCCGCCTACCCCTACACCGCCTACGCCCTGGAGTCGAACTCCAACGACTCGCTGGTCGCGGCGCTGCTGCGTCGCGACGCTGCTGCTGCTCGCCACGACCGCTTGGCCCGCGGCGCAGCTGCCTGGCGCTCGCGACCTGGGCCAAGTTCGTCGCCGCGCTGCTGGCCCCGATGCTGCCTCACCTACGACCCGAGGGCGGCCGAGCTCCGCCCGGCGCTGCTCGTTCGCTCGCCGGCTTCGCCGCTCGGTCGACCGTCGCGGCGATGCTCTGGCCGGCGATCGACCCGGGCCTGAAGACGTTCTACGACCGCACGATCGCCTCCCAGGCCGGCCGCGACTCGCCGTTCAGCATCTGGGGCCAGGCCGCCGTCGCTGGAACCGCTGCGCATCGCGCTCCTCGTCGCGCACCGGCAGCGCTGTCGCTCGCCTTCGCCTTCGTCCCGCGCCGACAAGTCCCTGCTCCAGGTGGCGGCCCTGTCGGCGCGCGCTGCTGATCGCTGCTGCAGCTGACCCTGCACCACTGGTTCTACCTCTACATCGTCTGGTTCTACCCGCTGCTGCTGGTCGCGCTGGCGTGCCGAGCTGCCGGGACCGATGAGGCCCCGCTCGAGCACGAGGTCGGCGCCGGAACCATCACCTGCTCGATCGAGTCAGCCAGCCCCCGCTCGTTGACCTCGACCACCGCGCCCATCACCCAGACGTCCTCCTCGGCGGTCTCGAACCGGGTCGGCATCTGGGTGATCAGCGAGCGCCAGCGCCTGCTCGGGCTTGACCCCGAGGACGCTGGTGCCGCGAGCCGGTCATGCCGACGTCGGAGATGAAGGCGGTGCCGCTGGGGCAGCACCCGGCCGTCGGCGGTGGGGACGTGGGTGTGGGTGCCGAAGACCGCGGCGACGCGGCCGTCGAGGTGCCAGCCCATCGCCACCTTCTCGCTGGTCACCTCGGCGTGGAAGTCGACGATCGACGGCGTCGGCCTCGATGCTGGCTCGAGGATCGCGTCGACGGTCGTCGAAGGGCGAGCGGGCGACCCGCAGGCCGACGCCGCCGCTGAGGTTGATCACGCCGCACCCGCATGCCGCCGGCCTCGACCACGGTGTGGCCGCGGCCGGGGTTGGCGCTGCGGGTAGTTGGCCGGCCGGATCACCCGCTCGCTCGCGTGTCGAGGAACTCGTAGGCCTCGCGGTGGCGGTAGACGTGGTTGCCGGTGGTGATCACGTCGGCGCCGGCGTCGAAGAGGTCGTTGGCGGTGCGTCTCGGTGATCCCGATCCCGCCGGCCGAGTTCTCGCCGTTGACGATCGATCAGGTCGGGCGCGTGCGCTCGCGCAGCGCGGGCATCGCCTCGCGCAGCCCGCGCCGCCCGGGGCCGCCGACCACGTCGCCGATGAAGAGGACCCGCATGGTCGACCGACCCTATCTGCGAGATTCGAGCGCGATGGCCGATGTCGGCGCAGAGCGGCAGCGATCCTGGCGCGCGCGCGCTCGACTATCCCTACGCGACGCCCGGCGGGCTCCTTCGTCCAGCTCGGACGGCGCGCGCGCTGCCGAGCTGCCGCCGGAGGAGTCCCGACCTCGCCGGCCGCACGCCGCTGCTCGCCTACGGCGCCAACGCCGCGCCGGAGGCGCTCGCCCGCAAGCTCGCGCCGCTGCCGGCGATCGAGCTGCCGGTCCTGCGGGCCGAGCTCGAGCGGCTTCGACGTCGTCTACTCCGCCCACGTCTCTCCGCTACGGCGCGGTGCCCGGCGACCCTCGTCCGCGCAGCCCGGGGACGATGGCGCCGCGTCCACGTCGTCTACCCGACCGACGAGCAGCTGGCGGCGATCGCCGCGACCGAGGCCGAACTACGAGCTCGAGCAGCTCGACCGACTTCGAGCGCCGAGCTCGAGATCGGGCGAGGAGCTGGCGGAGCTCGACGTCTTCGTCAGCGCCACGGCTGCGCTGCTCGTCGACGGCTCGCCGGTCGCCCTCGCCGCGGTCCCGGCCCGCGGCCGCGCCTTCGCCGAGCTGACGACGCCGGCGATGATCGACCACGTCCGCGCCGCGCTGTGCCCGACGCTGAGCGCTCGAGCGAGTTCGTCCTCCACCACGTGGAGACACGGCGGCCAGCTCGCCGCTGCCGCCGGCTCGAGCCTCAGACCGCGGCGAAGCGGCGCAGGGCGAGCGCGGGCGATCAGCGCCGTAGGCGACGGTCGAGGATCGCCAGGTGCAGCAGCGGGCCGCCGATCCCGGCGCCGGCCGGGTCGAGCGCCGCGGTCATCGCCTCGCAGCGCCGGCTTGAAGGGGAAGAGCGCGGTCGACGCACCTGGATCGCGTCGTAGACGGCCGGCGCCGACCGCGCCGGAGGGGACCAGCGAGAGGAAGGCGATCGGCAGGGTGACCATGAAGGCGAGCAGGGAGACGGCGCGGACCTCGCGCGCCGCCGCCCCGAGCGCCGCCCCGGCCGCCGCCGAGCGCCGCGCCGCCGAGCGAGGATCGCCGACCAGCCAGAGGCCGAACCGGCCCCAGTCGCAGCGGGACGAAGATCTGCCAGCCCGGCCAGCATCAGCAGGGTCACGACCAGGCCGACCGCGACCCCGAGCAGCGACCTTCTCGGCGAGCAGCGCCGGTGCGGCGAGACGAGGCCGCGGGTGAGGCGCGGGAAGGCGTTCTCCTCGCGCTCGAGCGCCAGCGAGCCGGCGACCAGGAGGACGGTGACGAAGGCCAGGGTGAGGGTCGCGGCGACGGCGATCGCGAAGATTTCCAGCGGCGGGCGTCGAGCCGCCGACCGACCACCTTGTCGACCGCGATCGGCTGCGCCAGGCGGTCGATCAGCGGCCCGGCGACGTCGAGGTTGTCGCGCGCCTGCGTGGCGAAGTCGGTCACCTGGTCGAGCGCCGTCGCGCAGCGGCCCGGCGGCAGCGCCGGGTCGCAGCGCTTCGAGGATCCGGGCGCTGGTCGCGCAGGCCGAGGATCGTGGATCGTCTGGCCGAGCACCGTCGAACTCGCCGCCGTTGATCGACCAGGTCGAGGTAGCGGCCGCCTTCGTCGGCGATCCGCCGCGCGATCGCCAGGTTCGCCTGCGGCCAGCAGGGTGGTGATCCGGTCGTCGACCAGCTCGCGCCTTGACCGGGTCCTCCTCGTTGACGAGCACTTCGACCTTCGGGCGTGCCCGGGGTCAGGGTCGAGAGCGAGTTGATCTGGTCGACCAGGTCGGCGGGCAGGATCAGCGCCGCCAGCACGTCGCCGGATTCGACCTTGCTCATCGGCTTCGCTCGCGGTCGTCGACGTGGACGCACTCGACCCGCTCGCAGATCCGCTCGCTTGACGTCGGCCGCCGGCAGCTCGCTGGCCGCCGACGCTGACCCGCGTGTCCGGCGGCACTTCGTTGAGGAAGGCGACCCGCGGCTTCTCCGGCCCGCGCGAGATCGCGAAGCCGACCAGGACCGCGATCAGCACCGGGTAGGCGACCAGCAGCACCGCCTGCAGCGGCGAGCGGCGCAGGATCTGCAGGTCCTTGAGCAGCAGCCAGCGCACCGCTCAGTGCCCCCGGTGCTGGAGGTAGGCGACGAAGGCGGTCTCGAAGTCGCGGTCGGCGGCCTCGGGCGCCTCGCCGCGCACCGCCTCGCGCAGCTCCTCGGCCGAGCCGTCGAAGAGCGCCTCGCCGTCGGCGAGGACGAGCAGCGCGGCCGCCGTAGCGCTCGGCCTCCTGGATGTCGTGGGTGGAGAAGATCACCGTCGTGCCGCCGCCCGGCGAGGCCGGAGACGAACTCCCAGAGCCGCGCCCGCTGGCGCGGGTCGAGGCCGACGCTGGGCTCGTCGAGCAGCAGCACCGCCGGCCGCGAGAGCAGCCCGATCGCGATGTTGATCCGCTGCTGGTTGCCGCCGGAGAGGCGGGCGACGATCTCGCCGCGCCGCTCGCCGAGCCCGGTCAGCTCGAGCATCTCCTCGACCGAGGCGTGCGGATCCTCGTGCCCCTCCAGCCGCGCGAACAGCAGCAGGTTCTCCTCGACGGTCAGCCGCCGGTAGAGCGCCGCCTGCTGGGGCACCCAGCCGACCGCCCCGTCGGCGACCTCGACCTCGCCGCCGTCCGGCTTCGGCGATCCCGGCGAGGATCGAGAGCAGCGTCGTCTTCCCAGCCCCGTTCGGCCCGATGACCGCCACCAGCTCCCCGGGCCCTGCGTCGAAGGTCGACCCCCCGCAGCGCTTCCCGCTCCCCGAACCGCTTGACCAGCTCCCGGCCCGCACGCGCGGAACGCTACTGGCGCCTGTGGAGGGTCGGGGTGTCCTCGTACGGACACTCAGAGCGAGCGAAGCGAGCGGGTCCGGTAGAGGCACCCCCATCCCTCCCCTAAACTCGCCCCGATGCCCTTCCCCGCCACCCGCCTGCGCCGCCTGCGGCGCACCGACACCCTGCGCGGCCTGGTCCGCGAGACCGAGCTCTCGCCCGCGCACCTGATCCAGCCCGCCTTCGTCGTCGCCGGCGAGGGCGTGCGCGAGGAGGTCGCCTCGATGCCGGGCATCGAGCGCTTCTCGATCTCCGAGCCTGGTCGAGGAGGCGGGCGAGATCGCCGCCGCCGGGATCGGCGCGCTGCTGCTCTTCGGCATCCCCGCCGCCAAGGACGAGGTCGGCACCGGCGCCTACGACGACGAGGGGATCGTGCAGATGGCGGTGCGGGCGCTGAAGGAGGCCCACCCCGACCTGACCGTGATCACCGACGTCTGCCTCTGCGAGTACACCTCGCACGGCCACTGCGGCGTATCCGTCGCGCGACGGCGAGGTCGACAACGACATCACCGTCGAGCTGCTGGCGAAAACCGCGATCTCCCACGCCGAGGCCGGCGCCGACGCGGTCGCGCCCGAGCGACATGATGGACGGCCGGGTCGGCTCGATCCGCTACCAGCTCGACGAGGAGGGCCACCCCGGCGTGCCGATCGTCGCCTACAGCGCCAAGTACGCCTCCGCCTTCTACGGGCCCTTCCGCGACGCCGCCGAGTCGACCCCGGAGTTCGGCGACCGCCGCGGCTACCAGATGGACCCGGCCAACGCCGCCGAAGCGGTGCGCGAGGCCGAGCTCGACCTCGAGGAGGGCGCCGACATGCTGATGGTGAAGCCGGCCACTCCCTTACCTGGACGTCGTGCGCCGGGTCAAGGACGCGACCGGCGCCCCGGTCGCCGCCTACCACGTCTCCGGCGAGTACTCGATGCTGAAGGCCGCCGCCGCCAACGGCTGGATCGACGAGCGCGCCGCCGTGCTCGAGACGCTGACCTCGATCCGCCGCGCCGGCGCCGACGCGATCGTCACCTACTACGCGAAGGAGGCCGCAGCGTTGGCTTCGGTGAAAGTCCCGCAGTCGAAGGCGCGCTCGCCGCAAGGACGGCGCGGCGATCCCGCTCGACGAGACCGACAAGCGGCTGATGAACCTGCTGCAGTCGAGCTTCCCGCTCGACCCCGAGCCGTTCGCCCTGCGTCGCCTCCGAGGCGGAGCTGGAGCTCGACGACGTCCTCGCCCGCACCCAGCGCCTGCTCGACGGCCGGATCATCCGCGAGATCACGCCGATCTTCGACACCCGCGCGCTCGGCTACGAGTCGATGCTGGTCGCCGCCAAAGTCGACTCCGAGAACCCGCAGCGGGCGGCGCAGATCGTCAACGCCCACCCCGGCGTCTCCCACAACTACCTGCGCACCCACGACTTCAACCTCTGGTTCACGATCGCCACCCCGCCCGACTCCGAGCTCGGCCTGCAGGGGACGCTGGAGGCGCTGATGCGGGAGACCGGGGCCGAGTCGATGCGCGAGCTGCCGACCCTGACCCTGTTCAAGATCAACATGAACCTGGAGATGGAGAAGGGCACCGAGGCGCTCGCCGCCGCGGTCGAGGCGGCGCCGCCGCGCGAGCTCGAGCCGCAGCCCTACGACGAGCGACGACATCGCCGTGATCCAGCGCCCTGCAGGGGCCGATGGACGCGGTCGAGCGCCCCTACGACGAGGCCGCGGCCGAGCTCGGGATCGACGACCGAGGAGCTGCTCGAGCGCCTGCGCGGCGATGGTCGACCGCAAGATCCTGCGCCGCGTCGCCGCGATCCTCTACCACCGCCGCGCCGGCTTCTCGGCCAACGGGATGGGCGTCTGGAAGGTGCCCGAGGACGAGATCATGGAGGTCGGCGGCCGCATGGCCTCCTTCCGCGGCATCTCCCACTGCTACCAGCGGCCGACCTACGAGGACTGGCCCTACAGCGTCTTCACCATGGCCCACGGCCGCTCGAAGGAGGAGTGCGACGCGGTCCTCGACTCGATCGCCGAGGAGTGCGGGATGGGCCCCGACGACCGCGCCACCCTCTACTCCTCGACCGAGTACAAGAAGATCCGCCTCCACTACTTCACCGACGACTACGCCGCGCTGGGAGGCGGAGCATTCCTAGTCGCCGAGCGCTCCGGCGGAGCTGTACGAGCGGGCGCTGCAGGTCCTTCCCGGCGGGGTCAACTCGCCGGTCCGGGCGATGCGGCAGATCGGCCGCGACCCGATCTTCATCGAGCGCGGCGAGGGCTGCGAGCTGGTCGACGTCGACGGCAACCGCTACCTCGACTGGGTCGGCTCCTGGGGCCCGCTGATCCTCGGCCACGCCGAGCCCGGCGGTGGTCGCCGCGGTGATCGAGGCGGCCGAAGCGCGGCACCAGCTACGGCGCCGCGACCGCGGCCGAGGTCGAGCTGGCCGAGGAGGTCGTCGACGCGCGTCCCCTCGGTGGAGATGGTGCGGATGACCAGCTCCGGGACCGAGGCGGCGATGAGCGCGGTGCGCCTGGCCCGCGCGGTCACCGGCCGCGAGGTCGTGGTCAAGTTCGCCGGCGCCTACCACGGCCACTCCGACGGCCTGCTCGCCGACGCCGGCTCCGGCCTGGCGACGCTCGGCGTTCCCGGCAGCCCCGGGGTCACCGCGGCGCAGGCGGCGGCCACGGTGGTCGTGCCCTGGAACGACCGCGAGGCGGTCGGCCGCGGCGCTCGCCGAGCACGAGGTCGCGGCGCTGCTGGCCGAGCCGATCGCCGCCAACATGGGCGTCGTCCCGCCCGCCGAGGGCTTCCTCGAGTTCCTCCGCGAGGCGACCCGCGAGGCCGGCGCGCTGCTCGTCTTCGACGAGGTGATCACCGGCTTCCGCGTCGCCCGCGGCGGCGCCCAGGAGCTCTACGGGGTCGAACCCGACCTGACGGTGCTCGGCAAGGTGCTCGGCGGCGGCCTGCCGGCGGCGGCCTTCGGCGGCCCGCGCGAGACGATGGAGCGGATCGCCCCGGCCGGCGACGTCTACCAGGCGGGCACGCTCTCGGGCAACCCGCTGGCGGTCGCCGCCGGGCTGGCGACCCTGGCGCAGCTCGACGCCGCCGCCTACGAGCGGCTCGGCGAGCTGACCGACCGCCTCGCCGCCGGCTTCGCGCGCGCTGGCCGCCGACCGGCCCGCTGCAGGTCGCCTCGGCGCCCGGCCTGGTCACCCTCTTCTTCAGCGCCGAGCCGGTCACCGACTTCGCCGCCGCCGCGCGCCTGCGACACCGAGGCCCACGCCCGCTTCTGCCGGGCGCATGCTCGAGCGCGGCGTCTACCCGCCGCCGTCCCAGTTCGAGGCCTGGTTCGTCTCCCTCGCCCACGACGAGGCGACGATCGACCGCACCCTCGAAGCGGCCGCCGAGGCGCTCGACGAGGCGCTCGCGTGAGCGACCCGGCGACGCGCTGCGCGCGCTCGCCGAGCAGCTGCGCGAGGAGGACACGCCGATCTCGCCGCACGTGGTCGACCCGGCCGAGCCCGAGCTCGGCAGCTCGCCGCCGCCGGCCCGCGCGCCGCGCGCGCCGGCGAGTACGCGCTCGTCGTCGAGGCGGTCCGCGAGGGCTACCTGCTCCACTACGGCGAGCCGCGCCTGCTCGCCGGCCACGACGCCGACCTCGCCCTGCTCGCCGGCGACTACCTCTACGCGCTCGGCCTCGACCGCCTCGCCGCGCTCGGCGACACCGCGGCGGTGCGTCTGCTCGCCGACCTGATCAGCCGCTGCGCCCAGCTCCACGCCGAGGGCCGCGAGGACGAGGTCGGCCGGCGCTCTGGCGCGGCTGCGGCGCGCGAGGTCGCCAGGTCGGCGAGCACGAGTCCGCCGCGGCCAAGTCAATAGACTTCGCGCGCTCTGAACGCTGAGCCGACTGTGGCTGACGACGCGGACAAGAAGAACGGGGCCGAGGCGGCCCCCCGGCAGGAGCGGGCCAAGCCCGACCCGCCCGGCTACTTCGAGGGCGAGTCGATGACTCGCCGCCACGCCTTCACGGTCGCCGCCCAGGGCCTCGGCGGCCTCGCCGGCGCCGCGATCGTCCTGCCCGCCGTCGGCTTCGCCGTCGCCCCGATCTTCCACCGCGGCAAGGAGCGCTGGGAGGCGGTCGGCCCGATCGGCGACTTCGTCGAGGACACCTACCGCCAGGTCGTCTTCACCGAAACCGAGGGGATCGGCGACGCCGGCAAGACCACCGCCTACGTGCGCAGAGGCTCCGAAGGAGCTCGGCGAGGACCCGAACGAGTTCGTCGCCGTCTCCAACCGCTGCGCCCACCTCGGCTGCCCGGTCCGCTTCGTCGAGGCCGCCGGCAACTTCATCTGCCCCTGCCACGGCGGCGTCTACGACTTCCAGGGCAAGCGGATCGGCGGCCCGCCGGTGCGCCCGCTCGACCAGTTCCAGACCCGCGTCCGCAACGGCCAGGTCGAGGTCGGCCCGCGCTACAGCGTCACCTCGCAGCTGGAGCCGGTCCGCGCCCGCGACCCCGGCGAGTTCACCGGCGGGATCTGGGAATACCTCTACCCGCCGCGTCCCTCCACCTTCCCACCGCCCTGATGCCGAAGCTCCCGAACCGAAGATTCCGGACGCCGTCGTCCCGCCGCCGCTGCGCAAACCGGCCAAGCCGGGCAGCGGCGGCACGCCCAAGGGCCAGGCGCCGGCCGACCTGAAGACCGCGCCGCCGGAGCGCCAGACCGCACGGCGCAGCGGCTCGCCGACCAGGCCAAAGAGGCGCCGGTCGACGTCGCTCGCCTGGGTCGACCAGCGCACCGGCGCCACCGGCTTCCTCACCGGGATGCTCTACCGCAAGGTGCCGAAGGGGACCAACTGGTTCTACACGCTCGGCTCGGCGACCCTCTTCGCCTTCATCGTCCAGGCGATCACCGGCGTCTTCCTGGCGATGTTCTACACGCCCTCGACGACCCAGGCCTACGCCTCGATCGCCCACATCAACAACGACGTCTTCCTCGGCGCGCTTCGTGCACGGCATGCACAAGTGGGGCTCGAGCGTGATGGTGATCCTGATCTTCCTCCACATGGGCCGCACCTTCTTCTTCGGCGCCTACAAGTACCCGCGCGAGCTCAACTGGGTGATCGGCGTCGTGCTGCTGATCCTGACGATGACGATGGCCTTCACCGGCTACCTGCTGCCCTTCGACCAGCGCTCCTTCTGGGCCTCGATCGTCGGCATCAACATCAACGGCACCGGCCCGGTCGTCGGCCCCTACCTGAGCGACTTCCTGCGCGCCGGGCCCGAGCTCGGCGCGACCACGCTCTCGCGCTTCTACGCGATCCACATGCTGCTGGTGCCCGGGGCGATCATCGCCCTGATCGGCGCCCACATGTACCTGGTGGTCAAGCTCGGCACCACGGCGCCGCCGTGGGTCAAGGCCGAGAGGCCGAAGGTCGCCGCCCCGGTCGCCCAGCTCGACGCCGGCGTCGAGCGGCAACGGCGCCGCGCGCAACGGAGCCGGCGACGCAGCTCGATGAAGCCGCAGGACAAGCAGGCATACCTCGAGGAGTACGAGCTGCTGAAGAAGAAGGGCAAGCCCTTCTTCCCCTACGCGGTGATGAAGGACTCGGCGATGGCGCTGATCGTCGTCGCCGTGATCATCGCGATGTCGATCATCCTCGGCGCCGAGCAGGGCCCGAAGGCGGACCCGACCTCGACCACCTACGTGCCGCGCCCCGAGTGGTACTTCTTCTTCCTCTTCGAGGTCCTGCGCGTGATCAAGCCGCCGGAGCTGGTCCCGATCGCGACGATCGGGATCCCGACCATCTGCATGGTCCTGCTCCTGCTGCTGCCGTTCTACGACCGCGGCCCGGAGCGCCGACCCGAGCGCCGCCCGATCGCGACCACCGCCGGCATCCTGACGATCATCGCGATGGGCTACCTCACCTACCTCGGCGCCACCGGCGGCTCGCCGACCGAGATCGACATGAAGGTCGCGCCGCAGTACGAGGCCGGCAAGGAGGTCGTCGCCGGCTCCGGCTGCCTCGCCTGCCACAAGCTGGGCGAGAACGGCAACAACGGCCCCGGTCCCGAACTGACCCACATCGCCTCGCGGATCCCGCGGGCGGCGATCATCCGCTCGGTCGAAATCGGGCCGGGCATCATGCCCTCCTTCCGCGACCTGCCGCCGAAGAAGATCGAACGAGCTGGCCGACTTCCTCTCCTCGCTCGACTAGCCAGGCGGCCGGGACCGGGCGCGGCGCCCTGAATCCCATGGACACGATCAACGACAACCGCCAATCGCCGGACTTCGCCGGCCAGGTCAACCGCATGTTCGACCGCGTCGCGGGCCGCTACGACGCGCTCAACTCGGTGATGACCGCGGGGCTGCACCACCGCTGGCGCGAGCGGGCGGCCGACGCGGACCGAGCTCGGGCCGGGCGACTCGGCGCTCGACGTCTGCTGCGGCACCGGCGACCTCGCCCTCGAGCTGGCCAAGCGGGTCGACCCCGGGCGGCCACGTGGTCGGCTGCGACTTCTCCGAGCCGATGCTCGACCTGGCCCGCGAGAAGGCGGCCGCGCGGGGCGCCGACGGCGTCCGCTTCGAGTGGGCCGACGCGCTGCGAGCTGCCCTACGACGGCGAGCGCTTCGACGCGGTCACCGTCGGCTTCGGCGTCCGCAACCTCGCCGACCTCGACCGCGGCCTGCGCGAGATGGCCCGGGTGCTGAAGCCCGGCGGGCGCGCTGGTGATCCTCGAGATCACGCAGCCGACGCGGCCGCCGCTCTCGCTCTTCTACTCGCTCTGGTTCGACCGCATCGTGCCGCTGCTCGGCGCCTTCTCCAGCGACCCCGAGGCCTACTCCTACCTGCCCGAGTCGGTGCGCAGCTTCCCCAGCCCGCGCGGCCTGGCGGAGAAGATGGACGCGCGCCGGCTTCGAGCGGATCCGCTACACGGTGCTCGCCGGCGGGATCATCGCGATCCACAGCGGCGTCCGCGGTTGAGCCCGCGGCCGGCACCGTGACCCGCCCCTCCTCGGTACCGCCGCCGGTGACGGCGGTCCTCGACGCCTCCAGCCGCTGGCTGCCGGCGCGGCTCGGCGAGGTGGAGGAGCTGCTGCGCGAGGCGGTCGGCGGCCACGGCGAGACGCTCGGCGAGGACGCCGCCGCGACCCTCGCCGCGGGCGGCAAGCGGCTGCGGCCGATGCTGGTCCTGCTCTGCGCCGGGCCCGAGGGCGGCGCGGCGGCGGTCCGCGCGGCGACCGCGATCGAGCTGGTCCACATGGCGACCCTGGTCCACGACGACGTCCTCGACGCCGCGCCGCTGCGCCGCGGGCTGCCGACCGTCGCCGCCACCTCGGGCCGCGGCCGCGCCACCGCCACCGGCGACCTGCTCTTCTCGCGCGCCTTCGCCCTGCTCGCCGAGGCCGGCGACGCGCGCTCGGTGGCGCTGCTCGCCGACGCCTCGGTCGCCCTCGCCCGCGGCGAGCTGGCGCAGCGCCAGGACGCCTTCGACCTCGGCCTCGACGAGGAGCGCTACCTCTCGCGCTGCCGGCTGAAGACCGGGCGCCTGTTCGAGTGCGCCTGCCTGCTCGGGCCGCGACGAGGAGGCGCTGCGCGAGTTCGGCGCCGAGATCGGCCTCGCCTTCCAGCTGCTCGACGACGTCCTCGACGTCAGCGGCCCGCCGGAGCGGACCGGCAAGGCGCGCGGCACCGACCTGCTCGACGGCACCGTGACCCTGCCGCTGATCGAGGCCGCCGCGGCCGACGCCGGCATCCGCGAGGTCGACCTGCACGCGCTCGACGCCGCAGCGGCCGAGGCTCTCTGCGACCGGATCGCCGCCACCGGCGCCCTCGACCGGGTCCGCGCGCGGGCGCTGGAGATGGTCGCCGCGGCAAAGCGGCGCTGGAGCGCGCCGAGTTCGAGCCCGAACAGCGCCAACTCCTCGCCCTGGTCGCCGACGGCGTCGTCCAGCGCTACAGCTAACCCAGGGTCGTTTCCACCATTCGAGTCCCGATAGGGGCCAAAAGGGTGGAAACGATGGTCACTGCTCCTGCTGGGTGGGCCGGACGAGGACCTCGTTGACGGCGACGTGCCGCGGCCGCGTCACCACGTAGGCGATCGCATCGGCGATGTCCTCGGCCTGGAGGATGTCCATGTCCTCGAAGCGTTTCTCGATCTGCTCGCGCACGCCGTGCCGGTTGTGGCTCTGCAGCTCGGTCGCCACCGCGCCGGGCTCGACCAGGGAGACGCGGACGTGGCTGTCGCGTCACCTCCTGGCGCAGCGCCTCGCTGAAGGCGCCGACCCCGTGCTTGGTCGCGTTGTAGACGCCGCTGCCTTTGCGCGCCTGGCGACCGGCGACCGAGGAGATGTTGACCAGGTCGGCGACCCGGCGCGGGTCCTTCTCGGCCGCCTCGAGCAGGTAGGGGAGCGCGGCGCGGGCGGTGTAGAGGAGGCCGAGCAGGTTGACGTCGACCATCCGTTCCCACTCCTCGACCGGCGCCTCGGCGATCGGTCCAAGCAGCATCACGCCGGCGTTGTTGACCAGCACGTCGAGCCGCCCCAGCTCCTCGGCGGTGCGTGCAACCGCCGCCTCGGCCTGTTCGCGGTCGCTGACGTCGACCTCGATCGGCAGCGCGGTGCCGCCGGCATCGGCGATCTCGCCGGCCAGCTCCTGCAGGCGATCCGCCCGCCGCGCCGCCAGCGCCACCGCGGCACCGCGCGCGGCAAGGGTGCGCGCCGCCGCTTGGCCGATGCCGCTGGAGGCGCCGGTCACCAGCGCCACCGTGTTCTCGAGATCGCGGGGGGAGGCCGGAGTCACCCCGCCCCTATACCCAGGTTGGCTCAGGCGAAGTCGTCGGCGCCGATCAGGTCGTTGCGGAGGGCGATGAGGAAAGCCTCGGCCATCGCGCTCATGTTGGCGTGCTCGAGCGCGCGCAGCTCGCCGGCCAGCTCATGGGCGCCGAGGTCGAGCTGCGTCGTCGAAGGCGTCGATCTCGTCCTCGCCGTGGACGCTGTCGGAGGTCCACTCGCACTCCGGGCAGCGCCGCCAGACTCGCCAGTGGGTCCGATCGGCCGCCTGCTCCCAGCAGGTCGGCTGGACCAGCCCGGACCCGCAGCAGGGGCAGATGTGCAGCGAGGGGGCGGCGGTTTTCCTGGGGGCCTGCTCTGTCATAGCCGCAATATCGCTGTCCAGCGCCTCGCGGTGATCCGTATTTCGCCCCATTGCTCCCCCTGAAACCCCACAAGCGGGGATTCGGATCGCTGCCTCAGGTGATCCGGACGGCCAGCCACCCCGTTACCATGGGCAAGATGCCAGGAAACATCGGACTTCCCGAGATCGCCATCGTCCTCGTCATTGCCCTACTCGTCTTCGGCCCGAAACGGCTGCCGGAGCTGGGCCGCAGCCTCGGCCGCGGCATCCGCGAGTTCAAAGGCTCGGTCACCGGTGACCACGACGATGACCACGATGAGGACGAGCCCCAGCAGCACGCTCTTCCTGAGACCGAGTCGGCAAAGGTCCACGGCGATCCCGCCGACGCGGAGATCGTCCGCAACAAATCCAGCTGAGGGCGACGGTGGCCCGCCGCGTCAAGGCGGTATCCCACGAGGATCGCCTCACCCTGGTAGAGCACCTCGACGAGCTGCGCACTCGGCTGATCGTCTGCCTCGCCGTCTTCGGCGTCGCCCTCGCCCTCTGCTTCTGGCAGAACCACCTGCTGCTGGAAATCGCCCAGGGGCCACTGCCCAGACGACCACGACCAGCTGATCACCTTCGGCGTCACCGAGCCCTTCACCACCACCCTGACCGTCTCGGCCTACGGCGCGGTCGTGCTCTCGCTGCCGGTCGTCCTCTGGCAGCTCTACGCCTACGTGCTGCCGGCTTTCAGCACTGCTGAGCGGCGGGTGATCCTGCCGATCCTGCTGCTCTTCCCGGTCCTCTTCATCGCCGGCATCGCCTTCGCCTACTTCGTCGTCATGCCGCGCCGCCGTCAACTTCCTCCTCAACTTCAACGACGGCCAGTTCAACATCCAGGTCCGGGCCCGCGACTACTACTAGCTTCTTCTCGATGACCGAGATCGCCTGCGGCCTCGTCTTCCAGCTGCCGCTGGCGATCATCGCCGTCACCCGGCTCGGGATCGTCCGCGTCGAGCAGCTCACCGAAAACCGCCGCTACGCCTATCTCGCGATCGCGATCTTGGCCGCGGCGCTGCCCGGAGTCGACCCGGTGACGATGCTCATTGAGATGGTTCCGCTGCTTGTTCTGTACGAGTTGAGTATCTTGCTCGCTCGGGTCCTGGGACGACCGAAAGAGCGGAGCGGCACTCGCTCAGCCCTCGCCCCAGGAGTAGGGAGAGACCAAGTGGCAGGCAAAAACGAGCGTCAAATGCTTTTCGATCTGCGCGGCGGACGCCGCGGCAAAATCGTCAAGGTCGTCTACGCCGTGCTTGCCGTGCTGATGGGCCTCAGCCTCTTCCTCGTCGTCGGCGGTTTCAACCTCTCGGAACTCTTCAACAGCAACAGCACCTCCGGTGAAGCCGCCAAGGCCTACGAAGAACAGGCCGAACGGATCGAAGTCAAACTGAAAAAAGATCCGGCCGAACCGGAGCTGCTGAGGTCCCTGACCCGGGCCCAGATCAACGCCGGCAACGCCCAGGTGACGCGTCGAACCGAGCGGCGAACGGCAGGTCTCGCCCGAGGCGGCGCAGGAATACCAGAAGGCCTACCAGTCCTGGACCGAATACCTGAAAGCGACCGAAGAACCGGACGCCGGCCTGGCCCTGCTGGTGGCGCCGATGCTGCTGCAACTGGCGGAACTCTCGACCTCCTACCCGCAGGCCGACACCCGGGTCGAATCCGCCTCCGAAGCCCAGCAGATCGTCACCAAACAGCGCCCCTCGGTCAACGCCTGGACGACCCTCGCCTTCTACTCCTACTTCACCAATCCCGAGCTGGCGGAAAAAGCGCGGGCGGAAGCGAAGAAGCTCGCTCCCAACAAAGAACAGCGGGAAGCGATCGACAAACAGCTCGACGAATTCAAGAAAAACGCCGACCGTTACCGCGGCGAAAAAGCGAAAGCCGAAAAAGCCGAACAAGAAGCCGCTAAAGCAGGCGGCACGGGCGGCAGCGCCCCGGCGCCGAGCGGCGAAAACCCGCTGGGCGGCCTGGCGGCGGCGGGCTGGGCGAATAGGGGCTCTCGCTCAGCCCCCAGATGGGCCGTGTTGGGCTCGAACCAACGACCTTGAGATTAAGAGTCTCCTGCTCTACCAACTGAGCTAACGGCCCGGGGACGGGCAAGTATAGGAAGGTCGGCCGCTTGGGTGCGCGCGCGCCGCGGCTACTTGGAGTGGCAGTATTTTTCGACCAGGCCGTCGATGATCGTGCCGCTTTCGAAGCTGAAGCGGCCGTGGGTCTGGAGGATGTTGTCGCTGCAGCGGGCGGAGGCGTAGCTGCGCGGCCTCGCCCCCCGCCCGGTAATGCCGGCCGATCTTGACCTCGACGTGGGTGATCGCCCCGGCGCCGCCGGCGATCGGCGGGATTTCGAGCCGGGCGCGGTAGCGGAAGCCGCCGCGGCGCTTTTCGATCGGCACGACGATCGCGTAGGTCTCGCTCATCCCCGCGGCGTCGAGGCGGGCGTGGAGCACGGCGCTCGGCAGGTTCCCCAGGCGCGGGCCGTTGAAGATCGTCAGCGGCGAGCTGACCGGCACGGTTTCGCCGCCGGGCAGCGTGATCAGCGCTTCGACCTTGCCGCTGCCGACCTGCGCGCCGCCGCAGATCGCCCGTGCTTCCGCCGTGCCCGCCGCGGCGATCGATTCCGGCGCGCAGGTCGGCAGCCCGGCGACGCTGAGGCGGCCGTCGCGGTCGAAGTCGATCAGCGCCTGGCGCAGCGGCGAGGGCTTGCCGCCGCCTTTGGCGGCGATGTCGAGGCGGCCGTTGAAGTCGATCGGGGCGAACCGGTGGCGAGGCAGGGCCTGCGGCTTGAAGCCGCCGTCGGCGCGGAGGACGATGTCGTCGACTTCGACCAGGGCGCCGGCTGCGGTTCCGGCCAGCGCCGTCGCGGCGAGGAGGGAGAGAAGGGCCGCCCGTCTCAGCCGGGGGTGTGACATGGCGAGGTGAGGGTGGTCGGGAAGCTGTCGCCGTTGGTGAAGGTCAGCTTCCCCTCGACCTGCAGGCGCCCGCCGGAGCAGTGGGCGCTGATGTAGCCGACCTTTTTGCCGCCCTTCGTGCGGGTGGCGCCGACGCTCGCTTCGGCCAGGGTCGGGGCGCCGAAGCCGCCGGCGACTTCCGGCATCTCGACCCGGACGTGGAACCCGTAGCGGCCCTTGGCGACCCGTTCGATCACGATCGGCACCAGCAGCGCCTGCGGCGCGGGCACGGTCTCGTAGGCGTGGGCGATCAGGGTCGGCCTGCCGCCGGTCGGGGCGGCGTTGAAGAAGGAGACGGGGGAGGTGATCTGGAACGGCGCTCGACCGGGCATCGTCACCAGCGCCTTGCCGGTCCCCCTGCCGACCAGCGACGCAGCGCAGCGCTTGCGTGCCTGCGAGGGCGTCGCCCCTTCCAGCTTCGACCGCGGGCAGACCGGGAAGGCCTTGCTGTTGACGGTGCCGTGCTTGTCGATCAGGAAGTCGATCGCGTCGAGCGTCGGCGGGGTCGAGCTGTCCTTGACCCGGATCCGGGTGGTGCTGCTGAGGGTGATCGGCGCGTTGCCCTTGGCCGGCAGCTCACGCGGCTGCATGTCGACCGTCGAGCTGACGCAGAGGGGGCCGATGCAGGCCTCGATCCCCGACGCCGTCGCGCCGAGCGCCAGCACCAGCCCGGCGGCGAGTACTGCGCCTATGCCGAATCGCCTCTTCAATCAGCGCCCCGTACAGGCTTTGAACACCGAACCCTGGAGAAAGGTGCCGTCTTTGAAGTGGGTCTGGATTTTGGCCTGCAGGCGCCCGTCGGGGCAGCCGGCGTTGGCGAAGCTCAGCGTCTTCCCCTTGAACTTCCATTCGCGGCCGACCGAGAGACGGCCGTAGAGGGGGATTCCGGCACCGCCGGCGATTTTCGGGATCTTGGCCACGGTTTTGAACCCGTAGCGGCCCTGGTTCACCCGCTGGATCTCGATCGGGACGACGAAGGTGGTCGGCCCCGGCACGGTCAGGTGGGCGTGGGCGAGGACGACGGGGTTGCCGTGTTTGGGCGCCGCGTTGAAGAGGGTGATCGGCGAGCCCGCCGGGATCGGCGGCTGTTCGGGGAAGATGACGACGGCTTTGCCGAACCCCTTGCCGACGATCGCGCCGGGGCAGAGCTTGCGCGCCTGCGCCGTGGTCGTCGCCGCCAGTTTTCCGGGCGTGCACCTCGGCAGGCCTTCGGTCTCGACTTCGCCGTGTTTGTCGAACCAGATCGTCAGCGTGTCCAGGACCGGCGGCGGCGAGCCGTCTTCGGTCTCGATCTTGCCGTAGCCGTGCAGCTTGATCGGCGCATAGCCCTTCTTCGGCAGCGTCGTCGGCGTGAAGCCGCCGTCGGTGGTGATCACCAGGTTCGCCGCCCGCAGCTTGATCGCCACCGCCGTGCCGGCGATCACCAGCACCAGCACCAGTCCAAGCACATTCGCTCTTAACAGAGTCTTCCGCATCAGATCCTCCCTCCCGTAGCCCTCTACCGCCAAACTACCAGTCGTGGGAAGGAGGATCGGCAGGGCACGGAGAGGATCCTCGCGGCCGCGAGCTGGCCGCGAGCAGCCATTTTTGCTGCGCTATCCGCGCACCGTGCTCGCGGTCGCAGCGCTCGTGCTCGCCGTCCTGGCGGTGATCGGGACCGGTACCGACAAGCGGGTCGATCCGGTCACCCTCGACGTTCCCGGCACCGAATCCCTGCGCAGCAACGACATCCTGCGCGAACACTTCGGCGATTCGGCCCCGTTCGCGATCCTGCTGCGCGGGCCCGCCAAGGCGATCGACCGGCAGGGGCCAGACCTGGTCGGCGGCGCTGCGGGAGGACCCGCGGGTGACGACGCTCTCGCCCTGGGACACCGGCTCGGTCCAGCGGCTGCGGCCGAAGCCGAGCAAGGCGCTGATCATCGCCGACTTCCACGTCGACACCAAGACCGCGGTCAACCAGACCGTGCCGCACCTCAACCAGCTCCTCGAGGACAAGATCCACGCCCCGGTGGAGGCGACCCAGACCGGCTACGCCAGCCTCTCCCGGGCGATCCAGGAGGAAAACATCGCCGCGACCCACCGCGGCGAGCTGATCGCCCTGCCGTTCCTGCTGATCATCCTGCTGCTCGTCTTCCGCTCGCCGATCGCGGCGGCGATCCCGCTCGCCTTCGGCGCGATCACCGTCCTCGCTTCGCGCGGGATCCTCTACTTCTTCACCGGCTGGTTCGAGATCGACGCCTTCGCGCTGAACGTCTGCACGATGATGGGGCTGGCGCTGGGGGTCGACTACTCGCTGCTGCTCGTCTCCCGCTTCCGCGAGGAGATGGCCGGGGGGGCCGAGCCGGCGGCGGCGGCGCGGCTGACCCGCAAGCACGCCGGGCGCACGGTCTGCTTCGCCGGCAGCACGCTGCTGCTCTCGATGGTCGTCTCGATGTTCATCCTCCCGGGCTCGTTGCTCGCCTCGCTGGCCGGGACGGTCTGCATGGTGGTGGCGCTCAGCGTGGTGGTGGCGATCGTCGCCGGACCGGCAACCCTCGCCCTGCTCGGTCCCAACGTCGATCGCTGGCGGCTCGGCCGCAGCGCCCCGGCCGGCGGCCGCTCGCGGCTGATGACGATGGTCGGGGCGGCGCTCAGGCGGCCCGCCCTCGCCACGGCGATCATCGGGGGAGTGCTGCTGGTGCTGGCAGCGCCGGCGATCGGGCTGAAGACCGGCCCGCCGAGCCCCGAACAGCTGCCCGAAGACGCGCCCGCGCGCCTGGATGCGGAACTCGTAGACAGCGAAATCGGCCAGGGCTTCGACGCCCCCTTCCAGATCGTCGCCGTCTCCAAGGACGGCCCGATCACCGACGCGAAGAGCTTCGGCGCGCTGGAAAACTTCCAGCGCCAGCTTGCGCTGACTCCCGGTGTGCAGGCGGTGATCGGGCCGGCACCGGCGGTGAAACGGATCCGGCCGCTGCAGCAGCTGGGCAACTCGGTCCTCTCCTCGGAAGGGGACGTCCCGCAGATCAGGCAGCTGGCCCGGCTCGGCCGCGAACTCAACGTCGCCGCCGGCGGCGTCGGGCAGCTGCGGGAAGGGATCTCCGAAGCAAGCGACGGCGCCGGGTTGCTGGCCCTCGGCTCGGGCCGCGCGGCCGAGGGCGCGCAGCTGATCGCCAACGGCCTCGGCCGGGCGACGAGCGGCAGCCGGGAAGCGATCGACGCGCTGGAACGGTTCGCCAAGGGGTCGCGCCAGCTCGAGAACGGACTCGACATTGCCTCGCTCGGCGCCTTCAGGATCAAGATCGGGATCCGGGACACGATCATCCCCAACCTCCGCGCCAACGCTCTGCGGCTTTCGCGCGCCCTGCAGAAGTCGCTGAACGCGGACGCCAACGAAAAGCTGCCGGAACTGATCGCGCCGGCGCGGACCGCCGAAGAAGAGCTGAAGGCCGGTTTGGCGCAGCTGGAAGGGATGACGGTCGGCAAGACCGACCCCAACTACGCGGCGGCGCTGGACGCGGTGCGCAAGGCGACCGCGGCGGTCAGCGGCAAAGACCCGGTTACCGGCGCGCCCTACGACCCGGTCCCCGAGACCCCGGAAGCCGAGCCCTACGCCGGCCTGCCGGCCGAACTGCTGGCGCTGAACGAACGCCTGCTCGACGACCACAAGCAGGCGAAGGAAACCTCGCTCTGGATCGTCACCACCAAGAACGCGATGAAGGCGACCCTCAAGGGCACCGAAAAACTCGAAGAAGGCCTGCGGGAACTGCACGGCGGCAGCAACCGCCTCGCCTCCGGTTCCGCCCGCCTGGCGCGCGAAGCGAAGCGCCTCGGCGACGGTATCGCCCAGCTCGGAACCGGCGCCCTGGCCCTGGTCGGCGGCCTCGACGAACTCGGCGATGGGGCCGAAGCGCTGCAGGCCGGCCTCTCCACCGGGGTCGACGAAAGCCAGCCGCTGGAAAGCGGGCTGGAAGAAGCCAGCGTGCAGGTGCTGGACGGCCGCAAGCGGATCAACGACCAGGCCGCGCGCGTGGCCGAAGCCACCCCAGGGCTGTTCAACTCGGGCTACTTCGTCCTCTCCGCGCTCGACGGCACGCCGCCGACCACCCGCCAGGCGATCGGCGAAACGATCGACCTCGAACGCGGTGGTCAGGCGGCGACGATGCTGGTCATCTCCGACTACAGCTTCAACTCCCCCGGCTCGATCGCGCCTCAACAAGCGGCTCAACGCCAAGACCGCCGAACTCGCCGACGACTCCGGGCTGACCACCGGCGTCGCCGGCGGCGCCGCCCAGCTGAACGACTACAGCCAGGTCACCCGCGAGCGCATCCCCTGGGTCGTGCTGGCGATCACCATCGCCACCTTCCTGGTCCTGGTGGTCGTCCTGCGGGCGCTGCTGCTGGCGGCGATCGCGGTGGCGCTCAACCTGGCCACCGTCGCGGTCGCCTTCGGCGTCCTCACCCTGCTCTTCCACGTGCCCGACGGCTGGCCTCTGGGCGGGCACAACTACGTCGACGCGGTCGGGGCGACGATGATCTTCGGCCTCGTCTTCGGCCTCTCGATCGACTACGCGGTCTTCCTCCTCAGCCGCATGCGCGAGCACTACGACGCCCACGGCGACAACGCCGCCGCGGTCGAGTTCGGCCTCGAGCCGCACCGCCGGGGTGATCACCGGCGCCGCGGCGATCATGATGGCCGTCTTCATCGCCTTCGCCGGCGCCTCGATCGCCACCGTCAGCCAGCTCGGCATCGGCCTCACCGTCGCCGTGATCCTCGACGCCACCGTGGTCCGCATCGTCCTCCTGCCGGCCCTGATGCTGCTGCTCGGCGACCGCGTCTGGTGGCTGCCGCAAGCCGCTGCGAGCGCGTTATCCCGAAACTGAGCGTTGAGCGGCGCATTTGGCCCGAGCGCGTTGACTTCCAGTTAAGTCCCTGCGTGCAGGGGACTTGGCAGGGGACCCCTCGGATACGATCTTGCGGCTGTTCTACCGGGTCGGAGGGGCCGGGGAACCTGAAAGCAAGCGACGATTCGTGGCTGCCAAACCATCAGGCGAGGAGAGTAGGCTCGGCGGCAAGCCGGGGGACCACCCCAGCCCGCATTGCGACGATCGCGGCGCTCGCGGTCGCGGTGATCGTCCTCGCGGTCGATCTTCCTCGGCGGCAGCGGCGGCCACAAGTACACGCTCGTCTTCCAGAACGCCGGCCAGCTGGTGCCCGACAACCAGGTGCTGATCGGCGGCTCGCCGGCCGGCACGGTGGAAAGCATCGAGCCTCACCGACGACAACCTCGCCGAGGTCCACGTCAGCGTCGAACAGGAGCTGCACGAGGGCACGACGGCGACGATCCGCGCCACCTCGCTCTCCGGCGTCGCCAACCACTACGTCTCGATCAGCCCCGGCCCGAACAGCAACCCGGCGCTGGACGACGGGGCCGAACTGGGCCTTGTCTCGACCACGACGCCGATCGACATCGACCAGTTCTTCAACACCTTCCCGCCGCGGGTGCGCAAGGGCCTCAGCGACTTCATCCGCGGCAACGCCGCGATCTACTCCGGCCAGGGCGAAAACGCCAACGACGCCTACAAGTACTTCGGCACGGCGCTGAACCGGACCACCGCCTTCGTCCGCGAACTGAACGCCGACCAGCGGCTGCTCTCCCGCTTCATCGTCAGCTCCGGCGGAGCTGACCACCGCCGTCGCCGGCCGCGGCGAACAGCTCTCCAGCGCGATCTCCAACGCCAACACCGCCTTCGACGCGATCGCCGAGCCAGAACGCCGCCTTCGACGCGACCCTGCGGCGGCTGCCGCCGGTGATGCGGCAGTCGAACACGACCTTCGTCAACCTGCGCGCCGCGCTCGACGACATCGAACCGCTGATCGACACGGCGAAGCCGGCGACCAAGGACCTGGCGCCGTTCCTGCGCGAACTGCGGCCGGTGTTCCAGAAACTGGTGCCGTTCACGCGCAACCTGAGACTGGTCGTCCGCCGGCCGGGCAAGGGCAACGACGCGGCCGACCTGCTGGCGACGCTGCCGAAGGTCCAGGAGCTCGCCTCCAACGCCTTCCCGCACTCCGAACAGGCGATCTCCGACTTCCAGCCGAACCTCAACTTCATCCGCGCCTACACGCCCGACCTCTTCAACGGGTTCGCCAAGCTCGGCCAGGTCGCCGGCTACTACGACGGCAACGGCCACTACGTGCGCGCCGCCACCGCAGCTCAGAACCTCTTCAACTACAACGCCTCCAGCTCCGAACTGGAACCGATCGGCAAAGCCCAGCAGTACGAACAGTTCGGCACGACCGAAGTCCACACCCGCTGCCCCGGCGGCGCCACCCAGCCGGCCGCCGACGGCTCCAGCCCGTCGTCGATCGGCGGCGGCAGCGGCGTCGACCGCCGTCCGAATGCGACCCCTCCGACGTGCCCCCCGGCCCATGAGCAGACGAGCTGCTACTCGCCGGCGGCAGCTGGTGGTGGCGATCGTCGCGATCGTCCTGGTCGCCTCCGGCGGCGACGACTCGAGCGACGGCTACAGGGTGCGGGCGATCTTCGACAACGGCGGCTTCATGGTCAACGGCGAGGAAGTGCGCGTCGCCGGCGCCACCGTCGGCGAGATCGAATCGGTCGACGTCTCGATGCCCGGCGAGAACGGTCGCCTACGAAAACGGCAAGCCGGTCGAAAAGCCGGGCAAGGCGATCATCGTCATGAACATCACCGACCCCGGCTTCCAGGACTTCCGCGCAGGACGCCACCTGCCAGATCCGGCCGCAGTCGCTGATCGGCGAGAAGTTCGTCGACTGCCGCACCACCCTGCCGCGGGCGCCGGGCACCGAGCCGCCGCCGGCGCTGAAGAAGATCCCCGACGGCGAGCCCGGCGCCGGCCAGTACCTGCTGCCGCTCGGCAACAACGGCACCAGCGTCGACCCGGACCTGATCAACGACATCTACTCGCTGCCCTACGCGCAGCGCTTCCGGCTGATCTTCAACGAACTCGGCGCCGGCCTCGCCGGGCGCGGCGAAGACATCGAGGAGCTCGTCAAACGCGCCAACCCGGTGCTGCGCGACGTCGACCGCGTGTTCGGGATCCTCTCCGCCCAGCGCAAGCAGCTGGCGCAGCTGGCGGCCGACTCCGACGCGATCCTCGGCCCGCTCGCGCGCGAGCGCCGGCACTTCGCCGGCTTCATCACCAACTCCGGCGCGGCGGCCGAAGCGAGCGCCGAAAAGGGCCCGGAACTGGAAGAGGCGCTGCGCAAATTCCCCGTCTTCCTGCGGCGAGTTCCGGGAAACGATGGTGGACCTCGAAGACCTTCTCCGACGCCGGCACGCCGCTGTTCGAAGACTTCGGCACCGCGGCGCCCGTCGCTGACCGACGCGACCAAGACCCTGACCCCGTTCTCCGAAGCGCTGACCGTCTCGCTGAAGAGCCTCGGCGACGCCGGCGAAGCCTCCGGGCCGATCTTCGCCGAAGCCGATCCGGTGGTCCGCAAGGCGGGCGAACTGGCGAAGTCCGGGGTGAAGCCGACCGAAAACCTGGCGAAGCTGTTCGTCAACCTGAAGACAGACCGGCGGTTGGGACGGGCTGACGCGGACTGATCTACAACTCGACCGCGGTCTCTCAACGGTTTCGACAAATACGGGCACTTCGGTCGTATCGCGGGTGTCGCTCTCTACCTGCCTCGAATACATCATCGAAGCCGATCGGGCTATCAGGTTGCGTCGCGCAATTTCAATGGCCCGAACGCCAATGCGTCGGCAAGCACCGCTCCGCAGGCGCTGCTCCGCCTGCTCCAGGAGCGGACTTGCAGAGCGGACCGGCGGCACCTCTGCGACTCCGGCCCCTCGATCGGCGTCGGCCAGGGCGACAGCACCGGGTCGGCCTCCGCGCCCGCCGGCGAGGCCGGCGTCGCCCAGTCCTCGAAAACGGAAGGGACCGAACCCCTCCTCGACTACCTCCTGGGCCCATGAGGAACCGCAGCGGAATCAGCGGCGTCGCCAGCAGCCCGGTCCTGGTCGGGGCGGTGACGGTGCTCGTCGTCATCGTCGCCGTCTTCCTCGCCTACAACGCCAACAACGGCCTGCCCTTCGTCTCCACCTACAACCTCAAGGCCCGCGTTCCCAACGCCGATGCGCTGGTCAAAGGCAACGAGGTGCGGATCGGCGGCGTCCGCGTCGGCACCGTCCGCGAAGTGGTCCCGGTCCAGCTCGAGCGACGGCAAGGTCGCCGCCGAACTGACCCTGAAGCTCGACAAGAACGTCGAACCGCTGCCGGTCAACTCGACGATCACGGTGCGGCCGAAATCGGCCCTCGGCCTCAAGTTCCTGCAGATCACCCCGGGCGACTCCTACGCAGGGCTTCAAGGCCGGCGAAATGATTCCGGTCTCCGCCGCCCACGCCCGAACCGGTCGACATCGACCAGTTCTTCGACATGTTCGACGAACCGACCCGCAAGGCGATCCAGCAGAACCTCGCCGGCTTCGGCAACGCCCTCGCCGGCCGCGGGCCGCAGATCAACGAAGCCCTCGGCGCGATCCGCCGCGCGGTCGAAAGCGGCCAGCCGGCCCTGCGCAAGCTGGTCGAACCCAGCACCGACTTCGGCGGCTTCTGGGAAGCGCTGGAGGCGCTCAACGCCACCCTTGCCCCGGTTGCGGAGACGCAGGCCAACCTCTTCGTCGCCCTCGACTCGCACCTTCCTCGCCTTCGCCCGCGTCTCCCGCCCCTACATCCAGGAAACGATCGAAAAAAGCCCGCCGACCCTGGACGAGGTCAACGCCGACCTGCCGGCGGTGCGCCCCTTCCTGCGCGACTCCGCCCGCTTCTTCACTGCCCTGCGACCGGGCGTGAAAGCGTTGGCCGAAACCTCGCCGGTAATCGCCGAATCGCTGCACGCCGGGATCCCGGTCCTCAACGCCTCGCCGGTGCTCAACAACCAGCTGCAGCCGACCGCCGAAGCGCTGGTCGACTTCCAGGAAGCGCCGGGGGTCTTCAACGGGCTCGACCTGCTGATCGACACCAACCGGCAGCTGAAGCCCTCGCTCAGCTACATCACCCCGAGCCAGACCGTCTGCAACTACTGGTCGCTGGCCTTCCAGAACGTCGCCAGCGCCACCAGCGAAGGCAACAACCTCGGGCACTGGCTCGAATTGATCTCCTACGGCCCGCCGGAAGGGCCGAACAGCTTGAGCAGCTTCGCCTGCGCTCCGGCCAATGATCCGCGCCGATCGGCGAAAACCATCTCCACTTCAACCCCAATCCCCAGACGGCTGCGCCCGGGCCAGGGCAAGGTGTGCGAAGCCGGTAACGAGCAATTCGCCACCGGCAAAACGGTCATCGGCCACGCCCCCGAGCTCTGGGGAACCACGACCCGCGGGCAGGTCCAGAAATGAGCCGGCTGCCGGAGCGAGACAGGCGCGCGGCGGAGGCCGGGACCGGCCGCATCAAGTGGCGGCCGAGCAACGTCACGATCGCGATCATCTTCATCCTCATCTTCACGCTCGGCCCCTACCTGGCCTTCACCAAACACGTGCCGTTCACCGGCTACGGCTACGAACTGAACGCGACCTTCTCCAACTCGGCGAACATCGCGCTCAACTCGCCGATCCGGATCGCCGGCGTCGACGTCGGCAAAGTGATCGCCACCGAACGCGACGGCGACAACACCGAGGTCGCCTTCACCGTCGACGACTCCGGCCGGCCGATCCACGACGACGCCTTCGCCGCGATCCGGCCGCGGATCTTCCTCGAGGGCAACTTCTTCGTCGACCTCGACCCCGGCAGCCCCAGCGCGCCGGAGATGGACAGCGGCGAGACGATCCCGGTCAGCCGCACCTCGACCGCGGTCCAGATCGACGAAGTGCTGTCGGCCCTGCAGTCGCCGGTGCGGGCCGACCTCAGCCGCCTGCTGGAGAGCTACGGGACCGCGCTCACCCACGAACCGACCGCCTCCGAAGACGCGACCCAGCTGCCCGAGGTGAAAGGCAAGAGCCGGCGCCGAAGCGCTCAACGGCGTCTTCCAGTACGGCGGCGACGCCGGCCGCTACAGCGCCCAGGTGACCAACGCCTTCCTCGGCACCCAGCCGCAGGACCTCTCGCGTCTGGTCTCCAGCGCCGGCCGCGCCTTCGGCGCCTTCGCCAGCCGCCGCGAGGACCTGCAGGGGCTGATCGTCAACTTCGACGTCTTCACCGGCGCCCTCGCCAACCAGGCGACCAACCTCTCAGACACGATCCGCCTGCTGGCCCCGACCCTGAAGATCACCCACGCCTCGCTGGTCAGCCTCAACCGCTCGCTGCCGCCGCTGCGCACCTACGCGATCGAGTTGCGGCCGGCGGTGGCCGAGCTGCCAGGCTTGATCGACGCCTCGAAACCGTGGCTGGCCCAGGTGCGGCCGCTGCTCTCCGGCAAGGAGGGCGGCGGCGTGGCGCGCCTGCTGCGCGAATCGACTCCGGGCCTCGCCGGCGCCGCCCAGGCCGGCAAGCAGACGACCCTGCCGAACCTGAACCGGCTCAGCCTCTGCACCTCGAAGGTGATGGTGCCGACCGCCAACCAGGTGATCAACGACCGCTTCAGCACCGGCCAGCCCAACTACCGCGAGTTCCTCTACAACCTCGTCAACTTCGCCGGGATGGCGCAGAACTTCGATGGCAACGGTCCCTACGCTCGCGCCCAGATCGGCGGCGGTCCGGTCTTGGTCGGCGAACCCAACCCTCAGGGCAACCCGAGCTACCCTCAGCGACCAGATCAACTACTCCCACACGATCGAAGATCCGCTCGGGACCCAGCCGCGAATCGCCAAGGCGCCGCCCCTCAAGCCCGAAGTCCTCTGTTACACGAATCCCGTCCCCGACGTCAACGGCCCCCAGGGCCAGGTCGGGGCGCCGTCCCCGTCGGTTGCGGGGGTGAACCCATGAGCGAGCGCGAACCGAACGTCAGCCGCTCGGCCCACTTCCGCGCCTGGCTCTCCCGCCAGGTCCGCGGCCGCCGCAAGGACACGATCGCGATCTTCGTCCTGGCGCTCGCCGGCATCGTGATGATGCTCGGGATCTTCGTCCAGCAGAAAGCCTCGCTGCCCGCCTGGCTGCCGTTGGTCGGCGAAGAATTCGAACACATCACCGCCGAGTTCTCGACCGCGCAGGCGGTCACCGCCGGCCAGGGCCAGGCGGTCGACATCGCCGGCATCCAGATCGGCAAGGTCGCCTCGGTCGACCTCGAAAACGGCCACGCGGTGGTCGGGATGGACATCGAGCCGAAGTACATGGATCTGATCCACCCCGACGCCAGCTTCCTGCTGCGGCCGAAAACCGACCTCAACGACATGATCGTCGAGATCGAACCCGGCACCGGCAAGGGCGAGGTCGAAGACGGCGCCCACTTCACCCTGGCGCAGACCGAACCGAACACCAACCTCGACGCCTTCCTCGCCACCCTCGACGCCGACACCCGCCAGTACATCCAGCTGCTGGTCGCCGGCGGCGCCCAGGGGATCGGCGGCCGCGGCAAGCAGGTCTCCAACGCCTTCCGTCGCTTCGAGCCCTTCGTCCACTACGTCGCCAAGCTCAACACCGCGGTCGCCGCCCGGCGGGTCGAGCTCGCGCGGCGTGATCCACAACTTCGGCCTGCTGACCGGCGAACTCGCCCGCCACGACGCCGCCGTCAAGCGCTGGGTCACCTCCTCCAAGGCCGCCCTCGGCAACTTCGCCAACCAGCAGGCCTCGGTGCAGAAGGCGTTCGTCGAATTCCCCTCGGCGCTGCGCGCGGCGCAAGGCCGGCCTCGCCAGCTCCAACCGCTTCTCGCAGGCGGCCTACCCGTCGCTGATCAAGCTGATCCCGCAGGCGCAGGCGCTGGGCCCGGCATTCGAAGCGACCGAGCGCCTCTTCAACCAGACGACGGCGCCGATCCGCGACCAGATCCGGCCCTTCACCCGCGAAATCCGCCCGGTCCTCACCCACGGGGCGGAAGCGGCGACGCCGTTCAAGAAGACCGTGAAGAGCTTCGGCAACGCGCTCGGCGGCTTCAACTCGTTCCTCAACGAGCTCACCTACAAGCCAAACGACTCGCGCCAGAGCTACCTCTTCTACCTGCCCTGGCTCAACCACAACTTCAACGCGGCCTTCAACCTGCAGGACGCCGGCGGGCCGATCCTGCGAGACCTGGTCCTCGATTTCCTGCACCGGGGCGAGTCTCGGTTATGGCTTCGTCAAGGAACGCACGCTGCAGGGGAAGCCATATCTGCAGACGCTGCTTGAAGTGATCGGCTTGCCCCGTGACGTCGAAATCCCAGTTTCTTTCCCGACGGAAGGAACTCCGGCCATTGCGAATACACGCTCAACACGGGGAGAAGAAATGAGCAAGCGCGCCCCCAGCACCACGCAACTCCTGGTCATCACCGGCTTCGCGCTGTCCTGCTTCGGGATCCTGCTCTTCCTCTGGGTCACCTTCGGCGGCCCGACCCCGTTCCGGGCCAAGACCTACGAGGTCAAAGTCCCCTTCAACGAGGCGACCCAGCTGGCCGAACAGTCGGACGTGCGGATCTCCGGCGTCAACGTCGGCAAAGTCCAGAAGATCGAACTGGCGCCGAACGGCAAGCAGGCGCTGGCGACGGTCGCGATCGACGCCCAGTACGCGCCGATCCCGGAATCGACCCGGGCGATCCTTCGCACCAAAACCCTGCTCGGCGAGACCTACATCGAACTGACGCCGGGCTCGCGCCAGGCGCCGGAGCTCGCCGATGGCGGCACTCTGCCCGAGGCGAACATCGCCGAATCGGTCCAGCTCGACGAGATCTTCCGCACCTTCAACGCCCGCACCCGCGCCGCGTTCCAGGAATGGATGCAGGAAGCGGCGGTGGCGATCGAGGGCCAGGGGCAGAACCTCTCCTACGGCCTCGGCGGCCTCGAACCGACCTTCTCCGAATTCGACAAGCTCTTCCGCGTCCTCGACAGCCAGCGCCTGGCGGTCGGGCAGCTGTTCAGCAACGGCGCCACCACCTTCCGCGCCCTGCGCGGCCGCGAAGGCGAGCTGGCCGACCTGGTCCAGAGCTCGAACGCCGTCTTCCAGACCACCGCCCGGCGCAACCGCGACATCGAAGCCCTCTTCCGGGCCTTCCCGACCTTCCTGGACGAGTCGCGACTGACTTTCCACCGCCTCAAAGACTTCTCGCTCAACGCCGATCCGCTGATGAAGCAGCTGGTTCCGGCGGCGGAAGAACTGTCTCCGACCCTGATCGCGATCTCGAAGCTGGCGCCGGAAGCGAAAGCCTTCTTCGAAGGCCTCGGCCCGGTGATCAAACGCGCCCCGGCCGGCTTTGCCGCCACCCGCAAGCTCTTCCGCGATGAGTTCCCGCCGCTGCTGCGCGCGGTCGATCCGTTCCTCCGCAACCTCAACCCGATCCTTGTTGGCCTCAAGCTCTACCGGGTCGATCTGTCCTCGTTCTTCGCGAACATCGCCGCGGCTTTCAACGGCATCTCCGCGCCGGAAGGAGAAGCGGAAGCTGTTCACTTCCTGCGCGCGATCGGACCGATGACTCCGGAAACCGTTGCGACTTACCCGCAGCGGTTGGCGATCAACCGCAACAGTGCCTACAGTCCGCCGAAGTGGGCGGAAGGACTGCTTGCGGGCCTTCCCAGCTTCAACGCCGGTCAGTGTGCAACGGGGATCGTCGCCACCCTCAACCCGAGCTCCTGGGAAAAACCCGGTTTCAAAGAACGCGCCGTGGCCACGGAAACGAAATCGCAGGACGAAAACGCGAAACTCCTCTTCGAACGGATCCAGCAGTACGCATTTACGGCTCAGGCCAGCACCGCCTCGATCCCCGCCCCTGCCTGCACCCAGCAGGCTCCTTTCAACCCGATCTACGGCAGCGGCCCCGCCACGCAGTACCAGCACACGTTCGAACAGCCCTGAGGCAAGCGTCCTCTAAGGCAGCGGTGGAGGAGGCGGCGATTCGAAGCCCAGCATGCCGACCGTCACCGGCACCACGTTGTCGCCTGATGCTGCAAGGCGATCCGTTGCGTCCTCCTGGATCTGCGTCACGTCTCCTAGCGTGCGGACAAGGGTGGACATCAGTTCGGTCCAGCCCTGCTCGTCGACCTCCATCGCGATCCATGAGAGATGCCGGTCGGTACGAGAGTCGAAGGTATGGGCGATCATCGCGCTCTCTGCACGGGCAGCAAGGCCCTGGTACATGGTTCGAGAGATAAGGCAGCGCTCTCTCGGCGTCAGCGCCGCCCACTCCTCGTCGGTGAAGTACGCGCGCGCTCTGCCGCGATAGATGTGTTCGGTCGCCCCCCGACGTGGGACGTTTTCAACGACTTCGAGGCAGCCGCATTTGGCCAGCTCGCGGAAGTGGTAGGAGATCGCAGAGAGAGCCTTGGCTGAAACACCGACATCAGGCGCAAGCTGCTGCTGCATGAACTGGGTTGGGCTTATGTCACGTTCGTTGACCACTTCCAGGATGCGGATGCGAAGCGGGTGTCGCAGCGCCTCCGAGGCCGGCGCCTTCTCCGTCTTCAGCCCCTCCTTGGACTCCTTAGAACCCGACACCTAAGCCCTCCCGATCAGTCGATTTCGCCACAGCGGTTCCAGACTAATCGAGTAACCCATGTAGTTGGGCACAAATTGCGGACAACGGCTGTTCTAATAGCCCTAGGCTGATTACTGGAGCCACTTCTAGCGGTGGCCGCAGCCTAGGAAAGGAGGGGCCGCATGATCGCTTCGTGCTGCGACACGACGATTCCGCGCTCGGCCGTCAGCAAGGGCAACTAGCGGGGGATGCGGCCGGGGGGCTGCGCGATGGATGGATCGGCGTGAGCGCCCCGGCCGCTCAGACACTTCGCTTTTCCTGTCTCCGTGGGGATACGATCTGGGCGTGAAGGAGGGCAAGCCAATCGGAAACTGGACCCCGACGGCAAGGCCGAGCGGGTGGCACTCCAGCGCGACTTCCGCGAGTTGACGCCCGAGCAGCGGATGAAGCAGGTATTCGAGGCTCTCAAAGTTCTTGTCGCGGGTAGCCGAGGCGGGACGTCAGCGGCCCCTTGCCTGAGCTCGATCGGCGATTCGCCGCTGTGGTCGAAGCTTGCGCCTAACGCCCTCGAAGCCCGGATCGACGACCTCCCGATCAAGGTGGTCGCCTTCGATGACCTGATTCGTTTGAAGGAGTTGGCCGGTAGGCCGGAAGACCTGCTCGATCTTCAGCGCCTGCGCGAAGCGCGCGAGGGCTCGTAGCGGAGTCGCGGTCAGGAAGCCTGCTCGGCCTCCCAGTTCGAGAAGTTGCCGGTGTCCGGGTCGAGCGCCTCGCGGACCTTGGTGAGCGCTTCGTCGGCCGAGTCCGCCTCGAGGCTGACGGTGTAGATCGGGCGATCGCCGCCACGGATGCCGCCAGCTGAGGAGGGCTCGCTGCCTTCGACGGCGATGCCGGCGTCTGCGAGTCGCGCCCGCTCGCTCTTGTTGAGCATGCCCTTGAAGCGGACGCGGTAGCTGGCCATGGCTCACCCTACCCCGGGGCAGAGCGAGCTGGCCGGGCGTCCTAATCGGTTTGCCTGGGTTCGAAGCGGAGGATCGAGACGCCGTCGCCGACGGTCTTCGCCTCGGTCAGGGTCAGCGGCTTTTTTGCCTGGCCCTCGGGGAAGAGGCGTTTGCCTTCGCCGAGCAGGACCGGGAAGACCATCAGCCGCAGTTCGTCGACGAGGTCGTTCTCGACCAGGGTCTGGACGAGGGTGGCGCTGCCGGCGACGAGGATGACGCCGTCGACCTCGTCCCGCAGCTCGGCGACTGCCGCCGCCGGATCGCCCTCGAGCACGGTGGTGTTCTGCCACTCCGGCTCAACCAGGGTGGAGGAGACGACGTACTTGGGCATCCCGTTCATCTTCTCGGCGAAGCCGGCCTCGTCTTCGCGCTCGGGCCAGGCGGCGGCGAAGCCTTCGTAGGTGACCCGGCCGAGCAGCTGGGCATCGGCCTCGACCAGCTCGTCGAGCTTGAACTGGTTCCCCTCCTCGCCGCGGTCGAAGTCGAAGGCCCAGCCGCCGCGGCTGTAGTCCTCGCCCCCGCCAGGCGCCTCGATCACCCCGTCGAGGGAGATGAACTCGGTGACGACGATCCTTCCCATGCTGCGCTCCTTTGCCTTCGCGGAACCGGCTCTTTCCGACTCCCTATACCCAGATGACGAACGAAGGGGGGAGAAATCGACAGTGCCAGGGACTTGTCCCCGTGTGCCAGCCCCGCGACGGAAACGAGTGCCCCGCGACCATGTTGCGGCAGCCGACGAACGCGCTAAGGTATTCAGACAAAATGTTTCAGCTCAATTCCAACGACTCAAGTGGGCGCGCTCAGCGACCAAGCACCGGATCTCGAAGGAACGTATCCGGCACAGCCTCGAGAGCTGCCTCCTCATCTTCAGAGAGGCTCCACCGTCACCGAATTCGTCGTCCAAGGCAGATCGGTTGGTCTTCCTTGGCGAAGATCGAAGAGGCACGGCGCTCGAGGTCATCGCGGTGGAAACCGATCACGGCAACCTGCTTGTGATCCACGCCATGGAGCAACGCCCGCGCTATCGGGACGCTTATCGGGAGGTGAGAAGATGCAAGATGTGAAGGATTCAAAGGAAGAGAAGCGAGAGAGGATCTTTCTCAGGGACGGGGTGGAGTTCACCCCGGAGCTAGAAGAGGAACTGGTCGCCGAGGCAGAGCGGGGCTACGACCTCACCAAGGCGAGACGGCATGTGCGCACGCGGCCGCTCCTGCCCGGAAGCCCGATCCCGGGCGGCGATATGAACACGGATTCCTAAGCGGCGGTACGGTAGTCGTATGGAGCGTGACGCAGCGCTTGAGGCTGTGTTCATGCCGGTCACTCCGGCGAGTACGTTCGAGGAGACGGTGGAGCGCTTGGGGAGCGCGATCCGGGCCGGGTTGCTGGTCCCTGGCGCAAAGCTGCCGCCGGAGCGGGAGCTGGCGCGGCAGCTGCGGATCTCCCGCTCGACCCTGCGCCAGGCGCTGACCGCGCTGGTGCAGAGCGGGCACCTGGTCTCGCTGCGGGGCCGGAGCGGCGGCACCTTCGTTGCCGAGCAGCCGCCGCTGACCGAGCACGCCGGCGAGACCCTCGACCAGGGCGCCTGGGCGATCCTCGACTACCGCGTCGCGATCGAGTCGGGGGCGGTGCTGCTGGCGGCGGAGCGGGGCAGCGAGGCGCAGTTCGACCGGCTCGAGGAGCTGGTCGCGAAGATGGCCTGGGAGCTGGAGAACTTCGAGGAGTACCGCCGCACCGACATCCGCTTCCACATCGGCATCGCCGAGGCGGCCGGCTCGCCGCGGCTGCTGAGCGCGATGACCGACGTGCAGTCGCAGATGAGCGACCTGATCGCGTTGATCGCCCACCCGCCGGAGGTGCTCGCCCGCTCCAACGAACAGCACGGCCGCTTGATCAAAGTTCTGCGCAAGGGCGACGGCGCCAAGGCGGTGCGGCAGATGCGCGAGCACAGCGAGGGCACCGAGCACATCCTCGCCGGCCTCCTGCCGGCGCCGCTGGGCCTGGATCAGGCGCCCGCCTAGGCGCGTATCCGCTCGCCCTTGGGGTCGAAGAGCGGCTCCCTTGCCACCCCTCCCTCGACCCAGCGGCCGAAGATCTCCACCTCGACCGCGGTCCCCGCCTCGGCCGCCTCGGGCGGCAGGTAGGCGTAGGCGATCGAGCGCTCGACGGTGTAGCCGTAGCCGCCACTGGTCACCCGGCCGGCGATCTCGCCGCCGACCCGGACCGGCTCGTTGCCGAGCGCGATCGAGCGCGGGTCGGCGAGGGTGAGGCAGCAGAGCCGCGCCCGCGGTCCCCGCTCGCGGGCCTCGATCAGCGCCCCGTCGCCGATGAAGCCGCCGTCCTTGTCGAGCTTGACGCAGAAGCCGACCCCGCCTTCGTACGGGGTCTCGTCGGGGGTGATGTCGGTGCCCCAGACCCGGTAGCCCTTCTCCAGTCGCAGGCTGTCGATCGCCCGGTAGCCACCGGCGACGATTCCGTGGGGCTGCCCCGCCTCCCACAGCGCCCGCCACAGCCCCAGCCCGTACTCGGTCGGGCAGTAGATCTCCCAGCCGAGCTCGCCGACGTAGGTAACCCGCAGCATCCGCACCGGCACGTTGCCGACCGTCGTCTCGCGCAGGGTCATGTACGGGAAGGCCTCGTTGCCGAGGTCCTGCGGGGTCAGCGGCTGCAGGACTTCGCGCGCCCGCGGGCCCCAGACCCCGAAGCAGGCCCAGCGCGAGGTGACATCCTCGATCCGCACCTCGTCGCAGCCCGGCAGATGGCGCCGCATCCACTCGCGGTCGTGGTTGCCGAAGGCCGTCCCGGTGACGATCGAGAAGCGGTCCTCGGCCAGCCGCGCCACGGTGAAGTCGCACTCGATCCCACCGCGGTGGTTGAGCATCTGCGTGTAGGTGATCTGGCCGATCTCGCGGCCGACTTCGTTGTCGCAGAGGAGTTCGAGGAACGCTTCCGCTCCTTCGCCCGCGATCTCGAGCTTGGCGAAGGAGGACTCGTCGAAGAGCGCGACCGACTCGCGGGTGGCGCGGTGCTCGGCGCCGATCGCCGGCGACCAGTGTTGCCCCGCCCAGCCGCGTGGTCGCAGCTCTTCGTCACCGGCGGCGGCGTTGGACTCGTACCAGTTGACCCGCTCCCAGCCGGACTTCTCGCCGAAGGCGGCGCCGTGCTCGCGGTGCCAGGCGTTGGCCGCCGAGATCCGCAGCGGCCGCCCCGCCCCCCGCTCGTGGTGTGGGTAGCGGATGTCGTAGTAGGTCTCGTAGGTCTCCTTGATCCGCGCATGGGTGTAGGCGGGGGAGCGGTACTGGGCGCCGAAGCGGCGGATGTCCATGTGCCAGAGGTCGAGGCTCGGTTCGCCCTCGGCGATCCACTCGGCGACGACCTTGCCGATCCCGCCCGCCCCGGCCAGGCCGTGGGCGCAGAAGCCGGCGCAGGCGAAGAAGCCGGCGACGTCGGTTTCCCCCAGGCAGAACTCGTTGTCGGGGGTGAACGCCTCCGGCCCGTTGATCAGCTTGGTGACGGTGATCCGGTCCATCGTCGGCAGCCGCCGCTTCGAGTTCTCGGTGATCTCCTCGAACCGCTCCCAATCCTCTTCCAGCAGGCGGCCGTTGAAGTCGGCCGGGATCGCCTCGACCCGGCCGGGGCCGTCGGGGAGGAAGGCCGGCTCGCTGCGCCGCTCGTAGCCGCCCATCACCAACCCGTCGCCGTCCTCGCGGTAGTAGACGAGCAGGTCGGGGTCGCGCAGGGTGGGGAGGTGGCCGCCGCGCCGCGCCTCGCGGACCTCCTCGTGCGGCTGGGTCACCAGGTACTGGTGGGACATCGGCAGCAGCGGCACCCGCACGCCGGCCATCCGCGCGATCTCGGCCGCGTACATGCCCCCGGCGTCGACCACCACCTCGACCTCGACGTCGCCGCGGTCCGTTCGCACCCCGCGCACCCGTCCCTCGCGGACCTCGATCCCGGTCACCCGCGTGTTGGTGAAGATCCGGCAGCCGCCGCGGCGGGCGCCGTCGGCGAGCGCGTAGGTCAGCTGCGCCGGGTCGATGTAGCCGTCGGTCGGCAGCCAGGCGGCGCCGAGCACCCCCTCGGTCGACATCAGCGGGAACAGCTCCTTCGCCTCCTCGGCGGAGATCAGCTCCAGCGGCAGGCCGAAGGTCTTCGCCCAGCCGGCCTGGCGGCGCAGCTCCTCCATCCGCTCCTCGCTGGAGGCGAGGCGGATGCCGCCGCACTCGACCCAGCCGGGGTCGAACTCGGACTCGTCACCCAATCGCCGGTAGAGGTCGACCGAGTGCATCATCATCTTCGTCAGCGAGACCGAGCCGCGCAGCTGCCCGACCAGGCCGGCGCTGTGGAAGGTCGAGCCCGAGGTCAGTTCGGAGCGCTCGAGCAGGACGACGTCGTCCCAGCCGAGCTCGGCGAGGTGGTAGGCGAGCGAGGTACCGCCGACCCCGCCCCCGACGACAACGCAGCGGGCGCGATCGGGCAGCTCAGCCCGTGGCACCGCCGGCTTCTTCCAGCAGCGACTCCAGCCGCCCGTCGCCGGCGGACTCGCGCATGCGGTCGAAGTGCTTGGTGCAGTACTCGTCGAAGTCGAAGTCGAGGTCGGAGATCGTGCTCTGCACCGCCCCCCACATCGCCTCGCGGAAGTCGGACATGAAGCGCATCAGGCGGAGGGTCGCCAGCCGGCAGCTGCTCGCCGGGGACTCGAAGTAGGCGGTCAGCAGCTCCGCCTCCTGGGCCTGGTCGAGCTCGTTGTTGACGGCGAAGTTGCCGAGGTCGAAATAGCGGTCGCCCATCCCGGCGTACTCCCAGTCGATGATCCGCAGCCCGCGCGGCGAGCGGATGAAGTTGGCGGCGAGGAGGTCGTTGTGGCAGGGCACCGGCTCGTGCTCGGGCCCGACCAGTGTCGTTTCGATCCGGTGGGCGGCGGACATCGCCCACTCGTAGCTGCCCGGCACCTCGGCGCCGCGGTCGGCGATCCGCGCCGCGTATGTCTCGACGATGCGAAAGCTCGAGAATTCGACCGGCAGCCGCTCGCCGCTGCCATGCAGGGCGCGCAGCGCGGTCGCCGCTTCGGCCATCGCCTCCGGTTCGCGCAGCTCCTCGGGCTGCATCGGCTCGCCGACGACGAACTCGGTGATCAGGCAGGGCGGGTCGTCGAACATCGCCACCACCACCGGCCCGACCCCCGCCCGCGCCGCCAGCTCACCCGCCGCTTTCTCCGCCGCGCGGTCGATCTCCAGCAGGTCGGTGTCCTTGCCCGGCAGCCGCACGACCACGTCGGAGCCGGCGAAGCGGACCCGGTAGTTGCGGTTGGTGATCCCGCCGGTGAGCGCGACCGGATCGCCTTCGAGTTCGCCGAGGCGCGCCGAGATCGGACCGAGGATGTCTGCGAGCGGTGCCATCGGTTAGGAAGGGATTCTCTACTGCCAGCGCCGCGGGTCAAGGTTGACAGGGGTCGAAGGCGGTTCTAGGCTCGCTTCGAACCTTATAGGTCGGTTCGCTAAACCTTTTAATCCGGAGCTTGGGAAGGCTCAGGAAGGGAGAGGGTTGATGGAGAGCAACGTTTCGTCCCCCAGTGTTGACGAACAGCGACTGGCCGAGCTCGGCTACAAACAGACGCTGAACCGGGCTTGGAGTGGGTTCTCCAACTTCGCGATCTCGTTCACGATCATCTCGATCCTGGCCGGGTGCTTCACCACCTACGGCCAAGCCTGGAACAACGGCGGCCCGATCGCGATCTCGATCGGCTGGCCGCTGATCTCGATCCCGATCCTGATCATCGGCTTCTGCATGTCGGAGCTGGTCTCCGCCTACCCGACCGCCGGCGGCATCTACTGGTGGGCGGGACGGCTGGGCGGGCCGATCTGGGCCTGGTTCACCGGCTGGTTCAACCTGATCGGGCTGGTCGCCGTGGTCGCCTCGGTCGACTACGCCTGCGCGACCTTCCTCAACGTCGTCCTCGGCCTCTACGAAGTGAACGTCCTCGGGGTCAACTTCGGCGACGAAGTCCACATCCTCGGCGAGGTCTTCCTCCTCTTCGCGCTGATCCTCGCCCTCCACACCGCGGTCAACATCCGCCGAACGCACATGCTCTCCCTGGTCAACAGCGTCTCGGTCTGGTGGCACGTGATCGGCGTCGCCGCGATCGTCATCGTCCTGATCGTCGTCCCCGACGGCCACCAGAGCTTCAGCTTCGTCTTCAGCCACCGGATCAACAACAGCGGCTTCAGCGACGGCATGTACTGGTTCTACGTGCTGCCGCTCGGCTTCCTGCTGACCCAGTACACGATCACCGGCTTCGACGCCTCGGCCCACATCTCCGAGGAGACGCACGGCGCCTCCGAATCGGCGGCGAAGGGGGTGTGGAAGTCGATCTTCTACTCGGCGCTGATCGGCTGGATCGTGCTGCTGGCGATCACCTTCGCAGTCACCAACGTCGACGGTGCCAACGAAGCGCTCGGCTTCGCGCCGACGCTGCTGGTCGAAGCGCTGGGCTCCGGCTGGGGCAAGTTCGTCCTCATCATCTCCGTCGTCGGCCAGCTCTTCTGCGGCGCCGCCTGTCTGACCAGCGCCTCGCGCATGTGTTACGCCTTCTCGCGCGACAAAGGCTTCGGGCACCGGATCTCGGGCCGGATCTCGCGGGTCAACTCTGAGCGGGTGCCGGTCTACGCCGTGCTGGCGATGGCCGCCGCGGCGCTGATCATCACCCTGCCGGCGCTGAAGGGGAACGGCGAAAACGTGCCATTCGCCTTCTTCGCGGTCGTCTCGATCACCGTCATCGGCCTCTACATCGCGTACGTGATCCCGATCTTCCTGCGCTGGCGGATGGGCGACGACTTCGAGCCCGGCCCCTGGAACAACGGCCGCAAGTACAAGTGGATGAATTCGTTTGCGACCTTCTGGGTCGGCCTGATCACGATCATCTTCTGCCTCCCCTTCACCCCGCTCGCGGTTCCCTGGAACGACGAATTCACCTGGGAGTCGTTCAACTACGCGCCGCTGACGGTGGGCGTGGTGATCCTCCTGGCCTGGATCGGGTGGATGACTACCGCCCGCAAGCACTTCACCGGGCAGGTGCGGGAGATCGATCTCGAGAAAGAGATCGGCCCCGAGCCCGAAGTGGGTCCGGGCGCGCCATGACCGCGGCGGCGTAACGTTCCGGCCGTGACGGTCGAGGAGCTGAAGAAGGCGGTCGCCGACGGCACGGTCGACACCGTGCTGCTCGCGATCGCCGACATGGAGGGGCGGCTGCAGGGCAAGCGGCTGACCGCGAGCCACTTCCTCGGCGAGGTGCTCGAGCACGGGGCGGAGGGCTGCAACTACCTGCTCGCCGTCGACGTCGACATGGAAACGGTTGGCGGCTACGCAATGTCCTCCTGGGACACCGGCTACGGCGACTTCGAGATGGTTCCCGACCTCGACACCCTGCGGCTGGTGCCGTGGCTGCCGGGCACGGCGATGGTGATGGCCGACATCCGGTGGAACGACGGCCGCGAAGTCGCCGCCTCGCCGCGGCAGATCCTGCGCCGCCAGCTGGCGCGGCTGGCCGAGCGGGGGATGAGCGCCAAGGCCGCGACCGAGCTCGAGTTCATCGTCTTCCGCAACACCTACGAGGAGGCCTGGAAGAAGGGCTTCCACGACCTCGAGCCGGCCAACCTCTACAACATCGATTACTCGCTGCTGGGGACGGCGCGGGTCGAGCCGCTGATCCGGCGGATCCGCAACGAGATGTCCGGGGCGGGGATGGAGGTCGAGAACTCCAAGGGCGAGTGCAACCTCGGCCAGCACGAGATCAACTTCCGCTACGACACCGCCCTGCGCAGCGCCGACAACCACGTCATCTACAAGAACGGCGCCAAGGAGATCGCCGCCCAGGAGGACCACGCGATCACCTTCATGGCCAAGTTCAACGAGCGCGAGGGCAACTCGTGCCACATCCACTGCTCGCTGGCGGCGCGAGGACGGCAGCAACGCCTTCGCCGCCGACCAGGCGCTGTTCGACCACTTCGTCGCCGGCCAGCTCGCCTGCATGGAGGAGCTGACGCTGATGTACGCGCCGCACGTCAACTCCTACAAGCGCTTCGCCGTGGGCTCCTTCGCGCCGACCGCGGTCGCCTGGGGGCACGACAACCGCACCTGCTCGCTGCGGGTGGTCGGCCACGGCGAGGGGCTGCGGGTCGAGAACCGGCTGCCGGGCGCCGACGTCAATCCCTACCTGGCGCTGAGCCGCGATGATCGCCGCCGGCCTGCACGGGGTCGACGCCGAGCTGCCGCTGGAGGCGGCCTTCGAGGGCAACGCGTACGAGTCCGACAAGCCGCGGGTGCCGTCGAACATCTACGCCGCGCGCGACGCCTTCGCGGCCAGCGAGGTGGCGAAGGAGGCGTTCGGCGGCGAGGTCGTCGACCACTACCTGAACCGGGCCGGGGTGGAGATCGAGGCCTTCGAGGCGGCCGTCACCGACTGGGAGCGCTACCGGGGCTTCGAGCGGCTATGACCGATGGGGACCCCCATCCGTCTGTTCCTTATCGGGGCATAGCAACGAAAAGGAACAGACGAGCGGCGATCGGGATCTGCGCCGCGGTCGAGCGGGTCAGCTGGGGGGTCTGGGACGGCTACGAGGTGACGCTGGCGCCGCGCAGCTACGTGCGCTGCGTGCAGCGGGCCGGCGGGGTGGCGATCGTGCTGCCGCCCGACGAGGCCGCGGTCGAGGAGCCGGACCTTCTGCTCGACCGGGTCGACGCGCTGATGCTCGCCGGCGGCGCCGACATCGACCCCGTCCAGCTATGGCGCCGAGCCGCACCCGGAGACGAAGGGCACCTGGCCCGACCGCGACGCCTTCGAGCTGGCGCTGGCGCGGCGGGCGCTGGAGCGCGACATGCCGGTGCTGGGGATCTGCCGCGGGATGCAGCTGCTGAACGTGGCGCTGGGCGGGACGCTGGTCCAGCACCTGCCGGAGTCGCTGGGAGCGGAGACGCACCGCACCGTCGCCGGCACCTTCAGCGAGCACCACGTGCGGCTCGATGCGGACTCGCTGGCCTGTACTGCGGCGGGAGTGGAGACCTTCGTCGTCTGGTCCCACCACCACCAGGGGGTCGACCGGCTCGGCGAGGGGCTGAGGGTGACGGGATGGTCGGCCGAGGACGACCTGCCCGAGGCGATCGAGCTGCCCGGCAAGCGCTTCGCCCTCGGCGTCATCTGGCACCCCGAGGAGGACGAGAGCAGCAAGGTGATCGCGGCGTTGGTCGAGGCGGCAAGCAATCCCGTGGTTCCTTTGTCAACCCACGGGCGACAAAGGAACCACGCGTGAGTGCGATCGAGGTGATCGAGCCGGCCACCGAGCAGGTGATGGCCGAGGTGCCGCGGGCCGGGGCGGAGGAGGTCGACGCTGCGGTGGCTCGGGCCAAGGCGGCGTTCCCCGCCTGGCGCGCCGTGGCCCCGGCGGACCGGGCGCGGTTGCTGCGCTCGCTCGCCGACGCGGTCGAGGCGCGGGCGGAGGAGCTGTCGACGCTGGAGGCGCGCAACGCCGGCAAGCCGATCGGCGACGCTCGCGGCGAGATCGGGATGGTCGTCGAAACCTTCCGCTACTACGCCGGCGCCCCGGAGCGGCTGCTCGGGCAGACGATCCCCGTCGCCGGCGGCGTCGACATGACCTTCCGCGAGCCGCTCGGGGTCGTCGGCCTGATCGTCCCCTGGAACTTCCCGCTGACGATCGCCTCCTGGAAGGTGGCGCCGGCGCTCGCCGCCGGCAACTGCGTCGTCCTCAAGCCGGCCGAGCTGACGCCGCTGACCGCGCTGGAGCTGGAGGTGATCGCCCTCGACGCCGGCCTGCCGGAGGGCGTGCTGAACGTCGTCGCCGGGCCGGGCAGCGTCTGCGGTCGGCGCCTGGTCGAGCACCCCGACGTCGCCAAGATCGCCTTCACCGGCTCGACCGAGGTCGGCCGCGGGATCGCCGCCGGCGCCGCGCAGACGATCAAGCGGGTGACGCTGGAGCTGGGCGGCAAGTCGGCCAACGTCGTCTTCGCCGACGCCGACCTCGAGGCGGCCGCCGCGGCGGCGCCGATGGCGGTCTTCGGCAACGCCGGCCAGGACTGCTGCGCGCGCTCGCGGATCCTCGTCGAGCGCTCCGCCTTCGACGACTTCCTCGCCGCGCTGCAGCCGGCGGTCGAGGGGATCGCGGTCGGCGACCCGCTGGACGAGTCGACCGAGATGGGGCCGCTGATCTCCGCCGGCCAGCGCGAGACCGTCGCCTCCTACGTGCCCGACGACGCCCCGGTCGCGATCCGCGGCAGCGCTCCCGACGGCCCCGGCTACTGGTTCCCGCCGACCGTCCTGGCGCCGGTCGCCAACGACGACCGCGCCGCCGCCGAGGAGATCTTCGGCCCGGTCGCCTGCGTCATCCCCTTCGACGCCGAGGCAGAGGCGGTACGGCTCGCCAACGAGACGATCTACGGCCTCTCGGGCTCGGTCTGGACCGGCGACGGGGCGCGGGCGCTGCGGCGTCGCGCGGGCGCTCGAGACCGGGGTGATCTCGATCAACTCGAACACCTCGGTGCGCGTCTCCACCCCCTTCGGCGGCTTCAAGCAGTCGGGCGTCGGCCGCGAGCTCGGACCCGACGCGCTCGACCACTACACCGACGTCAAGAACGTCTTCTACGCGACGGGGGGAAGCTGATGGCGGGACGGTTGCAGGGCAAGGTCTGCGTCGTCACCGGCAGCGCCAGCGGGATCGGCGCCGAGTCGGCGCGGCTGTTCGCCGCCGAGGGCGCGACGGTGGTCGGGATCGACCTCGACGCCGAGCAGGCGGTCGGGGCGCTGACGATCGCCGCCGACGTCGCCGACGAGGAGCAGGTCCGCTCCGCCCTGGCCGAGGCGCGCGAGCAGTTCGGCCGCATCGACGTGCTGATGAACAACGCCGGCATCAACCCGACCGACGACGGCTCGGTGCTCGACACCGACCTCGAGGCCTGGCAGCGGGTCCAGGACGTCAACCTGCGCAGCGTCTTCCTCTGCTGCAAGCACGGGATCCCGCACCTGCTCGACGCCGGCGGCGGCTCGGTGATCAACGTCGCCTCCTTCGTCGCGACGATGGGCGCCGCCGTCTCGCAGATCTCCTACACCGCCTCGAAGGGCGGCGTCCTCGCCCTCTCGCGCGAGCTCGGGGTCGAGTTCGCCGACCGCGGCGTCCGCGTCAACGCCCTCTGCCCAGGCCCGGTCAACACGCCGCTCCTCAAGGAGCTCTTCGCCAAGGACCCCGACCGCGCCGCCAAGCGCCTCGTCCACATCCCGATGGGCCGCTTCGGCGAGCCCGACGAGATCGCCAAGGCGGCCCTCTTCCTCGCCAGCGACGACTCCAGCTTCGTCACCGCCAGCACCTTCCTGGTCGACGGCGGCCTCTCCGCCGCCTATCTCACCCCGGTCCAGGTCGACTGAGGGAACCGATCAGCTTCGCAGCGCCTGCAGGTGGTGTGAGAGTCGCTCGGTGCTGGCCTCGTGTCGATGCTCCCGCAGGAGGATGCCGGTGGCCCAGTTGCGCCCCAGATCCTCGTCCCCCGAACGGATCGCGCGAAGGGCACTTTCGAATTTGAGACCGATGGCTTTTGATACGGCCTCAGCCAACTGCTCGTCCGTCAGGTTCTCGTACATAGTGGGATTGTAGAGGTGGTGCCCTCTGTATCCAAGCGGTCAGTCCAACAGCTCGGTGGACGTTTCGTCGGCAAGCTGATCGACGTTGAGGCGGGTCCTCGCCACAGCGGACTCAGCGTTGCGCATGCGTAGGCGCAGCGCATCCATCTGCTTTTTCGTCTCTTCGATCGACTCCGCCGCCTCCTCGGCGTATTTCGCACCCCGGGCCGAGACCTCGATCGGGAGCTTGCCGCCGACCAGACCGCGGAAGAGTGGGGTTGCCACCAGCAGCCCTCCGTAGAAGACCACGAGGAACACCTCCAGCCGGTAGAGGCTGGGCTGACCGAGCGCTATCGCCGGCAGATCCGCATCGCTGCCCTCACCCGGAAGCCCTACCCCCGCCGCTATCACGACGGCAGCCACGAAAATAAGGCCCACGATCCAGCGGACGCCTTCCTTCGCCTGCCACGTCGCTTCCGGCCCCTTGCTCATGTAGTGACACTATTCGACCACTAGGGAGACCCACCGCGCGCAAAGCTCCTGCCCGAGCTGGTTGAAGGCGCCGATCTTCGCTTCGGTCTCCGGCCCCAGCACCGCCGGGTCGATACCGATCCGCACCGCGTCGGGGTCGGAGCGGTAGTCCTCGACCCAGTGGAGGGCGTCGGCGCGGCTGACCTCGGGGTGGAACTGGAGCGCCCAGGCGCGCTCGCCGATCCGGGCGCCCTGGAGGCAGACTCGCTGCGGGCGAGGGGGACGGCGCCGGGCGGCAGAGGGAACTCGTAGCTGTGCCACTGGAAGGCCTCGAAGGAGGGGGCGATGGGGCCGAGCAGGGGGTCGTCCTCACCCTCGGGCGTCACTTCGACCTGGTGCCAGCCGATCTCCGGCCGGACGCCCGCCGGGCCTCGGCGCCGGCGGCCTCGGCCACCAGCTGCCCGCCGAGGCAGAGGCCGAGCAGCGGCACCTCGCGGGCGAGCAGCTCTCGCAGCAGCGCCTTCTCCTCGGCGATCCACCCGTGCCGCTCCCCTTCGTCGACGTTCATCGCCCCGCCGAGGACGAGGACGGCGTCGTAGCCGAGCGGGTCGGCGGGCGGCTCCGGCCGCTCGCTCAGCGTCCACTCGTCGAGCTTGCCGCCGGCCTCCTCGATCGCCTCGGCGAAGACCCCGGGGCCGGCGTCGCGCTGGTGGACGATCGCGAGGACTCGCACCCGCCCAGTCTCTCACCGTGGCCGAAGCTGACCTGCGGCAGCAGCCGGTCGAGCCAGCCCGGTAGCCACCAGGCGGCATTGCCGGTCAGGCGCAGGAGGACGGGCACCAGCAGCAGGCGGACGAGGAAGGCGTCGAGGAGGACGGCGACGCCGAGGATCGCGCCCATTTCCTTCGGCGGCAGCGGGCCGGAAAGGGCGAAGGTGAAGAAGACCGCGACCATCACACCGCCGGCGGCAAGGATGATGCGGCCGGAGTGGGCGAGGCCGCCGACCATCGCCTCGCGGGCGCTGCCGGTCCGCTCCCAGTGCTCGCGCGCGGAGGAGAGCAGGAAGACGGTGTAGTCCATCGCGATCGCGAAGACCATCGCGAAGAAGAAGACCGGCGCCCAGGCGTCGAGGAAGCCCTGCGGTTCGAAGCCGAGCAGGCCGGCGAGGTTGCCGTCCTGGAAGATCAGCTTCGCGACCCCGAAGGCGGCGGCGGTCGAGAGCAGGTTGGTGAGGACGCCGAGGGCGGCGACCAGCGGCGCCTGGAAGGCGATCAGCAGGAGCAGGAAGCCGAGGGCGAGGACGACGCCGATCACCAGCGGCGTCTTCGCCGCCAGCGCCGCCTCGAGGTCGCGGTTTTCGGCGGCCGGCCCGCCGACCTGCGCCGCCGGAGGCAGCTCGTAGCGCAGCCGGTCGACGGTGTCGTTGAAGGCGATGGTCGAGGGGGCGGCGACCGGCATCGCTTCCACCAGTGCGGTGCCGCCGGGGCTGACCTTGCGGCGGCAGCGCCATCGCCACGCCGGGGTCGCGCTGCAACTGCGCGGCGACCCGCTGCGCCTCTCCTGCCGGCACGGTCACCTGCAGGAGCCCGGGCGCGCCGGGGCCGAAGGCGTCGCTCAGCTGTTCGTAGCCGACCCGCGAATGGTCCCCCTGCGGGACGACCTTGATCGAGGGCATCCCCGTCCGCGCGCCGAGCACCGGCAGCGCGAGGAGGAGCAGCAGCGCCAGCCCGATGCCGCCGAACAGCAGCGGCCGCCGCCAGAGCAGCTCTCCCCAGCGGGCGAAGCGGGCCGAGCGGTGCTCGCCCGAGTGCGCCCAGGGCAGCGCCAGCTTGTCGACCCGGGTGCCGAGCTTGGCCAGCACCGCGGGCAACAGGGTCAGGGTCGCGGCGAGGACGAAGCCGACCGAGACCATGATCCCGAGCGCGACCGAGCGGAAGGCCGGGCTGGGGACGAGCAGGACCGCGGCGAGGGAGACGATCACCGTCAGGCCGGAGAAGAGGACCGCCTTGCCGGCGGTGTCCATCGTGCTCGCCACCGCCTCGGCGGGCTCCAGGCCCTGGCCGAAAAGCGCCCCGCGGAACCGCATCACCACGAACAGGGCGTAGTCGATGCCGAGCGCCAGGGCGAACATCAGGGCGAAGTTGAGGGCCCAGATCGAGATCGGCGAGAGGAAGGTGCCGAGGTAGAGCACGCCGGCGGAAAGGACGAGCCCGGTGATCGTCAGCAGCAGCGGCAGCCCGGCGGCGACCAGCGAACCGAAGGCGAGGAGCAGGATCAGCAGGGTTACCGGCCAGGAGAAGAGCTCGGACTTCAGCATCGCCTCTTTGTTGGCTTCGTTGAAGTCGGACCACATGCCGGCGGCGCCCGTGAGGTTGGCTTCGACCCCGGGGGCGGCGACGCCGGCCACTTCCGACTTCAGCTCGCCGGCGGCAGCGACCATCGCGTTCGGGTCCTTGGCGGCGGTGGCGCGGAGGACCGCGGTGTGCCCGTCGCGGGAGATCGAGACCCCGGGACGCGGCGGCACCACCCTGGCGACCGCGGCGTCGGCGGCGAGGGTGCGCTCGACCGCGGCGAGAGTGCGGCGGAAGCGGGGGTCGAGCGCGTCAGCCGCTGCGAGTGGACCGCCACCTGCAGCCCGTAGGCGCCGGCGCCGCCGAATTCGGCGTCGACCTGCTTGCGGACCGCGACCGACTCCGAGCCGCGCGCTTCCCAGCCGGCGCCGGAGAGGGCGGTCTCTACCCGGGGGGCGAGGAAGCCGAGGGCGACGGCGAGCAGCGCCCAGATCGCGAAGACAGTGCCGCGGTGGGTGGCGGCGAGGCGCCCCAATCGCCCGATCGGTCCGAGTGAGCCCCTCGCTACGGTGTCGCCAGTCATCAAATTCTCCGATCTACCCGTTTACAGCTACACAACTTAACAGTTGTACAAGGTACAATAACACGGCAATGGCGATCGCGTCGAAAAAGAAGAAGGTCACGAGCCCGCTCAATCCGCAGGCGGCCGAGCTGATCGCCCGCCGCTTCCGCGCCCTCGCCGATCCCACCCGGCTGCGGATCCTCGACCACCTCCGCAACCACGAGGAGGCCTCGGTGGGGGAGATAACCGAGACGCTCGGCGCTTCGCAGCAGAACGTCTCCAAGCACCTCGCGGCGCTGCTACGCCGAGGGCTTCGTCGCCCGCCGCAAGCGCGGCACCAGCACCCTCTACCGGATCGCCGACCCAGGCGTCCACGAAATCTGCGATGGCGTCACCGCCGGCATCGAGACCCAGCTGACCGAGCTAGAGGCGGTCTTCGGCAGCTAGAAGTCGATTTCACGCGCTAGGAGCGTGACCAGGCGCGCCCGAGCAGGAGTCCGCCACCGAAAGCGGCCGCGATCGCAATCGCGACGATGCCGATGCTCAACCCGAGCAGAACGCCGAGCAGGCCAAGGAGGGTGTTGAAGTCTTCTTGTCTCATCACGCTTACGGGTGGGGTCCTGAAAACATAGGGTCGATTTCGCCCGGCACCTGGAGATTCCTTCATCTTTTTTTCGGCTGTTCCCACTTCCAGGCGCTGCGTCGATAATCCCCTCGTGAGCACCGACGCACCCGCGATCGAGACCGAGGCGCTGACCAAGCGCTACGGGCGCCATCGGGGGATCGAGGACGTCAGCTTCGCCGTGCGGCCGGGGGAGGTCTTCGGCTTCCTCGGGCCCAACGGGGCCGGCAAGACGACGACGATCCGGACGCTGCTCGACCTGATCCACCCGACCTCGGGATCGGCGCGGATCTTCGGCCTCGACAGCCGCCGCGAGAGCGTCGCGATCCGGGCCCGGCTCGGCAACCTGCCCGGCGACTTCGGCTTCGGCCGCGAGACCCCCGGCCGCCAGGCGGTCGAGCTGCTCGCGCGCCTGCGGGGGGTCGACGCCAGCGCCCGGGCCGAGGAGCTGGCGCGCCGGTTTCGCGCCGACCTCAACCGCCCCCTCGGCCAGCTCTCGCGCGGCAACCGCCAGAAGGTGGGGCTGATCCTCGCCACCTTTCACCGCCCCGAGCTGCTGATCCTCGACGAGCCGACCAGCGGCCTCGACCCGCTGATGCAGGAGGAGTTCCTCGACCTAGTCGCCGAGGAACGCGACCGCGGTTGCGCCGTCTTCCTCTCCTCGCATGAGCTCGACGAGGTGCAGCGGGTCTGCGACCGGGTCGGGATCGTCCGCGGCGGGCGCCTGATCGCGGTCGAGCGGATCGCCGACCTGCTGGGCAAGGCGCGGCGCCGCTTCTCGGTCGAGCTGGCCGACCCCTCCGGCCTCGAGCGCCTGCGCGCGCTGCCCGGGGTCTCCGACCTCGAGATCGCCGGCAACCGCGCCAGCTTCAGCGCCGGCGGCGACCTCGACGCGGTCGTCCGCGAGCTGGCCGGCCACCACGTGGTCGACCTCGAGGCGACCCACCCCTCGCTGGAGGAGGTCTTTCTCGGCTTCTATGACGAGGGAGGGGACACGTGAGCCGCCAGCTCCGCGCCCTCGCCGGCACCCACTTCTTCGACCGCCGCCGCTCGGTCCTCGCCTGGGGGCTGCCGCTCGGTTTGATGTCGGCCTTCATCGTCGCCATCTTCCCCTCGGTCGAAGACTCGCTCTCGAAAGCCGTCCAGGGCTACCCCCAGGGCCTGAAGGAAGCGTTCGGGATCGGCCAGCTGAGCAACGTCGAGCAGTACCTGCAGGCGGAGATGCTGAGCCTGATCGTGCCGCTGGCAATGGGCTACCTGGCGGTGCGCGCGGTCGCCAGTGGGCTCACCGGGGCCGCCGAAACCGGCCGCCTCGACGTCCTCCTCTCGGCCCCGGTCTCGCGCACCCGCCTGGTCGCCGCCGGCTTCCTCGCCACCGCCGCCGAGCTCGCTGCGGTCCTCGTCGTCACCGGCCTTTTGACCGGGATCGGCAGCGTCCTCGCCGGGGCCGGCCTCGACGCTGGCGCGGCGGCGGAAGGCTTCGCCAACGTCTGGCCGCTGGCCCTCCTCTTCGCCGGCTTCGGCACGATCGCCGCCGGCTTTTCGCTGCGCACCAGCGTCGTCACCGGCTCGGTCGCCGGGCTGCTGGTGGCGATGTACGTGATCGACCTCATCGGTCGCCTCGACCCCGACCTCTCCGGCCTCCGCTACGTCTCCGTCTTCAAGTACTACGGCAACGCGATCGAGGACGGGATCGAACCGCTGGCCTTCGCCGGCGTCACCCTCGCCGCCTGCCTGCTCGCCGCGCTCGGCGCCTGGCTCTTCGAGCGCCGCGACCTAGCGGCCTGAGCCGTCAGGCGGTCGCCAGGACCAGGCCCAGCGCCCGCTCGATCTCCGCCATCTTCTCCTCGTCGACCTCGCCCACGCGGCGCACTAGCCGCGAGCGCGCCACACCGCGGATCCCGCGGCAGATCACCGCGCTTGGGTTGTCGATGCCGGTCTCGGGACTCAGCTGGGGTCGAAGGGCCGATGGGGGAAGAGAGCTGGAGAGAGGGATGACGACGAGCAGCTCGTGGTCGACGCCGACCAGGAACTCGTCGGCAGAGATCACCACCACCGGCCGGGTCTTCCCCGGCTCGCCCCGGCGGGCCGCGCCGAGCGCGGCTAGCCAAATCTCGCCGCGGCGAGGATCAGTCGATTCCATCTTCCAGAGTGCTCTCCCACAGCCTGTACTCCGCCAGGGCCTCAGGGTCGTTCAACTCGGCTTTCGTCGCTTCCCGCTCGGAGCGGTAGGCATCGGCTCGCTCAGCTCGCTCGGCGAGATCCGTCAGCAGGGCGGAGAGGGAGACGCCGCGATCGCGGGCCCGCGCGGCCAGGCGGTCGCGGGTCTCGCGGGGGACTCGGATCGTGGCAGTCTGGGCCATGTCGCCATAGGGTAGCGCCATCGGTGGGCGCTTAGGTGCTGGCAGAGCAGTCGCAGACACTCCCCGCCAAGTCACCAGCCCAGCGAACTCTCCCCCCGCGCGGGGAAGAACCTCGCTATTTGGCGGGCGATTCGAAGCTCATCAGGCCGAAGGTCGCCCGCAGCGCCGGCTTGCCGTTGCGCCTTTCGGCTTCGTCGCCGATCTGCATCAGCCCCTTGAGGCAGGATTCGAGCAGGGCGGCGGCCTCGCGCCAGCCTTGCTCGTCGAGGTCGAGGCAGAGGTTGCTGAGATGGCGGTCGGTGCGGGCGTCGAAGGTGCCCGCTTCGAAGGCGTGGCGGATCGCCTGGTTGAGGACGTCGAGGCCGGCGACGCTGACCCCGTTGCGGGCGTCCTCCGGCAGCTTCTCCCAGAAGTCCTCGTTCAGGTAGGGCTTGACCGTGCCGCGGTAGAAGTGCTCGGTCGCGCCGCGCACCTGCCGTGTTTCGACCAGCTCGATGAGGTCCAGCTCGCGCAGCACCCGCACGTGGTAGGCGACGTAGCCGACGGGCTCATCCTGTTCGTCGGCAAGTTCGCTCGGGCTCGCCACCCGCCGGTTCAATGCGGTCAGCGCCCGCGCCCGCACCGGGTGCGCCAGCGCTTTCAGCAGGATCGAGTCGTTGCCGGTCATAGATGGGTCGGGTTCGATCTCCCGTCTCCCGTTTGCATCCCGTTTCATCGACCGTGGCCCTCCCATGGAGCGTTTAGCGCGTCACCTATTGATCAAGTCTATTCGATTCAAAGTTCCAGGACTCAAAATTCCCGCAATCTCCAGGAGAAACGGCCGGCCGCTCAGGGGGTGGGCGCCGGGACCTGCGAGGCCATCTGGGTGTAGCCTGCGGCGCTGGGGTGGATGCCGGTGTCGCCGTTGATGACCCACGGTTCGCCGCCGCCCGCCGGGCCCGAGCAGAAGGAGAGGACGTGGCTCTCCAGCTCGTCCTGGGTGCCGGTCGACTGCACGCTGGGGCCGTCGACGGGGTAGAGGCGGCAGGTGTAGCGCGAGGGGTAGACCGGCGAGATGTCGATGCCGACGTCGAAGTGCGGCGGCGGCACCACCCCAGTCGTCTGTTGCCGACTTCGGCCGCGGTCGAGGCGATTTCCAGGTTCAGCAGCTTGCCCATCACCGCGATCTCGGTCGAGCTGTAGGCGAGCGCGCTCCAGGGGATCGAGAGGTGGTACTGCATGAGGAAGATCGTCGCCTGCGTGTTGGCGACCAGGTCCGAGTAGACGTTGCGCAGGTACTTCCGCAGTTCGACCTTGGCGAATTCTTCCCGCACGCAGGCTTCGAATTCGGGCAGTTCGGATTCGACTGCGCACTCCATGTTCCGCAGCCCGAAGAGCACATTGGAGAGCAGCGGGTTGGCACCGAGGGTCAGCAGGATGTAGTCGGGGTCTTCGGACTCGATCCTTTCGGTGAGGAAGTGGAATTCGCCTTCCGCCGCCCAGTTCTTCGGTTCCGAGCCGCTGATCGCGAAGTTCTTGTAGTTGGTGACGCCGTATTCGTCCGCCCACTGCGCCGCCCAGGAGATCTTGTTCGAGAGGCCGTAGTCGGGGGCGTATTCGACCGGGCCTTCCTTGGTTTCCTCGTTCAGCGAGTTCGAGGAGCAGGCGTCGTTGAACCTCTTTTCCGCCGGCCGGCAGTCGAGCAGTTCTTCGAAGACCATCTTCTTGCCGCCGGCGAAGTAGCCGAAGCCGGCGGTGACCGAGTCGCCGAGGGCGCGGACGACGAGCCCGCTGGGGGCGCCGACGGTGGCCCGCGTGTGGAGGTGCAGCCCCTTCGCGACCAGCTCGATCTCATCCGTGCCGCGGAAGCCCTTCGGCGCCGTGTAGATCAGGCGCCCGGCGCGGACCCGGGCGGAGCCCCGGCTGCTCTTGTCGATCGCTCGCCAGCTCATCTTCCTGGTGCAGACCGGCAGCGGCAGCGAGACTCGCGCCCCGCGCTTCAGCCGCAGGTGGGGGATGCTGCTGCAGAGCAACTTTCGCCGCGCTCCCAACGGCGGCCTGGCGGTCGAGACCTCCACCGAGCGCAGCTCCGGATCACCGTCCTCGTCGACGTCGAGGGTGGCGTTGGCGAATACCTGAACCCAGGCGCCCTGCCGCAGCCGTCGGCTGAGGTCCGCGTCGAGGCCCACTTTGTGGACGAAGGTGAAGCTGCGGCGGCGGTCGGGCCGTCGGACCTCGCCGCCGCTCAGCCGTTCGTGCAGGACCCAGGAGCGGATCATCCGTTCGCGGCCGTCGACGAGGGAGATCCGGGTCTCGACGACCCGGCCCGCCAGCTGGACCGGATAGCTGACCGGGACCAGGATCGAGACGAGGCCGTTGGCCGAGGTGCCGATCCCCGGCCGCCCGACGTCGACGCCGACCGGCGGCGCTACCCGTGCCTGGGCGGCTGCCGCCGGCACCAGGAGGGCGCAGGCGACCACGGCGACGAAGAAAGAGCGGCGGTTCACGCGCCACATGATTACGGCTTGCCCCGCTGGTAGAGCCAGCGCTGGAAGAGGGGGTCGAGGTCGCGGCTGGAGAGCTGCTCGGCGAGCGCGGTGAACTCGCCGATGTCGGCACTGCCGTGGCGGTGGCTCGTCGTCCAGCGGCGCAGCAGCCGCAGCATCGTCTTCGTCCCGATCTTCTGCCGCAGCGCCTGCAGCGCCATCCCGCCGCGCACGTAGATCGAGGGGCCGAAGAGGTTCTTCGGGCTGCCCGGGTGCGCCGAGGGCGGGTTCCAGAAGCGCTCGTTCGAGGCCGGCACCCGGTAGAGGCGGGCGAAGATCGCCTGGGCGCTGCGGCCGCCGTGGCGCTCGGCGTAGTACCACTCGCTCCAGGTCGCGAACCCCTCGTTGAGCCAGATCTGCGGCCAGCGCTGCAGCCCGACCGAGTCGCCGAACCACTGGTGCGCGGTCTCGTGGACGACCGTGGTCAGGTCGGGGACGAAGGCGTAGATCGGCCGGCTCTGGGTCTCCAGCGCGTAGCCCAGAGGCGGCGCGTAGTCGACCACCGAGCCGGCGGAAGCAAACGGGTAGGCGCCGTAGAGGCCGGAGAGGAAGTGGACGATCTCCGGCAGCTTCGCCAGCGGCTTGCGCGAGCGCGCCAGCCGGGGGTCGATCAGCGTCCAGGCCGGCAGCTTGCCGACCCGGCTCTTGACGATCTCGCCGCGGCCGATGTCGAGCAGGGCCAGGTAGGTGCTCATCGGCGCCGGTTCGACCCAGGTGTAGCGGGCGCGATCGCCGCTGCGGGCCACCGTTCCCAGGCGGCCGTTGGCGATCGCCTTCAGCCCGGCCGGCACCCCGATCTCGAACTCGAAGCTCGCCTTGTCCCGAGGGACGTTGTTGCAGGGGATCCAGGCCGCCGTCCCCTGCGGCTCGCCGACCGCGATGACCCCGTCGTCGGTCCGGTACCAGCCCTCCTCGGAGCCGTCGGGGTCGGTCACCTTCGGCGGCACGCCGCGATAGCTGACGGTGGTGGAGAACGTCCTCCCCTTGGGGATCTCCCGGTCGGGGAAGAAGACCCCCAGCTTGGCGCCTTCGCGTTCGAAATTGGCCGCCCGACCTCCGACCTCGACCCGCGTCACCCGCGGTCCGAGGAAATCGAGCGAGAAGAAGCCATCGAGCTTCCGGAGGGCGGTGGCGGTGATGCGGACGGTGGCCCGGACACGGCCGCCGTGCCGCGGTTCGTAAGCGAGCCGGACCCGGTAGTCGGAGACGTCGTAGTCGTGGCTGCCGGCTTTGGGGAAGAACGGTTCGCTCGCTGCGGCCGCCGTGCCTGGGATGCAGAGCACCGACCCGAGGAGGCAGAGGAGGAGGCTGAGCCGGGTAGAGCGCAAGAATCGATCCTATGTCGAAGCGCAAGCGGGAGCTGGAGGAGTACGAGCGCAAGCGGGACTTCGAGAAGACCGCCGAGCCGGCCCCGAAACGACGAGGCAAGAAGAAAGGCAAGCCGCGCTTCGTCGTCCAGGAACACAGCGCCCGCCGCCTGCACTGGGACCTGCGGCTCGAGCACGACGGCGTCGCCGCCTCCTGGGCGATCCCCAACGGGATCCCCGAGGACCCCGCGGAAAACCGCAAGGCGGTCCACACCGAGGACCACCCGCTCGAGTACCTGGAGTGGGAGGGGGAGATCCCGGAGGGCGAGTACGGCGCCGGGACGATGACGATCTGGGACGCCGGCACCTACGAGCTGGAGAAGTGGGAGCCGGAGAAAGTGATGGTCCGCTTCGAAGGCGAGCGGCTGCAAGGCCGCTACGCACTCTTCCGCGCCGGCAAGAGCGCGAAGGACTGGATGATCCACCGGATCGACCCGCCCGCCCGCGAGCGCGACCCGTTCCCGGAGGACGTGGTGCCGATGCTGGCCCGGCTCTCGACCCTGCCGCGCGACGCCGACGAGTGGGCGGTCGAGGTGAAGTGGGACGGGGTGCGGGCGATCGCCTACTGCCGCCCCGGCCGGGTGAAGCTGCAGACCCGCAACCTCAACGACGTCAGCGCCCAGTACCCCGAGGTGCGCCGGCCTCGCCCGCCGGCTCGGCTCGGTCGACGCGGTCCTCGACGGCGAGCTGGTCGTCTTCGACGAGGGGGGCAGGCCCAGCTTCGAGCTGCTCCAGCAGCGGATCCACCAGACCGACGCGAGCGTGGTGCGGCGGCGGATGAAATCTCACCCGGTCGTCTACGTCATCTTCGACCTCCTCTACTTCGACGGCTACGACCTCACCGGCCTGCCCTACGAGCGCCGCCGCGAGCTGCTCGAGCAGCTGGAGCTGGAGGGCGAGAGCTGGCAGACGCCCGGCTACTCCGTCGGCCACGCCGAGCAGCTGCTGGCGGCGAGCCGGGAGCAGGGGCTGGAGGGGATGGTCCTCAAGCGCCTCGACAGCACCTACTCTCCCGGCAAGCGCACGGGCGAGTGGTTGAAGGTGAAGAACACCCTGCGCCAGGAGCTGGTGATCGCCGGCTGGACCCCCGGCGAAGGCCGGCGCAAGCAGCACCTCGGGGCGCTCCTGGTCGGCTACTACGAGGGCGAGGGGGACGAGCGGGTGCTCCGTTACGGCGGCAAAGTCGGGACCGGTTTCAAGGCCGCCGACCTGACCGATCTGAACGTGCGCCTGGCGCCTCTGGAGCGGAAGACGAGCCCCTTCGAGGCCGGGCCGAAGCCGCCGAAGAACGCCCTCTTCGCCGAGCCGCAGCTGGTCGCCGAGTTCGAGTTCCGCGAGCTGACCGCGGAAGGGATCCTCCGCCACGCCGCTTACAAAGGGCTGCGCGAGGACAAGCCGGCGGCGGAGGTGGAGCTCGAGCGGCCGGCCTGAGCGCGTCGTTAGGAACCGCGTCCCGGCGGGCACTGTGGGGGCATGCAGCTCGCCACCATGAAACGGACGCTGTCGGACTTCCGCGAGGAGAACCTCAGCGACTGGGCCGCGGCGCTTACTTATTACGGCCTGCTGGCGCTGTTCCCGGCGCTGATCGCGATGGTCTCGTTAATCGGGATCTTCGGCGACCCGCAGACGACGACCGCGAAGCTGACCGAGATCATCGAAGAACTCGGCCCCGCCTCGGCCGCCGAAACCTTCCAGGGCCCGATCGAATCGATCGTCAAGAGCCGCGGCACCGCCGGCTTGGCCTTCGTCCTCGGTCTGGCGGCGGCGATCTGGTCGGCCTCTGGCTACGTCGGCGCCTTCACCCGCGCCTCCAACGTCATCTACGACACCCCCGAGCACCGTCCCTTCTGGAAGCTGCGGCCGCTGCAGATCGCGGTCACCCTGGCGATGATCGTGCTGATGGCGCTGCTCGCCGTCGGCCTCGTCCTCACCGGGCCGGTGGTCGAGGCGATCGCCGGGCCGGTCGGCCTCAGCGGCACCGCGGTCGACGTCTGGAGCGTCGCCAAGTGGCCGGTGATGGCGGCGATCTTCATCCTCATGGTCGACGTCCTCTACTACGTCACCCCGGACGTGGAGCTGCGCAGCTTCAAGTGGGTGACGCCGGGGGCGCTGGTCGCGATCGTCGTCTGGGCGGTCGCCTCGGCGCTCTTCGCCCTCTACGTCTCCAACTTCGGTTCCTACGACAAGACCTATGGCACCCTCGCCGGCCTGGTCGTACTGTTGCTCTGGTTCTGGATCACCAACCTGGCGATCCTCTTCGGCAACCAGCTGAACGCCGAGCGCGACCGCGCCCTGCGAGAGAAAGGAGAAGGGAAATGAAGCTCATCTTCGCCCCGATCAGCATCATCCTCGGCCTGATCGCCGGGTTGCTCGGCAAGAAGATCTTCGAACGGATCTGGGGGTTGATCGACGACCAGGAGCCGCCGAAGCCCGAGCACCGCGAATTCTCCTGGCCGAAGCTGATCGCGGCGCTGGTCCTGGAGGGGGCGATCTTCCGCCTCGTCAAAGGGCTGGTCGACCACGGCAGCCGCAGCTCCTTCGCCGGCTTGACCGGCTCATGGCCGGGCGAGGAGGCTCCCGAGCCGGAGTGAGATCGCCCTCGTCCGGGTAGCCATTGGACTGCACCAGTCGTCCAATGGCAAACCGACAACGGAGGAGCAGATGAACACCAGAGCAGACAGGGACGCCGGCATCGGCGGCATTTCTCTGGGAGGCATCCTCGTGATCGTCGGCATCGTGCTGATGATCGTCTGGAGCTTCTGGATCGGGCTGATCATCACCCTGATCGGGCTGATCGCTTTCGGCGGCTTTGCCCGCGGCAAGTGGTACTGACCTCGTAGCCGTACCCGCTCTTGCGACGAGCCCCGGTAAGGTCTTCGGGCCTTGCCGGGTGCACTGTCGCGAACCACTCGCATCGCTTGGATCGCCAGCGCGGCGCTCGCGATCTTCGTCGCTTGGGTAGCGCTCAATGCGGTCAACACCGGCCTCACTTTCTTCTACTCGGTTCCGGTGGGGCTCGCCGCTTGGTGGTTCGGGCGGCGCACCGCGCTGCTGGTCACGGGGCTCTGCCTCGTCCTCTACGGGGTCGGCAGCACGATCCACCCGGTGCCGGAATTCGCCCTCGGCTTCCTCCTCCGCGCCGTCTTCCTCCTCGCCGTCGCGGCGGCGGTCAGCTGGGTTGCGGCGCGGGTGCGGGCGCTGGAGGTCTCGGCCGAGGAACTGGAGGCGATCCGGGCGGCGCTGACCCCGACCGAGCTGCCGGACCTGCCCGGGGTCGACGCCGGCGCCGCCTTCGTCCCCTCCGAACTCGGGGTCTCCGGAGACTTCTACCTGCTGACCAACGGGCCCGACGGCTCTACCGTCGCGGTGGTCGGCGACGTCGTCGGCCACGGCCCGGCGGCGGCGCAGCTGGCGACCTTCATCCGCGCCCGCTTCGCCGCCTTCGCGGCGAACACCAGCGACCCGGCGGAGCTGCTGACGATGGCCGACGCGGCGCTGGCCGACCGTCCGGGCCGCCAGGACCAGCTGGTCAGCGCGGTCTGCGTGCGCCTGCTCCCCGGCGACGACGCGATCTGCTGGGCGCGGGCCGGGCACCCGCCGCCGCTGCGGCTGCCGCAGCTGGACGAGCTGCCGGCCGACGGCTCGACCTTCCTGCTCGGCGCCGAGGAGCACCTGCGAGCTGGAGAACACCGAAAGCTCGCTCGAGGGCAGCGAGGGGCTGCTCGTCTACACCGACGGCGCGACCGACGTTCGCCGCGGCCGCCAGATGCTCGGGCTCGAGGGGCTGACGCGAATGCTTGCCCCGCTGACGGGGCTGGCGGCGCGGGCAATCGCCGGCGAGGTCGAAGGGGAGATCCTCGCCTGGGCCGACCGGCCGATCCGCGACGACCTCTGCCTCCTGGTCCTGAAGCCGAGACCGACGTGATCTTCGCCGTCACCAACCGCGTCCCGGAGCCCGCGCTGGCGCTGCTGCGGGAGGCGGGCGAGGTGCGGCTCGACGAGCGCGAGCAGGCGATCCCGCGCGCCGACCTGCTGGCGCTGGTGGCCGGCGCGGAGGCGGCCCTCACCCTGCTCCACGACCGGGTCGACGATGAGCTGCTGGAGGCCGCCGGGCCGCAACTGCGCTGCGTCGCCAACGTCGCGGTCGGCTACGACAACGTCGACGTCGCCGCGGCGACCCGGCGCGGGGTGGTGGTGACCAACACGCCGGGGGTGCTCGACGACGCCACCGCCGACCTGACCATGGCGCTGATCCTGGCCGCGACGCGGCGGCTCGCCGAGGGCGACCGCCTGGTCCGCTCCGGCGAGCCCTGGAACTGGGGGATGGGGTTCATGCTCGGCAGCTCGCTGCAGGGCAAGCGGCTGGGAATCGTCGGTCTCGGCGGGATCGGCAAATGGGTGGCGCGAGCGCGCCCGCGCCTTCGGGATGGAGATCGCCTACCACCAGCGCAGCCCGGCGCCGCCGGAGGTGGAGAAGGCGCTCGGGGCCGAGCGGCTGCCGCTGGATCAGCTGCTGGCGGGCGCCGACGTGGTCAGCCTGCACTGCCCGCTGACGCCGGAGACGCGCCACCTGATCGGCGCCGCCGAGCTGGCGGCGATGAAGCCGACCGCCGTCCTCGTCAACGTCGCCCGCGGCCCGATCGTCGACGAGTCGGCGCTGGCCGAGGCGCTGGCCGAGGGGCGGATCGCCGCCGCCGGCCTCGACGTCTTCGAGCGCGAGCCGGAGGTCGAGCCGCGGCTACTCGGCCTCGACAACGTGGTGCTGACCCCGCATCTCGGCTCAGCCACGGTCGAGACCCGCACCGCGATGGCCGAGTTGGCGGCCCGCAACGCAATTTCTGTACTCGGAGGCCAAGGGCCGATCACGCCCGTCACGGCACAATGAGCAGGTGAGCGCGGTCACCGCCAAGCGCACGATCCGTCATCGGATCCGGGGCGAGGAACTGACTGGCGCCTCGTCCCGGACCGCGCCCGTTTGGAACCCGGCGACGGGGGAGCAGCAGGCCGAGGTGCTGCTGGCCGAGCCGGCCGACGTCGACGCCGCGGTGGCCGCCGCCCGCGAGGCGTTCGCCGAGTGGTCCGAGGCCTCGCTCAGCCGGCGCGCCAAGGTGATGTTCGCCTTCCGCCAGCTGCTGAACGCGAACGTCGAGAGGCTGGCGCGGATCGTCTCCGCCGAGCACGGCAAGGTTTTGGAGGACGCCAAGGGGGAGGTGCTGCGGGGGCTCGAGGTGGTCGAGTTCGCCTGCGGGATCCCGCAGCTGCTGAAGGGCGAGTACTCCGACCAGGTCTCTTCGACCGTCGACGCCTTCTCCTTTCGCCAGCCGCTCGGCGTCTGCGCCGGCATCACCCCGTTCAACTTCCCGGCGATGGTGCCGATGTGGATGCATCCCGTCGCCATCGCCTGCGGCAACGCCTTCGTCCTCAAGCCCTCCGAGCGCGACCCCTCGGCCTCCAACCTGGTCGCCGAGCTCTACGCCGAGGCGGGCCTGCCGGCGGGCGTCTTCAACGTCGTCCACGGCGACAAGGTCGCGGTCGACGCCCTGCTCGACCACCCCGACGTGGCGGCGATCTCCTTCGTCGGCTCGACCCCGATCGCCTCCTACGTGCACGCCCGCGCCAGCGAGAAGCGCAAGCGGGTGCAGGCGCTGGGCGGGGCCAAGAACCACGCGGTGGTGATGCCGGGCGCCGACCTCGGCTACGCCGCCGACCAGCTCTCGGCGGCCGGCTTCGGCTCGGCCGGCCAGCGCTGCATGGCGATCTCGGTCGCGGTCGCGGTCGGCGACTCCGGCGACCCGCTGGTCGAGGAGGTGGCGCGGCGGGCGCGCGAGATCAAGGTCGGCCCCGGCCTCGATCCCGGATTCGGAGATGGGGCCGGTGGTGACGCCGCAGGCGCGCGACCGGATCGTCGACTACATCGGCCAGGGCGCCGAGGCCGGCGCCCGGGTGACCGTCGACGGCCGCGAGCTGGAGGTCGACGGCGGCGGCTTCTGGGTCGGCCCGACCCTGATCGACCAGGTCGCGCCCGGGATGTCGGTCTACGACGACGAGATCTTCGGCCCGGTCCTCTCGGTCGTCCGCAGCGACAGCCTCGATGAGGCGATCGCCCTGATCAACCGCAACTCCTTCGCCAACGGCGCGGCGATCTTCACCGGCTCCGGCTACGAGGCGCGCCGCTTCCAGCGCGAGGTCGAGGTCGGGATGATCGGCATCAACGTCCCGATCCCGGTGCCGATGGCCTTTTACTCCTTCGGCGGCTGGAAGGACTCGATCTTCGGCGACCACCACGTCCACGGCCCCGAGGGCGTCCGCTTCTACACCCGCGGCAAGGCGATCACCAGCCGCTGGCCCGCCGTCGAGGCCCCCGGGCCCGGCGACGCCGGCTCGATGCACTTCCCTACGTCGAACTGAGTTCCGCGCAGAGCTCGTTCAGGCCGATCGCCTCGACACCCTCGCCCAAGGGGAAACGCTCGCGGCCCGGATACACGACGAAGCTCCGCTCTGGCTCGATGTCGTCGAGCGCCGAGCGCAGGCCTCGCTCCAGCTTTGGCGCCAGGGTCCGCTTTACCTCAACAGCCCACTCGCGCCCGTCGGCCCACGACAGGACCAGATCCACCTCAGTGCCACTGCTGGTCCGGTAGAAGCTCGGCTCCGCGTTCACACCGGCCACGCCGATCAGGTTCTCTATCACCAGCCCCTCCCAGCTGCCGCCCAGAACGGGGTGCCCCAGCAACGAGTCCTTGTCCGCGATTCCAAGCAGGGCGTGCAGAACCCCGCTGTCGCGCAGGTAGACCTTTGGTGACCGCACCAGTCGCTTGCCGGCGTTGGTCAGCCGGGGAGGAAGCCGTCGAACCAGCAGGAGGTCGACCATCAGGTCGAGGTAGCGGCCGATCGTGGCGCCGCTGACGCCTAGCCCCTGGGCGAGATTGGCCGCGTTGAGCAGCGCCCCCTGACTGTGGGCGAGCATCGTCCACAGACGCCGTAACGTCTCCGCCGGGATCCGCGGGCCGAGTTGAGGTATGTCTCGCTCGAGGTAGGTGCGGATGAAGTCGCGCCGCCAGCGCAGGCTCGCCTCGTCGGTGCTTGCCAGGAAGCTCTCGGGGAATCCGCCGCGGACCCAGAGTCGATCAAGCTGCTCGCTACCGACCTCGGTGAGATCGAATGGTGCGCAGCTCGAGCGAATGAGACGCGTCCCGCGAGGCTCTCTCCGCTCTGAGCCAGCAGCTCGAGCGAGGCGGAGCCGAGCAGGAGGAAGCGGCCGTTGCCTCTGCCTTCGCGTCGGCCGCGATCGATTACGCCGCGTAAGGTTTCGAACAGCCCCGGCAGCCGCTGGATCTCGTCGAGCACAAGGAGCTCGTCGACGTGGTCCGCGAAGTAGAGCTCAGGCTCGGACAGGCGGGCGCGGTCGCCCTCGGACTCGAGGTCGAGATAGGTCGCCGGGCGCCCTTCGGCGATATTCAGAGCCAGCGTCGTCTTACCGACCTGCCGTGGTCCGGTGAGCACCACTGCGGGTGACTCCTCGAGGAGCAGAGCCGCTTCTGGGGCGATCCTCCTTTGAATCATCCATGTAAATCTATCATCGCACGAAAGATCTACATACATATAGAAAGAACTGGTTTTCGGGTTAGATGTAGCGCATGGAATTTCTCAGCCAGAAACCACTCCACCGGGGCAAGCACGTCGACTTCGTTGCCAAGCGCTACAGGCGTGCCGGTGGGACCGAGGTTGAGCGGGAGATCGTCGAGCATCCCGGCTCGGTCGCGATTCTCGCCCACGATGGGGAGTTCGCATATCTGGTCGCCCAGCCGCGCGAGGCGGTCGAGGAGGACGAGCTGCTGGAGATCCCGGCCGGGACGCTCGACGTCGAGGGGGAGGACGAGCTCGAGTGCGCAAAGCGAGAGCTGGCCGAGGAGGCGGAGCTGCAGGCCGAAGACTGGAGCCTGCTCCACGTCATCTATCCCAGCCCCGGCTTCCTAACCGAGCGGGTGACGATCTTCGAGGCGACCGGCCTCTCACCGGCCAGCGGCACCCGCGGCGACGACGAGGAGATCGAGATCGTCCGCCTCGACCTATCGGAGATCGACCAGGCCCTGCCCGAGATCCGCGACGCGACCACCGTGATCGCGCTGCTGCGGCTGAAGGAGAAGCTGCTGGCCCCGAGGTAACCGACAGTTGATGTCGCCGACACCTACTGTCGCCGACATCAAGCGTTGGTGACCACCTTTGTCAGATCCTGGCGCGCGGCGGTCAGTACCGGGGCGCCGTGGGAGGGGAGGATCAGCTCGACCGGGAGATCGAGGAGCGGGCGCAGCGACTGGCGCAGGTCCGCGAGGTCGGTCGATTCCGGCAGCCAGGATGCCGGGCAGGTGTGCAGGCCATCGCCGCGTTCGCCGTCGCCGAGCAGCGCGTCGCCGGCGATCAGCGCCCGCGAGCGCGGCTCCCAGAGCAGGACCTCGCTGCGCGGCCGCGACTCGATAGCCACCAGGCCGGCGGGCAGCGGATCGCCGGCGCGGAAGACGTCGGTGACCGGCGCCCGCCGGGCGATCGCGGCGCGGTTGCGGGAGTGGGCCCAGACCCGGGTGCCGGGGAAGCGGGAGGCGACCTCGGCGGCGGAGCGGGCGTGCCAGTGGATCGTCAGCAGGACGTGGAGCGAGCGGTCGCCGAGGCCGGCCTCGAGGCTCTCCCACTGCCCGCCCGCCAGCAGCGGGTCGATCAGCACTGCGTCGGCCTCGGTCGTGACCGCGACCGAGGCGACCTCATGCTTCCAGTCGGGGTAAGTGCCGCTCCAGCGCCAGAGGCCAGGGCGCAGCTCCTTGCCGAGCACGGCTAGTGACGATGCCGGCGCGGGTGGCCGCGGACCCAGCGATCGCGCTCGGCCATTTCACGCATCCGGCGCTGGGACTCGGCCGCGTTGGCGAGGGTCAGGCTGGCTAGGAATCTCATCTTCGGCCTCCTCTCGGTTCTAAGACACCGGCTAAATTAACTTGCCGGTGTACACAACACTAGCTAAACTTGATAGATGGTGTCAACCTCGCTTAACAAAGCCACGCAGGCCGAAGCCGACCTCCTCGTCGCCTTCGTCAACACCGCGGACCTCGAGGAGGAAACCGAGCAGATCGGTAGTCCAGAGGCCCTGCAGGCGTGGGTCGAGGAGCAGACCGGCGAATATCTGCCCGCCCCCGACGAGGAGGCGCTGGCCCGGGTCCTCGAGCTGCGCGAATCCCTCCGCGCCCTGCTGCGTACCAACAACGGCGGAGAGGCCGCGGACCGGGAGCTCACCCCGCTCCGCGATGCCGCCGAGCGCAGCCGCTACCGGACCAGCTTCGGTCCCGACGGCGAGCTGACCCTCGCTCCCGCCCGCGCCGACCTCAGCGGCTTCGAAGCTCGTCTCCTCCTCGCAATCGAGCGGATCCAGGCCCAGGGCGCCTGGCCCCGGCTCAAGGCCTGCACCGACGACGGCTGCCAGTGGGTTTTCTTCGATACCACCCGCAACCGCTCCCGCACCTGGTGCTCGATGGAGGAGTGCGGCAATAAGGAGAAGACGAGGCGTTATCGGGAGGGCAAGAAAGGAAGGTGAATCGTTCCGTCCGGCGAACCCTCCAGGATGGCCGTCGCGTACAGGACCCTGTGAACTAGAATCGAATAGGCAGGTGGACAACCTGGCGTGTACCCATTATGCTCGTCGTTCTGACGAGCATGAAGTCGTTCGCTAACACTCCCCTGGTCTCAGCGAAAGAGCGTCCTCGGATCGCTCCCGATGGCTCGGGGGGCTGGAAATACTCTGACACCGAGATCCCGGCCGTCGGCGCCCGCGACATCACCCTGGCCCAAGCCGCGAACCCGAGGAAAATCGTTCGTCCGGAGGAGGAGCCGGAGGCGGTCCTGTTCTCGCTCAGCGAGATCGAATCCGACCGTCGCCTTCATTGGGTGCTGGAAGCGGGAACGCGGTTGAACGGAGGTGAGGAGCCCGAATACAAGGTCCCCTGGGCCGCCTGGCAGGAGCATGCCGCCGAGCCCGTCGGCGCCTGGCTCCCGGAGTGGGATGGAACGGGATTGGACCGTTCGATGGCGCTCACCGAGCGCCACTACCGCTTTGCGAAGCAGGCGCTGGACGACGCCGGGGTGTGGCGCCAGTACCTGGTCGTCCTCGCCGCGCGGCTCGGACGCAGCCGACGGATCGTCGGCAAGACCCTCGGCCTCAGCACCGCCAGGATCCAGCAGTTGAACGAGTCCGCGCCCGACGAACTCGTCGCCGACGTCGACGAGTTCGTCGCCTCCGCGACCCGGGTGGCCGCCCTCATCGGCGCGGAGGCGTGCCAACGGGACCAGCTGCTCCGGCCCCGGGACCTCGGCGTCGATGAGCTCGAGGAGATCGTCGACTCGATGATCGCCACGGGGTTGGTGGAGGAGACGACGGAAGGACTCCAGCTGACCCCCGATGGCCTTTCCCTGGTAGCCATGAAGGTGAAGCGCAAGCCCGTAAACAGCGATGTGGATCGCGAGCGAGCGGGCAATGCGACCAGGTGACATCGCCTCCTTTGTCCCCTCACCGCTGGGCTCCGGCGCCGCTCTCCTGGCGAAGGGATGGCTGGCGGCTCTGATCGTGGGAGTGGTCCTCGCGCTCCTCACCGCGTTCATCCGCGACGTCCACCGCGAAGGTGGATTCTGGAAATGGATCCGCAACGGGATCAAAACCGGCAAGGAAGTCGAAGAGTTCCGCACTCAGCGGGTCGAGCAGGTCGCGGGCCGCCGCCTAAAAAAGCTCGAAGCCCAGCATCGGCAGCGCGAGTTCAAGCGCAGCAACTCCTCCCGTGCGGACCAGATGGATCTGTTCCCCGGCAGCCGCTACTTGGGATAGAGAGGCGCCGGAGATTCGCTGCCTTTGGCTGCCAGCCAGGCGCGCTCCTTGGAGCGCATCACCGGCGTGGCGAGGAGGCTGCCGGCGTGGCGCTGCAGGGAGCGCAGGCGGGAGGCGTGGTCCGAAGGCAGCAGCTTGTCCAGCTGGCGGTACTCCTTGGAGACCTGGGGGGCGCGGAAGACGGTGGCGATCGCGGTCAGGAGGTCGGCGGGCTCGGTGACGGTGGTGCGGGCTATCTCTTTGCCCTCGACCCTGATCACCAGCCCGGCCGGGTAGCTGCGGGCCGGCGGAGGTTGCAGTGGGCCGGTCATCGCCTCGGCGATCGCCTCGCGCAGCTCGGCGTGGACCGCGGCGGGGTCCTTGGAACGGGCATGGCCGCGTCCCTCGCCCTCCTTGGTCACGACCTTGCGGGCACTGCCGAGCTTCTCCCTCGTCGGTCTCCTCGAGCACCCAGCGGTCGCCGCTTGCGACGAGGATCGGGACTCCCTCGGCGGCCAGCGCTTGGGCGTAGGTCTGGGTCTCGCTGAGTTGCTCGCCGTCGAGCAGCACCTCCATCTCCCATATGAAGGTGTGGGAGCAGAAGCCCTTCGGACTGGGGGTGCGGGCGTGGTGGCCGACCATCACCACCGCGTCGAGCGGGCCGCCGTGGGCCTTCGCCATCGAGGGCTCGGCCTCGTTCAGGGCAAGGTCGGCGATCGGCCTCACCTCGACCCCGGCCGGCATCCGCTCGCGTTCGATGTTGGTGCCGACCATGTGCCAGTCGCCGACGCTGATCGTCCCGGCGCCGCCGGCCCGCAGCGCCTCGACCGCGACCAGGACTTCGTCGGTCAGCAGTCGCCGCCCGCGCGCGTAGCGGCGAGGGTGGGAGGGGAGGCAGTCGCCGTAGTGCTCGATCCCGGCGACCCCCTCCATGTCTGCCGCGACGAGGACGTTCACGCGGCGGAGCCTATCCCGCCGCCGAGCCGGCCGGGCGACCCTCCCGGTGGAAGGTCGCCCGGCGCGACGGCTAGAGCCCCAGCTTGTAGAGCCGGGGCAGGTCCCAGGCGGCAACCTGCTTGCCCACTTTGGCCGCGGTCTCGTCGGAGAAGCGGTAGTGGACGCCCTCCCAGACGCGGCCGTCGATCGTCTCGTCGGTGATCTGCGACCAGCGCGTGTAGGTGTGGACGGAGCCGGGAGCGGTGACGCTGGTGGCGTCGAGAGGCTCCGGCGCTCGCGGGCCGGTCAGCCAGGTGAGGACACCCTCGGCCGCACCGGCGTAGCCGGCGTGCCCGCTCGGATACTCGGGGTGCCGGGGGGTCGCCAGCAGCGGCGTCCAGGTCGGATCCGGATCGACGCTGCCGGTGCGGATCGCCGTCACCGGACGCCAGAACACGTAGACGTACTTGGCCTCGTGGATCACGATCTGGGCGTCGACCGAGACCACGTGGAAGGCCGCCACCGCCCGCGCGTACCACTGGAGCGAGTGGCGGGTGTCCTCCAGCACCGCCCGCAGGGCCTGCCCGTAGAGGGCGCAGGAGTCCTGGATGATGAATGTGGCGGTGTCGGTCTGGGCGGGGGTGCGGACGCTGCTGGTGTCCTGGCCATAGGCCCGCACCTCGGCCAGCGCGGCGAGGAACTTGGGCGAGTCGAGCGCCGGCGGCGGCCCGGGGCGGAACTGGCTGTTGCTCGCCAGCAGGAAGGCACGGCCGTCCTTCTGCCCGTAGCGGACCGCGGGGCCGAAGGTCGGCGGGGTCGGCTGCCAGACGCCCGGCGCGGCGGGCGGCGGGGTGAACGGTTTTTCGACCGAGGCGGTGTCGAGGCCGTCACCGGCGCGCTCGGCGAGGACCCCGTTCGCCTCGGCGGTGCCGGCGTCGACCCCGCGGTCCTCCTGCCGGCCGTCGGGGATCTCGGCCAGGGTCGAGGCCAGCGCCGCGTCGAGCTGCGACTGCTGGCTGGGGACCTGGGCGAGGAGCGTGTCGTGCAGCGCGGTGGCGAAGGCCGCCCGCTGGAAGTTCGGGTTGCCGCCGTCCTGCACCGCCCGTGCGGCAGCGAGCCAGCTGACCGCCCAGGTCCGGGTCTGGGTGACCGGCTGGGGGAAGCCGGCGGCGGCGACGGTCGTCTGCGTCGTGTCGAACCACTCGAGCGCGAGCGCCTGGTCGGAGCTGGGTCGTGAGGAGTCGCGGTGTGCGTCGGCGTTGCTGCCGCTGAGCAGGATCAGCCCGAGGGCAAAGGCCGCCAGTAGCGCCAGCAGCGCGTGTCGCCCTCGCTGCCGGGGAGGGTTGGAGAGGTAGTTCATCGATCGTGCCTCCTTGATGTTTGGGGGAATCGGGAGGCCTGACCCGCTGCCGGTCGGGACGAGGCGGATCGGCATAATATATAAAGCTGATCAACTAACTCAAGAAAGAATGCGAACAGGGGTGGGTCGCCGCCGGCGACCCCGCGCTCAGCAGGTCCAGTCGCCGACGCCGGTGACCGGGATCCGGCCGTCCGGCTTCATCCCCAGGCGGATCAGCCGGGTGCAGACGAAGTTGCCCTGCTCCTCGGTTTTGCGGTGGTCGAAGATGCGGCAGAGGACGACGCGGTCGCTCTGGCGGCGGCAGTTGCGGACTCCGGCCTTGTGGCAGCTCGAGTCGTGGGCGCAGGTGTTCTCGGCGAAGCCGGCCGCGCGCTCGCGTGCCGCCGGGATCGTCAGCTTCTCGCCGGCGCTCGCCGGTGCCGCACTCAGCAGCAGCAGGGCCACCACGGCCGGCAGAGCTGCGAGGCGCCGGCTCATGGCAGGGCGTCGGGATTGAGCCGGGGGATCAGGGCTTTGGCGAGGTACTGCTCGCCGGTCGTCAGGGTCACCGATTTTTCCTTGACGAAGTCCCGGACCGCGACCGTCCCTTCGGCGACCTTGATCAGGGTCGATGCGTCGCAGCGGTCGACGACGAGCCAGGTGGTCCCGCGCACGGTCGCCGAGCCGTAGCTGCCGCTGGTCGTGTAGTTGCCCTTGCCGCTGCCCCAGAGCTTGCGACCGCCGCGACCGCCGCGGCTGGCCCTGGCCACCGGCTTCTTGTCGGATCCGCGCCGCTCGCACATCCGTTTCCCGGCCAGCTTCAGCTTCACCTCCTGGTCGTCGCCCTGCGGCTGGGTGGCGACGAAGACGCCGCCCCAGAAGTCGGCGTTCTGCAGCTCGCCCGAGGCGCCTTTCGAGGCGGTGATGTCGACCACCCCGTTGCGGGTGTTGATCAGACAGCCGACCGGCACCTGCTTGAAGCCAACCAGCTGCGAGTAGGAGTCTTCGCCGGGGCACTGCAGCTGCACGTTGCCCTTCTGCGCTTCCAGGTTGAGCGTCTCGCCGGCGAGCGGCTTCGGCGGGCCGGTGTCGAGGACAACGGGTGGTGCCGGGGCAATCAGGGGCTCGGGGTCGGGAAGCTCCGGTTCGGTGACGACCGTGAAGAACGCGACCGTCGGCGTCGGGTCGGGGTGGCCGGGACGGTTCAGCGCCCGCACGGCGAAGCTGTGGGGACCGTCGGCGAGGGCCGAGTAGGTGGTGGGCGAGACGCACGCTTCCCATTCGCCCCCGTCAAGGCGGCACTGGAAGCCGCCGTCCTCGGGCGAGGTGAAGGCGAAGGTGGCGGAGTCGGTTGCGATCGTGCCGCTGGGGCCGGAGAGGATGCGGGTGTTGGTGACCGCCGCCGAGCCGCCGCCGGGCAGCGCAGCGAGCACGAGCACCGCAAGCAAGGCCGCGTAGGCAGGTTTACGGCGCATTAGATAGGGAACCCTATGTGGTTGGCCGAAAGCTCGCGTGACTTTGCGTACAGGGTTCCCCGCGCCGGTTTGTCCCGGCGGCCAAGCAACCGCCTGGTCGCATAGCCTCCCCGGCATGAGCTCAGCGGCGGAGCGGCGGCAGTGAGCTGGGTCGACGTCTTCGCCGTCCTCGTCATCTGCCATCTGGTCGGCGACTTCCTCCTGCAGACCGACTGGCAGGCCGGCCACAAGGAATTCGGGCTGGGCCGCGACCCGGTCCACCGGCGCGCCCTGGTCAGCCACGTCGCTACCTACATGCTGGCCTTCGTCCCGGCCTTGATCTGGATCGGGATCGAAACCGACGCCGCCTGGGCGGTGCTGATCGGCGTCGTGATCGCGGTGCCGCACTTCGTCCAGGACGACCGCCGCCTGCTCGACGCCTACATGCTGCGCGTCAAGGGCCTCTCGCAGAGCGGGAACCTGAGCCTACGGGTCGCGGTCGACCAGTCCTTTCATCTGGTCTTCCTCTTCGGCACGGCCCTGCTCGCTGCTGGCTAGCGGGTTCAGTTTCCCGCTCAGGGTCCAGACCGTAATCGTGTGGGTGCGGCCGCGGACCTCGCGCTCGCCGATCAGCTCGAGGTCGTCGCGGTCCTCCTGCAGGGCGCTGCCGGGTCGAGTCGGCGATGAAGAGCTGGTGGCCGGAGCCTTTGGTCATCCCCTCCAGCCGCGCCGCGGTGTTGGTCGTGTCGCCGATCGCCGTGTACTCGATCCGCCGTTGCGAGCCGACCTGCCCGGACATCACCGTGCCGCTGTTGAGGCCGATCCCCATCGCGAAGCCCTCGCCGTGGCCCTCCGCCTGCATCCAGCGCGTTGAAGCGCGCCAGTCGCAGCTGGAGCATCTCGCGTGCCGCCGCGATCGCCCGGTCGGCGTGGTCGGGCTGCTCGAGCGGGGCGCCGAAGACGGCCATGATCCCGTCGCCCATGTAGGCGACGAGGGTGCCGCCGTGGTCCATGATCGCGTCGCTCATCTCCTCCAGGTAGTGGTTGAGGACGTCGATCACCGCGTCCGGCGGCAGCTCCTCGGCAGAAGGTGGTGAAGCCGCGCAGGTCGCTGAAGAGGACCGTGCACTCGCGCCGCACGCCGCCGAAGCGGAGGTCGCCGTCGCCGCGCTCCAGCACCTCGGCGACGACCGCCTCGGGGACGAAGCGGGCGAAGGTGTCGCGCACGCGCTGGCGCTCGAAGGCGGTCAGCACGTAGTTGACCGCGAGCGCGCCGAGGGCGGAGATGACCAGCGCCAGCAGCGGGTAGACGACCGGCAGCACCGTGCCGAGCGTCGAAGGCGAGCTGGGTCGCGGCGGCGTAGGCGAAGGCCAGGGCGAGCGCGACGAGCAGCGCCGTCAGCGGCTTCAGCCGCAGCGTCACCGCCGCCGGGACCGCGGCGAGCAGCAGGATCAGCAGCAGGTCGACGGCGAGCCCGAGGAGCTGCTGAGCGGGAAGCCGTGCTCGGCGGTCCAGGTCGCGTTGGCCTGGATTTCCGGGCCGGACATCAGCTCGTCGCCGCTGGTCGAGGTCGGGTGGACGTCCTGCAGCGAGGGGGCGGTGGCGCCGACGATCACCGTCTTGCCGCGGAAGACCGAGTCCGGCACCTGGCCGCGGAGGACGCGCGAGTAGGGGACTTCGAGGAAGGTCCCGGGCGGGCCGCGGTAGTCGATCCAGGCTTCGCCGTCGCCTTCCATCTCGCCCGGGCCGATCTTCTCGCCGCTCTGCGCTTCGGCGATCGCGATCGGGAAGCTGACCAGGCCACCTTCGGAGTAGTGCATCTTGCGGATCGTGCCGCCGGGGTCGGGGCGGACGATCGTGCTGGCGGCGCGGGCGTCAGTTCCCTGCACGATCGCTTCGCCGCCGAAGATCCGCGATTCGCCTTTGGCGTTCACTTCGGTGGTCGAGAGGACGACGCCGGGCGAGCGGCCGACGGCTTCGATCAGCGCGTTGTCGTCGCGCGGGTTGCTCGGCTCGGTGAACTGGATGTCGACCGCGATCGCTTTGGCGCCGGCTTCGCGCAGGCGGTCGATCACCTTGGCGTGCAGGCGGCGCGGGAAGGGCCACTGCTGGTTGAGGTCGCTGAAGGTGACGTCGTCGACGCCGACGACGACGATGTCGTCGGGCCGCTCCTGGGTGCCGCGGACCGAGAAGCGGGCGTCGACGCTCTGCAGCTCCAGCGCCCGCATCAGGTCGGTCGAGTAGGCGACGATCGCCAGCCCCGCGGCGGCGAAGACGACCGCCAGCATCGCCAGTTCGCGGCGCCGGCGGGGGGAGCCCGAGGCGCTCACGGCTGGGCCAGGTAGCTCTTGCCTTTGCCGAGCGAGAAGGTTTCGCTGGCGCCGAAGTCACGGATCGTGACGACGCCGCGGCGGACCTTGAAGAAGGTGCCGTCGCAACGGTCTTCGGTCAGCCAGATCGTGCCGCGGACCGTCGCCGAGCCGTTGTTGCCTTCGGTGCGGAAGTTGCCCTTGCCGCTGCCCCAGAGCTTGCGGCTCTTGCCGCCGCCGCGCTCGAGGCGGCCGGCGACCCGGCCGCTGCCCCCGCCTTTGCCGCAGTTGAGGGGGCCGCGCAGTTTCAGCACCACCAGGCCGCTGCCCTCCTGCTGCTGGACGAGGAAGATGCCGCCGAAGAAGACTGCGGTCTGGGTCTCGCCTTTCTTGTTGATCGAAGTCAGCGTCACTTTGCCGCGGGTCGCGTCGACGATCGAGCCGACCGGGATCGTCTGGCCCGCTTCCAGCTTCACTTTTTTGTCGCCCGGGACCGTCACGAAGACCGTCCCCGCTTTCGGCGCGACGACGACGCTGTCGCCATTTTCGGGGGCGGGCGGCTGGCTGGCGGGCAGGGCGAAGGTGACCGGCGGGTTGCCGCCCGGCGTCGGCGGCGGAGCCGGTTTCGGTTTCGGCTGCGGCGCCAGGGTGCAGGCGGAGAATTCGGAGGTGGAGTTGCCGGCGACCCTGGTGCCGGTCGCGGTCAGCGCCGTCGCCGTCGGCACCACCGGCACCTCTGCTTCGAACGAGCCCTGGCCGAGGGCGTTGGTGCTCACTTCGGCGCTGCCGAGGAACTCTTCGCCCTCGCCGGCCATGGTGAATTCTTCGAACCCGGTCTGGAATTTGTCGCAGGCGGCGTTGCCGAAGAGGTCGACGAGATAGGCCTGTTCAGGTTCGCCTTCGAGGCTGCCGCTGATCGTAGTCCCCTCGCCTTCGACCGATTCGACCGCTTCGATCTGCGGGATCGATTGGGAGAAGAGGAAGCGGAAGTAGATCCCGCGCCCCTGGTTTTCGAAGATCGAGTTGCCGCGGATCGCCACATTCGGTTTTTCGACCACGATGCCGCCGCCGAGCTGGAAGCCGCTGAATTCGACCTGGCTTTTGTTGTAGGCGATCGTGTTGCCTTCGCCCTGCCCGCCGATCAGGGCGCCTTCGTCCCAGGCGATGATCCCGCCCGCCGGTTCGCTGGGCTGGGGGCTTTCGCCATTGGGCAGCGGTTCGCCCACCGCGTCGATGCCGATCAGGTTGTTGGCGATGTGGGTTTTGAGGCCTTCGGCGAGGACGCCGGTCCAGTTGTTACCGGAGATCACGTTGCCGATTTCGCAGCCGGCGCCGATCTCGTTTTCGGTCGCCAGGGCGCGGACCTGGACCCCTTCGGTGTTCGCTTCCGACGTCACCCCGTCGAGCTGGGTGCCGATGTAGCTGTTGCAGACCCGGTTGGCGTTGCCGGCGAAGTCGATCCCGGGGCTGAAGCCGCCGATCGCGATCCCCTCGATCGTCGTCCCGGTGCCGCTGACCGTGAGGCCGGAGAAGAAGCCCTCGGTGTCCTTCCAGATTTCGACCCCGGGGTTGCCTTCTTCGCTGGTCCCGGTGAGCCTCAGCGCCGCTTCGATTGCCGGCAGCTGGCTCGCGACCGCGACTTCGCTGACTTCGAATTCGATCGTGCTTTCCTCGCCGTCGGAGTTGGCGAGTTCGATCGCTTCCCAGAGGTCGCATTCGACCCCGCCGCCGTTCTGGCAGCCGACGTCGGGGGCGACGTTTCCGGTCTCGTTGACGACGTAGGTTTTCGCGGCGCTCGCGACAGCCGGCAGGGCGAGCATCGCCAGGAGCACAAGCGGCAGGAGAGCGAGACGAGACCGGATCGAAAGGATCGGGAACCTTATCCGCAAATCGCGCGCCCTCACAAGAGCGACTATCTTGCGGCGGACGATGGCGAAGGCCCTGGATCAGCTGAAGATCGTCGTCCGCGCGCTCGTCATCGACTTCGAGAACCGCGACCTCGGCCTGCTGGGCTCGCCCGCATCGGCCTCTCCTTCGCCAGCTGGAGCTTCGCGATCGCCCTCGGGGTCTACGGGTTCGAGGCGCACGGGATCGTCGGCGTCGGCCTCGTCGCCCTGGTGCGGCTGCTGCCCGGGGCGATCGCCTCGCCGTTCGCCGGGTTCGTCGCCGACCGCTACTCGCGGCGGCAGGTGCTGCTCGGTCAGCGCCACGCTGATGGCCGCGGTGCTCGCCGGCGCCGCGGCCGCCGCGGCCGCCGGCGCCCCGACCGGGGTCGTCTTCGTCTTCCCGGCGCTTTTCGCGGTCGCTTCCAGCGGCTACGCGCCGGCCGAGGCGGCGATGTTCCCGCTGCTGGCGCGCACCCCGCAGGAGCTCTCGGCCAGCAACGTCAACCACGCGCGATGGAAAACGCCGGCTTCATCGCCGCCGCGATCTCCACCGGCGTGCTGCTCACCGCGACCTCGCCCGGGACCGTGTTCGCGGTGGCCGCCGCCGTCACCGCAGCGACCGTCGTCCTGATCGCCTTCGTCCGCCGCGACCACCGCCCCGAATACGGGGACGAGGAGCTGGCCGGCGTCGCCCACGAGCTCAGCCTCGGGGCGCGGGCCCTGATCTTCCACCCGGCGCTGCGGCTCTCCTCGCTGACCCTCGTCCTGCTGCTCCTCTTCGAGGGCTTCGCCGACGTGATCCTGATCGCCCTGGCGCTCGAGACGCTGCACCTCGAGGAGGGTGCGGTCGGCTTCCTCAACGCCGCCTGGGGGGTGGGCGCGCTGGTCGGCGGCGCAGCGCTGGCGCTGATGCTCGACCGCGGCCACCTCGTCGCCGCGATCGCCGGCGGCAGCCTGCTGCTCGGCCTGGCGACGATGCTGCCCGGCTTCTTCCCCGAGGAGTCGACCTCCTACCTCGCCTGGTTCGGGATCGGGATCGGCTTCACCTTCGTCGAGGTGGCGGCGAAAACGCTGATGCATCGGCTCGGCTCCGACGAGACGATGGGTCGGCGTGATCAGCGCCGCTCGAATCCGGCCGGCTGGCTGGCGATGGCGCTCGGCTCGCTCGGGGCGATCGTCCTGGTCGAACTGCTGCACCCCGACGGCGCCCTGATCGTCCTCGGCGCCCTGATGCCGGTCTTCGTCGTCGTCTGCTGGGCGCGGCTGCGCGCCTACGAGGTCGGCGCCCCGGTCGCCGAGGGGCCTTACCACCTGCTGCGCGAGAACTCGATCTTCGCGCCGCTGCCGATCGCCACCGTCGAGCGGCTCAGCCACGACCTGGCGCCGGTCGAGTTCGCGGCAGGCCACGAGGTGATCGTCCAGGGCGAGCACGGCGACCGCTTCTTCCTGATCGAGTCCGGCCGAGGTCGAGGTCTTCGAAAACGGCGTCTTCCGGCGCAACGAGGGGCCGGGGGAATCGTTCGGCGAGATCGCCCTGCTGCACGACGTGCCGCGCACCGCCACCGTGCGCACCACCGAGCCGACGCGGCTGCTGGCGCTCGAGCGCGAGCAGTTCCTCACCGCGGTGACCGGCCACCGGCGCAGCCACCAGCTCGCCGGCGACGTCGTCGACGACCGTTGGGCCAGCCGCGAAATGACCACGCCGACGGCGGAGTGAGCGTGCGCGCGGCGCTGGCTCTGCTCGCCGCCGCGCTGCTTGGCCTCGGCCTGGCGGGCCCCGCCGCGGCGCTGACCGCGGATCAGATGTACGAACCCGACGCGGTGGTCGTCGTCGACCTGCAGCTGCCACCGGCCTCGGTTGCGGCGCTGGAAGCCGAACCAGACGAGTACGCGGAAGGGACCTTCGCGCTGGCGTCGACCGACGGCACGCCGGGCGGGGTCGGCGAATTCTCGACGCCGCTGACGGTCGGGATCCGGCTCAAGGGCGAGGCTTCGTTCCGCGACCTCGGCGGCAAGGCAGCCTTCAAAGTCAAGTTCAACGAGTTCGTCAAAGGCCAGAAATTCCTCGGCCTGAAGAGCCTGACGCTGAACAACATGGTCCAGGACCCCTCGATGGTCCACGAGGCCCTCGCTTACGCGGCCTTCCGCGCCGCCGGGGTGCCGGCGCCGCGGACCGGCTACGCCGACGTGCGGGTCAACGGCGAAGAGTTCGGGATGCACCTCAACCTGGAGACGCTCGACGACGTCGCCCTCGAGCGGCTCTTCGGCGGCTTCGAAGCGCCACCCCAGCATCTCTACGAGGGGGAATTCGGCGTCGACGTCCTGCCGGGCGAGGCGGGGGAGTTCGATGTCGACGAGGGGGAAGAAGGCGACCGCTCCGACCTGGAAGCGCTGATCGAAGCGGTCGCCGAACCTTCGCCACCGGGGTTCTCGGAGCGGATGGCCGGCCGCGCCGATCTCGCGGAGATGGCGCAAATGTGGGCGCTCGAGCGCTACCTCGGCCACTGGGACGGCTACAGCGGCCGCGCCCAGCCGCACAACTACTTCCTCTACAGCGACCCGCTGGGCGAGTTCCAGATGCTGCCCTGGGGAACCGACCAGAGTTGGACGCTGCCCCAGCTCGGCTTCGGCCCGCCCGGGCCGGTCCTCTTCGAAGCCTGCCTGGCGGACCTGGCCTGCGTCTCTATATATAGGGACGCCCTGCGCGGGGCTCGGCAGATGGTTGCCGAACTCGATCCCGGCGCCGAGGCGCAGCAGCTGGCGGCGCTGCTGGAGCCCTGGCAGGACCTCGAACAGGCGCCCCGCAAGCCCTTCGCCCCCGACGTGATCGCCGCCGAAGTTGCCGCGGTCGGGAGGTTCGTCGCCAAACGGCCTTCGGCGCTGGCCAAGTTCCTCGGCGAAGCGGAACCGGAAGGCGGCTCGGGTGGCGGGAATGCCGGCGCGTCAAGCAGCGTCCCAGGCGCGCTGAAGCTCTCCTCACGGCTGCCGGTTAACCGAGCGAAGCTCGGCCGCGGACTGCTGCCGGTCTGGGTCAATGCTCCGGGTCCGGCGACAGTCCGCCTCTCTGCCCACATTGCCACGGACCGCGGTGAGGTACGCGCCTGCGCCGCCTCGCGAACCGCCACCGCGGCCGGCCCGCTGGCGATCCGCTGCCACCTCTCGCAGGCGGTCCGCCGTCACCTCTCCGCCCGCTGGCTGCAACTGCGGGTCTTCGTCACGGTCACGCTGGCGGACCAGCGCCAGCTCACCCTGCGGCGGGCGATCCGCCTGCCGCGGATTGCGGCCTGAGCAGGAATCTCGCGCTTGGGTCCTGACTGATTGGATATTCAGGAATAGGGGTGGGGAAAAGCGCCAACGACATCGTGCGGAAAGCCTGGCGGGAGCTTCCGCCCAACGACCGCGACCTCCTAAAAGAGATCAGGGCTGATCAGTGGGAGGTCTGCAGTCGAGCACTCGGGACGTATACGGCCGAGCTGCTCCGCTCTGCGGGGGTTGGGTCGCTCCCGAGAAGCGAGATTGCTCGGGCGGACGCTGCCTTGGCGCTCTGGATTCCAGATCTGCGGGTGGTCTTGATCAACGAGAGTCACCCCGCCTTTGATGGGCTTGATGATCCGACCTTCGCTTACGATCTGTCGCGAGTCGCTTGGCATGAGTGGGGCCATGCTCTCTCCCTCGATCGCGCTGGGGAGGGGGACATCGCAGCTGGTGAGCACTATGTCGAGCTACTGCCAAACCCCCTCGCCCGACTCGTCCGACAAGCGGGTTACCGTCGTCGCGAATATACGCACGAGGTTGTCGCAGAGATCTACGCGATCCTGATGACCCGGCGGCGCCAAGGAAAGACCGGAAGGCCTCCATGGCTCCATCCGGAGGTCTATGACTTAGTGAGGAGGGTTACGGGATGGAACCAGTGAAACTGCCAGCCGGATACCGCCTCCCAGAGGGCGCCACGATGGCGGACGTTCGCCGACTCGATCAAGAACTGCTGGCAAGCGAGGGCCTAGAGGTGAAGGGCCTGCGCGCAAAGAAAAGCGATCAGGAGACTCCCCGCAAGAAGAAGTAGCGCCGGAGCTCAGGCGGCGTGCTTGAGGTCGTTCTGGCGAGGACGCAGCTCGATCAGCTGCCCGCCCTCGGCGTACACGGGGTCGAACTCGGCGACCGAGGCGACCACGTAGCTGTAGCCGCACTCGCAGACCTCGCGCTCGACGTCGTCGAGGTCCTCGACCACGACCTCGGTCTCCTCGGCACAGCTTGAACACACCACGGTGACTTGGAACATGGCTTCGATGGTGGCGAGCCGTCCGGACGCCAGGAGCCTCTTGCAAGGGAAATCTCACGTTCCGGTCCTACCCACCGTCTTACATATATGGACGTGAACCGCTGGACCGTCTACGAGAGCCCGATCGGGCCGCTGACGCTGGTCGCCGGAGAGGGGGGCCTGACCAACCTCGACTTCCCGGGCCGCTTCTCCGTTCCCGACGGGGCGGAGAAGGGCGCGCTGCCCGAGGTGACGGAGCAGCTCGACGCCTACTTCGCCGGTGAGCTGCGCAAGTTCGACCTTCGCCTCAACCCTCGGGGCACCCCCCTGCAGCTGGCAATCTGGCGGGCCTTGCTGGAGATTCCCTACGGCGAGACGGTCAGCTACGGCAAACAGGCGGAGGAGATCGACCCCTCCCTCTTCGAGACCGACGTCGAGCCGTGGCAGCGCGCCCGCGTCGTCGGCGCCGCCAACGGCCGCAACCCGATCTCGATCGTCGTCCCCTGCCACCGCGTAATCGGCGCCGACGGTTCCCTCACCGGCTACGGCGGCGGCCTCGAGCGCAAGCAAGCCCTGCTCGACCTGGAGAGTCAGCGCCAGCTGGCGATTCTGTGATTTCAAGTACCGACCGGCGAATGTTCAGGCGGGGACGGGGGGCGACTCAAATGCGAGTGCGCCGAACGTGGCTGGGAAGGTCGGTATCTCCTTGCCACTCTCAGATCTTTCATGCTTACGTGCGATCGCTGCAGCTTTGATCCCTTGCGCTCGCTCCAACGTTTCGGCCTGGAGTTCGCGCAGCTCTTCCCACCCCTGCTCATCCAGCTCTAGCGGTACCCAGCTCAGGTGACGGTCTACCCGTTTGTCGAAGGTTCCCTGATAGATCGCGCCGTCAGCCCTGGCAATCAACATCTGCAAAGTCGAGCGTGAGATCTGCAGCCGTTCCTGGTAGCTCATCTCACGGAACTCCTCGTCCGTATGCAACGCCAGTGCTTTGCTCCGGTAGATGTGTTCGGTCGTCCCGCGCCGTGGCCGCGTTTCAATCAGTGTCACGCAGTCAGCTTCTCGCAGAACTTTGAAGTGGTAGGAGATGTGTGAAATCGCGTTTTTCTCGTCCCCTTCGAAGTCGAAACCTGGCGGCAGCAATCCCCGACGTAGGAACTGAATCGGGCTGATGTCTCCCTCACAGAGAACTTCAAGAATGCGGACCCGAATCGGATGCTTCAGTGCATCGCAGACCGATCTGTCTTTTGGAGACCGCTTATCCGCCTTGCTTCTCCGCTTCTCCTTCGCTGCCCTTCCCATACAGCTCCTCCTGAGCACTTGAGCCAATTAGATCGCCGGAACATAGCCGATTGAGCGGTTGAGTTAAACGCTATTTGCGGCCAAGTTATCTGCTATTGAACTGACTTCCATTAGTAGAACTAGTTCTATTAACGGCCGGGTTTCCCAATCAAGGGGAAGGGGGTGAACTCGGATGAAGATCATCGGCTCTGTGCCGGTCCACCCGGCCACGTCCATCAACAAGGGCGGCTGATTCAGTCACTGTGGCCCCGGCCTCCTGCGTCCAAAATGGCTGGGGCCACTACGATCGAGGTCATGCGGAGCACGCCACTCTTGACGGACACTACGGCCTCCGATGCGCATACGGTTCATGTTTGCTTCGAGGATGGTTTAGTCGCTGACGTAGACCTCTCATATCTCCTGGATTACGGGGGTGTCTTCGAACCGCTTCGCGACCCCGAGTTCTTCCGTCAGCTGCGCGCCGACGCAGAGGCCGGGACGATCGTGTGGCCGAATCAGGCCGACATTGCGCCGCAGACCCTGTGCGCGCGAGCGCAACTTTCTGCCTCGACCCCATAGTTGCTGTGAGATAGTCGGCTGGGGATTTGGGAATGCCGACCGAGAGCGAAGAGACGGCCGTACCGCGATCACGTGCGCTTGAAGCTGCGACGCTCGTCGAGGCCTTTCAGGTAACCGCCGGCGAGCACGCCACGCGGACCGCGCTGCGTACCCAGGGGGACGAGTTCTCCGCCACCTGGGCCGATTACGCGGAGCGAGTGCGGGCCGTCACCGCGGGGCTGGCCGCGCTCGGCGTCGGCCGCGGCGACACGGTGGGGATCATGCTCACCAACCGGCCCGAGTTCCACTTCGCTGACACCGCGGCGATGCACCTCGGGGCGACGCCCTTCTCCGTCTACAACACCTCGACCGCGGAGCAGATCGAGTACCTGGTGGCCGATGCCGCCAACACCGTCCTCGTCACCGAGGCGGCCTTCCTCGACACCGTGCTCGCCGTGCGCGAGGGCGACAATGCTCTCGAGCACGTGGTCGTCGTCGACGGCGACCCCCGCGACGGCGCGTTCGCGCTCGCCGAGCTGGAAGCCCGCGGCGAGGAGAACTTCGACTTCGAGGCGACCTGGCGGGCGGTCGGCGCCGACGACATCGCGACCGTGATCTATACCTCCGGCACGACCGGGCCGCCGAAGGGGGTGCAGCTGACCCACGACAACGTGATGTCGGCCTTCCGCTCCTTCGACGACATCTTCCGCCTGCCCAGCGACGGCGGCCTGATCTCCTGGCTGCCGATGGCCCACATCGCCGAGCGCAACGCCACCCACTACGGGCCGATCGGCTCCGGCGTCACCACCACCTGCTGCCCCGACCCGCGCCAGGTCGTCGCCTACCTCTCCGAAGTGCGGCCGATCTGGTTCTTCGCCGTGCCGCGCGTCTGGGAAAAACTGAAGGCGGCGATGGAGATCGGGATCGGGGCCGAGACCGACGCCAACCGCAGGCAGGCAATTGAGTGGGCGCTTGACGTCGGCCGGCGGATGGTCGCCGCCGAACAGGCCGGCGAGGAGCCCTCGGAGGAGCTCGCCGCCGAGCACGCGAAAGCCGAGGAGACGGTGCTCTCCTCGCTGCGCGAGCGGGTCGGCTTCGACCAGCTCAGCTGGGCGCACGTCGGCGCCGCTCCCTGCCCGCGGGAGACGATCGAGTTCTTCCACGCGATCGGGGTGCCGCTGGCCGAGCTCTGGGGACTCTCCGAGAGCACCGGCGCCGGCACCTGCAACCCGCCGGAGCGGATCAAGATCGGGACCGTCGGCCCTGCCGCCCCCGGGGCGGAGCTGAAGATCGCCGACGACGGTGAGGTTTTGCTGCGCAGCGGCGCGGTGATGCCCGGCTACCGCAACGATCCCGAGAAGACGGCGGAGGCGCTCGACGACGAGGGCTGGCTGCACACCGGCGACGTCGGCGAGATCGACGCGGATGGCTACCTGCGGATCGTCGACCGCAAGAAGGAGCTGATCATCAACTCGGCCGGCAAGAACATGTCGCCGGCCAACATCGAGGCGAAGATCAAGGCGGCGAGCCCGCTGATCGGCCAGGTCTGCGCGATCGGCGACGACCGCCCCTACAACGTCGCCCTCGTCGTCCTCGACCCCGACTTCGCCCCGGTCTTCGCCCAGCAGCACGGGCTCGAGGACCTCTCGCCCGCCGCCCTTGCCGCCGCGCCGGCGATCCGCGAGGAGGTCGCTGCGGGGATCGAGCGCGGCAACGCCGCCCTCTCCCGGGTCGAGCAGGTGAAGAAGTTCGAGCTGCTGCCGACCGACTGGCAACCCGGCGGCGACGAGCTGACCCCGACGATGAAGCTCAAACGCCGCCCGATCGCTCACAAGTACGAAGCCGAGATCGAGGCGCTGTACTAGTACCCTTCCTTGGGAAAACCAGTTGCTGTCCTAGGGAGGATGTCGATGACTTCACGAAAGACCGGTTCGATCGCGCTGATGCTGAGTTTGGCGCTGGGCCTCTTTGCCTCGACGGCGAGCGCCGAGCCGCTCGCGATGCAGTTCGCCGAAGACCGCGCCAACGTCGGGGTCCAGCTCTCCGACACCGCGTTGTTCGAGCCGCCCGAGAAGGCTCCGTTCGATGCCCAGATCGATCCGGCAACCGGGGCGATCACCGCCGGCGCTCTGCAGGTCCCCGAGTTCTCGACCTTCATCACCGACCCGGTTAGCGCCGACGTCGCCGTCGATTTCGAAATCGGGGTGATCACGGGGAGCTTCGACCAGGCGACCGGCGCGCTCACCCTGAGCGGCAAAGCAGGGGGGATGCTGACGGCCGACGGAGATGAATGTGTGGTCTCGACCACCCCCGTGACCTTGACCCTCTCCACCGCCGGCAGCAGCGGCGGGTCAAGCCCGCGTTCCGGGGAACCCTTCACCGCGGGGCTGAGGGGGGCGGGTGCGATTGCCGGGCAGTGGACCGACATGCACGCTCTTCCTGTCGCCCCAGACGACGCCACCGTCTGCAACACCGTCGACACTCGCATCGGGGGGCCTGGAGGCATCTGGATGAAGCAGGACGATCTCGGGCCGCTGCCGCCCACGCCACCGACGCCGCCCCGGAAACCGGACGTGGGCCCGCCTCCCCCGCCCCCTGCGGCGTGCATCGTTCCGAAGCTACCCGGCAAGACGCCGGCGCGGGCGAAGGCGGCGCTGAGGGCGGCCAACTGCAAGCTCGGCAAAGTCGGCAAGCCGAAAGGCATGGGGTCGAACCTCGTCGTCAAGTCCTCGACCCCCGCGGCCGGCGCGACCCCGGCCAACGGCACGGTCCACCTCAAGCTCGGGCCGAAGCACCGAAAAGCGCACAGCTAGGGCGCCGAGCGCTGGCCGACGCAATTCCGCAGTCATGCGTATCCGACATCTCCGGCTCATCCATTTAGCGGCCCCTCTCCTGATCCCGGCGGCTCTCCTCGCCCCCTCCGGGGCCTTGGCCGGGAGGCCGCCATCGATCCCGACGGCGCAGTCGGCACAGCGCCATGCCTTCGCTCTCTTTCGCGGGGAGCCGGAGGAGATGCACGGCGTCTCCTTTCGCGCCGCCCGCGCGACTCTGCTGCGCCGGGGAGAAGGCCTCAACCCGGCTCTCGCCCAGCAGACGCGTCCGAATCGAAACCAACCGGCGCTGTGGGCGATCCCCGGCCGGCGCACGATCTGCCTCTACGTCACGCCAGGCGACCGGCGCCCCGCCCGCCTCGCCTGCGCCGCGACGACGGAGGTCGTCGCCTCCGGCCTCGAGCTTCACTACTCCGGTCCCCACGGGGGCTCCAGCATCTTCGGCTTGGTCCCGGATGGGGTCGGGGCGGTCCACGTCAAGGGCAATTCCGATGCCCTGCCGGTTCGTGAAAATGCCTTCGCTGGTCGCGGCGAGGGCTTGGTGTCTCCATCGTCTACCGCCGGTGAGCTCCCGACGAGCGGGTTTCCGAGTCGATAGACCTCGCCTTTGGCGGGAATCGACGGTTCTGAGCCTTTCGGCACGTTGGCGTCGATGAGGGTGTCGAAGAGCAGGAACCGCCCGTCCGCAGAGAACGAGGGCCCGCCACCTTCGGTGCCGACGCGGTGCACGAACTTCGTCTTCCTGGTCCTCAGGTCTACGACGTAGAGCTTCACCAGGCCCCTTTCCGTAGGCCCGGCCCGGAAGGCGACGAAGCGGCCGTCGGCCGAGAGAGCGGGGGCGCCGGCGGCCAGCTTGAGCGGGTGCGGGGACAGCAGCGAGGCGTTGATCGCGACGCCCGTGCGGAAGTCGCGAACGACGAGCGAAGCCGGTCCCCCGAACCGCTGAAGGTCGAATGCGACGTAGCGTCCGCTTGCGGAAAGGACGGGGTTGGAGGCGGCCGCCGGGCGGAGCCTTCCAGTCGCCAGGTCGCGGACGTAGATGCCGGTTCCACGGCGCGGCGCTCCGCCCATCAGGTTGGTGGCTTCCGAGCTGAAGGCGAGGTAGCGGCCGTTCGCGGAGATCGACGGGTTGGAGGAGAAGCCCGAGCCCGCGGCCTCGCTCCGCAACGACCGGAGTGTTTGCGAGGCCACGCTCCTCGCCCCGGTGTGGAGGTCGAGAACGAAGACCTTGCCGTCGCCGCTGTGGGCGAGGTACCTGCCGTTAGCGCTGATGACCGGGTCGCCGCCCGCACCGACGCGGCGCGTACGCCCGGTCCGGAGGTCGCGGACGAAGACTCGGGCGCCGGCGGCGAAGGTCGCGTACCGGCCATTGCCGGAGATCGTTCCGGCCTCGGCCGCCGCGATGGTCTTGCCGTTGCGGCCACTGTCGCGCGAGACGAGGACGACCTCGGACCCGCTCGAGCGGACCAGGTCGGCACTGACCGCCGAGGCGATGGCGAGAGCGGCTATTGCTACGGCTAGGCAACGGACGCGCAAAACTCCCTCCTTGACGGTCCTGCATGGGAAGGGTCACGGTTCCTAACCGCTACACCCGGGCGGTGTTGCGCTACAGCCCCTATGTCGCGCTCAAGACTCGATCAGCGCCCGAGCTTGGCGGGTCAACTGCAGCGCCTCCCGCTGGCCGAGGAAGGGGACCGTTGCGATGTAGACGCAGTCGGGAAGAATTCGGGGCAGATCGGCGGCGCGCCCGCAGACGATCTCCCTCCGCACGATCGCCTGCGCGCCACCGAGTACACCCAGCGCCGCGCAGGCCGGCTGGTGCACGCTGCCCGAGTATTCCCAGCCGCGCTCCAGCATCGCTTCCAGCATCCGGTGCCCGGTCTCGTTGATCTCTTTCACCTGGCCCGGCGCCATCTGGCGGGAGAAGACGTAGCCGAGGTAGGCGAATTCCGGGTTCGCCGCCATCAGCTCGAGGATCGCCTTGACCCCGTGGATGACGCTCTCCCACTCCGAGCGATCCGCCGAGTAGGAGCGGGACACGGCGGTCACGACCTCGAGCAGGATCGCGTTCTCCGCTGCCACCAGGCAGTCCTCGACGCCTTCCGGGAAATGACGGTGCACTTCCTCGACGGCTACCCCCGCCCGCGCGGCGATTCCCTGCGGGGTGATTTCCTCGTAGCCCCGTTCCGCGCAGAGTTCCGCGGCGGCGACGATCAGAAGGTCCCGCGGCTGATCGCCCAGAAAGCTCATCGCCCGAGCTCCGCCGCTACACGGGTGCTCAGCCGGGCGAGCCGCAGGCCCTCCTCCTGGCCGACTAACGGAGCGGTTGCTCCGTAGACGACGCTGGGAGCGACCGCGAGGAGGCGATCGGCACGACCGGCGACGACCTCTCGCCGGACGACCGCTTCGGCCGCCCCCAGGGCACCGGTCGCCGTCGCGACCGGCTGCCCACCGAAGCCGCTGCTCTGGCGCAGGCGGTCGAGCATCGCCACCATGAACCGGCCGCCGGTCCAGGCGACGCCGTTCACCGCCGTCGGCACCGGCCCGACCTTGCGGCCGACGTAGACGACATAGGCGTAGGCCGGGTTGGCCGCCATCAGGCTGAGGATGGCGACGATGCCCCTCATGCAACTCTCGGGCTCGGGGCGGTCAGGCGCGAACTGTTCTCCCACCAGGCTGACCATCACCGCGATGGGGGTCTCCAGCGTTGCCCGCGCCACCGCCTCGAGGCCGGAGAACATCGAGCCGAAGACCTCATCGTCGATTCCGGCACGCTCGGCGATGGCGTTGACGTTCAGCGCTTCGTAACCTCCCTCACTCCATATTTCCGCCGTCGCGAGCAGAGTCCGGTCCCGCTCGCCGACGGCCGGCAGAACCCGAGCAGTCGTCACGGTCAGCCGCTTATCGCGGCGCTGCGCATCTCGTCGGCGGCCCGGTCCGGTCCCATGAACGGGACCAGGACCGAGAAAAGGATTTCCGGCAGCATCTGCGGCAACCGCTCCGTCCGCCCGGCGTCGACCTCGGCGAAGATGATCGCCTCCGCCGCGCCCACGGCGAGCAGCTCCACTTCGCCCGGCAGCTCCTCGTCCACTTCGGAGTATTCCCGCCCCTCCTTCATGAAGGGCACGAAGCGCGACAGCAGGTCGACGTAGCGCTCGTATGCCGCCGGCCGGATTCCCGGGAAGGCACGGGTCATCGCGCGCGCCATCCCGGGCTCGGCCGCCAGCTCGTCGAGCAATGTCTCCAGCCCCACCCGGACCCGCTCCGGCCAGGGGTCGCCGACCTCACACTCGGCGGTCGTCTTCGCGACAACCCGATCGGTCAGCCGGTCGTAGGCCGCGAACAGGCAGCCGTCCATGTCCCCGAACTCCTCTGCGAACTCCGTCGCTGAAACCCCGGCGATCCGCCGTGCCCGCTCGACGGATGCTTCCCCGTAACCCTTCCCCACGAGCTCATCCAACATCGCTCGCAGCAGTGCGTCCCTTCGCTCTGCGTCCATCATTCCTCCTCGGCGACCACCTTTGCCGCCAGCTTCGCTTGACGGAGCGCCTCCCTTTGGCCCACCCACGGGACCAACGCCGCGTAAACGAAATCCGGAAGCAGCTGCGGCAGTCGCCAGGCGCGGCCGCTCGCAATCTCCCTCCGCAACAGCGCCTCCGCTCCCCCCAACGCCGCTCGCGCTGCCACGCTCGGCCGCCAACCGGTCTCGGCCGTGCGCTCCACCATCAGTGCCAGGACCGCCGCCGCCGACTCGTAGGAGTCGTGCATCCGGACGGTTCCCCCCTGCCGGGTCTCGATCGCTGCAAGCCGAGCGAACGACGGTCGCGCCGCCAGCAGTTCGAGGATCGCCCGGACGTCGTACTTGCGCTGCTCGACCGCCCCTTCGACGTCTGCATGCGCCATCGAGATCCGTGCCAGCGTCTCCGAGACGACCTTGTTCAGCGCCGCCAGGGCGCAGTCCTCCTTGCCGGCGAAGTGGCTGGTGAAGCTTTCGGGGCTGACATCCGCCCGTTCCAGCACCGCCTCCACGGTCGTCTCGCGATAGCCGGCCTCGGCACAGCAGTCGGCCATCGCCTGCAGGATCCGATCCCGGTCGGAGACCGAGAGGACGTCGACTCCTGTAGCCACCACCCCCAAGGTCATGCATGGTACCGCCTGGCAGGGAGAAAAGTTCGATCAATAACAGGCAGCGTCTGTCTTTAGGAAGAGTTATGGTTCCAAATCCAAGGGAACCACGTTCGTGCCGCGGGGGCCGATTCTTTGGAACGCATCTGTTCCGTTACAGCACTACTCAATAATCTAGACGCGCTGTCTCCATCGGCAGGTTTATGCTGCGCAAATGGCGGGAGACCCAGGTCGACAGCGGCGTACCGGGCCTGGCGTGCGGCCTGGCGGTCACCCTCTGCGTCCGGAAGTCGTCGAGCATCATCAGCGCCAGCGGATCCTCGCCGGAGCGGCCCAGGCGTTCGCCGCGCAGGGCTACCGGCAAGCCTCGGTGGCCGACATCGTCAAGGCGGCGGCGATCGCCCGCAAACGCTTCTACCTTCACTTCTCCTCCAAGGAGGACTGCTTCTTCGCCCTCTACGACGAGGCCGCCGCGGCCGCGCTGGAGGCGGTGGACGAGGCCTGCGGGCAGTCCTCGGAGGAATTCCCGGATCGGGTCGCCGCCGGCATCGCCGCCCTGCTCGCCTTCATGGAAGCCGACCGGGTGCGGGCCCGCGCCTGCGTCGTCGAGGGGCCGGCGGTCGGCCCGGCGATCACCGCCCGCTTCGAGAAGCTGATCGGCGACTTCGCCGCCCTGCTGCGGACAGGCCGCGACGGGACCCGCAGCACCGAGCTGCCCGACACGGTCGAGGAGACGGTCGTCGGCGGCCTCTACTGGCTCCTCTACCACGCCCTGCTCGAGGAACGCCCGAAACAGGTTCGGCGCCTTCGTCCCCAGCTGGTCGAGTTCTCGCTGATCCCCTTCATCGGCGCCGAGGCCGCGGGAGCCGCCGCGAAGTAAGCGCCCGGCGGCGGCGGGGGGAGGTCCGGTGAGCGGCCACGACCCGTATCTGGCCGAGCTCGCCGAGCACGGCTACCGGCAGGAGGACGCAGGCCGCTTCCTCGCGGTCTGGGAGCGCCTGGAATCGGCCTACTTCGAGCGGATGTACGAAGTCGCCGCCCCCTTCGAGGATTGGCGCGATCGCTTCCGCGCCGCCGCCACCGAGACGGTGCATCTGGTTGAGGCATACCCGCCCGAGGCGCGTTTCATGATCGTCGACGTCCTCTTCGCCGGCGGGATCGGACGCGAACGCCAGCGTGCCTTCAGCGCCCGCATCGTCGAGCTGCTCGACTCCGCCCGGGCGGAGCTGGAGGACCCCGATTCCGTGCCCGAGACCACCTCGTCCTGGATCGCCGGCGTCTTCTTCGACCGCATCTACCGCCGTTGCGGCTCCGAGGACGGCCCGGACCTCCCATCGCAACTGCCGGAGCTGCTCTTTCTCACGATCAGCGCCTACTTCGGCACCGAGGTGGGTTTGCGCGAGTTGCTCCCACCGGCCTAGCCGCCTCGCGGCCTAGAATGCTTTTCTCGTGTCCAGCAAAGTCCCGGCGGGGAATCCCCATCATCCCGATGAGCTCGCCCAGCTTCCGCACGGGCGCCACGGGCTGCCGGCCGAGTTCGTCGAACACAACCAGAGCGAACGGCTGATCGCCTCCTTCACGGCCCTGGTCGGCGAGGTCGGCTACGGCGGCGCCACGATCACCGCCATCCACGAGGGGGCCGGGGTCGCCAGCCGCACCTTCTACAAGTACTTCGAGACGGTCGAAGACGTCTGCCTCGCCGCCTTCGACAAAGCGGTCGAGGACCTGCGGCCGCTGGTCGTGGAGGCCTACCTGGGCGAGAGCGAGTGGCCGCAGCAGGTGCGCGCCGCCCTCGCCGTCCTGCTCGCCGACTTCGCCGCGTACCCGGCCGTGGCGCGCCTGCTCACCGTCGAGCCGTTCGTCGCCGGCCCCGAGATCGCGCGGCGGCACCGGGCCGTGATCGAGGAGATGAGTCCCTTCCTTCGCGAGGGTCGCCGGCAGCGCGAGGGCGGGGACCTGCTGCCCGACACCGCCGAGCGCGGCACCCTCGGCGCGCTCAATTCGATGGTCGCCCGTCAGGTCACCAAGAGCCGGGGCAAGGGCCTGGAGGATCTGCTGCCGGACCTGACGCAGTTTGTCCTCACGCCCTACCTCGGCGCCGCCGAGGCGCGGCGGGTCGCAGTTTTCTGAGGTAGCGGGCGTCCTTTACGCTAGGGTAAAGGCAATGCCCCGCATCTCCAGCAAGCATCAGGTCACCCTGCCGGTCGAGAGCCTCGAGGCCGCCGGGCTGCGCCCTGGGGACGAGGTGATCATCGAGGCCGAGGGGGAGGACCGTATCGTCGTCCATCGCGCGGCTCCCGACCTCGCCCACGCGCTCGGAGTGTTCGATGGGCTGTACGAGCCGGGCTTCCTCGAGAGGCTGCGCTCCGAGGAGCGGGCCTGAAGCGCTCGTGGGTGTCTGCACCCTCGACACGGACGTCGTGATCGCCGCCCTCGATCGCGCCGACGCTCACCACCCGGCGGCCGTCCGCGCCTTCGATCGCTGGGTTGGCGAAGGAGTCGAACTGGTTCTCTGCACCGTCAATTACGCCGAGGCCCTTGTCCGCCCGGCGCAGGACGAGCGCACGCTGCGCGCCGCGGTCGATGCGATCGCCTCGCTCGGCATCCGCCTCTACGCCCCCGACGCCGCCCTGGCGCGCAACGCCGCTCGCTGCCGTCTCCGCGGCGTCAGCCTTGCCGATGGTTTCGCCCTTGCCACGGCCGAACGGGTCGGCGGCGACCTCGCCTCCTTCGACAGGCGGGTCCGCCGCGCCCTCGGCTCCGCAGGGCCGGGCCTCAGCCCTGCTCTTTCATCTTGATGCGAGCTCGCCTGGCGCCTGGCGAGCGGAAAACGCAATCTGCGCGACCGCCTACGATCTGGCACGGCATGGCACAGCCCCTGAAAACCCGCTCCGACTGGCTCGCTGCGCATCCACCTCGCGCCGAGCAACTCACTCAAACCCTCGCCGGGGTCGCGGCTCGCGCCCGAGCCGGCGAGGACTTCCGCCACGCCGCGCGCGAATTCCTCGACGAGCTCGCGCTTCGCGATGACGACACCCGGCCTGCGGCGATCGCCGATCGTCCCGAGCCCACCGGCGACCCTCGCTGTGACGCCTACCTCGGTGCCCTCGCCGAGCACCTCGCTGCGGTCCATGGCCTCCAGCGACCGGCCTGGTCGGTCGAGCCGGGCCGCTTCCTCTACCGCTTCTGGTTCCTCAGCGACGTGTCCGGGCTGCGGGCGACCGCGATCGCCCAGGCCCCCGCGGCGATCGCGCTCGCCTTCGACGAGCGGCGCTCGACCCGGCATCCCCTGAGGTTCTGCTGGCGCTGAAGGTGTTGGCCCACCGCATCGGCGAGGACAAAGGCGACGTGCGCCTGCTGGCCTCCGTCCGAGCCTGGACTCGAGCAGGTCTTCGCCGACTGACCGCCCGGCGTACCGCCTCTCACTGAGTACCTGGACACCGAGGCCCGCCGCATCGCCCGCGGCTGAGGCCGCGCAACACGAAGACGCGGCGACCCGGGGAAGGCCGTCGCATCTCCGCGGCCGTCTCACCTAGTAAGACGAGACGGGCCGGTGGGGTGGGTGGATAGCGCAGCCGGCAGGGATTCCGGCTCAAGCGCGGGGATGCCCCACTGCAGTGAGCAAGGTAGCGACTAGATAGTGGTTGTGTCAAGGATAGACACCGGTTTTCCGGCACAGACCCAAGAACCCCCCGGCTTGCGCTGGGACATCCTCGTTGAAACCATGTCACTTCCTTGACACCATCATGTGTCATCCGCTACGGTACCGCTGCCTTTCGAGATCGATAGGCAGGGAACGCGGCTCGGGCAGCCGTTGCCCCACCAGAGAAGGGCCACCAGGGGGCCCTCGGGACACAAGGAGAGAGAGTTGAAGGCAAGGGACGTTTTCGCAGCCACGGCTGACCGATCCGGCGCGAGCCGGAGCATGATCCTCGTGGGCGCGCTGGTGGCGTTTGTCTGCGCCGTTGCCTTCGCGGCCCTCCTCGGCACCGGTGCGTCCTCGGCCGGCGCCGACACGGCCTGCTCCAACGAAGCCATCCGCGCCCAGCAGCACGCGACTCAGCTCGGCGACTGCCGCGCCTTCGAGCGCGTTTCTCCGGCAGCCAAGGGCGACGGCGACATCGTCGGCGAGGGTCTGGCGATCGTTGCCGCCGCCGGCGGCAACGGCGCCGTCTTCGAGTCGCGCCTCCTCTTCGGCGACGCCATCGGCTCCGGCAACGTCGGCCGCACCACCTACCTGGCCCGCCGCGACCCCGCGGGCCAGTGGTCCACGCACGCGATCACGCCGCCCTCACGTCCAGACGCGATCCAGGTGCTCACCTCCGGGACCAAGAACCGAGGTCTTCTCCGAAGACCTCTCCCGCGCTCTCGTCTGGGCTTACGACCTGCCCGGCGCCAACCCGCCCGACGACTCCATCAGCAACCCGCCCAACCTCAACAACCTCTACCAGCTCGACACCGCGACCGGCGCCCTGCGGACGATCAGCCACTCCTACGCCGACCCCATCGGTCTGGCCGACTTCTTCAACCGCACCCTTTGGGGCGCCTCCGCCGACCTCGAGCACGTCGGCGTCGTCGCGCCGACGAAGATGCTGCCCGATCCGGGAATCACTCCCGGTGTCGAAAACGCATACACCTGGGACGACGGCACTCTCAACCTCGCCGGCACTCTCCCCAATGGCGCGGTTCCCGTCGCGGGCTCCAACGTCGCCCCGACCGACGTGCGCAACACCATGTCCGAGGACGGCAGCCGCTTCGCATTCTTCTCGACCGACGACGGCAGCCGGCCCCGCCAGCTCTACCTGCACGTCGACGGCAAACCCAGCGTCTGGGTGTCCCAGCCCGAGGGCACCGACCAGAGCGACCCCGTCAACGTCAGCTTCGAGGGGATGACCCCGGACGGCAAGAGCGTCTTCTTCGACACCAACTCACCGTTGCTCGACGCCGACACGTCGCCAGGCCCCGACATGTACCGCTACACGGAATCCGCCGACCCCGCCAGCGATTCGAACCTGACCCTGATCACGACGGATGGCGGGGCTGTCAATGATCCCTTTGGGGGCGGGGCGGCCTTGGTCGGCATGAGCGACGACGGCAAGCGTGTCTACACTCACAGCGGCCTTTCGCACCTGGATCTCTGGCAGGAGGGGATCGGCACCAAAACGATCGCTCCCGGACTGGCGCGCCCCGCTCCTGGGGCCGGCTATCTGACCCTCACCGCGACGCAGCCCGGCAACGGCCGCGTCTCCGCCGACGGCAACTGGGTCGCCTACCTCGCGGAAGGCGAGATGCACCTCTACAGCCGCGAAGACGACAATGTCACCTGTGTGTCCTGCCCCTCGGGCGCCTCGCTCGTCCCCACGGTCACCAACACCGGCCGGCTCGACTTCGACGGCTTCCGCCCCCGCTTCCTCACCGATGACGGCACGGTGTTCTTCACCTCCACCGGCGGCCTCGTGCCCGAGGACACCAACGGTGTCGCCGACGTCTACTCCTACAACGGGCCGAGCGGCAAGCTCAGCCTCGTCACCTCCGGCAGGGGCAGCGAGCCGATGGAATTCGCCGACGCCGGCAAGGGCGGCAACGACGTCTTCTTCGTCACCCGCCAGCGGTTGATCTCATCCGACACCGACGACTTCGTCGACCTCTACGACGCCCGCGTCGGCGGTGGCGTCGATGAACCCGAATCCCCGACGGTCGTGCCCTGCGCGGGTGAATCGTGCCAGGGAGCCGCGTCGGCCTCCGCCGCGGCCCCGGCGATCCGCTCGGGCGCGGCCGCCCGCGGCAACCTGCGCCAACGCCGACCCCGCTGCGCCAAGAACGAGCGCAAGGTCCAGCGCCAGGGCAAGGTCCGCTGTGTGAAGAAGCACGGCAAGCATCACAAGAGGCATAACGGGCGACCCGCCGGCGCCGGCCCGGGGGGTTCGAAGTGAGCCCCGCCGAGCACGCGACGACCGCCGCCCCGACCGTGAACAAGGAGACCTCCCGCATGAACCGCTCCCCTCGCCGCAACCGCCTGTCGCACCGCCTGGCGCTTATCGGACTGGTTGCGATCGCCGCCCTGGCCGCCTTCGGCGGCAGCGCCGCCACTGCCTCCGCGGAACCGGTGCTCCGCGTCAGCGTGTTGAAGCCCGACCACGTGACGCCGGGCAAATTCATGGTCATGTTCACCAATGTGATGAACGTCGGCGACGCGCCGTTCAGCGGCAACCTGACGATCAAATACACCTTTCCGGCCGGGGTCAACGTGGCCGATCCGGAAGCCAAAGACGACGCACCGCCCCCGACCTGCACTCCCTCAGGACAGGTCGACGAATGTGTGGTCGACCTCAGCGCCTTTCCCTTCGAGCGCTTCGCGCAGTATCTCACCCTGACCATCGTCGATCCGGCTGCGACCGGGACGTTGACCGGTCAGATCGAGGTCTCCGGCGGTGGCGCGAGCAACTCCGTCACCGTTCCGCTCGAATTCAGCACCGACCCGATCGGGCCCTTCGAGATCAAGGGCTTCGACGCCGCCGTCACCGACAATCCCAGCCTTCCCCCCGCCCAGGCGGGCAGCACTCCGACCGACGCCGGCACGGCCGTCGAGATGTTCTCGCAGGCGGTCACGAACCAGGAAGTCCCGACCTTCAGCGCGGTGGCGCCAAGCGAGAACTTCCGCGAAGTCGCCGTGCACGTCCCGGCGGGCTTCGTCGGATACCCGACGGCGACGCCGCAGCTATGCACCGTCGCCCAGCTCTCCCAGCCCAACCCTTCGGGCCAGGTTCCGCTCTGCCCTCGTGACAGCCAGATCGGCCTCGCTTTGATCAATGGCAAGGACGAAGTGCCGGTCTACAACATCGTGCCGCCCCGAGGCGCGCCGGCCGAGTTCGGCATCTTCTACCAGGGCCTGATCATCTACCTGCGCGCCAAGCTGCGGCCCGCCGACAACGGCATCGACATCGTCACCGAAAGGGCCCCCAGCGCGGTCCCGCTCCCGAAGTTCGAGGTCAAGCTCTGGGGTGTCCCCGCCGACAACGCCTATGAAGGTGTGCGTGCGGAATGCGCCGACCAGCGCGGTGCGAACGGCAACCTCTGCCCATCGCTGGCGCCGGAACTTCCATTCCTGCGCCTGCCGACGTCCTGCACCGGTCAGCCGCTGCCGTGGAGCCTCGACATGGACACCTATCAGCATCCGGGTGCCGTCCATCACCGTGACGCGACCACGCCCGCGGTGAGCGGCTGCGACAGCGTCCCCTTCGATCCGAAGCTCGCCCTCGTGCCGACCGACAGCGGCGCCCATTCCACCAGCGGGCTCGATGTCGATCTCAGCGTGCCGCAGGACAACGGTCCCGACGGGATCGCGAACGCCGACGTCAAGCAGGTCTCCCTCGCCCTGCCCCAGGGGGTCGGCGTCAACCCGGCCGCTGCCGATGGCCTCGCCGCCTGCACCGACGCCCAGCTGCGGCTCGGTCTCGAGGGCCCCGCCGAGTGCCCCGACGCCGCCAAGCTCGGCTCGGTTGAGCTCGAAACGCCGCTGCTCGACGAATCCGTCCAGGGCTCGGTCTACCTGCGCACGCAGAACTCCCAGGTTCCGGGCTCGGGTGAGATGTACCGCCTCGCGGTTGTCCTCCACTCGGCCGAGCGTGGGGTCGACGTGAAACTCCCGGGTTCCCTGGTGGTCGACGAAGCGACCGGCCAGCTGACGACCAGGTTCGCCAACCTGCCGCAGCTGCCCTTCGAATCGATGCAGCTGCACCTGAAGGCGGGTCCTAGGGCGCCGCTCACCACTCCCAGCACCTGCGGCACCTACGCCGCCGAGGCGACGCTGACCGGCTGGAACGGCAAGACGGTCAGCCTCGCGCCGAGCTTCAAGATCGACCAGGGCTGCACCACGCCGGGCTTCGCCCCCGGCTTCCAGGCCGGGGTGGCCGACCCGATGGCCGGGGCGTTCTCGCCCTTCACCCTGCGGGTGACTCGCGACGCCGGCCAGCCCAACATCAGCCGCATCGAGGCGACCCTGCCCGAGGGCGAGCTCGCCAAGCTCGCCGGCGTGCCGGTATGCGCCGATGCACAGGCGGCGACGGGCGCCTGTCCCGCCGGCAGCCGGGTCGGCTCCGTGACCGCGGGAATCGGGGAGGGCTCGAGCCCGCTCTACCTGCCCCAGCCGGGCAAGGCGCCGACCGCGGCCTACCTCGCCGGCCCATACAAGGGTGCGCCGTACAGCATCCTCACCGCGGTGCCGGCGCAGTCCGGCCCCTTCGACCTGGGCACCGTCCTCGTGCGCTCGGCGCTGCGGGTCGACCCCGAGACGACCCGGGCCACCGTCCAGTCCGACGCGCTGCCGCAGATCTACGGCGGCATCCCGGTCAGCTACCGGGACGTTCGGGTGATGGTCGACCGTCCCGGATTCACCGTCAACCCGACCTCGTGCGAACCGAAGTCGGTCGACGGCACGATCGGTGCCGCGGGCGGGGGCAGCGCCAGCGTCTCCGACCGCTTCCAGATGACCGATTGCGCGGCGCTCGGCTTCAAGCCGAAGCTCTTCTTCCGCCTCGCCGGGAAGACCCGTCGTGGCGGCAACCCCGCTCTGACCGCGGTCCTGCAGATGCCCCAGGGGGGAGCGAACGCCAACGCCTCCCGGGCGATCGTCAGCCTCCCGGGTACCGAGTTCCTCGCCCAGTCCCATATCCAGACGGTATGCACCCGCGTTCAGTACGCGGCGGGAGCCGGGGGTGGGGCGGAGTGCCCGAAAGGCTCGGTCTACGGCCGCGCCAGGGCCTTCACTCCGCTGCTGGACTACCCGCTGGAAGGACCGGTCTACCTGCGTTCCAACGGCGGTGACCGCGAACTCCCTGACCTCGTCGCCTCGCTCGGCGGCCAGATCCACGTCGACCTGGTCGGCTACATCGATTCGAACAAGAAGACCGGCGGCATCCGCACCAGCTTCGCCAACGTGCCCGACGCCCCGGTGTCCAAGTTCGTCCTGAAGATGCCGGGGGGCAAGAAGAGCCTGCTGGAAAACAGCACCAACATCTGTCGCGGCAAGCACCGCGCGATCGTCAAGATGGACGGCCAGAACGGCAAGGTCCATGATTTCCAGCCGCTGGTACGCGCCAAGTGCGGCAAGGGAGCGGGCCAGAGCTGAACGACGCTGCACTCGACCATCGCCGCCGGCTGACGGCGGCGATGGTCGCGGCGGCGTCAGAGCACGGGTACCGCGATGCCACCGTCGCCCGCATCGTCAAGCTCGCCGGGGTCTCCCGGGCGACCTTCTACGAGCACTTCGGGTGTCGCGACGAGTGCTTCCGGGCCGCCTACCGGGAGGAGATCGACCGGATCCGAGCCGAGATCCGGGACGCCGCGGACGCCGCGCCCCCGGGCGAGTGGCCGGAAGTGGTCCTCGACTCGGTCCTGGGCAAGCTGGCGGGGAAGCGGGAGACGGCGCGGTTCGTCCTGATCGAGGCCCTGGCGGTTCCGCCGGAGGTGCGGGAGGAGCACGAGGGGCTGATCCGCGAGGTCGATAGCGCCATCGCCGGATTCCTCGAGCAGCAGGACAGCCTCGGTGCGATCCAGATTCCGTCGACGGCGCTGATGGCGGGGGTCGCCGACGTGCTCGCCCGGCGCGCGCTGGCGGGCCGGGCGGAGGACCTCCCGCAGCTGCGGTGCGACCTGGCTCGGTGGCTCGATTGCTATCGCCTGCAGGACGGCTCGCGGCCGCTTCCACAGCACCGCTGGCGAGATCTCGGCCGATTTGCCAGGCTGGTCCCGTCCGGTGAACCGTCCGAACCTTCCCTGCTGCCGCGGGGGCTGAACGCGCTGCCGGAGAAGAGCGCCGCCGCCTTCCGTCGCCAGCGCATCCTCGACGCCACCGCCCGGCTCTCCTGCGAGGAGGGGTATGCAGCTCTCACCGTTTCCCGGATCGCGTCCGCGGCGCGGGTCCCCCGTGCCGCCTTCTATTCCCTCTTCGACGGAAAGCAGGAGGCCGTGATGGCGGCCCAGACCCGGGGGCTCCAGGGTGCGATGGCCGCCGCCGCCGCAGAGTATGCGCCCCCCGCGGCCTGGCCCCGGCGGGTTTGGAGGATGGTCCGCGCCTTCCTCGCCTACCTGGGAGAAATGCCGCACTACGCGCACCTCGACTTCGTCGAGTCCTATGCAGCCGGTCCCGAGGCGGTCCGCCATCGCCAGCAGAACCACATGGTGTTCGCCCTCTTCATGGAGGACGGCTACCGTTGGCACCCCGATGCGGCGCGTCTTCCGCCGGCGTGCATGCAAGCCACCGCCGGCGCCGTGCTGGGCCTGGTGCGAGGCTTGATCGTCGAAGGCAGGAGCGAGCGGATGCTCTCGCTGCTTCCCGCCGCTGCCTACGCGATCCTGGCGCCCTTCATCGGGCCAGGGGAGGCGGCTGCGCAGGTTCAGGTGTGGGCACGAGAGGGTCGCTGAGGAGCTCGAACAGTGCGCAGAGCCGCACCGCCGCGTCAGGGTCGAGTATGAACCGGCGTGCGGGTCGGCCGGGGGTGATGCCGTCTGCTTCGGCCCGCTGCTCGTGAACCAGGCCGAGTGTCTGAAGCGCCTCCAGGTGCCGGCGAATAGTCGGGTCGCTGGTGTGGCACAACTCGGTCAACTCAGCGATGGTGGCGCTCTCGAGGCGGCAAAGACGACGTAGTACCGAAATCCTTACAGGCTCGGTGAGGATGGCTGTCCATGTGGGGTCAACCATTGGGTTCAACTGACCGGGACCAACGATAAACGAATGTCTGCCCTGACACTGAACGCCGGTGTCCATCTTGTGACCGAGCGAGAGCGTTCCCACCTGTGTTCCACGCCTCTCCCAAGCAGATCTCACACTGTCGGTGTTGTTGTCACGTCCTTCGAAAAGCGTTGCCGGTACCCAAACGTACTGCGATGGTCAGCGCGAGGTATCACTCAAACAGGAGGAGAAATTGCTCAGTCCTAAGAGATTCAAGGTGCTGCTCGTCACCGCCGTCGTGGCGATGGCTTTGGGTGCTGTAAGCGTTTCGAGCGCATCCGCAGCGGTCGTCAATGGGAAATTCAGCACCTCGCTTTTCAAGCTTTCGACCAGCGGGGTCACGATCAAGAAGAACGGCGGGGAAGCTAAGTCCTGCACCCTTTCGCCGGCAATCGAAATCTATGCAGAAGCATCCGGGTTCGTCGGCAGCAACGAATCGCTGGCGAAGGTCCGCTTCAACTGCACCGACGGGACCTACCTCCGCATGTCTTTCAACGGCTCGGCCAAATACGACACCGTGGCCGAACGGTACTTCCTGCATGTGAACGACTTCACGGGCCAGTCGCTGCAGAGCCCCTGGGGTCTGTACTCCCAGTACACCGGCAATACGGATGATTGGACCTGGGTGAACGGCGCGGGTGCGACGCCCTCGACGATGACCCTGAACGAACAGACGGTCGGCTCCATCAGCGGCGAAAAAATCACGATCAGCGGCACTATCACCGCGAAAACGTCGAGCGGTGGGCTGGTCACTCTCAGCCACTAGCACGGACGGTTACGAGCGCAGACGACCCCCGGCGGGAGCCGGGGGTCGTCTGCGTGCATGACACCAGGAAGGTTGCAGCGCATTGAACGCGGAAGGCGCCCGCCACGTCGCGATCATCACCGACGGCAATGGCCGCTGGGCGGCTAGGCGCGAGCTGCCTGTGCTGGAGGGTCATCGGGCCGGCGCCGAGAACCTGCGGGAGCGGGTTCGCGACGCCGCCGAGCTGGGCGTCGAGGAGCTGGTCGTCTTCGCCTTCTCGACCGAGAACTGGTCGCGCTCGGAGGAGGAGGTGCGGGGGCTGATGGCGCTGATGGCTCTCTATATAGAGATGGAGACGCCGGCGCTGCACGAGAACGGGGTGCGGATGCGCTTCATCGGCCGCCGCGAGGAGCCGGTGCCGGCGGAGGTCCGCGAGCGGATGGAATGGGCCGAGGAGATGACCGCCGACAACCAGCGCATCACCCTGGTGATCCCGCTCAACTACGGCGGCCGGGCCGAGATCGTCGACGCGGCTCGCAGCTTCACCGGCACCACCGAGGCGGAGTTCCGCGCCCACCTCTATGCCCCCGACATGCACGACCCGGAGCTGATCATCCGCACCGGGGGCGAGCAGCGCCTCTCCAACTACCTGCTCTGGCAGGCGGCCGACTCCGAGCTGGTCTTCCGCAAGGAGATGTGGCCCGATTTCGACCGCGCGGCCTTCGAACAGGTCCTCGTCGACGACTTCCACCGCCGCCGCGCCCGGGAGGAAGGGGAGTGAGCGGCGGCGCCCGGGCGCTGGCGGCGATGGCCCGCGCCAACCTCCGCTACTGGCCCACGGTGCTCCCCCGGGTCCAGCGCGGGCTGCGGCACTGGGAGGCGGAGGCGCGGCGGATTCCCGATCCGCGGCTGCGGGAGATCGCCCTGGAGAAGATCGACGAGGAGCGGTTCAACACCGAGGTGGCGGCGACCCTGGCGACGCTGGCGCCGAGGCGCCACCGGGCCGCGGCGGTCGAGGCGATCGTGCCGCTGCAGGTGATGTACGACTACCTCGACGGGCTCAGCGAGGAGCCGGCGGAGGATCCTCTGACCCACAGCCGGCAGCTGTTCGGCGCCTTCGCGATCTCGCTCCGTCCGAACGGGGACGCCCGGCCGGACTACTACGTCCACCCCCCGGAAGTCGACGATGGCGGTTACCTCGAGGCGCTCGTCTCCGCCTGCCGTGAGGCCTTCGCGAGCCTGCCGCTGGCGGCGACCGTGGCACCGGTCGCGCGACGCGCGGCTCTGCGCTGCGGCGAGTCCCAGACCCGCACCCATGCGATCGAGGCATTGGGGATCGAGCAGTTCAGCGCCTGGGCCGGCCGGGCTTCGCAGGGCACCGACCTGACCTGGTGGGAGTACGCCGCCGGCGGCACCGCCTCGATCCTCTGCGTGCACGCGCTGATCGCCGCCGCGGTCGATCCGCGGACCACCCCCGCCTCGGCCGAGCGCCTCGACCGCGCCTACCTCTACGTCTCGGCGATCAGCACCCTGCTCGACAGCGTCGTCGACCGCCGCCGCGACCTCGAAACCGAGAGCCACTCGTTCGTCTCCTACTACGAGGACGAGCGGGCGATGGGGGAGGGGATCGAGAAGGTGATCGCGCGCGCCGCCGCCGAGGCCGGTGCGATCCGCCACGGCGCCCATCACCAGATGACCGCGGCGGGGGTCGCCGCTTACTACCTCTCGGCACCGACCGCAGCCGAGGCGCCCGGGCCCGCGATCCGCGAGCGCGCGGTCGCGGAGCTGGGGCCGGTGCTGGTCGCGGGGCTCGGCGTCTTCCGCCTCTGGCGCCTGGCGAAACGGCTGGCGCGGCGCGGCGAGCGGCGTGCTTGAGCTGCGCGGCCTGGTCAAGCACTACCCCTCGCCGGGGGGAGAGGTGGTGCGCGCGCTCGACGGCGTCTCGCTGAATGTCGCCGCCGGCGAGCTGGTCGCCCTCTACGGGCCGAGCGGGTCGGGCAAGACGACTTTGCTGACGATCGTCGCGGCGCTGATGCCGCCCGACAGCGGCACGGTGCTGCTGGGCGGTAGGGAGGTCCCGTTCCGCTCGGCTCGCGAGGCGGCGGGTTACCGTCGGCTGCAGCTCGGCTACGTCAGCCAGGCGCCGGACCTGCTGCCCGGAGTCTCGGCGATCGACAACGCCGCCCTGAAGCTCTTCGGCCTCCGCCTCGGGGTGCGCGAGTCCCACCGGCGGGTGACGCCGCTGCTCGAGCGGCTGGGGCTGGGCGACCGGCTCCACCACCGGGCCGAGCAGCTCTCGACCGGCCAGCGCCAGCGGGTGCTGCTGGCCCGCGCCCTCTCCACCGAGCCGCAGCTCGTGCTCGCCGACGAGCCGACCGGCAGCCTCGACAGCCGGCGCGGCGCCGAGGTTCTCGCCTTGCTGACCGAGGTCTGCGAGGAGCACCGGGCGGCGATGCTGCTGGTCACGCACGATCCGCAGGCGGCGCGGTTCGCGCATCGAGTCGCGGCCCTGCGGGACGGGCGGCTGGTGGACCACGAGCCTTGAAGCCGACCGTCCTGCTCCACTTCTACCGGGTTCGCCTGCGCTCGCGGATCGGGGCGGAGCTGCTGGCCCTGGCCGGGGTGGCGGTGGGCGTGGCGCTCGTCTTCGCTGCGCTCGTCGCCAACGCCAGCCTCACCGGGTCGGTGCGGGAGCTGACCGAGGGAATCGTCGGCAGGGCCGATCTGCAGCTGGCCGCACGGGGACCCGACGGCTTCGACCGCCGCGTGCTCGAACGGGTCGAGAACGTCCCAGGCGCGACCGCGACCCCCGTCGCCGAAGCGAAGGTGAACCTGGTCGGTGGCGGGGAGCTGCGTTCGGTTCTCCTCGTCGGCGGCGATCCGCGCCGCGACGCGCTCGGCGGCACCCTGCTCAGCGCCCCGAAGCTGACCGCGCGGCGCGTCCGCCCCGGTCTGTTCCTGCCGGCGCCGCTGGCGGCGGAGCTCGGCGCGCGCGCCGGGAGCCGGCTGCGGGTGGAGACCGGCGCCGGGGTGCGGCGGGTGCGGGTGAGCGGGGTGCTCGACCGCGCCGAAGTCGGCGCGCTGGTGGGGAGCCCGGTGGCCCTGGCGCCGCTGCCGCTGGTCCAGCGGCTAGCCGGGATGACGGGCCGTTTCAGCCGCGTCTTCGTCGCGGCGGAGGAGGGCCGGAGGGCCGCGGTCGAGGCGGCGATGCGACGGATCGCCGGCGATCGCCTCAACCTCGGTCCGGCGGACCAGGAAGCGATCGTCTTCGAGCGCGCCTCCTACCCGACGACCCAATCGACCTCCCTCTTCTCGGTGCTGAGCGCGCTGGTCGGCTTCCTCTTCGCGTTCAACGCCGTGCTGCTGAGCGTTCCTCAGCGCCGGCGGCTGCTCGCCGACCTGCGGATGGCCGGGTTCGCGCCGGCGAGCGTGGTCCTGGTGACGGTCGTCGACGCGGTGCTGCTCGGGGCCACGGGCGCCGCGCTGGGGCTGCTGCTCGGCGAGGTGGCTTCGCGCCTGCTGTTCGGGGGTGTTCCCGCCTATCTCGCCTCGGCCTTCGCGATCGGATCGCAGCGGATCGTTCCCTGGCAGAGCGTCGCCCTTGCCGCCGCGGCCGGTGTCTTCGCCGCCTGCCTCGCGGTGCTGATTCCGGTCCTCGGTTCGCTTGCGCCCGCCCGGCAGCGGCGCCGCCCGGCCGTCCCGGCGTCGCTCCGCCAGGACTTTGTCCTGGGCGGCGCCATCGCCCTGCTGGCGGTGGCCCTGGGCCTGACCGCCCTCGTCCCGACTTCGGCCCTCCTCGGGGTCACGCTCCTCCTGCTCTCCTTGCTGCTGTTCCTGGAGGCTTGGCTGCGGGCGGTGACCGCGGCGATCCGGTTTGTCTGCGGCCGCCTCCGCAGTCCCGTCGCGATCCTCGCGGCGCTGGAGTTGCGGGCCGGGGGCCCCCGCATCCGGACCCTCGCCCTGGCCGGGACCGGCGCGATCGCGGTCTTCGCGACGGTCGCGATCGGCGGTGCCCGCGCCGACCTGCAGCGGGGCCTCGACGGCATCGCCGTGGACGCCGACCGGGGCGCCGAGGTGTGGGTCGCCTTCCGCGGCGACACCAACATCTTCGGCACCAGCGCGGTCGCGATCCGCCCGCGGCAGCTGCGGCAGATCGAGCGGCTGGACGGGGTGCGGGGGCTGCGCTGGAACCGGGGCAGCTTCCTCGACGTCGGCGCCGACCGGGCCTGGGTGATGGGGCCGGCGCGGGCGCGGGCGGAGGCGCTGCTGACCCGCCAGGTCGAGGAGGGCGACCCGGCGCTTGCCGCCCGCCGCCTGCGGGACGGCGGCTGGGTTGCGCTCTCGCGCGGCCTGGCGTCGAAGCTCGGCGTCGGGGTCGGCGACCCGGTCGACCTGCCCCTCCCGGTCCCCCGCCGGTTGCGGGTCGCCGCCGTCACCGACAACTTCGGCTGGCCCGGCGGCGCGATCGTTCTCGCCGCCCCGGATTACGCGCGGGCCTGGGGAAGCGCCGCGATCAGCAGCCTCGGGATCCGGCTGGGACCCGAGGCCTCGCCGGCCGTCACCGCCGCCGCGGTGCGCTCGATCCTCGGCCGGCGCAGCGCGCTGCGGGTCGAGACCGCCGCAGAACGATCCCAGCGCCAGCGGCTCAACGCCCGCGCCGGGCTCTCCCGGCTGGGTCAGATCTCGGCCCTGGTCCTGATCTCCTCGATACTGGCGATGGCCGCCTCGATGGCCGGCGTGGTCTGGCAGCGGCGCCCGCTGCTCGCGGCGCTGAAGCTGCACGGGCTACGCGAGGGCGAGCTCTGGCGCGCGCTGCTGCTCGAGACGACCCTGCTGCTGGGCGCCGGGTGCCTCGCCGGCGCCATCTTCGGCCTCGTCGGCCAGCTCTTTCTCGACCAGGGCCTGCGGACGATCACCGGCTTCCCCCTCGTCTACGAGGTCGCCTGGAGGGCGGCCCTGGCGACCACCCTGGCCGTGAGCCTCGCCGCCGCCGCGATCCTCGCGCTGCCCGGGTGGGCCGCCGTCCGGGTCCGCCCAGGCGGGCCTGGCGGAGTGACGGCTCGGGGCCTGGGCGCTTTCAGCGCGAGCGTCGAACCCTGAAGCTGAAGACCGCCGGGGAGGGGTCGCGGTGTCCCGCCGCGTCGATCGCGAAGACGCGGAAGGTGTGACGGCCGGGGGCCACCCGGTAGCTGCGCGGCGAGCGGCAGGGGAGATAGGGCCGCGTGTCGATGCGGCAGCGGAAGATGGACCCCGGCTCGGAGGCGTCGAAGGCAAAGGAGACGCGGCGCCCCACGTGGCTGGACGCGAGCAGCAGCCCAGAGGGATGGCGGCGCAAGTGGGTCGCGGGCAGCGTCCGGTCGCCCAGCGGGGGTCTCGGTTGTTTCGTTTCGGGTTCCGGGGGCCGGGGCGGCGGCTGTTCTTCCGGTTTCGGTTCGGGGTCAGGCGGCGTGTCGGGCGGGCGGAAGCTGTTCGGGGCGCGTTCTTCGACCGACTCGCAGGCGACCGGCGGGCCGTCGGTCTCCGCCGGCGCGAAATCGACCAGCGCCGTGTCGAAACCTTCGCCGCAGTCGACGATCGGATCGGAGTCGCCGGAGTTGGCGAGGATGATGTCGTTGCCGGCACCGGCCGACATGTTGTCCGAGCCGGCCCGGCCCAGGAGCTGGTTGGGGCCGCTGTCGCCGACCAGGTTGTCGCCTACGTTGGTGCCCTCGACGTCCTCGATCGCCTGCAAGCTCGTCAGTTCGTCGGCGCTGTCGCAACTGGGCTCTCCCGCCGCTCCGATCAGGCCGGCGGTCTGCTGACCCATCTCGATCGCCACCCCGGAGCCGAAGTTCGCCCAGTTGGCGTTGTCGCGGTCGGGGCCGCCGTCGAGGCTGTCCCCGTCGCAGACCGCATTGGAGACGAACAGGTCCTCGCCGGCACCGGCGTTGAGGTCATCGGCGCCGCCGTTGTTCGGCAGCGCGTCGTCGCGCCCGCTGCCGTTCGTCACGTCGTCTCCGGCTCCGTCGACGAGGGCGTCTTCGGTCTCGCCGCCGCTGAGCTGATCGTCGTCGCCGTTTCCCAGTAGGACGATTGAGGTTGCCTCGGGAAGTCCGGGCGCGAGCAGGACGTCGTTGCCGTCCATTCCGGCGAGCAGGATCGAGTCGGGGGGTTCGCTCAGCGGGCAGACGACGGCGCCGCCGCTCGGCGCGTTGCATCCGCCGGCAGCCTCCGGGCCGGCGTCGAACTGCCCCTGGCTGCCGGCCTGGAGCGTGAAGGTGACCGCACCGGCGGCGTAGCTCACCGCCACCCGGTCGATTTCGTCGCTGCCCGTCAGGTAGACGCCGGGCGGCCCTCCGGAGCCCGGCGCCATCAAGCCGACGGCGATCGCTCCCGGGTCGCGCAGGTCGATTTCCTCGCTGCTGGACTCGCAGTCGTCGCTGTCGACGTCGACGCAGCCGTCGCCGTCGGCGCCGCCGTGGGCGATGTCGCCGCCACCACCGCCGTCGATCAGGTCGGCGCCCCCGCCGCCGTAGAAGGTCTCCGCGCCGGCGGTCCCGACGATGTAGTCGGGGAAGGGCGTGCCGACGACCGTCTCGAAGTCGCTGAAGTCCGTCGCCGGCGCGAACGGTTCGTCGAAGCCACCCCCGGACGGGGCGGAGCCGTTGTTGGCGAAGTCCTGCCCCAGGTCGATGTAGACGCCCCGGCCCTCGGCGCCCGCCGGGAAGCCGGCGTCGGTGAAGAAGGCCCCCGTGTTCGGGAAACCGGGCGTCGCACCGGTGGCGAAGCTGATCGTGTCGCTGCCACCGCCGCTGTCGCCGATCGCGTCGATCGTCGCGTCGCCGCGGGCGAAGTCGTCGCCGCTTTCTCCGTCGAGCGAGTCGGCGCCGAAGCCGCCGGAGAGCCGGTCGTTCCCGGGGCCGCCCCGCAGATGGTCGTCGCCGACCCCGCCGTAGAGCCGATCCGCGCCTTCGCCGCCGAAAAGGGTGTCGTTTCCCCGCTGGCCGTAGAGCACGTCGTCGCCGCCTTCGCCGAAGACGGTGGTGATGTTGCGGGGAAGGCGGATGACGTCGGCGCACGGGGTGCCGACGATCGTCGTGCCGACGGTTTCAGGACCTTCGGCGCAGCTCGGTGCCGCCCCGGCGGTGCCGGGGAGCGACACGAGGATGCCGAGCGGCACGGCCGCGAGGGTGAGGAGCTTGATGAATCTCATGGCAATCTCGGGTACCCGATTAAGCCTGGGCAAACCGGATGGGAAATGGTTTCAGATAAACAGGGAGGCGGTTTTTGACCCGCGGGCGGTTGCTAGTCTGGCCCGGTGGGGCAGGGAACACGCGTAAGCGCCTCGGCGACCGCGATCGCGGCAGCGCTGGTCGCGCTCCTCTGCTGCACCGCGACAGCGAAGGCGAGCGACACCGTCATGCAATTCACCTTGCCTGCCGACCACGGCTACACCCTGCGGGTGAAGACCGAAGGCAGCGTCGCCGAGATCTCGGTCTGGCGCGGTCACGACGGTTTGCGCGTCGGAGCCACCTACTTCGTCGACGAAGCCGTCGGGTCAGGTGCGATCGACGCCGATCTGGGCCTGCTCGGTGCCATCCACGTGCGTTTCGTGCCCTCCGGGAAGACCCGCACCCTGCACCTCGAGCGGGGAAGGATGCCGCTGGGGTGCCGGGCGCCCCACCGGCTCCGCCGGGCGCTCGGCAGCTTCGAAGGAACGATCGCCTTCCGCGGCGAGCATGGCTTCGCGGCGGCCGAAGCAACCCGAGCCCGCGGGTCGGTCGGACCGTCGGCGCGGCGCCGCTGCGAGGGAGAAGCGACCCGACTGCGCCGCGTCGGCGCGCCGCGTCTGCCCAGGGTCGAACACGTCTGGGTCAAGTCGGACGCCTTCCTCTTTGCCCGCGATCCCTCTTCCCGGGGCGAGATGAGCATGACCTGGTTCCTCGCCTACACGACGGGTACCGGCGTCCGGTACACGGTGGACAGGTTCGAATCCCTCCCCTCGGGGCTGATCGTCAGGCGCAGCGCCACGGTCGCCGGGCCAACCACCGGCTTCTCCTACCCCGGGTACCCGAGGGGCGCGACGCTGGCGCCGCCGCCACCGTTCAGCGGCGAAGCGACCTACTCGCGCCGCCACCATCGCCTCATCGGCGATCTCACGATCGAACTGCCAGGGCTCGAACCGCAATCCCTCACGGGATCGCAGTTCGACGCCCGCATCTCCACTCCACGCTAGGTGGCTCACCCGAGCCGCACCTCATCTGCCCCGTCCGACCTGTAGGGATGCCCGAGTGAAGAGCAGCCGCAATCTCGAGCTGAAGGCACGCGATCCCGAGCCGGAGCGCTCGGTGCGGGTCTGCGAAGAGCTCGGCGCCGAGGGCGGTGGGGTGTTGCGGCAGCGAGACGTGTACTTCGCCACCCCCAAAGGCCGCCTCAAGCTGCGCTACGAGAACGACGGGATCGGCCAGCTGATCGCCTACCAGCGCCCCGATCGGCCCGCGGTGCGGCACAGCACCTATCGGATCGTCCCCGTGCTCGATGCCGGCAAGATCGAGGCGGCACTGACCGACACGCTGGGGGTGGTGGCGGAGGTGAGAAAAATCAGGCGACTCTTCCTTTACGACGACGTCCGCATTCACCTCGACCGGGTCGAAGGGCTGGGACGTTTCATCGAGCTGGAGGCCGTTGTGAGCGGCGACGATCAGGAAGGTCGCGAAGGTGTCCTGCAGGAGCTTCGGCAGGCCTTGGGAGTGGAGGTCGCAGACCTGGTGGGTGGGAGCTATGCCGATCTGGTCGGTCTCCGCCGCGATCAAGGCGAGCAGAGCGCAACTTAAGGACAGATGATGGTTTCGAAGGAACAGCCGGGGACTAGCCCGGACGTCCGGTATTTCCTTCAGCAAGACCCAGTGGGAGGCAGAGATGAATGTTCTAAGCAGGGGAAGGCGGCCGCTCTTCGCGCTGGCCGCAGCAGTGGCGGCCTTGGCCGTGCTCGTGGCCGGCGGCACCGCGTTGGCGGGGAACAAGCCGGTGACGGTCGAAGCGGGGAACCTCGTGTTCACCTTCAACGGCGGCTTCTCGCCGACGGCGCTCCCGAAGAGCAAGCTCGCGCCGATCACTCTCACCGCGTCGGGGAAGATCACGACCAAGGACGGCACCCACCCGCCGGCGCTGAAAGAAGCGATCGTCGAAACCGACAAGAACGGCGCCGTCAACGTCAAGGGGTTGCCGGTCTGCAAGTCCGGCCAGCTGCAGTCGCGCGACACCGCCGCAGCGAAGAAGGCCTGCCCGAAGGCGATCATCGGCAGCGGCCACACCTCGGTCGAGGTCCAGCTGGCGGAACAGAAGCCGATCCCGGTCGATTCTGCCTTGACCGTGTTCAACGGCGGCCAGAGGGGTGGGACGACCACCTTCTACATCCACGCCTTCTTCACGGCGCCGGTCTCGGGGGCGATCGTCACGACGGTGAAAATCAAGAAGATCCACAACGGCCGCTACGGGCTGAAATCGGTCGCGACGATCCCGAAGATCGTCAGCGGCGCGGGCTCGGTCACCTCGTTCGACCTGAAGATCGGCAAGACCTACACCTATAAGGGCAAGAAGGTCAGCGTGCTCTCGGCCAAATGCACCGACGGCAAGCTGCAGGCCCACGCCACCTCGGTCTTCGCCGACGGCACCAAAGCCTCCGCCGGACTCGTCCGCACCTGCAGCTCGAAGGGCTGACGAAACAAGGCAAGGGCATGAGCAGGGGCGGTCCGGGTCGCATATCCCCCCGGGCCGCCTCTGTCATGTAGAAGTACCGGCGTGCTGATCGACGGCCTGCCGCTCGAAGCTCCCGCTGCGCCGCTGGCCGACCTGCTGCGGGTCGGGCTCGATGCCGACGCGGAGGCGGCGGCACTGGTCTCGGCCCATCGCTCGATGAGCTGGCGCGAGCTGGAGGACGAGGCCGAGCGGCTGGCCGGTGGCTACCGCGCGCTGGGGCTGGAGCCGGGCGACCGGATCGCCTCGCTGATGCCGAACCGGATCGCGCTGATCGTCCACTACCTGGCCTGCTTCAAGGCCGACCTGGTCGCGACGCCGCTCAACTACCGCTACACCCACGCCGAGATCGACCACGCGCTCGAGGTCAGCGGCGCCCGGGCGCTGCTGGCGCATGTCGAGCGGCACGAGGACGTAGGGGAGAGTGCCCTCGCCTGCGCGTTGCCGCTGGGCGTCGTCGCCTACGCCGACCCCGGCTCGCATTCGTCTGTTCCTTATCGGCCCATAGCAACGACAGGGAACAGACGAGCCGCAGATGCCGACTGGCCCCACAGCTTCGACGAGCTGGTGCGGAGCGAACCGCTGGCGCCGCAGCCGCAGCCCGACCCCGAGGAGCCCGCCGCGATCTTCTTCACCTCCGGCAGCACCGGCCCGGCCAAGGGCGTCACCCACACCCGCTCCTCCCTGCGCTGGATGATCGCCAGTGCCGCCGCGGCCTTCGAGCTCGACGCCGAGGACGTCTTCCTGCCCGGCTCCTCGATGTCCCACATCGGCTCCTTCCTCTGGGCGCTCAGCACGCTCTCGGTCGGCGGCCGGGTGGTTGTGGCGCGGACCTTCGACAGCCACGAGCTGCTGCCGCTGCTGCGCGAGCAGAAGCCGACCGTGCTGGCGATGATCCCCGCGGCGCTGCTGGCGCTGATCCGCGACCACGACCTGCAGCCGCACGACTTCGACTCGCTGCGGATCTGCCGCTGCGGCTCCGACAAGGTCTCGACCGAGCTGCTGCACGAGTTCGCCGCGATCGCCGGCTTCCCGATCGTCGAGGGGTACGGGATGACCGAGGTCGGCCTCGCCACCCTCAACCCGCCTTCGGGCGTGGTCAAGCAGGGCTCGATCGGACGCCCGATCGCCGGCTTCTCCATCGCCCTGCGCGACGAGGAGGGCGGGGCGATCGAGGCCGAGGCGGTGGGCCGGATCTTCATCCGCACCCCCGCCAGCATGGCCGGCTACTGGCAGGCGCCGGAGGCGACCGAGGAGGTGCTGCGCGAAGGCTGGATCGACTCCGGCGACCTCGCCCGCGCCGACACCGACGGCTACCTCTGGTTCTTCGGCCGCAAGAAGCAGGTGATCGTCCACGACGGCTCCAACATCAGCCCCTACGAGGTCGAGGGAGCGCTGGTCGACCACCCCGCCATCGACCTCGCCGGAGCGGTCGGCGTCCACGACGAAGTCCACGGCGAGAACGTCCGCGCCTACGTCACCGTGCGCGAGGGCGCCGAGCGCCCCAGTGCCGGCGACCTGATCGTCCACTGCCGCGAGCGGATCGGCTACAAGGCCCCGGAGGAGATCCTCTTCCTCGAGGAGATGCCGCTCAACCCGACCGGCAAGATCGACCGCGTCGGCCTCAAGCGGATGGCCGAAGACCACCTGCACCCCCACGGTCTGAATTAGTCTGAGCGCATGAGAAGCCTTTCGCGCCTGGTCCGCGCGACCGCGGTCGCGGCTCTGCTGATGGCATTGGCCGCCGGGTCCGCGTCAGGCGCGAGCATCCCCTCGCCGCCGGTCGTCCGCGTCGAACTCGACCTCCCCACGAACAACGGGCTCCAGGCCCATCTCGAAACCTCCCCGGATGAGGACGTCAAGCTCGAAATCGGGCGCAAGGCTGACGGGGCGTTTCAGTCGGTCGTCTATGAAGTCCGCGGCAAGGTGAGCGAAGCCGGGCTGAAGGTGCGCTTCGGGCGGCTCGGCCTGATCGACGCGAGCTTCACCCCGACCGTGACGCTGGACGAAACCGCTCCCTCGCCCGGGTGCACGGGCGCGCCCCGCACGCTCCGGGAAGGGATCTTCGCCGGGACGATCGCCTTCGCCGGGGAGCGCGGCTATGTCCGGATCGAGGCCTCGCAGGTGGAGGGGTCGATGAGCGTGATCGCGCCGTGGCAGTGCCCGGAGGAAGACGGGCTGAACCCCTTCGCCTTCCCCGACTTTCGGCAGCTGAGCGCCAGGCCCGCCGACGGTAAAACGGAATCCGCGACGTTGGTGGCATTCACTCGCAGCCTCCAGAGCTTCTTCGGCGCCGGCGTGCACCACCGCCACAGCGGCGGGCGAAGCATTTTCTACGGGGCGAAGGAAGAGCGCCGCGAGAGGATGGAGATCTCTCGCGTGACCAGTGTTCTCGGCCCCGCCTCCGCCTTCGACTTCGACCACGAGGCGGGCACCGCGACCCTGGATCCACCCCGGCCGCTGAAGGGACATGCCAGCTTCAGGGGCGATCAACGCGGCGGGTTCTGGCGGAGCACGATTCGGGTGCCGCTGCTGGGATCCGCTCCGCTGAGGACGGGCCGCGGCTTCGGCGCCGCTCTCTTCCCCGAATACCAGTTCGACTAGGGCGGCTCGGGCAGCGGGCCAGTTTCTCCGCATTCGCCGGCGAGGCCGCGGACCTGGCTGATCCTCTTCTTCAGCTGCGCGACCGTGATGCCCTGCCTGCGCGCGGTCAGAGCCGGCTTGTAGATGGTGCGGTGCGCCAACTTGCCCAGCCACTTGACTTCCCTCGTCGACAGCGTCGGCACCGGGACGTCGGCGAGGGCTTCGGCCCCGAGCAGTTCGGCGATCCGCAGCCGCAGCCTCACCTCATCCGCGGGCACTTCGGTCTTCTTGGCGATCGCCGCGACGTCGAGGCCTCGTTCCGCCGGCACGGTCACGCGCTTCAGCTCGCGGAGGACGGGCATCGGATACTCGGGGGGTGCCAGCGCTTCCGGCCCGGGTTGCGACTGGAGGTGGATCCTCAGCAGGGCCGCGCCGCTCAGCTCGGGTTCGGCGAACACGACCACGTCTCGATCGCCGGTCGCGACCTCGACTTGCGACCCTTCGTAGACCGAGACGATTCCGCCGCCCCGCAGCGGGAAGACCCGGTAGGGGGCGAAGGCGAGCCGCAGCGGGTTGCGGGCGCAGGTGCTCCAGTTCTGGATCTCGGCCGGCGGCGCGCAGCCGCCCTCCCCTTCGGGCTGCTCGCAGTCGCCGTAGGTGAAGGTGGCGTAGCGGTGTTCGTCGGGCGTGCTGGTCATCCGCATGCCGGCGAAGTAGGGGCCGAGCCAGTAGAGGTCGTTGGGCGCGGAAACGGCAGCGCCCACCCGGGCGGCCCCCAGGGCGGCGAGCAGGATCGCGCAGAGCACGACAAGAGCAGCAGCGCGCCTTCTCCCGAGCATGGGGCGAATCGTAGCCCGCTCTTGACCGAGACCGAATCAGTCGGTCAGCTGCAGCGCCGTCTCGAGATCCGCCGCGATCTGGTTGAGCGGCCGGTCGAAGACTTCTTCGATGGCGTAAATGCGGTTGGCGACCGTGCGGCGGTCGACGCCCAGGGCGGCGGCGGTCGAGGAGAGGTTGCGCTCGGCGGCGAAGTAGGCGCGCAGGGTCTGCCGCCAGACCTCGCCGCCGTCCCGGGCCGCTTCCAGTGGCTCCAGGTAGAGCCCGCGCAGGGATGCGGTCGCCAGGTCGTCGCGCAGGACCGAGGCGAGCACGGCGATGTCGGCGTAGCGGAGGATCGGCTGTCCCCTGTCCTCGGCGATCGGCAGCGCCGCCTTGGCCTGGCGATGGGTCAGCCGCCAGCCCGAGACTCCCTCGCCAGCCTCTCCGACCCCGACGACCACCGAGCCCGGCAAGCTGCCGCGCAGCGCCCGCACGATCTCCTCGACCCCGAGCGGCTGCCTGCCGCCGAGCCAGAACGCCCACATCCCCTCCTCCTCGCACGGGTCGACGAGCAGGCGGCGGTCGAGCCGCTTCGCCAGCTCGCGCACCAGCTCCTGAGCCTGTTCGCCTCTCGCCATCAGCCCGAGGTGGTGGCCGCCGAGGTCGTAGCTCAGCTCCACCTCACCGCTGGGCTGCCGACCCGCCAGCAGCTCGTCGATGTATTCGTGGCGCCACCCGGCGAGGTCGGTCGGTTTGCCCTGGGCCTCGCGCGTGTACTCGTCGCTGACCGCCTCGTGGAGGCGATCGAAGGTCGTCGCCTGCCGCTGCAGGAGGCGGCGGAGGTCGGGAGCGGAGACCTCGATTCGCTCCGCTTCTTCGACCAGGATGTCTACGAAGAGGGCGTTGCCGGCCGAGTAGCGGCGCAGGACCGCGGTGAGAGGGACGTCCGCGCGGGCGGCCAGGCGCGCCGCGGAGAGCACCGTCGGGGGGATGTCGCGGGCCCGCCGCTCGCCGAGCTCGACCACGTCGACGGCGTAGCCGAGGACCGCGACCCGGTTCGCGTGCAGGCTGTCCAGATAGTCGCGGTAGCTGGGGTCGGCGTCGTCGCGGGGAGCGTCGACTCCCTCGACGAGGTTGGCGAGGCCTGCTTTCAGCTCGGGAATCCTCGCTCGCAGGCGGGACGCGAGCTCGGCGCAGGTCTCCTCGAACACGCGCTCACCTTAAACGCCGAAAACTTCGACGGCGTGTCGATTTCAGCCCTGCCCGTTCGTCGGTTGGGTAGAAGTCACTCAATCCAACGAGGAGGAAGCGATGCGTTTCATGGTTCTGGTCCCGGGAGATTCCGAGTCCGAGGCGGGCGTGATGCCCAGCACCGAGCTGCTGGAGGCGATGACGCGGTACAACGAAGAGCTGGTCAAGGCGGGCGTGATGGTCGGCGGCGACGGCCTGCTGCCGACCTCCCAGGGCGCGCGGATCCGCTTCGACGGCGAGCAGCGCAGCGTCACCGACGGGCCCTTCGCCGAGGCCAAGGAGGTCGTCGCCGGCTACTGGCTGTGGGAGTGCGAGTCGCGCGAGGACGCGATCGCCTGGCTGGAAAAAGCCCCCTTCGACGGCGGCACCGAAATCGAACTGCGCCAGATCGCCGAGCTCGACGACTTCGAGGGCGAGCTGACCCCCGAGCTGCGCGAGGCCAACGAGCGGCTGGGGGAGCAGATCGAAGGGGGCTGAAGACCGGGGCGCACGGGGTCCCTCTAGAGGTTTCGGCACCGCCGCGAAGAAGGAGCGGCCATGCCGAGCGATCGAGTGGTTCCCCGTGCCCTGCCCGCCCGCAGCTTCATAGCAATGGGGCTGGTTGCGCTCGCGGCCCTGATCCTGCCGGCGGCCGCCGCCGCGGCGCCGAAGCCCGCGGTGCTCACCTTCTCGGTGGCCAAGGTCGGGGCGCCGGGGAACGCGCCGATCGCGATCATCCCCTTCGAAGACCTGCTCTTCCGCACCTGCGCCGAAGCTCCGTCGATCCCGAAGAAACCGTGCCAGGAAGTCGGTGGGGTCGGCTACCGCTACGGGATCGGCAAGCTCGAGGTGACGGTCGCGCAGTACGTCGACTTCCTCAACACGGTCGACCCCGCGGGGACGAGGAAGAAGCTCCGCCTCTACAGCGTCACCGAGAGCTCGAAGGCCTGGCCGCGCTTCGGCCAGATCGACTTCGCCCGCAAAGCCAAAGCGGGCCATCACTTCTCGGTCGCCTCGCCCGAATGGGCCGACAAGCCCTACGGCTTCGCCAACTTCCTGCGCTCTGCCCGTTTCGCCAACTCGCTCTTCAACGGCACCGTGCTGAGCAAGAAGGAGAGCGCCGAAGGCGCCTTCAAGTACACGACCTACCGGGTCCGCCTCTCGCGCCGGACCGAGAGTGGGATGTACGAGATGACGAACCCGAAGACCACCCGCCAGGCCAAGGCCGGCTTCGTCATCCCCAGCCAGGACGAGTGGATCAAGGCCGCCTACTACGACCCCAACGGCGGCGGCACCTACTCCTACTGGAAGTACCCGACCAACCCCGGCGAAGTCGGTAAGGAGATGGCCGACGGGCCGACTCAGGCGCAGCTCGACCCCACGACCGGGGACGTCGTCAATGCCGGCGGGGGGCCGCTGGCGATCTTCCACAACCTCGGCGAAGGCTCGCCGTCCCCGCCCTACTGGTGCCCGTCCGCCTTCACGGCCGAAGTCTGCGCCACCGCCAACCCGCTCGGCCTCGACGCCGAAACGTACGGCAAGGCCTTCATGGGCAGCCTCGGCACGGTCGGCCAGTCCCTCACCCCTTCGCCCTGGGGCACGCTCGACCAGGGCGGCAACACGGTCGAGTGGACCGACACGATCACCCCGCCGCCCTTCGGGGTCAAGGGGGCCCGAGTCTGGCGCCGCCTTCACGGCGGCATCGCCAACGCCCCCAGCTACCAGCTCTGGATCTCGGCGATCGGCCTGCAGCCGCAGGACAACGCCTTCTTCACCGCCACCTACCCATGGTTGGGGATCCGCATCGGCGCGATCGGCAACCTGAAGTCTCTGCATTCATAATTAATGACTAAATAATGAGTTATTAAATAGGTTAATGACCTAGAAAATGGTATTTAGCTGATATCTTGCGCTTATGCAAGCAGGATCTTCAGCTAAGGCGAACTCTGAAAAGGAACGACGCCCCCGGCGTACTCCGCCCGCAATCAAGCGAGCGGAGCGAGTCGTGGCTACCGATGTCGCCGCCTGGCGCAAGCTCCGCGGGCTCACCCAGGCTCAGCTCGCAGACCGCGCCGGTATCGGGCGGGCGACCCTCGCCCGATTCGAGCAAGGCGATGGCGGCATCAGCCTGGAGACTCTCCTGCGGATCCTCCGCGGCCTGGGCGTACTGGAGAACCTGACCAAGGCCCTGGATCCCTACGAATCGGATATCGGCAGGCTTCGCTCCGGCGAAGAGTCCCGCAGCGCGTCCGACCCAAGAGGCTGACTGGGGACGACGATGCCTGATCGGGAGGTCGAGGTTTTCGTTCAGCTCGACGGCGAAGACGTGCCGGCCGGACGGTTGTGGGCGCATCGCCGCCAGAACCTCGAGTCGGCCACCTTTACCTATGCCGGCGAGTACCTCGCCAAGGAGAACAGCTACCCGCTCGATCCCGCGCTTCCGCTTGTCTCGGGGCAGATTCAAACCCCGGCAAACCGGGCGATCTTCGGCGCCTTCTCCGACTGCTCGCCGGATCGCTGGGGAAGGATGTTGATCCGACGTCGATACGGCCAGGCGGGTGGAAGCTCGGGAAGCAGAAGCTTTGGCGAGGCGGACTACCTGCTGGGAGTCAGGGATGACCTTCGGCAGGGCGCTCTCCGGTTTCGTGATCCCACCAGCGGCGAGTTCCTCGCCGACGAGAAGAGTGGGGTCCCGCACCTCGTTGATCTCCCTCGCTTGCTCGACTATGCCGAACGGGTCGAGCGCGATGCCGTCGGCGAGGAGGAGCTCGACCTCCTGCTCAAAGGCGGAAGCTCCCTCGGTGGGGCTCGTCCCAAGGCCCACGTGATCGACGGCGATGGACGGCTGGCTATCGCCAAGTTCCCGAAGGCGGGGGGGGACGACTGGGATGTGCCGGCCTGGGAGGCGGTCGCTCTCAGCCTGGCCCGGGAGGCCGGGATCAGCGCGGCTTCCTCGAAGCTGGAGCAAATCGCCGGCCGCTCGGTCCACATCGTCGATCGTTTCGATCGCCAAGGCGATCAACGGATCGGGTACGCGAGCGCGATGACCTTGCTGGAGGCAACCGACGGCGATACGCGCAGCTATCTCGACCTGGTGGAAGTGATCGAAGCGGAGTCCGATCGCGCCACGGCGGACCTTCGCGAGCTGTGGCGGCGGATCGCCTTTTCGATTCTGGTCGGCAACAGCGACGATCACCTGCGAAACCACGGCTTCCTGCGGGCGACCACCGGCGGCTGGTCGCTCTCCCCGGCCTTCGACATCAACCCCGATCCCGAACCGGGTCCGAAGGTTCTCAGCACCTCGATCGACGGCGGCTCCGGTGACGCCAGCCTCGAGCTCCTTCTCGGAGTCGCCGAGTTCTTCCGCCTCGACGAGAAGGGAGCCACCGCGGTTCTCGCCGAGGTCAGAGAGGCAACCGGTCGTTGGCAGGAGGTCGCGCTTCGCTTCGGGCTGGATCGCTCTGCGATAAGGGAGATGGAGCCAGCGTTCGCGAGCTAGGCCCCGAGCAGGGTGAAGCGGACGCGGGTTCCGGGGGCGGCGTCCTCTAGCCAGATGCGGCCGCCGTGGGCCTCGACGATCGCCTTGGCGATCGCCAGGCCGAGGCCGGCGCCGCCCTCGCCGCGGGAGGGGTCGGCGCGGTAGAAGGGCTCGAAGACGCGATCGCCGGCGCCGGCGGGGATCCCCTCGCCGTTGTCGGCGACCTCGACCTCGACCGCGCCGGCGAGCGGGCGGGCGCGGACGGTGACGCTGCCGTCGGCGGGGGTGTGGCGGATCGCGTTCTGGATCAGGTTGAAGAGCACCCGCTGCAGCTTCTCGGGGTCGGCCTCGGCGACCAGGCCGGTGGCCGGCAGCTCGGCGGCGATTCGCACACCGCGCGCGGCCGCCGGCGCCTGCATCGCCGCCACCGTCTCGTCGATCAGCTCACCCAGCTCGACCTGGCGCAGCGTCCAGGAGATCTCGCCGGCCTCGATCCGCGAGAGCTCGAAGAGGTCGTCGACCAGGCCGCTGAGGGCGTCGACGTGGGTGCGGATCTCCCGCAGGTAGCGGTCGCGGTCCTCGCCGGCGACGACACCGTCGTCGATCGACTCGACCAGCAGCCGCAGCGAGGCCAGCGGCGTGCGCAGGTCATGGGAGGCGGCGGCGACCAGCTGCCGGCGCGCCGTCTCGATGTCCCGCGCGGCCCGCTCTTCCATCGCCAGCCGGGCGGCGAGGGCACCGGCGAGGGCGATCGCCGCGGCGGCGAAGAGCGCGAGGGCGATCTGCTCGGCGCCCATCCCTTGCGGGATCGCCACGGCGGCGGCGCCGGCGAGGAAGGCGGCGACGGCGATCGCGACGATCAGCTTCACGGCCTCTCCCGTCCCGCGCTCATGCCTTGAACCTGTAGCCGACGCCCCACACCGTCTCGATCAGCCGCGGCTCGGCCGGGTCGTCGCCGAGCTTGCCGCGCAGGCGCCGGACGTGGACGGTGACGGTGCTGGTGTCGGTGAAGAAGGGCTGGTCCCAGACCGCTTCCATCAGCTGGTCGCGGGAGAAGACCCGGCCGGGGTGGGAGGCGAGGTAGGCGAGCAGGTCGAACTCGCGCATGGTCAGCTCCAGCTCGGCGCCGTCGAGGAAGGCGCGGCGGCCGGCCGGCTCGATCCGCAGCGGCCCGCGCTCGATCGGCGGCGCGTCCTCCTCGGCCGGTGGCGAGGCGCGGCGCAGCACCGCCTCGACCCGGGCGACCAGCTCGGCGGGCGAGAAGGGCTTGACGACGTAGTCGTCGGCGCCGTGGCGGAGGCCGACGAGGCGGTCGTTCTCCTCGCCGCGGGCGGTCAGCAGGATCACCGGGGTGCGCGGGCCGGGCCGCTCGTGCAGCCGGCGCATCACCTCGATCCCGTCGAGGCCCGGCAGCATCACGTCGAGGACGACGAGGTCGGGGCGGTGCAGCTCGGCCAGGCGCAGCGCCTCGAGGCCGTCGGCCGCGCGCTCGGCCGCGAAGCCGGCGCGCTCGATGTAGCGGCCGACGACCTCGACGATCGTCGGCTCGTCGTCGACGACGAGCACGGTGCCGCGGCTGGGCTCGGCCATCGGCCCCATCTTCGCGCGCTGCGCTAGCCGAAGGTGAAGGCATAGCCCGTCACCCCCGTTTCCGGTCGAGCGCGCAGCAGGTGGTGGCCGGCGCGCGGGCAGGTCGACGAGGCGGTAGAGGCGCTGGGCGCGGACGGTGACCGCGCCGCCGTGGACGTCGGCGCCGGCCGCGGCGCTGGCGATCGGCTTGCCGTCGAGCAGTGACCTGCACCTTGCGCGGCTTGCCGTCGACGCGAGCCGAGCACCAGGAAGACGCGCCGGGCGCCGAAGTTCAGGTCCAGCGAGCCGCCCGCCGCGGTCGCCGAGTCGTGCGTCGATCCGCCACGGCCCGCTGTAGGCGAGCTGGTCGGGCGGCACCGCGGCGGGCGGCGCGGTAGTCGTGCAGGCCGTGCGTAGATCGGGCCGTTGGCGAAGCGTTCGGCGCGGCCGGAGCCGAGGTAGCTCTCCGGCGTCGTCACCCCGGCGTCGGGTTCGATCCCGTGGGCGCCCGCCATCCGCTGCCCGACCGGGTGCCCGGCCTCGGCGAGCAGCTCGCGGATCACCTGCTCGTTCTCGCCGTATTCGCCCTCGCCGAAGTGGGTGTAGCGGACCCGGCCGCGGGCGTCGATGAGGTACTTGGCCGGCCAGTATGCGTTGCCGTAGGCGCTCCAGGTCGCTAGTTCGTTGTCCTGGGCGACGGGATAGCGGATGTCGTTGCGCTCGATCGCTTCTTCGACGTTGCCGGCGTCGCGCTCGAAGGGGAACTCGGGGGAGTGGACGCCGACGATCGTCAGCCCGTCCTTGCGGTAGCGCTCGTCCCAGGCCTTGAGGTAGGGGAAGGTGCGGATGCAGTTGATGCAGCTGTAGGTCCAGAAGTCGACGAGGACGACGTGGCCGCGCAGCCCGCCCAGGGTCAGCGGCCGGTCGCCGGGGGTGTTGAACCAGCGCTCGTTGCCGACGAATTCCGGCGCCCGGCCGAGTACCGGCAGCTCGGGACGGCCGGCTTCATCCCCGGCGCGGGGCGCCGCGTCGCGGCGAACTTGGCGCCGTGGCCGCGCAGCTCGGTCAGCGCGTCCTGGGCCGAGGCGCTCTCCTCCAGGCGCTTCGCTGGGGTTGACGAGGAAGCCCGGCAGGTCGGCGGCGATCGAGGTTCTGGAAGCGGATGTCGTAGTTGCCGAGCATCGCCAGGCGCGACGAGGACCATCACCGCGCCCATCGCCACCTGCAGGCCGATGCCGCGCTTGGCCAGCGGCGCGATCGCGCGGCGGCCGCCGAGCATCAGGAAGTAGAGGACGACCGCGGAGCCGATCCCGTAGCTGAGCGCGATCGCCAGCCGGCCGGCGCTGAAGGGCTGCGAGGCGGAGACGGTGATCACCCCGGCGAGGATCGGGCCGGCGCAGGGGGCGTAGACGAGGCCGAGGCTGAGCGCCGACGAGGACGCCGGACCAGAAGCTCTCGCCGCCGGTGCGCGGGCCGCCGCCGCGGCTGGCGAGCGGCGCTCAGCCAGGCCTCGACCCGGGCGGCGAGCGGCGGTGCCATCAGGGTCAGGCCGAAGCCGAGCAGGACCGCGATCGCCAGGTTGCGGAGCAGGTCGTCCGGCAGCCCGAGGGCGGCGATCACGTAGACGAGGGCGACGGTGGCGAAGGTGAAGGAGACCGCCAGCCCGGCGACGATCCCCAGCGGCCGCCGCCGGCCGCCGGTGGCGCCGGCCGAGAGCACGACCGGCAGCACGGGGAGGACGCAGGGCGAGACCGCGGTCGCCGCCCCGGCGATGAACCCGAAGAGGATCAGCAGTGCCATTCGACCTCGAACGCTAGGGCGCAAATGTGACGCGGAGAGAACGCGCCGTATTTGTCCTAAGTCGAGAATCTTGATAAACTTAGACAACAATGCAGAGCGTCGACGTTCATCAGCACCTTCTCTCCGAGCCGCTGATCGCCGAGCTGGCCCGGCGGCGGCGGCCGCCGGCGCTGGTTCGCCGGCGCGAGCGGGTGGACGTTCCGGGTCGCCGGGGAGCCCGACAGCGTCCTCTCGTTCGAGGCGACCGACGTCGCGCTGCGGACGGTGGAGCTGCGGCGCGACGAGATCGACCGGGCGCTCGTCGCGCTCTCGACCGCGCTCGGGATCGAGACGCTGCCGGCCGAGGAGGCCGCGCCCCTGCTCGAGGCCCACCACCAGGGCATCGAGGACCTGCCGGCCCGCTTCGGCGGCTGGGGCGCGGTGCAGCTGCGAGGCGCCCGACCCCGCTGAAGTCGACGCCGCGATCGGCCAGGGGCTGCGTCGGCATCTCGCTGCCGGCGACCGCCCTCGCCACCCCCGACGCGCTCGAGCGCGTCGGCCCGCTGCTCGCCCGGCTCGAAGCTGCACGACGCGCCGCTGTTCGTCCACCCGGGCCCGGTCGCCGCCTCCGGCCGAGGCGGGCCGCGCCGCCCCGCTGCCCCTCTGGTGGCCGGCCCTGACCGACTACGTCGCGCAGATGCAGGCCGCCTGGTTCGCCTTCCTGCACGCCGGCCGCCGCGCGCATCCCGCGCCTGCGGGTGCTGTTCGCGATGCTGGCCGGCGGCGCGCCGCTGCAGCTCGAGCGCTTCGCCGCCCGCGGCGGCGACGGCGCCGCCGCGCCCGACCCGCTGGTCTTCTACGACACCTCCTCCTACGGGCCGCGCATGCTCGAGGCGATGATCGGCGCGGTCGGCGTCGGGCAGCTCGTCTACGGCTCCGACCGGCCCGTCGTCGACCCCGCCGCGCCGCCGCTGGACGCCGCGCCTCGGGCGGGCGCTGCTGAGCACCAACCCGCACCGCCTGTTGACCCCCGGACCGAAAGGAGACCTCGCATGATCGAGCGCATCGAGGACATCGCCCGGCCGCACGGCCAGCGACCTGACCGGCGAGGAGCTGCTCGCCGTCGCGAACCAGATCGCGGACCCAGCCGGAGCTCTGGTCCGAGCACGTCCAGCACGATCCGACCCAGCGGACCTACAAGCAGCTGCTGCGCGACGAGCACCTCGACGTCTGGCTGCTCTGCTGGTCGCACGACCACGACACCGGCTTCCACGACCACGACCTCTCGGCCGGCGCGGTCGCCGTCGTCGCCGGCAGCGTCCGCGAGGAGCGCCTCGTGCTCGGCCGGCCCGTCGACTCCCCGATCGCCCGCACTCGCCGACCGCCGGCTCCTCGTTCGACTTCGGCGCCAGCGACATCCACCGCGTCCTCCACGCCGGCAGCGAGCCCGCCGTGACCATCCACGCCTACTCGCCGCCGCTGGTGCGGATGGGCAGCTACACGATCGAGCCGAGCGGCCAACTGCGCCGCCACGCCGTCTCCCACGAGGAGGAGCTGCGGGAGTTGAGCGCGACTAGCTGAGGGTGGGGCAGAGAGTGGAATAGGCGGATTCGAACCGCCGACCTCCTGGGTGCGATTTAGGTTTCTGGCTACTCGCCATCCGCGCGAATCCCGCATGACAAGCGGCTTTGTGCCGCTCGCGATTTGCCGCCGACCGAGCCCGATATGCGCGGATATGCGGCGATTGTCGGGGTGTTCAGGCAGAAATGCGGATTTCTGCCAGATCGGGCACCGTTGGGTTCAAACACAGCCTTTCCTCTTCTATCCGCATCACCGCTGACATTCCGAGCCCCGGCTATCGTCGCTGGGATGAGATGCGGACCTGAGCCAGTGCCCGCCCGTGGTTGAGCCGACCGCCGGTGCCGGTGGCGCGGCAACCGGGGTGGCCAAGGCCGGACGTTGGGCGTGGCGCCGTAAGCCAGTTCGCAACTTACTGCGGGCGCTAAAGCGCGAGCTGCGGCGGTCGCCGCGGCTCGACGCCGACCGCTCCGCCCGCACCGACCTCTGCAAGCAGATCGCTGAGAAGCGCAGCGACCCGGGCTTCAACCGCGCCCTCGAACAGTTCGTCACCCGCGGCGACGAGGAGGCGCTGGTCGCGATCCGAGCTCACCTCGACACCCATCTCGACACCTCGCGCCTCGGCGCCGAGCGCGAGGTAGTCCTTGAGGAGGTGATCGCCATCCTGCGTTCACAGCTTGGACAGGCGCAGCGCAACCCAAGCGCCGCCAGCGACGCCAACACCGGCCAAATCCGCGATCGCATTGACGGGCTCGAAGAGTTGATCGAGGAGCAAAGCGAGCAGATCATCGATGCAATCGCGCCAGCTGGTGAGCCCGGGCCGGTCTACCGTTTCCTCGACGCCGACTGGGCGCCGCAGGGCGCCCGCCGCTCGCTTGAGCGCCTCGCCGCTGTCGACGCCGGGTTGCTGGCGCGGCTGCAAGCAGAAGTAGGCGATCCGGCTGATCTCGGGCGGGTTTTGGAGCTTGTTGAGAGCTGGCCTGCCTGGGTCGAGGAGGGGCCGCCCGAGCTCCTGATCGCGCTGGCAAGGCTTATCGAGCAGCGAGGCGAGTGGGGGCGCTCGACGAAGATTTGGGAGCGGGCCGCCGTAAAGAACGAGGGCCCCGAGCGAGCTGAGCTCCTTGTTCGCGCGGCGATCTCGGCCGACCTCGCCGGCGATGGTGCGCGACACGACGAGCTAATTGCCAAGGCGCGGGAGATCGACCCAGAGAACCCGCGCTTACTGCTCGAGCAGATCACCCAAAACGAGGATGTTGACGAGCAGTTGGCCGTTCTCGACCGGGTGCAAACCGATGATCCCGAGTTGCAGGCACTCGCCCTGCTGCAGCGCTCGATCGCCTCGCTAGTCGGCGGTGATCCGGCCGCAGCCCGCCAGCTCGTCAAGGAAGCGGAGGCAAAAGCTCCGGAGATGCTCCAAGTCAAGCTCGCCCGCCTCAATGTCGACGTCCATGAGGGGCGGATCGCGGTGGGAAACGATCGCCCGATTGACGGGCCGCGGCTCGAAGAGAGCGCCGACCGCGCCCGAACCCTACGACGCGAGTTGATCGAGCAGCGCCGCTTCGAGGAGTCCGGCCGAGTGCTGATGCTCGGCATCGACGCCCTGCTGATGACCTCGCAGCGCGAGAGAGCAGGCGAGCTGATCGCGGAGGTCGCCGAGGAGGAGCTAGGGGCGATGGAAGGGGCCGAGGTTCTCTCCGAAGCGGCGATCCGAGCCGGGCGCGCCGCCGAGGCACGCCGCTTTATCGCAGCCGCACCCGAGACCCCCGTCAGCCGCAGGCTGGCGCTCTACGCGACGGCGCTCTCGGGCACGAGTGAGGAGGTTGAAGAGGCCCGCGCGGGGTTGGTGGAGATGCTCAGCGATGAGGACGAGGGAGTATCGGCAGCGGCCAGCCTCGCCTTGCTTTCTGTCGACAAGCCCCAGCTTGGTTGGAGCGAGGAGGTTGAGCAAATCCTCATAGAAAACGACCACGCGAAAATCGCCGTCGGCTCTCACGCGATCTACCTAGCGGAGAAGAACGATCATCGCGGGGCGATGGCCCTGCTCGAGCCCTACCGCTCCGAGCGCTGGGCCGTCGAGGCAGAGGTCCGGGTAACGAAGCTCTGGGGCAATAGCGCGGAGCGCGCCGCCGCCGCCGAGCGCCTGCTCGCCCGCGGGCCCGACCAGCCTATGGTCGTCGAGTGTGGCCAGGCACTGGCCGCTGCCGGAGAGCAGCGCCGCGCCGCCGAGGTGCTGGTCTCGGTCGCCTCCAGCCCAAGCGCGCCGCGCAGCGTACGGGGGAATGCCTACCTGCTGCTAATGCACGTGGTCGGCCGCGACCTGGGGGAGTGGGAGCGTGTTGCGGAGCTTCTCGACGACTGGGAAAAGGCCATGCCCGGGGATCCGCGAATCGGGTCTTGGCGAGTCGCACTCGCCGCCAATCGCTGAGCGAGCGTTGGTCTCGAGGACTGTTTCGCCCGCTTACGTCCGGCTGCCATGAGGACAAGCGACCGACCCCGTCCCCGGAGGAGAGCATCGGGCCTCCAAGCTGCACTTCGCGCCACGCCCGACAAGCTAGGTGCTCTGGGCCACCCCATTTGCCAAGCGACCGAACACGTCGCCCCTTGCGGTTAGAGGCTCCGAATGCGGAGGCCGATCTTCTCCTGGGCACGTATCGAAATTTGGCCCATCTCGTGCCAGTGTCGCTGAGGGTCGTCCGAATGAGGCATTACTGCCGCCGTGCCTTCCTCGATCACTTCCTTCATCAAACGTCGAATTTCGTCATCTGAAATCCGCGTAGCGAGTTTGATGGTCAGAACCTGGGCAGCATGAAGTTCGTCATCGAGGCCGTCTGGAATTTGGAACTGCTGTCCATGTTCGCGCTGGGTTTTTTCGTCAAAAAGACAGACTCTTGCGATTCCGCGAACATAGCCTTGCAGTGAATCCTGAAGTTCAAGCAGCATTTGCCGCTCTAGGTCATCACGTCGTTCTTGACGCGATTCCTTTCGCTCGCTCGTCGCCTGTGAGGACGCCCTCTATCGCGCAACCACTCGGTCCCTGCGCCGCCAATCAGAGTGAGGGCACCTCCAACAACCAACGGAACAAGCTCAGACATATCAACCTTCCTGATCGGAGCCGGTCTGTGCTGCTTTAGCTAGCGTGCCCTAGTCGCCTAACCGTCTTCCTCTGAACTTTCGGGCGCCGCTTCATCATCTTCTCGCTCCCCTTCTTCCATCCGATTGACAATCTCGGCTTCCCGGGCCTTCTCTTCCGCGTGACTCATCGCGACCATGCCGCGCCCGAGATTGGCAGACCATCCCTTAAGCGTTTTCTGGATCGCCTCAAGCTGCTTATGGACATCGTGGATGCCGCGTCTCGTGACGGTATTCATGTGCATGTACTGATCCATGTCTAGGTTCAGCGTCTCGTCAAATGTGCGCTTGCACTTCTCGTCCTTGTAGCGCACTCTGGCGGTGTGGTTCATCGTGTAATCACGCTCGGCTTCCGCGCGACGAAAGCCCATGTCGAAGAACGTCCGGTGCCTCTTACCGGGAGCCAGCGTTGCGATTCCCTCATTGAGCATCTTGAGGTTGCCGACCTCAATGTCGATCGCGCTCTCTAGCGGTGGATCGATGTCGATTGTTACGTCGCGGGCAAGGGACGTGCCCATGTTCACAACTTCGAGGTACATCATGTAGCCCTGCTCGCAATCGAAGTCCACAACGACGAAGGGCCGGTTCTGCTCCTCTCGAAGCACCCGCGCCTCCTTGACTTGCCGCCGGGCGAAGATGGCGGCGACAACCAGCACGGCGAGCTGGCCTGCAACTAAGGCGACCTGCGCTACGTCCGTCCAGGTAACTGCGTTTTCCATGTCGCCACGGTGCCAAGCGCGCCGGATGGCGATGCTGCTCGCAACGTATCAATGGTTACCCTCGGAGCATGACTGACGGACAGATCGTTCGTTTCAAGATTGGGGAGGCTTTTCCCGCTGACGATCAGCTCGCGCGCTGGATGACGGTCTGCGCAATGGCGATGAACGATCTCTTGGTCGTCAATCAACTTCTGATCCCGCGCTTGAAAGAAGAGATCCCTTCTGGGCCTGGAGAGATCTTCTACCTGGGGCGCGTGGCCGCCGGTCACTTGTTCGAGGTGGCTACCTTCTTACGCAAGTCGGATCGCATCCCGGCCATCAGCCGGTTTGTAGCCGGTCTCGATGTTGAGGAGGCACAAGCGGCCTACCAGGAGTTGCTGCAGATCGGCGAGGGTGGCAGCGGCAAGTTCCACGAGCAGCTAAAGCACGCTCGCAATAAGTCCTTTCACTATCAGGAACTTCTCCGGGGAGACCACGAGGATCGGGAGCCGGTGAAACAGGCTCTCGCCGCCCACGCTCGAGAGGAGCTGGAGAGCGGAGATGCACGCGGCGAGATACAGAGACATTCCGCCACTGCTAACCGGGGTTTCGCGCCAAGTTCGCTTACGACATCGCCTCAGAGATGCTGCTACCCAAGGACACGGATCAAGAGTTCGGCCCTTCGTCGCAAATGTCTCCGAGCACATCGCTTCATTCACGATTTTCATGAAGGCCGCCCTGAACGCCTACTCGGGGATTAAACCAGTGGGGACCTGGGAGGTCGAGGATGTCCAGAGTGAAAAGAGCAGCCACTCCTAACGCTCCAAAGGCCTGCCGGCAACCGGGTGCTTTGTGGGGCTATTTGCGATCTCCTGATACCGCTGGGGCCACGCCATTGCGAGGCCGATGCCGACATTTTGGCTCTAGCCGATCGTCAAAGCGAGCGGAATCAAGGGCAATGGCGGGAGAAGATTGCGCTTCAAGGGGTTAAAAGAAGACCCGCCTCTTGACTGAGAAATCGTCGCTCTCCTAGCGTCGCCTGCATAAGGGGCCTCGTGAGATCCCTGTCATCTCGGGGACCGACAGCCCCGGAAAGCACGGGTGACGACGGGTGTTCGCCGCCTCGCGTTCTTTGTTGCTCTTCGGCTTCGATTGGGAGATCTACATGGCTGATCCAGCTCGTTACACGTTGAAGGATGTTGAGGCGATTGATTTAGAGGACGTCATCGAAACGGTCCGTCGCGCGATGCAGTGCAACTCGAGAGAGGAGGCCGAGGACGCCGTTTCAGACACGATCATTCGGACCATGGGCAGACTCGGCAAGCTGGATCGCCGTGGTCGCCTCGACGGCTTCATCGTCCACGCCGCCAAGGAGAAGGTGTTGAATCATCGGCGCTTGCGGGAGAGTGGCAACCTGTCGCTGGAGTTCCTAGAGGAGGCTCAGGAAGGTGAGGGCCGGAACGTCAAACCCATCGCCGTGGTCGATGATCACACTGACGCAGCAGTAGCGCTCGAGCTGACCAACGACGATCCGATCCTCAGGCAGCTGCGAGCAATTGCCGAGCAGGGTGGTTCGTCGGGCATAATGCCGCGCGGGACGGGGGCCACGAATAGCCGCTACAGCGATGAGCAGGTGGCAAAAGTCCGCCGCTTGTCAATAGAAGGCAAACGGCACGCCCAGATTGAGGTGGAGACGGGAGTACCCAAGTCCTACATCTCAATGATTTTGCGCCGCAGCGTTCGAGTAACGGAGAGCTGTGAGGGATGGACGCCGGAGCTGGTGATCCTCGCCTTGCAGAGCTTTCACAGACGCATGGAAAGGGTTCCCCTAATGCGGGACTCAACTGACCCGGCGATGCCGTCCGACAACACGGTCTGCCGAATGTTTGGAAGTTGGCGCCAGGGTGTCGAAGCGGCGGGATTTATGCCTGCGCGCGCTGGGCAGCGATTGCGGCCGTGGAGCGATCTAGAAGCAGCCGGCGCCCTTATGGCGTTCAAGCGCGAGCACGGAGCATGGCCGTCTAGGACCCACTTGGTGGAGGTTACGGATCTCCCCTCGCCGGCTACGGTGTTTCGCAAGTTCGGCTCCAACCAACCAAGGCGCTACGGACCTCGAGTCCGCAAGGTGCTGGCTGAGGCCAAACCTGATCGAGCTGATCAAGGTCTGTGGGATCGCGGCCGCATTGTAGAAGCCCTCCGTCAGGCCCATAGGCGCACCGGCAAGATTCCTCATCCGATGGACTCTGAGCGCGACCCGAGGGTGCCTTCGTCGCGGAAGGTTAGTCGTCACTTCATCACTTGGCGAGTAGCACTTGAGGTGTCCGGCATCGACCCTGGACCACCGAATCGCAATTCGCGTCATTGGACGAAGCTGGCTGTCGCAGAGGCTTTGCTTGCTTTCAAGGCGAAGTACGGGTTCTGGCCGAAGTGGATCGAGTTCAAGATGGTGCCCGAGCTGCCTCAAGCCCCCGCGGTGCAGCGGCTGTTTAAGACGCAGAACCATCAAAGCTTGGAGCGAAAATGTCGGCAGGTGATCCGTGACGAACGCAAGCGAAAGCTTCGACAGCTTGCACAGGGGGATGCCATCTAGACCAGCGCTAGGTCGGTGATATATCGCTGATTTGCAGGGATCGGGCGGCTGGTGTTCGCCATGTTTGAGTGTAGGTCCCGGGTCTCCCCGCAACGCCAGACTGGCAACGCCTTCAGAATTCAAGGCCGAGATACTTGTCTTAGCTCTGGCCGCCAACCAAAGCGAGCGGAATCGAGGGCAATCGTCGCCAATCCCCGCACATATGGCGCTGATCAGGCAGTTTCTGCCTGATCAGGGGCGGGTTTTGGGTCTCGGTTTAAACGACTGCCGGAACCCGATCTTGCGACGTGCAGGGACTTCTGGAGATGGAGCTAGGCGGATTCGAACCGCCGACCTCCTGGGTGCGATCCAAGTCGGCGAAATTCGAGCAGCAATTTCAGAAGTCCCCGATTAGCAGGGAATAGTCGGGTCCAGCGGTTTGCCTCGGTTGTCGGCGCTTTGCCGCGAATGCGCAGGGATATGCCCCGATATGCAGTGAGTCGGGCACTCCTGGCCATAAGTGCCCGAACGAAGAAGAAGCGGTTGGAGTCGGCCAAGACCACGAGAAAGGCGCTTCTGCGCCCCTAAAGCAGAGGCCCGGACCCGTCGAGACCCCTGGCAGTTAACACGCGTTTCCAAACAAGGCGCTAAATTTACCCAATTAAACAAAAGTTCCTGAACAAGATCTCTAGCCATACCGCATTGCTTGCGGAAAACCCTTTTTGGGGATGAGTTATGTCTGGCAGAGAAAAAGCCTCTGAGCCTCTCCGAAAGGCATTGCTCAACCTTCATGAGACTCGGCGTCAGCTGCAGCAAATAGAGGCCAGATCTACCGAGCCCATCGCCATCGTCGGGGCCGCCTGCAACTACCCCGGCGGAGCCGACTCCCCCGGGGCCCTTTGGGAGCTGCTGCGCGAAGGCCGGGATGCCATCTCTCCCTTTCCCGAGGACCGGGGGTGGGACCTGGAGGAGATCTGCCACCCTGACCCAGAGCACCCGGGGGCCAGCTACGCTCGCGAAGGCGGATTCCTCGAGGACGTCGCCGGCTTCGACGCGGCCTTCTTTGGGATCAGCCCCCGCGAGGCAATGGCGATGGACCCCCAGCAGCGGCTCTTGCTGCAGGCCGCCTGGGAGGCGGTGGAGTCGGCGGGGATCGACCCGGACGCCCTGCGGGGGAGCGAGACGGGGGTGTTCGCGGGAGCGATGCAGCCGGACTACCCAGTGGGGAGAAACTGGACCCCGGCGCCTCAAGGCCGGAAGCATTGGAGGCCCATGTAGCGACCGGCATCGCCGCCAGCGTCGCTTCGGGCCGGATCGCCTACGCCCTCGACCTGGAGGGGCCGGCGGTCACCGTCGACACCGCCTGCTCCTCCTCGCTGGTGGCGATCCACCTGGCCTGCCAGGCGCTGCGGGGAGGCGAATGCTCGCTGGCCTTGGCAGGAGGGGTGACGGCGCTGGCGACGCCGGCGCTCTTTCAGTTCAGCCCTCCGCAGGCAGTCGCTCGCGACGGCCGCTGCAAGGCCTTCGCCGAGGTCGCCGACGGTGCCGGCATGTCTCCGAGGGCGTCGGCCTCCTCGTCTTGGAGCGCCTCTCGGAGGCCGAACGCCACGGCCACGAGGTGCTGGCGCTGGTGCGCGCGAGCGCGATCAACCAGGACGGTGCCAGCAACGGGCTAACCGCCCCCAACGGGCCCTCCCAGGAACGGGTGATCCGCCAGGCCCTGGCTGCCGCCGGGCTCTCGCCCTCCCAGGTCGACGCAGTCGAGGCCCATGGCACCGGCACTGCCCTGGGCGACCCGATCGAGGCCCAGGCCCTGCTCAGCGTCTACGGGCGCGACCGCAGCCCCGAGCACCCGCTCTGGCTGGGCTCGATCAAGTCCAACATCGGCCACGCTCAAGCCGCCGCTGGGGTGGCAGGCGTGATCAAGATGGCGATGGCGCTGCGGGAAGGGCTGCTGCCGAGGACCCTCCACGTCGACCGGCCGAGCTCCCACGTCGACTGGGAGGCGGGGGCGGTCTCGCTGCTGAGCGAGCCCCGACCCTGGTCGCCCAACGGCGGGCCGCGCCGGGCGGGGATCTCCTCGTTTGGGATCAGCGGCACCAATGGGCACCTGATCCTCGAGGAAGCCCCTGCCCGGGAGCCCGTGGGCGCCCAGGCCCCCGAGGGCGACGCGGTCGGGATCGTCAAGACGGTGCCCTGGCCGCTCTCGGCTCGCTCTCCCCAGGCCCTCTCAGACCAGGCGGGCCGCCTTGCAGGGCAGGTGCGAGATGCAGATCCAGATCCCCTCGACGTCGGCTATTCCCTGGCCAGCGGTCGCGCCCAGATGCAGTTCCGTGCTCTGCTCGTCGACGGCGCTGGCGCCGGGTTCATGGACGGCCTGCGGGCCCTGCGCGCCGGTGAGCCGGCACCGAGCCTGGTCACCGGGCAAGCCGCCCCGCCCCTCTCCCAGGGCGGCCCGATCTTCGTCTTCCCCGGTCAGGGAGCCCAATGGAGCGGAATGGCGCGCGAGCTCCTGCAGGGCTCCCCACTCTTTGCCGCCGAGATGGCGCGCTGCGAGGAGGCGTTGGGGGAGTTCATCGAGTGGTCGGTGCTCGAGGACCTCGAAAGGGAAGAGGAGCTGGTGCTGCCGGCTCGCCTGCAGCCGGTGCTGTTCTCGGTGATGGTCTCCCTGGCAGCGCTCTGGCGCGGCTGCGGGGTCTCCCCGGCGGCGGTGGTCGGCCACTCCCAGGGGGAGATCGCCGCAGCCTGCGTCGCCGGCGCTCTCACGCTCAGCGATGCGGCCAAGGTGGTGGCGCTGCGCAGTCAGGTTCTGGAGCGACTTGCGGGCAAGGGGGGGATGGTCTCCCTCGCCGCCAGCGCCGCAGAGGCCGAGCGGCTAATCGCCCCCTTCGGGGAGAGACTTTGCATCGCCGCCCACAACGGACCCAGAGGCTCGGTCGTCTCCGGCGAGAGCGAGGCGCTGGGAGAGCTGATCGCCAACTGCGAGGGGGAGGGGGTGAGGGCACGCCAGATCGTGCCGGGGATCGGCGCCTCCCACTCCCCCCTGATCGACGAGCTGCGCGAGGAGACCCTGGAGCTGCTGGCGGGAATCGAGCCCCGCTCCGGCGAGATACCCCTCTTCTCCACGGTGCGGGGCCAGCCGATCGACACCGCCGAGATGGACGCCGCCTATTGGTTCGAGAACATGCGCCGCCCGATCGCCTTCGAAGCGGTCACCAAGCTCGCCCTGGAGCAGGGCCACCGCGCCTTCGTGGAGGTCAGCCCCCACCCGCTCCTGACGATGGCCCTGCAGGAAACGGCCGAGCAGCAGGACCTCGAGCCGCTCGTCGTCGGCACCCTGCGCCGCGGCGAGGGCGGGCTCGGGCGCTTCCTCAAGTCATTGGGCGAGCTCTGGGTTGGCGGCGGAGAGGTCGACTGGGAGCGGGTCTTCGCCGGCAGCAGCGCTAGGCGGATGCCGCTGCCCACCTACCCCTTCCAGCGCGAGCGCTTCTGGCTGCAGGAGGACGCCGAGGGCAGCGGGGACGTGAGGAGAGCCGGCCTTCACTCTGCAGAGCACCCCCTGCTGGGGGCCGCGGTCTCTCTGGCCGAAGGCGACGGGATGCTTCTGACCGGGCGCCTCTCTTTGGTCTCCCATCCCTGGTTGGCCGACCACGCGGTGATGGGTGCCGCCCTCGTCCCCGGCACCGCGCTGCTGGAGCTCGCCCTCCACGCCGGGGAACAGATCGGCTGCGAGGAGGTCGGCGAGCTCGTGCTGGAGACCCCCCTCTTCCTACCCGAGGAGGGCGGGGTGGCGGTGCAGGTGCTCGTCTCCGAGCCCGACGAGGAGGGCCGGCGGGAGGTCGGCGTCTTCTCCCGGCCCGACTCCCGCGACGAGGAGCTGCAGGCCGAGTGGACGCGCCATGCCTCCGGCCTGCTCGCACCGGCGACCGCAGCCCCTGCCGCCGTGGCTCCTGAGCTCTGGCCTCCGGCGGGGGCCGAGCCGGTCGACGTCGAGAACCTCTACGACCGCCTTGCTGACTTCGGCGGCGAATACGGCCCCGAGTTCCAGGGCCTGCAGGCCGCCTGGCGGCTGGACGGAGAGATCTTCGCCGAGGTCGAGCTCTCCGAGGCCCAAGCCGAGCGCGCCGGAGAGTTCGGGATCCACCCGGCGCTGCTCGACTCCGCCCTGCACGCGGCTGCTCGCCGGCTTCATGGACAAGGAGGGATCTCCCGGCCGCCTCCTCATGCCCTTCGCCTGGAGCGAGGTGCGCTTGCGCCTCAGCGGCGCCTCCAAGCTGCGGGTGCGTGCCGTCGTGCCGGAGTCGACTTCGGGCTCGGCCTCGGTTTTCGCCTTCGACGAGCAGGGGGAGTCGGTGGTGGAGATCGGCTCCCTGGTCGGCCGCGAGGTCCCCCCCGAGCAGCTCGCTGCCGCCCGCTCCAGGGGAGGCGAGGAGCTGCTCTTCTCACTGAACTGGTCGGAGGTGCCGGTCCCGCAGGACCGGCCTGCCGGGGGCATCGTGGTGGTGGGGGATAGCGAGGAGCTAGAGCTCGCCCTGGGCGAGGCGGGGGCGGAGGTCTGCCCCGAGCTGGCCGCCGTCCCGGCAGACGAGGAGGAGGTCCTCTTCGACCTCGATGGCGCCCTCACCCGGGCAGAGGTCCTGCCGCGCGCCCACGAGGCCGTCGAGGTCGCCTTCTCGCTGTTGCGCGAGTGGCTGGCCGAAGAGCGGGAGGGCCGGCTTTGGATCCTCACCCGCGCAGCCGTGGACGCCGCGGCGGCAGACCCGGTGGAGGTGGTCGCCTCGCCGGTCTGGGGGCTGGTCCGCGCAGCCCAATCAGAGCACCCCGGCCGCTTCGGGCTGATCGACCTCGACGGCAACGAGGCCTCCCTGGCCGTGCTGCTCGCGGCGCTCGGCTCCGAAGAGCCCCAGCTGGCGATCCGCGAGGGGAGGGTGCTCGCCGCGCGCTTGGAGCGGGCCGGCTCGGAAGACCATGAGGAGGAACTCCCCCTCGACCCTGCCCGCTCGGTCCTGATCACCGGCGGCACCAGTGGCATCGGCTCCCTCCTCGCCCGCCACCTGGTCGCAGAGCACGGGATCCGCAGCCTCCTGCTCGCCAGTCGCAGCGGCCCAGAAGCAGAGGGGGTGGCCGAGCTGGTCGCAGAGCTGGAGGGGGCGGGCGCCCGCGTGGAGGTGATGGCCTGCGACGTCTCCGAGCGCGAGCAGGTGGAGCAGTTGCTGGGGGCGGTCCCGGCCGGGTTCCCCCTCGGCGCCGTCATCCACTCCGCGGCGGCGCTCGATGACGGCGTGATCGAGTCCCTGGAGATCGAGCGCTTCGCCACGGTGCTCGGCTCAAAGCTAGATGCCGCCTGGCACCTGCATGAGCTAACCGCCGGCATGGACCTCTCGGCCTTCGTCATGTTCTCCTCGGGGGCGGGCATCTTCGGCAGCCCCGGCCAGGGCAACTACGCCGCGGCAAACGCCTTCCTCGACGGCCTCGCCGCCCACCGCCGGGTCGCCGGGCTGGCGGCCACGACCATCGCTTGGGGACCCTGGCCTCAGGCGAGCGGGCCGACCAGCGAACTCGGAGCCTCGCAACTCGCCCGCATCGCCCGCCTCGGCATCGGTGCGATCTCAGATGAGGAGGGCCTGGAGCTCTTCGAGCGGGCCTGCAAGGGCAGCCGACCGCTGGCGATCGCGCTGCGGCTCGATCTCCAGGCGATCCGCACCCGGGCCCGCCAGGGAGAGCTCCCACCCCTCTTCACCAGCCTGGTCAAGCTACCCGCCCGCCGCCGCACCGGCGGTGGAGAGCTGGCCGTTCGCCTGGCGGGGCTCTCAGAGGAGGAGCGCCGCCAGACGGTCCTGGAGCTGGTCCGCACCGAGGCGGCGCGGATTCTCGGCTACACCTCCCCCGCCGCTGTTGATCCCCAGATCGCCTTCAAGGATCTCGGCTTCGACTCCCTCGGCGCAGTCGAGCTGCGCAACCGCCTTGCCGCCCTCAGCGGCCTGCGGCTGACGACCACCGTCGTCTTCAACTACCCGACTCCGGCGGCGCTCGCCGATCACCTGGTGGCCCGGATTCAGTCGAATGGAAAGTCGGTCGGGGATTCAGTGGATGATGACTTCGCGAGGTTGGAAAGGACGCTCTCATCCCTCTCTTCTTCTGACGCTGATCGCCACAGGATTACCAATCGGCTTAGGACCATCCTTTCCCAATGGGAGGTCGGAAATGGCTTGACCGATACGGCACTAGAGCGAATCCAGTCAGCTTCAGAAGAGGAGCTGCTCAAAATGGTAGAGCGAGAACTGCCATGACAAGTAGACCATCTCCACGCGGGATCAAGTAGCCCCTTCACGCATGCCAAGTCACGCCGAAATCCTTACGTACCTCAGAAGGGCGATGGTAGACCTGCACGAGACTCGTCGGCGACTTCAAGAAACCGAGGAAAGGTTCAACGGACCAATTGCGATCGTGGGAATGTCATGTAGGTTCCCCGGAGGGGTGCAGTCACCTCAGGAGCTGTGGAATCTGCTTGAGGAAGGCGGAGATGCCATCTCTGGCTTTCCGGACGATCGGGGGTGGGACTTGGATAAGTTGGCTGGGCCGTCTTCAGGCCCTGACATCACTCACGCTGGTGTCGGCGGTTTCATCACTGGACTAGGAGAGTTCGACGCGGGTTTCTTTGATGTCGATGAGCGGGAGGCGCGTTTCATGGACCCTCAGCAGCGCTTGCTCCTCGAAGCTTCTTGGGAGGCGCTTGAACACGCGGGAATTGATCCGGCGAGCCTGCAGAGAAGCAGTACGGGAGTTTTCGTGGGCACTAGCTCCCAGACCTACGCTAGCTTGGTTTTGGATCAGAGTGAGAGTGCAGAGGGCTACATGACCACCGGCATCGCAGGAAGCATGGTATCTGGTCGAGTCGCTCATTCATTTGGTTTTGAAGGACCTGTTGCCTCCGTTGATGCCGCGTGCGCCTCTTCGGCCTTGGCCATCCACCTCGCATGCCAGGCGTTACGGGCGGAGGAGTGTTCGATGGCGCTAGCGGGTGGAGTAGCTGTTTCTTCAACCCCCCTGCTTCATCTCCAGTTCCCCCGTCAGAATCTCTTTTCACTTGCGGAGGACGGTCGCTGCAAGTCATTTGCCGATGCAGCGGACGGGACGTGCCTCTCGGAGGGACTCGGCTTGGTCGTTTTGGAGCGCCTCACGGATGCCAAGGTGCATGGACACCCCGTGCTGGCGACCATCCGAGGAAGTGCCGCAAATCATGACGGTCCAAGCAACGGCCTAACCGCGCCCAACGGGCTCTCGCACGAGCGGGTAATCCGCGAAGCGTTGAGCAAGGCCCACATGCCGGCTGCCCGAATAGATGTCGTCGAGGCGCATGGGATTGGAACGGTGTTGGGAGACCCAATTGAGGCCGAAGCTCTGCTTGCTACCTATGGTCAAGAACGAGAGCCAGAGCGACCCTTCTTGCTTGGCTCAATTAAGTCGAACCTTGGTCATACCCTTGCGGCCGGAGGGGTTGCGGGTGTAATTAAAATGGTATTGAGCATGGAAAAGGGCCTGATCCCTCAGACCCTCCACGTGGACAAGCCCACGCGCCATGTCGACTGGTCGAGCGGTGCGGTGCGGTTGTTGACCGAGGTGACTCCGTGGCCGACGTGTGACGGTCGTCGGTATGCCGCAGTGCACTCCTTTGGGATGAGCGGCACCAATGTCCATATTGTCTTAGAAGGGGAAACATCCGAGGGCGACAGCACTCCGCCAAGGAAGGTGAGAATGGGGTTGGGCTCGGGGGGATCGCGCTCAGCAATTCCATGGCTCATCTCTGCGACAGACCAAGATGGCCTTCGGCGACAGATTCAACGCTTGGGGGATTTCGTTAAAAGAAATAGCGCCCTGTCTCTCGAAGACGCTGCCTATTCACTTGCGGTGTTTCGACCCCACCTCCCCTGTCGAATTGCCCTCCTGAGCAAAAACCGGGAACAGCTGCTTCATCAGCTTGAGTCGGCAGAGGCGAATTTAGGGGAGGGGCTCGGCTCCGGATTCGTTCGGCGCGGGACAGGTTCCGCTTTCTTTTTCGCCAACGATGCAGATCGGTCGTTGATTGACCTCTTTGCAGCGCGATCGGAATTTCCAGAGTTCGCGCAAGTGATTCAGCGTTGCGATGAGGTTCTCTCGCCCGTGATTGGGTGGCCGCTACTGGGTGAATTGCAGGCTGCGACGGCTAGGGCGACTTTTGCGCTGAGGATTCCGGAAACCTTCTCGCTGCAGGTCGCGACCGCTGCCGCCTTGAGGGCGTGGGGGGTAGAGCCCATCGCCCTGCTGGGTAGTCGATGCGGCGAGATTAGCGCTGCCTTTACGGCCGGGCTTATCGGCCTAACCGATGCGGCCGAGGTCATCGCGAGCACACTTGACGTTGAGGGCCGGACCCGCACCTGGTCAGTCGATGCACAAGCGCCGGAGTTTCCCTGCTACGCATCGACCGGCCTTCTCATCGCCAGCATTGAGGACTGGGGAATCCATCGAGAAGACCAGAGACGACCTCGATGTAGTGGCGGACCTTCTGATCGCTCACCAAGCACGCGCCGTTATTGGCTTGGGTTGGGATAGAGGGATTGCGGCGCAGCTTGAGCACCTGTTATCGCAAGGTTCTTCTCAACCAACCTGCCGGGTGATCGGTGCAAGCGACGGAGAACCCGAGGGGTGCAGTTCGTTGATGTCGATATTGGGCGGATCCTGGGTCGCCGGAGAGGAAGTTAAATGGGACAATCTCTTCGCCGCGGGTGCTCCACGACGGGTGCAGATGCCCACGTATGCCTTCGACCGGAAGTACTACTGGGTTGATGGAGGTCGACCGTAGCTATCGTTATCGAGCAACTACCACGGACGTCAGGACCAAGCCGCCATTAACGCTCCAACATCCCGTCAGCGATGCTATTCCGCAACCCATGGTGATCAACGCATCAAATCGGTAGGCAGTCGGCCAAAAACAAATGGCTACATCTGAGAAAGTGAGAGCTTGGCCGCTCAGAGGGAACCAAGCCTTGTAGACCGCCTCCTTGGCGCTGAACAAGACCTTGTCCATGCAAGCTTCGCGTCGAAGCACCCGTGTGTTCCGCAGTCGCTCCTCGGGAGAGGAAATAAGCTGAAGGACTTCAGGCGACAGAGGGGTGCAAGGCTCTGCATCGATGCCGATAGCTGTAATTGCCTCTGCTTTGCCTACTGCAGAGCCGCGATACCCAGCGCAGTGAGTGATACTGCCAACATAGCCCTTGGGCCAGATTGGCTCTCCATGAGGCCCAACCTTTATGGGAAGATGTGGCGCTCCAAGCTGATTTAGGCACCGGTGCGCACAGGCACGACCCGTGGCAAACTCTCGTCGCCGCGCCTCAACGGCGCTGGAAACAATGAGTTCCTCGTCAGGGAGCAGTGCTACACCAGGAAGGTCGCAACGGGTCTCGGCAACCTCGACATGAGGCGGAAGTAAGCCTTTGAGCGTCACGGCAGGGTTGTGGTAGCGGACGAAGGTGTGCCATCTGGGCGGTCTCTCCCCGGAAGCCACCAGTTCCACTTTCCTAATAGAACCGCTGCAGCAGGTATGAGGGTACACCGTACTATGGTGATGTCGATCAGTACACCCACCGCTATCCCAATTCCAAGCTGCTTCATCAAATCCAACGAAGAAGTGACAAGGGCCGCAAAGACTATCGCCATGCATATTCCGGCAAGAGTAAGTGAGCGAGCACAAGTGACCAATGCAACCGTTACCCCTTCGGCGGTTGACTGCCCTGCAAGAACAGACTCACGGACACGGCTTAAAAGGAAGACCTCATAGTCGATCGATAAGCCGAAGACTACAACGAACAGCACCACTGGAACCAAGAAGCCAAGATCAGACTGTCCAGGATGAGCTGGAAACAAGGCGGCGAGGATGCCTAAGGTCGCCCCCACCGACAAAAGAGTTCCCAGCACAGCCTTCAAGGGGATTACGAGAGATTTGAGCCCGATTACCAAGGCTAGGAAGACCGGAAGAATGGCGAGAAGCACGATAAGAGGAGTGCGTGATCTGATTAACTCTGCGAGATCGAGTCGAGAGGCCGGCAACCCTCCTACGAGGTGACTATTGGTTGGGGTGTCTAACCTATCTCGAAGGTCGCCAATGGACTGGCGCGTAGCGAGCGAGTTTGGCTCTGATTTGAGAAGGGCTGAAACGAGAGTCCAATTTCCTTGACTTCCCAACGTGCGAAGGGACGTGAAGTTCTTATCACTTTCAATCTCATCGTAGGCAGCAGTACTGTTCCGAGTCAACACTTCGACCGGGGTGAAGTTCGCTATGCCAAAAAGCTTCGCTACCCGCCGTGCTTCTTTGACTGCCGGGTCGTCAGTCCGGGGCTGACCAAAGCTGGATGAGTCCAAGCGGATAGACAGCGCAGGCAAAGACAGAAAAACCAGAAGAAGGACAGTGACGAACACGATGGCTAAGGGGTGACTGGAAACCTTCTGGCCAATCCAGCCCCAGAATGCGCTCCCTCTCCGAGATGCCGTTACCTTTCCAATGGAGAGGCTTTCAAGTCTTGGGGCCAATAGATATACCAATGCTGGTAGAAAGGTAAGCCCGACTACCATGATTACAAAGGTACCAGTTACGCCTGCGATCGCCATTGACTGAAACTCATTGACACCCCCGGCATACAAGCTGAGAAGGGACAGGCCGATGCAGGTTCCGGAGAGCACTATTGCTTTTCCGGTCGTCATAACAGTCTGGCTCAGTGCTGTTCTGGGTGCTGATCCGGAGGCACATTGCTCACGAAAGCGCATCACAGTAAAAAGAGAAAAGTCGATCCCTAGTCCTAGGGTGAGTACTGAGGCGACCGTAAGTGAGACTACGCTTAAGTGTATGAAGTGATCTACAATGCTTAACAGGCCCAAGGTAACGACCAACGCAATTAGGGCAAAAGCAACCGGCAGTAAGGCTGCGGGCACCGAGAGAAAGGCCACGAGGAGTACAGCGGCAGTAATCGGCAATGCCAGCCGCTCAGCATTGGCAACATCGTCGCGAACTTGGGTCGAAAACCGTTCCACTAGCACCGGCCCCCCAAGAAGAGTAATGTGCGAGAAGTGACCTACCGCTTCATTAAGGTCTGCGCGTACAGCAGAGAGGGCAGCCTGGGTGGATGCGGAAAGGAACATCCAGCCGCAGTAGCCAGGCGGAGATAACTTCCCTGGCATTGATGTGCCTGTGAACCAGAGGGTTCACAATTCCCGTCGATAAGGGTCCTTCGTAGTAAGCTAACTGCTCAAGGCCTTCAATGGTGTTCACGATTGGCCGTTGCAATTGTCTATCTCTTGCGAAGGCATCTGCCACTGGCCACCGCTGTGAGGGTCTTGGGTTCTTGGTGGTGAGCACCACAACCAGAGGAACCGTTCCCAATTTGTGGTGGTGTTCCAAAATAGATGCGACTCGGCCAGAGTCCGAGTCCTCCGCGAGGAATTCGCCAGTCGTAAGTTGCTTCACCAGGGGCAGGGCGAGAAGTCCCCCTACTGCAGCTAGGAGAAGCCAGGCCCCTACAGTGGCTTTGGCATGTAGCGGGACCCAGCGCCCGAGCCAGAGGAAGAGACTCGAAAAGCGGGGGAGCCGCTTAATCATGGAATAGGCCTTGGCGCCAGGCTCCCCGGGGGGTTTCGCCAAGATCATGCGGATAGGAATGCATAGTTTACTCAGGAAGTCTAGACTACGATGCACGAATCGACTTCTGGCAAGAAGGTCTGACCTGATGGAAGAAATGTCCGAAGCGCTCATGGCCGAGGCCAGCCCGCGGGACCTCGTCGCGTGTGAGCCTCCGCGGTCAACGTGGGCGCTTTGTCTCCGTCGAGAGGATGAGCGGATGTTTGAGGGAAGGGCTAAGGCCGAGATCGATGTTCGCGAATCTCTGCGGTTTGAAGAAGTGGAGCTGCCTGCGATAGCGCCAGACGAGGTACTGGTTGGTGTCATGGCAAGCGCCATAAACCACAACACGGTATGGTCGGCATGCTTTCAACCGGTCTCGACGTTTAGATTTCTAGACCAGCTCAGCTCGGCAGCTGGTGGAGAGCGACATCACCTAAATCGTCATATCGTTGGATCGGATGGAGCGGGAGTAGTTGTCCGAGTAGGCGAGGCTGTACGAAAGTGGCACGTTGGCGACCCCGTAGTCATCCACCCTCTGTACGTAGATGAACAAGACCCTCTCGCTGGATCGCCTGGCATGTTGCCAAGTAACCAGCGAGCATGGGGATACGAGACCAATTTCGGCGGCCTTGCTCACTACACGGTCGTGAAAGCTACCCAACTTCTTCCAAAGCCGGCCTTTCTGTCCTGGGAGGAGGCTGGTTGCAACACCCTATGCCTAATGACTGCTTATCGAATGTTAATCAGCCGCAATGGCAGCCAAGTCAAATTGGGAGATCTAGTGTTCATTTGGGGGGCCACTGGCGGTCTGGGTGCGTATGCAACTCAACTAGCGAAGGCAGCCGGCTGTAGTGTCATAGGCGTCGTTAGTTCGTATGGGAAAGCGGAGCTGGCAAGCGCATTAGGGTGCGATCTGGTTTTGAATCGTGCGGAGTGTGGCGCAAACGAACCCAACGCGTCTGGGGTAAGCGATATTCACAGGTGGATGCGAGAGCGTACTCGCGAGCGGTTTGGAGCGGACCCAGATCATGTCTTTGAGTACAGTGGAAGAAAGACCTTTGGTGCCTCCGTATGGCTTGCTAAGGCGGGGGGGACCGTGGTGACCTGCGGTTCCAGCACCGGCTATGCGCATCAATACGACAATCGATACCTATGGATGAAGGTCAAGAGAATCATTGGTTCGCACGGAGGAAATTACGCAGAGGCAGCGGAGAGCGCCAGCCTTGTAGATCGGGGAATCATAGCTCCCGCATTATCTAGGCTCTTCACTTTGGAAAATGCGGCGGCGGCGGCCAGCTTCGTCCAGAATAATTGTCACGTAGGAAAGGTCGGTGTGTTATGCCTAGCAGCCCGCGAGGGTCTAGGGGTGAGCGATCGCGCGGCGCGAGCCAAACTGTCACCTGAGCGTCGGCAGCTATTTCGGCAATGTCAACAAGCAGGCCTAGCAGACGACGCTGTCTAAGTGAAACCATGAACGCAAGCGAGGAGAGCATGATAGTAACCGTCCACCCACAAGGCGGTAAGTTCGGGGGATGGCTCGAGGGCTGATGAGATGCGGCGTCACCGACTAAAGGCCATTGGGTTGGTTGCGGCTTGCTTAACGGCGGTGGGTGTTAGCTGCTGCGGGGCGGACTCTCCTTCCGGCGGTATGGATTCTGCGGTAGATGGGCTTGTCGGTAAGCAGCCCAGCGTCCAAGCACAAGAGGGATCCCCGCCGAAAAGACTTATCGCGAGCGATCTAAAAGGAGGAAACGGACGCGCGGCACAACCAGGAGATGAACTCGACGTCCAGTATGTGGGAGTGGTCTGGAATTCGAGCCAGCCGTTTGATTCATCTTGGAATCAAGGCAAGCCCTTTAAATTCACGCTTGGGGCAGGGAAGGTCATCCGCGGTTGGGAACGGGGAATCAGAGGAATGCGGGTGGGAGGCCGCCGGAAACTCATTGTTCCGCCGAAGCTAGGGCACGGAGCACAGCAGATCGGCCCCATCGGCGCGAATTCCACCTTGATTTTTATAGTCGACCTTCTCGCAGTGAGATGAGATGGACCGCAATGTCTCGTGGATAATCGGCTCTTGCGCGTTCCCAAACTTCCCTGACGAAGCACCGAGGTCTATAGCCTGCCGGATGCCCGTGGCCGACGAGATGAAGCTGGTCTAGTAGCCCGGTGGGCGAGTCTCCATAAGAGGGGGTTATCGAGCGTTGGGGCACGACCCCCAAACTAGGCAGAGTCGATCTTGTCGATGAACTCGCGCACCTGTGCGGCTGCATCGTCGACATCGGCGACGGGAAAGCCCATCTCCTCGGCGAGCGCGGTGTAGGGCTCCGCCCAGCCGTGGGGCACCTCCAGGGCCGGAGGCCAGGGGTGAAGGCCGCGCGCCTCGAAAGTGTCGAGGCAGGCTTCGCGGACCTCGGCTAGGTCGGCGACGAGGTCCCGGCAGATGATCAGGTCGATCAGGTCGCGGAAGCGCTCGTTCTCGCGGTCCTCGAAGCGCTGGGTTACGGCATGGAGCTTCTGGGCGATCTGGTAGCGGAGCGAGAGGCAGCGGATCATCCGGGGCCCGTCGATCCCGAATTCGTCGATCGGGATGGCGCCGATCTCTTCGGCGTCGGTCAGCTGGCTGTCGGGCGAGCCCACCTCGAGCTTCAGGGCCCCCCAGCTCCGCCCGCGGAAGAGCAGCTTGACGTTCACGCGCTGGAAGAGCCCCTCGCCGCCGCTCTCCACCCCTTCGCGCTCGAAGGTGAAGACGGAGTATGGCTCGGCAAGGTCCTGATCGAGCGCCTCCGCCAGGCGCTCGGGATCGCCGAAGAAGACGAGGTCGACGTCTTTGGTGGCGCGGGCGCCGCCGCCTACACGCAGCTCGATCGCGACCCCGCCCTTCAGCAGGAAGAGCGGGTCTGATTCCCGCGAGCGATCGAGCGCTCCGAGGAGGACCATCACCGAGATCCAGCGGCGGACCCGCCCCGGCGCCACGCCGGTCAACTGCGCGTAGTGCGCGACCAGCTTCTCCAGGTGGCCTTTCCGGGTCGGCGTCTGATCGGGTCGTCGGTTCGGCCCCTTCGCGGGCAGGATCTGATCGGCCATCGCCCGAAGCTACCCGAGGCCGAGCTCGGCTCGCAGGTCCTCGGTCTCGCCCGGGCGCAGCAACCCGCGCCGCAGGCCGTCCTCGAGCGCTCCGCGTAGAAGCTCGGGCCCCAGTTTGCCGGACTGGCGGATTGCCTTGACCGGCGTCACGACCGGGATCCCCTCGTGGAGGCGCACCTCCTCGGGAGCCAGATCCTCGTGATGGAGGACATATTGGCCGGGGACCTCCCGCCGCGTTCGATGCGCGCGCGGCAGCGTCAGATGGATCTTCTCCGGGTTGACGTCGCCGAGCCCGTAGAGGTCGAGCGCCGTCGCGTGGGAGATCACCCCTTCGCTTCCCCGCGGCCAGAGCGTCGCCTCGCGATAGGCGTCGAGCGGGGTGGGGGGGATCAGCGGCAGGCGATAGAGGGCCCGGGCTCGGCGTTCGAGTTGCCCACGCCGCGCCAGCTCGAGCAGGCGGTGCGGGTCAATCCCGGCCTTCTCGACTTCCTCGGTCGTGAGGTAGCCGTAGTTCTCGGCGGCGAGCTCGGCAAGTCGGTTGTAGAGCTCCTGGCATTCTCGTTGTCCTGGATGAAACGTGGTGTTTTGCAACGTTATATCCAGATCAAGATAGCAGGGCTGGATATAACGTGGCAAAGTGCAACGTTATATCCAGTAACTCGCACCGCCAGGAGACAGACGGCGTCACCTCCCCGGACCAGATCCGCAAATGATCCGAGAGAGGTGCTGGCAGGGATCGCAGGAACGCCTCACTCCTCCCAGGCAGGGCCCGAAACAATGCGCTATCTGCGAGCGGCCATCGCGAGGCCGCCGTCTGGACGCCCACCGCGCTCAGTAGCCTGGAGATCGGCGACCGAGAACGCAGAAGGAGTCCTACATGGCAGTTCCTCCCGATACGCCGCTGACGTTGCCCCAGGTAGCCGAAGTGGCCGAAGTCGAGTACCGCACCCTGCATAACTGGGTCAAACGAGGCCTGCTCGAGCCGAGTTTCCACATCTCCACGGGAGCCGGCAGCCCCAACCTGTTCTCCTTCCAGGATGCGCTGAAGGCCCGCATCCTCGGGCACCTGCGCAGCGCCGGCATCGACCTGGAGATGCTTGAGCGAACCGCCCGTGGCCTCAAGGAGGTCCCAGAGCTGAAGAGCGAGAACACGCTGCTGCTCAACGGCAGCCTCTCCGTTCTCGAGGGCGATGCCGATATCGACGCCGAAATCAAAGTGAAGCAGCCCTCGCTGATCTACCGCGTGTCCTGGGCCACGGAGGCTCTTGCAAAGGCTCACCTGAACTAGACGGCAGGCGGATGAATGCCGTGGCATTCAGTCCGTCCGGGCAGTTCGATTAGCTCTCCTCTCCAGCAAGCAAACCGAGGAGGAGCCATGAGCTCATCGACCAGTGCCGAGGCTGCCAAGAAGCCTCCCAAGCCCGAGAAGCAGATCGTCATCCACATCGACCGCAAGCCCTTCAAGGTGGCCGAGGAGGAGCTGACGGGATCTGCTCTGCGCGCGCTGCCCGATCCCGACATCGGCCCCGAATTCGACCTCTGGCTCGAGGAGTCCGGCGGCGAGGACAAGCGCATCGACAACGAGGAGCCGGTAAAGCTCCGCAACGGGATGCACTTCTTCACGGCTCCCAGCGTGATCAATCCGGGATGCTCATGCTGAGCGAGGGAGACGAGGCCTACCTGAAGGAGCACGGCTTCGACTACGAGGTGATCCCGGAGGGGGCGATGTTCTCGCTGATCATCCGCGACTTCCGACTGCCGGCGGGATATGAGCCGCCCGTCGTCGACCTACTCCTGCGGCTGCCGGGAGGGTTTCCCGACGCCGCGCCGGACATGTTCTGGTTGCATCCGGTCGTTGCCTATGTCGGCGGAGGGGCCCCGCCGGCGACCGAGACCCGTCTGGACTACGGAGGCCGGACCTGGCAGCGCTGGTCGCGCCATCTTGCGATCGCTTGGCGCCCCGGCATCGACAACCTGCAGAGCTATCTGCGCTTGATCCGCACCGATCTCGAAAAGGGCGCTCCGGTGCTGGTGGCGTGATGGAGGTCGGGATCGCGACGAGTGAGCGCCTCTGGGAGGAGCTCTGCGTGGCCCTAAACGACCGCGAGGAGTCGGCCGCGATCATCCTCGCCGGTTGCTCCGAGGAGCCCGATCGACTCACCCTCTGCCTCAACCGGGTGATCTGGGTGCCCGCCGAGGCATACGAGCTGCGCTCGCCCACCCAGATGCGGATTCGCTCGGAAGGGTGGATGCCGGCCTTGGCCGAGGCAGCCGCCGAGGGATGGCAGCCGATCTTCTTCCACACCCACCCGACGGGCGAGCCGCTGCCCTCGCGTTATGACGAAGAGGTGGCCCGCGAGCTGGCTCCGGTCTTCGAAGCACGTACCGGGAAGCCCTTCGCCAGCCTGATCCTCGGCGATCCGGCAGCTTCGCCGCGCTTCACCGGCACGTTCGGTGAGGAGTCCATCGACCGGTTGCGGGTGGTCGGTGACCGTGTTCGTCTTCTCGCGGCGGTCGATCGGTCCCGCGAGGCCGGATCCACCCTTGACTCCTTCGACCGCCAGATAAGAGCGTTCGGCAGCGACGGGCAGAAGGTTCTCCGTCGCCTGCGGGCCGGAGTCGTCGGAGGCGGTGGCACCGGCTCGGCTGTGTACGAGCAGCTGGTCAGGCTCGGAGTCGGCGAGATCGTCGTGATCGACGACGACGAGGTCAGCCCTACCAATCTCACCCGCATCCACGGCTCGACGATGGCCGATGTGGGGAAGCCGAAGGTCGAGGTTCTGGCCGACAGCGCCCGTGCGATCGGCCTGGGCACCAAGGTCGAAGCTCACCAAGCCAAGATCACCGAGCGAGGCGCCTTCGAAGAGCTGCGCGGCTGCGACGTCGTCTTCGGCTGCACCGACGACAACGCCGGGCGCGCTGTCCTCTCCCGCCTCGCCTACTACTACTGCGCGATGGTGATCGACGTGGGTGTTGTGATCAGCGCCCGCGAAGGCCAGGTCTCTGGGCTCGACGCCCGCATGAGCGTGATGGCACCGGGGACGCCCTGTCTCTTCTGCCGTCGTCGGATCGACCCCAATCGCCTGCGCGAAGAGCAGCTTCCCGACGCTGAGCGCGAACAGCTTGCGGATGAGGGTTATGCCCAGGGCCTCGCAGATCCCGACCCCGCCGTCCTCACCTATACGACCATGATCGCCAGCTACGCGGTCGACGAGCTGCTGCAGCGGCTCTTTGGCCTCGGCGAAGAGCCGCGCTCCTCGGAGGTTCTCATCCGCCCCTTGCAGCGCGAGGTCAGGCGGTTGGGCGGCGCTTCTAAAGAGGGGCATTTCTGCGCCCACCCTCGGATCCTCGGTAGAGCCGACCGCGAGCCGCCGCTCGAGCTCCCCTGGCCGTGATCGACCGTCTGATCGACTGGTGGCGCCGCCGTCGGATCACCGCCCCACGGCTGAACCGGGTTGAGCGCTACGCATCTCAGGCTGAGCTGCCCGAGAGTCTGCCGCGCCATCAGATCGCAGTCATCGGAACGCCGAAGAGGCCCAAGTGGCTGGTGCTTGAATGCCCCTGTGGGGAGGGACACCGGTTGCAGGTGAACCTCTCGGCGGCGAGGCAGCCGAGGTGGCGCCTGGAAGACACTGAGGCGAGTCCGAGCGTGTTTCCCTCGATCGACTTCAATGCCCCCGGTCAACGCTGTCACTTCTGGATCCGTGACGGACGCGTTCGCTGGTCCAAGTGAACTAATGCAGACTGCGTAGCGTCGGCCCCCGCTGCCGGGGCGACTTCAAGCGGGGACGTAAGCCAGTTATCGGGCGTCCGCGGAGCCCGCACCCGCAGTGTCTGCGTGTTCCACGGCGTCATCTTCGCCATCCTTGTCTTCGGGAACGACACGCGCCTGATCGAAGCCGACCAAGAAGCTCGTCAGGCGTGCCTTGTACCTTTGCCGTTCGGAATTCAGCTCTATCTGTATCGGACATGCAAGCGCAGGGAAGCCTCATGAGTGACGCGATCGAGCTCAGTGAGCGGGACGCCGAGATACTCGAAACCCTTGTGGGGCTCTCCGGCGGTGAAACGGATTGGTTCTTCGAGATCCCCGTCGGCGCCGACCACATCCCTTCGCCGCCGTGGCCCGACTCGATTCAGTCCCCCAACAGCAACGAGATCCGGTCGTTGGTCAACCGTGACCTCCTCGACATCGACAAGAGCGTCGCCCCGACTTGGCGCTTCTGGCCCTCCGCCCAGGCACGTGAGCGTTTCGCGGACGCGGTCGCCAAGGCTCTGACCGAAGCCCTCTCGGACCCCGACCAACGGCTGGCGGTCATCCTGAAAGCGACCGTCGACGCCTTCAACTCAGACCCCTCCGAGCCACTCCTCCTCCTGCGCACCAACTCCGTCGACATCGTTCGTCATCCCGGTTGGGCGATTCCGCCTGACGTCGTCCGACATCACGACCTCAGCCAACTCCAGGAACTGGGGCTCGTCGGCTGGGAGAGCGAGACCGAGTTTTACCCGACGCCATCGGGCCGGATGGCGGTTAACAATCCCGCCGCCCTGCTCAGTCAACGGGCCGAACAGACCGAAGACGAGGAGGAGCGCTCGAGGCTGCGTAGCTGGACCGAGAAGATCCGCGCCGGCGACATAGCGGTCAGCGCTACCAGCGGGCTCACCCTCGCGGCGATCAGGGCCCTGCTCGGGTTCTGAAGAGCACCGACATGTTCGGCTTCCGTGACCGGAGGCGGGTCCGCCCTCCTCTCCCCGAGCCGTCCGGCCACGTCACCGCCGACGCAGACCCGGAGTTGATCCGCGACGCCCACCTCTTCCTGCTCGACCGGATCGGACGCAACATGGGGCTTGCCTTTCATCCGCAGCCCTCGCTCGAGCCTCCGACCGACGAGCGGATCGTGGTCCTCGGTCGATTCGACACCAGGGCGAGACAGAGGGAGTTCGGACTGGAGCTCGGGGTCGAGGAGGCTCGCCATGTCCGGGTTGCATGGCTGATCGACCTCTACATCCCCGAGAGTCGCCGCAATCAAGGGTTCGGGACCAGGCTGATGCGCGACCTGGTGAATCTCTGGGCCGAGGCCGGCGTCTCCGAAGCCCGTCTGACCGCGACTGCCGACGGGCTCGGAGCATATGAATGCTGGGGTTTCGTCGCCGACGACTCCCGTGACCGCCTCGATGTCGGCCTTCATCCGATGCGGCTGAAGCTCGCCTGACGCCTTTCCTTCCGTCGGGCCTACGAGAGCACCGGAGCAGCCGCTGGGGTCAGTCCCTAGGGTCAGACCCCGCCATGTCCCCTGAGTTCTCAATGGTGAGCGGCTCCAGATGGAACACCTCTACCGAGAGGTCAGTGTGCCATTGGGTACTAATTTCAACGGCGGTCGGGGCGGATTATGTGTGGCCCCTCGGCCTTTTGTTCTTTATTTGGCTATTCCGCTCGGAGGTAACCCACGTGAACGCCGACCAGTTGTCAGGGGGTTAAGTGAAGCTTCGTCGCGGACGCCACGGCCTGCATCTCTTCGATCGCGCCTCGGGAATCAACATCCTCTTCGACGAAGTCCAGGTGCCAGAAGTCGAACATCACCTCGCGCCCCGCTACGCCTCCTTCGCTCTCACCAACGCCTGTGAGCTGAAGTGCCCCTATTGCTATGCGCCTAAGTCTCCGGCACGGCTCGACGCTCACAAGGTCATCGCCTGGGCCGTCGAGCTGGCAGCGAACGGGTGCCTGGGCATCGGCTTCGGCGGCGGCGAGCCGAGCGCGCATCCCGAGTTCGCCGAGATCTGCGAAATGGTCAGCTCCTCGACCGATCTCGCCGTGGGGGTGACCACCCACGGCCATCGCTTCGATGCCAAGCTGGCCGAGCGCCTGCGCGGGCACCTCCACTTCGTCCGCGTCTCGGTCGACGGCGTCGGCGCGACCTACGAACGGCTGCGTGGTAGGTCCTTCGCCGATCTGGTGCGCCACCTGGAGACGATCGCCTCGGTCGCTCCCTTCGGCCTTAACGTCGTCGTCAACGAGGAGACGCTCGGCGACCTCAACCGCGTCTATGAGCTCGCCGTCTCCAAGGGGGCGAGCGAGGTCCTCCTCCTGCCCGAGCAGCCGGTGGGTGGGCGCGGCGGGATCGGCGCCGAGGCCGAAGCGGCGCTCGCGGCCTGGGTCGCGGCCGAGCGGCGTGAGATCCCTTTAACGATCTCCGAAGCGCGGATCCCCGACGGCATTCCGACGAGCGACCCCTTCGCAGGCGAGCCGCCGCTCGAGGGGCACGCCCACGTCAACGCCTTTGGCATGCTGGCAGAGCACGCCTACGCAACCGAGACGGTGGAGATCGGCGCCAGCCTGATCGACGCCCTGGAAGAGCTATCGAGAGGAGTCGCGGTTCGATGAAGATCTGGCGGGGGTACGGCTCAGAGCACTCCTACAGGTTGGTCCTGATCGGCCATTTCCAAAGCGAGGATGCCGCGGCGGAGGTCGAGGGTCAGATCGCCCGGCTCCAGGAGGAGGTACCCGGTTTCCCGGAGGCCGATTGGGAGACCCGCACCGGGCGCTTCTCCGACGAGCTCCTCGACCTGCTCAGGGAGATCGAGGTCTGGGATCTGAGCCAGGCCGAGGTCCAGGCGATGCTCTACGACTTCGGCGTCGAGCGCAACGGGACCGAGATCCGCATCACCGGCGATGACGGCGATATCCAGGGCTTCGTGAAGTTGATGATTGGCCGCTCAGCCCGGGTCGAGATCTACTCCGCCCACGACTGGACCGACGAGGGCGAGCCCGTCGCTCGGGAGCCCGCCGAGGCCGAGGACGGCGAGCCCGACGCAGAGGCCCCCGGCGAGGGCTGAGCGCGCCGATGGCGATCGCCTGGGACGCATTCGAAAGGCTCGAAGACTCCCCGGAGCGGAACTTCGAGCTCCTCTGGCGCGCGATCGTGCAGCGTAACTGGGGCGCTTGCGGGACGCTGCGCTCGAAACGAAACCAGCCCGGCGTCGAGTTCTACCTTGAGCTCCATAGCGACTGCGACCTCGGCGAGGCCGGCCGCTGGTTCGGTTGGCAGTGCCGCTGGTACCGGCTCAAGGCCGACAACGGCTTCACGGTCAACCAGAAGGAGAGCATCCAAGACGCCGTGGCCAAGGCCCGCGAGCACGTTCCCCGACTGACCGACTTCGTCCTCTGTCTCAAGGAGCTGCCGAAGAGCAGCGATATCGAATGGTTCGAAGGCCTCGCACCCGAAGGCATGCGCTTGATGATCTGGGCCGAGGAGGAACTCGACGCGCGGATGAGTGGCGCGGCGGCGGTCGTCCGCGAGACCTACTTCGGCGAGCTGATCCTCGCGCGCCCGGGCCTCGCCCTGGCGCGCGAACGCAGCCTCGCCCCGGTGAAAGCCCGCTGGATGCCGGACCTCAACGTGAGGACCGAGGTCGAAGCGGAGCTGGAGGCTGCCCTTCTTCGGCCGGGCTCCGCCGAGATCCTGCGAGACCACGGCGAGCACCTCCGTGCCCACTTGGCGACGATCGCGGGCTCGGACCTGCGCGCCGCTGGGGAGGAGACCCGCGCCGCGCTCGATCAGCTCTGTGAGGAGGCGAAACGGCTCGCGGAGCGCCTGCTGGAGATCACCGAGGACATCGACGGCCGCAGGCCCCATCAGGCCCGCGAGCTGTTCGCCGAGTCCGCCACGCCGCAGATCACTCTGCCGGAGGCCGAACGCGTGGCTCGCCGGATCCGCTGGCTGCGCTCGCCCGCATCGCTCGCCGTGACGGCGATGATTGAGGAGATTGACGCCGCCCTGCGCTCGCTTCGCGAACACAGGGAGCGTGCCGAGTCCGAGCTGCTGGCGGTGATCGGCGCCCCCGGGGCCGGCAAGAGCCACCTCTCGGCGCAGCTCACCCAGGAGAGCGGCGAGACGCCTGCGGGGGTCTTCATCAGGGGCTCGGAGCTCGCCGCGGGCGGGACCATTGATCAGCTGGCCGCTGCGCTGCCGGGGCTGAGTCTCGAGGGCTTCGACCAGCTGCTCGCCGCAGCCGATGCCGCGGGCGCCCGCCTCGGCGCGCGGATCCCGATCGTGATCGACGGCCTGAACGAGGCCGAGCGGCCGATTCGCTGGAAGGGCATGCTCGCCGAGCTGGAGCCGATCCTCAGTGACTTTCCCAACGCACTCTTGATCGTCACCCTGCGCGAGGCCGCCAGGGACCAGGTCCTGATCGACCAGGCGAGCGAGATCGAGCTCGAGTGGTCTGAGGCGGAGGTCAATGAGGCGGTTCGCGTCTACTTCGAGCACTTCAAGATCGATGCCGGCGGGACCGTGCTGCCCTTCGGCTACTTCCGCGAGCTGCTCTTCCTGCGCCTCTACTGCGAAGCGGTCAACCCCGAGGCCGTCGAGCCGGTCGGGGTCGAGGGGCTCCCGGGAGACATGGTGGCCGTCTTCGAGCTCTACCGCGGGCGCGCCCTCGAGCGGATCGCCTCCGATCTCGACCTGCGTCCTGGACTCCCCGCCGAGCGCCTGGCCCTGATCGCCAAGAAGCTCTGGGATGAGAACCAGCGCTCTCTCCCTTTCGCCGAGATGCAGGCGACGATCAACGAGCCCGAGACCGAGTGGAACCGCAGCCTCGTCAAGGCCCTCGAGGACGCCGGGATTCTCTACCGCGGCGGGGAGGAGGGTTGGGAGCACCCGCCGAGTTCGGTTGTCTTCGACCGCTTCGCCGGCTTCCTGATCGCCGACGCCCTGATCGAAGGGCTCTCGATGTCAGAAGCCGAGGAGTTCCTGCGCTCCGAGGATCTCTGGGGGCGCCTGCTCGGCGAAGAGGAGCAGGCACATCCACTAGGAGCGGATATTTACCTCGCCCTGGTCGGACTCGTCCCGCGCCGTTTCGGCGGCCGCAATCTCTGGACATTTGCTCCCGAGGCCCATGAGCGGATAGCGCTCGGCCACTCCATGGAACTCGCCTCGGAGTACCTCGACGAGAAAACGGTCGATCGCCTAGCCGAGGCGATTCGCGAGGCTCGTCCAGCCCGAGCGCGGAGTCGCCACCCCTTCGACCGCCTTTGGGAAGTCAGGGACGCCCCGCTCCACCGTCTGAACGCGGGCTTTCTCGACCGCATCCTGCGCCCGATGCCGTTGGCAAAGCGCGACCGGCTCTTCTCTGAGTGGTCGCGCTCGCGCCAGTCGTCGATTCTCGATCAGCTCGAGAAGCTGCGCCGGGGCTGGGAGAGGGACGAGCGGCGAAACGAGCGCGATGACCTCGACGCCTTGGCGATCACCTGGCTTCTGACGAGCACCAGTCAGCGCCTCCGCGACCGCGCAACCCGTGCCCTGCAGCGTTATGGCGCCGGCGACCCCGGCCGCCTCTTCGACCTGGCGCTCGGGACCCTCGAGCTGAACGATCCCTACGTCTATGAGCGCTGCCTGGCGGCCTGCTTCGGCGCCGCCGGCGAGCACCAGATGCCCGACCCTGGAGGCTCCTTCGAGCAAAGCCTCGCGCGCTTTCTCGAAGCGCTCCGCGATGCCTTCCTCGGAGCCGCCGCGACGCATCCGAGCTCCCATCAGCTTCTGCGCCAGTACGTCACGGCGCTCTTCGAGCTCGCCGCCGCCCTGCACCCCGCGGCCGTGCCGGAGGGGGTCGACCCCGCCGCTCTGAACTTCGCCCCCGGACCAGAGCCCGCGCCCCTCGGCACCGAAAACAAGCCCGGCGAGGAGACCGACCACGCCTTCTACCCCGACTTCTCCAACTACACGGTCGGCTCCCTCTATCCCGACCGGTCGAACTACCAGTTCGACCACGCCGACTATCAGGCGGGGATGGCCGAGATCCGCGGCCGGGTCCTAGAGCTTGGATGGAGCCAGGAGGTCTTCGGGGAGATCGACCGCGAGATCGCCGAGCTCGAGTACCGCGCGCCCCGCTTCCAGCACCCGGGCCGCATCGAGCGCTACGGCAAGAAGTACAGCTTGATCGCCTTCCAGGAGCTCGCCGGTCGCCGCGCCGAAGCCGGCCTGCTCGAGGAGGATTTCTGGTGGACGGGCGGGCGCGGCGTCTACGTCGAGATCGACCCCGCCTTCCCCAGCCCCGTTCCGCCCGCCGACGTCATCGTCCCCACCTGGGCCGACCCCGGGCCCGAGGACTCTGAGACCTGGTTTTGCGAGGGCACGGTCGAGATCCCCGATTCGCTCCTGCGAGCCGAGTCGATCAACGGCCAGGAGGGCCCCTGGCTCCTGGTCGACGGCATGCTGAGGCACCGGCCCGAGCTCGGCGGACGGCGGGTCTTCGCCTTCTTCCGCGGCTTTCTGATCGACAGCGCCGACGCCGAGCCGCTGGTCGCGGGACTGGCGGAGGCCCGCGACCACAGCGATCGGCTGATCGCGGCGAGCCCCGAGGCGAGGGGTACCTTCAGCGGCGAAATCCCCTGGAGCGCGCGCTTCGCGCTTTCGGGCAGCGGCGAAAGGCCCGGGCCCTACCTCGAGCGGACCCAAGACCTGGGCAGGGAGGGGGGCTTCGAGATCGAGATCCTCGCCCACAGCTACGGCGAGGACTTCAGCCGCGAGGACGCCGAGAGGAGCCGCGGGGTGGTGCCTTCCCACGTCCTCGCCGATCGCCTCGGCCTCAGGAAGCGGGCGGCGAGCCTCGACCTCGTCGGCCTCGACGGACGCACCGCGAGCCTCATTCTCGACGCCCCCGCTACCCACCTCGGTCACCTGACCTACATCCGCGAGGGACTGATTGAGCGCTACGGGGCGGGGCGCTCGTTCGTCCAGGTCGCCTACGGCGAGCGCGAGATCGCCTTCGATCACCAGGAACCGCCGGCCTGGCTGCGCGAGCGCGGCTGGAGCTCGGCCCGCTGGCGCCGGGCGAAGATCCGCGAGCTGGGGGGCGGGGAGGCATGATCGCCGCGGCGAGCCCTCTCCATGGGTAGCAAGCAGAAGCGCAAACGCGAACGGAACAAGCGCGCCCGAAAGCGCGCCCGTAGCGAGGAGCACCATGAGGGGCCGAACTCCATTACCTACGGGCCGGTCTCCTTCATCCAGGAAGGCAAGGCGATGATGGTCAGCGTCGATCGCGACCATCCAACCTACGAGGCCTTCCACGCCGCGCAGAAAAGGCAGATCGACGAAACGCCCGAGCTCACCTTGAGGCTGCGCGAGGAGATTGCCGAGCTGGCCGCGCCCTACCACGCCTTCGATGTCGTCCTGCCGCTCTGGCTCACCTACGGCATGGCCGGATTCGAGTCGCTGACGCCGCTTCGCAGCGATGGTTTTCCGCGGGCGGCGGAGTACGTCGCCCACGTCCTCCTCGAGCGCCCGAGCCCGAAGCCCCTCCGCGTCGCCACGAAACAGGAGATGGTCGATGGGGTCGACGTTGAAGGGCTCGGGAAGCGGGTGGGGGAGATCGTCGCGATGCTCGGGGTCTGGTTCTACGAGCGCCAGCGGGAGGACGCCGATGATCCTCTTGACCCCTGGCTCGAACTCCGGACCCGCTTTTACATGCAGCGCCTCGCGGTCGGCTCCTTCGTCTACGAATGGGAGGAGGAGGCGAACCTCCGCGAGCTCTTCGACCCCTTTGCTGAACAGTTCGGTGAGACGCTTGGCTTCGACGCCTCCCAAGCGATCGCGCTTCAGAAGGCCCTGGTGCCGCTCCTCTTCGAGGGGATTGACGGGCGAGTGGCGAAAGCGACGGAGTTCGCCGAGGAAATGCGGACCGCGCTCGCCGCCGCCAGGAAGGGCGAGGCGATCGCCGCGAACATGCCCCGCGAAGCGATCGAGTGGCTCGCGACACGCTCGAAGAAGGAGGCCGAGAAAAGGATCGAAGGGCAGAAGGCCGCCTGGGTCAGCCTCGGGATTGGCCAGGACGCGAGCTTCACCGCCGAGCAGCTCGCCGCCGCCGCGGAAGTCCCGCTCTCGGCGGCCGAGGCGTTTCTCGACTCCTTTTCAGTGCGCTTCGGGGAGCGGCCCGACGCCGATCAGTGGGAGCGCGATCCCGAGAAGGCGGTCGGCGGCGAGCTGCAGACGATGCGCGGCGTGCCGATCCTCGACGACGGAGCCGGCAGCTATCTGCCGGTCGCTCTCGACTCGATCCTCTACGGGATTCGCGACGTCCTCACCGATGCCCTCAAGTCGACCCGCAGGTGGGCGCGCTTCGACCGCCACCGTGCCCAGGTGCTGGAGGGCAGGGCGGTTGCGGCGCTTGATCGGGCGCTCGGAGCGGACTTCGCCCATGCCGGCGTCCATTACCGCTACCTCGACAAGAAGGGCGAGGAGAAAGAAGGCGAGGCCGACGGCGTCATCAGGGTGGGGACCCTGGCCGTGCTGGTCGAGTGCAAGGCGGGTGCGTTGGCGCCGAGTGCCAGACGAGCCGCACCAGGGAGGCTCGAACGCGGCCCCAAGGACCAGGTGGTCGCCGCGCACGATCAGCTGAAGCGTTCCCACGAGGCCCTGATCGGTGGCAAGGCCAAAGACGTGCGGGACGCGGACGGCAAGCCGCTGCGACTCGACCTGACGGGCGTCAGCCGAACCCTCCGGATCGCCGTCACCTTGGGCGACCTCTCGCCCGTGGCCCCCGCGGTCTGGCAGTTGCAGGAGGCGGGCCTGCTGCCCGCGGATGAGCGCGCGCCGTGGGTGGTCGGGCTGCACGAGCTCGAGCTGATCTGCGATCTGAGCGAGGGGCCGGCGCAGCTAGTCCACTACATCCTTCGCCGCCAGCGCTCGATCCGCCAGAAGCACTTCGCGATGGACGAGCTCGACTTCTTGTGCCGGCGCATGTAGCCGAGGACGAGCTTGTCCAAGGCACCGGGAGCGAGGCGCTCACTCTTCGATTTGGACGAGCCTCTTGCCGGTTTGCGGATGCGTTTTTTCGGCGGCGTTTTCACGCTCATGCTGATTCCTCCTTGCTGGATGGATGGTTCGATCCCGGGCCGGCAGAGCCGTCCTGGGCTTGGCCAGAGGTCTCTTCGCTCCCGTTGAGGGGCGGTAGTCCGAGGGCAGCTCGCCCCCAGGGCACCTCGTCAATGAGCGAGGTGGCTTTGTAGAAGTGCTCGATCGAGCCGCGTCGCGGCTCCACGGTGATGAGCTCGATCGCGCCCTTTTCGGCGAGGACGCGGACGTGGTAGCCGACGTTGGAGATCTGCCGGTTCGTGGGGAGCGTGAGTTCTTTAGGGCTCCGCAGCTCGCCGGTTTCGACGTAGAGCTTCAGCAGTTCTCTGCGCAGCGGGTGTTGGAGAATTCTGAGGAGTGCTTGTTCCCCCATCGTCAGTCCCTCCTTCGGCTGAGAGGCTCCACAGCGAAGCTGCCCGGCCTGGTGGGAGTGGTGACGATCCAGTCGACGCCCCAGATCAGCTGATCAACTCCCACCGCCAGGGCGGAGGTGAGCTTGATCAGGGTGTCCACGCGGGGGACGCGCCCGCCGCGCTCGATGAGGCTGATCTCGGTCCGGTGCAGCGAGGTGAGCCTGCCGAGCTCATCTTGCGAAAAGCCCGCGTGGTGCCGGGCGTGAAAAAGGTTCCTGCCGAACCGCTCGGCTATCTCCTTATTTCTGAGCCTGCCGTCCATCAGAGTTCGTAGAGGCAGTGGAAGTGGACAGCGGGCTGCGTCGGGAAGACCAGGTCGCCGGCCCGGATATGGAGAAGCCCGCCTGCGGTCAGGTCGCGGATCGCGCGCTCGATGCGATCGCGCTCCGCGAACTCTGGGGAGGCGATGGTGAGTTCGCGCACCAGCTCATCCCTCGTCCTGACTTCTGGGTTGAGGTCGAGACCCTCGCGAAGGACCCTCGACTGGTCCTGAACGTCCTCGTTCCCGGTCTCGTTGAGGGCAGGATCAACACCTGCGCCCTTAGGCTTGTCATGCATGGGAGCGTTGCCTCCTGTGCCACGCCCCCGGCTGTTTGCGCAGCGCGGGGGCACTTTGTTTTCAGGTCGGCGCGACCGTAGCTCCGGGGTCGCTGGAAAGCGAGGCGGAATCGGGCGAAATCCCTGCTAATCCCTTCGCATCGGCGCGATTTGGGGCACTAGTGCCCCAAATAGGAGCGGATTTCGGAGGCGGTTGGAAACGGCTTCAGAAAGGGAAGTTTGCGACGTGCAGGGACTTCTGCCGATGGAGCTAGGCGGATTCGAACCGCCGACCTCCTGGGTGCGATCCAGGCGCTCTGCCAGCTGAGCTATAGCCCCGGGCTATGCGGGCTGGGAAGTTGGTCCCACTGCCTCGCAAGCGACAGGATAACCGCATAGTCTTTGGCAGCCTGCTGATCGCAGGCGAGCATGAGCATCCTCGACGACGCAATCCGAGAGCACCTGGAGCTGAAGCGCGCCCATGGCGCGGATGAGGCTGAGCTGAAAAAGCTCGAGGACGAGGCGTTCGGCCCGCCGGGCCGGCCCGAGGAGCCCGATCCGCTCGCCGAGGCGCCGACCGAGTTCATGTCGACGGAGGCGCCCGCGGTTGCCGAGGCCCCCGACGAGGGCGGACGCCGGATCAACATCGCCGACCTGCAGGAGCCGCCCGCGCCCCCCGTCCCCGCTGAGGACGCTGAGCAGGCGGCGCCCCCGGCCGAGGAGCCATCCGCGGAGGAGCCGGCCGCGGAGGAGGAGCCGGCTCCGGACGAGCGCCAGGCGATCGCCGAGCAGCCGACCGAATTCTTCGACGTCGAGGCGGCGATGGGGACCGAGGACGCTCCCGCGCCGCCCGCGACCGAGGCGCCGAGCCCCTCCGACGAGGAGCTCGTCGAGGCCGAGGCCGCCGAGCCGATGCTCGCCCCGGTCGAGCCGCCGACCGAGATCTACGCCGCCCGCACCGAGACCCCCGCCGCCGACGAGCCCGCCTTCGAGGACGAAGAGGACGACGAGTTCTGGAGCGACCAGCGCCTCTCCGACGAGCTCGACCAGGCGCTCGAGGCGCCGGTCGAACCCCCCGAGCCGATCGAGCCGCCGCCCGCCGCGCCTGCGCCGCCGGCGGACGAGCCCGAGGCAGACGAGGAAGTGGAGCCGCGGGCCGAGCACTCCGAGCCCCAGGCCGAGCAGACCAACTACGACCCCGACACCGGTCACGAGGACGTGCTCGAGGACACCCCCGACTTCCTCGAGGACGCACCGGAGGACGACGAGCTCTGGTTCGAGCAGCGTCCCCCGAAGGACTTCGACTTCGACGACTGAGATTTCACGAAGTTGGCGCACTTTCGCGCGCCACACGTGAAATCTTTTGTCGTAGGCTCGGGAGCGTGGCTCCCCTAAAGACGAAAGGCGACCTGGCCGAGTTGAAAGTCGCCGCTGATCTCGCTGATCGAGGCTGTCGCATCTCGATCCCGTTCGGCGAGGACTGCGACTACGACCTGATCGCCGATTACGAGGGGCGGCTGCACCGGGTTCAGGTGAAGTACGCGAAATCCGATGGGCGAGTCATTTTGGTCAATTGCTTCTCTCAGTCCCTGACGAACGGGAAGGTGCGAGCGATCAAGATGTACACCGCCAAGACCGTGGACTGGGTTGCCGTCTACGACTGCACCACCGAGCGCTGTTTCTATTGTCCTTCTCGTCTACTGGGGAAGGAGGGACGCAAGAACCTGAGTCTTCGTCTGCAGCCTGCGCGTAACGGGCAGCGAATCGGAGTTCGGAGCGCGGAGGCTTATGCGGATCCGGACTTCAGCCGCGACCCCTCGGTAGTGGAGCCAGCCGGATTCGAACCGGCGGCCTCGGCGTTGCAAACGCCGCGCTCTGCCAACTGAGCTATGGCCCCGTAGGGCCATTGTAGGTCGGATTGGCAGATTGGGCGCGGACTTTCGTCCGTCGGCGCAACTCGAGGCGAACACCTGTGTTTGTCACCATTCGTAGCGAGGTATCTCTGCATCAGGAAGGACCAGTCATCAGTCGCAGGGGAAACATCGAATCCCGTGCCCGCGCGCTTGCGGCCACGTTTGCCCTGGCGCTCGCCAGCGCCTTGGCGCTGCCCGTGCTCGGCGAGGCGGCGAGCAAGCGCGGCACCGCCGGACCCGACACGCTGAACGGGACCGCCGCTGCCGACACGCTCTCCGGCCTCGGTGCCGGCGACACGCTGAGCGGGCGCGGCGGCGCCGACAAGCTGCTCGGCGGCACCGGCGCCGACAAGCTCACCGGCGGCCCGGCGGCCGACAAGCTGCTCGGCGGCCCGGGCAACGACCGCCTCCTCGCCCGCGACGACAGCGCCGACACGGTCAACTGCGGCCCGGGCTCCGGCGACGTCGCCGTCGTCGACAACACCGACAGGGTCACCGCCAGCTGTGAGCGGGTCGAAGCGCCGCTCGTCGACCAGCCGCCGGCGCCCCAAGCGGCTCCCGCCCCGCGCGTCATCCCTCCGGCGGAAGAAAAACCCGGTGAAGAACACCCTGGGGAAGAAGAACCGCCGGCCGAAGAAGTACCGGAAGTCGAATACGAAGAGCAGCCGCTGGCGATGTTCTCGGCCGGCCACGGCTGGACCGGCGTCAACGGCAAATTCAGCGATGCCGGCCCGCCCTTCGTCGTCAACGGCGACCGCTCGTTCCGGATCGGCAGCGAAGGCAACGGGACGACCGCCGTCGCCAGCTCGCCCGAACTGGAGAAAGTCAACCTCAAACACGCCCACGTCACCGTCCAGGGCCTACTCAGCTTCAGCTCCCGCCTGCAGACGGTGAAGCTCCGCCTCTCCTCCGGCAACATCGCCACCGATTACGCCGAGGCGACCGTCTGGCAGGAAGACTTCGACCCGATCATCCTCGGCAGCACCTTCGAGTTCCAGTCGCTGGCACGCGGCGACTTCGCCGTCGTCGGCAAAGTCGACTGGTCGAAGATCGACCGCGCCCAGCTCCTGGTCACCGACAACGGGACCGGCGAAGTCTCCTTCTACGTCGCTGGCATCTACGCGGTCCCCGACCACCAGAAGGCGACGGTCAGCTTCGCCTTCGACGACGGCTACGAATCGGTCTTCACCCGCGCCCTGAAAAAGCTCTCCACCTATCGCTATCCGGCCAGCGCCTACGTCATCTCCGACATCGTCGGCAACCCGAAACGGCTCAGCCTCGAACAGCTGCACCAGCTACGCGACCTGCACCACTGGGAGATCGGCGGCCACTCGAAAACGATCGCCGCCCACAACCTCCCGAACGGCCTCGACAGCCTCGAACCGGAAGCTCTCAAAGAAGAGATGGACGGCCTCCGCGACTGGCTTTACGAAAACGGGTTCAGCCGCGCCAGCTTCGCCTATCCGAAAGGCGCCGCGGCGCCGCGGGTGCGCCACTACGTCGAGCGCGACTACTGCACCGGGCGGGTGACCGCGATGGGGCCGGAAACGCTGCCGCCGCGCGACGAATACACCCTGCGCGGCTGGTCGATCAACAGCCTCGAGTCCGGCCAAGAGGACGTCGAAGAGGCAATCGACAAGGCGATCGCCGACGGCACCTGGCTGATCCTCAGCTTCCACGACATCATCGGCGGCGCCCCCACCGAAGCGACGCAGTTCAACGACGACGAATTCGAAGCCGTCGTCGACTACGTCCGCGCCCAGCAGAAACAGGGCAAATTGAAAGTCCGCACGGTCGGCGACACCGTCGCCTCGCACTGCGCCGACTGAGCGGCTCAGCCGGCCGATTCAGCCTGATTACCGTTACCTCACTCTCCCCAATAAGATCGCGGGAGCGCCGTGCCCGATCCTCTGACGCACTCAGAACGTCGACTGGCAGATCCGAGCGGATGGGTCCTGTATCTGTCCCATGAAAGGCCCACCCGCCTGGTGGTGTTCGTGCACGGATTCGGCGGTCGGGCCGTTCGTTCCTGGCAACAGTTCCCGCAGGGTGGACAGCGCAGCGAGTGGTGGCGGGCCAGCGATCTCCTCTTCGTTGGCTATCCCTCTTACCGCGACAACATCACGGCCACCGCTGACCGCCTGCGGGAGGAGCTCCCCCAGGCTCTTTCCCGAGCTGCCTCGGGATATCTGCCACCTGCAAGATGTCGCCGTTCGCGACCCCGCATGGTGTAACTACGAGGAGCTGTTCCTCGTCGGCCATTCGCTGGGAGGGTTGATCGTCCGCCGCGCGCTCTCCGATCAGGCGGACGAGTGGCTGTCGGAGCTGATCGAAAACGAAGCCGCTCCGATGCCCCACCTGCTCAAGGCCACGGTCCGGCTGTTCAGTCCTGCCAGCGCGGGCTTCCGCCCCGGCGGCTTCCTCGGGCTCTTGCGGGCGGGACCTGTGTGGCCTCTAATCGAGATGAAGCTGCGCCTGTCGACCGCGTATACGGATCTCAAGCCGTCCTCTCCGATCCTGCGGGAAACGCGGGCGAGGACCGAAAAGGCGGTGAACGGTGCCGAGGGGGGCGCCTTGAAAGCGCTTCGACCGGACATTCTCTGGGCCAATCCTGACCAGGTCGTCCTGGCGGAGCGGTACGACACCGACCGCAGCAGCAGGTCGGTTGACAACACCACCCACAGCTCCGTATGCAAGCCGCGGGAGCGGTACGCCACCCCCTGGTCCTTCGTCGAGACGGGTAAATCGAAGTGAGCGATCCGGTCGTCGACGCCGCGTTGTTCCGGGTCCGGGCATTCGAGCAGGACTGGAGCCGCATGCTCAGCTCGCTCTTCCAGCGCACGAGGTTTTCGCCCGACCCCGGGCGCTACGGTGGCATGGCGGCGGTTCTGGCAGCAGAGGCAGATGGGTGGTTCCGGGCGGGAAGTGAGAACGGGTACTTCAGAGGAGCGGACTCGCTGGCGCTGCGCTTCGAGGCCCTCGACCCCTCCGAATACGAGACCGAGATCGATGCCGCCTCCTACTTTCTCCCGTTTCATATATCCCTCGAAGCCGACGAGTTCGGTGAGCAGCTGAATCTGGCCCGGGAAGACCTGACCTATCCGCGCGTCGAGTTTCTCTCCCTGCTGATGTTCGCCTCAGACGCAAACTGGAACAGACGCATCGAGGAGCTGGAAGTGTTTGCGGACGCGCTCGAGGAACAGCCCCTCTGGCAACCCCCGCCCGACGCGCTGAGCATGGTCGCGTGGTCTCTGCAAGGAGCCGAATCCAGACGCGGATGGCAGCGCTTACCCGGCGAGTGGCGTCTTGGTGACATGGATGACTATTTCCTCGGCCCTCAACCCTGGCGGGTGAAAGAGCGGTGGCAGCCGTTAACTGCCCAGCGCGAGCGCATCCGGCGTGCCGTCGAAGCGACGGCAGAAGTGCAAGCAGCTCTCCCGGGGGAAGACCTCAGCCTGCTCTGGAAAGTCCGCCGCGGCGACGAAGGCTAAGCCAGCAAGCTCTCCGCCCGGTGCCCCTCGGGCAGGTTCTGGTCCGCGTGGTAGCTGCTGCGCACCAGCGGCCCCGCCGCCACTGACTCGAAGCCGAGGTCGTAGGCGGCCTCCTCGAGCGCGGCGAACTCGTCGGGGTGCCAGTAGCGGACGACCGGCAGGTGGTTCTCGGTGGGGCGCAGGTACTGGCCGACGGTGAGGACCTGGACGTCGTGCTCGCGCAGGAGGCCGAAGGTCTCGACCATCTCCTCGAAGGACTCGCCGAGGCCGACCATCAGCCCGGACTTGGTCACTACGTCGGCGCCGCCCATCTCCTTCGCCATCTTCAGGACCCGGGCGGAGCGGAGGAACTTGGAGCCGCGGCGGGCGATCGGGTAGAGGCGCGGCACCGTCTCGACGTTGTGGTTGAAGACGTCGGGCCGCTCGTGGACCACCTTCGCCAGCGGCATCTCCTGGCCGCGGAAGTCGGGGGTGAGGATCTCGACCTTGCAGCCCGGCGCCAGCATCCGGATCGAGCGGATCACGCCGACGAAGGCGCTCGCCCCGTAGTCGGGCAGGTCGTCGCGGTCGACCGAGGTGACGACCGCGTGGCGCAGCCCCATCGCCTTCACCTGGTTGGCGACGCGCAGCGGCTCCAAGGGGTCATTCCAGGTCGGCTTGCCGGTCTGCACGTTGCAGAAGCCGCAGCGCCTGGTGCAGACGTCGCCCAAGATCATGAAGGTCGCCGTGCCGCGCTCCCAGCACTCGCCGACGTTCGGGCAGTTGGCCTCCTCGCAGACGGTGTGGAGGTTGTCGGAGCCGATCTTCTCCTTCAGCCGCCGGTAGTTGGGCCCGCCCGGCGCCGGCACCTTCAGCCACGGCGGCTTGCGGGCACGGCGGAAGGGGACGGTGCCCTCGGCGCTGGCCGCGGTCCCGCCCGGGTTGGCGCGAGAGCGGGTGACGTGGATGCGTTCGGCGTCGGACACCGAAGGCAACGTTAGCTGAGCGGCTTTACCCGCCAGCCGAAGCGCGCCGGGGTCGGGTCGACGTTGCCGAAGCGGTCGATCGCCCGCACCTTGAACAGGTGCTTGCCCGGCTTGACGGTCAGCTTGTAGGGGCTGCGGCACTTCTTCCAGCGCTTCTTGTCCAGCTTGCACTGGAAGCTCGACTGGCCCTCCGAGGAGGTGAAGCGGAACTTGGCTAGCCGCTCGTAGCCGGACCGCGCCGGGCCGCTGACGATCCGCGTCCGCGGCGGGGTGCTGTCGCGGGGCTCGGTCGAGACGAGGATCGGGGCTGGCGTACCGGCGGGCGGCGCCTGCAGCTCGAAGGCGCCGATGTCCGACCCGTCACCGCCTTCTTTGTTGCTGATCGCCGGGAAATCGCTCGGGCGGGGGAGGCCGCGCTGGTCGACGCCGCTGCCGAAGGAGTTGCCGCGGTCGATCGCGGGGCTGGTTTCGAGCAGCGCATGGGTCGGGGTCGGGCCGCCGAGGTTTTCCAGGCTGAGGTTGAGGCCCGGCGAGACGTCGACGAGGTCGGTTGACTGTCCGAACCCGCAACTGTGTCCTTCGTCGAGATTGAAACCGGCCGAGGAGATGACCCCTGCGCAGCTCGCGGGGCCGCCTTGGGGGAACGAGACGATGGTGTTGCGAAGCACGCTCGTGGTGGAGCTTTGGATGTTGGAGCCGATGGCGGAATCGATCGGGGCGCCGGTCGGGTTCGTGGCGGCGGAGTTGCCGTTGAGGGTGGAGCTGGTGAGTTGGCTCTCGCTGCCGCTTGCGCCGACCTCGATCCCGCCTCCCCTGGCAACGTTCGTGTCGCTCCCTGCTGCGGCGAGCGCCGCGTTGTAGCTGATCGTGCTGCGGTCGATCGTCGTCGGGCCTCCCGACACGAGGATCCCTCCGCCGGCGGCCAGAGCGTCTTCGACACCCACCCCGAGCGCACGAGCCAGGTTGGCGGCGACCGTGCTTCCGTCGATCGTCAGTGGCCCGAGCGCTGCGACGCCTCCCCCCGACGCCGTGGTTTCGGCGCTGCCGTTCCGGGCGGTTACGGTGTTTTCGAAGACGAAGGATTCCCGCAGGGTCAGCGCCCCCTGGCTGAGGATCCCGCCGCCCCTCGCCAAGGCGGTGCCGCCGCCTTCGGCCACCGCTTCGTTGTCGGTGACGACGACGCCGATCAGCGTCAGGCTCTCGGCTTCGCTGAGGATCCCGGCCCCGAGCGGGTCGAGGCCGCCGCTGACGGTCACGTCGCGGACGATGCTGGGAAGGGGGCCGGGAAAGGTGAGGACGCGAAAGGGGGCGGCGCCGGCCTTTCGTTCGATCGTCAGGTCGCCGGCCCCGGGCCCGCTGATCGTGAGGCTGTTGAGGATCGGCGGCAGGGGGGTCTCCAGCGCGATCGTGCCGGTGGCGGTGATCGGGATCGAGTCTGCCCCCGGGGCTTTGTTCGCGGCTTCGATCGCCTCCCGCAGGCTGCCGGTCCCCGCGTCCGCGGTGCTGGTGACGGGGAAGGATTCGACGGCCTGTGCCACCCCGACCTGGAGCAGGGTTGCGAGCAGGGCAAGTGGGAGGAGCAGCCGGCGCATGGTCGCGCCAGCCTACGCGGTGACGCTGTCGTCGATGACAGCTTCGCGGTCGAAGACTTCGGCGTAACTGTCGACCACGGTGGCGGCGAAGGCGGCGAGGTCCTGCTCGGCTCCGAGCTCGCGGGAGAGCGAGGTCATCGAGACCCCCTCGATCCCGCAGGGCACGACCCACTCGAACGGCTGCAGGTCGTTGTTGACGTTGATCGCCAGGCCGTGGGTGGTGACGCCGCGGCTGACGTGGAGCCCGATCGAGCCGATCTTCCGCGTCCCGACCCAGACCCCGGTCAGCCCCTCGATCATGCCCGCCCGCACCCCGGCCCTGCCGAGTGCGCCGGTCATCGTCCGCTCCAGCCCGCGCACGTACTCGTGGACGTCGTCGCCGTAACCGCGCAGCTGGACGATCGGGTAGGCGACCAGCTGCCCGGGGCCGTGGTAGGTGACCAGGCCGCCGCGATCGGTGTCGAGGACTTCGATCCCCTGCGCTTCGTACCAGGAGGCGCCCATCGGCAGCTCCTCGGGCTGGGAGCGGCGGCCGCGGGTGTAGACGGGGGGATGCTCGAGCAGCAGCAATACGTCGCCGATCTCCTCGCGCCGGCGCCGCTCCGCCAGCCGCCGCTGCATCTCCCACGCCTCGGCGTAGGGGACGGTCCCGCGCCTGAGGACCAGGATCTCACCGCTCATTCACGAATCGTTGCAGGAGCCGCCCTTATCCTTTGGGCTGCCGCCCATGGTCCAGTCCAAACCGCTTCGACCCGATTGGCTCCCGGCCGTGGCGCTCAGCTTCGCGCTGGCGCTGGCGATGCTGATCTGGAGCCCCCCCGTAGGAGACCTCGCCGCGCAGGTCTTCCGCACCGAGCTGTTCGAGAGCGCCGGCCTGGCGATCTGGAACGGCAGCTGGTACGGCGGCCACTACACCCTCACCTACAGCGTCCTCTTCCCGCCGCTGGCGGCGCTGCTCGGCCCGCAGGTGGTCGGACTACTCGCCGTCGTCGCCTCCTCCTACCTCTTCGACCGCCTGGTCCGCGACCACTGGGGGGAGGAGGCGCGCTGGGCGACGCTCTGGTTCGGCGCCGGCGTCGTCACCCTGCTCGCCGACGGCCAGCTCACCTTTGCCCTCGGGGTCGCCTTCGGGCTGGCGGCGCTTCGCTGCCTGCAGCTGGGGCGCGGGCCGCTGGCGATCGCCGCCGCCGCGGCCTGCCCGCTGGCCAGCCCGGTCGCCGGCGCCTTCCTCGCCGGGGTGCTGCTGGTCGGCGCGCTCGAACCCGGTCGCCGGCCCAACCGGCTGGCGCTCGCCGCCTCCGGGATCTCTCTGGCGCTGGTCCTGGCCCCGAACCTCGCCTTCCCCGAGTCCGGTCACTTCCCCTTCGTCTTCTCCTCCTACATCGCGATCCCGCTCTGGGTCGCCGGCGCCCTGGTGCTGACCCAGGGGGTGCGGGACGAGGAGCGGGCGCTGCGGCGGGTGCTGATCGCCTACGCGCTCGCCTCGACGCTGGTCTGGCTTACACCGAACGCGATGGGCGGCAACGCGGTCCGGCTCGGCGCGCTCTTCGGCGGCCCGGTGCTGGCCGCGGTCCTGCTCTCGCGGCGCCCGCGCCCGACCGTCCCGACCTGGTTCTACGCGCCGCTGCTGGTCCTGGCGATCGCCGGCAGCCTCTACTGGCAGTTGACCGCGAGCGTCACCCAGATCGCCCGCGCCGTCGACGACCCCTCGACCGGGGCCGCCTACTTCCACCCGGTCGCCAGCTGGCTGCGCGACCACGACGCCTCCGGGGCGCGGATCGAGGTGCCGCCGACCGCCAACCACTGGGAGTCGGTCTACCTCGCCTCCAAGTTCGAACTGGCGCGCGGCTGGCTGCGGCAGCTGGACACCACCCGCGAGGACCTCTTCTACGACGACAAGCAGCTGACCAGCACCCGCTACGGCGACTGGCTGCGCGCCAACGCGATCTCCTACGTGGCCCTGCCCGACGCCCCGCTCGACTACTCCTCGGTCAAGGAGCGACGGCTGATCCTCGCCGACCCGTCGTACCTGAGCCTGCGCTCCCAGTCCGAGCACTGGCGGATCTACGCGGTGCAGGACCCGCGGCCGATGGTGGCGCCGCTCGCCGGCGCCGAGGGGGAGACGCTCTGGTTCGGCCGCCAGGGCTTCGCCCTCGACGTCCAGCGCCCGGGCGACTTCCTCGTCCGCGTCAGCTTCACCCCCTACTGGTCGATCGCCCGCGGCTACGGCTGCATCATCCGCCACGGCGACTGGACCGTCGTCCGCGCCTCCCGCCCCGGCGTCTTCCGCGTCGCCGCCGACTTCTCCGTCGGCCGAGCGTGGAACGCGGCAACGGGCGCCGACAGAGACCTGTTAGCGGGCGCCCTCGAGGGTCGCCAGCGCCGCGCTGACCACATGCTCCTCGTGCGGGATCGCGGCCTGCTCGAGGCGTTTGGAGTACGGCATGTGGACGTCGGCGCCGGTCACGCGCTGGACCGGGGCGTCGAGGTAGTCGAAGGCCTGCTCGGTGATCAGGGTCGCGAGGTTGGCGCCGACGCCGCCGTGGGGCCAGCCCTCCTCGACGATCACCGCGCGGTTGGTCTTGCGGACCGAGGCGAGGATCGTGTCGAGGTCGAGTGGGCGCAGGGTGCGCGGGTCGATCACCTCGGCCTCGACCCCGTGCTCGTGGGCCAGCTGGCTCGCCGCCCCCTCGGCGACATGGGCCATCTTCAGCACCCCGATGATCGTCACGTCGCTGCCCTCGCGCCGCACCGCGGCTTCGCCGAAGCGCAGCGGCTCGGCGCCGTTCTTGCTCTCGCCGTCGGGCACCTCGCCGCGCGCCCCGTAGAGGCTCTCGTGCTCGATGAAGATCACCGGGTTGTCGTCGCGGATCGCCGCCTTCAGCAGCGCCTTGCCGTCGGCCGGGGTGGAGGGGCAGGCGACCAGCAGCCCCGGCACCTGCAGGTAGAGCGCCTCGAAGCTGTGGGAGTGGGTGGGCCCGAGCTGGTGGCCGCCGCCGCCCGGCATCCGGATCACCAGCGGCACCTTGCGCCTGGCCGTTGAACATGTAGGGGATCGCGGCGGCGTGGTTGACGATCTGGTCCAGCGCCAGGAGGCTGAAGTTGACGGTCATCAGCTCGACGATCGGCCGCAGCCCGTTCATCGCCGCGCCGACCCCGGTGCCGACGATCGTGTTCTCGGAGATCGGCGTGTCGCGCACGCGGCGCTCGCCGAACTCGTCCAGCAGCCCGTCGGTCACCTTGAAGGCGCCCTGGAAGACGCCGACGTCCTCGCCCATCACGAACACCGCCTCGTCGCGCCGCATCTCCTCGGCCATCGCGTCGCGCAGCGCCTCCCGCATCCGCAGCTGGGCCATCAGTCGCCGTCCTCCTCGTTGATCGCCGGCTCGGCTGGGGCGTCCTCCGGCTCGTCGCCGACCTCGCGCTCGGCCGAGACCCGCGGCTCGACTCCCTCCTGCGCGTCGCCGTGGGTCGCCGGGTTTGGCCGTGGCCCCTCCGACTGCCCGGCGTAGGCGGCGCCGGCCTCGGCCAGCTCCCGCGCGCGTCGGGCATCTGCGCCTCGTCCTCGCCGCGGTGCGGCTCCGGGCTGCGCTCGTCGACCGCGTACCAGCCGCCCGGCTCGGTCTGGGCGTAGAGGTTTTCGTACATCGTGTCAAGCGGCGGCTCGGGCGAGGCTTCGGCGAACTCGACCGCGGCCTTGACCTCGGTCGTCAGCGGTCTCGCGCGCCTGCGTCACCTCGCGCTCGCCCAGCACCCCGGCCTCGACGCAGCGCCGCGCGAAGCTCTCGATCGGGTCTTTCTCCTGCCACTCCTCGACCTCCTCGCGCTCGCGGTAGACCTCGGGGTCGGCGGCGGAGTGGCCGCGGTAGCGGTAGGTGAAGGCCTCCAGCAGGGTCGGCCGCTGCTCCTCGCGCGCCTGCCGGATCCCCTCGGCGACGCCCTCGCGCACCGCGACCACATCCATCCCGTCGATCCGCTCGCCGGGGATCCCGTAGCCCTCGGCCTTCTTCGAGAGGTCGGTCTGGGCGGAGTGGCGCTCGACCGAGGTCCCCATCCCGTAGAGGTTGTTCTCGACCATGAACAGGACCGGCAGCTTCCAGAGCGCCGCCAGGTTCATCGTCTCGCCGAAGTTGCCGGTGTTGGAGGCGCCGTCGCCGAACATGCAGACGGTGACCGCGTCTTCGCCCTTGTACTGGGAGGCGAGACCGATCCCGGCCGCGATCGGCAGGTTGCCGCCGACGATCCCGTAGCCGCCCATGAACCGCTTCTCGGCGTCGAAGATGTGCATCGAGCCGCCGCGGCCGCCGCTGGTCCCGTCGACCCGGCCGAACAGCTCCGCCATCACCCGCTTCGGCTCGGTGCCGCGGGCGATCGCGTGGCCGTGGGTGCGGTAGGTGCCGATCAGGAAGTCTTCGTCGCGCATCACCGAGGTGGTGCCGACGATCGTCGCCTCCTCGCCGATCGCCAGGTGCAGGAAGCCGCCGGCCCGCGCCCGCTGGTACTGGCGCCCCGCCTCCTCCTCGAAGCGGCGGATCAGCGCCATCCGCGCGAGCAGCTCGTAACAGGTGGCGGCGTCAGGCAGATCTGCCATCGAGTTCACATTAGATGACTACCCAGCGCGGCCGATCGTGTCGCTTTTGTCCTCTACGGGTGGGACAAAGGCGACACGCCCTAGCGCCCTGCCGCCTCCACCGCTTCCTCGAGCCGGTCGTCGCCCCAGAAGACCTCGTCGCCGACGACCACCGCGGGGACCCCTTCGACCCCGAGGTCGCCGGCGCGGTCGGTCGCCTCGCGCAGCGCGTCCTTGACGACCCTGGTTTCGACCGCTTTCAGCAGCGCCCGCGGGTGCATCTCGCAGGCGGCGCCGGCGATCATCACGTTGTCGGCGTCGGTCAGGTCGCGGCCGGCGGCGAAGGCCTGGCGGAAGGCGGCGAGGGAGAAGGAGACGGTGCGCCCGGTCTGCTTGGCGAAGGTCGCCGCCCGCATCGCCACCAGCGTGTTGCCGGGCCACGGCTGCGGCCAGGCGATCGGCGGTAGCCCGTACTCGGCGGCGCGACGCTCGATCTCCGCCATCCCCTCGGCCCGCGCCCGGCGTCTGCGACCACGAGCCGCGGTCGAAGCGATGGAACAGCCCGCCGAGCAGGACCGGCTGCCACTCCGGCTGCTCCAGCTCGGCCTCGGCGAAGAGCCCGCTGATCCGCTCGGCGCTGAGGTACGCGTAGGGGGAGCCGAGGTCGAAGTAGAAGGTGGCGCGCACGGCCGGAACATACGCGAAGCACACTGCCGCCGCCGGCGGCATTTGTGGAAAGCTTCAGCCGATGCGCGGAAGATCCAGAGCGGTGGGACTTGTGCTGACTGCGCTCGTCGCCCTCCTCCTGCCGGCGCTCGCCTCTGCTGACACGTACACGGTCACCGGCACCGAAGACACCGAAGGCAGTGCCTGCCTGCCGGACGACTGCTCGGTGCGGGCTGCGCTCGAAGCTTCCAACGCCTCGACCTCCGTCGACGACCGAGTCGTTCTTCCGGCCAGCTCGGCCCCGTATGGGGTTGGCCAACCGTTCTTGTTCTCAGACCCCCTCGAAATCACGGATTCGGTCGAGCTGGTGGGAGCGGGGGCCGACCGCGTAATCGTTCAGGGAAGGAGCCAAACGCCGGTTCTGTCGATTTCGAATGAAGCCCAGTCCCCGGCTGTCGTAATCGAAGGCTTGACGATCACTGGTGGCGCGGGAGCGCATCGAGAACGACGGCAACCTGACCCTCCGAGGGGTCAGCATCGAACACAACAAAAGCGGCAGCGCCGGCGCGATCGAAGCGGCGGGTCGGTGCGGCTCGAGTCGAGTTTCGTCGGCTTCAACGATTCCGGCATCGCGGCGTCTTCTGGCTCGGTGACGCTCGTCAACAGCCACCGCTTGCCTGGAACGGCGGCGCCGGTGTTCGCGGCACTTCGGTCAACCTTGCCAACAGCGCCGTTCTCTTCAATCGCTCGAATAGTGAAAGCGAAGCCGCTGGTGTCATCGGCACGCTGACCGCCCGCGACAGCATCTTCGCCGGCAACAAGAACGCGACTGGGATCCGCAACTGCGGTCCAGGCGTGCAGTCTCTCGGCGGCAACGTCGAGGACGATCGCGACCTGTGCGGTCTCAGCAGGACGACAGGCCGAACGTCAACCCCGGTGTAGACAGCCTCGGCCTCTTCGGCGGCACGACCCAGGTATACGACCTCGGGCCCACCGGTCCGGCGATCGACTTTGCCACCCGGTGTGTCCCGGCCGATCAGCGCGGCGTCGCCAGGCCACAGGGCGCCGCCTGCGATAGCGGGCCCTACGAGGTGGTTCCGGCGCCGGCTCCACCACCGGTGCGACCGCAAGCTCTCGATGCGAGGTCGGGAAAAGAATTGCGGGTGGTGAAACGAGGGCGTACAAGTCAAGCTCACGTGTCCCAGCAGCGAGGTGAGCCCGCCGTGCCGCGGAAAAGTGACTCTCGCATGGCTTGCCGACCTCGGGTGGTCCCGGAATGAGGGGCGTTGAACGTTCGCAAGACGAGCGCGCGGTTCACGATTTCGTCCGGTCAGACGAAGCAGGTACTGATTCGCCTGTCGCGTGCCGTCACCGAGGCCCTGCCGAAACGACTACGGCCGAAGAGGGGCTTGTTGCTGGTCACGGCCGAAGACGCTGCGGGCAACCGCTGGCAACTGCTGAAGAAGCGACCTGGGCGCTAAGCGTGGATAGGCCAGCCGTCGACGGCGCGGGCCGCGTCGAGGATCGCCTCGGAGGCGGTCGGGTGCGGGTGGACGATCCGCGACAGCTCCTGGTAGCCGCCCTCCAGCTCCATCGTCGCGACCAGCTCGGCGATCATGTCGCAGGCGCGGTTGCCGACGATGTGGGCGCCGAGCAGCTCGCCGTACTTGGCGTCGACGACGAGCTTGACGAGGCCGTCTTTGTCGTCGTAGACGACGCCCGCGCCCTCGCCGGCGATTTTCTGCTTGCCGACCTTGACCTCGTGGCCGGCCTCCTTGGCCTGCGCCTCGGTCAGGCCGACGCTCGCGACCTGCGGCTGGCAGAAGGTGGCGCCGACGATCAGGTCCTGGTTGACCGGATGGGTCTCGACCCCGGCCGCGGTCTCGACCGCGACGACGCCCTCCTCGGAGGCCTTGTGGGCGAGCGCCTTCTGGTTGACCAGGTCGCCGATCGCGAAGACCTTCTGGTTGGTGGTCCGCTGGAACTCGTCGACCTTGATTTTGCGGCCGCCCTCCTCCAGCTCGATCCCGGCCTCCTCCAGCCCCAGCCCCTCGGTGTCGGGGCCGCGGCCGCCGGCGATGCAGAGGTAGTCGACCTCGGCGCTCTTGTCGCCGTAGGTGAACTTCACCGAGGACTCGCCGGCTTCGACGTTCTCCACCGGCGCGCCGGTCGAGATCTCGATCCCCTGTTTCTTGAAGACGCGTTCGACGACCTTGGCGATGTCCTTGTCCTCGGCGGGGAGGATCTGGTCGAGCATCTCGATCAGCAGCACCTCGGTGCCGAAGCGGAGTAGGCGGAGGCGAGCTCGGCGCCCGAGGCGCCGGCGCCGACGACGGCGATCTGCCGGGCCGCTCGGGCAGCGACCAGGCGCCCCAGGTTTCGAGGACGCGGCCGCCGAACTCGACGCCGGGGATCGGCAGCGCCACCGACCCGGTCGCCAGGGTCACCGCCTTGGCCTCGTAGACCTCGTCGCCGACCTTGACGTTGCCCTCGGCGGTCAGCGAGGCGTCGCCCTGGATGAACTCGATCTTGTTTTTCTTCCACAGCCCTTCGACCCCGCCGGTCAGCTGGCCGAGACGTCGGCGCGGCGCTTCTGCAGCGCGTCCCAGTCGAGCTGGACGTCGTTGCCGACGACGCCGAGCTCGGCGCTGCCGGTCGCCTCGTGGAAGATCTCGGCGGTGCGCAGCACCGTCTTGGCCGGGATGCAGGCGTAGTTGAGGCAGCGGCCGCCGGCTTTGTCGCGCTCGACGACGGCGGTCTTCTGGCCCAGCTGGGCGGCGCGGATCGCGGCGACGTAGCCGCCCGGGCCCCCGCCGATGACGATCTGGTCGAAGGAGTCGGCCATGCGTCTGAGCCTATAGAGGCGGCCGTCCGGCGACCATCGCGAGGCCGCTCGCTCGTCGCGGCGCGCGGTCGGCATCTGGATCCGCGCCATCGCCTTGACCATGAAGAAGAAGAAGGTACCGGCGACGGCGAGCAGGGCGACGGTGCCGATCGCCTGGCTGACGCTGGAGACGCCGACGAGGAGGCCGAAGAAGGCGCTGAAGAGGACGATCACCAGGATCAGCTGGAAGCCGAGCACCGCCCAGTAGCGGGCGTGCCACATGCCCCAGGCCATCATCCCCATGATCACCGCCGGCGCCACCACCTGCGGCAGTCTCGGCTGTTCGCCGTTGACCTCGACCCCGGCGGCGTAGCCGATCGACGATCGAGATCGAGATCAGCGCGGCGACGATCGCGCCGATGGTGACCACGGTCGGCCGCTCGCCCTCGGCCAGCGGCTGCAGCGCTTCGCGCGCTTCCTGGTTGCGCTGCTCGGCCTTGGCGTAGCCGCGCGCCATCGGTTGGCCTGCGTGCTGCCGTCGGCCGGCTTCGCCCGCCGCGCTGCTTGCGCTTGACCTTCTCGTCAGCCACCGCGCACCTCAGCCACCGGGGGCCACGCCCTTCTCGCCGGCGGCGAAGGCCTGCGCGCAGCTCCTGCGCCGCGGCTGCGGGGTCGGCGGCGTCGCGGATCGCCCGCACCGCGCAGAGCCGCTCGGCGCCGGCCGCGACCACCTGCTCGGCGTTCGCGGCGTCGATGCCGCCGATCGCGAAGAAGGGGTGGGGGGCGTTGGCGGCGGCGTGGGAGATCAGCTCGAGGCCGACCCCGGGGCGGCCCGCTTTGGTCGGCGTCTCCCAGATCGGGCCGACGCTGATGTAGTCGACGGGGCGCGCCGGCGCTGGCGGCGATCTGCTCCTCGGAGTGGGTCGAGAGGCCGACGATCGCGTCCGGCCCCAGCAGCCTCGCGCGCCTGCTCGGCGCTGACGTCGTCCTGGCCGACGTGGACCCCGTCGGCGTCGCAGATCCGCGCCAGCTCGGGGTCGTCGTTGAGGACGAAGAGGGCGCTGAAGGTGTCGGCGACGCGGCGGAAGGTGCCGGCGGCGCGTTCGATCTCGGCCCGTCCTAGCTCCTTCTCGCGCAGCTGGACGATGTCGGCGCCGCCGGTCAGCGCCGCCCGCAGCAGCGCTTCCAGGTCGCCGGGCGGGCGGGCGTCGCAGACGAAGTAGAGGCGGGCGGTGCGCAGGCGCTCGCGGCGCAGCGGCCCGTCGCCCTCGGGCAGGGAGAGGCTCATGTCTCGATTATGGCTGGACGGGGCTCGCGAGGCCGGCGGACGGGGTAGCATCGGGGAGGTACGGGAGCCCGCGAGGGCTGAGAGGGTGGCATCGAGGCCACCGACCGTTTGGACCTGATCCGGGTAATGCCGGCGGAGGCAAGGATTTGAGCGAGAAGCGCGGTTTCGATGTTGTGGTTGTCGGCGGCGGCGTGATCGGTCTCGCCTGCGCCTGGCGGCTGGCGCAGCGCGGGGCAGAGGTCGCGGTGCTGGAGCGCGGCGAGCCGCGGCGGCGGCGCGACGCGGGTCGCGGCCGGGATGCTGGCGCCGGTCGGCGAGCTGACCTTCGGCGAGCCGGAGCTGCTGGAGCTGACCCTGGCGGCGGCGCGCGCTGTACCCGGAGTTCGTCGCCGAGCTGGAGGCGGCGACCGGGCGAGAGCACCGGCTACGAACGGCTCGGAGCGCTGCACGTCGCCCTCGACCGCGACGAGGCGGCGCAGCTGCGGCGCGTCCACGACCTGCAGCGCTCGCTCGACCTCGAGGCCGAGTGGCTCTCGACCCGCCAGTGCCGCGAGCTGGAGCCGGGGCTGGCGCCCTCTTTCCACGGCGGCGTCTTCGCGGCGGGCGAGGCGGCGATCGACCCGCGGGCGCTGACGCAGGTGCTGTTGGCGGCGCTGCGCGCGGAGGGGGTCGAGGTTCGTACCGGCACCGAGGTCGTCGACGGGATCTTCGACGGCGAGCACCTGGTCGGCGTGCGGACCGCGAAGGCTACGACACCATGGTGTCGAATCGAGCTTTGATCGGTCGCCGCCGACGCCGTCGTCCTCGCCGCCGGCGCCTGGTCGGGCGCGGCCGAGTGGCTGCCCGAGGAGGCCCGCCCGCCGGTGCGCCCGGTGAAAGGGCAGGTGGTCGAGCTGCGCAGCCGCGGCGCGCGAGCCGCGTCGCGCGCCACATCCTCGCCTCCGAGCGCGTCTACCTGGTGCCGCGCGCCGACGGCCGCCTCGTCGTCGGCGCCACGGTCGAAGAGATGGGCTTCGACACCGCCGTCACCGCCGGCGGCGTCCACGAGCTGCTGCGCGAGGCCTACCGCCTGCTCCCCGACGTCGCCGAGATGGAGCTGGTCGGCGCGACCGCCGGCCTCCGCCCCGGCACCCCCGACAACCTGCCGCTGGTCGGCCCGGGCGCGATCGAGGGCCTCGTCCTCGCCACCGGCCACTACCGCAACGGCATCCTCCTGGCGCCGCTGGCGGCCGAGACCGTCGCCGATCTCCTGGCCCCGAATCGGCGTTCGTCCTTTGTCGCCACGGGGATACAAAGGACGAACGCCGACCGGAGGAGGTCGTCCGATGAGGATCGAGCTGAACGGCGCGCCGCGCGAGCTGCCCGATGGCGCCACGCTCGACCTCGCCGTGCGCGAGTCCGGCGCGGGGGAGGGGGCCGCGGCGTCGCGGTCGCGCTCGACGGCGAGGTCGTCCCCCGCGGCGAGTGGGGCGGACGCCGCTGCGCGAGGGGCAGGCGGTCGAGGTCCTGGCGGCGATCCAGGGCGGCGCCGACTCCTGGCGGCTCGGCGACCGCGAGTGGTCGCTCGCGGCTGATCGCCGGCACCGGCGGCTTCCGCTCGCTGGAGCAGATGGAGGGGGCGCTCGCGCGCCTCCGGGACCGAGATCGTCACCGTCGCCCTGCGCCGCATCGACCCCGCCGCCGAGGGCTCGGTGCTCGACGTGATCGACCGCCTCGGCCTCTTCGTCCTCCCCAACACCGCCGGCTGCTACACCGCCCGCGACGCGGTCCGCACCGCCAAGCTCGCCCGCGAGGCGTTCGGGACCGACTGGATCAAGCTCGAGGTGATCGGCGACGACCGCACCCTCTACCCGGACGCGGTCGAGCTCCTCGACGCCGCCGAACAGCTCGTCGCCGACGGCTTCACCGTCCTCCCCTACACCAACGACGACCCGATCCTCGCCCGCCGCCTCGAAGAGGCCGGCTGCGCCGCGGTGATGCCGCTCGGCTCGCCGATCGGCTCCGGCGCCGGCATCCGCAACCCGTACAACATCGCGATCATCACCGAGCGGGCCGAGGTCCCGGTCATCCTCGACGCCGGCATCGGCACCGCCTCCGACGCCGCCCAGGCGCTGGAGCTGGGCTGCGACGCGATCCTCGCCGCCAGCGCCATCTTCGGCGCCGAGGACCCGGTGGCGATGGCGACCGCCCTGCGCCGCGGCGTCGAGGCCGGCCACCTCGCCCGCCGCGCCGGCCGCATCCCCCGCCGCACCCACGCCGAGGCCTCGACCGCCTACGAGGGGCTTCCGGACCTGTCCTGACGGCGTTCGTCCTTTGTTAGGCATATGCCTAACAAAGGACGAACGCCGCTTGATCGGGCTCCGTCTACCATTCGCACCGCGCCCCTGTAGCTCAGTTGGTTAGAGCGGCGGCCTTTTAAGCCGCGCGGCGCGGGTTCGAATCCCGCCGGGGGCATTTGGCCGAGGCCAAGCTAAACGGCTGGGGCAAGGGCGACGAGCGCCTGCTGCGCGTCCCCTGCGACATCGAGGCCGACGACGAGCGCCGCTCCGACCGCATCCGGGCCGAGATCGACGCCGCCTTCGACGCCCTGCGCGACGTAGAGAACGGGGTCTCCGTCTTCGGCTCGGCCCGGGTCACCGAAGCCCACCCCTGGTACGCCTACCCGCGAGACCGCGGCCTGCCTGACCAAGCACGGCTACACGGTGATCACCGGCGGCGGCCCGGGCCTGATGGAAGCCGCCAACCGCGGCGCCGCCGAAGCGGGCGGCGAGACGATCGGGCTCAACATCGAGCTCCCGCACGAGCAGCAGTCGAACCCCTACGTCAAGCGCTCACTCCAGTTCCACTACTTCTTCGCCCGCAAGCTGATGTTCGTCCGCTACGCCCGCGCCTTCGTGATCATGCCGGGCGGCTTCGGCACCCTCGACGAGCTGTTCGAGGCCCTGACCCTGATCCAGACCCACCGCATCAAGCATTTCCCGGTGATCCTGGTCGGCTCAGAGTTCTGGAGCCCGCTGCTGGAGTGGATCGACCGCGGCCTCGAGGACAACGGCCTGATCTCTCCCGGCGACAAGGATCTGTTGATGGTGGTCGACGAGCCGGAACAGGTCTGCCAGCACGTAATCCGCGCGAGCGAACGGCAGCGGGCGCTGGCTTAGTAACACTAGAGTTCTTTGAAATAAATAGAACTTCATATATATCTAGGTGCCCCTGGCCAACCCGCGTACCGGAGGTGCAAGTGAGTACGGATCATTCGGTGAGCAACCGTTCGGCAGTCGCGGCAAGGCCGCCTGCTCTTGCTGGCGTGCGAGCCATGGATCGGCTGATGAATGGGATGCCGACCAGCCTCGCCTTACTCACCGTGGGGCGTCTTGCACTCGTCCCGCCGATGATCCTGTCGGTCGACGGTCCAACCGCTGTGATGGCCGTCCTTCTGACGGTCTTTGTCGTCGCAGACCAACTCGACGGAGTCGTTGCACGCCGTTTCGACGCCGACGATCCTGCCCGCCGCACTCTCGACTCGATCATTGATCGAGTCGCGATCTGGGCGGTCTACAGCGCCTCGGTCCTGGCCGGGCTGCTGCCCGTCGCGCTCCTCCTTCTCCTGGTGGCCCGGGACACGTACTGCGCCTACCAGTGCGGCCGAATAATCGCCGGTCCCGGGATCGCGATCAAGGCGGACTGGCTATATCGCGGCCTCAACCTGACGCTCGCTGGCTGGATTCTGGCCGCTCCCCACACGGGAGCCGATTTGCGGCAAGCCTTGTTCGGGTTGATCTTGGTCGCTGCAGTCGCGGTGGCTGTTGACCTGACCAGGTCGGTCTCGTGGGTGCTTGACAGATCTGGACAGTTCTCGTCGCAAGTCATATCTGCGACTCAGCTGCGCTGCATGCGACGCATCGACAAAGGCTCCGTAGCGAGCCCGCTGTCCATCTGAGTCACTTCGGTTTCCACGAGGGGAGAGGGAATTGGGTCCTATGGGAGTGCGCAGAGACGGCGAAAACGATCGATCCGGCACCGGTGGCCTAGAGCCTAAGGACCAGCTCCTCGCGATTTTTGTGGTCAATGTCATCCTGGCTGTCTGGGTGGGAATGTCTTTTTCCCGGTTCCACGAGCCGGCGCCGATCCTGCCTACTTGGATGTACTGGGCTGAGGCGGTGGTCCTCGTGCTCTCCGCTGCCCTCTCGCTGATGGACGCCTGGTGGCCGAGACTGAGAAGGGTCGCCGAGGATCGGGATGGGCCGGAGTCGATTGACGTCAACGAATCGTTGCTCAAGGTGATGGTGATCGCCCTTACCGCCTTGGACATCCTGATCCTGTGGCGCTTGGCTGAGGAAACGGGGGGTGTGCTCAGTCCCTACGCTCCATTCCTGCCGGCCCCCGCGATCTTTGCCTCGTTCGTGACCAAGAAATGGCAGACGATCGTCGCTCTGAGCATTGCAGTCGCGATCTTCATCTGGTTCTCGACGATGGAGATCCCCCACCCTCTCCCGGACATCCAGGCCTATCAGGGCAGCGCCGCCGTGATGGTGATCCTTGCTGGACTGCTCAGTGCGATACGCGCACGGGTCGCAGGGACCGGGCAGTCGCTAACCAGTCAGTGGTCTGTTCTGACGGAGGACCGCGACCGGACCTCTGCCGAAGAGGGCGGGTTCGGGGACGATGACGACGACTTGCCGTCCCCGGCTAGTCCTTAGGTCTCGGCCTAGTGCCGGAAGTGCCGGTGCTTCGTGAACACCATCGCAACGCCGGCCCCCTCGCAGGCCTCGATCACCTCGGCGTCGCGTTTGGAGCCGCCGGGCTGGATGACGCTGGTGGTGCCGGCCTGGATCGCCAGCTCGGGGCCGTCGGCGAAGGGGAAGAAGGCGTCGGAGGCGAGGGCTGAGCCGGCGAGGAGGGAGTCGGCCTCGGCGCCGCGGGCCTCGCGGCACTTCTCGACCGCGAGGCGGACCGAGTCGACGCGGCTCATCTGGCCGGCGCCGATGCCGAGGGTCGCGCCGCCCTTGGCGATCACGATCGCGTTGGAGCGGACGCGGCGGCTGACGGTCCAGGCGAAAAGCATGTCCTGCCACTGCTCCTCGCTCGGCTCGTTGCCGGTGACCGCCTCCATGATCTCCCGCGGCTCGGGGTCGCCGTCGCGGTCCTGGACCAGGAGGCCGCCCATCACCCGCTTGACGTCGCGTTCGCGCGGGTCGGGCTCGCGGCGCTCCTCCTCGCAGAGGATCCGGATCGCCTCCTTCTGGGTCAGCACCTCCAGCGCCCCGTCCTCGTAGCCGGGCGCGCTCAGCACCTCGACGAAGTTCTCGTGCAGCTCCTCGGCGAGCTCGCTTGCCGATCGGGCGGTTGATCGCGATCACGCCGCCGTATGCGGAGATCGGGTCGCAGGCCAGCGCCTTCAGGTAGGCCTCCAGCGCGTCGCCGCCGACCGCCACCCCACAGGGGTTGTTGTGCTTGACGATCACGCAGGCCGGCTGCTCGAAGTCGCCGACCAGCGCCCGCGCCGAGTCGAGGTCGAGCACGTTGTTGAAGGAGAGCGCCCGCCCGTGCAGCTTCGAGCAGCGGGAGAGGATGTGGCTGCGCAGCCCGGACTCCGCGTACAGCGCCGCCCGCTGGTGCGGGTTCTCGCCGTAGGAGAGGTCGAGCACCTTCTCGTAGGCGACGGCCAGGTGTTCCGGGAAGTCCTCGTACTCCATCGAGAACCAGCGGCTGATCGCGGCGTCGTAGCGCGCGGTCTGCGCAAAGGCCTCGTTGGCGAGCCAGTGGCGGGTCGCGGCGGAGATCTCGCCACCGCTCTCTTCCAGCTCGGCGCAGACCGCGTCGTAGGACTCCGGCTTGACGACGACGGCGACGCTCTCGTGGTTCTTCGCCGCGGCGCGGATCATCGTCGGCCCGCCGATGTCGATGTTCTCGATCGCCACCTCGTGGCCAACCTCGTGGCCGGAGACGGTCTGCTCGAAGGGGTAGAGGTTGACGCACGACGACGTCGATCGGCTCGATCCCCTCGCGCTCCAGCGTCGCCATGTGCTTCGGGTCGCCGCGCCGCGCCAGCAGCGCCGCGTGCAGCCGCGGATGCAGCGTCTTCACCCGGCCGCCGAGGATCTCCTCCTGGCCGGTGAACTCGGAGACGTCGGTGACCTCCAGCCCGGCCTCGCGCAGCGCCGTCGCGGTGCCGCCGGTGGAGAGGATCTCGACCCCGAGCGCCGCCAGCCCCTTGGCGAAGTCGGCGACCCCGGTCTTGTCGGAGACCGAGATCAGCGCCCGCCGCACTCGCAGCTGCCCGTCGCCGAGGCTCTCCTGCTGGGTGTCGGTGGCCGGTTCAGTCATCGATCGCGACCTTGCGAGGGTCGCTGGGGTCGATCCTAACCCTGCCCTCCGCGATCATGCGGATCGCCTCCGGGTAGAGCTGGTGCTCGACGGTGTGGACGGCGGCCTCCAGCACCCCGCGTTCGCGGCCGACCGGCACCGGCACCCGCCGCTGCAGGATCACCGGCCCGGTGTCGATCCCCTCGTCGACGAAGTGGACGGTGACGCCGGTCTCCTGGACGCCGGCGTCGAGCGCCTGGCCGATCGCGTCGAGGCCGGGAAAGTCCGGGAGCAGGGCGGGGTGGATGTTGACGATCCGCCCCGCGAAGCGGGCGACGAACGGTTCGGTCAAGAGCTGCATGTAGCCGGCGAGGACGACGAGGCCGGGACGGTGCGATTCGACCCAGTCGCCCATCGCCGCGTCGCGACCCATCCGGTCGGCGTAGGCGTCGGCGGGGAAGACGGCGGTGTCGACGCCGGCGGCCGCAGCGCGCTCCAGGGCACCCGCGCCGGGCTTGTCGGAGCCGACCCCGACCACCTCGACCAGCCCCTGCCCGTGCAACTGATCGAGGATCGCCTGCAGGTTGGTCCCGCTGCCCGAGGCGAGGACGACGATCCGAAAGGCGCTCACGCGCGCATCTTGGCGCAACGCCATGAACAGCGCGGTTCAAGCCTGCGAAAAGAGCAAATGCGAGAAATTCCTTGACTATAAATCTCAACGATGCTATTGGAACTCTCCGTTATCTATCGACGGCCGCGGCGCGGGAGGCGTCCGGTCAAACGGGAGAGATGAAAATGAAGCAACTGAAGATTCTCGGGGCGCTGTTCGTTGTGGCGGCGGCCCTGATGGCGACCGTCGGCGCCGGCAGCGCCGCGGCGACAGAAACGTCGCTCTGCAAACAGCCGACAACATTCGCGGGGTTGCCGCGATGCGAACCGAACCACCTCTACTTCGCGGGGCAGAGGATCCACGCCGAACTGGAGGCTGGGAAAAAACTGGTCATCCCGACCCCCAACGGCGTCGTCGAATGCAATAAATCGACAATCGACGCCACTACCGAGCAGACCACAGCCAAACCGCTGGGCGCGATCGTCAACGCGCTCACCTTCAATGAATGCGAAGACGCCGGTGAACCGGTCGATGTCGAAGCCATCGTCAAAGGCACACTCGACATCGAGATCATCGACCTGCCTGTCTGGACGCACAACGGGACACTGACGCTCACAGGAACCCAGATCAGAATCCTGTGGACATTCAGCGGCGACGAATGCATCTTCGACGCCGGTCACACCGGAGTCCTCACAGGCGGCGCGATGGCGACAATCGACTGGGCCGGAACCCTGACCAAGACAGCCGGGAACCTCGGTTGCCCCGAAGGGAACGGGACCTGGAACGGCGCCTACACAGTCACAACCCCGGAACCGCTCTGGATATCGATGTAGTCGAAGCGGATGCAGTTGGGCGCGGTCGGTTCTCCGGCCGCGCCCGCTTCAGCTCAGCGCCCGGCAGACCGCCCGCGCCTGCGCCTGGGTGATCTCCTTGGAGATCCTCTGCGAGCCCTGCCCGGGGACGATCTGGGAGTTGGCGACGAAGACGACCGAGCGCTTGCCGTCGGAGGTGGAGGCGACCAGGATCCGGTAGCCGGGGAAGGAGCCCGTGTGGCCGTACACGGTTCCGCAACCGGTGCGGTAGCGGAAGAGCCCGAGCCCGGCGAAGTTCTTCCCCGGTCCCGGCGGCGAGGAGGAGCCGAGGCGGAAGGGGCCTTCGACGGTGGCGGTGGCGAGCACGGTCGGCACGTAGCGCCGCGCGAAGCGGGCCATGTCGAGCGGCGTCGAGACGATTCCGCCCGAGGCCCAGGCGCCGGCCGGATTGATCAGTTCGCTGACGTCCTCGGGCTTATCGCCCGGCGCGACGTCGTAGCCGTGCATGAACGGGCGCGGCATCTTGGTCGTCACCGGCAGGCTGCTGTCGCGCATCTTCAGCGGCCCGAAGATCCGCCGCTGCAGCAGCTGTTCGTAGGACAGGCCGCTCGCTTCTTCCTCGATCAGGCCGGCGGCGATGTTGTCGGTGTCTGAGTAGTGGTACTGCGACCCGGGCGCGAACTCGAGTGGGTCGTCGCGGACGAATTCGGTCAGCTGGATCGGGGAGAAGTAGCGGGCCGGGTCGGCGACGAGCTGTTCGACGAAGGCGGGAGCCCTGATGTAGTCGGCGAGGCCGCTGGTGTGCTGCAGCAGCTCGCGCAGTTTCACCCCTTCGCCCGCCGCCAACACGCCGGGGATCTTTTCCCGCAGGGTCGTGTCGAGCGTGAGGGCGCCGTTGCCGGCGAGCTTCGCCGCCAGGTAGGCGTTGAACCCCTTGGAGACGCTGGCGATGCGGAAGGCTTCGAACGGGGTCGGAGGACGGCGGTTGCCGACGTCGGCGGTGCCGGCCTGGAGGAACTCGGTGTGCTCGCCGCGGTTGATCAGGACCGAGATCCCGGGCGGGCCGGCCGGCGACTCGACGATCGCCGTCAGCTGCTTCTGCAGCTTCGAGTTGGGAGCGCCGCGGAACTTGGCCGGCGCCGACGGCGCTACCAGCAGGCCGACAAGGACAACCACACTCGCGGCGACCAACGCCGCCTTCAGACGCTCTCTCAGCCCCCCGATACCCAACAAGTCAACCTCCCGCGGGCGCAGCGGCGATCGTCTCGAGAGCGAATTTTCCATCCGCCTCGTCGGGGTCGCCAAGTGGATAGTTACCGGTGAAGCAAGCGTCGCAGTGCTCGCTCGGGTCGCCGCCGATCGCCTCGTAGACGCCGGCGATCGAGAGGTAGGCGAGGCTGTCGGCCTCGAGCTCGCCGGCGATCTCCTCGATCGAGCGGTTGTGGGCGATCATCTCCTCGCGGGTCGACATGTCGACCCCGTAGTGGCAGGGGTTGCGGATCGGCGGCGCCGAGATCCGCAGGTGCACCTCGCTGGCGCCGGCATCGCGCAGCATGCCGACGATCTGGCGGGTGGTGTTGCCGCGCACGATCGAGTCGTCGACGACGACCAGGCGCTGGCCGGCGACGATCTCCGGCAGCGGGTTGAACTTCAGCCGCAGCCCGTGTTTGCGCAGCTCCTGGCCGGGCTGGATGAAGGTCCGCGCCACGTAGCGGTTCTTGATCAGGCCGTCGTCGCGGGGCAGCCCGGAGGCGCGGGCGAAGCCGGCGGCCGCCGGGTTGCCGGAGTCCGGCACGGCGATCACCAGGTCGGCCTCGACCGGCGCCTCGCGCCAGAGGATCTCGCCCATCCGCCCGCGCGACTGCTGCAGGACCTTGCCCTCCAGGCGGCTGTCGGGGCGGGAAAAGTAGATGTGCTCGAAGACGCAGCTGGCGCGGCGCTCGGCCTTCACCACCTGGCGCGTCTCCAGCCCGCGCTCGGTCAGCGAGACCATCTCGCCCGGGTGCACTTCGCGCATCAGTTCGGCGCCGATGATGTCGAAGGCGCAGCTCTCCGAGGCGACGACGAAACGGCCGTCGAGCCGGCCGAGGCTGAGCGGCCGGATCCCGTGCGGGTCGCGGAAGGCGACGATCGCCCGCTTGGTCATCACCACGGTCGAGTAGGCGCCCTGCAGGCGCGGCATCACGTCGGCGACTGCGTCCTCGATCATCTTGCCGTCGTGGGAGGAGAGCAGCGCCGCCATGATCTCCGAGTCGGAGGTGCCGCGGAACTGCAGGCCCTTCTCCTTCAGCTCGCCCCAGAGGTCGACCGCGTTGGTCAGGTTGCCGTTGTGGGCGAGGGCGACCTCGCGGCCGTCGTCGCGCCAGATCGGCTGCGCGTTCTCCCAGGAGCCGCCGCCGGTGGTGGAGTAACGGACGTGGCCGATCGCCATGTCGCCCTCCAGCGCCCGCAGCTTCTCCTCGTCGAAGACCTGGGAGACGAGTCCGGAGTCCCGCATCGTGGTGATCATCCCGCCCTGGCAGGTGGCGATCCCAGCCGACTCTTGGCCGCGGTGCTGCAGCGCGTAGAGCCCGAAGTAGGCGAGCCGGGAGACATCATGTCCGGGCGCGTATACGCCGAAGACGCCGCATTCATCCCGCGGCCCCTCGCGATCGGTGCTGAACCCCTGGTCGGGAGTCAAAAGCGCGTTTTCCTCGCTGCTCGTTGGCGATAAGAAGACGGACGCGCAGGCAGACAGGCTGCCTACCGGAGGAGGGTAGCAGCGCCGCACGGCTACCCTCCTCGCCTCTGACTGCCGCTATTTGCAGGGCTATGCCAGCTGCAGCGCCGACTCCACCGGCTCGCCGAGCACGAGGCCGAAGCTGTCCAGCAGCTCGGGCACGGTCTCCGGTTTCATTTCCAGGCCGAAGCGGTCGTTCAGCGCCGCCAGTTCCTCCGGGCCGGCCGCGAGGACGCCGCCGATGTCGACGAGCTCCTCGAAGAAGTGCTCGAAGCCGGCCGGGGCGATGATCTCGAGGATCCGGCAGGGCACCTCGCCGGCGTTCCAGAAGGTGTGCCACTCGTTGCGCGGCTTGAAGACGAGCTCGCCGGGTCCGGCCTCCACCACCTCGTCGCCGAGTAGCCCGCCCATCCGGCCCTCGAGCACGAAGCTGTACTCGTCCTCGCGAGTGTGTCGGTGCAGCGGTGCCGCCAGCGCCCTCGGCGAGAGCGGGTGTTCGACCAGCGAGAAGTCGCCGCCCGCGTCCTCGCCGTCGATCATGAAGCGAACCCCGATGCTGCCGAGGAAGCCCGCCTTGCCGTCGCTGGGCCCGATAACCGTTGCCATCTCTTTCTCCTTCTCAGATTGATCGAACAGTAATGTCGCGCGAAAAGGTAGCGGGCCTTGACGGATCTGTCAATATTGGCCGTACACCCATGTCCGACCGAAAGCGCAAGTACGAGAAGAAGGCCCGCGCCGAAGCCGAGGCGCAGACCCGGCAGCGGATCACCGAAAGCGCCGTCGAGCTCCACGGCTCCCTCGGCCCGGCTCGCACCTCGATGAGCGCCGTCGCCGAGCACGCCGGCGTGAGGCGCTCGACCCTCTATCGCCACTTCCCCGACGAGCGCGCCCTGTTCGGTGCCTGCTCTGCCCACTGGGGCGAACAGAATCCCCCACCCGACATAAGCCGCTGGGCCGAGGTCGAGGACCCCGACGAGCGGCTCGCCTTGGCGCTGGACGACCTCTACGCCTACTACCGGCGGGCCGGCGGCATGATCGACAAGCTCCTGCGCGACGAAGGCTCGGTCCCGGTCGTTGCCGAGCAGTTCGCGCCCTACCACCAGTTCCTGGCTGGAGCCACCGACCTCCTCGCCAGCGGACGCGGCCTACGCGGCAACGCCGCCAAGCGCACCCGCGCCGCAATCGGCCATGCCCTCGCCTTCCGCACCTACCAGGACCTCACCGAAGCGCAGGGGCTCGACGACGACCAGGCGGTCGAGTTGATTTCAGCCCTGGTCGTCGCCGCAGCCTGAGCCGCACTACGTTCGCCTGTTCCCTTTCGTTGCTATACGCCGATAAGGAACAGACGAGGCTATTTCGCCCGCAGGCTCTCGCCGCTCTCCGGGTCGAAGAGGTGGAGCTTGGCGGTGTCGGCCCAGAGCTGGGCGGTCTCGCGGCGTTTGACTTTGCTGGTCGGGTCGAGGCGGGCGACGATCTGCTCGTGGCCCTCGCGGATTTCGCCGGCGCCGGTTTCCTCCAGGCTCTCTTCGACGATGTCGGCGAGCTGGTCGGACTGGACGCCTTCGGACTCGATGTGGAAGTAGGCGAAGAGGTCTGAGCCGAGCGACTCGACGAGGTCGATCTCGGCCTCGAAGGTGACCCCGCGCTCCTCCTTGAGGTCGCCGATCACCTCGACGTCCTCGAGGTTCTCCGGCCGCAGCCCGGCGATCACCTGGCCGTCGTGGCCCTGGACGCCGAGATCGCCCGAGATCGACCTCGCCGATCGGCAGCACCAGTTTGCCGGAAGCGATTTCTCCCGGCATGAAGTTCATCGCCGGCGAGCCGATGAAGCCGGCGACGAAGAGGTTGACCGGGTTGTCGTAGAGCTCGGCGGGCGTCCCGACCTGCTGCAGGGTGCCGGCCCGCATCACCGCCACCCGGTCGCCGAGGGTCATCGCCTCGGTCTGGTCGTGGGTGACGTAGACCGTCGTCGTCTCCAGTTTCGACTGCAGCCGCGCCACCTCGGTCCGCATCTGCACCCGCAGCTTGGCGTCGAGGTTGGAGAGCGGCTCGTCCATCAGGAACGCTTTCGGGTCGCGGACGATCGCCCGGCCCATAGCCACCCGCTGGCGTTGGCCGCCGGAGAGGTTGGCCGGCCGCCGGTCGAGGTGCTGCTCGAGGTCGAGCGTGCGCGCCGCCTCGGAGACCTTCTCGTCGATCTCGGACTTGTCGACCCCCGCCAGCTTCAGCGCAAAGCCCATGTTCTCGCGCACGGTCATGTGCGGATAGAGCGCGTAGTTCTGGAAGACCATCGCGATGTCGCGGTCCTTCGGCGAGCGGTCGTTGACGGTCTCGCCGCCGATCTTCACCTCGCCGCTGGAGATGTCCTCGAGCCCGGCGATCATCCGCAGCGCGGTCGACTTGCCGCAGCCGGAGGGCCCGACGAGGATCATGAACTCGCCGTCCTCGATGTCGAGGTCGATGTTCTTGACGGCTTCGAAGCCGTCGGCAAAGGTCTTGGTTACTCCGTCGAGGACTATCTCTGACATCGGTGTGGCTCCTTATCCCTTGACGGCGCCGGCGGTGAGCCCGGCGACGATTCGGCGCTGGAAGAAGAGGACGAAGACGATGATCGGCACCGTCACCACCACCGCGGCTGCGGCGATGCTCCCGGTCGGGGCGGTGAACGACGATTCGCCGGTGAAGAAGGCGAGGGCGGCGGGAACGGTCCGCGACGCGTCCGAGCTGGTCAGCGAGATCGCGAAGAGGAAGTCGTTCCAGCAGAAGATGAAGACGAGGATCGCGGCGGTGAAGACGCCGGGGGCGGCGAGCGGGACGATCACCTTGGTGAAGGCCTGAAACGGCGTCGCGCCGTCGACCTGCGCCGCCTGCTCAAGCTCCCAGGGGATCTCCCGGAAGAAGGCGACGAGGACGTAGATCGCCAGCGGCAGCGAGAAGGTCAGGTAGGGGATGATCAGCCCCAGGTAGGTGTCGTAGAGGCCGAGCGCCCGCCACATGTCGAACAGCGGCCCGACGGTGGAGATCGGCGGGAACATCGCGATCGCCAGCGCGCCGGCCAAGATCAGCCGCTTGCCTGGGAATTCGAGCCGGGCGATCGCGTAGGCGCAGAAGCTGGCGAGAACGATCGAGATCACCGTCGTGATCAGCGCGATCCCGATCGAGTTGATCAGCGGTTTGATGAACGGGCTGTCGCTTATCCCGCCTTCGAACAGGCTCTTGTAGTTGTCGAAGGAGACGCTGTGGGGGATGAAGCTCTGGTCGGTCAGCTCGGCCGGCGGCTTCAGCGAAATCGAGATCAGCCACAGCACCGGGATCAGCGCGAACAGCACCACCAGCACGATGGCGATGCTCCAGAGGGCGTAGTCGCGGCCTTCGTGTTCCATCTCAGCCTCCCGGTCGGCCTTCGTCGAGTTTGGCCCCGAAACCGCGCACGAAGAGCAGCGCGATGAGGAAGACGCAGATGAAGATCAGCACCGAGACCGCCGAGCCGAGGCCGAGGTTGAGGCGCGAGATCAGCTGGTTGTAGCCGAGGATCGAGACCGATTCGGTGTCCAGGGCGCCGCGGGTCATGATGAAGATCGAGTCGAAGACGCGGAACGCGTCGAGGGTGCGGAACAGCAGCGCGACGAGGATCGCCGGTTTCATCAGCGGCAGCGTGATCCGGGTGAAGCGCTGCCAGGCGGAGGCGCCGTCGACTCGCGCCGCCTCGTAGAGCTGGCCGTCGATCGTCACCAGCCCGGCCAGCAGCAGCAGCGCCATGAACGGGGTCGTCTTCCAGACCTCGGCGAGGATGATCACCACGAAGGAGGTGAAGCGGCCGCCGAACCAGTCGGTTTCGGCGCCGATCAGGTCGTTGACGAAGCCGGTTTCCGGCGCGAAGGCGAACTGCCAGGCGAAGGCGGCGACCACGGTGATGATCCCGTAGGGGATGAGGACCGAGGTGCGGACGACGCCGCGGCCGAAGATCGCCCGGTGCATGACCAGCGCGATCGCCATTCCCAGCACCAGCTCGATCGAGACGGTGACGACCATCAGGAAGACGGTGTTGAAGACGTCGGTCCACCAGAGGTGGGAGGTCAGCACCGTTATGTAGTTGGAGAGGCCGGCGAAGCTGTTTTCGTCGGGGAAGCGGAGGTCGACGTTCTGCAGCGAGAGGACGACCGCGTAGGCGATCGGGTAGGCGGTGACGAGCAGCATCGCCAGCACCGCCGGCGCGCAGAGCATCCAGGCCAGTTTCCGTTCCGAGCGGGTGCGCGAGGAGGTCTTGGTCGCGTGCGCCTCCATCAGAGCAGCCCTTCCCGCTTGACCGCCTTTTCGACGTTTTCCTTCAGTTCGTCATAGATCGATTCGGTGTCTTCAGGGTCGATCTTGTCCGGTGGGTGCAGCGCGCGCTGGACCGCCAGGGTGACGTCCTGGTAGGCGGGCGTCGTCGGCCGCGGGCCCGAAGCTTCGATCGATTCCTTGACCAGCTGGGCGAAGCCCGGGTAGGCCTTGGTCACGACTTTGTCGCTGTAGAGGTCAGAGCGCGAAGGGGGGAGGCCGTCGAGTTCGACCGCGGTTTTCTGGCTTTCGTCGTTGGCCAGGCAGGCGGCCGCTTCGAAGGCGACGTCCTTGTTGCCGGAGAAGGAGCTGACCGCGAGGTTGAAGCCGCCGAGCGGCGGTTTGCTCGGCTTGCTCGCGTCGACCCGCGGGAAGCGGGCGAAGCCCATCTCTTTGCCGATGTCCGGCGCTTCGGCCTGGGCGCTGGCGTAGGCGAAGGTGTAGTTGGTCATGAACGCCGATTCGCCGGCCTCGAAGCCGAGCCGGGCGGTGTCCTCGTCGGAGGTCGAGAGGCTCGGCGGCGCGGCCCCGCCGTTGGCGAGCTTGCCGATCACCTGCAGCGCCTTTTCGGTCGGCTCCTGTTCGAGGTCGACTTCTTCGGGGCCGGAGAGGATTTCGGTGCCGGCGCTCTCGATCAGCGCGTTGACGAGCACCATGTAGCCCTCGTAGCGGTTCGCCTGGACCTGGATCGAGCCGGCTTCTTTCAGGCTTTCGGCCTCTTCGATCATCTGGTCCCAGGTCACCGGCGGCTTTTTCACCAGGTCTTTGCGGTACCAGAGCAACTGCGTGTTGGTGTTGAACGGCGCCGCGTAGAGCTTGTCGTCGAACGAGGCGGTCTCGATCACGTTGGCGAAGACGTTCTGCGTGACCTGCTGCTTCAGCGGCCCCTTCCACTCTTCGACCCAGCCGGCGTTGGCGAACTCGCCGGTCCAGATCACGTCCATGCCGACGATGTCGATCGAGGAGTCCTCGGCGCCGAGCCGGCGGACCAGCTGTTCGCGCTGCTGGCTGGCGTCGGTGGGGAGGAATTCCGGCGTGATCGTGTACTTGCCGTTCGATTCTTCCGAGCAGCGTTCGGAGACTTTCTCGATCGTTCCGCCCGGCTGGATCGCGACGAAGAAGGTCAGGTCGCGGGCGCCGGATTCGTTCGAGCCGCCGCATGCGACCAGCCCGGCCGCCGCCAGCGCGGTGGCCGCGACGCAGGCGAGGGCGCGCATCGTCCTTCCGGTTTTCACGGTCTCTTCTCCATAACCCACCCCGCGCCAGGAGCGCTGGGATGCATCAGAAAAGCTGCCCGCGAGGGCCTTTGCCTAAACCGCCGCTTCGCCTGTTCCTTTTCGTTGTCAGAGACCGATAAGGAACAGGCGAACTGCTAACCGTCGGCGAGCAGCGCGGTCAACGCCCGGTGCAGGCCGGCGACGGCGGAGTCGAGCGGGGCCTGGTCGCCGGCGGCGCGGGCGCGGATCAGGGCGCCCTCGATGGTCGAGACGACGAGGCCGGCGAAGGCCTCCGCCTCGGCCTCGGCGACGCCTTCCTCGCGCAGGGCGGCGGCGATCGGCGCTTCCCAGCTCTGGAAGGCGGCGGTGGCGGCGGCGGCCAGGGCCGGGTCCTCGGGACGGGCCAGGGCGGCGGCGGCGACCGGGCAGCCGAGCCGCTCCGGCTGGTCCTTGACCCGGCGGCGGAACATCTCGCCGAAGGTGCTGAGGGTCTCGGCCAGACCGAGCTCGGCCAGCGAGCTTTCGATCACGGCGCGGATCTCGCGTCCCTCCAGTTCGGCCGCCTCGATCGCCAGCTGGCTCTTGCCGCCGGGGAAGTGGTGGTAGATCGAGCCGCGGGGGGCCTTACCGCGCTCGGCGACGTCGCGCAGCTCCATCCCCGCGTAGCCCTTCTCGGCGAGTAGCCGGCGGGCCCCGTTCAGCAGCCGGTCGCGGCCGTCGCGACGCGTCGGTTCGACCGCTTCGGAATCGGCTATTCGCGTTATGCCCACGGACATAGTATAGTCGCCGCCACGATGTATGACCGCGGGCATAGAGCGAGCGTCCTCATCGCCTGCACCGGCGCCTTCCTCGTCTTCCTCGACACGACGATCGTCAACATCGCCTTCCCGGACATCTCCGCCTCCTTCCCGGAGGCGAGCCGGGGCCTGCTCTCCTGGGTGCTCGACGGCTACTTCGTCGTCATCGCCGCGCTGCTGGTGCCTGCCGGGGGACTGGCGGACCGCTTCGGCCACAAACGCGTCTTCCTCTGGGGGCTCGGCCTCTTCACGCTCACCAGCCTGCTCTGCGCGGTCGCGCCCTCGCTGGAGGCGCTGATCGCCTTCCGCGTCCTGCAGGGGGCGGGGGCCGCGGCGATCGCGCCGACCTCGCTGGCGATCATCCTCGACAGCTTCCCGTCCGAGAAGCGCGCCACCGGCGTCGGCCTCTGGGGCGCCGCCGCCGCGGCCGCAGCCGCGACCGGGCCGACCCTCGGCGCCGCGCTGGTCGAACTCGACAGCTGGCGCCTCGTCTTCCTCGTCAACCTGCCGCTCGGCGCCGCGTTGATGCTCGCCGGACGGCGGCTTCTCCCCGATCAGGCCCTCCGCGACACCCGTTTGCCCGACCTGCCCGGGGCGCTGATGCTGGCGCTCGGGCTGGCGGCGGTGACGTTGGGGATCGTCGAGGGCAACGACTGGGGCTGGACCGGGTCTGGCACGCTCGCCGCCTTCGCGGCAGCCGCCCTTCTGCTCGGTGCCGTGGTCGCCCGCAGCCTGCGCCACCCGCGCCCGATCGTCGAGCCGGCACTCTTCGCCCACCGCTCTTTCTCCCTCGGCAACCTCGGCACCCTGTTGTTCGCCGCCGCCTTCTTCTCGCTGATCCTCGGCAACGTCCTCTTCCTCACCACGGTCTGGGGCTACAGCATCCTCAGCGCCGGCCTCGCCGCCCTGCCCGGACCGGCGATGACGACGGTCGTCTCCGGGCCGGCCGGTCGGCTTGCCGACCGCTTCGGCCACCGCGCCGTGATCGTTCCGGGGACGCTTGTCTTCGCCGCCGGGACGCTGGTCCTGCGCTCGGCCGGCGCCGAGCCCGACTACATCGGCACCTGGCTGCCGGGTGCGATCCTGACCGGGATCGGCATCGGCCTCGCCTTCCCGACCCTCGGCTCGGCCGCGGTCCGCGAGATCGCCGACGATCGCTTCGCCACCGCCAGCGCGGTCAATGCCGCCTTCCGCCAGGTCGGCGCCGTGCTCGGCACCGCGATCCTGATCGCGATCGTCGGCGAACCGGCCGGCCTCAGCGAAGCGCTCGACGTCTCCGAACGGCGCCTACCTCTTCGCAGCAATTGCCGCGCTCGCCTCAGGCGCCGTCGCTCTCGGCCTGAGCCGGCAGCGAGCGCCAGGCGCTCACGGCGTCGGCGAGCGAGACCGCGAGGCTGCGGTCGCCGGCGGCGATCTCGACGGTCTCGCCGCCGACCTCGCCGAGCAGGGCCGCGCCTAGCTCCTCCAGCGCCGCCCGGTCGCCGCTGACGAGGAAGCCACCGGCGCCCTCGCCGAACAGCGCCTCCTCGGGTGAGCAGCCGCGCTCGCGCAGAGGCTCGAGGTTGAGCCGGCAGCCGACGCCGCCGGCGATCGCCGACTCGGCGGCAGCGCAGGCGAGGCCACCGTCGGAGACGTCGTGGACGGAGGCGAGCTTGCCGGCGCGGACCGCGTCGCGGACCGTCGCGCAGGCGGCGGCGACCGCGGCGACGTCCGGCTGCGGCAGGCCCATCTCCAGCTCGCCGCGCCGCTTCGTCAGCTCGGAGCCGGCGAGGCTCGGTTCGAAGGGGCCGATCAAGGCCGATCGCGTCGCCCTCGCGGGCGAAGCCGCTGCCGGCGACCTGGGCCGGGTCGGGCAGCTCGCCGACCATCGCCACCACCGGGCGTCGGGTAGATCGGCCCGTCGGGCCCCTCGTTGTAGAGGGAGACGTTGCCGCCGACGACCGGGACGCCGAGCGCGTTGCAGGCGTCGGCGAGGCCGCTGACGGCGCGGTCGAGCTGCCAGGCGCCGGTCGGCTTCTCCGGGTTGCCGAAGTTGAGGCAGTTGGTCAGGCCGAGCGGCTCGGCGCCGACGCAGGCGAGGTTCTGGGCGCACTCGAGCACGCCCTCGATCGTCCCCGCGTAGGGGTCGCAGGCGACCCGGCGGCCGTTGCCGTCGATCGAGACGGCGATCGCGTTGCCGGCCTCGGGCAGCTGCAGGACCGCGGCGTCGGCCTGCTCGGGCCGGCGCACCGTGCGCGAGCCGACGATCGAGTCGTACTGCTCGAAGGCCCAGCGCTTGGAGGCGATGCTCGGCGAGGCGAGCAGCGCCAGCAGCTCGTCCGCCGCGCTCGCGCCCTCGGCCAGCGTCGTCCGGTTGCCGTAGATCCAGCCCTCGGGCTCGGCCGGGTCGAGGTCATACAGCGGGCAGCCGTCGACCAGCGCCTCGACCGGCATCTCGCCGACGACCTCGTCGCCGCGCAGGATCCGGACCAGGCCGTCGTCGGTGACCACGCCGATCTCGGCCGAGCCGGTCTGCCATTTCTCGCAGATCGCCCGCACCTCGTCGACCCGGCCGGCTCGACCACCGCCAGCATCCGCTCCTGGGACTCGGAGACCATGATCTCGAAGGGCTCCATGTCGGCCTCGCGCAGCGGCACCCGGGCGACGTCGATGTCGATCCCGACCCCGCCGGCGCTCGCCATCTCGCCGGCCGAGGAGGTCAGCCCGGCGGCGCCGAGGTCCTGCAGCGAGACCAGCAGGCCCCTTCTCCAGCAGCTCCAGGCAGCACTCGAGCACCTTCGACTCCTCGAAGGGGTCGCCGATCTGCACCGTCGGCCGCTTCGCGTCGTCGCCCTCGCCGAGCTCGGCCGAGGCCAGCACCGAGGCGCCGCCGATCCCGTCGCGCCCGGTCGAGGCGCCCATCAGGACGACCGAGTTGCCGACCCCGGCGGCGGCGGCACGGACCATGTCCTCGGTCTTGGCGAAGCCGATGCACATCGCGTTGACCAGGCAGTTGTGCTCGTAGGGCTCCTCGAAGTAGATCTCGCCGCCGACCGTCGCCACCCCGATCGAGTTGCCGTAGTGGCCGATCCCGCGCACGGCGCCGTCGAGCAGGTGGCGCGAGCGGACCGAGTCGAGCTCGCCGAAGCGGAGGCTGTCGAGGATCGCGATCGGCCGCGCCCCGATCGCGAAGACGTCGCGGAGGATGCCGCCGACCCCGGTCGCCGCTCCCTGGAACGGTTCGACCGCGCTGGGGTGGTTGTGGGACTCGACCTTGAAGGCGACCGCGTAGCCGTTGCCGACGTCGACGGCGCCGGCGTTCTCGCCCGGCCCCATCACCACCCGCTCGCCCTCGGTCGGCAGCCGTCCCAGCAGTTTGCGCGAGTGCTTGTAGGCGCAGTGCTCGGACCAGAGCAGGCTGAACATCGCCAGCTCGACGTCGTTCGGCTCGCGCCCCAGCTTCTCGACGATCAGCTCGAACTCGGAGTCGGTCAGGCCGAGCTCGCGGTATTTCGGCGTGCCGACGGTCATCGGGGCGCGTTTGCGTCCTCACGGCGCAAAAGCGCTCCGCGCCGCGGCTCGAAGACCCGCAGGCCGTCGGTGGAGCCGGTCAGCGGGTCGACCGCGTGCTCGGGGTGGGGCATCAGGCCGAGCACGTTGCCGCGCTCGTTCGTCACCCCGGCGATGTCCCGCACCGAGCCGTTGGAGTTGTGGCCGTCGGCGTAGCGGTAGGCGACCTGGCCGTTCGCCTCCAGCTCGTCGAGCATCTCCTCCGGCGCGTAGTAGCGGCCTTCGCCGTGCTTGGCCGGGATCGAGAGCCGCTCGCCGCGTCCGCCTCCTCGACCAGCTCGACCTGGTGGCAGCGAAGCGCAGCTCGACGTTGCGCAGCAGCGCCCCGGGCAGCAGCCCCGCCTCGCAGAGGACCTGGAAGCCGTTGCAGATGCCGAGCACCGGCGCCCCGCCCGCGGCCGCCTCGGCGACCGCCTCCATCGCCGGGCTAGAAGCGGGCGATCGCGCCGGCCCGCAGGTAGTCGCCGTAGGAGAAGCCGCCCGGGACGACGACCCCGTCGACGCCGTCGAGGTCGCGGCTCTCGTGCCAGATCAGCTTCGCCCCGTCGCCGTGGACCTCGCAGGCGTGCAGCGCGTCCCGCTCGTCGCAGGATCCGGGGAACTGGAGGACGCCCCAGATCACAGCGGTCTGGATCTCGTAGTCCTCGATCAGGGGGTTGGCGAGCAGCTTCTCGCAGAGCTCGGCGAGCCGCTCGGGGTCCTCGGCCTCGAGCTCGACCATCCGCCCGACGTGGACGTGCTCGATGCCCTCGAAGCCGAGCGCCGGCAGCGCCCGCTCGACCGCCTTGCCCTGGGGGTCGAGGATGCCCTCCTTGGGGCGGATCAGGACCCGCGCCTTCACAGCGCCAATCTAGCGATTGGCTCAGAACGACTCGCCGGTGATCCGCTCGTAGGCCTCGACGTATTTGGCCCGCGTCTGCTCGACCACGTCGGCCGGCAGCTCCGGCGCCGGCGGCTAGTGGTCCCAGCCGCTCTCGTCGGCCCAGTCGCGGACGTACTGCTTGTCGAAGGAGGGCGGCGTGCGCGCCCGGCTCGTAGCTGGTCGGCCGGCCAGAAGCGCGAGGAGTCGGGGGTCAGCACCTCGTCGCCGAGGACGATCTCGGCGCCGGCGTGGCGGCCGAACTCGAACTTGGTGTCGGCGAGGATGATCCCGCGCTCGGCCGCGTGCTCGGCGCCGCGCTTGTAGACCTCGATCGAGATCCGCCGCAGCTCCTCCATCAGCGCCCGGTCGCCGACGATCTCGGCGGCGCGGTCGAAGTCGACGTTCTCGTCGTGGTCGCCGATCTCGGCCTTGGTCGCCGGGGTGAAGATCGGCTCCGGCAGCTGGTCGGACTCGATCAGGCCGGCGGGCAGCTCGATCCCGCAGACCGCGCCGCTCTCGCTGGTATTCCTTCCAGCCCGAGCCGGAGAGGTAGCCGCGGACGACGCACTCGACCGGGTACATCTCCAGCTTGCGCACCCGCATCGCCCGTCGGCGACCTCCTCGGGCACGTCCTCGGAGATGAAGTGGTTGGGGACGATGTCCTCGGTCAGCCCGAACCAGAAGACCGACATCTGGTTCAGCACCTTGCCCTTGTCGGGGATCGGCGTCGGCATCACCACGTCGTAGGTCGAGATCCGGTCCGAGGCGACCATCAGCAGGTCGTCGTCGAACTCGTAGATCTCGCGCACCTTGCCCGAGGAGTGGAGCTTCAGTTCGGCGACGCGTCGTCATCGAGGGCGATGCTAACCATCTCGCGGGCCGCAAAGATCTCCGAGCGGTGTGGCCAGGACACCCGCATCAGGGACTCTGCGATGCTCGCTACGTGGCGCTCCCGCCCGAAGTCCGACGCGCATCCCCGCTGTCGCAGACGCTGCGCTGGGCTCTTCCGGCCGATCGCCTTCATGGAGGACTGCCGCCGCCGCTACGGCGACTCCTTCAGCGTCACGCTTCCTCGGCTTCGAGCGGCCGATGGTGCATGATCTCCGACCCGGCGGCGATCAAGGCGCTCTACACGAGCCCGCCCACGGCCTGCCGCCCGGGCCGCAACATCGTCCTCGAGCCGATCCTCGGCTCGCGCTCGCTCCTGCTCCTCGAGGGCGCCGAGCACCTCGCCCGCCGCAAGCTGATGCTGCCGCGCCTTCCACGGCGAGCGGATGCGCTCCTACGAGGAGACGATCGAGCGAGATCGTCGAGGCCGAGATCGACTCCTGGCCGCTGCAGCGCGCGAGTTCCCGATCCACCCGCGGATGCAGGCGGTGACGCTGGAGGTGATCCTGCGGGTCGTCTTCGGCGTCGCCGAGCGGGCCGCGGCTGGAGCGGCTGCGCGGCGACTGCTCGCGACGCGTCCTGCAGCGAAACCGCGTCGCCGGCCGCCCAGCTGCTCGGCCTGGCGCCGCGGCGCTTCGGCGGCCCGGGCCCTGCGGCCCGCTTCGAGGCCCAGCTGCGGGAAGTCGACGAGCTGCTCTACGCCGAGATCGCCGAGCACCGCGAGCGGCCCGACCTCGCCGAGCGCGAGGACATCCTCTCGATGCTGATGCTGGCCGAGTTCGAGGACGGCAGCGCGGATGGAGCGACCCCGAGCTGCGCGACCAGCTGATGACCCTGCTGCTCGCCGGCCACGAGACGACCGCGACCGCGCTGGCCTGGACCTTCGACCTGCTGCTCCGCCACCCGGCGGCGCTGGCCGGCTGCGCGACTCGCTCGCGGCGGGCGAGGAGGACTACCTGCGGGCGACGATCACCGAGGCGCTGCGCCTGCGGCCGGTGGTGCCGCTGGCCGGCCGCCGCCTCGCCGAGGAGCTCGTCGTCGACGGGCTCGACCTGCCGGCCGGCACCGACGTCACCCCGGCGATCTGGCTCACCCACACCCGCCCCGACGTCTATCCCGAGCCCTTCGCCTTCCGGCCCGAGCGCTTCCTCGAGGACGCGCCCGAGACCTACTCCTGGATCCCCTTCGGCGGCGGCGTCCGCCGCTGCCTCGGCGCCGCCTTCGCCGAGTTCGAGATGCGGATCGTCCTGCGCGAGGTCCTCGCGCCGCTGCGAGCTGCAGCAAGGCGACCCGGCAGCCCGAGCGCATCGGCCGCCGCAACATCACCCTCTCGCCGCAGGACGGCACCCCGGTGATCGTCAGCCGCGCGCCACCCGGCCCGCGAGCCGAGTCCCGGCCTAGCGCGCGGCGCGCGGCTCAGCGCGCGCCGGGTGCTCCCTCGCCCACTTGGCGATCGTGCCGGAGCCGGAGATCACCTCGCCGTCGTCGAGCACGAGGATCGGCACCTCGTTGGTGCCGCTGAGCTGCTTGACCTCGGCGCGGTCGTCGCTCGCGGCTGCCCCAGGTCCAGGGCATCAGCCGGTAGCCGCCGACGGTCTTGATCTCGTACTCGTAGCCGGCCGCGTCGAGCGCCTTGCCGGCCTTCGCGCAGGGATGCGCGAAGCCGGGCCCCGTCGTCTTCTGCCCGCAGGTGTAGAGGATCATCGGCCGCTGCAGACCGCTACTCATCGCGCAGCGCTTCGAGCCGCTCGAAGATCTCGGGCAGGTGGGTGAGGTAGGCGTTGTAGTCGAAGACCGCGTCGAGGTCGAGGTCGGGCGCCGCCTCGGCGAGCAGGTCGCGGAACTGGGTGCCGGTGTCCCAGGCGCGCTGGGCGTTCTCCTGGACGACGCGGTAGGCGTCGTCGCGGGTCATCCCGGACTCGACCAGGGCGGTCAGGGCGCGCTGGCTGAACAGGGCGCCGTGGGTGAGGCTCGAGGTTCTCGCGCATCCGCTCCTCGTGCGACCGTCATCCCGGCGGCGACCTTGGTCGCCAGGTCCTGCATGTAGTCGAGGACGATCGTCGCGTCGGGCAGGATCACCCGCTCGGCGCCGGAGTGGGAGATGTCGCGCTCGTGCCAGAGGGCGACGTTCTCGATCCCCGCCTGCGCGTAGCCGCGCAGGACGCGGGCCAGGCCGGTGATCCGCTCGGTGCGGATCGGGTTGCGCTTGTGGGGCATCGCCGAGGAGCCCTTCTGGCCGGCGGCGAACGGCTCTTCGACCTCGCGCACCTCGGTCTTCTGCAGGTTGCGGACCTCGGTCGCGAAGCGCTCGAGCCCGGCGCCGGCGATCGCGATCGCCGCCAGCAGCACGGCGTGGCGGTCGCGCGGGATCACCTGGGTGGCGACGTCCTCGCGCCCCAGCCCGAGCCTCTCCATCACCCGCGCCTCGACCGCGGGCGGGACCGAGGCGTAGGTGCCGACGGCGCCGGAGAGCTTGCCGAAGCGCAGCTGCGCGAAGGCCTCCTCGAGCCGCTGCAGGTTGCGGTCGGCCTCGAAGGCGAAGCCGGCCAGCCGCAGGCCGAAGGTGGTCGGCTCGGCGTGGACGCCGTGGGTGCGGCCGACGCAGAGCGTGTCGCGGTGCTCGAGCGCCCGCTCGACCAGGGCGTCGCGGTAGGCCGCGGGCGCTGGCGAGGACGATCTCGCCGGCCCGCCGCAGCTGCAGCGCCAGCGCCGTGTCGAGCACGTCGGAGGAGGTGAGGCCGTAGTGGATCCAGCGGCCGTGCTCGCCGACCGACGCGGCGACCACGTCGACGAACGCGGCGACGTCGTGGTCGGTCACCTTCTCGCGCTCGTCGACCGCCTCGACCGTGAAGGCGGCGCTCGCTCGCGCGCCTCGCGCGCCGCCTCCTCCGGCACCACGCCCTCCGCCGCCCAGGCCTCGGTCGCGGCCAGCTCGACCTCGAGCCAGCTCTCGAGCTTCGCCTGCGGCGTCCAGACCGCCCCGATCTCGGGCGGGTGTAGCGGGGGATCACGCGTTGATTATCCGCGCCGCGAGCACGCCGGCGTTTTTCGCGCCGTCGATCGCCACGCAGGCGACCGGGATGCCGGGCGGCATCTGCACCGCCGAGAGCAGCGCGTCGAGGCCGCCGAGGCTCTTGCCGAGGATCGGCACCCCGATCACCGGCAGGTCGGTGTGGGCGGCGGCGACGCCCGGCAGCGCCGCCGACATCCCGGCCCCGGCGATGATCACCCTGAGGCCGCGCATCCGCGCGTTCTGGCAGTACTCGCGCACCAGCTCGGGGTCGCGGTGGGCGCTCATCACCCGCACCTCGTAGCGGATGCCGGCTTCCTCGAGCGCTTTGCCGGCCGGCTGCATCTTCGGCTTGTCGTTCTTCGAGCCCATGATGATCCCGACGTGCGGCTCGTCGACGTCGATTTCCTCGAAGGCTTCCTCCACGGCCGGCATCGTCGCCGCCCGGGTGGGATCGGCCGGGCCGGTCGGGGTCGGCTGCCCGGTCCGGTCGGCTGGGGCTCCTCTGAGATCTCGCTCATCTGTTCCTCTCTGGATTAGCTGGGGACCCGCTCGACGGCGCGGGCGGCGATGTCGGTGCGGATCTGCATTCCGTCGAAGGAGATCCGGCGGGCGGCATCGTATGCACGATCGCGCGCCTCGGCGGGGCTCGCACCAAGGCCCGTCACGTTCAGTACCCGCCCGCCGGCGGTGACGATCTCGCCGTCGCGCTCGGCCGTGCCGGCGTGGGTGACCTCGGCGATCGCCGCCGCCTCGTCGAGGCCGTGGATCACGTCCCCCTTGGAGGAGGACTCGGGGTAGCCGGCGGAGGCGAGGACCACGGTCACCGCCCAGTCGTCGCCGAACTCGGCCGAGACTCCCGGCCAGGCCGCCGGGCTCGCGGGCGGCGAGGAAGAGCTCGGCCAGGTCGGAGCGCATCCGCGGCAGCACCGCCTGCGTCTCGGGGTCGCCGAAGCGGGCGTTGAACTCGAGCACCTTCGGCCCCTCCGGCCCGATCATCAGGCCGGCGTAGAGGACGCCGTGGAAGGGAACGCCGCGGGCGGCCATCGTCGCCACCACCGGGCGGTGGACCTGCTCGACGATCTCCTCGACCTCGGCGCCGCCGAAGCCGGGGACCGGCGAGTAGCTGCCCATGCCGCCGGTGTTCGGCCCCTGGTCGCCGTCGAAGATCCGCTTGTAGTCCTGCGCCGGGGCGAGCGGGACAACGTTCTCGCCGTCGCAGATCGCCAGCAGCGAGAGCTCCTCGCCCTCGAGGAAGTCCTCGCAGCACGACCGTGGTCGAGCCGAAGCGCTGCTCGGTGAAGAAGACGTCGACCGCCGCGCGTGCCTCCTCCTCGTTCTGGCAGATGATCACGCCCTTGCCCGCCGCGAGGCCGTCGGCCTTGAGCACGGTGGGGTAGGAGGTGGCGGCGAGGCGCTCCAGCGCTTCCTCGCGACTGCGCAGGAGGACGTGGCCGGCGGTCGGCACCCCGGCCTCCTCCATCAGCTGCTTGGCGAAGGCCTTCGATCCCTCCAGCTCGGCGGCGGCTTTGGTCGGGCCGAAGGCCGGGATGCCGGCTTCCTCGAGCGCGTCGACTGCGCCGGCGACTAGCCCGGCCTCGGGCCCGATTACGGCGAGGTCGACGCCGTGCTGGCGTGCCGCGGCGACGATCGCCGCCGCATCGTCGGCCGCCACCTCCGGCAGGCACTCCGCGTCCGCCGCGATGCCCGCGTTGCCGGGGGCGCAGAGGACGTCGGTGACCTGGGGCGAGCGGCGCAGCGCCCGCACGATCGCGTGCTCGCGACCGCCTCCTCCGACTACGAGTGCCTTCAACGCGCCGGCTAGAGCGAGCTCGACAGGTCCTCGGCCGGCATCGCCGCCAAGGTCTGGCTGGTCATCGTCCCGCGCGAGCCGAGCTCGACGGAGACTTTGGCCATCGTCTTCTCGTCGGGCGCCTCGACGATCGTGACGAAGTCGTACTGCCCCAAGGTTGCGTACTGGGCCACCACCTTGGCCCCGATCTGCTCGACCTCCCGGTTCACCTCAGCCACCCGCCCCGGGTTGTTCTTCAGCGTCTTCACGCCGTCGGCCGTCAAGTTGGTCAACATCACATAAGTCGGCATCTCCGCCCCCTTCGAGTCGTGATCGAGACTTCGCTTCAACCGTACCCGGTTGGGAGGGACTCCCGCAGGTTCAAAGGCAACAGGCCTATTCGCCATCGACAGGAATGAGGACGCCGGCAAAGAAGCCGCCCGAACGGCGCTTCATCTGTTTCTGGCTGCCGATCCACCAGCTATCGATCGCTCCCAGCGGCAAATAAACGATGCGCGACTCGATGCCATCACCGCCAGCGGGCCATACCTGGCAGTTGAGCAACGCCAGCGTTTCGCTGCTGCCCTCTGACGCCACCGTTTCAGCGAGTTGGGATCCTTGCGCAGTCGCTCGTCCGTATACCTCTTCAGCTGTCTCTCGGCGCTTCGGATTCTCCATCTCGAAGAAGTGCTCGCTCAGGCTGTCTCTTAGCGCTGCTTCGCGTTGAGCTTTCGTGCCGACGTAACCAACGTAAAGAGCCCCTCCTGCCATAGCTTTCAATGGAGGGAACTGGGCGCCAGTATCGGCGGCTTGGATCAAGGCTTGGAGATCCATCGCGTCCGGAGCGTAACCCGTGGCTAGGCGTCTGCCGCTGCTCACGCAGCGAACACCGGAGGGGAATCCCGTGGTTCCTTTGTTACGGATAGGAGGACAAAGGAACCACGGAAACGACCCGTGTCCCGATATTGCAATCGCGTGGTTCCCTTGTCCGGCTATTCAGGACAAAGGAACCACGACCTTGCGGGCGATATCCGACCCCCGCGGCTCTCGTGGAAGAGCCCCGGGGTCTTTCGCTGCACGTCAGCTGGCTGCGATGGCTGGGGAATGGATACCCCTCTCACGGAGGCTCAAGGGCCATGAATCCGAAGTACGCAGCCCGCCCCAGCTGCGCGACGGTCTCCGGGAGAGGGATATCCATTCCCCCTTACCGGAAGACGCTCAGTACGCGTAATACCCGGCGTGGATGTGGTCGCAGTGGTCCGGCAATGCGAAGGCCGGGCCGGCGCCGTCGAGGTCGAAGCAGTAGATGAGCTCGGTCGGGTGCAGCGGCGCGGGGAGCTGGGCGAGGGCGTAGCCGAGTTGGGCGCAGGGGGCGGTGGTCGAGGTGTCGGTGCAGGAGACGCCGTCGACCGAGGCGATGTCCATTGCCCGGCCGTAGTAATGGTTGGAGACGTTGCCCGAGGCGGTCATCTGCGAGTGGTCGGAGCGCAGGGCGGTGATCGTGATCTGGTGATCTTTGGTCATCAGCGCCAGCAGGCCGGTGACGCGCTGGTCGAGCAGGCCCGCCTGGATGTCGCGCAGCTCGAGGTCGTTGGAGAGGGTGAGGTTCTGCCAGTTGATCTGGGAGGCGACGTCGCCGGGGAGGACGATCGTCCAGCTTTCGGTCGTCGTCGCGCATTTGCCGGAGAGCTGGTCGGCCTCGCGGGCGACCGCGTCGACGTACCAGGCGGCCTGGTTGTGGGTGAAGACACCGGCCTCGATGCCGCCGCGCGACCACATCATCCGCGCCAGCGTCGCCGCCGAGTCGTCGATGCTGTCGTGGCTGAGGCGACCGTCCTTGTCGCCGTCGACCGCGTAGCTGCTCCACTCCATCTTGTCGAGCCCGAGCGGCCCTTCGGTCCGCAGCTGCTCTTTGCTCATCCCGCGGCCGAAGTTCGACTCGAGGCGGGCGATTGCCGCCAGCGTCCAGACGCCGCGCTGACCGAGTTCGTAGCGACCGGCGGCGGCCTCGAAGGCCTGCATGTACTCAGTCGGGATCTGTTTCTTCCAGTCGGTCGCCGGGGTGCACTTGAAGACCTGGATCTGCGGGGTGAGGGTCAGCGTCGCGTAGTCGGTGCCGACTTCGTTGGCGTAGCAGCCGGCGTTGGCGAGGACCTCTTCGACGTACCAGTCGGCGTGGTTGTAGGCGAAGATCGCGCCCCAGACGTCCTCCGGCATTCCGGCCGCGTCGAGGTAGCTGGCGGCGGCGTAGATCGCGTCTTCGGGGTTGTTCGGGTCCTTGACGCCGTCGCCGTTGGCGTCGACCCCGTACATCGCCCAGGTTTCCGGCATGAACTGCATCCAGCCTTCGGCGCCGGCGTAGGAGGGGCCGAGGTTCTGGCCGAAGCCGGTCTCGATCGCGTTGATCCCGGCGAGGATCGCCGGGCCCTGCGGCCCGAGCCCGTAAGCGTCGGAGGCGCGCTGGTAGATCGGGATCAGGACCGGCGGCACGCCGCTGATCGCGCAGCTCGAGGCGGGCAGCGAGGGAATCGTGAAGGTGCCGGGCGCCGGGCCCGCCGAGGTCGCGCCGCCTTCGGCTTCTTCTTCGGAGGATTCGGGTTCGGCGGCTTCGGTCGCGCCGGTGTCGCCGGGGCCGACCCCGCCGCTCGGCGGCGGCGTTTCGGTCGCCGGGGCGGGCGGCGGCGTCAGCGCGTCGCCTTCCTTGACGGGGCTGCCTGGCTCGGTCCAGGACGACGGGGCGTCGAGGCTCGCGCCCGCCGTCGGCTCCGCCGCTGCGGTCCCAGCCTCGGCGTGCGCCACCGCGACCGGCACGGCCAGCCCCGCGGTCGCCGCCGCGGTCGCCATCAACGTCCTGATCTTCTGCGCGTTCTCCATCAGCCGAGGACGTTGGTCACGCGCCACTGTTTGTTTTTCAGCTGTTCCATCTCAAGTCGCAGCTCGCTGGTCGCGCCGACCCGCAGCAGCGAGATGCTGACCGGGTAGATGCGATCGTGCGAGGGGGCGGGGACGACGTTGAGGACTTTCGCCTTCGGCACTTCGACCCCTGCGGGCTGCCGCGGCGGCCTCTCCATCAGCGCCTGGGTCACCTCGGGAACGGCGGTCGCCTTGAAGGCTTTGCGGACCACGGACGCTTCGCCGCCGGTCTCGTAGACGACGAAGGCATCGGCGAACTTGCGGGCGACGGCGATCGCGGCCGGGCCGGCCGGCGGGCCGTCGACGCTCGTGTCGGCGGCGCTGGAAGAGGTTGCGCCCGGCGCGGTGGGCTGGGAGGAGATCGCGTCGGTGGAAGCGTTGCCGGTTCGGCTCGCGTTCGCGGCGGGAGCTTCTTCGATCGGCGCGGAGCTGGAGACCTTCGAGGACTCCTGCTTGGCCGGGGCCTTGAAGACCGGGGTGGCTCCCTGCAGGGTTGGATCCGGCTCGGGCTTCGGCTTCGCTTTCGGGGTGGCGGGCGCGGGAGCCGGGGCGGTCGCCACGACCTGCGAGGCAGGCGCCGATTCCTCGCCCCCGGAAGAGACCAGCGAGTAGCCGCCGATCGCCAGCGCCAGCGCCGCGACCACGGCGCCGCCGGCGACGATCGCGCGCCCCTCGCGACTGAGACTGCGGAAGCGATCTTCGAGCGGCCAGACGACGCGATCGCGCACCGCCAACGAGAGGTCCTCGAGGGCCTCCGGCGTGCGCTGCTTCAGGCGCGCGTTGATCGGGGTCTGGTCGTCGTTCATCTATCTCGGCCGCTGCTCTCCCACGCCTAGGGTGGCAGGCAAATTAAAGAGCACCTTTACGACTTCTTGTTTCGGCAGCTAGCGACGGGAAAATGAGCCCTGCTAGACGGCCGTCGCAGCGGCCTCGACCCGCTCGAAGGCGATCTCTCCCTCGCGGGCGTCGACCCTGACCCGATCGCCTTCGCCGAACTCGCCCTCGAGGAGCTTCAGGGCCAGCTTGTCGACCAGCTGCTTCTGGATCACCCGCTTCAGCGGCCGCGCCCCATAGGTGGGGTCGTAGCCGAGGTTGCCGAGCAGGGTGCGGGCCTCGTCGGTGAGCTCGATCTCGATCCCTTTCTCGCGCACGCGGCCGACCAGCTGGTTGACCTGCAGCTCGACGATCCGGCCGATGTCCGCCTTCGAGAGCCGGTGGAAGATCACCGTGTCGTCGATCCGGTTGAGGAACTCGGGCTTGAAGGTCGCCGCCAGCACCTCTTCGATCCCCTCGCGGATTTTCTCGTCGACCGCCTCGCCGACGATCCGGTCGGAGCCGACGTTGGAGGTCATGATCAGGACCGTGTTGGTGAAGCTGACGGTGCGGCCCTGGCCGTCGGTCAGGCGCCCGTCGTCCATGATCTGCAGCAGGGTGTTGAAGACGTCGGGGTGGGCCTTCTCGATCTCGTCGAGCAGCACCACCGCGTAGGGCCGGCGTCGCACCGCCTCGGTCAGCTGACCGCCCTCCTCGTAGCCGACGTAGCCGGGGGGCGCGCCGATCAGCCGCGCCACGGTGTGCTTCTCCATGTACTCGGACATGTCGAGGCGGACGATTGCCTGCTCGGAGTCGAACATGAACTCCGCCAGCGCCTTCGCCAGCTCGGTCTTGCCAACCCCGGTCGGGCCGAGGAAGAGGAAGCTGCCGATCGGCCGGTTCGGGTCCGAGAGCCCGGCGCGCGAGCGCCGCAGCGCGTTGGAGACCGCGGCGATCGCCTCGTCCTGGCCGATCACCCGGTCGTGCAGCCGCTCCTCCATCTGGATCAGCTTCTCGACCTCGCCCTCCATCAGCCGGCTGACCGGGATCCCGGTCCATTTGGCGACGACCTCGGCGACGTCCTCCTCGGTCACCTCGTCGGCGAGCATCGTGCCGCCGCCGGCGTGCAGCTCCTCCAGGCGCGCTTCCTGTGCGGCGGTCTGCTTTTCCAGCTCGGGCAGCTCGCCGAATTTCAGTTCGGCCGCGCGTTCGAGATCGGTCTCGCGTTCGGCCCGCTCGACTTCGTGGTTGACTTCCTCGAGCCGGGCGCGCGTTTTCTTCAGCACCTCGATCGGCTCTTTCTCGTTTTGCCAGCGGGTGCGTAGCTCGGCGGCCTCCTCGCGCAGGTTGGCGAGGTCCTCCTCGAGCGCCCCGCGGCGCGCCTTCGAGGCTTCGTCGGTCTCCTTCTTCAGCGCCTCGCGCTCGATCTCCAGCTGCTGGATCCGCCGCTCGACCTCGTCGATCTCGGTCGGCACCGAGTCGATCTCGATCTTCAGCCGCGAGGCCGCCTCGTCGATCAGGTCGATCGCCTTGTCGGGGAGGAAGCGGTCGGCGATGTAGCGCTCCGAGAGGGTGGCGGCAGCGACGATCGCCGAGTCGGTGATGCGGACGTCGTGGTGTTGCTCATAGCGGGGCTTCAACCCGCGGAGAATCGCGATCGTGTCGTTGATGTCGGGCTCGCCGACCAGCACCGGCTGGAAGCGCCGCTCCAGCGCCGCGTCTTTCTCGATGTGCTTGCGGTACTCGTCGAGGGTGGTGGCGCCGACCGCGCGCAGCTCGCCGCGAGCCAGCATCGGCTTCAGCAGGTTGGCGGCGTCGACCGCCCCTTCGGCGGCGCCGGCGCCGACGATCGTGTGAAGCTCGTCGAGGAAGAGGACGATCTGACCCTCGGCCTGCTGCACCTCGGAGAGCACCGCTTTCAGCCGCTCCTCGAACTCGCCGCGGTATTTGGAGCCGGCCAGCAGCGAGCCGATGTCGAGCGCGATCACCTTCCGGTCGCGCAGACTCTCCGGCACGTCACCGGCGACGATCCGCTGCGCCAGCCCCTCGACGATCGCCGTCTTGCCGACGCCGGGGTCGCCGATCAGCACCGGGTTGTTCTTGGTCCGGCGGGAGAGGACCTGGATCACGCGGCGGATCTCCTCGTCGCGCCCGATCACCGGGTCGAGCTTGCCGCTCTCCGCCTCGGCGGTCAGGTCGCGGCCGAATTTTTCCAGCGCCTGGAAGGTCTCCTCCGGGTTGGGGGAGGTGACGCGGTGCGGACCGCGTACCTCGCCGATCGCCTTCTCCAGCGAGTCGCGCTCGGGCAGGATCTCGGCGACGGGATAGTCGGTCAGGCCGAGCAGAAGGTGCTCGGTGGAGATGTACTCGTCGCGCATCGCAGCCATCTCGGTCTCCGCCTTGCGCAGGACCGCGGCCAGGTTCGAGGACATCCGTGGCTCTTCGCCCTCGCCGCTCAGCTTCGGTAGCGCCGCCACCGCCTCGTTGGCGCGGGCGGCGATCGCCGCGGTGTCGGCGCCGAGCTTCTGCAGGATCGGGACGACGAGGCCGTCCTCCTGTTCGAGCAGGGAGACGAGCAGGTGGGCTGGGGCGATCTCGGGATTGCGCCGGGTCCGCGCCAGCTCCTGCGCCGCCGCCACCGCTTCCTGCGATTTGACCGTGAATCGATCTGCCTGCATCAGCCCTTCCCTTTCTCTTCGTTTCCAGTTCGCCCAGCCGTTTGCGCAGCCGTTCGTTTTCGGCGTGCAGCTTCTGCACCCGCGCTTCCAGCGCCAGCACCGTTTCCACCCCGGCCAGGTTCAGCCCTTCGGCGGTCATCTGCTGGATCCGCCGCAGCCGCTCGACGTCGCGCTGGGAGTAGAGGCGGGTGTTTTTCGGCGAGCGCTTCGGCGCGATCAGTCCCCGCTGCTCGTACATCCGCAGCGTCTGCGGGTGCATCTCGGCCAGCTCGGCGGCGACCGAGATCATGAACACGCCCTGCTCCTCGTCGAAGGTCGCTTTCACCCGCCGGCGGTAGGTGGCCATCACTGGCCCGCCTTCCGCAACAGCTCGGCGCGCGGGTCGGACCCGTTGAGGGCCTCGGCGAGCTTCTCGACCGCCTCGCTCTGCTCCTCGCTCAGCTCGGCGGGGATCGCGATCTCGAGGCGGTAGCGGATGTCGCCGCGGCCCGAGCCTTTCGGCTTCGGCGGGCCCTCGCCGCGCAGTCTTTGGATCGTCCCGTGCTTGGTCCCGGGCGCGACCTTGATCTTCTTCGTGCCGTTCAGGGTCGGGACCTCGATCGTGCCGCCGCGCAGCGCCTCGACGACCGAGATCGGCACCGTCACCTCGAGGTTGCCGTCGTCGCGCCGCTCGAAGACCGGCGAGGAGGCGACCCGGGTGGTGACGTAGAGGTCGCCGGGAGGGCCGCCGCGCGGCCCGTCCTCGCCCTTGCCGGCGAGCCGGATCCGGGTGCCGTTCTTGACCCCGGCCGGGATGTTGACTTTGTAGCGCTTGGTCTGCTGGGTGACGCCGGAGCCGCCGCAGGTGGGGCAGGGGTCTTCGATGATCTGGCCGGCGCCGCCGCACTGCGAGCAGGGCTGGCTGATCGAGAAGAAGCCCTGGCCCTGCGACTCGACGCCGCGGCCTTCGCAGCGCGGGCAGGTGATCGGCGAGGTGCCGGGTTTGGCGCCGCTGCCGTGGCAGGTGGGGCAGCGGCTCGCCTTCGGCACGGTGACGCTGATCTGGGAGCCCTTGATCGCCTGGTCGAAGCTCAGCTGCACTTCGGTCTCGAGGTCGCGGCCGCGCACCTGCTGCGGCTGGGGCCGCCCCGCCGCCGCGGTTGAAAACGCCGCCGAGGATGTCGCCGAAGTCGAAGCCGCCGAAGCCGCCCGGGCCGGTGCCGAACGGCGCCTGCGCCGCCCTCGCCGAAGCCGGCGAAGACGCCGCCCTCGTCGTACTCCTTGCGCTTCTCGGGATCGCCGAGGACGTCGTAGGCGGCGGAGACTTCCTTGAACTTCTCCTCCGCCGCGGCGTCGTCCGGGTTGCGGTCAGGGTGGTATTTCCGGGCCAGTTTCCGGTACGCCTTCTTGATCTCCTCGTCGGTCGCCTTCTTCGAGACGCCGAGCGTCTTGTAGAGCTCGTCCGCCACTCGTCCTCCTAGCTGCTCACCACGACTCGCGCCGGCCGCACCAACTGGTCGCCCAGCACGTAGCCCTTCTGCAGAACCTCGACAACGGTCCCGCTCTCGGCCCCCTCGACCGGCTGCGTCGAAAGCGCCTCATGCCGGTTGGGATCGAACTTCTCCCCCTTCGGGATCGACAGCCTCGACCCCGTTCCGCGCAAGCGTCTCCCGCAGCCCGCCAAGCACCATCTCGACCCCAGCCGCAAGGCTCTCGCCCTCCCCAGCAGCCTCCAGAGCCCGCTCCAGATTGTCCACAGCATCGATCACTTCCCGAGCCAACCGAGCCTTCCCACGAGCCTGCGCGGCCTGAAGATCAGCAGCAACCCGCTTCCGGATAGTTCTCGAAGTCAGCCTTGGTCCTGCGAGCCAGTTCGAGGTACTCGTCTCTCTCCTTCTGAGCATCAGCCAGCAGCGCCTCGAAGTCAGCCTCGACGTCCTGAGCCGAGGCATCTCCCGTGGGTGACGCGGTAGGGGGGACCCCCGCCTGCTGTGCAGGGGGGGTGGGTCCCCTGCCGCGGCAGGACCCGCGGGCCGAGCGCCCTCGTCCCTTAGTTCGTCCTGAGGAGCGCTCATTTGCCGTCCTCATCGACCACCTCAGCATCGACGACCTCCTCCTCATCAGAGGAAGGTCCGCCCTCGGAAGCCCCGTCAGCCGGAGCCTGCTCAGCCGAAGCCGCCGCATAGAGCTGCTCCGACACTTTGGTCATCGCCGAGTTCAAAGCCTCCAGCTTGGAGTCGATCTCCTCTTTGGAGCCAGCCTCAACCGAGTCCCGCACCGCTTTGGCCGCAGCCCGCGCCTCGTCCTTGGTCGCCTCGTCGACTTTGTCGCCGGCCTCGTCGAGCGCTTTCTCCGCCTGGTAGGCGGCGTTCTCGGCGAGGTTCCGCGACTCCGCCAGCTCGCGCTGCTGGCGGTCCTCGTCGGCGTGCGCCTCGGCGTCGGAGACCATGCTCTGGATTTCCTCGTCGGAGAGGCCGGAGCCGGATTTGATCTCGATCTTCTGCTCTTTGCCGGTGCCTTTGTCTTCGGCGCTGACGTTGATGATGCCGTTGGCGTCGATGTCGAAGGTGACCTCGATCTGCGGCATGCCGCGCGGCGCCGGCGGGATCCCGGTGAGCTGGAATTTGCCCAGGCTCTTGTTGCCGCTGGCCATCTCGCGCTCGCCCTGCAGCACGTGGATCTCGACCGAGGGCTGGTTGTCGTCGGCGGTCGAGAAGACCTCCGACTTCTTGGTCGGGATCGTCGTGTTGCGCTCGATCAGCTTCGTCATCACGCCGCCTTTGGTCTCGATCCCGAGGGTCAGCGGGGTGACGTCGAGCAGCAGCACGTCCTTGACGTCCCCGGCCAGCACGCCGGCCTGGATGCCGGCGCCGACGGCGACGACCTCGTCCGGGTTGACGCCCTGGTGCGGGTCCTTGCCGGTCAGCTCCTTGACCTTCTCGCGGACCGCGGGCATGCGGGTCATGCCGCCGACGAGGACGACGTGGTCGACCTCGGTGTCGGCGTCTTTCAGCGCCTGTTTCACCGGCCCGACCACGCGGTCGAGCAGGTCGCCGGTCAGCTCGTTCAGCTTCGAGCGGGTCAGCTTCAGGTCGAGGTGCTTCGGCTGCCCCTCGACCGCGGTGATGAAGGGCAGGTTGATCTGCGTCTCCTGGGTCGAGGAGAGCTCGATCTTCGCCTTCTCCGCCGCCTCGTAGAGGCGCTGCAGCGAGTTCTTGTCCTGGGAGAGGTCGACGCCCTGGTCGCGCTTGAACTCCGCGACCAGCCACTCGACGATCGCTTTGTCCCAGTTGTCGCCGCCGAGGTGGTTGTCGCCGGCGGTCGCCTTCACCTCGAAGACGCCGTCGCCGATTTCCAGCACCGAGACGTCGAAGGTGCCGCCGCCGAGGTCGAAGACGAGGATCGAGTGGTCGGCCTCCTCTTTGTCGAGGCCGTAGGCGAGCGAGGCGGCGGTCGGCTCGTTGATGATCCGCTTGACCTCGAGGCCGGCGATCTTGCCGGCGTCCTTGGTCGCCTGCCGCTGGTCGTCGTTGAAGTAGGCGGGGACGGTGATCACGGCGCTGTCGACGGTCTCGCCGAGCTTCGCTTCGGCGTCCGCCTTCAGCTTCTGCAGGATCATCGCGCTGATCTCCGGCGGGCTGTACTGCTTGCCGCGCGCGTCGACCCGGACGTCGCCGTTGGGGCCGGCGACGACCGTGTAGGGGACGATCGTCTCCTCCTCTTTGACTTCCGACTCCTTGCGGCCCATGAAGCGCTTGATCGAGAAGATCGTGTTCTCCGGGTTCATCACCGCCTGGCGTTTGGCGACGGTGCCGACCAGGCGCTCGCCGCTCTCGGTGAACGCGACGACCGACGGGGTCGTGCGCCCGCCCTCGGCGTTCTCCAGAACGGTGGGCTCGCCGCCCTCCATCACCGCGACGCAGGAGTTGGTCGTGCCGAGGTCGATTCCGATCGTCTTTGCCACTTTCTGCGTACCTCCAGGGGTTTCGTTATTCAAGCTCTAAAAATCTAAGTGGCAGTATGGCAGATCATGAGCGGCGGCTCAAGCCATCCGCTTATAGTTGTTCGAGCAATGGGGGTCCGGGTAGCCCGAGGGGTGGCGCTCCCGGTTCGGAGGCGCCTCGAAACCGATCCGATGCGGATCGCGAAGAGGAGGAAAGACTTGAGTTACCCACCGAATCGCCGGTCGCTCGCACCGGCGCTCGCAGCCGCTACTGATCCTCGCCCTGCTGTTGCCGGTCGCCGCGCTCGGCGCACGGCAAAGGTCACGGCCACCACGGCAAGGCCACGCCGGTCACGGCGACCACGGCAAAGGCCATGTCGCGAACGTGATGACTCGCAACCTCTACCTGGGAGCCGATCTGACGCCGGCGATCCTGGCGCCGACGCTGCCGGACTTCGTCGCCGCCAACGGCCAGATCCTGCGCGAAGTGACCGCCAACAACTTCCCGGTGCGGGCCAAGGGCCTCGCCAGAGAGATCCTCAAGGCCAAGCCGGACCTGGTCGGGCTGCAGGAGGTGGCGCTGTGGCGCACCGCGCCGCCCAACCTGACGGTCCTGACCCGGGCCCGACCGCGACCACGGTCCGCTACGACTACCTGCAGGAACTGCTGACCGAGCTCAACCGCGGACCCGACCGCTACGAAGTCGTCGTCGTCCAGAACGAGTTCGACCTCGAGGCGCCGGCGGACGAGAACGGCGTCGCGGGCGACGGCCCGAATCCGGCGATCGCCAACGCCGAGATCAACGGCCGGCTGACGATGCGGGACGTGATCCTCGCCCGCCGCGGTGCCGGAGTCGACACCAAAAACCCGCAGTCGGCCAACTTCACCACCAACCTGGTGGTGCCGGTGGCCGGTGTCCCGGTGACGGTCAAACGCGGCTGGACGGCAACCGACGCCAGGGTGCGTGGCAGCGGCTGGTTCCGCTTCGTCAACACCCACCTGGAGGCCTTCCAGCCGCTGGTCCGCCAAGCACAGGCGGCCGAGCTGGTGGCTCCGACCGGGCCGGCGACGAGCGATCTACCCGTCGTCCTGCTCGGCGATCTCAACTCCGACGACGACACGGTGGAAGGTGCCGATCGGCTCGCGTACGAAACGCTGCTGGCCGCGGGGATGGTCGAGCGCAGCACCGACGATCCGCTCAGCTGCTGCATCAACTCCAGCCTGCTGGCAGTCGGCAAAGGCGGCAGCGAAGCCGACTTCGACCACCAGGTCGACCACATCATGACCCGCGATCCCGAAGAGGTGACCCTGAAGGACTCGGAGGTGAGCGGGATCCAGCCCGTCAACGGGTTCTGGGACTCCGACCACGCCGGGCTCTTCAGCGCCCTGCGGTTCGACGAATAGAGACGCGCTTCACGCAACCAGAGGGGGGCGGGCAACCGCCCCCCTTTTCCGTGCCCTCAGCCCTCGCCGGCGGTGCGCGGCGACGAATTCGGAGACTTCTTTGGCCTGCTCTTCGTTGAGGATGCCGCCCGGCATCCGGCCCGGCGTGGTCGAGCCGTCGACGCCGTTTTCGATCGCGTTGAGGACGCGGCCTTCGGTCGCCTTGATCGTTTCCTCGGCGGTGTCGCCTTCCGGCGGGCCCGCTGGGGCGAGCAGTTCGTCGAGGTTCGGCGCCGTAGTTGCCGTCGGTGCCGGCCGCGTAGAGCGTGTGGCAGGTGCCGCAGTTGGTGTCGAACAGGGACTGGCCGTCTTCAGGTTGGCGGGACCTTCAGGTCGCCGGTCGTCGCCGTCGCCCTTGGAGCGGAAGATCGCCAGGGGATGACGACCGCGAGGACGACGATCAAGAGGCCGAACCAGATGAAGGTGCGCTTGCTCATTAGGCGGCGCGGATACTACTGGCGCCCGGCGCGGCGCGGCTGCGCCGCTGGCTGGCGCGGTACCAGGGGCACATCCGCCGCAGCGCGCACTCCCCGCAGCGCGGTTTCGGACGGCAGACGTCGCGGCCGTGCCGGATCAGGTTCATGTGGAGCTCGTAGGCGTCCTCGGGCGGCACGATCGCCAGCATCTCGTCGTGGGCCTGCTCGAAGCGAGGCCTTGGCCGGGAAGAGGCCGAGCCGGCCGCCGACCCGGTGGACGTGGACGTCGACCGGGATCTCCGGGATCCCCCAGGTGAAGATCAGCACGCAGGCGGCGGTTTTGCGGCCGACGCCGGGCAGCGAGAGCAGGAACTCGAGCGACTCCTCGCGCGGCGCGGTCTCGGTCCAGTCGAGTTCGGGCGGGTCGCCGAGCTGCTCGAGGATCGCCTGGATCCGCGGCGCCTTCTGCTGCGCTAGGCCGCCGGGCCGGATCGCCTCCTCGAGCTCGTCGACCGGCGCGTCGCGCACTTCCTCCCAGCTGGGGAAGCGCTCCAGCAGCGCCGCGTAGGCGACGTCGCGGTTGCGGTCGTTGGTGTGCTGGGAGAGGACCGTCTTGCACCAGCTCGCCGACCGGGTGCCCGTGCGGCTCTTGCCTCGGCACCCCGTACATCTCCCGCAGCCGTTCGCGGATCGCCCGCACCCGTCGCCTGTCAGGCCGTTTCCAGCTCACCGGCGGGACCCTCGTCGCCCCGCTTCGCGGCCGTTAACGGCCGGGTTACAATTGCCAGTTCGTGTCTCGTGCCTTCGCCGCAATTACCGCGAGGCTCCCCAAGGGCTGGGGAGACCTCGGGCGCCAGGTCGCGATCCTCGTCGGCGTCGACCTCGCCTACACGTTCGTGCCGCGGGATCGCCGACGGCCAGAGGCCGATCGCGATCGCCCACGGCCAGCAGGTGATCGACTTCGAGCGCTCGACCCACACCTTCTTCGAGCCCGGCCTGCAGGCGTTCTTCCTGCCGGCGCAGGGGATGATCGACATCGCCAACCAGATCTACCTGAACGCCCAGTTCTCGATCGCGCTCGGCTTCCTGGTCTGGCTCTACCTCTTCCGCAACGAGTCCTATTACTTCGTCCGCAACATGTTCGTCGTCTCGATGGGCCTGGCGCTGATCGGCTACATCGCTCTACCCGACCGCGCCGCCGCGGATGTTCCCCGAGTACGGCTTCGTCGACACGCTCAACGAATTCTCCGACGTCGGCCACGACTCGTCGATCGCGAAGATCTTCATCAACCCCTACGCGGCGGTGCCGAGCATGCACTGCGCCTTCGCGATGATGATCGGCGCCACCGGCGTCATGGTCTGCCGCCACTGGTGGTCGAAAGCCTGCTGGGCCTTCTGGCCGCTGCTGGTCGCCTGGGTGATGATCGTCACCGCCAACCACTACTGGGTCGACTGCCGCGCTCGGCTGGATGGTCGCGCTGGCCGCCGCGCGGATCGCCAGTGGCAGCTCGCCCGCGCCCGGCCCGAGGCCTGGGCCTGTCCGGCGCCGCGGCCCGCGGCTCGCCGCGGCCCGCAAGAGGCCCGAGGCGTCACGACTAGCCTCACCAGCGATGGCATCCTCGGCGCCCGGGCCCCGGCGGCACGCAAGGCCGCGCCAGCGCCCGCAACGGGCAGGAGCTGCGCGCCTACGCGCGCGACCGGCTGATCGAGTCGCGCCTGACCCCGAACGCGATCTCGATGGTCGGGCCTGGTCGGCAACCTGATCGCCGCCGCCCTCGTCACCCAGCGGCTCTTCTTCCTCGCCGGCGTCGCCTTCGTCCTCGGCTCGGTGATGGACACGCTCGACGGCCGCTACTCGCGGATGTCGGGCAAGGGGACCCTCTTCGGCGCCTTCCTCGACTCGACCCTGGACCGGATCGAGGAGGGGATCGTGCTCGCCGCCGTCGCCGGCTACTTCGCCGCCCAGGGCGAAGATTTCGCCGCCGCGATGTGCGTGGTCGCCGTGCTCGGCTCGCTGATGGTCTCCTACACGCGCGCCCGCGCCGAGGCGCTGGGGGTCGAATGCAAGGTCGGTTTGGCCACTCGCCCGGTCCGCGTGGTGATACTTTCGATCGGCTTGATCTTCGCCAAGGGCGCCGGCATCGGCGATTTCGAACTGCTGGCCCCGGCGGTCTACGTGATCGCCGCCTTGACGATATTCACGACTTTCCAGCGGGTATGGCATGTGCGAAACGAGCTATCCGGCGAGGTTCCCGGCGTCGAGGACGACGGTGGCGGCGCTGGGGACGCTGTAACCAGCGAAGCCGCCGGGTGTGTTCAGCCACCCAGCGCAATCCCAGGAGGACTTCGAATTTCATGAGTGAGAGAACGGAGCAAACGGCCACGCCAACGGCGTCGGCCGCACGGACGAGAAAGTCCGCGTCGCGATCGTCGGCGTCGGCAACTGCGCCAACAGCTTCATCCAGGGCATCCAGTACTACAAGGACGCCGACCCGGCCGACGAAGTGCCGGGCCTGATGCACGTCGAACTCGGCGGCTACCACGTCCGCGACGTCGAGTTCGTCGCCGCCTTCGACATCGACGCCGAGAAGGTCGGCAAAGACCTCTCCGAGGCGATCTGGTCGGGGCAGAACGACACGATCAAGTTCGCCGACGTGCCGAACCTCGGGGTCGAGGTCCAGCGCGGCATGACCCACGACGGCCTCGGCAAGTACCTGAAAGAGAAGATCACCAAAGCCCCGGGCGAAACCGCGGACGTGGTCGGCATCCTCAAGGAGACCAAGGCCGACGTGCTGGTCTGCTACCTGCCGGTCGGCTCCGAGGAGGCGACCAAGTGGTACGTCGAGCAGGCGCTCGCCGCCGGCGTCGGCTTCGTCAACTGCCTGCCGGTCTTCATCGCCCGCGAGGACTACTGGGACAAGCGCTTCGAGGAGGCCGGGCTGCCGATCATCGGCGACGACATCAAGAGCCAGGTCGGGGCGACGATCGTCCACCGGGCGCTGGCGCGCCTCTTCCATGACCGCGGCGTGCGGCTGGAGCGGACCAGCCAGCTCAACGTCGGCGGCAACATGGACTTCTACAACATGCTCGAGCGCGAGCGGCTGGACTCGAAGAAGATCTCGAAGACCAACGCCGTCACCTCGATCATGGGGCACGACCTGCCCGACGAGAACGTCCACGTCGGCCCCTCCGACTACGTGCCGTGGCTGACCGACCGCAAGTGGGCGCACATCCGGCTCGAGGGCAACGCCTTCGGCGACGTGCCGCTGACCGCCGAGCTGAAGCTCGAGGTCTGGGACTCGCCGAACTCCGCCGGCGTCGTGATCGACGCGGTGCGGCTGATCAAGCTGGCGCTCAACAACGGCATCGCCGGCCAGCTCGACGGTCCCTCCAGCTACCTGATGAAGAGCCCGCACACCCAGCGTCCCGACGACGAGGCCCGTGAACACACGGAGCAGTTCATCGTCGAGAACGAGCGCGGCAAGGCGCTGCCGGGGTCCCCGGCGGAGACGCCGAGCTCGGCATCGGCCTAGGCGTCCGCAACTAGCGCAGTCTTGTAAGAGCCCGCTCCGGCGGGCTCTTATTCTGCTCCCGTGGCCTCCGGAACCCGCTCTCGATCGCCCAGGCCTTCCCGGTCCGCCGCGGCGGGGCGAACCCGGCGGCGCGGTTCGCGACCGCCGTCTCCGACGAGCTCGAGCGGCGCGGCCACGAGGTGCTGCGGGTCACGACCGGGGACCCGGTCAAACGGATGCTGAAAGGGCGGGACCTGGACATCGTCCACGTCCACGACCCGTTCGCGCCGAGCGCCCCCTCGGCGGCGCTGCGCCACTCCTACTCGCTCAACGTCGCCACCTTCCACGCGCCGCAGGAGCGGGTGCTGACGACCCAGGTGGCGCGGCCGCTGGTCGAGATCTTCTTCGGCCGGATCGACGCCCGCACGGTGACCCGGCCGGAGACGGCGGAGCTGCTGGAGCGCTTCTTCCCGGCCAGCTACGAGCTGGTGGGGGCCGAGGCGGCCGCGGCGGAGGGCGATGCCGACTGGGGACGGGTCGCCGACGAACTGGAAGCGATCTACCGGCGCCTGCTGGCGCGCCGCCACGACCCGACCGGCAACCCGGAGGTGCGCGAGCGGATCTCTTCCCGGCCGCTGATCGAGGTCGACCTGCACATGCACACCGACCACTCCGGCGACTGCGCGACCCCGGTCGAGGTGCTGCTGCAGACCGCCCGCGACCGCGGTCTGGGGGCGATCGCGATCACCGACCACAACGAGGTCTCCGGGGCGCTGGAGGCGCGCGAGATCGCCGAGGGGATGGACGACATCAAGGTGATCGTCGCCGAGGAGGTGAAGACCGCCGAGCAGGGCGAGGTGATCGGCCTCTTCCTCGAGGAGAAGATCCCCAAGGGGCTGACGATGGCGGAAACGATCGCCGAGATCCGCCGCCAGGGCGGGCTGGTCTACGTCCCGCACCCCTTCGACCGCTTCCACTCGGTGCCCGACTACGAGCACCTGCTGGACATCGTCGAGGAGATCGACCTGCTCGAGGTCTTCAACCCGCGGGTGGCGCTGACCTCGTTCAACGAGGAGGCGGTGCGGTTCGCCCGCAAGTATCGGATCGTGCCGGCGGCCGGGTCCGACAGCCACGTCGCCCAGGGTCTGGGCAGCGTGCGGCAGCGGATCCACGACTTCGACGGGCCGGCCGAGTTCCTCGAGGCGATGCGAGACGCCGACATCACCCGCAAGCACAAGAACCTCGTCTACGTCCAGACCCTCAAGTTCCTGCAGACGACCGGGCGGCCGAAGGCGCCGAAACGGCGGGTGCCGGACGCGAAACCGGTCCGCGGCGGGCGGCCGCGGCGGCGCGAAGAAGGGCGTCGGGCGAGCAAGTCCTGATGCAGGCGGGTCGTCGCAAAGGAGCCGCGCCCGCCTCGTCAAAGAAGCGCCGGGATGCGCAGCATCGACGACGAGATACGCGAGAAGTACCTGGAGCGGGCGATCCGCGAGCTCAACCAGATGAGCCGCGAGGTCCAGGAGTGCCAGCACTGCCCGCGGGGCAAGCTGATGCCGGTGCTCGGCTCGGGCCACCCGCAGGCCGACATCTTCATGCTCAAGCACGCGCCGATGGCCTCGGAGATCGAGGAGGGGGTCGCCTTCTACGGCCGCTCCGGCAACGCGCTGATGAAAAGCTTCAAGCGGCTCGGCATCGATCCGCTCGTCGTCTACGGCACCCTCTGCGTCAAATGCCCGATCCCGGAGCCCGACCTCGCCGCCGGCGAGTGCGTCGGCGCGCCTGGTCGAGGAGCTGGCGATCGTCCAGCCGAAGATCGTCGTCGTGATGGGCGAACCGGCGCTGCGCGTCCTCAACGGGCTCAGCGTCCCGCTCTCGCGGCCGATCGAGGGGCGCGAGGGAGAGATCCAGGCCTTCACCCCCACCATCGACGCCCTCTACGTTCCGGACATCGACGAATCGCTCGACGAAGAGGGCGCCAAGCAGCGCTTCTGGCGAGCCTTCAAGCAGCTCGGCGACTGGTACGACGACCTGCCGCCGTACTAGCGTCTACCCCCGATGAGGCTTGTGTTCCCGGTCCTTGGTGGGCTTCTGCTCGCCGCCGCTCTCGTCTTCTCGGCTTGCGGCAGCGAGGACGAGGGCACGGTTCTCGAAGTAGAGCCCGCACAGGGCATCGAGGTGCGGCAGGGGGTGACCGCTGAGGCGGGAGTCGCCGGGGTCGCCGAGCCACTGTCGCCCGTGTATCGGGTCACCGCATCGCGGGCGTTGCGCCAGCCGGTGACGTTGAGGTTCTCGAGCCCGAACGCCGAGAGCTGGGAACCGGATCTGCTCCGCGTCGCCCATAGGGAGTCGGAGGACGAAGGCTGGAGTTGGGTGCGGGGCGAGATCGACGAAGGCTCATATGCGGTGCGGGCTACCCGCCTCTCCGAATGGCAACTGCAGGAGCTCGATTGCTCGGATGAAGTCGATGGCGCGGATGGGTTCGAGTCTCGAGGTCGGTTCCAGCAAGCCGGACGATCCCCTGCTTTACGCGTGTGCCCACGAGGTCGATGGAGAGCCGGGAGTGACGATCTTCAACAATCGCCCGATCGGTCTCGAATTTCCGGTCCTCGACGGGGTGCGGGTGGTGGAGACCGGGAACAGGACCATCGCCGAGCACGCCTGGGGGGCGGTAAACAGCCTCCAATACGGGGCACCGTGGCTGCTGGTACCGGGAGATGGTTACGTCACGCTCGCCTTCGATTCGGTCCCGGAGGAGATCGTGTTCGACGCCACCGACTCGGTGTTCGTGTTTGACCTGCTGCTATCGGTGGCGCCAAATCCGGGCACGGCGTACGCGCAGTGCGCTCATAATGTCGCCGAAGCGGCCCGGACCCTGGATCTCAGTAGCAAGGCATCCTTGAAGAAGCTGCTGCTCGACGGCGTGGTCGCCTGCAGCAAGGGCGCGGCCGGGGCCGTCATCGGCTTGCCGGTCCTGCTCGAGAAGGCCTGGGCGTCGATCGGGTCGCTTTCCGACGAGGCCACGGTCTCGTTTTCGGAGAGGCGCTCCGCGCAGCTGCCTCGGCCCCGTCCCGCGCTGAAACTGCCCGGTCCGGTCGTGTTCGACGGGATCGAACCGGTGAAGGTGGGGATGACCCGATCGGATGTCGACGCCGCCACCGGCTTGCACTTCGTTCCCACGTTCACGCAGGAGATCTGCGCCGAACTCGTCCCGAGCCCGGGGATGGGTGAGGCGAGTGAGGACGACTACCTGCCGGGTGTCTCCTTGATGTTCGTCTCCAGGCCTGGCGAAGACCTGCTGACGAACGGGACGGTTGCCCGGGTCGATGTCTTCGAACGGGGCTACAAAACTGCGGCGGGCGTGGGTGTCGGCAGCACCGAGGAGCAGGTGAAATCCCTCTACAAGCCCTATGTGCGGGTCAGCCCGCACTTCTACGATCCCGGTGGGCATTACCTGATCGTGCGCTCTCCGGACCCGGCGCTTTCCCCCTACCGGATCGTTTTCGAAACCGACGGCTCCCGGGTCACGGCCTTCCGGGCCGGGAAGTTGCCCGAGGTCGAATTCGTGGAGCACTGCCTCTAGCCGGCGACTCAGGCTGCGATCTTCGCCTCTGGCTTGCCGTCGGGATCGCGTCCGTTCGGCTCGGCAAACCTCTCGCCGTGGCCTTTCGGCGAGAGGTAGCGGTCGATCAGTGCGAGGGCTACCGCGGAGATGACGAAGGTGAGGTGGATCACCGTCTGCCAGAGCATCGTCTCGGAGGAGACCTGGCTGGCATTGATGAAGGTCTGCAGGAGGTGGATCGAGGAGATGCCGACGATCGCCATCGCCAGCTTCACCTTCAGCACGTTGGCGTTGACGTGGGAGAGCCACTCCGGCTGGTCGGGGTGGTTCTTGAGGTTGATGCGGGAGACGAAGGTCTCGTAGCCGCCGATGATCACCATGATCAGGAGGTTGGCGATCATCACCACGTCGACCAAGCCGAGGACCAGCAGCATCACGTCGTTCTCGCTGAGGTGGCCGACGTCGGAGACCAGGTGCCAGAGCTCCTGCATGAAGCGCCAGACGTAGACCCCCTGCGCAGCGATCAGCCCCAGATACAGGGGCGCCTGCAGCCAGCGGCTGATGAAGATCGTGCTGCCGACGGTGCGCGCCAGCGGGCGGTCGATGTGGGCTTCGGCGGCGATGGCGCGCGCATCCTAGCTTCCCGATCCTTAGGAAGCCTAAAGGGCCTCGCAACATACTCAAATGTTTTTGCCTTATAGGCCGGCGGCTGTTACAACGTCATACGCGACGAAAGAAAGGGGGCGCGCTGTGAATCCGAAGATCTACATGCTGCTCAGTCTGACCGCGACCTTCTGCTTGGCCTTCACGGCCTTCGCTTCAGCGTCAGCCCCTACATCCCCCACAGGGACCGTCTTCGCGCCCACGCTCGAACTCGAAAGCGAGGGGCACGTCACGGTAGACACCAAATTCGGAACCGAACCCAAGCCGGCGTCCTGCAAATGGCAGGTGGCAGGAGCACCGACCAGCTTTGGCAAAGGCAAACCAATCGTCATCCCTCTTACCACACTCACATTCACCTCTTGCACAAACCAGTGGCACATGACAGCCGTGTCTCCGGGTCAATTGGAAATCGAAGGCACTACTGGGTACGATGGCACAGTTACCTGGCGTGGCATGACAGTCATCATGACATGGGTTGGAGCTGGATTTACCTGCAATTACATAGCCGAAAACCTTGACGTCGGCACTTTCACAGGCGGTACGCCGGCAACACTCGATCTTGAAGGCAGCCTCGTGCTCGAGAGCGGAAGCCCCCTCTGCGGGGAAACTCCGCGACAGATGACAGGCAGTCTGAAAGTGACGAGCCCCAGCGCGTTCTTCGTCGACAAAGCGACCACCTCGTTGACAGCCCCGACAGGCACGGTTGCTACACCGACGATCAACGCGGAAAGCGAGGGTCATGTCGGTATCGACCACCCGTTGGCCACCTTTGAATGCCAGTGGGGATTTCAGGGTGAAACGAAAAGCCACGCCGGCGGAAGCGCCGTTGTCTCCCTGACCAGTCTGACGACATCGTCCTGCACAGATAGCTGGCATGCGACAACCGTGACTCCCGGGAAACTGGAAATCAGCGGAACCAGCGGCTATGACGCCACAGTTATTTGGAGCGACGGGACAATCGAAACGACACGCCTCGGCACTACCTGCCGCTACAAATCCGCCAACACCCATCTCGGAACCCTGACAAGCGGCTCGCCGGCGACAATCCACATTGAAGGAACACTCCCCTTCCATAGCGGCAGCGCTCTCTGTGGCGAAGAAGCGCATCCTCTGACAGGCAGCTTCAAAGTGACCAGCCCTACCTCGCTGTTTGCAGATCAGGGCTAGGCGGTGGAGCGAACTCTACCTGCCTGTTTTGCGCTGACCGTAGTTGCTCTGTTTGGCTTCTCAAGCGGAGCGTCCGCCACCGACCTCACATCGCCAACAGGCACGGTCGCCACACCGACGATCAAACTGGAAAGCGAGGGTCACGTAACTCTGGATCTCAGACAGGTCGGCCAGCTCGTCGCAGGCGAATGTCTGTGGAAACTTGAAGGCAATGTGGAAACCGATGGAGAAGGAAAACCTAGCGTGATTCCACTTAGCGGGCTCACGATAAATTCATGCACAAAATGGAACTATCACGTGACAGCTGTCACTCCTGGCAAACTTGAGTTTGCCTGGACCAGTGGTTACGACGGCACAGTCACCTGGAGTGGCGCAACAATCGAAGCGACACGCTTCGGCATTATTTGCCGGTACAAAGCGGAAAATACTCATCTCGGAACCGTTACAGGTGGAACTCCGGCGACAGTCGATATCGCAGCCAACCTCGCTTTCCATAGCGGCGGCGCTGTGTGCTCACCCAATGAAGCGCCCTATCCGATAACAGGCAGTTTGGTGGTGGCGAGCCCGGAATCCCTGTTCGTCGACAGATCCGGGACCACGATTACATCTCCCACAGGCACCACCGCCACACCGACGATCAAAGCCGAAAGCGAGGGGCACGTCGGCATCGACCATCCACTCGCGACCATCCAGTGTGAATGGGCTTTTGAAGGGACGGTGGAAAGCCACGAAGGCAACGCTGTAATTCCTTTGTCCAGCATGACGACATCGGGCTGTACAGACAGCTGGCACGCCACAACGGTTTCAGCAGGCAAACTGGAAATCAATTCGACCAGCGGCTACAACGGAACAGTACGGTGGAGCGGTGCGACAGTTGAACTGACACGCCTTGGAACCAGCTGTCGATTCAAATCCGAAAACACCGATCTCGGGGCAATCACAGGCGGCTCGCCGGCAACAATCGACCTCGAAGGCCAACTCCTCCCCGATGGCGGTAGCCCGCTCTGCGGCGAAGAAGCGTATCCGCTGACAGGGAGTCTCAAAGTGGCGAGTCCCGGCTCCCTATTCGTGGACAGAGCAGGTTAAGGACAGCTATGAGGAGGCAGCTATGAACTACATCAAGGCATTGATCGTATGTGGCGTCGGTGTGGTCGCGGTGATGGCCTCGGTTGGCACCGCGTCAGCGACGACGGTTACAGCGAGCGGCGCAACCTATACAGGGACGATCGAAGCGGCCAGCCGGAATGAACAACCGATCACGTTCGATAATTTGGGAATCAAATGCGACTTTTCGGTTAAAGCCAACGTGGAATCACATACGGCCGGCTGGAGCCAGAAAGCAGTACTTGGAGTCGAAGAAATGAACTTCACCAATTGCACTGGAGGTCAGACAGTGACCTTCAATGCGACGGGGACGTTCTATCTCCAGTGGTTTGGTGGGCCAACCGTATTTGCTGCATCAGTTGGAACAACAATCACCATCACGAACCATACCGGGCTCACGTGCAGCTACATTACTGACGGGAAAACTGCGCTCGGGCTGTTGGCGGGTAGTGTTGCGACCAAAAGCACAGCGGAAGGCACCTACAACGGACGCTTCGTGTACCACAGCGGCGGAGCTCTATGCCACGAAATGACGACTGTGACAGGGACTTATGTCGTCAGTACGCCGGACAAACTGGATTTCGACTTCTAGATCTAATCGGTCAAAGGCCGGAAGCTGCGGCCTCGGCGAGGGCGGTCATTGGATCGACTCTCGCCGAGGCCAGGCCTCTGACGACGATCGTGTCGAGTGCGCCGTAGGCGGCTAGGGCCTGCTGGGCGGCCTCGGCGTCGGGGGCGGCTACGCCCACGGTGCCCTCGGGCTCTCCCAGGCGGTCGAAGTGGTCTCGGTAGCCCTTGTGGAGGTCGCGGTAGAAGGACTCCTCCTTGGCCAGGCGATCGGCGGCGTCGGGGCCTACTGCGGTGCGGACGTAGCCGAAGACCGGGGGGGTGTCGCGGTTGGCGGAGGCGGCGCCCTCCTCGACCTTGGCGCGGGCGCCGGCGGCGAAGGCCGGGGTCATCCAGTTGAAGAAGACGCCGTCGTAGGAGCTGCCCGCCAGGGCGCACATCTTCGGTCCCATCGCGGCGAGGACGAGTTTCACTCCCGGCAGCAGCTCGCGGAGCTTGGGCTCGGCCTCGCGCATCGCGGTCAAGGGCTTCTTGTTGAAGCCCGCCCCGACGCCGAGCCAGAGCTTGGAGCGGTCGACGCCGAACTTCTCGATGTCGGCGGCGATCTGCTCCGGCGGCGTACGGTCGAGGGCGATCACGGCGACCCCCAGGTCGACGCCGGGCGCCGCCGCGGCGAACTCGGCCAGGGTCGCCAGGCCTTTCGCCCCCGGGTGGTCGTTCGACCACATCGAGTCGTAGCCCAGCTCGGCGCAGCGCGCAGCCAGCGGCCGCGCCACCTCCGGGTCGAGCCCCGCCGCGACTCCGAATCCGCGCCCCATCAGGCGGCCTCTCCGGCAGCGTCACGCCGGGCGGCCTGGCGCTCGAAAAGCGCTACGCACTCGATGTGCGGGGTCTGGGGGAACATGTCGACCGGCCTCACGCGCGCCAGCCTATAACCGGCTTCGCCCAGCTGGGCCGCGTTGGGCGCCAGCGTCGTCGGGTTGCAGGAGACGTAGACGATCTTCTCCGCCTCGCACTCGATCACCCGGCGGACGATCTTCTGTGAGAGGCCGGCCCGGGGCGGGTCGACGACGACGATGTCGGGCTTGCCGGCTTTCTCGACCAGCGGCCGCACCCCGGTGCGGGCGTTGGCGGCCATGAAGTGGGCGTTCTCGATCTTGTTGCGGCGGACGTTGCGCTCGGCGTCGGTAATCGCCTCCGGGACGATCTCCAGCCCCCAGACCTCGCCCGCCTGGCCGGCCATCGACATCCCGATCGTGCCGATCCCGCAGAAGAGGTCGAAGACCCGCTCCTTGCCGGTGAGCCCGGCGAACTCGGCGGCGACCGCGTAGAGGCGCTCCGCCATCTCGGTGTTGGTCTGGAAGAAGGCGCCGTGGGACATCTCCAGCTGCAGGCCGCAGAGCTCCTCGCGCAGCCGCTCCTCGCCGAGCACACCGGTCGGCCCGTCGGTGTTGCCCGCATCGCCCTCGACGATCGTGTGCAGGTCGACGGGCGGCCGCGGGAAGCGGGCTTTGGTCGTCACCAGGCGGGTCTGGATCTGGCCCGAGCGCCGCCCCTCGCGCACCGCGAGGTTGCGCAGCACGCCGCGCCCCGCCCGGGCGTCGTAGGCCGGGATCGACTCGGCCCGCGCCCAATCGCGCACTTCGTTGCGGGCTTGATTCCCCGCCTCGGAGGCGAGGTGACAGTCCTCGATGTCGACGATCAGGTCCCAGCGGCCGCGGGCGTGGAAGCCGAGCGTCGCTTCCCCCTCGTCGTCCTCGCCGAAGGAGTACTCGAGCTTGTTGCGGTAGCGCCACTGCTCCACGGCCGGGACGATCTCCTCCAGCTCATAGCCCTCGAGGCCGCCGATCCGCTGCAGGGCGTCTGCTACCTGTTCCTGCTTGTAGGCGAGCTGGCGCTCGTAGGGGAGGCCCTGCCACGGCGCCCCAGGACAGGGCTCGCCGCCGTGGACGCAGCGGTCGGGGAGGCGGTCCGCCGCGGCGCGGACCACCTCCACCGTCCGCGCCTCGGCGAAGCGCTTCTTCGGCTTCGTCACCTCGGCGCGGACCAGATCTCCCGGCAGCGCCCCGGCGACGAAGACGACGAAGCCCTCGGTGCGGGCAACTCCCCGCCCGCCGAAGGCGAGCGAGTCGATCTCGAGGTCTAGCTGGTCCCCGCGCTTTATGGCAGTGCTTTGCGTGCTTGTTTGGCGAGCCGTTCGAGTTCTTTCAGCAGCGTGTCGGTCTGTTTACGGCCTTTTTTGACCAGCTCGCTGAGCAGTTTCTCGGCGTCGCTGCGGGTCATCCGGCCGCGCTTGACGGCGTCGTCGACGACGTCCTGGATGCGGTCGCGGCTGAGGGTGACGCTCTGCTCGAGGCTTTCGCGGAACTGGGCGACGCTCTTATCGAGACCGCTGGTCGCTTTCGAAGCTTTCGCTTTGACTTTGCCTTTCGCTTTCGCCGATTTCTTGGTGGTGCGTTTGGCAGCTTTTTTCGCTGACGGTTTTTTCGAAGCTTTGGATTTGCTCGCCGCTTTCGATGCCGCTTTTTTTGCTTTGGGTTTTGCTTTCGCTTTCGCCGGTTTTTTCGTTTTCGACGATTTCGATTTTTTGCTGCTGGCTTTTTTCTCGGCCATCTGGGGGGACCTCCGATCGGTGGGCGCTGGGTGGGACTGGACCCGACTATCTCAATTCCGCAGGGCGTGTGGCTCGGCGGCAAGGAAACGTGCCTGCACCGGAGCGTGGTCGGAGAGCCGCAGCGCCCGTCCGTCGAGCGGCAGCTCGCGCTGCTCGGGTGGCCAGGCCCGCGGCGGCTCCAGCACCTCGAGGCCGCGGCAGAGGATGTGGTCGATCGCGTCCGGCGCGGTCGGTGGCGCCAGCCCGAACTCGTCGCGCAGCCGCTCGAAGATGCGTGGCTGCTTGCCAGGGCGGAGGTTGAGATCGCCGCCGAAGACGAGCGGCGCGCCGGCCGCCCACTCGAGCGCCGCACGCGCAGCCTTGACCACATCCTCCGCGGCGAGCTTCGGCCAGTCGTTGGTCGCGTGCAGGTTGGCGACGCAGACGCCCGAGGCGGTGCGGACGAAGCCCATCGCCCGCTGCTCCGGCTCGCCTTCGTGGATCGCGATCTCGCGCCGCTCGGCGATGCCGCCGAGCTTGCCGGGCACCCGGACCAGGATCAGGTTCGAGCCGCCCTCACCCGAGGCGATCAGGTCGGGGTTCTGCCGCGCCAGCAGCCCGCGCAGGGCGCCGAGCGAGTTGCGCGAGGTAAGCGTCCGGTGCCCCTCCGCCCGGCAGGCGCGAGCCAGCGGCTCGGCGAAGCGCGGCGGCACCTCCTGCAGCATCGCCACGTCCCACTCGGCCTCGGAGAGCACCGTCGCGAACTCCTCGGTGAGGTCGCGATTGACCTGGACGTGGGTCTCGTTGCGCTGGTCGAAGCGCAGCAGCCGCGAGCGCCAGGTGCGCAGCTTCGGGTCGGGCGGGTAGTCGCGCCCGTGGAAGAGATTCCAGCTCAGTGCGGTCAGCTCCACGCCCCGTAGTATCAGCAGCTTGAAGCGCGATTTCCTCACCGGCGAAGAGCTCGGCGCCTTCGAGCTCGGCAAGCTGCTCGACCGCGCGGCCGAGCTGAAAGCGGGTCGCCGTGAGGGTGTCGGCGGCGACACCCTCACCGGCCGCAGCATCGCTTTTGTCTTCGAGAAGCCCTCGACCCGGACCCGGATCAGCTTCGACGTCGGGGTCGCCGAGCTCGGCGCCCACGGGGTGATGCTGCGCGGCGACGAAATGCAGCTTTCCCGTGGCGAGTCGGCCACCGACACCGCCCGCGTGCTCTCCCGCTACGTCGATGCGATCGTGATCCGCTCCGGCTCCCATGAGGTCGTTTCCGCCCTCGCCGAGGCGGCCGAGGTGCCCGTCATCAACGGGCTCACCCCGTTGCACCACCCCTGCCAGGCGCTGGCCGACCTGCTGACGATGCGCGAGCGCTTCGGCGACCTGCAGGGCCTGCGGCTCGCCTACGTCGGCGACGGCAACAACGTCGCCCGCTCGTTGGGGATCGCCGGCGAGCTGGCCGGGGTCGAAGTGGTCGTCGCCGCGCCCCACGACTACCAGCTGGAGGAGGGGCACGGGGTGAAGCTGACCGACGACCCGCGCGCCGCCGCGGCCGACGCCGACGCCCTCTACACCGACGTCTGGGTCAGCATGGGCGACGAGGACGAGGCGCGCCGACGCCGCGCCGACCTCGCCCCCTACCAACTCGACGGCGACCTGCTGGCCGCCGCCAAGGACCGCGCGATCATCCTCCACTGCCTGCCGGCCCACCCCGGCGAAGAGATCACCGCCGAGGTCCTTTATGGAGAGCACTCGGCCGTCTGGGACCAGGCCGAGAACCGGCTGCACGCGCAGAAGGCGCTGCTGGAGATGCTGCTCACCTAGCGGCGCGACCGAGGCGCTCTTGACCCTGGTTCTCTACGACAACCCGGTCTCCGGCAACTGCCACAAGGTGCGGCTGATCCTCAGCCTTCTCGGGACCGAGTACGAGCGGCGGGAGCTGTCGGTTACCGACCACACCGGCCGGGTCGAGACCCTCGGCGGCCTGAGCCCGACGCTGAACGTGCCGACGGTGGTGCTCGAGGACGGCCGGCCGCTTGCCGAGTCGAACGCGATCCTCTGGTACTTCGCCGAGGCAACCGAGTACCTGCCGGACGATCGCTACGAGCGCGCTCAGGTGCTGCAGTGGATGTTCTTCGAGCAGTACAAGCACGAGCCCGCGATCGCGGTGCCCCGCTTCTGGGACTCGATCGCCGGCGACGAGCTGCCGCGGCCGGGGGACCTGGAGGAACGGCGGGCCTCGGGGCGCCAGGCGCTGAAGGTGATGGAGCGCCACCTCCGCGAGCATGAGTTCTTCGTCGGCGTCGGCCTCACCATCGCCGACATCGCCCTCTTCGCCTACACCCACGTCGCCCACGAGGCCGGCTTCGACCTCGAGCCGTTGCCGTCGGTGCGCGGGTGGCTGGAGCGGGTCGAAGCGCAGCCGGGGATCGTCCCGTTGGCCCCGCTTGGGAAGCCCAGGGGCTGAGCGGTGTATCCCGAGATCCACATCGGCCCGCTGACCCTGCAGACCTTCGGGTTGATGTTCGCGCTCGCCTTCCTCGCCGCCGGGGCCTTGATCTGGAAGCGGCTGGGGGAGCTCGGCAAGCCGGTCGACTGGGCCTATGAGATCGGCTTCGCGGGGCTGGTCGGCGGCATCGTCGGCTCCCGCGTCTACTTCATCGTCCAGAACTACAGCGACGTCAAGGACGACCTGCTCGGCAATCTCTTCAGCGGCTCGGGGCTGGTCTGGTACGGCGGCGCGATCGGCGGCACCGTCGCGGTTCTGCTCTGGGCCTGGTGGCGCGGCTTCCTCGGCCTGGCGCTGCTCGACCTGGTGGCGCCGGCGCTGGCGCTCGGCTACGCGATCGGCCGCTGCGGCTGCCAGCTCTCCGGCGACGGCGACTACGGCAAGGCCTGGAACGGGCCCTGGGCGATGTCCTATCCCGACGGCACCGTGCCGACCGACCGGACCGTCCACCCGACGCCGATCTACGAGACGCTGGCGATGGGGCTCGGCGCCTGGATCCTCTGGCAGCTGCGCGACCGGGTGCGGGCCGGGGTCCTCTTCGCGCTCTATCTCCTCTATGCGGGAGCCGAGCGGTTCCTGATCGAGTTCCTGCGCCGCAACGAAACCGACGCGCTGGGGCTGACCACGGCGCAGCTGGAGAGCCTGGCGATGATGGCCGCCGGGGCGGTCTGGATCGCTATCGTGATCCGCCGTTACGGAGGCATCGGGCGCCCGGCGGCGAACGATGCGGTTGGCGCCACTGTCTGAGCGGGCGAAGCCCTCGTAACACTGGTATCTTGCGCAAAATCTTTGGAGCGTTCTAAGTAGGGGAGGATTGGCGGTCTATGGCGGCAATCGACGTACAGAGTCAGGACGGGCCCTCGGCTCGCACCGTGGGCGCGATCCTCGACGACGCGGCCGAGCGGATCGCCGCCGCCGGGGTTGAGGACGCGCGGGGCGACGCCGAAGTCCTGGTCGCCGACGCGCTCGGGGTGAAGCCGGACGAGCTCTCGGTCGAGAGCGCCGGCGAGGTGCCCGCCGAGGCCGCCGAGCAGATCGAGCGCAACGTCCAGCGCCGGGTCGACCGCGAGCCGATGGCCTACATCCTCGGCCGCGCCCCGTTCCGCAGCCTGGAGATCTACGTCGACGAGCGCGTGCTCTGGCCGCGCCGCGAGACCGAGCTGCTGGTCGAGGTCGGCACCCAGCTTCCCGAGGGCGCCCGCGTCCACGAGATCGGCACCGGCTCCGGCGCGATCGCGCTGGCGCTGCTGTCGGAGCGTCCCGACCTCAAGGTGACCGCCTCGGACCTCTCGCCGGAAGCGGTCGAAGCCGCGCGGGAGAACGCCGAGCGGCTGGGGCTCGCCCTCGAGGTCACCGTCGGCAAGGGCCTGCCCGGGTCGGTCGAAGCCGAAGACGTCGACCTGGTGATCGCCAACATGCCCTACGTCACCGACGAGACGATCTTCGATCGCTCGCCCGAGATCCAGAAGGAGCCGCGGGTCGCCGTCACCGGCGATTGCGGCGAGGACGGGCTCGGCGTGATCCGCGGCGTGATCGCCGAAACGCCCTCCGGCTGGAAGCTGGCGATGGAGCACGACACCCATCACGGTCCGGCGATGCGCGAGCTGCTGGGCGAGGCGACTACGCTTCAGGACTATGAAGGTGACGACCGGGTCACCGTCGGCCTCGCCCCCTAGTACTGAGCTGAGCGCCGGCGATGAGCGATAGCGCTCCCGCCGAGGCGGCGGGCAAGCCCGGCGACCGCTCGGTCGCCGTATCCACCGAGGAGCAACGCCGCGCCAAGGTCGAGCGGCTGCGCGCGGCCGGGGTCGATCCCTACCCGCACTCGTTCCCCGGCCGCACCCACGTCGAGGAGATCGAGGCGGCCCACGACCCGGCCGCGCTGGGGGAGGGCGAGCACGAGGAGTTCTCCTACCGGGTGATGGGCCGGATCACCGGCAAGCGCGGCCACGGCAAGACCGCCTTCCTCGACGTCCGCGACATCACCGGCACGATCCAGGCCTACGCGCGGCGCGACGTGCTGGGCGAGGAGGCGTTCGAGCGGGTCGAGGACCTCGACATCGGCGACCTGGTCGGGATCGAGGGGCCGCTGCACGTGACCAAGCGCGGGCAGCTGGCGATCGGCCTGCGCGAGTGCGTGCTGCTGGCGAAGGCGCTGAAAGACCCGCCGGACCTCTTCCACGGGATCTCCGACCCGGACACGCGCTACCGCCAGCGCGAACTCGACCTGATGGCGAACGAGGACTCGCGCGAGGTCTTCAAGAAGCGCGACGACCTGCTGTTCGCGATCCGCACCCACATGCACGAGCGCGGCTGGGTCGAGCTGGAAACGCCGGTCCTGCAGCGGCTGACCGGCGGCGCCGCGGCGCGGCCGTTCGTCACCCACCACAACGCGCTCGACCGCGAGCTGTTCCTGCGCACGGCGACCGAGCTGTACCTGAAGCGGGCGATCGTCGGCGGGTTCGAGGACGTCTACGAGTTCGGCAAGTTCTTCCGCAACGAGGGGATGTCGCCCCAGCACAATCCCGAGTTCACGATGCTGGAGATGTTCGTGGGGGCCGCCGACTACAACGGCGTCATGGAGTTCATCGAGGTGCTGGTCTCGACCGTCGTCGAGAAGGTGATGGGGACGACGAAGGTGATGCGCGACGGGGTCGAGATCGACTTCGCCGCGCCCTGGCCGCGGGTGCGGCTGCGCGACGAGCTGCTGCGCGAGACCGGTCTCGACATCTACGAGGCGAGCCGCGACGAACTGGCCGAGGCGGCCGGCGACTCGGTCGACGAGAACGACGACTGGGCCGGGGTGGTCGACGCGCTGCAGGGCAAGCTGGTCGAGCCGAAGCTGATCCAGCCGACCTACATCATCGACCTGCCGATCGACATTTGGCCGCTGGTCAAGGTGCACCCGGAGAGCCCGCGCGTCTGCGAGGCGTTCGACGGGATCGTCGCCGGGATGGAGATCGTCGGCGGCGGGACCGACCTCAACGACCCGGTCGAGCAGAAGGTGCGCTTCATCAAACAGCGCGAACGGCAGGAGACCGGGGCGGAGGCCGATCCGCATCCCCACGACGAAGAGTTCGTGCGCGCGCTCGAATACGGGATGCCGCCGGCGAGCGGCTGCGGCCTCGGGATCGACCGCCTGCTGATGATCATGACCGGGGCGAAGACTTTGCGGGACGTGATCATCTACCCGGCGATGCGCGAGCTTCCGGGCGAGTCCTGAGGTAGGGTCAGCGTATGGCCGTGAAGCTCCATCGCTGCTCGCTGATGTTCGTGAAGAACGACGGGCACCCCTGCTGGAAAGTGCAGAAGGCGCTGGACGAGCAGGGGATCGAGTACGAGGTCGTCAAGGGGCCGCTGCTGCCTTTTATGCGCGGCGACCTGAAGCAGCTCTCGGACCAGGGCAAATACCCGGTGATCGAGTTCGAGGACGGCAGCGTCTACCGCGACGAGTCGAAGGCGATGGCCGAGCGGATCCGCGCCGGCGAGCTTTTCTCCTAGCCGGACGGAGCCGCAGCCGACTTTCGACCCAGCCTGGTGTGTCGAAAGTCGGCTAGACCGCGCGGGTCAGGCCGCCGTCGATCGGGATGACGGTCCCGGTGACGTAGGCGGCGCGCTGGGAGCAGAGGAAGGCGACGAGGTCGCCGTACTCCTCGACCGTGCCGAGGCGGCCGGCGGGGACTTCTTCGCGGGCGGCGGCTTCCACATTCTCGATCGAGCCGCCGAGCTCGGCCATCCGGTCGGTGGCGAAACGGCCGGTGGCGACGGTGTTGACGGTGATCCCGTCGCCGGCGACCTCGCGGGAGAGCGTCTTGAGGAAGCCGACGGTGGCGAGGCGGTTGGCGTTGGAGAGGCCGAGCGCGGGGTTGATCTCGATCGTCGTCGTAGAGCCGACGTTGACGATCCGGCCCCAGCCTTCGCCGCGCATGCCGGGGACGACGGCGCCGGCGAGGATGCGGGGGGCGAGCACCAGCGAGCGGTAGGCGTCCTCCCATTCCTCGAAGCCGTGGTCGAGGGCGCCGCCGGGGGGAGGGCCGCCGGTGTTGGTGACGAGGATGTCGACCGAGCCGAGGGCTTCGGCGACCTCGAGCGGGAGACGCGCCAGTCGCTCAAGGTCGGTGGCGTCGGCGACGAACGGCGTGGCCCGCTCACCGATCTCCGCCGCAGCGTCCTCGAGGCGCTCCCGCGAGCGGCTGGCGATAGCCACCCGGGCGCCCTCCCGCGCCAGCGCAGCCGCGACCCCGCGCCCGATCCCCTTGCTCGCGCCCATCACCAAGGCGACTTTGCCCTCGATCCCAAGCTCCATGGCCCAACCCTAGCCGCGCCGAGGATGCTCAGAACCCCTTGCGCGGGTATCGTTCTCCCCGAGCGCCCGTAGCTCAGTGGTCAACGGGTCCTTTCGGGGGCCCAAAGAGCGTCGGTCTTTCAAGCCGAAGGTCGCCGGTTCGAATCCGGTCGGGCGCATTCCTTTGTGTTCCGGGCCGTGCCGCGCATTGCGCGGCGCAGAGCCAAGTCTTCGGTCGGGTTCTGGATCGGCGTTCCGGCAGCGTCTTGGTGGTTCCGCTGTGTTCCGGCGAGTCTTGGTCGCATCCTGGTCTCATTTTCCGCCGCCGAATAGGGTCTCCGGGATGCCCCAGGAGAAGGCCGAGGTTCGCAAGGCAGTACGCGCCGCCCAGAAGCAGTTCGAGCGCGAGCGCAAGGACTCGCAGCGGGCGCGCCGGCAGGCGTTTGCCAAAGCACAGAAGGCCGGGCTATCGCTGCGAGAAATCGCCGAAGAGGCCAGCCTGCACCACTCCAGCGTCGCGGACATCATCGAAGGCAAGTAGCTCCTAGCTGTCGGGTTTACCCGACAAACTGTGCTACCTTCTCTGGGGTAAACGAAAGCGGCCCCCGGCCGGCGGTGGAACGCCAACCGAGGGCCTGACCACAAGGAGCCGTAACTCCTCATGGCTGATCAGAACCCTACGGATCGTGGCGCAGAGAGCCCCGATTCCCGCAACCTCGCAGCGGAGGACGCAAGAACCGAGAACGCGGTCCTCTCGCTCTTGCTCGATGAACACCCGACCCGCCTGACGCTCGGCGAGCTGTCGCTGGTTCTTCACGCAGACCCACAACTGGGCGATCCCGACGACGCCGCCAAATGCGCCGTTCGGGAATTGGTGGGCGCTGGGCTCGTCCACCAGGACGGCCGCTTCCTCGCTCCTTCGCGGGCGGCGCTCTACTTCGAGCGCCTGCGGGCTGACTGATGGGCGTTCACAGCGCGGTCGTCGGCCTCCTCGCCACTGAGGGGAGGTAGGGCCGTGACGACAGACCATCTGAAAGGCCGAGACGCGGAGATGAAGATCGGGGTCAAGCCGGTCGAAGGGCGGATGCTCTTCCTCCTCCAGCACCCGCTGCGCAGGCGCCTGCTGGGCCTCTACGTCGAATCCGAGGAGCCCCTGAGCCCCAAGGAACTCGCCGACTACGTGAAGGCGCCGCTGGACCACGTCGCCTGCCATGTCCGCGTCCTAGCCAAGCACCACGCGGTGGAGTTGGTCGAGACCCAGCCGGCGCGCGGCGCTGTCGAGCACTTCTACGCCGCGACCGAGCTGGTCGATCAGGTGCCGTGGGCGCGGGCCGTCCTCGGACTAAGGGAGGTCGCGTGAGCAACACCAAGATCATCAGCCTCCGCATGCCGGCCGAGCTGGCCGAGCAGATCGACGCCATGGCGCGCGCGGAGGGCGTTTCGATTTCCGAGACGTTGCGAGCGGCGGCCTACCGCTACATCGCCACCCGAAGAGCAGATCAGGACTTCAAAGAGCGCCTCAGGAAGCGACTCGAAGAAGACGCCGAGATCCTGAAACGCCTAGCCGAGCAGAGGACTCCTTGACCCCTCACGCACTATCACTCGGGCCGCCTCGAACTCCAACTGCAACCCCCCGACACATTATGAACCTCGAACGGGAGTTCGATTTTCGTGCCTGAGATGGGCATCTGCGAATCGTCCCAGCGATTGACCTTCGGTCGGCCTCCCCACCGCCAATTGTGGCGTGGCTGCGCCGCGCGTTTGGCGGGTGGGGAGGCGCTCCCGTTGGTGGTCGTAGACGGAGCCGGGCGCAATTGCCGGGGGCGTTCGCGGCGCGGACGGCATTTCGGTGGCATGGAGCAGAGCCACGCGGAACTCTTCGCTGACAGAAGGCACTTAGGTGGCATGGATCGGAAATCGCCACCGCCGAGCTTCTTCACCGAGCGGACCCTGGCGGACTTCCTCGCCGTCTCGGATCGCACCGTCCGCAACTGGATAAGACGCGGCGAGCTTCCCAGCTACAAGCTCGGCGCGGCTCGGCGCATTGACCCCGCCGACGTAGAGGACTTTCTTGCGCGCAACAGAGACGAGGCATCGTGAGGCGCGACACTCCCGTCAAGCGCCGCAACCCCTCGGGGCAAGTCGTATGGGTCGCCCGCTACACCGGCCGCGACGGCCGCCGGCATATCGCGAAACCTTCTTGGAACCGAGGCAAAGGAACCTTCGCCAGGAAAGGCGAAGCGCAGAAAGCCATTGACGAGGCGTACGGCCTCTCGGATCGGCCCGACACCTTGGGCGACTACTCCGCCACCTGGACCGAGCGCCACCCGCGATCCGAGCGCACCAACGCGACGAATGACCACCGCATCAGCCGTGTGGCTGACGTCGAGATTGAGGGCATCGCCTTGAAGGACTGGCCCCTGCGCGAGCTGCGCCGCCGCCACGCCCTCGCCCTGATTGACCACATGCTCAGGGTTGATGGCCGAGCCACCACCGGAGCGGTCGGCATCCTCCGTGCCCTCTCGGCAATGGCTGAGGACGCGATCACCGACGAAGTTTGCGACCTCAACCCCTTCAAGGGTGTCCGCATCCGAGCCAATGATCCGAGGGCGAAGAAGAAGCCCCGACCGATCCGCGTCTTCACCTTCGAGGAAATGCACCGCTTCGCGAAAGCTGCCGGCCGCTACGAGGCGATGGTCCGCGTCTTCACGGACTGTGGCCTGAGACTGGGGGAGGTCCTGCCCCTACGGCGCGAAGACTTCGACGGCGAAACTCTCCAGGTCCGCCGCACCGCCCACGAGGGCCAGATCCTCGAGGGGACGAAGACCGACCACGGCGAGCCCGACGCCGGCCGCGTCGTCCCGGTGCCGGCAACCCTCGCCTGGATGCTGGAAGCGCAGCTCCAGGTCAGCGACGAAAGCGAGTTGCTCTTCACGACCCCGACCGGCCGCATGTGGCGGGAGCGCAATTTCTACCGCGACATCTGGCGACCCGCCCAAGAAGCCTCCGACCTAGACATTCGCCCCCACGAGTGCCGCCACAGCTACGTCACGCATCTGCGCGCCGCGGGCGTCAACGACGCCGACTTGGCCGAAATTGCTGGGCATCGAGTCGAGACGATGCTGGCGCGGTATACGCATGCGCTTGGCGCGGGCTTCGAGGCGATCCGAGAAGTCATCGACTAGGGACCAAATCCAAAAGCTAGGCTGAGGAAACGTGACGGAGCACCAACTACCGCCCCCGCCACCTCCCAGTTCGAAAGCAGTTCGAGCTGTCATGCGTGGAAATCAGGGCCAGGACACCAAGCCTGAGAGGGCACTGCGCTCCATGCTCCATCGATCAGGCCTTCGATTTCGCAAGCACATTGAACCTCTTAAAGGGCTCAGGTGCCGGGCAGATGTTGTGTTTTTGCGTGAGCGCGTCGCGGTGTTTGTGGACGGTTGCTTTTGGCATCGGTGTCCGATTCACGGCAACGTGCCGCAGGACACGAATGGCTATTGGGCCGCCAAGCTGGAGCGCAATGTTGCGCGGGATCGGCGTAACGACCAAGCATTGAAGTCAGCTGGTTGGGTCGTACTTCGGGTTTGGGAGCACGAGAACCTGGAGGTGGCGACGAGACAAGTCCGCGCAGTGCTCACCTCTCGGCGGAACGAACTAGGGATCGAGTAAAGCCTGTGAGAGATCACGAGCCGGCTGTCTGCATGGAGTGCGAGGCTTGGCCACCAGTCGAGACGAGTTCGTCTGGGAGAATTGGTTTCTGGTGGGAGCGATCGCCGGCAGTATTTGGAACGCGTTGGGGAGCTGGCCCACTTGTGATCGCGCTCGATACCGCGATCTTGATTCCGCTGCGACAGGGACTTGAGGTAATCGAGAACGGCGCACTTGCCCTAGGTGCTCAGTGGAGCGACAGGAGCGATGTCTTGTTGGTACTGCGCGACCTAGTCCAGTTGTGGTGGTGGCGGGATGTCCGCTTGTGGACTTCCGCGATCCATCTATATGACGCGCGAAAGCCGCTCGATTCAGAACGTCGACTTGCGCGAGAGGCTGCGGTTGACCAGCTTGGACAGGACTTCTTCGAACGTGGCGGGTTCGAGGCAGTTCATCGTGACGATCAGGTCCCGATCAACGCACCTTGCCCATTACACGCGGCGCTCCGCGCCCATCGTCTTCAAATGATGTTCCGCAACACGATAGGCCGGGAGCCAAGGGGAGATTGTGATCGCGAACTCCTTGTCGCAGCTTTGGAAGAGGGATGCCATGTGTTTCTAACCGAAGATAAGGGAATTCTTCGCTGTCACGATAATTTCGTAGAGAAAGGGATCGCCATTCTGCGTCCAATTGATTTGATGGAGATCTTGGACGCGGAGAGCGAGCTTGATGAGACCGCCACGCCGATCGAGGCACCTTTTCCTGACGTTGCCGCTATCGCGCGTTTTTACGGTGCTTTTGGAATCTAAGCTGGCGTGCTACTAGTCTCAAGTCTCGCCAGGGCACCTGGCCCTAGGCCAGGCCCGGGATGATCCTCTGTCTTGATGGCATCGGCCAGATAGCGCTCAGGAGCCGGAATGGTCGGCTCTGGTCCAGGTAGGTCATCCCGGAGTTCTGGCGTGGACAACGAACGCACACGAGGCCGTTCGCCGAAGATTTGACGCCGGATTTCTACGCCAAGTATCTGCCCTAAGGGCGGGGGCACGGCATTTCCGACCTGACGCCGAGTAGACGTTGCAGAGCCACTGAATTGCCAGTCGTCAGGAAAACACTGGAGTCGGGCGAGCTTCTCGAAGCGACAGGCGTCGGCTTCGCCAATGGAAGGGGCCGGTTGCAGAGCCCGCTTGAGCCTGGATCGTCCATGACGGGCGCGACTTAGCCAATTTCAGAAGAAAGCTCCAATAACGCCGCCGCCAACCGAAAATTGGCTGCCCGTCACCACGGCTCGTGTGGTGGAGGTAATTACTTCCCTCTGGGATAGAAGGCAACAATTCCGCCCACTTGCCAGAAGGCATAAGCGAAAGGTCAAAATCGGGGTCATCAAGATCGTGAAGTGCATCCCAAGCGTTGGCTAGACGGTGGTTTGGCTGCTCACTGTCGTTGCCGCACCAATGGTCGCCATGCGTTGGCTTGGGGGACTCGAATGACAGACCTTCTCGGGATACAACGACGAAGACCCGCCGGCGATGCTGAGGAACACCGAACTCAGCAGCGTCTAGAACCATGGTAGAAGCTTCATACTTGGTGCCGTGGCGGCGATTGATTCTCGCCAGCTCTGAGCGAAGAACATCTAGGCCCTCGTAATGCTGATTTCGCCGGCTGCGGCTCGTCAACATGCCTTGCACGTTCTCTATCAGCACTACCTCAGGCATTAACGCCTCCATCACCTTGAGGTATGCGCGCAGCGTGTTAGCTCTGGGATCGGTCATCCGTGGGGGATGACCGTTTCGCCATTGACCTGACTTAGAGAAAGGCTGGCATGGTGGCCCTCCAACGAGAACAGTTGCGTCTTCGCGTTTTAAGCCAAAGGCGGAAACAATGTCACTGGGACGATGAGTGTGGATGTCGCCTGGCGTCAGTAACTTCCAGCGTGGGCGGTTACTCTTGAGAGTGAGACGAGCATCATCGTCTAGCTCGACACAGCCAGCTATCTGCATGCCACTTCGCTCTAGACCCAGGTCGAGCCCGCCAGCACCGGTATATAAGGACAGCGCCTTCAATGCGATCAGCTAAGCGCTAGATCCTGCACGCGTTCTTCGGTCCAAAGGCAGATTTGTTTGTGCTCGGTAATAGCTGATGGTTCTACCTCGGCGAGCAAATCAAGGAGGCGAAGCCTGTCGATGAGAAAAGTGACATCGTGACTAACAACGTCCCAAACTTCGTAACGGTCAGGCCGAGAAACACAAAAAGGCAGAACAAGGGCAGTCGGGGGACTCCCCGGCAGGCCGAGATATTTCCCCCACAGACGTCGTTTTATATCTCCCCCCTTCTTTTCCCACTCGTGTTGCCCCACGGTGCATTGAGCAAGAAGGACCGGAAAGCCAATCCGCCCATCCTCAAAAGGTCGCCAGATGACGAGGTCCACGCCGCCATCCTTGAGCTGTTGGCTCAGCGGCGCTGACTTGTCGTGTGTCAGTCCAAGTTGCTTCGCAAGCCATTCAAGAGCTACTCGCGGCCCTTTGGGCCGATCACCAGTAACCGGCCATCCAAAGCGAATGGTTTTAGCCCGAGATCCAAAGAGGTCGGAGAGCGCTGCAGCTCCAACGAAGTCGAACAGCGGCGAGACCTCGTTGCTATAGACCGATTCCCGAAAAGGGGCCTCACGCATAGATAAGACCAGAAGGAACGAGTAGATCGAGATGAAAGGATTGTCGGAGCGTTCGATGCCGAACTCGGTTCGGCGGAAAGGATAAGTCTCTGGAGCGCATTTCTCGCGACGCCCCACCTCTCGAAGTATGTCCTCGACCTGCTGACGACCTGCGGGCTCGTCCGCCGCTACTTCATCGTCGATCTGCTCGACAATACGGCCCCGCAAATCAGCCTCAGAGAACTCCGCAAGATCCTCGACCAGCATCACAGCCTCAGCCCAGTCAGTTAGCGTAAGCGCGTCCCGGTCACTCGGGAAGTCGCAGCCGTACACCTGGGTCATTTGATTGCTTTGGTGAGAGCGCGCGCGGCTTTGGCGCAGTTGGCAACCAATTCGATGATGATGGGGTCCTTCTTCTGCCCTTCAACCTCATCACGGGTGGTACGAAGGAGAGCCTCCGCTTGTTTCAGGCGCTTGGCGAGCTCATCTCGCTGCCCAGGGCTGACTAGATAGGCCTCGGTGAGGTCGCGAGTGTCTTTTAGGATGGCGGTCGCGTTTTTGTCTTGAAGAACAATGCCCAGCTCTTGGAGATCCCGCGACTCCTCGATCACTGCATCTTTGCCATCCACTCCAAACACCCAGCTTAGAAGCTCCTTGGCATGCTTCTTTTTGTTGCTAGGCAGCGGAGACTTACTTTTCTGCACCTCCCGGGGAGCAGGTGCTTTGATGTAGGAGCGCACTGACTGAGACTGCATGGCCCTGGTGAAGGTTCCGAACTGATCCTCTACCTCTGAGACATCGATTCCAAAGTCGTCTCGAGCCTGCTCGTTGACTTTGAAATTGCGGTAATGCGACCTAACGCTCGACTCGGACTCTCCGACGAGAATTGCCACCTCCTCCCAGGACACGTCGGAATCGACACGATCAGCAATGAATTGAGCCTTTGCGTATGGATCCCATGGCTCGATACCGGAAATATGGCGATACCCGATGATCGGCCAGATGTCCCTTTCTTTAGCTGCGACGACAACGGGAATCCGATCAGGCACGGGAGCTTTGTCCGCGAGGCGGGCCCACTCTTTGGCATTAGTGAATGCTTTACGCAGCTCCGATTCAGCCAGGCCTTTAAGCGCAGTCAGACGACGATTTCCCTCGACGACTCGCCACTTTTTCCCCTCGGCGATTGCAATCAACGGCTCGGACTCGAAGAAGCCATTGCTGGCTATCGAACGGGCAACCTCAATCGCGTTGTAACGACGAGCAATGTACTTCGCCAGCTCTGCTTGGTCGGTAGTCCCCCGCACATCACGCGGCAAACGCGGATTTTGAGGATCGAGGAGTAGGTCGCGAAGCGGGAGATGCTGAAGCTGCCCGCCTACCGTAGGTTGTTTGCTGCCTTTAGAAGAAGCCACGCGGGCAGTCTTGCATGCCTAATCTCTGAAATTGGTGCTGGCGGTGGACGCAAAATGCAGCAAAGTGGTTTGCTGCTCAGCTCGTTCTCTTAGACGGCTTCGATGCAGGCTTCCGCGGCCGGAAGCTCATCCCGCTGCTTTGGACTTTCGGCGCCGGCCGACTTCATTGCCCGCTTCAGTCAGTCGCCAGCTCGGAGGGGACGTCCCTGAGTCTTTGACAAGTCCTTGATGCATCAGCTCCATCATCTGGACGCTCACGTCCATCGTGGTGATCCCGTCTCCCATTTCAGCAGCAACGTGCTGCGCAGTAAACGGGCCGCGCGTATAGAGAAGATCGATGATCGCTCCGCCATCAGCTTCCATGCGCTGAGCATAATTCAGTAGGGGGCTATGTTGTGGTCGCATTCCGGTCACATCGCCGCCGCAATCCCGCTCCCCGCGCGGAAGACCTTCCTCCTTTCAGAACGGAGGTCGCGGCTCAGGTTTTGCGCTCGAGGTCGGCTACTTCTTCGGCCTTCTCCTCGGTCTTCTCCTGGTGGTGGTTCAGCTCGTCCTTCTTCTCGCCCTTGCGCTCCTCACGTTTGCCTTGGCGGCGGAGGGAGGCGTCGTCGGTGAGGTCGCCTGCTGCTTGCTTCGCCCTGCCGGTCAGCTTGTCGAGGATTCCCATTTTTTGAGCCTTTCGTTTGGTTTCAGGCTCTCGGTACCCCGATCGGCCGCGGGCCATGCGGCGACCCCTCAGCCGGCGATCGCTCGCCCGAGGTTCTCCAGGCATTTGGTCCAGCCGTCCTCGTGGTCGCGCAGGGACTCCTCGTCGGCGAGGTTGCGGTGGGTGAGGAGGACGGTGGTGGCCCCGTCCGTCTCGAGGAAGTCGAGCTCGATCATGGTCTGGCGGCCGTCGCGGTCCCAGGTCCAGGTGAAGGCGAGGCGGCTCGGCGGGTCGATCTCGGTGTAGGTGCCGCCGCCCCCGTACTCGGCGTCTTTGTCGGGGTCGCGCATGACGACGCGGACGGCGCCCCCGAGGCGCAGGTCGACCTCCGCCTCGGTCGTCTCCCAGTCGTGCTGGGCGTGGAACCAGCGCCGCATCACCTCCTCGCTGGTCCAGGCTTCGAAGACCCGCTCGGCCGGCGCCTTGAAGGTGCGTTCGATGCGCAGGTTTAGGCCGTCGTTCATCGCTTCGGCTTCTCGGGGTGGTGGCGCCGGAGGTGGAGGCTGAGCCAGGCGCGGGCGACCAGCAGGCTGGCGCCGCCGCCGGCCAGCGCCGGCACCAGCTCCTCGACCGGCATGCCGCCGACGTGCGCGAGCGGGATCACTTGTATTCGTCGTGGCGGTTCCACCACGAGTAGGGGTCGGTCTGCGGGTAACCCTCCGGCGAGTCCTCCCAGATCTCCTGCCGCCCCAGCGCGGTGATGTCGAGGTAGTTCCAGGTGTTGCCCATCTGCTCGTCGCCGCGCTTGTCGACGAAGTAGGTGCGGAAGACCTCGCCGCCGTCCCGGAGGAAGGCGTTGGTCCCGTGCCATTCGTCGACGTCGAAGTCGGCGTCGAAGCCGTCGGTCAGCGTGAACCAGGGGATTTCCTCCCAGCCCATCCGCTGCTTGAGGCGGGCGATGTCCGCCTGCGGCGCCCGGGAGACGAAGACCAGGGTGGTGTCGCGGGCGTTGAGGTGGGCCAGGTGGGCGATCTGGTCGGCGACGAACGAGCAGCCGGGGCAGCCCTTCTCGGGGAAGCCCTTTACGTCCGGGTCGAAGAAGAAGCGATAGACGATCAGCTGCCGCCGCCCGGCGAAGAGGTTCTCCAGGCTGACCGGACCGTCCGGTCCCTCGAAGCGGTACTCCTGCTCGACCGCCATCCGCGGCATCCGCCGCCGTTCGGCCGCCAGCACGTCGCGGGCGCGGGTCAGCTCCTTCTCCTTCGTCAGCAGCTCCTCGCGGGCCGCCTTCCACTCCTCCTGCGATACGACGGGAGGCAGGTTCATTTCGGGTCCTCCTTCAGGTACTCGTCGACGACGTCGAACATGCGCTCCCAGAGGGCGCGCTGGCGATCCATCCACTCGGCCGCTTCGTCGAGCCCCTCGGTCCGCAGCGCAAGCCGGTGGGTCCGGCCCTCGACTACCCGGCTGACCACGCCCGACTCCTCCAGCACCTTCAGGTGCTTGGAGATGGCGGGCTTGGAGACACCGAAGTCGCGGGTAACTTCGCCGACCGTGGCCGGCCCCGCGGAGAGGCGTTCGACGATCCCTCGCCGGATCGGGTGAGAGAGTGCCTTGAACGGATCATTAACCATATGGTTAACAGTAGCGTACTCGCGAGCGCCGTCTCCAAGTCGAGGCTCTTGCTTGCCAGTCGTGCCACGATTCGGGGGATCATGACGCGCTCCGCTCACTCCGCCTCCGCGACCGAAGTGCGGACCGCGCTGGCCGAGCGGCTGCGCGCGCGGCTCGCGGAGCTGCAGGGGGCAGTCGCCACCCGGGTCTACTCGATCTCCGACCCGCGCAACGTTGCCGACCCCTCCTACCTGCAGGGGCTGAACGGCGCCCTCGCCGCCGCGATCGAGTACCGGCTCGCCGTGCTCGAGGCCGGCGAACGGCAGGCGCCGCCGATCCCGACCGCGCTGCTGGCCCAGGCCCGGCTCGACGCCCGCGACGGGGTCTCGCTCGACACCGTCCTGCGCCGCTACTTCGCCGGCAACGTCCTCTTCGGCGACTTCCTCGTCAACGAGGCCGAGCGGGCCGAGGTGCCGAGCTCGATCCTGCGCGCGCTGCTTGCGACGCAGGCGACGGTCGGCGACCGGCTGATCGCCGCGGTCAGCGCCGAGTACGCGCGCGAGGCGGAGAACCGGCCGACCAGCCCGGCCGAGCGGCGGCGGGAGACCGTCAAGCGCCTGCTCGCCGGCGAGCTCGTCGACCACTCCGAGCTTGGCTATGAGCTCGACGGCCACCACCTGGCGCTGATGGCGAAGGGGGAGGGGGCCGAGGAGCTGATGCGGGACCTGGCCGTCGCGGTCGACCGGCGCCTGCTCGCGGTGCGGCGCGAGGACGAGCCGGCCTGGGCATGCTGGCTCGGCGGCCGGCGGCAGCTCAGCGCCGCGGCGGCGCTGGGGGCGCTCGGCAAGATTCCCGAGGGCGTCTTCGTCACCGTCGGCGAGCCCGGCGAGGGCCTCGGCGGATGGCGGTTCAGCCACCGGCAGGCGAAGTCGGCGCTGGCGATCGCCGAACGCCGCGGCCAGCCGCTGGTCCGCTACGCCGACGTCGCCCTGCTGGCGGCGATCGCCGGCGACGACCTGATCGCCGGCTCGCTGCGCCAGCTCTACCTGGCGCCGCTGGAGCGCGCCCGCGACGGCGGCAAGGTTGCCCGCGAGACCCTGCGCGCCTACTTCGAGGCCGAGCGCAACGTCTCCTCGACGGCGGTGGCGCTGGGCGTCGACCGGCGCACGGTGCGCAACCGCCTCGGCGCGATCGAAGATCTCCTCGGCCGCCCGCTGAAGGGCAGCGAGGCGGACCTGGAGATCGCCCTGCGGCTCGACGACTAGCCCGCACCCGGCTTCCCCACATTGGCGAAACCGCCTGCCGGGAGAAGCTCACATCGGGGAGGCCACGGCCGCCGCCGAGGGCCAGGATCGGTTCATGAAAAGACCACTGATCCACCTCAGCCTCGTCGCCGCCGCCCTCGTCCTGGCCCTCGCCGCCGTGGCGACCGGCAGCCCCAACCGCAAAATCTGGTGCGCCGGCAACATCTGCGTCGCCGACGACGGCGGGATCACGCCGACCAAGCTGCCGCGGCACGGGTCAGCACCGGTAACCGCTCGCCTCAACGGCGAAATCAGCACCCGCGACGGCAGCCATCCGCCCGCCTTCAAATCGCTGGACATGAAAGTCCAGAACAACATCTCGATCGACCCGGTGGGCATCCCCACCTGCAAGATCGGACAGCTTCGGGCGACCAGTTCAGCGGCCGCGAAACACGCCTGCGGCGACGCGATCGTCGGCTCGGGGGAGGCCGAAGTGGAGGTGGCCTTCCCCGAACAGGCGCCGTTCCGCTCGACCGGGCCGCTGGTCCTCTTCAACGGCGGGCAGAAGGGGCCGACGACCACCCTGCTGCTACATGCCTACGTCAACGTGCCGGCGCCGACCGCGATCGTCGTCAAGGCGACGGTGACGCGCATCCACGAGAACCCCTACGGCCTGCGGATCCAGGCGACGGTCCCGAAGATCGCCGGCGGCTCCGGCTCGGTGACGGACTTCGAACTCAAAGTTGGCCGCCGGTTCACCTACAAAGGCAAGAAGAAGAGCTTCCTCTCGGCCAGCTGCCCGAACGGCGTCTGGCTCGCCAAGGGCGAAGCGAAGTTCGTCGACGGCACCACGCTGCACATCTCACACCCCTTCCCCTGCACGCCCCAGGGTTGAGGTTCCGCGCCGGCCGGTTGCCTACCCCCGCAGCCGGTCGGCCAGCGTCGTCAGCTCGCCGACGCTCGTCCCCAGCGCGCCGGCCAGTCGCAGCAGCGTCGTGTAGCTGGGATTGCGCACGCCGCGCTCGATCCCACCCACCTGGGTGAGGTCGGTGTGGGCGCCCTCGGCGAGTTGCTCCTGGCTGAGGCCCGCCTCGAGGCGAAGCTGGCGCAGCGCGTCGCCGAGAGCGGCGTGCTCGGGCGAGCGGGGCTTACTGCGGCGCGGGGGCGGCATCGCGCCCCGGAGCCTCTCGATTAAAAGACTCCAGTGTTAGGGCATTTATGACTTAAGATCTTGAGCGCCGGAAATAGGTTGACCGCTTGACCCCTCCGGCTCGCTATGCCGCCCACCGCCTCAGAGCTGATCAGCGCCGTCAATCACCCGCTGCGACGGCGGATCCTGTTCGCCTATCTCGACGGATCGGTCGAGTGCGCCTCCGCGACGGAGCTGGCCGCGGCGACGGACCAACGGGTGGGCCAAGTCGCCTACCACCTGAAGACGCTGGCCAGGGGCGACATCCTGCGACCGGTCCGCCAGGGGGACGAGTCGCAGCCTCCGGGCGAGGGCTACGGCTGGACCCTCGGCGTCGAGGCGGAGTGGCTGCGGCTGGTGCTCGCGGTCTGGGCCGAGGCCGACGTCTCCGGCTGACACGGCGCCGCTCCTAGACTGACCGCGTGCCGTCGCTGCTCGAGCGCCTCGGGGTGGAGCTGCCCGTCGTCCAGGCTGGGATGGGCGGCGGGCTCAGCCGGCACGAGCTGGCAGCCGCGGTCTCTGAGGCCGGCGGGCTGGGGACGATCGCGGTCGGCGGGGCCGACGCGATCCGCCGCGAGCTGGCAGCGGCGCGAGCGCTGACCGGGCGTCCCCTGGCGGTCAACCTGCTGCTGCCGTTCGCGCGGCGGGACTGGTTCGAGGCGGCGGCCGCGGCGGACGTCGTCGTCACCTTCTGGGGTAGGCCGCGCCGCCGCACTCCCGGCATCTGGATGCACCAGTGCGGCTCGGTCGCCGAGGCGCGCGCCGCGCAGGCGGCGGGGGCCGACGCGGTCATCGTCCAGGGAGTCGAGGCCGGCGGCCATGTGCGCGGCACGGTCCCGGCGCTGGAGCTGCTGGAGCGAGTGCGCGCCGTCGTGCCGCCCGAGTACCCGCTGCTGCTCGCCGGCGGCATCGCCGAGCCGGGCGACGTGCGGGCGGCGCTCGAGGCTGGGACGAGCGCGGCGGTCGCAGGCACCCGCTTCCTCCTCGCGGAGGAGTCCCGCGCCCACCCCGGCTACCGGCAGCGCCTGCTCGAGGCGCGGGAGACGATCCTCACCGACCTCTTCGGCGCCGGCTGGCCGGCGCCGCACCGCGTGGTCCCGAACGCGGCGACGGAGCGCCAACTGGGCGGCGTTCGTCCTTTGTTCGGCGCACACGGAACAAAGGACGAACGCCGGTTGGTTCGGGCGCCGCGGGCGAACCGCGCCCTCAATCGCCTCCTTGCCCCGGGGGCGCGCTATGCGCCGGCGTCGCTGCAGCTGGGGATGATGCGACGGCAGCGCCCGGGCAGCCGGCTGCTCAGCCCGGCGGGGCCGACGGACGACGGGCCGGCGACTCTCATCGACGCCGGCGCGCTCTACGCGGGGGAGACCGTCGCTCGCATCGGCGACGTCAAGCCGGCGGCCACGCTCGTGCGTGAGCTGGCCGGTTGACCTTCGCCGGTCGGCGCGGTCCCCGTGGGCCGAGGTCCCGACCCTGGGACAATGGCGGGCATGGCGGGGGGCCAGAACCTGCAGATCGCCGAGCGCGACCTCGGCACAGAGCGCTGCGAGTTGCAGCTCGAGGGTGAGCTCGACCTCTGGAGCGTCGAGCACCTGCAGGCGGTGCTGCAGCGGGTCGCGCGCGAGCACGACGCCGTGCTCGTCGGCCTCGAGCGCTGCGACTTCGTCGACTCCACTGGCATCGCCCTCTTCCTCCAGGCCCGCCGGCAGCTCGAGGACGAAGGCGGGCGCTTGCTCCTCTACGGTTGCTCCGAGCAGGTGCTGCGGGTCTTCACCGTCGCCGGCCTGACCGACGCGGGTATGGTCTTCGCCGACCGGGTCGAGGCGATCCGGGAGCTGGCGATGGTGGAGTAGCCCCGGTCAGTATTCGCGCAGCAGCTGACCGCGCAGCCAGGCGCACCAGAGCGCGAACAGCCCCACTGCCAGCAGCACGCCGAGCCAGTGCAGGCCGACTAGAACCGCGAGCAGGCTGGGTATTCCGGCTAGGGCGGCGCCGATCAAGACCAGCTTCAGCGGCAGCCGCACGAACCATGAAGTGACGGCGGCGCAGAGCATCCAGGAGGCCGGGCCGGCGATCCAGCCCCAGTTCTCGAAGAAGCCGTGTGGAAGGGCGGCGCCGAGCGCGCCCGCCAGCAGCAGGACCGCTAGGAACTGGATCGATGCCGCGCGCCAGAAGGTGGGGAGGCTCATCCCCGCCGAGGCTATTCGACGACGATCTTGCCCTTCATGAAGGGGTGGATCTTGCAGTGGTAGGCGAAGGTGCCCTTCTTGTCGAACTGGACCGACTTCGTCGTCCCCGGTGCGATCCGCTTGGTGTCGAAGCTGCCGCCGGTCGCGGTGTGGGTGGTGCCGCCGGTCGTGTTGGAAAAGCCGACGCGGGTGCCGCGCTTCACGTTCAGGGTTCCGGGCTTGAAGGCGAAGTTGACGATCGAGACCGTCTTCGCGCCGCTGGCATGGGCGGTCGGTTGGGCGGCGTCGCCGCTGTTAACGGCGACGAAGCCGACGAGGAGGAGCGCGAGGAGCGCGCCGAGGAACCAGAACTTGGGCCGCTGCAATGAGGTCGTCATGGCCTTGGATACGAGGAAAGCGCCGGACGGGTTCAACCTGGACCGCGGTCGAGCAATAATGGGATCCCCGGGCGGTTAGCTCAGTTGGGAGAGCATTCGGTTTACACCCGAAAGGTCACTGGTTCGAGCCCAGTACCGCCCATCGGAAGCCCTGGAAGGGGCTACCATGCGGAAAGGCGCACTGCTTAGAGGAGACTGAGTGATGGGCGAGATTCGTGACCCGTGACGCAGAGCAGCGGGAACTAGACCGCGAACAGGGCCTGCTCGACGACGACCAGCGTCGTGGCGACCGCGAACAGCGCGAGCTCGATTACCGCCAGGCCGGCGATGACGCCGACCGCGCCAGGCTATACCGCGAAGAGTTGCGCGGCGCCAGTGACAATGAGTCAGTTGAGTCAGTTGAGTCAGTTGAGTCAGTTGAGTCAGTTGAGTCAGTTGAGTCAGTTGAGCGCGAGCGCTCGGCGCAGGGGCGTCGGCAGCTTGCGTACGATGCCCAGCAGGGGGCCCGCGACTTCGAGCAGGAAGAGGTCGACGAGCGCCAGCGCGGACACGACCAGGGCCAGCGCGAACACGACCAGCGGGGGACCGACGAGGAGCGAGCTGACGAGGCGACCGTGCGGCTGCAGCGTCAGATGGCGGCGGAAGGGCGCGATGAGGCGGCGAGCACCCGCGACGTAGGCCGAGCCGCCCGCGACGAGTACGGGCAGACGCGAAGCGAATGGGATTGACGGCGAGCCCGGTGGGCGCGAGTTAGTAGGCCCGCACCGCGAGCACCGCAGCGACGATCAGTCCGAAGAGGGCGATCGAGATCCGCAGCGGGTCCGGCGGGATGCGGCGCGCGTAGTGCGCGCCGACCCGGCCGCCGAGCAGCGAGGAGACCATCAGCACCGCGACGTAGCTCCACTTGACGGGGGCGAGGAAGGCGTAGGCGACGGCGGCGAGCAGGTTGGCGCAGCCGATGAGGACGATCTTCATCGCGTTCAGGTGCTGCAGGGTGTCGGCGACGAAGAGGGCGAGGATCGCGATCAGGAGGATGCTGACCGCCGAGCCGAAGTAGGCGCCGTAGGCGCCGCAGAAGAGGAGGCCGGCGGTGAGGAAGGGCGAGCGCTCGTTGCCGGCGTGGGAGAGGTGGGGGACGAGCCGGGGCTGCAGCAAGAGCAGCAGGCAGGAGGCGGCGATCAGCGCCGGCACGATTGCTTCGAAGGCGGCTTCGGAGGTGAGCAGAAGGGCGGCGGTCCCGGCGACGGCGCCGAGCAGCATCGGCACCAGGAAGCGGGCGAAGCGCTCGCCCTGCTCGCTCAGCAGGTCGCGGTAGCCGAGGCCGCCGCCGACATAGCCCGGCACGATCCCGACCGTGTTGGTGACGTTGGCCGAGAGCGGCGGCAGGCCGAGGGCGACCATGGTCGGGAAGGTGATCAGCGAGCCGGCGCCGGCGATGGAGTTCGAAGCCCCCGCCGCAGCCCCGGCCGCCGCGACGGCGAGCAGCTCTAGCATGGGCCGGGAGTTTGGCGGAAAGCGCGGCCGGGGCTCAGGCGGCGCGCGAGAGCGGGTTGCGGGTTCCGCCGCGGCGCTTCTCGCGCTGGGTGACGACGTTGAAGAAGTAGTCGTTGCGGCCGCGGCGCAGCTGGCGCGGCATCGCGTGGCGGGCGCCGCGGTGGGCGGCGGCGACGGAGCGGAAGGCGCGCTCATGGGCGGCGGTCCAGCGGATGCCGAAGATCTCGCGCACCCGCGGCGGCGTCGTGCCCTTGACGATCAGGTTCTGGGTCTCGAGGTTGAGCCGCGCCGGCAGCGGTACCGGCTGGCGGAAGGCGACCAGCGGCGCCATCTCCAGCGCGTGCTCGGTCGCGTGCATGTCGGACGAGGCCAGCCTGCCCTGGAACCAGTCGTCGAACTCGCGGGCGGTGGCGGGGACGGCGTCGCGCGGCAGGCCGAAGAGCTCGCCGAAGCGGACGTAGTCCTGCCAGAGGGCTTCGCGCTCGGCCGGGCTCAGCGGTCGCGCCATCGTTTCGTACATCGCCCGGCCGGAGTCGGCGATCACCGCCAGCGTCCACAGCATCAGCTCCGGGTCGAAGGCCGAGTAGGCGGCGCCGGCGGAGTGGGCGCCGGCGGCCTCCGGCAGCTCGCCCTTGATCCGCTCGTGCAGGCGGTGGACCGCGCCGAGCGCCTTGTCGGCTTCGGCCTTGGTGCCGAGGAAGACCGTCTCCTGGATCTTCGCCGTGCGGGCGAGGCGGGTGAAGGGATGATCGCCGGCGTTGGTGCTGAGCATCGTGCCGGTGTAGGTGAGCGGTTCCAGCGCCCCGATCAGCAGCGCCCGCTGCCCGTAGAGGAGGCCGACCGAGCGCTCGCCGTGGACGCGGCGCGCCATCGACTCGCCCGGGGGGAAGTAGTACTCGCTCATCTTGATGATGTTAATTCGCGAGCGGTCTTCTGACCAAGCAGAGCAAGGGCGCAGGGAGCGTGGCGTGCTTCAGCACGCGAGCGACCGAGACGCAGCTATGCGCCGTCAGAAGGCCGCTCGCGGCTCATCGCCACCAGCGCCGCGCCAGACCGTGGCGACTCGACCAGCCCACGCAGCTCGTGCGCGGCGAAGATCTCGTCCAGCTCCTCGCGGGTCAGCGTCTCCCGCTCCAGCGCCAGCACGGCCAGGTGGTCGAGCACCTCGAGGTTGGCGGCGAGCAGCGCCTGCGCCCGGCGGTAGGCCTCGCGCGCCAGCGTCATCGCCGCCTGGTCGACCTCGCGGCGGGTCTGGTCGGAGACGGCGTAGTCGCCGGTCGGCAGCGCGATCGGCGCCGGCCCGTCGTGGTCGTGGGCGACCCCCATCCCGAATTCCGAGACCATCTGCTTGCAGACCAGGTGGACGCGGTTGAGGTCGTCGGCGGCGCCGGAGTAGGTCTCGCCCAGCACCACCTCCTCTGCGGCGCGACCGCCGAGCAGCGTCACCACCTCGTCGAGCAGTTCCTCGCGGGACTTCAGGTAGCTGTCCTCCTGCGGGGAGTGGGCGACGAAGCCGAGGGCCGGGCCCCGGGGGACGATGCTGAGGATCTCCGGCGGGTCGAGCCCGAGCAGGCGGCGGCAGAGCGCGTGGCCGGCCTCGTGGTAGGCGACGATCCGCCGCTCCTTGGTGTTGAGGCGGCGCGCCTGCTGGGAGCCGACGGCCTGGCGCAGCAGCGCCTCGTCGAGGTCCTCGCGGCTCATCGAGTAGCGGCCGGCGCGGCCGGCGATGATCGCGCCCTCGTTGAGCGCGTTGGCGAGCTGGGCGCCGGTCATCCCGGTCGTCTTGCGGGCGACGTCGCCGAGGTCGAGGTCGGCGGCCATCGGCTTGTCCTTGGCGTGGCTGCGGAGGATCGCCTCGCGGCCGTCGCGGTCGGGCGGGGCGACCAGCACGCGGCGGTCGAAGCGGCCCGGGCGCAGTAGCGCTTTGTCGAGCTTTTCGACGTAGTTGGAGGCGGCGATCACAATCACCATCCCCGGGTCTTTCTCGAAGCCGTCGAGCTCGACCAGCAGCTGGTTCAGCGCCTGCTCGCGCTCGCTGGTGCCGCCGTCGCCGCCGCCGGAGCTGCGCGAGCCGCCGATCGCGTCGAGCTCGTCGATGAAGATCACCGCGCGGCCGGACTTGCGCGCCTCCTTGAAGAGGCGGCGGATGCGGGCGGCGCCGCGGCCGACGAACATCTCGACGAAGCTGGAGCCGGAGGCGGCGAAGAAGTCGACCCCGGCCTGGGCGGCGACGGCGCGGGCCAGCATCGTCTTGCCGGTCCCGGGCGGGCCGTGGAGGAGGACGCCGCGCGGCGGCTTGGCGCCGAGGGCGGAGAAGCGGTCCGGTTCGCGCAGCCAGGCGGCGACGTCCATCAGCTCGGCTTTGGCCGCGTCGACCCCTTGGACCTCCTCCCAGAGGACCGGCTCGGTGCGGGACGCCTTCACCGTCTCCGGCTTCGTCGACCCCATCATCCCCCGCATCATTTTCAGGAAGACGAAGAGCAGCAGGGCCATGAAGAAGACCCCGAAAACCGGGTACCAATTGAAAAAGAATTCCTGTATGTCAGTCGCCATCAATGCAGCTTGGAGACAAATGTGCAATTTCTGAATCGCACATTCGTCCAATTTGGCTTGCAGGACTAAAGATTGTGCCTGAGACGTGCCGAGATGGCAGCACTTTTCACCCCTAGGATCACGATTGATGGAGCGACCGAGCGTCAGCGCGCCCGAGCTGAAGGCGCAGATCGAGGCCGAACGGGCGGGGCGGCCGTTCCTCGTCTTCCGCGACGGGCAGGGCGAGCAGGCGATCCTGGCGATCGAGGCGAACTGCCGAGCTCTGGGTCGGCCGCGGCGGCTCGGCCGACGTGCGGCTCGGGTGGGACGAGGAGGTCTCGGCCCTGCACGCGCAGATCGAGGTGGTGCGGGACGAGTGCACCCTGGTCGACGACGGCCTCTCCCGCAACGGCTCCTTCGTCAACGAGGAGCGGGTGCACGGCCGGCGCCACCTGCGCGACGGCGACGCGCTGCGCTTCGGGCGGACGACGGTCGTCTACCGGCGGCCGGGCGAGGACGCGCCGGAGGCGACCGTGTCGGCCGGTGAGGCTGCCTGCCGCAGCGACGGTCTCGCCGGCCCAGCGCAAGGTCCTGCTTGCCCTCTGCCGTCCATATAAGGACGGCGAGCGCGTTCGCGACCCCGGCGACCAACCAGCAGATCGGCGAAGAGCTGCACCTCAGCGTCGATGCGGTCAAGACCCACATGCGGGCGCTGTTCGAGAAGCTCGAGGTCGGCGACCTGCCGCAGAACCAGAAGCGCGTGGCGCTGGCCGAACGCGCCCTGCAGGCCGGGATCGTCAACCGCCGCGAGCTGTAGGAGGGCGGCGTTCAGGGGTGAGGAGGTTCACCCCTGGGGTCCCTGGGAGCGGGGGCCGATCCGGGCGAATCTGGGTCCACGACATCAAGTCGACCAACCAAGACCCAGGAGGAACCCAAGATGAAGAAGCTCATTCTCGCCGCAATCGCAGTCCTCGCTATGACGATCGCCCCGGCCGCCGGCATGGCCGCGCCGGTCAAGTTCGGCTCCAAGCTCAACCCGACGGTGCAGCCGTCCAACTCGCTCCCCGGCCTGCGCTGCAGCCAGGAAGGGCCCGGCCCCTGCACGATGGTCCAGCAGGAAGCCTACGGTCGCCCCGACGGCGGCGAGCTCGCGCCGAAGACCGGCACGATCAAGAAGATCCGGCTGATCGCCGGCGGTCCCGGCAGCTTCAAGCTGCAGATCGCCAAGGTGAAGCGCTCGACCCTGTTCGGCACCAACGAAGCGAAGGTCGTCTACAACGGCCCGCGGATCAGCTACCAGGGCCAGACCGAAGCCAACTACGAAGACGGCAGCTACCGGGTCGAGACCTTCGACGTCAACGTCCCGGTGAAGAAGGGGCAGCAGCTGGCGCTGAAGGGCAACATCACCTCGATGGTCCGCTGCTCCTCGGGTGGCGACAACACCCTCATCTACACCCCGCCGCTGGGCAGCGCCTTCCGCCCCGCGACCGAGACCGACGGCTGCTGGATCCTGATGGAAGCAGTCATCCGCTAGCCCGCATCACCGAGACCGCAAAAGGGCACCTTCGGGGTGCTTTTTTGCGGTCTCGCTATTTCCTCGACCTGGGAGCCGCCGACGATCGCGTCCTCGCCAGAGTCGCCGAAGACGACCCAGGCCTTGTTGCCGCCGTCGTAGTCGGGGGCCCAGAGCTTCAGCGTCGCCGGCCGGCCCCAGACCGTCACGCTCTCCTCGCCGGTCGAGTCGAGGCCGCGCCAGATCCGCACGAAGGGGTTGCCCTCCCACTCGGCGGCGATCGTCGTCGGCTCTTTGTGGCCGGGGTGGACGGTGGTGTTCGGCGGCAGCTCCATCAGCCGCATCACCGAGGCCTGGAGGTCGGCGAAGCCGCTGGCGCCGGGGGCCATCGTCCCGCCCGACGGTCCCCTTGAAGAGGACGTCGGCGGTAAAGACGTCGGTGTCGTTGACGAGGAAGGCGAGGTGGCCGGCGGCGTGTCCGGGGGTGTAGATCGCTTCGACCTCGAGCCCGCCGGCGTCGAGCTTCTCGCCGTCGCCGAGGATGATCTCGACCTCGTCGTCGAGCTCGGCCGCGCAGTCGGCGTGGGCGACCAGCGGCGGGTTGCCGAGCTTGGCTCGCGCCTCGGCGAGGCCGGCGACGTGGTCGCCGTGCGGGTGGGTGACGAGGACGTGGGTGATCTCGATCCCGTCGCGCTCGGCCCGCTCCAGCAGCGGCCCCAGGTCGTCGTTGCCGTCGATCAGGACGCCGGTGCCGCGGCCGGGGTCGGCGACCAGGTAGGCGTTCGACAGCCACATCGGGTTCTCGGTCCTCTCGACGATCACTGCTCCTCCTCGTTAACAGGTGTGGTTGAGCTTGTGGTGCTATCCGCCCCAAAGCTCAACCACCCCATGCGGTGCCGCCGCGGCGCTGCCTTCGAGCAGCGTCCGCGCGACCAGCTCGGGGTCGTCCCAGGTGGGCGTGTGGCCGACGCCGGGGAGGACGAGGAAGCGGGCGCCGGCGGGGCGGCGGTGCGGCCTTCGGCGGGCCGAGCAGGCGGTCGCGCTCGCACCAGGCGATCGTCACCGGCACGTCCTTGGGGTAGCCGGCGGGGTCGAAGACGTGGCTGCGCATCGCCCGGTTGGCGGCGTCGTAGCCCTCGCCGTCGAGCCAGCCGAGCGCCAGCTCGTGCGCCGCGTCGGGCGGGATCCGCTCCGGGTGGGCGGCGATCGACTGGAAGGCGGCGCGGCGCGTCTGCGGGAAGCGCAGGGCGAGCGAGAGAAGGGACGGCGCGCGACCTTGACCCAGGGCGAGCCGCGCAGCAGCATCCGCGCGCCGCCGCCCGAGGGTTCGCCGAGCGGGCGCGACCAGAGGCCGGCGGGGGAGAGGGTCGTGACCGAGGCCGCCCAGCCGAAGCGGCCCATTTCCAGCGCCACCCAGCCGCCGAGCGAGTTGCCGGCGACGTGCGGGCGCTCGACCCCGTTCGCGCAGGCACTCCTCGTGCACGGCGCGGGCGAGGTTCGCGCGCGGTCGCCTCTTCGTCCTCCGGCAGCGGCGGCGTCGCGCCGAAGCCCGGCATGTCGACCGCGTGCACCTCGCGCTCGCCCTCCAGCAGCGGGATCACCGGCTCCCAGATGCTGCGGGTGCCGCCCAGCCCGTGGATCAGCAGCAGTTGCTCGCTCACCGCGCGCCCGGCTTCGCGAACAGCGCCTGCACGTCGCCGATCCGCCGCTCGCGGAAGCCCGCCTCCGAGGAGGAGAGGTAGAAGTCCCAGAGGCGGCGGAAGCGCTCGTCGTAGCCGCGGTCGCGCAGCCGCTCCCAGGCGGCGAAGAAGCGCTCGCGCCAGTCGGCCAGGGTCGGCGGGTAGTGGGCGGTGATGTCGTCGATCCAGACCTGCTTCATGCTGGTGACTCGCTCCAGGCAGTCGGCGATCAGCCCCTCGGAAGGGAGGCAGCCGCCGGGGAAGACGTGGGTGTTGGCGAAGCTCTTCGCCCCCTTCTCGATCTCGTAGATGCCGTCGTCGATCGTGATCGCCTGCAGCAGCATCAGCCCGTCGTCGGTGAGCAGCTCGTCGCAGCGGCGGAAGTAGTCGTCGAAGTACTGCCAGCCGACCGCCTCGATCATCTCGACGCTGACCAGCCGGTCGTAGCGGCCCTCGAGGTCGCGGTAGTCCTGCAGCAGCACCGTCACCTGGTCCTCGAGGCCGGCGTCGCGCACCCGCTGCCGTCGCCAGCTCGAACTGCTCGCGGGAGATCGTCGTCGTGGTGACCCGGCAGCCGCTGCGCCGCGGCGGCGTGGATCGCCATCCCGCCCCAGCCGGTGCCGATCTCCAGCAGGTGGTTCTCGGGGCCGAGCCGCAGCCGGTCGCAGATCCGGTCGAGCTTCGCCAGCTGCGCCTGCTCGAGGCTCGCCGCGGCGTCGGGGAAGTAGGCGCAGGAGTACATCATCCGCTCGTCGAGGAAGGCGGCGAAGAGGTCGTTGCCGAGGTCGTAGTGGGCGGAGATGTTCTGGCGGGCGCCGCCGCGGTCGTTCTCGGGGACGAGGTGGCGGACCCGGTGCCAGAGGCCGCGGGGGCGGGCGACGAGGCCGCGGACGCCGTCCATCTCGCGCAGCTCGCGGGCGGCGATCTGGATCAGGGCGACGAGGTCGTCGGTCTCCCAGAGGCCGTCGACGTAGCTCTCGCCGAGGCCGACGCTGCCGCGCAGCGGCCCGCGCCAGGCGGCCGGGTCGTTGATCTGCACGGTGGCGCGTCAGTTCGGCGTCGGCCGGGCCGAAGCTGCGTTCGCGCGGCGCCTTCGACGACGTCGATGCGGCCGCTGCTGACCCGGCCGAGGACGGTCCCGACGCCGGCCCGGGCGAGCGCGTCCCTCACGGCGAGACGAACCCCCGCGGGCGGCTCCCCTCCGGGTGCGGGTGGTACTTCGCGCCCTTCAGCTTCAGCCGCAGCGACTGGGCGTAGATCTTCGCCACCACCTGCAGCGACATCGCCGGGTAGCGGGCGAGCAGGCCGGTGAGGGTGCGGCGGCTGAGCGCCCGGCGGCGCAGGTTAAGCGTGGCGTCGAAGGTCTTGCCCGCCTCGCCGGCGCGCGGGCGCGACTCGATGTGGACGGCGATGCTCTCGCCGGGCTCGGAGGCGCGGAAGGCGTAGGTCTGGTCCATGCCCATCAATGGGGAGACGTGGAAGCTCTTCTCGAGCTCGTCACCGATCACCGTACCTCGGCGCTCGCCCCGTGCCAAGACGTAGGGGTGGCGCTCGCCCCAGGGGATGTTCTTGACGTCGGCGACGACCGCCTCGACCCGCTGCCCGTCCTCGCCGAAGCAGTAGTAGAAGGAGACCGGGTTGAAGGAGTGGCCGAAGTAGCGCAGGCCGGTGAGCAGGCGGACCGGCCCTGCGGGACGGGCGCCGGTGACGGCCGCGACCGCCTCGCGCGCGCACTCGTCGAGCGGCCGCGCCGGGTCGCCCATGAAGTCCTTGCGGCGGAAGCGGGCGAGGGCGCGGCGCCGGGCCGAGAAGAAGGGGTAGGGATCGAGCACCCCCGGCAGCTCGGCCAGGTCCAGGTACATGAGGAAGAGCGGGTAGCGGAACTCGTGCTCGACCGGCTCGAAGCGCCGGTGGCGGACCCAGCCCTCGTAGACGGCCGAGGCGCTCATGCCGCCAGCGCCTCCTCCGTCGTTTCCAGACTTTCGGCCCCTATAGGGGCTTCGATGGTGGAAACGATGTCGGGGTGGGCGGCCTGGATCTCCTCGCAGGCGCGCAGGGCGCTGACGACGCCGTCCTCGTGGAAGCCCCAGCCCCAGTAGGCGCCGCAGTAGTGGGTGCGGTGGGCGGGGCCGGAGATCTCGGCGTGGCGGGCCTGGGCGGCGACGCCCTCCTTGGTGTAGACGGGATGGTCGTAGGAGATGCGGCGGATCACCTTCGCCGGGTCGATCTGCTCGCCCCGGTTGAGGGTGACGAAGTAGTGCTGCTTGGTCTGCAGCCGCTGCAGCTTGTTCATCCAGTAGGTGACGGTCGACCCCGCGCCGGCTCCTCGCTGAGGTGGAAGTTCCAGCTCGACCAGGCGGCGCGACGGCGGGGCATCAGCGAGGCGTCGGTGTGGAGGACGGCTTCGTTGCGCTGGTAGGGGATCGCGCCGAGCACCTCGCGCTCGGCCTCGCTCGGGTCGCCGAGCAGCGCCAGGGCCTGGTCGGAGTGGGCGGCGATCACGACCCGGTCGAACTCCTCGCTCTCGCAGCCGTCGGCCTCGATCCGCACCCCGTCGGGCAGGCGCTGGATCCGCCGCACCGCCGCCCGCAGCCGCACCCGGTGCCGCCACGGCGCGGTGATCGCCTCCACGTAGCTGCGCGAGCCGCCGCTCACGGTCCGCCAGCGCGGCCGGTCGCGCAGGCTGTACATGCCGTGGTTCTCGAAGAACTCGGCCATGAAGCTGGCCGGGAAGCTCCACATCTGCTCCGGGTCGGCCGACCAGACCGCGCTCGCCTGCGGCACGATCAGCCGCTCGACGAAGTGGCGGGAGAAGCCCTGCTGCTCGAGCCAGTGGCCGAGCGAGGGCGCGGTCCCGTTCATCCCGATCAGCGCCCGCGCCTCGCGGTTGAAGCGGCGCCAGTCGCGCAGCATGCCGAGGAAGGTCGGGCTGAGCAGGTGGGCCGGTCGCGCGAAGAGGCCCCAGGGCGTGCCGGAGTACTCGAAGCGGCCGCCGTCGGAGACCGAGAAGCCCATGTGCGAGGGCTGGCTCGCGACCCCAGCTCCTCCAGCAGCGCTTCGAAGTTGGGGTAGTTGCGATCGTTGAAGACGATGAAGCCGGTATCGATCCGGTGGGTCCCGTCGGCGGCCTCGACCGGCACCGTGTGGGTATGCCCGCCGATCCGCTCGCCCGCCTCGTAGACGATGATCTCGTGCTCGTGGTGCAGCTTGTGGGCAGCCACCAGCCCGGAGATGCCCGTCCCGACTATCGCGATCTTCATCGCCTCTTCCCTACGGGGGCATTCGAGGATCGGTTGCATCGGATCCCCGATCCGGTACCCGCAGCGTGCGCGGCCACTACCGTGTTGGGACCAGTTGTGAGCACCCTGCCTCTGAGAGGACCGGCGCGCTGGCGCTGTTTGCTGCCCTTGCCGCGCTTGTCGCCGCGGCGCTTGCGCCTGCCTGGGGGGCGGCCGAAACCGGCGGCGCCGGCCAGGTCGAAGACGGCGGCAACCTCGGCAACTCGGCCTTCGACCGGCAGGGGATGTGGGTCTGGTACGTCTCCCGCTCGGAGGGCGGCAGCGTCGGCGCGATCGTCGCCCGCGCCAAGCGCAACGACGTCGGCACCGTCTACGTCAAGTCAGGCGACGGCGGCACCTACTGGAGCCAGTTCAACACCGCCCTGGTCGGGGCCCTGCACCGCGCCGGCCTCAGCGTCTGCGCCTGGCAGTTCGTCTACGGCGACGCGCCGGTCGCCGAGGCGAAGGTCGCCGCCGCCGCGGTCAAGCGCGGCGCCGACTGCTTCGCGATCGACGCCGAGGCCGACTACGAGGGCAAGTACGCCGCCGCCGACCGCTACGTCCGCGACCTGCGCGCCCGGGTCGGCGACGCCTTCCCGATCTCCCTCGCCGCCTTCCCTTATGTCGACTACCACCCCTCGTTCCCCTACTCGGTCTTCCTCGGGCCGGGCGGCGCCACCTACAACCAGCCGCAGATGTACTGGAAGACGATCGGCACCTCGGTGCGCGCGGTCTACGAGCACACCTACCTCTACAACCGCGTCTACGGCCATCCGATCTACCCGATCGGCCAGACCTACGAAGCGCCCGGCAGCGCCGGGATCAAGCTCTTCCGCCGCTTCGCCGCCAGCTACGGCGGCCTGCCGCCGAGCTGGTGGTCATGGCAGGAGACCGACGGCCGGGAGTGGGGGGCGGTCGGCGCCGACAGCGCCACCGAGCCGGTCGCCGGCTACCGCCAGGAAGTCGTCCACCCGCTGCTGAAGCGCAAAGCCCGCGGCGACCTCGTCGTCTGGGCGCAGGAGCACCTGGTCGCCGCCGGCGCCGAACTGCCGGTGACCGGCATCTTCGGCCCGAAGACCGCCCGCGCCGTCCGCGACTTCAAGGAAGCCCGCGGCCTGCCCGCCAACGCATCGTCGACACCGAAACCTGGAACGCCCTCCTCGCCTTCACCCCCTACCGGCCGCGCTGGACCGCCGCCGGCGCGAGCGCCGCAGCGAGCAGCCGCGCCCGCCCGGCCACCCGCCCGCTTTCGGCCCGCCTGCCGGCGAAGGCCTACGAGATCCCGCCAGGCCCAAGCACCCATAGCCCGCTTCGTCTGTTCCTTATCGGTCCCAGACACCGATAAAGAACAGACGAATCGACCTAGCTAGGCGCTGATTCGCGTCGTCAGCCGGCCGAGGGTCGGCGACTCGATCACGATCTCGTCGCCGTCGGCGAGCCAGACGCGTGGTTTGCGGCCCATGCCGACGCCCTCGGGGGTGCCGGTGGAGACGATGTCGCCCGGGCTCGAGGGTCATCAGGCGCGAGAGCTGCGACGACCAGTTGCGGGACGCTGAAGATGAGGTCGTCGGTGGCGCCGTTCTGCATCTCCTCGCCGTTGAGGGTGAGGCGGATCGCGATCGCGTCGGCCGGCCCCGCCTCGTCCGGCGTCACCAGGTAGGGGCCGCAGGGCGCGGCGCCGTCGAAGACCTTGCCCGCCATCCACTGCGGGGTCGCGCCCTGCAGGTCGCGGGCGGAGAGGTCGTTGAGCAGGGTGTAGCCGGCGACGTGGTCGAGCGCCTCGGCCTCGTCGACGTCCTTGGCGCGGCGGCCGACGACGAACGCCACCTCTGCCTCGTAGTCGGTCTTCGCGGTCGGCACCCGCACCGTCGCCCCGTCGGGGACCAGCGCGTTCGGGTACTTGGCGAAGATCGTCGGCATCTCAGGCAGCTGCTCGACCCCGACCTCGGCCGCGTGCTTGCGGTAGTTGAGGCCGATGCAGACGATCTTCTCCGGGTCGGGGATCGGCGCCAGCAGCTGCACCGCCGAGCGCGGATGGGAGGGCGCGCCGGTGTCGCCGAGCCGTCCGCGCAGCTCCTCGACTCGCCCCGCCGCGATCAGCTCGCGCAGGCTGCCGCGATGCGGCTCGCCGAGCAGTGCCCAGGCGTCGAGAACCCGGTCCTCCTCGAGGACCCCAGCCCGCGGTCCGTCGCCGGCGTCGAAGGTCGTCAGCTTCATGCGACGCAGCGTATCCGCGAGCCGACCGGTGGTCCGATTCTCACTGGTCAAGCAGTTTTGTCAGGTAACCTGACGGTGCGCTTAGGAAACCATGATTGGTTCGAATGACACCCCGTCGCCGATGCCGCTTCACGGCCTGCTCGAATTCGCCTTCGACGCGATGCATCGAGGAGTTCCGCGGCGAGCTGGCGCAGAGCGAGTTCAGCGACATCCGCCCCACCCACGGCTGCGTCTTCCGCCACATGAGGGAGCGGAGGCCTGCGCCTGACCGAGATCGCCGAGCGGGGGAACATGACGAAGCAGTCGGCGGGGGAGGTGGTCGACGATCTGGTCGCGCGCGGCTACGTCGAACGCGTCCCCGACCCCGACGACCGGCGGGCGAAGCTCGTCCGCCTCACCGAGCGAGGCGAAGCCGCGCAGTCGTACGGCTTCCGCCTCCTCGCCGATATCGAGGAGCGCTGGGGAGAGCGCTATGGCGCCGAGCGGATTGTCGGCCTGCGAGCGACGTTGGAAGAGATCGCCGCGGTCGAGGCTCCGTTCGCCGATGCCGGAGGCCGGCGCGGCCGGAACCGGCGGTGCGCCACTGAGCGAGATGCGCAGCTACCTCAGCCCGCTCGACGCGACCTTCCTGGAAATCGAGGAGAGCGACGAAGCGGCGCAGGTGCAGATCGGCTGGGCGAACATCTTCGATCCGGTGCCGGGCGGAGGCGGCCCCTGCCTGGAGACGCTGCGCGAGCAGGCCCGCTCGCGCCTGGAGGAAGCCTCGGTCCTGCGCCGGCGTCTCTCGATGCCGCAGCTCGGCCAGCTTGCGCTGCCGATCTGGCTGCCGGACCCGGCCTTCGACGTCGGGCAGATGATCAGCCGCGCCGTCCTCCCGAGCCCGGGAGGCGAGGAGCGAGCTGACGGACTGGCTCGGCGACCACTTCTCGCGCCGCCTCGACCGTTCCCGCCCGCTCTGGGAAGTGACCTTGCTCGAGGGCCTGGAGGGAGGCCGCTGGGCCCTGGTCTTCAAGGTCCACTACTGCCTCGTCGACGGCTACAGCGCGGCGAACCTGGCGGCTGCCCTGGTCGATGCCGAGGCGCAGCCGGAGGAGGGGGCGACGACGCTCGCCGAGATCGTCGCCGCGCTTGGGGAGGAGACCAAGCGGGCGGCACTGGCGCGCCTGCGCGGCGTGGTCGGAGTCGGCGGCATCGATGCCGAGATCAAACCCCACGACGTGGCCGCGCTCCTCTGGCGATCCGGGGCGATCGCGTCGCGGCTGGAGCGCCAGCAGCTGTTGCCGCCGCCGACGACCAGCCTCAACGGGCCGACCGGGACGAGCCGCCAGCTTGCCGCTCTGGACGTTTCGCTCGAGGCCCTGGAGCGGATGGGGCGGGAGATGGGCGGCACGGCCAACGACATCGTGATGACGGCGATCGCCGGCGGCCTGCGCCGCTCTTCGAGCGGCGCGGCGAGGACGTCGAGCAGGTGCGGGCGATCCTGCCGCTGAACCTGCGGCGGGCGAGCGAGTCGCTGGCGCTCGGCGAGGAGGTCTCCTCGTTGTTCGTCGAGCTGGCGGTGGCCGAGCCCGACCCGTTCCGGCGCTACCGCAAGATCGCCGCGACCGCGAGCGAGACATGGGAAGGCGCAACGGGTGTGGCGGACGTCGCGATCGAGAGGACCGACCTGACCCAGCCGCTGGTCCAGAGCGTCATCGCCCGCCTCGCCTTCTCGCCCCAGCTCTTCAACCTGACCATCGCCAACATCCCCTCCTTCCCCTTCCCGCTCTACTCGCTCGGCGCGCCGATGAGCCGCTGCATCCCCGTGCTTCCACTCTCCTCGGGCCACGCCCTGGGGGTGGCGGCGGCCGGCTACAACGGCCGCATGTACTTCGGCCTCACCGCCGACCGCGACGCCCTCCCCGACCTCCCCCTCGTCCGCACCGGCATCGAAGAGACCCTGCACGACCTCTCGCGCGTAGCGGCCTAGAACCGATCCCCACGGATGCGCTAGCGTTGCCCTCCGGGCCGCACCCCAATGGCCCACCGCAGTTCCCTGGGGGCGTAGCTCAGCTGGTTAGAGCGCCGGCCTGTCACGCCGGAGGTCGCGGGTTCGAGTCCCGTCGCTCCCGCTTCGGGAACGTTTCCATCCCGAAGAGTCGGTCACCGGCGGGTTAATCAGTAAGTCCTCCACTATTTCTTCGGATACCTTCCGAAGTTATGCCGTCGGGCCGCCAGGAAGCCGTCTTGTACGCAGTAGTCCTTACCTGCACGGCGCTCGGTTTTTCGCTCATGGTCTTTGGTTCGACGCCTTGGGTCGTCGCAACTGGACTCCTCGTCCTATCCGTCGGCGCCGCGGCGTTGGCTGCCTCGCTTGGCGTGCAATCTGTTTCGAGTGCTGCGGGCCGCCGCTTCGCCTTGGCCGTCCTCTTTGGACTGGTGATGGTGCCCCCTGCAATCTTCCTGGCTCAGGAGCGGTCCCCGGTGGGGGTATCCTTGAGTTCGATCGAGCCCAAGGCTGGAGCCCCGATGACTCTTACCGGCCTCGATGTCCGTGGACCTCATCCGGAGGACTCGTCGGCGCCGATCTCCGCCGCCTTCAGCAGCCTGGAAGTAGCGGTTGAACCCCCGCCGGTCTCGAAGGCAAAGACTCCAGCCGATGTGCTGATCGGCCTGCCGGTGCGGGAGGAAGACTGCCCAGAGCTGGAACGCCGCTTGGAAGGCAATGCCGCCGTCAGGACGCGTCTGACCATCTTGCGGAAGCGCTCATGATCAAGTCGCTCAATCCTCACCACTCGCTCATCGCCGAAGTGGACACCGAAAACGTGCGTTCCCTCGAACTGAGCGAGTCGACCCCACGCTCTCAGCGGGCGGTTCCAACCGAATGGGCATTGGCAGCCGACGGCGGAACGATCGAACTTCAGGTCCGCTGCCCTCGCGGAACCCACATACTGATCACCGAGCTGCCCTCCAAAGCCCTTACCCGCTGCAAGGCAGGAGAGGCGACGTTCCAGATGCCTCTCGCATCCCCAGCCCGATCAGGCCTGTCTCTCTTTCTCAATGAGCTGAGCGAATTCCATGCTCGGCTCAGCGTCGAGCGCGTGCAGGCCGATATCGACGCCGGCCACCTCCAGATCTCGGATGCGGGTCGTGATCTTCCGTCGGGTCCCGTGCCTATCGACCTGCGGGCGTCATCCGACAGCACCGTCGACCTTGATATCACGCAATCAGTCGACACGGACCAAAACCACATCTCACTGGAGTCGGATCGGGCGGACCGTGTGGAGGTGGACAATCACGATGAACGGCGCAGTCGGTTAGACGAACACATGACGTTTGTATATTTCGTTCTCGGCCTTATCGCGGCGACGTTGATCCCTGCGGGTGTGGAGTTAGTTCTTCGTCGCCTCGCCAAGTAAGGTGTGAGCAGTGCCCTCCTCCCGACTCTTGCCGCTGGCCATGGCCGTCTGGCTGGTCCTGGGGGCGCTGATGGTGGTGTCGGTCTCAGTCGCCGGTGCCGAAGGTGAATGGTGCGGAGGGGATACGGCTGTGGACTGGGTCTGCCCTATGCAGGGAACCGTCTATGCAGCGAAACGGGCCTTGCGCCCCGAACTTCCCGTCCCGATCAACGGAAGGCGTCTGGTCACGTCGAGCCTGGCGAGTGCACGACTGTCCTGGGAGGACAAGGCGTATTGCAGCCTGGGTGAATTGAGCGAGATATTGCCGGGTGGCTTGTATGCGAACAGCATTTTCACCCAGCGTCGTGGTTCCGCTTCGTGCTGGAGCGACCACCCGAGTCGAGCTCGTATTGCCTGCGGCCGTTCCAACCGGTGCTCCACCGAACTCAGGGCAGATGGGAGCTTCCTCTTCACCAGCTCGCCGCCTACCAGGGCCGCTGCATCGACGGTAAAAATCAGGCGTCAGCGCATCCGGATCGTCTCATGCGAAGGATTCGTCGAAGTCACGGTGGATTCCCCGGCCGGCCGGCAGAGAGCAAGTGGCGGAGGCACGGCGGGCAGCCGACTGGTGATCGAGATCGTGGTGATCTCGAAGAGGACCGAGAAGCCGTGGGGAATCGTCATCGAAGAGGTCGCACGGATCACGTCTGAAACGGAGTATTCCGTCTTGGAAGAATGTGAAAGCAGCGCGGTGCAGGAAGCGGAAGAAACCGTCAGGCCCTAGTACCGCGGCGGCTGTTCGCGAACTTCGCGCCGTTCTTCGACCGGCGGAGCGGCTTCGCCCGGGGCGACCGGGCGGGTGCGGCGGGACCAGACTATTTCTTGGAAGAGGCCGATCAGGAGGCCTACGGCGCCGGCGATCATCAGGATCACGCCGATGGTGTCGATGGCGACGCCCTGGACGTGGAAGTTGGTCGCGAACTTGAGGATCGCGCCTACGGCTATGAGGAAGATGCCTGCTCCGATGGTCATGGGGCTGATTACCCCTCGGTTGGATCGACAAACCGAAGCGGTGGCGCTAGGCGGACGAATCGCCGAGCGCGGTCCAGAGCCGGCGCTCGGCCGCGAGCACGCGCTCGGCGCTCGCGCCGACCGCGCCCCACAGCTCCGGCCGCGGCTCGTCGCTTTCGCTCGCCGCCCGGAACGCCTCGGCCAGCTCGGTCCAGCGCGCCGCCGCCGCGGCCGCCAGCGGCGCCTCGTCCCGGCCCGCCTCCTCGAGGAAGCGCGAGTACATGAGCCGGAAGGCGCCGCCGCCGGTGCCGCGGCGCTCGATCACCTGGTAGGCGAAGCGGGCGCACCACTGCCAGTCCTCGGCCGCCTCGGGCCAGGAGCCGGCCTCGGCGGCGAGGCGCTCCAGCGCCGGCACGCCGCCGAACTCGCCGAAGGGCGGCTCCAGCATCTCGCTCGCCGCCCGCTCGATCGCCCGCGGCACCGCCGCCTCCAGCTGCGCCCGGTCGATCGCCTCGCCGACCGTGAACATGTGGCCTTCCAGCGGGTAGGCGGGATGGCCGCTGTGGCGCGCCCGCGCCGAGGTTCTCCAGCCGGGTCGTCTGCAGCTCCTCGAAGCCGGTGTCGGAGAGGTGCGCGACCTCGTCGTCGTAGCCGGCCAGGACCACGGCGTGGCCCGGGAAGTGGGCCGAGTTGCCGTAGTGGTCGAGGTAGTAGATGTCGGTGAGCAGGAGCGCCGGGTTGCCGGCGTCGACCTCGGCCCGCGCCGCCTCCCAGGCCGCCGCCCCGTCCTCCTCGGCGAAGGTGCGCATCTCCAGCGCCGCCCCGGTCAGCTCGCGGAAGCTCTCCTCCAGCCGCGCCGTGCGGCCGTTGAACCAGCGGCTCGGCGAGGCGTCGTCGAGCGCCAGGTAGTAGAAGCCGGCGCCGGCGCCGAGCCCGAAGGCCATCTCCTCGCTGACCTCGACCCCGTGGAAGGCGAGCAGGTTGCGCAGCGCGGTCGAGCCGCAGTGGTTGCCGGGGGTGTGGACGAAGCCGGGGACGGAGGGCATCTGCCCGATATCTGTCTCGCGCCGATGCGCGACCTCGACCTGAAGCTGCTGCGCTGGATGCGCACCCACGGCCACACGCCCGGCCGTGGAGGCCGCCGCGATGGCGCTCGGCAAGGCCGGCAACAACGCCCTCGTCTGGTTCCTGCTCGGCGTCGCCCTGGCGATCCTCGACAACTCGCGCCGGGAGCCGTGGCTGATCTGCGCCCTGCTCGGCCCCTTCGCGATCGGCCTCAACTACGCGATCAAGCTGGTGGTCAAACGGCCGCGGCCGGTGCTCGAGGGCCTGCCGCCGCTCGGCGGCGCCCCCAGCTAGCTCAGCTTCCCCTCCGCCCACGCCACCTCCTCCTTCGCGGTGGCGACGGCGATGGTCCGGGTCGACCCGGCGATGTCGGCGCGCCTTCGTCGTCGCCTTCGCGCTCGCGCTCGGCCGCCCCTACCTGGGCATGCACTACCCGTCCGACGTCCTCGCCGGCGCCCTGCTCGGCGTCGTCCTCGGCCTGATCGTCCCGCTCGCCTCTGATGGGCGCGCGATGAAGGTCGGGATCGTCGGCCTGCCGAACGCGGGCAAGTCGACCCTCTTCAACGCCCTGACCAAGGGCGGCGCCCAGACCGGCGACTACCCGTTCACGACGATCGAGCCCAACGTCGCGATCGCCGAGGTGCCGGACGAGCGGCTGGAGCAGGTCGCGGCGACGGTGCGCAGCTCGAAGCTGGTACCGGCGACGATCTCCTTCCACGACATCGCCGGCCTGGTCAAGGGCGCCTCGGAAGGGGAGGGGCTCGGCAACCAGTTCCTCGCCTCGATCCGCGAGACCGACGCGATCTGCCACGTCGTCCGCTGCCACGACCGACTCCGGCGTGCCGCACCCCGACGGCCGCGTCGACCCGCTCGCCGACATCGAGACGATCGAGACCGAGCTGGTCCTCGCCGACTACGAGCAGGTCGAGCGCCGGCTCGGCCGGGTCGGCAAGCAGGCGAAGTCGGGCGACGCCGAGGCGATCGCCGAGCACGGCTGGCTGCAGGCGGTGCACGAGGCGCTCGCCGCCGGCCGGCCGGCGCGCTCGATCCCGGTCCCCGACGCCGCCCCGAACGCGGCCCGCGAACCTCGGCGCGCTGACCACGAAGCCGATCCTCTACGTCGCCAACGTCGACGAGGGCGACGCCGAGGCGCCGGAAGCGGTCGCCTCCCACGCCGACTGCGGTCGGCGCCGGGGTGGTCGCGGTCAGCGCCCGGATCGAGGGCGAGCTGGCCGAGCTCGACCCCGCCGAAGCGGAGGAGATGCGCGAGTCCTACGGGGTCGAGGGCTCGGGCCTGGCGCGCCTCGTCCGCGCCGCCTACGACCTGCTCGAGCTGATCACCTTCTTCACCGCCGGCGAGGACAAGGAGGCGGTCGCCCGGCCGCTGCACCGCGGCGCCACCGCGCTGGAGGCGGCGGGCACGATCCACACCGAGATCATGGAAGCGTTCGTCAAAGCCGAGGCGATCGGCTGGGAGCAGCTGGTCGAGTGCGGCGGCTACGCGCCGGCCCGCGACAAGGGCCTGCTGCGGATCGAGGGCCGCGACTACGTCGTCCAGGACGGCGACGTGATCACGATCAAGGTCTGACCGCCGCCCGCGCGGCTCGCTCGGCACCGCCCCGCCGATCGCATCGGGGCGGCAGCCGAGAGCCCTCAGCCTCCCTTGTGAATCGAGGTTGCCGGGTACGCCTCACTGCATCCGCTGAGCCTCACAACGCATCACCTCCTTCCCTCACCGGAAGCGTCCTTCACGGCGATGCATTGGTTCTCTATTGCTTCGAGCGGGCTCAGTAAAGGGCTCTAGCTAGCCATTTTCTCGCTTCTTCCGAGCATTTATGCCTTATCGTCATCGCTGCCAATCAGTCGATCAATCGAAAGGGCTTGGGGATGGCGGGGAGCAAACGCGAGGCGAAGAAGCGCAGGGAGACGATCAGCACCGCCCTCAAGCACCCGCTGCGGGTCCGCATTCTCGAAGTCCTCAACGAAGGCCCGCGCAGCCCGAGCCAGTTCGTCGAGGAAGGGCTGATCCCGAAGGAGCACTACACGACCTACCAACAGGCTCTCTCGCTCGCCGCCTACCACTTCCGCGAGCTGCAGAAGGAAGGCTGCCTGGAGGTGATCGAATCGATCCCGCGCCGCGGCGCGGTCGAGCACGTCTACGAAGGCAAGGCCCGCGTCTACTTCGACGACGCCGAGTTCGAAGGGATGCCGCGGCCGACCCGCCGCCAGCTCTCGCGCGTCTCCCTGCAGGGGATGGTCGCGCGGGCCGACCGGGCGATCGCCGAGGACACCTTCGACGAGCGCCCCGACCGGCACCTGACCTGGATGCCGATGCAGCTCGACGAGCGCGGCTGGGGCGAAACGATCGCCAAGCTGGCGGCGACCTTCGAGGAGCTGACCCAGATCCGCCTCGACGCGCGCGACCGGCTGGCCGCCTCGGGCGAGGAGGTGGTGACGGCGACGGTGGCGATGCTGGGCTTCGAATCGCCGCCGCCCCGCCGCTGCGCGAACCGAGGACTGAGCGCGGCGTGTCGCCTTTTCCCAGACAGTGAGGAGAAAGGCGACATCGGGCTAGAGTTCCGGCCATGGAGGAACGGGCGCGGTTCCCGGAGGTGGCCGCCAAGGCCGGCCACTACGAGAGCTTCTACATCAAGGCCTGCCAGCCGGGCGGGGGCAGGGGTCTGGATCCGCCACACGGTCCACAAGCGCCCCGGCGCCGAGCCCAACGCCTCGATCTGGTTCGTCCTCTTCGACCGCGAGGCCGAGGGGCCGCGGGCGACCAAGGTGACGGTGCCGGCGGCGCGAGCTCTCGAGGCGCCGGCCGGCTCCTGGATCCGGGTCGCCGACGCCGAGATCGGCCCGGGCCGGGCCGAGGGCTCGGTCGACACCGACGCGCTCAGCGCCGCCTGGTCGCTCACCTTCGCCGGCGACGCCGAGCCCTGCAAGTACCTGCCGGCCGACTGGCTCTACGAGGCGCCGCTGCCGAAAACGAAGTTCGTCGCGCCCTTTCCCGACGCCCGCTTCGACGGCCGGCTGGAGATCGACGACGAACCGATCGAGCTCGAGCGGCTGGCCGGGGATGATCGGCCACAACTGGGGCACCGAGCACGCCGAGCGCTGGGTCTGGCTCGAGGGCACCGGCTTCGCCGACGCGCCCGACACCTACTTCGACGCCGGCGCCGCCCGGGTCAGGCTCGGCTCCCGGACCAGCCCCTGGATCCCCTCCGGGATGCTGGTGCTCGACGGCGAGCGCGCACCGGCTCGGCGGCCTCGGCGCGATCCGCTCGGCCCGGATCGAGGAGCAGCCCGACGGTCTGCAGCTTCGTCCTGCCCGGCAAGGACGTCGTCGTCCGCGGCCGCGTCTCGGCCCCGGAGAAGGACTTCGTCGGCTGGGTCTACGCCGACCCCAAGGGCCCCGAGCACAACACCGTCAACTGCTCGGTCGCCGACCTCGAGCTGACCGTCGAACGCCCCGGCCTGCCGCCGCGCGAGCTGACCCTGCCGGGCGGCGGCGCCTACGAGCTGGGGATGCGCGAGACCGACCACGGCATCCCGATCCAGCCCTACCCCGACGGCTGAGAGTCGACGGTCGCCGCCGGTGGCCACGCAGGCGACCGGCCTCCGCTGGATCGACCTTCTCGAAGGTCATCCAGGTGTCGTAGCCGCCGAGCGCGACCTGACGAGCTGGTCGCCGCTGACGGTGCGTGTCGCCGCCGGTGCCGACGAGCTTGCGCGCTGACGATCCGCGGCGAGACGCCGCGTCTTGGTGATCACGACCTGCTTCAAGCTGCCCTTCAGGTAGCCGCCGAGCGGGAGCTGATCTCCGGGCCGCTGAAGTCGAGCGTCCAGTTGTGCAGCGGGCAGTAGTAGTCGTAGGGGTCGGGGACGCCGACCAGGTAGGGGACCGGCGAGCCGAAGACGTTCTGGACGCTCTCGGTGTGGCCGCCCGAGCAGGCCGAGAAGAGGGTCTCGGCGATCTCGCCGCCGTACATCACGACCTGGCCGCTGGTCGCGTCGACCGCTTCGTTGGTGCGGTCGTACTCGCTTTCCAGCCCCTCGTAGACCTGGCTGCGGGTGTCGGCGTAGAGGTCGAAGCCGTTGCCGCCGACGTCGCCGGTGAGGGCGAAGGAGCGCGACCGCGACCGCCTGCGCCTTCAGCTCCTCGGTCGGCCAGGAGGGCGGCGACTCGTTCGGGATCACGCCTTTGACGTACTGCTCGAGCGGCGAGCGCGTTGACGACGTTGAGCGAGCCGGCGTCGCTTTCGGTCGGCACCGTCTCGAGGGCGCCGCGGTAGGTGCCGATGGCCGGCGATCGCGATCTTGCCCGCGCCCGGCGGCGCGCAGCTTGCGGCCGCAGTTGGCGAGCGGTTTGCCGCCGGAGCTGCGCAGCTTGACCGCGTGTGCCGACGCGGTGCGCCTCGTAGCTGCGGGCCGGGTCGAGGCGCCTCGCCGCAGGCGCTGGTCGCGCCGCTGAAGCCGACGTCGCCGCGGGAGATGTCGAGCAGGACCCGCACGACCCGCGGCTCTGTCGAGCGTCCCGATCGTCGTCCCCGGGTAGTAGTGGCCGAGGATGAAGTGGTAGCTCTTGCCGTGCTTGGCGTAGCCGTAGGCGCCGTAGTCGCTCATCCCGACGCCGTGGCCGAAGCCGCGGCCGTGGACGACCCAGCTGACGCTGGCCTGGGCCGGCGCCGGGCAGCAGGCGAAGCGAGCGAGCAGCGGCGGCGAGCGCGATGAGGAGCATGTCTGAGCGATCTTGGACATCTCTGAGTCAACAGATTCAACGATCGAGGAGTAGCGGCCTGCTCTAGCCTGGAGTACGTAACCTGGAGGTCGATGGCGACGCAGACCGTCAAGCGGTCGACCACAAGCTCCTCGCCGCCGGCGAGTGGATCGAGACCGGCGAGTGGGGCGAGGTCAAGAGCCCCTACGACGGCAGCGTCGTCGGCCGGGTCGCGCAGGGCGACGCGGCGCTGGTCGAGCGCGCGGTCGAGGCCGCGCACGAGGCCTTCGAGACCGCCGACTTCCCCCAGCACGAGCGCGCCGCGGTGCTCGACCGCGCCGCCGAGCTGGTCGGCGAGCGGCGTCGACGAGCTGGCGCTGACGATCGCCGCCGAGGCCGGCAAGCCGATCAAGACCGCGACGGTCGAGGCCGCAGCGCTGCGTCGACACGCTCGACCTTCTCCGCGGTCGAGGCGCGCAAGCTGACCGGCGGCACGGTGCCGATGGAGGCCTCCGCGGCCGGCGCCGGCAAGCTCGGCGTGATGCTGCGCGTCCCCTACGGCGTCGTCGGCGCGATCAGCCCCTTCAACTTCCCGCTCAACCTCGTCGCCCACAAGCTCGGCCCGGCGATCGCCGCCGGCAACGCGGTCGTCCTCAAGCCCGCCGGCCAGACGCCGATCTCGGCGCTGAAGCTGGCCGAGATCCTGGTCGAGGCGGGCCTGCCGGAGGGCTGGCTCAGCGTCATCCCCGGCCCCGGCTCCGAGGTCGGCAACGCGATCGTCGAGCACGAGCTGACCAGGGCGATCACCTTCACCGGCTCGGCCCCGGTCGGCTGGGACATCCGCAGCCAAGGTCCCGCACAAGAAGGTCAACCTCGAGCTCGGCTCCAACGCGCCGCTGATCGTCAACGACGACGGCGACTGGGAGACGGCGGCCGACAAGGCCCAGATCCACGCCTTCTCCCACGCCGGCCAGAGCTGCATCTCGATCCAGCGGATCCTCGTCCACGAGGACGTCGCCGACGCCTTCACCGAGCGGCTCGTCGCCAACGTCGAGAAGCTGACGGTCGGCGACCCGCTCGACGCGGACACCGACGTCGGCCCGCTGATCACCCCCGACGACCGCGACCGGGTCAAGGAGTGGGTCGACGAGGCGGTCGCCGGCGGCGCCGAGCTGCTGACCGGCGGCGAGCTGGTCGACGAGGGCCGCTGCCTGGCGCCGACCCTGCTCGACGGCGCCGCCGCAAAGAGGCCAAGGTCTGGTGCGAGGAGATCTTCGGCCCGGTGGCGACGATCGACACCTTCTCCGACTTCGACGAGGCGCTGCGCGCTGGCCAACGACTCCAAGTTCGGCCTCCAGGCCGGCGTCTTCACCCGCGACATCGGCCGCGGCCTCGAGGCCGGCCGCACCCTCGAGTTCGGCGGCGTCCTGATCAACGAGGTGCCGACCTTCCGCGCCGACCAGCAGCCCTACGGCGGCGTCAAGGACTCCGGCAACACCCGCGAGGGCCCGGCCTACGCCGTCTACGAGCTGACCGAGGAGCGCTTCGTCACCCTGCAGGGCTGAGGCGAGCTCCAGCATACTCGCTATGGCTCAATGTTGAGTGCCGGTAACTCTCACGTCTTCACTACGCTTAACTGATAGTGAGAGTACTCTCGTCCGCATGGGAGTTCGGGAGGTTCGTGAGGTCTGTGGCGGCGGTCGCGGCGCTTGGCCGCGGTCGCCTGGCGCCGAACGCGGTCGCCGCGGTCTCCGACACGGAAGGCAAGACGACGCGTGGAACAGCGGGTCGTCCCGGCGGCGACCGGCGCCTTCCGACTTCCTCCAGCTCGGCGCCGGCGAGCCGTACACCGTGCGCGAGGACCTCGGCAGCGGCGCAGGCCGGGCCGCGCCGCGCGCCGCACCTCGCTCGTCTACTTCGGCCAGCTCTCCGACTTCCAGCTCGCCGACGAGGAGTCGCCGGCCCGGCTCGAGGTGATCGACCCGCTCTCGACCCCGCTCAACCTCCCCTTCGGCGCCGCCTGGCGGCCCTGGGAGGCGCTGGAGCCGCAGATCGACGAGGCGATGATCCGCCAGGTCAACCAGTTCGCCGGCGCCAGCCCGGTCGCCGACGGCAGCGGCGCCCACCGCGCGATGGACTTCACGATCGACACCGGCGACTCGGCCGACAGCCAGCAGCTGAACGAGACGCTCTGGGTGCGGACCCTGCTCGAGGGCGGCAACGCTCAACCCCAACAGCGGCGTCAACAAAGCGACCTACTCGCACCTGCTCTGCCCGAACCTCTTCGTCCCCGGCGCCGCCGAGGCCGCCCGCTACACCGGCGTCCAGGACTACGACGACTACTCGAGGGCACCTTCCCCGAGTTCTACGACCCCGACTAGCCCGCACGGCCCGCACGCCGCCTGGCCCAAATACCCGGGCCTGATGGACCGCGCCCAGCAGGCCTTCACCGCCGCCGGGCTCGACGTCCCCTCCTACGTCGCCTTCGGCAACCACGACGCGCTGGTCCAGGGCAACGCCGCCGCCAACGCCGCCTTCGAGCAGGTCGCGACCGGCTGCCTGAAGCCGATCGGCCCGGTCTCCAACCCCGAAAACGCGAGCGCCCTGCTGGCCTCGCTGCTCAACCCGGCGAACCTGCTCGCCTCGTTGCTGACCAGCCCGCAGAACACGATCGTCGTCCCCGGCGACCCGAACCGCCGCTTCGTCTCCAAGAAGCAGTACAAGGACATCTTCAAGGCCGGCTCCCAGACCGACGGCCACGGCTTCGACCTGATCGACCCCGCCCAGGAGACCGCCTCGAAAGGCGCCGCCGGCTACTACGCCTGGAGCCCGACGCCGGGGATGCGCTTCATCGCCCTCGACACCGTCGCCGAGGCGGGCACGATCCTCACCCCGACCGGCAAATCGACCTCCGACGGCAACATCGACGACCCGCAGTTCAAATGGCTGCGCGGGCAGCTGCGAAGCGGCGACCGCGGCCGACGAGCTGGTGGTGCTCTTCAGCCACCACGCGCCCGAGAGCCTGATCGCCGACGTCGCCCGACGAGCTGGCGCCGCCCTGCACTGGTCAACGACGCGCACGGGCACGACCTCAACCCCGGCTGCGACCTCGACCCGCGCGCTCTCGTTCCCGATCCACCTCGAGGCCGACGCGGTCAACCTCCTGCACGAATTCCCCAACGCGATCGCCTGGGTCGCCGGCCACTCGCACGACAACGTCGTCAACGCCTTCCCGAACCCGAGCGGGCCGGGCGGCTTCTGGAGCATCCGGGTCGCCGCCGAGGCCGACTGGCCGCAGCAGAGCCGCCTGCTCGAGGTCTTCGACAACCACGACGGCACGCTCTCGATCTTCGGCACGATCCTCGACCACGTCGGCCAGGCCGCCGCGCCGGCGCCCGGCACGCCGGCCTCGGCGATGGACTTCAACGACCTCGCCTCGGCGGCGCGGACGATGTCCTTCAACGACCTCCAGTCCGGCGCCCCGCTCGGCGAAGGCCAGGCCAAAGACCGCAACGTCGAGCTGCTGATCGACGACCCGCGCTGAGGCCGTTTCCGACCTTTTGAGCCCCATAGGGGCCAAAAGGCTCGGAACGCTGCGGTCTACTCGTGCGGGCGGGCCATCCGGCGGTGGTCCAGCGCCTCCTCGAGCACCGAGGGCTCGACGCCCTGCTCCAGCGCGACCTCGCGCAGCGAGCGGCCTGACTCGGCCGCGGTCTTGACGATGTCGGCGGCGCGGTCGTAGCCGATGTGGGGGTTGAGCGCGGTGGCCGTCGCCAGGGTCGCCTCGGCGTGGCGCTCGGTCATCTCCTCGTTGGCCTCGAGCGCCGGCGACGCATTTCTCGTTCAGCAGGCGCGAGGCGCGAGGCCAGCAGCTTGATCGAGTCGAGCAGGTTGCGGGCGATCAGCGGCACCCGCACGTTGAGCTCGAACTGGCCCTGGCTGCCGGCGACGGTGATCGCGGCGTCGTTGCCGATCACCTGGGCGGCGACCTGGATCACGACCTCCGGGATCACCGGGTTGACCTTGCCGGGCATGATCGAGGAGCCCTTCTGCAGCTCCGGCAGGCGCAGCTCGGCGAGGCCGGCGCGCGGGCCGGAGCCCATCAGCGCCAGGTCGTTGGCGATCTTGTTGAGCGAGACGGCGTAGACCTTGAGCGCGCCCGAGAGCTCGACCAGCGCGTCGCGGTTGCCCTGCGCCTCGAAGGGGTCGAGCGGCGCGGAGATCGCCAGGCCGGTGTCGGCGGCGAGCTTCTCGCGCACCTTGGCGGCGAACTCGGGGTGGGTGTTGAGGCCGGTGCCGGTGGCGGTGCCGCCGAGCGGGATCTGGCCGACCCGGCGCAGCGTCGCCCTCGACCCGCTGGACGCCGAGCCGGACCTGCGCCGCGTAGCCGCCGAACTCCTGGCCGAGGGTGACCGGGACCGCGTCCATCAGGTGGGTGCGGCCGGCCTTGACGACGTCGGCGAACTGCTTCGCCTTCGCCTCCAGCGCCGCCTCGCAGCGCGCCCATCGCCGGCAGCAGGTCGTGGGTGACCTCGTCGAGCGCCGCCAGGTGGACGGCGGAGGGGAAGACGTCGTTGGAGGACTGGCCCATGTTGACGTGGTCGTTGGGGTGGGCGCCCTCGCCGGCGAGGTTGGCGATCACCTCGTTGGCGTTCATGTTCGAGGAGGTGCCGGAGCCGGTCTGGAAGACGTCGACCGGGAACTGGTCGTCGTGCTCGCCTTCGGCGACCGCCTTGCCGGCGGCGGCGATCCGCTCCGCGAGGTCGGCGTCGAGCAGGCCGAGCGCGCCGTTGGCCTCGGCCGCGGCGGCCTTGATCCGGCCCAGCCAGCGGACCACCGGCACCGGCACCCGCTCGCCCGAGACGGGGAAGTTGTCGACGGCCTTGGTGGTCTCGCCACCCCAGAGCTGCTCTGCCATGCGTCTCCTTGGTCGCGGCTCCTGCAAACGACGTTTTCGGAGCCGGTATTTATCCGTCGCTGAGACCCGCAGCGTATCCACTCCGATATGCCCGGTAGAACGCGGGCGGGAGCGGTTCCCTGTCGGGCGCGTAGCGGGCGGCGACGGTGAGGCGGCGGACGAGGTCGGAGTGGATCCCTTCGCTCTCTTCGGAGCCGCGCTCGGCGGCGCCGAGCAGGTAGCCGAGCTGAACGGCGGCGTCGCCGCCTGGCTTCGCTCGCGCTTCGGCGTTGAGGGCGGTCGCCGCCTCGACCGTCGCTTCCCCGACCCGCGCCAGGTCGCCCGCTTTCTGGTTGGGGGCGAGGCAGTCGCTGATCGGCGTCTCGCCCTGCAGCCGCACTTCCCCGGGCGCAGCTTCCAAGGCCTTCTCGTAGGCCGCGGCGCCTTCGAGGCAGGCCACCGGCGTCGAATCGTCCTGGCTCCCGCAACCGGACACGATGGCGCCGGCCAGGAAGATGGCAAGGCCGCCCAGAAGCGGCTTATAGTTGACAAATCTTGAGAGGTGCATGGAGATCGATGGCGGGGGTGGGCCTGCTTTGGCTGCTGATCTTGACGATCGCGCTCGCCGGATGCGGTTCGTCCGCGGACGAGACGACCAAGGCGGAGACGGTGAAGAAGTCGACCGCCCCGCCCGCGCCGCTGGACGAGTACAAGAAATTCCAGAGCTCTTACGCGGACGTCGACCAGCAGAACACCCGCGACGCCCACAGCGGGCTGAAGGCGGCGAACGTCGGCAAGCTCGAAGAGGTCTGGTCGCGGCCGATCGAAGGAACGGGCGAAGGGGAGGGCTTCGTCGCTAGCCCGATCGTCACCGACGACATCGTCTTCATCCAGGACCTCGACTCCAACGTGGCGGCGCTCGACCTGCGCGACGGCAAGCCCTACTGGAAAAGGGAGTTCGACGTCCCAGCGCTGCCGCCCGGCGGGCTGACCGTCTCGAGGGGTTTCCAGATCGTCATGGGCGCGACGCCCACCGAAGCGTTCGGCCTCGAAGAAAGGACCGGCAAAGTGATCTGGTCGGTCCCGCTCGCCGACAAGGGCTCCGGGACCCAGATCGGGATGACGCCGGGGTATTACAACGGGCTCGCCTACGTAGCAACGCGGCCGTTTGACCAGACCGGCGCCAGCGGCGTGCTCTGGGGGCTGGACATCCGCTCCGGGGCCAAACGCTCTCAGTTCGAGCCGGGGAAGAAAGGGGCCGACTTCGGGCGCGGCCTCGCCAACGTCCCCGCCTTCGATTTCAAAGGCTCGGTGTACATGGGGAGCGGCAGCCCCGGGCCCAGCTCGGTCTTCAAGTTCGACGAAAACAACGGCAAGCTCGGGTGGAACCACAAGACCGCGCCGGCCGGCCAGGGCTCTGGCACCTGGGACCCGGTCATCGCCGAGCTCGGCGGGAAGAAAATCGTGGTTGTCGCGGACCGCTCCGGAAAGGTCATCGCCCTGGACCGGAGCGGGGAGGCGCTCTGGCAGCACTCCAGCGGCTCTGAAGTGGTCGGCCCGATCGCGGTCAGCGGGAAGACTGTCTTCGTCCCGACCGGCGACGGTCGCCAGGGCTTCCTTCTGGCGCTGAGCCTCTCGAACGGGACGATGCAGTGGAAACATGGCTTCCAAAGCTCGCTCGCCGGCCCTGTCCTTGCCAGTAACGACGTCGTCTTCGCCACCGCCGAAGACGGGCGCGTCTACGCCTTCGGCGCCAAAAGCGGCAAGAAGCTATGGGACGACAAGCCGTCCTCCGCCGCCGAAGGCGGGCTGGCTATCGGCAGCCAAACCCTGCTGGTCCGCGTCGGCACGCCGGGGTCGGACCCCGGCCCGGAGCTGGTTGCGTATCGCCTTGGCGGCGGTAAGAGCCCCGGCGGCAAGGGCAGCCGCTAGCTCAGTCGCCGGCCCGGGCGGAGATGCCGCCGGTCGACATCTGGGAGATGCCGCCGGGGGGGCCGGCGGGGGCTTTCGGTTTCGGCGCTGCGTTTGCGTTTCGCGGGTCGCTTCCGGTTTCCGTGACCGCGGTGACCGGGAAGGACTTCGACCCATTCGGCGAGCTGGAACTGGGCGCGACGGCGTGGTTCCAGGAGAGGTGCAGGTGGTTGCCGCAGCCGTGGCCGGCGTCGCCGTCGTAGCCGACCCAGCGGAAGGGCGGCACCGGTTTGTTCTGGACCGGCTCGGCCCAGAGGGCGAGGCGGGTGATCGCCGGTCCAGTTGGCGTCGCATTTGGAGCTCGGCGTCGAGCGGGACGATGTCGACGGCGAGCCCGTTGTAGTGGTCGGAGTTGCTGACGTGGCAGTCGTCGCAGCCGGCGTGTTCGCCGTTCGGCAGCGGGCCGGAGTAGCCGTCGGTGACGTAGATCGGGTAGCGCTTGGCGATCCAGCGCAGGTCGGGGATGATCCGGCGGTCGACCATGTCGCCTTCTTCGTGCGGGATCGAGGCCGGGATCGGGACGATCTTGCCCGGTGCCGTAGACGAGCCGTGGTCGCGGCTCGGCGGCGGTTCGGCGGCGCTCGGCGTGCGGCGCCGACAGCGCAGAGCAGGGCAGCGGCAGAGCGCGAGGATCGCGCGCGGCGCGAGGCCCGCACTGGCGACCGGCGGCTGGCTCACTCCGCCTTGATCGGCCGCTACGACGGGCTCGCCGCTTGAATCCTGCCCGGCAGCGCCGCCGACATGCTCAGGCAGTTGCTCCCGGCACGGATAGGGTTCGGTGCGATGCCGACTGTCCGCGAAGCCACCTTCGACCTCTTCCGCGCCCACGGGATGACGACGATGTTCGGCAACCCGGGCTCGACCGAGCTGCCGATGCTCGCCGACTTCCCGGCCGACTTCCGCTACGTGCTCGGCCTGCAGGAGGCGGTCGTGGTCGGGATGGCCGACGGCTACGCCCAGGCCTCCGGGCAAGACCACGGTCGTCAACCTCCACACCGCGCCCGGGGTCGGCAACGCGATGGGGGCGATCTTCAACGCCCAGGCCAACCACTCGCCGCTGCTGATCACCGCCGGCCAGCAGGCGCGGGCCCAGATCACCCTGCAGGCCAACCTCACCAACCGCGACGCGACCCGGATGCCGCACCCGCTGGTCAAGTGGTCCTACGAGCCGCCGCGGGCCGAGGACGTGCCGCTGGCGCTCGCCCACGGCGCCCACCTCGCCGGCGCTGCCGCCGCGCGGCCCGGTCTTCGTCTCGCTGCCGATGGACGACTGGTACGCCGAGGTCGACGAGGCCGACGCCGCGCGCCGCGATCGAGCGCAAGGTCGACCGGCCGCGCCGTCGCCGACCCGGAGGCGGTCCGCGCCCTCGCCGAGCGCCTCGACGCCGCCGCCAACCCGGTCCTCGTCGCCGGCCCCGACATCGACGCCACCGGCGCCTGGGACGCCGCCGTCGCCCTCGCCGAGCGCCAGCGCCTGCCGGTCTGGGCCTCGCCCGGCGACCGGCGGCGTCCGCCTCGGCTTCCCCGAGAACCACCCGAACTTCCGCGGCGTCCTGCCGCCGGCGATCGGCCCGGTCGGGCAGACGCTCGAGGGCCACGACCTGATCCTCGTCGTCGGCAGCTCGGTCTTCCCCTACTACCCGCACATCCCCGGGCCGCTGCTGCCCGAGGGGGCGAAGCTGGTCGCGATCACCAGCGACCCCGACGAGGCGGTGCGGGCGCCGATGGGCGACGCGATCGTCGCCGACGTCGAGCCTCACCCTGGCGGCGCTGCTCGAGGCGGTGCCCGAGTCCGAGCCGCCCGGCGCCGGAGCCGAACCCCGGCCCGCAGGAAATCCCGGCCGACCGACCCGCTCAACCCCTCGACCGTCCACACCGCCCTCGGCCGAGGTCCTGCCCGAGGACGCGATCGTCGTCCTCGAGTCGCCCTCCAGCACCCTGGCGCTGCGCAACCAGCTGCGCCTCTCGCGGCCCGGCAGCTACTACTTCAGCGCCGGCGGCGGCCTCGGCTTCGGCCTCGCCGCCTCGGTCGGCGTGCAGCTCGCCCAGCCCGACCGCCCGGTCGTCTGCGTGCTCGGCGAGGGCTCGGCCCAGTACGCGATCACCGCCTTCTGGAGCGCCGTCGCCTACAAGGTCCCGGTCACCTTCCTGGTCCTGCAGCAACAGCGAGTACGCGATCCTCAAGTGGTTCGCCGAAGTCGAGCAGGTGAGCGGCGCGCCCGGCCTCGACCTGCCGGAGCTCGACGTCGCCGCGGTCGCCGAGGGCTACGGGGTCAAGGCCCACCGGGCCGAGCGAGCGCGACGAGGTCCGCGGCGCCCTCAGCGCCGCGCTCGCCTCCTCGCAGCCGGAGCTGGTCGAAGTCCCGGTCGCCCCGGGCATGTCCCTCTTCTAAGCGGGACTGCGATGGCACTGCTGCGAGCGCAGCCGCAGTCGCTCGCCCCGCACGGCCGACGAGCCGGCGCCCGACCGCGCCCCCGACGAGCTCGCCGCCGGCGTCGCCGCAGCCGCTGCGCGGCGAGCTGGAGGCGCTGCTCGGCGCCGACCGCGTCCTCGCCCGGGCCAGCGACATCGTCCGCTACGCCTCCGACGCCAGCCCCTACCGGCTCTTCCCGCAGGCGGTGGTGATGGCCCGCGACGCCGACGACGTCGCCAAGGTGCTCGCCTACGGCCGCGAGCAGCGGCATCCCGGTCACCTTCCGCGCCGGCGGCACCAGCCTCAACGGCCAGGGCCAGAGCGACGGCATCCTCGTCGACGTGCGCCGCCACTTCGGCGGCGTCGCGGTCGAGGACGACGGCGCCCGCGCCCGGGTCAAGCCGGGCACGATCCTCGGCCACGCCAACCGCGTCCTCGCCCCGCACGGGCGCAAGCTCGGCCCCGACCCGGCCAGCACCGACATCGCCACGGTCGGCGGCGTCGTCGCCAACAACTCGGGCGGGATGCGCTGCGGCGTCGACCAAGGACTCCTACTCGACCGTGCGCTCGCTGACCTTCGTCCTGCCCTCGGGGACGACGATCGACACCGCCGCGCCCGGCGCCGCCGAGCGCTTCGCCGCCGCCGAGCCGGAGCTGGCCGCCGGCCTGGCGGCGATCCGCGACGAGATCCGCGCCGACGCCGAGCTCAGCGAGCGGATCCGCCGCAAGTTCGCGATCAAGAACACGACCGGCTACCGGCTCTGCGCCTTCCTCGACGCCGACGAGCCGCTGGAGATCTTCCGCCGCCTGCTGGTCGGCTCGGAGGGCACGCTCGCCTTCGTCGCCGAGGCGGTCTTCGAGACGGTGCCGCTGCCGGCCGGCGACGACCACCGCCTGGATCCACTTCCCCGGCATCGACGAGGCGATCGCCCCGGTCCGCGACCTGGTCGACTCCGGCGCCACCGCGGTCGAGCTGATGGTCGCGCCGGCGCTGATCACCGCCGCCTGGAACATGGTCGGGGCGCCGCGAGGAGTGGAAAGAGCTGCCGCCGGAGTCGGCGGTGCTGCTGGTCGAGTTCGGCGGCGCCGACGAGGCCGAGCTCGACGCGCAGGTCGCCGCGGGCCGAAGCGATCCTCGCCGCCCACGAGACGATCCGGCCGATCGACTTCACCCGCGAGCCGGAGGAGATCGAGCTCGCCTGGCGGGTGCGCGAGGGCCTGCACGGCCTGATCGGCAGGCTGCGGCCTGCCGGGCACGGCGCTGATCGTCGAGGACGTCTGCGTGCCGCCGGAGCGGATCGCCGAGGGCGCCCGCGACCTGCAGGCGCTGCTCGGCGAGCACGGCTTCCTGCCCGGCGTCGCCGGCCACGCCTCGGCCGGGAACCTCCACTTCATGCTGACCCCGGACTTCGCCAAGCAGGAGGACCTCGACCGCTACGAGGCCTTCATGGGCGAGCTGGTCGAGCTGATCGTCGACAAGTACGACGGCTCGCTCAAGGCCGAGCACGGGACCGGGATCAACATGGCCCCTTATGTCGAGCGCGAGTGGGGGGAGAAGGCGACCGAGCTGATGTGGCGGGTGAAGCGGCTCGCCGACCCCGACGGCGTGCTCTCGCCCGGCGTCGTCCTCAACCGCGACCCCGGCGTCCACCTGCGCAACCTGAAGACGACGCCGCCGATCGAGGAGTCGGCGACCACCTGCGTCGAGTGCGGCTTCTGCGAGCCGGTCTGCCCGAGCCGCAACCTGACGACGACGCCGCGCCAGCGGATCGTCCTGCGGCGCGAGATGGCCCGCCAGCCCGAGGGCTCGCCGGTGCAGCGGGCGCTGCTCGACGGAGTACGAGTACGACGGCGCTGGAGACCTGCGCCGCCGACGGCTCCTGCCAGCTCGCCTGCCCGGTCGGGATCGACACCGGCAAGCTGGTCAAGGAGCTGCGCGGAGGCGCAGCACGCGCGAGCGGGCCGAAAGGCGGGCGCTGGCGGCGGCGAAGCGCTGGGGCGCGGTCGAGAGGCGCCTCGCGGCTTGGCCTGCGGGTCGGCGGGCCGCTGGCGCGGCGGACCAAGCGCGGGCAGGGCGCCTGGGCCTCCGGGCGGCGGGTGCCCCGCCAGGCAACGCTGCCGGTCGACGCATCCACGCCCGGCGCCGCCGCGGTCTACGTCCCCTCCTGCACCAACCGGATCTTCGCCGGCTCACCCGGTCGAGGCGCTGGTCGAGGTCTCGGCCCGGGCCGGCCTGCCGGTCTGGATCCCCGAGGACGTCGCGGGCAGCTGCTGCGGGCTGCCCTGGAGCTCGAAAGGGTTCGCCGCGGCGCACCGCGCACAAGGCGAACGAGATGGTCGAGCGGCTCTGGCGCTGGAGCGGGGAGGGGGCGCTGCCGATCGTGATCGACGCCGCCTCCTGCACCGGCGCGATCGCCGAGCCCGGCGACGGGCGTGCTCACCGAGGAGAACGCCGAGCGCCTCGCGCAAGCTGGAGATCCTCGACTCGGTCGCCTGGGCCCACGACCGCCTGCTGCCCTGGCTCGAGGTCGGCGAGAAGGTCGACTCCGCCACCGTCCACCCGACCTGCGCGACCCGCCACATGGGCCTCGCCCACCCGCTGCGGGCCCTCGCCGCCGCCCTCGCCGACGACGTCTACGTCGCCCCCTCGGCGACCTGCTGCGGCTTCGCCGGCGACCGCGGCATCTCCCACCCGGAGCTGACCGCGGCCGCCACCCGCCCCCAGGCCGAAGAGCTGGCCGGCCGCCACTTCGACGCCCACCTCTCCAGCAACCGCACCTGCGAGATCGGCCTGACCCGCGCCACCGGCGAGCCCTACGAGTCGGTCGTCTGCCTGCTCGAGCGGCTAAGCCGGGTCTGACGCTTTCCCGGCGTCGACGGTTCTCCCGTCGATGTACTTGACCAGCTCGGCATATTTCGGTTCCGCCTCCATCCGCTTGTCGAGCAGCGGGTTGACGATGCCGCGCAGCGCGGAGACGTAGCGCCACCACTTGGGGACGAAGATCCGCGGCGCCCGTTCCTCGATCCCGCGGACCAGGCCGGCGCCGGCCTCGTCGGGCGTGATCCGCTTCAGCAGCCAGTCGGGGCTGAGTTCGCGGACCCGCTCGGCGTCCTCCTGGGCGAAGGCGTCCTGGACCAGTTTGGTGTCGACCCAGCCGAAGTAGGCGACGCTGGCGCTGGCGCCGTGCGGCGCCAGCTCGGCCCGCAGCGCCCGGCCGAGCGACTCGACCCCGGCCTTGGCGACCGCGTAGGGGCTGTTGCCGAAGCCGTTGGCGAAGGCGTAGACGGAGGAGACGACGACCATCTGGCCCTTGCGCTCGACGATCTGCGGCAGCGCCGCGCGCACCGTGCGCCAGACGCCGAGCAGGTCGACCTCGAAGACCCGCTCCCACTCCTCGCCGGAGATCCCGCGCACGGTGGCGAACTGCTTCTGGGCGATGCCGGCGTTGGCGACGGCGACGTCGAGCCCGCCGAGCTTCTCGACCATCTCGGCGACCGCGGTCATCATCGCGCTCTGGTCGGTGACGTCGGCGGCGAGCCCGATCGCCCGCGGGCCGATCCGCTCCGCCGCCTCGCGCGCCTCGTCGGCGTCGAGGTCGAGCACCGCCACCGAGGCGCCGCGCAGGTGCATCTGCCGCGCGGTCTCGAAGCCGATCCCGCGGGCGCCGCCGGTGACCAGCGCGACCTTGCCGTTCAGGTCATAGTCGGTCCATCGGCGGGCAGCCTAACGCCGCCGCGCGATCGCATACGCTGCGCGCCGTGTCCGATCCCGCCGGCGCCTACGCCGAGCCTTCGCCTCCGCCGCGCGGCCTCGAGCAGCTGCCCGGCGCTCGGCCCCGGCCCGCTGACCCCGCTGCTGGTCGAGTCCAAGGGCGCGGCCAGCTGCAGCCGGCCGCTGCGCGGCGCGCTCGGCGACGAGGTCGACCGGGGTCGTCGGCCAGCTCGCCTACACGGCGCAACAAGACCTTCCGCTTCCAGCGTCGCCCTGACCGAGGTCCCGGCTCGACCGCCTTCGCGCCGCGCGTCTTCTGCATCCGCCGCGGCCGCAGCACCCGCGACGACGAGTTCTACGGCTTCGAGGCGCGCCACTCGAAGCTCTGGACCGAGAGCACGGCGCTGAACGAGCGCTACGACGGTCAGCACCAGCCCCTTCCAGGACCCGAACTGGCTGCGGCAGCTGTTCTCGCCCGGCTCTCGTCGACTGGCTCGGCGACCAAGCCGCCGGCCGACTTCTCCTTCGAGCTCGCCTACGGCGCCCTGCTCGGCAGCGTCGAGAGCGACGACCCGGCCGCCGACGGCCTCGCCGCGCTCTGCGAGGCGACCGCCCACGTCGCCGACCCGGATCCGCAGGGAGTGCGAGGAGTACGATGCAGCTGAACAAGCACCGGGATCTGCCTGATCGCCTTCTTCGGCCTCGCCGGGCTGGCGTTCGCGATCGTCCCGATCCTGGCCGGCGTTCCGGCGCGAAGTCGCCGGTGATCCTCGCCTCGATCGGCGTCGATCTGGGTCCTCGTCGCCGCCGGCCTCGCTCTGGTACGCGCGACGTCAGGAGCGCAAGGCCGCCCACCAGGACTGGGTCTTCCAGCACAGGATCTGCGCGGCACCGCGACGGTCCTCGACGCCTCCAGCCACGCCGACCGTCAACGAGATGCCGCTGATGAAGCCTGCGGCTCGACCTCGACGTGCCCGGGCTTCGGGACCCGCGAGGTGAAGCGCCGCGAGATGATGCCGGTCTTCGCCGCCACCCGGATGGAGCCGGGGCTGGTCCTGCCGGTCTACGTCAATCCCGAGGACCCGGCGACGACTTCGTCCTCGTCTGGTGAGCGGTACCGGCGCTCACACTGACGCGGGTCACCGTCGGACCCGCTCCTAGAATCTGCAGCTTCGTGCCCGGATTCGAGCCCGTCGACCCGAAGCAGTCCTTCCCCGAGCTGGAGGAGCGGGTGCTCGCGCGCTGGCGCGAGGAGCGACGTCTTCGCCCGCTCGCTCGCCAACGCGCGCCGAGGCCCCGGTCTGGAGCTTCTACGAGGGCCCGCCGACCGCCAACGGCCGCCCCGGCTCCCACCACGTCCTCGCCCGCGTCTTCAAGGACGTCTACCCGCGCTACAAGACGATGTGCGGCTACCGGGTGCCGCGCAAGGCGGGCTGGGACTGCCACGGCCTGCCGGTCGAGCTCGAGGTCGAAAAGCAGCTCGGGATCTCCTCCAAGCAGGAGATCGAGGAGCTCGGGATCGCCGAGTTCAACCAGCCGCTGCCGCGAGTCGGTCTTCGAGTACGTCGAGGAGTGGAACCGGCTGACCGAGCGGATCGGCTTCTGGATCGACCTCGACGACCCCTACGTCACCCTCGAGGACGACTACATCGAGTCGGTCTGGTGGTCGCTGCAGCAGCTCTGGGACGACGACCGCCTCTACGAGGGCCACAAGGTCGTCCCCTACTGCCCGCGCTGCGGCACCGCGCTCTCCTCGCACGAGGTCGCGCAGGGCTACAAGGACGTCGAGGACCCGTCCATATACGTGCGCTTCCCGCTGCTGGGCGAGGACGGCGGCGAGGCCGGCGAGTCGCTGCTGGTCTGGACGACGACGCCCTGGACCCTGCCCGGCAACGTCGCCGTCGCCGTCGCGCCCGAGGTGACCTACGTGCGGGCGCGGGTCGGCGACGAGATCGCTGATCCTCGCCGAGCCGCTGGTCGAGAGGGTGCTCGGGGAGGAGGCCGAGGTCGCTCGACCGCTTCCCCGGCTCCGACCTCGTCGGCCGCGCCTACCGCGGCCCCGTCTTCGACCTCGCCGACGGCGGCCCGGCGAACGCCTTCCGGGTCCTCGCCGGCGACTTCGTCACCACCGAGGACGGCACCGGCCTGGTCCACATCGCCCCCGCCTTCGGCGAGGACGACTACGCGGTCGCCGCCGCCAACGGCGATCTTCGACCCGACCGACGCCGGCACCCTCTACAACCCGGTCGGCCTCGACGGCAACTTCGACCGGCCGGGTCACCGGCTTCGAGGGCCGGTTCGTCAAGGACCCCGAGGTGACCAAGGCGCTGATCGCCGACCTCGAGCGCGCGCGGCCTGCTCTTCCGCGAGCAGGTCTACGAGCACGCCTACCCGCACTGCTGGCGCTGCGGCACGCCGCTCCTCTACTACGCGAAGTCGAGCTGGTACATCGCCACCTCGCAGGCGCGCGACCAGATGCTCGCCAACAACGAGGAGATCGGCTGGCACCCCGAGCACATCAAGCACGGCCGCTTCGGCAAATGGCTGGAGAACAACGTCGACTGGGCGCTCTCGCGCGACCGCTACTGGGGGACGCCGCTGCCGATCTGGGAGTGCACCGACCGAGGGCTGCGACGGCCGCTTCTGCGCCGGCTCGGTCGCCGAGCTGCGCGAGCGCGCCGGCGGCGAGGTCCCCGACGACCTCCACCGCCCCTACATCGACGAGGTCACCGTCGACTGCGAGGACTGCGGCGGCGAGATGCGCCGGGTCGACTCGGTGATCGACACCTGGTACGACAGCGGCGCGATGCCCTTCGCCCAGTTCCACTACCCGTTCGAGGACGACCGGGGAGTTCGAGGAGCGCTTCCCGGCCGACTACATCTGCGAGGCCCAGGACCAGACCCGCGGCTGGTTCTACACCCTGCTCGCCGAGTCGACCCTGCTGTTCGACACCTCCAGCTACCGCAACTGCGTCTGCCTCGGCCTGATCCTCGACCCCGAGGGCCAGAAGATGTCGAAGAGCCGCGGCAACGTCGTCGACCCCTGGGACGTGATCGACCGCCCACGGCGCCGACGCCTTCCGCTGGTACTACCTGACCGCCCAGCAGCCCTGGGCCGGCTACCGCTTCTCGGTCGACACGGTCGGCGAATCGGTCCGCCAGTTCCTCCTCACCCTCTGGAACACCTACTCGTTCTGGGTCCTCTACGCGAACGCCGAGGGCCTCGGACCCGGCGACTTCACGAGTCCGCCTCAGGCGTCGAACAGCGACGCTTCAGCGACCTCGACCGCTGGGCGCTCTCCCGCCTGCAGGCGACGACCGCGACCGTGCGCGAGCGGATGGACGACTTCGACTGCACCACCGCCGGCCGGGCGATCGCCGAGTACGTCGAGGAGCTCTCCAACTGGTACGTGCGGCTCTCGCGCCGCCGCTTCTGGGACGGCGACCGCGCCGCCTTCGCGACCCTGCGCCACTGCCTGCTGGAGACGGTGGCGATGCTGGCCCCGTTCGTCCCCTTCCTCGCCGACGAGATCCACCGCAACCTCGCCGGCGGCGCCGACGCCGGCGCCGACTCGGTCCACCTGCGCGACTTCCCGGAGGTCGACGAGGCCCTCGCCGACCCCGAGCTGGAGGCAGGGGATGGAGGCGGTCCGCCTCACGGTCGAGCTCGGCCGCGCCGCCCGCGCCCAGGCGAAGGCCAAGGTGCGCCAGCCGCTGCGCCGCGCGGTGATCGTCGCCAACGACGCCGAGCGGGCGGCGATCGAAGCCCGCGCCGACCTCGTCACCGCCGAGCTCAACGTCAAGGAGCTCGACTTCGTCACCGACGAGTCCGAGCTGGTCAGCTACAGCGCCAAGCCCAACTACCGCGCCCTCGGCCCCCGCTTCGGCAAGAAGATGCCGCAGGTGGCCGCCGCGGTCGAGGCGCTCGACGCCGCCCACGTCGCCGCCGTCCTCGCCGAGGGCGGCGAGGTCGGGATCTCGATCGACGGCACCGACCACACCCTCGGCCCCGACGACATCACCCTCGCCCTGCAGCCGCTCGAGGGCTACGAGGTCGAGGCCGAGGCCGGCCACGCCGTCGCCCTGCAGCTCGAGCTCGACGACGAGCTGCGCCGCGAGGGCCTCGCCCGCGAGATCGTCCACGCCGTCCAGAACGCCCGCAAAGCAGCCGGCCTCGAGATCACCGACCGCATCGACCTCACCCTCGCCGGCGACCCCGACCTGCTCGAGGCCGCCCAGGCCCACCAGGACTACCTGGCCGGCGAGGTCCTGGCCACCTCCATCAGCTACGACGGCACCAACGGCGCCGCCGCGACCATCGACGGCAGAGAGCTGAGCATCGGCGTTACTCGCGTCTGAGGGGGAGAGAATGCTGGCTCCACGCCTTGGGCGGGCGTGGAGTTGAGCCGACATGCGAAGAACAAGCTGCGAGGGCTCCCGATGACCCAGCTCGAGGTCGAAGCGATTATCTGCGATCCGGATGGGATCGACCGCGATGAGAAGGGAAACCCGATGTATCTTGGGTTGGTTCCGGTGTGCGCGGTCGTGGCACTGGACGAGCCCGACTTGATCGTGACCATCTTTCGAAAGGAGCGATGGTGAAAGCGGATTACGACAGCCGAGCAGACGCTCTCCTGATTCAGCTTCTGAGTCCAGGGCTGTGCGATAGCGCTGTCGAAGTCGATCGCTTCTATTGCCACGTGGACATGCGGAAGGGGCGAGTCGCCAGCATCGAGTTGCTGAGCCCTGCTGATCATCTTCATCTTCTGAATCGCGCCGCCGACCGCTTGTGCCTCGATTCCGAAGCCCTGCTCGCGGCTGCGGAAGCGGCTCTTGCTGCTCCCGATCGGCCGGTTACCGTCGAGGTTGGCAAGGCAGCCGCCTCAGAGGCAGCTGCCTGACTCAGTCCTTCGCTTCGCCGATGATGAAGTCGGATTTCGAGGAGTCGTCGAACTTCACCCAGCAGTGATCGGGCGCCACGCCGGCTACCTCGATCAGGGCCGCTTCGATCCGCTTGGCGATCTCCGCCTTCTGCTCGTCGGTGCGGCCCTCGTACCAGTGGACGTGAACGAAAGGCATGGGAGGGGCGCCCGCTAGGCGAGCGCCGGCTCCAGCTCGGCCTCGAGGCGGCGCTTGGGCATCGCCCCGACGACTTTCTTGGCGATCGCGCCGTCCTTGAAGAGGATCATCGTCGGGATCGAGAGGACTTCGTAATTGGCCGCCGTCTGCTGGTTCTCGTCGACGTTGATCGAGACGATCTTGAGGTCGTCGCGCTCGGCGTCGATCTCCTCCAGGACCGGGTGGACGACGCGGCAGGGACCGCACCAGGGCGCCCAGAAATCGACGAGGACAGGGCCCTCAGCATCGAGCACGTCAGCTTTGAAAGTGGCGTCGGTCACGTCGGTCAATTTGCCAGTCACGGTTCGGTCTCCCGGTCGAAGTTTCGGCTTCAGCTCAATACTTCAGAAAGTATAGCGCCACTCCCCAAGGGTAGTGGGTCAGTTTGAGTTGCTTCGAGCTACCTCAATTGAGCTGACTTGCCTCTCTCGGGCAAATTCGGTGCATTTCCAGTGCAAATTTGCGGCTTTTGCACGGGAATCACTTGGATACAAAGGGTCTTTCCTGCTACACCTTGAAAAGCTTCCTGTGAGAGGGAAGTGGGAGGCCCCCGTAGCTCAGTCTGGATAGAGCAATTGGCCGCTAACCAATAGGTCCCGGGTTCAAATCCCGGCGGGGGCACATAGAAGCTCCAAGGTGCGGAATGGGCACTTTGTATCAATCTGCAACAAGCCTTGACCGACTCGTAGAAACGCGCAACTATGCCCTCAGCGGCCAATTGCGCTGTCGGACTGAGCCGGACCGTGATCCCGACTATGGAGGGACTACGAAATGGCAGTCAGCTCCTAAGCGAATTGGCGAAGGGCCCGCTTTTCTGGCGGGCCCTTCGTTTTAGTCGAGCAGCGCCGCGATCTCTTCCAAGGACCAAATGTGATCGGCGACCCCCGCCGCCACTGCAGGCGTGCGCGGGTAGCGCTCCTTCAACGTCTTGTGAGGCCGGGCGAAGTTGTAGTGCATGAAGTGCAGAGAGACCGCGTGGGCGAGGTTCTCGACCTTCCGGCTGAAGCCGTTCGTCAACCGCGTGAACCGCCGCATCCCCATCCGCATCGTCAGGTTCTGCCGCTCCACATAGCTGGTTGAGATCCGGTCGGGATCGGGGTCGCCCTTCATAGGCCGGCGCTTGGTCCCGGTGCAGACAGGCGGCTGTATTTGCCGCCCTGGTTCGGGTCCGAGGCGTAGTTCTTCTGGATCACGGCCCAGTCGACGTCGACGCCGAACGCCTGCCGTACCGACGATTCGTACATCGAGTGACCGTCCGTCGATAGCTGGATGCGACCGGCCATCCGGCTCGCCAGGTCTTCGAGGAAGTAGGCCGCGTCGTATTTCGTGCGCTCGCCGACCAGCCAGGACGGGGCGAGCTTCGTGTCAGCGCAGATCGCCGTGAAGGTCCACACGTCCCCATAGCCCGGCGTCCCCTTGAACTGCTCCGGGACGTTCTTCTGCTTGGCGTAGCAGTAGCTCCAGATCTCGTCGGCCTCGACCACCGTGCAGGGGAGCTGCTGAAAGGCGCCGTCCTGGTACTCGGCGCAGACTTCGCCCAGGTCGGCCAGCAATTTCGTGATCGTGTTCTTGGCCGCCCCGGTCATGCGGACGGTGGCTCGGATGCTGTTGCCCTCGACGAGGCAGCCGATGATCTGCGCCCGCTTCTCGGTGCTCAACCTGTTCATACTGACCATTTTGCTTGAGCGACCGGACGGAAAAACTGTGTTTTTGGCGGCTTGAAACCTCCTTGTTGAGCCTCAGCGGCGGATTCTCAGCGGGAGCGCTGAAGGTATCAGCGGGAGGCTGCTAGCTAGCCGCGGATTTGGGCAAGCCAAGTGTCGTGAGCCGACCAAGTGATTACATCGCTCACGCCAACCAAAAGGGTCCGCACATCCTCGCCAGGCGACTCTTGGCGGTCGTCAAGGAGGGAGTAGCGGTGGAAGCCATTGACCCCGGCTAGGTCACTGAACTTCGTGTAGACGCTCGCCACCTGATTCCAATGCCCGCCGACGGGCTCCAAGATCGTGTGCGTATGGGGGACGTAAATCGTTGCGCGGTGAGAGTGTCCCGACGATCCTTGAAGCCTGTGCTCACGTTCGACGGGAACATTGGAGTGCCTTAGCGTCTCGTCAACGAGTCTCACGAACTCGTTTTCCTCAGACTCTTTGCGGCGGCTGGGCTTCTGACAGGCAATGCTTGCTGCCACCTGAGCCGATGCGCTCGCTACTCGCAGGACGTTTTCGCCTAGCTCGGAAGGGGTGCATTGAGTTCCAAGGCGCCCCTCGAAGACCGCAACGCCGTTAGCGCGAGCTGCACCGCGTGCGATGTCAGAAACGACTCCGCGTTCATAGTCAGTGCGGAATTCCTGGTCGGCCAACCCCTCGCCGTAGTCGGAGACCTCCATCTTGTCGCCCATCTCACGTACCCAGACAACAACGCCATCTCCATCGGGGTACTCGAAGGGGGTTAGGCATCCGATTCGCCCCGATCCGTCCGCGAGAACCTCGCAGGCAAGATCCTCCGCGATGGCGGCAAGAATCGTCTCTCTGACGGCATCGGGATTTCCACGGTTCATTTGCATGTCCTAACCAATCTCCAATTGCAAGCCGCTCGCTGGATCGCTGTAGTCAGGTCGGAAGTCGATGCGGGCGCGTTCGCAGAAGACTTCGAGTATGCGGGCGTGAGAGGCGTCAGCCAAATTCTCCAATGGCCATGCACATTTGAGACCAAAGTCCTCTAGCCAGCGGTGCTCATGCTCCGGACAGGTGACCTTGCCGGGGCAGTCGGGGGGACGCCCAGCGGGGTTGGAGTGGCGCAGCATCGTTTTCACGTCTACCCGGTAGACCTCGACGCTATGGAGCAGAAGCTTGAAGCTCCAACGCCGTTCCAGGTTGGGGTTTACGTAGAAGAAGACCGTCCCTTGCTGGACCGCTCCGACTTCTACTGGCGCCCGCCAAATGACCTGGGTCGGGCTGCCGTTCTGCCAAGCGATAGGCGAGGCGGCAGGCACCACCTTCTGCGCTGCCATGAATTCATCTACTTCGCCCTGCGAAAGGTCCACGAGCGGCAGTCTTCCAGCTAGCTACTCGTCGCGATTCCAGCGAGCCTTCGCGGCCGCGGTCGCGATCTCCTTACGGCGCTTGGATGAGAGCTTCTCGGCTCGCGCCTTACCGCCCTTGATGCCGCCCGCCCGCCCAGCGCGGGCTTGCTGGCTTTCAGGCTTCTGCGGCGTCTCGTCGGTCGCCTCGCCGACGATGGCGGCGGCAAGGCGGTTGAGGTCCGCAGGCTTCTTGCTCCGCTTGGCCATGATCAGAGCCTAGCGCCGGGCTCGGTGACCTCATACGAGCCATAGGACTGGAGGCTCGCCTTCCAAGCCATCCCCTCCAGCAGATCGTCAGCGGGGATCTCCAAGGCGCAAACGAGTTTCAGGAGGGTGTCCAAGCGAGGCATTCGCTTCGCGTTCTCCAGCAGGTAGATCTGCGTCCGATGGAGTTCGGTCAACCGGCCCAGCTCGGCCTGCGAGATCCCCGCCCTGCGCCGCGCCCGCCGCAGGTTGGTGCTGAATCGTTCTTTGAGGCTCATGGCAGCTCCAGCCGCTCAAGGAAGGCGACGGGCTTGGTGGGCCGCACGGCCGAGCCGTGGCTTTCCAGCAGGCCCAAGGTGATCAACTCGATTGCCGCCCTCGTCAGCGCCCCGGAAGGCCCGATCTCGCGGGCCAGTTCCGGGATGGTGCGCCAGTGGGGATAGGTCTCCAGGGCCAAGGCCATGACTGCCCGCTGCAACGGAATGCGGTCAGCGGGCCAATGTCGCCTAGGCATCGCTCCAGAGATCGGCGCTGACCACGCCCGACCTGGAGGCGAAGACGAACCCGGCGAACTCATGGATCATCCCGCCCCGCTGGAGGCGCTCGATTGCGTCGGCGGCGGGTAGCACTTTGCCGCCCGTTTCTTTGATGATCTCGCCGGTCGTGAACAGTCCCCGGTCCTCCAGAAGCAGGCGCATGACCGCCTGCTCTGAATGCTTGTCTTCCTCCGCATTGGAGGGCGTGGCGCTACAGCGCATACATTTGTCCTGCATCGGAAGGTTCCGCCTTTCGGTGCCAGGCCGGGGGTCGTTTGCGCGGCGCCCCGGCCATTTCTTCGATTGTCGGCGGCGAACCTACAGCGGGATCAGCGCGCTGTGGGCTTCAGCTCAAACTGACCCACTACCTCCCCAAGCTCGGAAAACGGCGTTTGCTCTCCCTACCCACCAGCCCGGCAATGGTATTCCTTGGCGGGTGACGAACGCCGAGATCGCCGCCGCGCTGGAAGAGCTGGGAGTCCTCTACGAGCTCGACGGTGCCGACAGATATCGCGTCCTCGCCTACGGCACCGCCGCCAAGGCGATCCGCGAAAGCCCGGTCTCGGTCGCCGAGCTCGCCGCCAAGGGGAAGGCGACCGACGTCCCCGGCGTCGGCAAGACGCTGGCGGACAAGATCGATGCGCTGCTGGAGACGGGCGAGATCCCCGCCGCGGTGAAGCTGAAGGCGAAGTTCCCGCCGACCCTGATCGAGGTCACCCGGGTCCCCGGCGTCGGTCCGAAAACCGCCCGGCGGCTCTTCGAAGAGCTCGACATCGCCTCGATGGACGACCTCAAGGCGGCGGCCGAGGGAGAAAAGATCCGCGACCTCAAAGGGCTCGGCGCCAAGGCGGAGGAGAACATCCTCGCCGCGCTGGAGCGCGTCGGCGAGCCCGGCGAGGGCCCCGGCCGGCTGCTGCTCTCGAAGGTGAAGCCGATCGCCGAGGAGCTGGCGGCGGCGCTGCGCGAGCACCCGGCGGCCAACGAGGTCGAGGTCGCCGGCTCGGTCCGGCGCTGGGCCGAGACCTGCAAGGACATCGACCTGATCGCCACCGCCGAGGAGCCGGCGGCGCTGGCCGAGCACCTCGCCTCCCACCCGCTGATCGCCGCCGCCGGCAAACCCGGCCCCAACGGCGTCCGCGCCCAGACCCACAACGGGGTCTCGGTCGACCTGCGGATCGTCCCGCCCGCCGCCTTCGGCAACCTGCTCCAGCACTTCACCGGCTCCCAGGCCCACAACGTGCAGCTGCGCGAAGAGGCGGTCGCCCGCGGCCTCTCGGTCTCCGAGCACGGGATCACCGAGACCGAGAGCGGCGACGTCGAGACCTGCGCGACCGAGCCGGAGGTCTACGAGCGGCTCGGCTACGCCTACATCGAGCCGGAGCTGCGCGAGGGCCGCGGCGAGCTGAAGGCGGCGCGCGAAGGCAAGCTGCCCGACCTGGTCGAGCTCGCCGACGTCAAGGGCGATCTCCATTCCCACACCACCCTCTCCGACGGCCGCAACAGTCTCGAGGAGATGGCCGAGGCGGCCCAGCGACCGTGGCTACAAGTACCTGGCGATCACCGACCACTCGGCCAGTCACGGCTTCGGCGACCACGTCACTCCCGAGCGCCTCTGGGAGCGGATCGAGGAGGTGCGCGCCTGGAACAAGGGGAAGCGCGGCTTCCGCCTCCTCTCCGGCTCGGAGATCAACATCGGCCTCGACGGCTCACTCGACTACCCCGACGACCTGGTCGCCGCCCTCGACTGGGTCGTCGCCAGCGTCCACACCTCCTTCAACGTCTCCGAAAAGCAGATGACCGAGCGCGTCGTGACCGCGATCGAGAACCCGAACGTCGACTGCATCGGCCACCTCACCGGCCGGCTGATCGGCCGCCGCGAGCCCTACGGGATCGACGTCGAGGCGGTCGCCGAGGCGGCGGCCCGCACCGGCACGACGATCGAGATCAACGGCAACCCCAACCGCCGCGACCTCTCCGACCTCCACGCCCGCCTCGCGGTCGAGGCCGGCGTCAAGATCGTCCTCAACACCGACGCCCATGGCGTCAACACCCTCGACAACATGGCCTACGCCGTAGCCACTGCCCGCCGCGCCTGGCTCACCGCCGCCGACGTCGCCAACACCCGCGGCTGGCGAGATTTCTCCAAACTGCTCAAGCGCGACTAAGCGGAAGGCGGTAGGCTGCCGCCCCGATGCGGGGGAACTCTGTGCGTACCTACGTTGCCGCGGCTGTCGCCGCAGTGTCGCTCCTGGCGCTTCCGGCCGCCGCCCAAGCGTCTTCGAACAACGCCCCCAGCAACGCAGTGAACGTTCAGATCGGAAAACCGTTCGCGGGCGTCTGGCCCGGAACGGTCTACCAGCACGGCAACAGCTTCAATCACTGGTGGCGGCTGCCTTCGGTCATTCGCCCCGGGGACACGGTGCAGGTGGCTGTAGACAACCGCCTCAGCAGCAGAACCATCCACCTTTGCCTGATTCCGGCGGTCGACGACTTCGCGGCCGATACCTGGATCGAACAATGCAGCTACGAACCTTATTTCGAAGCAGGCCAGCAGAGCCGGACGACCCTCACCTATCAAGGTCCCGCCGGTCAGGGATTTCTTGTTACCTGGATCAGTCGCGGATGCTGCTACGAACGCGGGGAGGCCGACGAAGACAGCGACGGTCAGTACACGGCCACCATCGAGCGGATCACCTCCCTCGTCAACATCGGTCTTGCGGTGCCACCGACCCTGCCGACCTCCTTCACGCTGCAGGGCTCGGTCATTTACGGGGACAACACGCCGGCCGCCGACGGAACCGCCGCCGTCCTGCAATGGCGCCCGGTCGTAGTCAAAGGGGCCGATCCCGTCCCCTTCGCGAACCTCATCTACGCCAACTCTGTGGGTGGGGTCGAGACCTTCTCCGGGGCGATGCCGGTCGCCGCTCAGGGCCACAAGGTGCAGCTGCGCGCCTGCGTCGCCCAGCCGGGCGGCGACGGGGTCCTCTGCGCCCCTTCGGGCCGCACTCTGGTGGCTAGATCTGCCTGCGCGCAGGCGCTCGACAACCAGCTGATCTGGGTCCGCGTCGTCAGCCGGTTGGCCAAGCGCGTCCGCCATCACCGTGCGGGCCCGGCCAAACTGCGCCTCAAGCGCAAGCTGAAGGCCAAGCGCAGCAAGCTGGCTAAGGCCAACCGCAACGTCAAGCTCCTCTGCGGCTGATCTGACTAGAACGCGCCGAGGCGGTCGCTGCGCAGTCCCGGCGCCCGCACCAGCTCGATCGGTTTCAGGGCGTGAGGTGGGGACGACGTAGAACTTGACGCCGTCGCGCTGCTCGATTCCCAGCACCGCCGCCTCGCGGGTGTGCCAGGCGAGGGAGACGATCAGGGCGTAGCCGGCGCCGACCGCGGCGACGCCGGGGAAGAAGATGCCGAGGACGCCGGCGGCGATCGCGGTGAAGGCGATCGGCCAGAGGCGGCTGAAGGCGATCCGGGCCGGGCTCTCGTCGGGCAGCAGGTGGCGGTCCTGGCGCGGGCGAGGGCGTCGCGGACGTCGTCGGCGGCGCGCGTCGGGCCGGCCCAGGTAGAAGCCGATCGCCAGCGCGACCAGCCACCAGGCGGCGGCGACGAGGACGATCGTCGTTTCCGCGTCGCGGTTGGCGGCCGACCGCGGTGATCGCCCCCAGCGCGGTCGCCTCGGCGCCGGTGATGAAGACGGTGACGCGGAGCAGGTCGGTGTAGGGCATCAGGTAGCCGCTCCCCTGGCTCCGCCAGCCACTCGAGGATCGCCAGCCAGCCCTCGGCGCCGTCGACCGTCAGGTCGGACTCCTCGGCCAGCTCGGCCGGCGCCTCGGCCGAGAGCACGCCGACGCAGACGGCGGCGCTCAGCTCGTCCCTCCTCCTGCAGCTCGCGCAGGCGGCGGAAGGCGTCGAGGTCGGTGCGGTCGTCGCCGGCGTAGGTCGGCGCGGTCGATCCCCTCGTCGGCGAGCAGCGAGGCGACCGCGGCGTCCTTGCCGCCGCCGCCGACCGGCCGCAGCTCCAGCACCTTGCGCCCCCAGCGCGGTTCCAGCCCGGCCTTGCCCGCCTCGATCGCGATCTCGTGGGCGCGCGCCTCGGCCGCCGCCTCGTCGTCGGCTGCCGCGCCAGTGCAGCGCCTGGATCGGGCCCTTGTCCTCCTGTCGCAGCCCGACCGCGAGCCGGTCGCCGTCGAGCCGCGGCGAGGAACTCGGCCGCTTCGCGTCTCGCGCCCGGCCAGCGAGGGGTCCGGCTGCGACCGCGTCGTCGCCCGGCAGCAGCAGCTCGAGGCCGTGGTTGCCGGCGTAGGCGAGCTGCGTCGAGACCGACCAGCCGCCGCGCCTCCTCGGCCTGCCGCCCGGAGATGCAGCCGACCAGCGCGTAGCGCTCGCTCAGCGCTGCCAGCGCCTCGCGCGCCGCCGCCGGCACCGCCGCGTCCTCGGCCCGCTCGACGATCGGCGCCAGGGTGCCGTCGACGTCGGTGAGGATCGCGGCGCGCTCGGGCTCGGCGCGCAGCGGCGCCAGGCGCGCCGCCCAGGCGCCACCCCCGCTCTCTGGGTCGTGGGGCACGGCCTCTAGTATCGCGAGATGCCCGCCGAGCGACGCGACCCCGGACCACGAGATCTGGAAGCTGGCGGCGATCGGCACCGTCGCCGGCGCCTTCAGCGGCCTCTTCGGGGTCGGCGGCGGCACGGTGATCGTGCCGCTGCTGATCTTCTGGTTCGCCTACGGCGAGCGCCTCGCCACCGGGACCAGCCTCGCCGCGATCGTCGTCATCGGCCTGCTCGGGGCGATCGCCCAGGGCGGGATCTACGGCAACGTCCACGTCGGCACCGGCCTGCTGCTGGCGATCCCGGCGATCGTCGGCGTCGTCCTCGGCACCGCGATCCAGCAGCGGATCCCGCAGCGCGCCGTCTCCTACCTCTTCGCCGCGCTGCTGGTCGGCGATGGCGGTGGAGCTGATCCTCTCGTGAGCGGGGGCGCCTGATGGACGTGCTGGCGGCGGTCCTGATCTGCCTCGTCGGCGGCCTCGCCGGCGGCCTGGTCGGGGTCGGCGGCGGCGTCCTCTTCGTGCCGGCGCTGACGTCTTCATCGGCCTCAGCCAGGTCGAGGCCGAGTCGACCTCGCTGCTGATGATCGTCATCGTCGCGCTCGTCGGCGCCTACCGCCAGAACGGCTACGGCAACGTCCGCCTGCGCGAGGCGCTGATCATCGGCGCCCTCTCGCCGCTCGGCGTCCTGGTCGGCGTCGGCGATCGCCAACAACGTCTCCGAACGCGCCCTGCAGCTCTCCTTCGCGGCTCTGGCCCTGTTCATGGCGGCGCAGCTGGTGCGCCGCGCGCGCTCGGTCTAGAGCGCGGCGGCGCGACCGCCATCGTCTACGCTCGAAAGCGTGGATTCGCTCACTTGGGAAGGCGATCTGCCGCATCTGCGCTCGCCGGTCATGGTCTGCGCTTTCCGCGGCTGGAACGACGCCGCCGCGTCGGCCTCGACCGCGCTGACCGCGATCGCCGGCTCGCTCGACGCCGAGCTGATCGCCCGCGTCGACCCCGAGGACTACTTCGACTTCCAGTCGACCCGGCCGACGATCACCCTCGACGAAGGCCAGACCCGCCGCATCGAGTGGCCGGAGAACAACCTCTATCGCCGCCCGCGTCCCGACCGCCGACCGCGACCTCGTCCTGCTCGACGGGACCGAGCCGAACCTGCGCTGGCGCACCTTCTCGGAGACGATCGCGACCGCCGCCGACGCGCTCGGGGTGGAGATGGTCGTCACCCTCGGGGCGCTGATCGCCGAGGTCTCCCACACCCTGCCGGTGCCGATCACCGGGCTCGCCTCCAGCGCCGAGCTGGTCGACGAGCTCGAGCTCGAGCGCTCCAACTACGAGGGCCCGACCGGGATCGTCGGCGTCGTCCACGACCTCTGCCGCCAGGCCGGGATCGACTCCGCCTCGCTCTGGGCGGCGGTGCCCCACTACGTCGCCGCCGTCCCCAACCCGAAGGCGGCGCTGGCGCTGCTGCGCCGGCTCGAGGGGCTGACCGGGATCGCCGTCGAGGCCTCCGAGCTGGAGGAGGAAACCGCCGACTACGAGGAGCAGATCGGCCGCGCCGTCGCCGCCAACCCGGAGATCGAGGAGCTGGTCTCGCGGATCGAGGCCGAACAGGTCGACCTGCTCGACCGAGGAGGGCGAGGACTGCCCTCAGCCGACACGATCGCCCGAGAGTTCCAACGCTTCCTCAGCCAGCGCGGCAACGACCAGAGCTAGGCCCTGATCAGGTTTCAGCCGCTGGGCAGATCAGGCGGTAGTCGCACCAGCTGCAGACGGTGGGGGAGGGGCGGGGCTCGAAGTCCTGGGAGAGGATGCCCTCGCCGACCTGGAGGACGGTGCGCTCGACCCGCTCGGCGTCGTCGGGCTTGGTCGGCGCCGCGACCTTGTCGGCGTCGAGCACGTAGTAGTAGCTGCCGGTGCTGGCCTCGATCTCCCAGGCCTCGCGGGCGGCCATCCGGTAGAGGGCGAGCTGCAGGTCGTCTCGAGGTCGTCGGCGCTCTTGCGCTCGCCGGTCTTGTAGTCGATCAGCTCGTAGTCGCCGTCGGGCAGGCGGTCGACGCGGTCGACGCGGCCGCGGACGTGGTGGTCGCCGACCTTGAAGTCGAACTTGTTCTCCAGCCAGACCGGTTCGCCCTCGGCGACTCGCGCTCGCGCTCCCAGTAGAGCCGCAGCGCCTCGCGGGCGCGGTCGCGGAACTGCAGCTCGTCGTCGGTGGAGCCGAAGCCGGTCCGCCGCCAGCCGGACTCGAAGAGGCGGTTCAGCTGCCGCAGCCCGTCCTCGTCGTTCTCGGGCGGCTCCTTGTGGAAGCGCTCGAGGACGTTGTGGAAGAGGATCCCGAAGCGCTGGTTGATCGTCGGCTCCTGGGGGATGCCGAAGACGCGGGCGAACTTGTACTTCAGCGGGCAGGTCAGGTAGAGGCTCAGGTCGGAGGCCGAGAGGCTGAGCATGCCGTCGCCGCGGCGCGGCAGGAAGGCCTCCAGCGAGGGCTCCTCGCGCGCCGCGATCAGCTCCAGCCGGCGGCCGCGCTCGCGCTCGGAGTCGAGCAGGTAGGCGTCGAGCGAGGAGGCGTCGAGCTCGGCCTGCTGCTCGGGCGTCGCCACCTGGCGCAGCAGCCCGTTGACCGCCTCGATCGCCTCCGCGGTCGGCTCGTCGCCGGGCCGCTGCGCCAGCGCCGCCAGCTTCAGCAGCTCCAGGTAGCGGGCGATCGCCCGGTTGACGTCGATCGCGGTGTCGAGGCGCGGCTCCGAGAGCTCGCGCCCCGCCCGCCAGGAGGCCTCCAGCACCTGCTCGCGCAGCGTCCGGTAGGTCGCGTGCAGGCCCTCGGCCGGGCCGAACAGCTCCTCCTCGTGCTCCTCCTCCTCGCCGCCGGCTCGTCGCCAGCGCCCGCTCGTAGTAGCGGGAGGGACGCGCCGCCTCGCCGTCGCTCGCCGCGCTCGCAGCCGCGAGAGGACCAGGCCGCTGCGCGCCGGCCAGCCGATCCGCGCCCAGTCGCGCTCCTCCTCGAGCCCGAGCACGAAGACGTGGTCGAAGCCGATCCCCTTGACCGCGCCGACCGCCATCCCCTGGACCGCGCCCGGCGAGCGCGGCTCCTCGGCGTCCGTCGCGCTCGACCCCGGCCTCGGCGACGGCGCTGAGGTAGGCGACGAAGCCGCGGGTCGAGCCGTGCGGCTCGCGCCGCGCCCAGGCGGTCGCCAGCTCGGCCAGGCGGGAGAGCCCGAGCAGCCGCTCGGCGACCTCCGGCTGGGCGGCGAAGAGGCGCTGCCGGCGCAGCCCGACCTGCTCGATCAGCCGCCGCACGAAGACGTCGGCGCGGCGCTCCTCCATCACCGCCGCGGCGGCGTTGTAGAGCTTGAGGAAGGCTGCCGATCCGCTCCCGCGCCTCGGGCTGGAACTGGGGGCTGTCGAGGGCCGCTTCGCAGGCCGGCGACCATGTCGAGCTTGCGCCGCCGGGCGATCGTCGTCAGCCGCGCCAGGTCGCCGGAGCGCAGCTCGACCGGCGGCCGGGTCAGCGCCCGCGCCGCGGCGGCGGAGTCGTCGGGGTCGGCCAGCACCCGCAGCCAGGCGATCGCGTCGCGCACCTCGGGCCGCTGGAACAGCGCCGTCGGCCCCGGAGAGGTGGAAGGGGATGCCGCGCTCCTCCATCGCCGCGGCGACCGCGACCGCCCTGCTTGCCGGGGTCGGCGACGAGGACGCAGATCTCTTCCGCGGCGGTGCCGGCGGCGACCAGGTGCTCGACCTCGCGCGCCACCGCCTGCGCCTGGGCGCGCTCGTTGCCGCAGCTCCAGAAGGCCAGCTTCGGGTCGCGGAAGCGGCGCTCGAGCAGGATTCGCTCGCCGCCCGGGTGCAGGCCGGCGAACCACTCGTCGCCCAGCCGCGCCTCGGTCTCGGCGTCGCCTTCCTCGAGCGCGAAGACCTGGTTCGGGTTGTCGGCGGCGAGCGACTCGAGCACCGCTCGCTGCGCCGGGGTCGTCTCCTCCAGCTCGTCGACAGCAGGAACTCGAACCGCTCGGCGATCCGCCGCCGTACGTCGGGCCGCTCGACCAGCAGGCAGTCGAGGGCGAGGAAGACGTCGCCGCGGTCGAGGCTGCCGGACTCGGCGAGGATCCGGTCGTGGGCGGCGTAGAGCTCGGCGAACTCGAGCTCGCGCCGCGCCGCCTCGCGCTCGGCCTCGTCGGCGGCGCCGGCCTCCGCCGCTCCCGGCCCGCTCGGAGAGGGTCGTCGGCCCGACCCGTTCGGCCTTCAGCGCGTCGATCCGGGCCAGCAGCCGGGCCAGCAGCCCGGCCGGGTTGCCGCGGATCTCGTGTCGGCGCAGCGGCAGCCGGTCGAGGCGGTCGAGCAGCATCGCCAGCCGCTCGCCCCGGCCCAGCACGTCGAAGAAGGGGTCGAGGCCGGCCTCCTCGGAGTAGTCGCGCAGGATCCGCTCGCCGATCGCGTCCCAGCTGCCGACCCAGAGCTCCTCGAAGGGCCCCTCCAGCAGCGCCTCGCAGCGTTCGCGCAGGCGCCGCGGCGGTGGCCTGGCGGGAGGCGAACATCAGCACGCTCTCCGGCCGGGATCCGGCGGCGACCAGGTGGGCGAGGCGACGGGCGAGCAGCTCGGTCTTGCCGGTGCCGGGGCGCCGAGGATCAGCAGCGGGCCGTCGCCGTGGGCGACCGCGCGATCGCGCTCGGAGGCGCCGGTGGCGGTGGCGGGGTGGTCCTCGGGCACCGCCCAAAGCTAGCGCTTGACCGCCGCATCTCTAGCATCCTGCCGATGGACCTCTTCTCCGCAGACTGGCCGGCGATCTGCCGCCGCATCGTCGCCGCCCAGCGCCCGATCTTCGCCGCGGCGCTGACCAGCGAGGAGCGCACCGTCTACGAGGGGGTCGGCGAGGGCGGCGACCGCACCCTGGTGATCGACCGACAATGCGAGGACGTCGTCTTCGCCGAGCTGGAGAAGCTGGCCGGGGAAGGTGCATCGTTCGTCGCCGTCTCCGAGGAGCGCGGCGAGGTCGCCTTCGGCTCCGGCGGCGAGCAGCGGGTGGTGATCGACCCGATCGACGGCTCGCTCAACGCCCGCCGCACGATCCCCTCCTTCGCGGTCTCGATCGCCGTCGCCTCCGGTCCCTCGATGGCCGACGTCGAGTTCGGCTTCGTCCACGACTTCGGCGCCGACGAGGAGTTCGTCGCCGGCCGCGGCGGCGGTGCCCAGCTGAACGGCCGCCCGGTCGCGGTCTCCGCCGAGGCGGAGCGGCTCGAGGTGGTCGGCGTCGAGTCGGTCGAGCCGGAGTGGTCGCTGCCGGCCTTCGAGGCGCTTGCCGGCAAGGTCTACCGCCTGCGGGTGGTCGGCTCGATCGCAATCACCGCCGCCTACGTCGGCGCCGGCCGCTTCGACGCGATGCTGAGCCTGCGCTCCTGCCGCTCGGTCGACGCCGCCGCCGCCCAGTTGATCGTCCGCGAGGCCGGCGGCGCCGTCGCCTTCGGCGACCTGGAGCTCTCGGAGGCGATGCTCGACCTCGACTCGCGCTACCCGATCGCCGCCGCCAGCGGCGAGGACGGCCTCGCCACGGTGCGGGCGGCGCAACTGGCGAAGACCGCGTAACCCTTTTTCCCAAGCGGTTTACAAACATCTGTTCCCACGAACTTATGTTCGCTACACTCGGGCTTCCCCAGCCCCCAATCCCTGATCTAAGAGGTGTTTTCTTCAATGGCAACGAGTAAAAACGGCAGCAAAAACAAAACCCAGGCGAAACGCGCCACCACCGAAGCGAAAAAATCGGCGGCGAAAACGGCGAAAGCCACCAAACGCGCCGCCACCAAGACCGCGGCCGCTGAGAAAAACCAGGTCCAGACCGTGGTGCAGACCGCCGTCGACTTCCCCGTCGGCGCCGTCCTCACCGTCAGCGACCGGGTCTCCGACCTGGTCGAGCCCTGGACCGACCGCAGCAAGGCCGAGAAACAGGTCAAGAGCTACCGCAGCAACCTGCGCAAATCGCTGAAACGGACCGAGCGTCGCGGCTCCACCGCCCGCCGCAAGGCGATCACCGAGGCCCGCAAGACCCGCAACCAGGTCGAGCGCGAGGCCCGCAAGCGCCAGCGCGACGTCGAGACCTCGCTGAAGCGCAACCGCAACGAGGTAGAGACGCGCGTCCGCAAGGCGATCGAGGAGCAGGCCTCCCGCGCCCAGGGCGTCGTCGGCAGCGCTCAGGGACTGGTCGGCAGCGTGAGCGACCAGCTCGCCGCGCTCCGCTAGAGCGTCCAGCACGCGGCGCGGATGCGCCACCTCAAAAGACCCCGCATGGATGACCATGCGGGGTCTTTTTCGTCGTCGCCCCGCTTGGTGCTGGACGCTCTAGACACCTTTGACCTGTACAGGCCGCGAGGTGCCTGGTCCATAGGGCCAGCCCTCGCGGCCTTTTGCGTAGGCGCGGAACTGGAAGCGGACGCCGCGACTGTCGTCGTCGCTGAACCGGTAGCGGTAGCGGAAGCGACCGTGGGCGTCCGCCTCGACGGTGCGGAACTCGCTCCAGTCGCCGCCGCGGAAGCGGAACTGGAACTCGACAGGGAGGCCGGCAACTGCGTTGCCCGCCGTTCCCCGGCGTCCGACAGCGCCGCTGAAGACGACCGGCCGGCCGCCGACCCTGGCGGTCGGCGCGGAGGATCGCAGTCTCACCTTCGTCGCCGCCTCGAGGTGGGCGCTGCGGGTGGTGGCGCGGCTCAGCAGCGACGTGCCGGCGAAGCGGGCGACGACGTCGCGGCTCGGCCCTGGTCGCAGGCGCAGGGCAAACGTTCCCTGTCGGTCGCTGCCGACGATGGTGGTTCTTTGGCGCGGCTTGGAGCCCGCGGCAAAGGTCTCGGTGACGACTATGTCCTGGCCGGCGAGAGGGCCGGCGCCGGTCTGCCGCAGGCGCCCGGCGAATCGCCGGCCGCCGAGCCCGGCCGTCAGCTCGACCTGTGCCTTCAGCGGGTTGACCAGGACCATCCGGCCGCCGCGGGCGCGATCGGTCCCGGTGACCGAGTTGCCGGCTGCGTCGTAGCCGGTGGCGACCAGCTCGTACTTGCCGGGCGGGTAGGAGTCGGAGTCCCAGTGGGCGACCAGTCGGTCGCCGGCGTTGCGAGTCGGTAGCGGCTCGAAGCGGGCGCGGGTCCCGGCGAGGCGGATGCCGATCGAGCCGCGATCGGGGCTCGGGCCGGAGAGCGGGTCGCCGACGGTCGCCTCGATCCGCTCCGGTTCGGCGGGGTCCTGGGCAGCGGCGAAGGCGACCCGCGGAGGACCTTCGTCGATCCGGACCACGGCCTTCCCGGCGCCGAGGTTGCCCGCGGCGTCGCGGGCGAGGAGCTCGACCGGGTGTGCCCCACTGCCGGCGACCCAGGCGCTGGCTGCGCCGCCGAGCGCCCGAGCAGGGGCGCCGCCGTCGACGGCGATCGCGGTGAAGGGTCCGAGCGGCCCGCTCGCCGCCATCCCGGAGAGCGCGTCGCCTGCGCGGGCGGTGGCCTGCACCGGCCGGCTGCTCCAGCCCGCCGGGGCGCCGTCGAGCGAGACCAGCGGGGCGCTGCCGTCGACCCTGACTGCGGCGCTCGCCGTCCCGGAGGGCACTCCCGAACCGGAGATCGTCACTGCGCGGACGAAGTGGACCCCCTCCGGGAGCGTGCCGAGGGCGATGTCCCCGTCATCGGCACCGGCCAGGTCGACGTCCCCGGCGAGGCAGAGATCGGGTTGTCCGCAGGGAGAGCTGCCGCTGCCCCGGTCGACCGAGATCGCGTAGCCGCCGATGCCGGAGAGCGGCGGTGGTTCCGCCGGAGGGTCGAGGTGGACGACGACGGAGTCGGCGCCACTGACCCAACCGGACGGGACCTCGAACCCCGGCAGGGGCGGCGCGACGTTGTCGAAGCGGAGGGTGGCGGTGGAGTGGGGCCCGCTTTGTCCAACCTCGTTCTCCAGCCAGGCTTCGAGGGTGTAGGCGTCGGGGACGGGCGGCACGACGACGTCGAGCAGCATCAGGCTGAGCGGCTGGCGGTATCCGATCGCCAGGTCTCCGTGGGAGTCGTATACCCGGAACACGGCTTCGGTCGGGTTGGTCGGCGCGACCGGATCCCAGTCGAACGCGAACGACCGTTTGGCCTGCCAGGAGGTCCCCGCTTTGGGAGTCAGCTGCCCGCTCGCCGCCAGCGCTCCGATCGGGGTCAGGAGGCAGATCGCCAGCAGAGAGGCGAGCACCCGCGCTGCCGACGCTCTCACGGGCCGAACTCCCCGGCCGGGCTGCCACCGCCGCTTTCGACCGGGGCGGGTTCTGCCACCGGTTCGGCAACGGGGGCCGATTCGACCGGGGCGCTTTCGACCGGCGCCGGTTCGCTGGGGGCGGGCTCGGTTTCGACCGGTTGCCGGATATCGCGTTGCCTTTTGGACTTGGGCTTGGGGTCGGGAGTCGGCTGCGGCTCGGGCTGCGCCGGTTCGTAGTCGACTTCTGGGGTGGGCGCGGAGTGCGTCCCGGAGCAGCAACCAGGCGTCGCTCGATTGCCGGCCTCTGATGATCGCCACCGAGGCCGAGCGGCGCCGGGACCAGGCCGCCGGCCACACAGGCCACAGCGCCCCCGGCGGTGCCGATGCAGACCGCCACCACCTTGACGAAGGCAGCGGCCCCACCGCTCGCCCCGCCGCCGGCCGCAACCTGGGACGCAGCCTCGCCGCCACCTCCGGAGACGCGATTCGCCAGGCCCGAGATCGCCTCCTGGGCGCGTTCCCAGAGGCTGCGGTGGAGAGGGAGGAACGGGGCGAAGGCTGCCGCAGCCCTCGGCGCCGCCCGGTAGGCCCGCAGCGTTGCCCGGCAGTGGCCGCAGGCCCGCAGGTGCTCGCGCAGCTCTGCGACCTCGGCGGCGCCTGCCTCGCCGTCGCAGAAGGAGGAGAGCAGCGGCCGCAGCTCGGCGCAGCGCTCGCCGGCCTCGCTGCGGGCGACCAACTTGCGAAAGCGCTCGCGGCCCTCGGCCAGGCAGCGGTTGATCTTGGTCTACCGGCAATTGTTTGGCCCCATCCCTGTCGGCCAGATCCCGAAGGGCTCCAGGTGGGGACCGCGCCACTAGTCGGCTCGTACGAATGCCCCGATCCCAATCACCGACGCAGAGCCAAAATAAGCCGCCAGTTGAGCAGATTCCCCAGAACTACCTAACGCCTTCCTTATCCAGTGATCAGGCAATGGAGGCTCCTCGGGTGGTGGGGGAAGCTCTCCCCCGTTGTCTCCGTGTCCTAGCCCAATTCCTTGACAAAAAGAGAAGAGATGCAAACCCGCAGCCGCCTCGCTTCCTTGGGCCTCCCCGCGCTCCCTGTATCTGACCCCGGTCGATCACAATCGTGAGCGGGTGGGGTCAGATACAGGGAGCGCCCTCTTTTGGCCCACGGAAGCGAGGCGGCTGCGGACGGCCCATTCGGAAGCTTGCTCGTAGCCGCGGAAAGCAACGTCAGTCGTGCAGGCCGAACCCGACAGCAAACTATGGGCCATGAAGTCGGCAACGCTCGACACCTCCTGCGCACTGAATTTTCTCATGACCGATGAGGAGCCGGACGACGATCTCATGGATGTGATCAGTCTCGCCCTCGGCGGGAAGATCGCGGCCAATGTCTCAGAGGAGGCATTTGGCGAGGTTGAAGGCACGACCGATGCTGCTGCGCGAGAGCGACGCATAACGCGCTTGAAGACTTTCGGGCGACTGGAGATTCCAACCGAGAGAGTCGAGGAGCGCGACGAGATCGCCGGGAGACTCCACGCAGCGATTTTCCCCGACGCGATCTCCGGCAGTCGCCAGGACGATCACAACTGGCGAGACTGCCGACAGCTTGCCACCCACAAGCTGATTGGCAGAGACGCGTTCGTGACGAGGGACGAGCGCCTTCAGAGGGGCGCGGAGGCTGCCGCCGAGGAAGGAATCGAAGTTCTTGGTCCAAAGGAATTTCTGGATCAGGTGAAGGCGGCGGCAGACGCTGCCGGACTGCCGAGCTACCCAGGCATTTCGGTACGGGATGCGGATCTGGAAAAGGACGAGAGCGATATCCGAAGGGTGCTGTCGCCGCTGGCGGCCGACTACCCCGGATTCGACTCTTGGCTAACGGGGGCCTTGAAGAAGGAGGGCACCAGGGTCCGAGTTGGGGAATACGAAGGCCATGTCGCCGCCGTCGCCCTAAGCCAGAGAAAGGACGACCGCGTGGTGAAGCTCTCCGCGTTCTATGTGGAGGAGAGCGCGCAGCACGCGGGCCTTGGCGGTCATCTCCTCTGGTCCGAGTTGCGAACCTGGGCACGACACGCCGTTGAAAAGGTCTACGTCACGGTCTCTTCTCGCCATGCCGACCTGGTTGCCTTCTTCACGGCGTTCGGCTTTTTGGTCGAGGGAATGTCTCCTCGCCGCTACCAGGACGAGACGGCGGAGCTAGTTCTAGGGAAGCACTTCATACGCGAGCGGATCAGCGACGTTGAGTTGGAGGAGTTCGCAGAGAAGACGGCGGCTGTCGTCTTCGGCGTGCCGCCAGGCGCAACCGCTGGCCGAGCTGGCTGGGGTCTCATGCCGGATGTGGAGCGGCCCCGGTTGGAATGGGAGGGCGAAAACGACCGGCTACGACTCTTGGCACTTCGTGAAGAAGAGGAGTCGAGATCGTGGCGGTTGCTTGATCTTGAGCGAATTTTTCATCCCATCCGATTCGCTGTCGAAGGTCGTCGGGCTCTCATGGTGCCCATTGAGCCGCAATGGGCAGATGCTCTGCTGGAGCATGCAGGGCAGCAGCGGTCGCTGGGGCAGGACGCCGCATCTGAACGGCTACTCCTGCGAGCCGACAATGCCTACTACTGCTATCCGAAGTCGCTCGATATCGCTCGCCCGGGAACGCCGATCCTTTTCTATGTCTCGGCCCCGGTCAGCGCGGTCGTTGGCGAAGCCCGCATCTATGAATCGGCCGTGGATGTGCCAGAGGAGCTTTTCGCTGCCTACGGCGGCCTTGGGATCTATCGACTACCGCAGATACGCTCGCATGTGATGCCACGTGGACCGAGACAAGGGAAAGCGCTGGCAATGCGATTTGGGATGTACGTGCCGTTTGAAGCCGTTGTATCCGCTGCCGAGTTGCAGCGAATCGCGAATCGGCGGCGGGTTCCGCAAGGGTTGCTCGCCATTTCCTTCGAGGAGTTTGAGGAGATCCGCCGAACCGGAGGACTGGAATGGTGAACCGCGACGTCCTCATGTCTATCCGGCCTGGGTACGCCGAGGCCATCCTGTCCGGCGCTAAGACCTTCGAGCTTCGCCGCCGTCGTCCCTCGTTTGCACCGGGCAGCCGCGTCGTCGTCTACTCCTCCTCCCCCGACCAGCGGCTTCTCGGGACTTTCGAGGCTGGGGAGATCCATGAGCAGAGCCCGTCGAAGCTTTGGAGGATCGTCTCGCAAGCCGCTGGGATTAGCCGGAAAGACTTCGATGCCTATTTCGCGGGATGCGAGGTCGGCTATGCCATCGAGGTTCGCTCTCCGACTCGCCTTGACCCCGAGCCTCTGAGATTCAGACCTCCCCAGTCCTATCTGTTTCTTCGACCTGGGCAAAGCGCTCATCGGTCCGTTCTGCGCTGGGCAGCAGCGACGTAGCCCTCCCGGAACCCGCACAAGCTCTAGAGCGAGCGAATCGCCAACCAAATGCTGCTGGCGAATAGGCTGCCATGATGCCCGCCGACCCCAAGCGCAAAGCCGCCAGCAAAGCTGTGAAGGCGGCTCAGGCGCAGTTTGAGCGCGACAGCAAAGCCGCTCGGGAGGCTCGGCGCAAAGCCTTCACCCAGGCCCAAAAGGAAGGGCTATCGCTCCGCGACATTGGCGAGCTTGTGGGCCTGGACCGCTCGCGGGTCGGCCAGATCATCCGAGGCGAGTAGCCCAGGTGTAGAGAAATTCTCCTCAGCCTGATACCTTCGCCATAACGAAAGCAGCCCCCGGCCAGCGCGCAAACGCCAACCGAGGGCCTGACCACAAGGAGAGCAAGCTCCTCATGGCTGATCGAAACCCTACGGATCGCGGCGCGGATAGCCCCGATCCCGACAACGCCGCAGCAAGAGACGCAAGGACCGAGAACGCGGTCCTGACGTTCCTGCTCGATGAACACCCGACCCGGTTGACGCTCGGCGAGCTATCGCTTGTCCTGAACGCAGACCCGCGACTCAGCGACCCCGACGACGCCGCCAAGCGCGCCGTCCGTGAATTGGTCGGCGCTGGTCTCGCCCACCAGGACGGCCGCTTTCTCGCCCCGTCGCGGGCAGCGCTCTACTTTGAGCGTTTGCGGGAGGACTGATGGCTACCGACAAGCGGGTCGCCAATGTCGGCGGCGAGGGCGATCCAGAGCGGGCGCTCATCTTCTGCCTTCGCCATCCCCTACGCCGAGAGCTTCTAAAGCTCTACGTCAAGGAGGCCGACAGGCTGAGCCCCAAGCAGCTATCGGACTTCACGAAGAAGCACCTCTACCTCGTCGGCTACCACGTCCGCGAGTTGGCGAAGCACGGCGCGGTGGAGCTGGTCGACACGAAGCAGCGTCGCGGCGCCACCGAGCACTTCTACCGAGCTACGTCACTCGTTGATGGGGTGCCGTGGGGGCGGGCCGCTCTCGGACTGGGAAGGGAGGCAGCATGAGCTACGAGGTATCCAGCTTGCGGCTTCCCGAGTCGATGGCAAAACAACTCCGCTCCATCGCCCAGGTCGACGGGGTGGACGTGGCAGAGATTCTCTGCGTCGGGATCGAGAACCACATAGCCGCACGACTCTCCGAACCGGGGTTCAAAGAGCGCTTGAAGAAGCGCACGGAGGAAGGCCGCGAGGTCTCTGAAAGACCTCGGGATCGAGGACTAGCGATGCGAAGAAGACAACAGAGTCTGCCCATTGCCCTCGGGGCTTCGATTCGGAATCCACTCAGTAGGGAACTGCTTCGGCGCTGCGTTCTGGCGCAGCGGCCGGTCAGCCTGGACGAGTTGGCGGCGTCGATGGAGAGGCCGCGCTACCAACTCAGAAGCCACGCCGAAGAACTGGAGGTGCTCGGGGCGTTGAAGGTCTCCGAAGGGTTGTGGCCCTGGCGTCCCGCAGGCCATCGCTACGAGGCGAGCGAGTTGCTGATGGACTCGCAATGGGCGCTGGTCGGCTTGGGTCTGATACCAGGTGATCGGTGGCTCACTGACGAGGAGCGGGCCGAAGTGGACACACACATTGCCGAGCGGCGCAAAGACAAGGAGTTCATGGAGCGGCTAGACCGCCGCCTGGAGGAAGACCTGCCGGTCCTTGAAGCTCTCGCCGGCAAGGACGAACCGTTGCGCCTTTGGCGACGGGCTCGGGATTGGGTGCGGTCCCGCCTTCTAGATCGCAGGCCCAGGCCCTGACCCAGGGTTCCCGACCTCTCACACGAATGCGAAAGAGAATTGGACCGTTTTGCCTCTAAGCAACGTCTTAGAAACCCATGTCAAAACATTGGAACTACATATCTAGAGATTTACCTGCTGAGCGCAGGCAATTGGCATCACTCCTGTCCCGGCTGCGCAGCGCTGAGCCGCGTTTCGCGGAAGCCTCGATCTTGCAACCTGACGAGGTAGGCGGCTGGCACGCCGCCGTCTACCTCCTTACCGGCTGTGAGCCGGTGTGGGAGGCGCTTGGCTCCGCGATAGTGGCTCAGGGCTCCTTAGAGCCTGTCCGCGAAGAACTCGACGTTGCTGGCCATGCTTGGACTTCGAGCCAGCGGGCCGCGATGGAGTGGGCGCTTCACTTTTGGCGCCCCGACCGATTCACGGCTGGCTATCCGGCGACCTTCCAGCGGTTCCTTTTCACCCGCTGGATCGTCGCCTCGTTTTTGCGCAAGGGGCTCGCTCCGACGATTCGGCTGGAGTGGATTTGACACGACAGCCGTCACGTCCTCGCCGACCTACCTGGCAAATAGCGCCGCGCCGTTCGGCCGTCAAGGGCGCGAAGCGCCCGACCCCTTGCGGGTTGACTGCCGAGCGGCGCTGCGCTTCGCTGGCAAGTAGGTCGGCAAGTCCGAAAACGGGGGCGAGAAGGCGCCGAGGAGGTTTGAGGTTCGGAGGCGGTGAGGAAGCACAGCGATCCCTCGCCGCCCGGAACTTCAACACCGTATCGGCACTCTTCTCTTTTTGTCAAGGAATGGGGCGAAATAAGACTTGCGCACTCTCGCAAGTCTGTGCTACCTAGCTTCTATGGATAAGAAAAACCAACAATCGAAAGGAGCTTTTTCAGGGGGAGACCTTCACCCCCAAGCATCACTGGAGCGGTGCGACGCAACTGCCTCGCGGCCGCATGTAGTCCGGCTGGAAATCACTCCCACGCCGGAGGAGTACGAGCAGCTTTGCCGCGACCTTGGTCGGCTCCGCAAATTGGGTGCCCTCTCCAACACTGCGGCGGTCTGTGCCGCAGTGGGTGCTGCGGCGAGGGGTAAGGTAACTGCCGACAAGTGCAAAAGAGCCGGGCGGCGCGATGAACGCCCCCGGCACGGCAGCAGGAGGTTGAGTCCTGATGCGAGGCAAAGGTAGCAGCGGACTGGCGATCATCTACGCGGCGAAGTCCTCGCCTGACGAACGCGGTTCGATCCCCGATCAGATCAAGAGGGGCCGTGAGTTGGCCGAGGCCGAGGACTTTGAGGTAGTCGCCGTCTATGACGAGGAAAACGTCTCTGCCTACAACGGCGAGCGCGGCCCTGAACTGGCGGCGGCGCTGGAGCACGCCGCCAAGATCGGCGCGTCGCTGATCGTTTGGCATTCCGACCGTCTCGCCCGCGGCGACGGCGAAAACAACCGACACCTTGTGGAGATTCTGCTGGACTCCATGCGCAAGGGCTACCGGCTGCGCTCGGTCGAAGACGACCGCACTTTCGAGTCGGTTTCCTCGGCGGCGCAGATGGGCGACCGCAACTTCGAGGACAGCCGCCGTAAGGGCAGTGCCGTTCGTGAAGGCCTCGCCCGTCGCCGCGCCGCCGGTAAGCGAACCGGCGGCAACTCTTATGCGCTCACCTGGCGGCGTAATGAGAACGACGAACGCGAAACGATCCCCGACCCCGACAAGGCCCCGGTGGTCGATCGCATCAATGCCGAGTACCTGGCAGGGCGGCCGATTCTCCATATCGTCAAGGGCCTAAACGCCGACAAAATCCCCAGCCACCGCAACAAAAAGTGGAGTACGGCCACTGTCGTATCCATCATTGAGAACCCCCTATACGCAGGCCTGGTGCGTGATGGCGACCGGTTGATCAAAGCTCAGCACGAGGGGATCATTTCCCGCGAGCGCTACGAGGAGGCGTTGCGGCTGCGACAGGCAAGGGCGCAGACGCAACGCCGTGGCCGCAGTTCTATCGGCCAGCATCTATTTCGGCAGGGCTTCCTGCGCCACGCCGAGTGTGATGGCGGAATGTCTCCGCGCACCTGGCGCAACAAGGACGGCACGCTGCGCGAAACCTACCGCTGCAATGTCCACTACACCGACCCTGCCAACTGCGAGCTAGTGAGTGTGGCCCGTGAGCCGATTGATGCGGCTGTCTACGAGTTCTTTCGGCGCGTAGCCTTCGACGTTGAGCAGACCCGGACCCAGATGAGCGCTGCCATTGAGCACAAGATTGCTGAGGTCAGCGGCCTGCTTGCGAGTGCCCAGCAGCAGGCCGCCAGCACGAGGGAGCGCTTTGAGCGGGTTAAGGGCCATTACCTGGATGGCGAATTGCTGGCACCCGAATGGCGGGAATTGCGCGAGGAATTAGAGCCAGCGTCCCAAGCGGCCGACAGCGAGTGTGAACGGCTCTCCACTCAACTCGCCGAGGTCGAAGCCGGTCCCAACCTGGCGGGCGTGGAAGATGAACTGATGGTGCGCTTGGCACACATTCGGACAGCCCTCGCTGGCAAGGTCACTGACGCCCCCGGCATCGACGCCGTGCGCGCCGCGCTCATGGGCATCTTCGATTGCTTTCTCCTTCATCGCGGCGCTCCCGAGGATGGCGCCAACTTGGATTTGGTCGGCGAGGGGTACTGGATCGAGCCCGTCATAAGCGAGCACGCAATAGAGGGATACGACGAGAAATTTCAGCCTGTGCTTGCCCGCAAACCGCTTGGGCAAGCCGGAAACAATTTCAACGAGACTTTCGTGTGGCTCCAGCTGGTGATCTCGCCGATCTCCGCATAGGAGTAGCCCTCGCCGAACAGGGTCAGGGCGCGCAGCTCCTGGGGCTTCAGCGCCTGCAGCGCCTCGCGACTGCGGGCGATCTCCTCCCGCCGTTCGGTTTGCTCGGCTGGCCCGTCCGCGGCTGCCGGGATGGAGGCGACCCAGTCCTCGCCGTCGGGCACGGCCAGGGCGGCCGGGCCGGAGAGGATCCGCTCGCGCTCCCGCCTCACCGCCAGCGCCTCGTGCTTGACGACGGTCTGAGTCCACTTGATCAGTTCGCGCCCATCCGCGCTGGGGGCTTTGGTGAGCAGGATCTCGAGACTGCGCTGCAGGGCTTCCTCGACGTCGTCGGCGCACAGCGAGTAGCGGCGGGCGGTCCGTCGCAAAGTCGCTTCGTTCTGCGCGTAAGTCTCGACAGCCGCCCGCTTGCGGGCCGCGTCGTCTCCTGGTTTCGGCCGCAGCGTCTGCCGCTCGGCGCTGATCTGCTCCACCGCTCGATTTCCCCCTGCCGCTTCAGTTCTTCGCATCGGACACTGGCAGCGCCAAGTACGAGGGCGGCAGAACTCTCCCCCCGGTTGGACGGATTCCCCAATCGGAAATCCGGAAATTGCGACAGTGCGCACGGCGCTGTCTGCCAAGCCACGGCTCGCTAGGATCGCCGCGTGAGTACTTGCGTAGTCACCGGCGGCGCCGGCTTCCTCGGCTCCCACCTCTGCGAACGGCTGCTCGGCGACGGGCACCGGGTGATCTGCATCGACAACCTCGAGACGGGGTCGTTGGAGAACATCGCCCACATCCGTGACGATCGGTTCGAGTTCCGCAACATCGACATCACCGAGAAGGTCGACATCCCCGAGGACGTCGACTTCGTCTACCACCTCGCCTCGCCGGCGAGCCCGATCGACTACCTGCGGCTGCCGCTGCACACGCTCAAGGTCGGCTCCCACGGGACCCACCACATGCTCGGCGTCGCCAAGTTCAAGCGCGCCCGCTTCCTGATCGCCTCGACCAGCGAGGTCTACGGCGACCCCCAGGTCCACCCGCAGAAGGAGGACTACTGGGGCCACGTCAACCCGATCGGCCCGCGCGGGGTCTACGACGAGGCGAAGCGCTACGCCGAGGCGCTGACCATGGCCTACCACCGGCAGCAGGGCCTCGACACGGCGATCGTCCGCATCTTCAACACCTACGGACCGCGGATGCGAGCCCACGACGGCCGCGCGATCCCGACCTTCCTGCGCCAGGCCCTGCAGGACCGGCCGCTGACCGTCTTCGGCGACGGCAGCCAGACGCGCAGCTTCTGTTACGTCGACGACCTGATCGACGGCATCGTCCGGCTCGCCGAGTCTGACATCCACACGCCCGTCAACGTCGGCAACCCGAACGAGTTCACGCTGCTGGAACTGGCCAAGGCGGTGATCGAGGTGACCGAGTCCCGCTCGGAGATCATCTACGAGCCGCTGCCCACCGACGACCCGCAGCAGCGCCAGCCCGACATCGGCCGCGCCCGCGACCTGCTCGGCTGGGAACCGAAGGTCGAGCTGACCGAGGGCCTGCGGCGAACGATCGAGCAGAGCGGCGTCGAGCGCCTGGTCGGCGCCGGCGACTGAGCGACGCCGCTTCCGCCGCCGCTAGCGTCCCTGCATCGTCAGCGAGATCGCCCCAAGCGGGTCGCCCGCGGCCAGCACCGGTTCTTTGCCCCTGTCGACGGCGAAGACCTGGTTGATGTAGTTGGCGGCTGCGGCTTCCAACGTCGCTTTGGCGCCCGAGACGGTGACCGTGCGGTAGACGGGGTCGATGGCCACCGACGCGGTGGCGAGGTTCAGGGCGGCGAGCGGCTGGGGCGGCCCCGGGGCTAGTTGGCCGAATTCGGTGTGAGCGAGGCCGCTGCTAAGCAGCTTGCCGGTTTCGAAGGAGAGGCCGAGGTTCCACCAGTCGACGGTCGGGCCGGGTTTTTCCGGGTCGGTGATCCTGAATCCGCCTTCGGCCATGCCCCAGGTGCGGGCCATGGTCGGGTCGATGCGGCCGGCAAGCAGCGGTGCGTTGAAGACGGGATCGGACAGGCCTCCGCTCGATTCCATCGGCTGCACGTCGAAGCCGAGACTTTTGATCTTGGCGACGGTGCCGGGGTCGAATTCAAAGCGGACGCTGCCGGATGAGACCTGGACTTCGTCGGGCTGAAGGCTGGTCGAGACCGAGGCGAAGGGGCGCCCGGGCCGGAAGGCGTCGAGCCCCAGCCTGCGGTTGAGGAGGGTGCTCGCCCGTGGCGTCAGGCGCAGGCTGGAGGTCGCGATCGCGTCGCCGAAGCCTTCGCGAGCGAAGTCGGTGCGTGGGATCGCGGCGAGCATCAGATTGTTCCCGTTGACGGTGCCGCGCACCGTGCCCCTCAGAGTTTCCACGGTCAGCCGGGTCACCTTGGCGCTGCGTTTGCCGGCACGGAGGCGGAAGCCGCCATCGCTGATAAACGAGCCGCTGCCACTGACGAAGTCGATCTCCCCGCCGGCGGCGGGGAGGGTGACGAACCTGCCGGCGACCGTGCCGGCGCCGACCTTGCTCAGCTGGACGCCGTCCTTCTTCATGGCCTTGAAGAGGCCGCGGGCGAGATCGATCCGGGTCGCGCCGCTGGCGATCCCTTCGGCCGATGCCGCCTGCGCCCAGGCCAGCCCCGCCAGTCCGACCACCAGAGCCAGGGCCGCAGTCACGCGCCATTCCCTTGCCATCTCAATATTCTCTCAGGCGAATGCCCAGCAGCGACGCAGCCGGGGCCTCCGAGGCCCACCGCACGATCGCGCCGCTGGTCGGGCCCGACGACGAGCGCGTCTTCACCGACTCCGGGATCGAGATCGAGCCCTCTACGAGCGAGGGGGACGTCGGCCCCGGGCCTCGAGGAGCGCCTCGGCGAGCCGGGCGAGCCGCCGTTCACCCGCGGCATCCACGAGGGGATGTACCGCGACCGGCTCTGGACGATGCGCCAGTACGCCGGCTTCGCCTCGCCCGAGGACACCAACGAGCGCTACCGCTACCTGATCGAGCACGGCTCGACCGGGCTCTCGATGGCCTTCGACCTGCCGACCCAGCTCGGCCGCGACTCCGACGACCCGCTCTGCCACGGCGAGGTCGGCCGCACCGGCGTCCCGATCGACACGATCGAGGACATGCGGATCTGCTTCGACCAGATCCCGCTCGACGGCGTCTCCACCTCGATGACGATCAATGCGCCGGCGGCGATCCTGCTGTTGCTCTACGAGCTGGTCGGCGAGGAACAGGGCGTCCCCTCCGAGAAGCTGCGCGGCACCGTCCAGAACGACGTGCTGAAGGAGTACATGGCGCGCGGCAACTACATCTACCCGCCGGAGCCGACGATGCGGCTGACCACCGACCTCTTCGAGTACTGCCACGAGAACGTGCCGAAATGGAACACGATCTCGATCTCCGGGTACCACATCCGCGAGAAGGGCTGCTCGGCCGTGCAGGAGGTCGCCTTCACGCTCTCCAACGCGATCGCCTACGTCGAAGCGGCGCTGGAGCGGGGGCTGAAGATCGACGAGTTCGCGCCGCGGCTCGCCTTCTTCTTCAACTGCCACAACAACGTCTTCCAGGAGATCGCCAAGTTCCGCGCCGTGCGGCGGATGTGGGCGAAGATCGTCAAGGAGCGGTTCGGGGCGGAGAACCCGAAATCGATGCAGATCCGCTTCCACACCCAGACCGGCGGCGTCACGCTGCAGGCCCAGCAGCCCGAGGTCAACATCATCCGCGTCGCCCTGCAGGGCTTCGCCGCGGTCTGCGGCGGCACCCAGTCGCTGCACACCAACGGCTTCGACGAGGCGCTGGCGCTGCCGACCGAGCGCTCGGCCCGGATCGCGCTGCGCACCCAGCAGGTGCTCGCCTACGAGTCCGGCGTCGCCGACACCGTCGACCCCTTCGCCGGCTCCTACTTCGTCGAGTCGCTGACCGACGAGATCGAACTGCGGGCCTGGGAGCTGATGGAGAAGGTCGAAGAGCTTGGCGGCTCGGTCGAGGCGCTGGAGTTCATGCAGCGCGAGATCGAGGAGTCGGCGCTCAGCTACCACGAGCGCTACAAGAGCGGCCAGGACGTGATCGTCGGCGTCAACAAATTCGTCACCGACCAGGTCGACGACGTCGACATCCTCAGGGTCGACCCCGAGGCCGAGCAGCGCCAGCTGGCGCGCCTCAAGGCCTTCAAGGAGAACCGCGACCAGGCCGAGGTCGAGGCCAAGCTCGAGTCCCTCCGCGACGTCGCCCGCGGCGACGGCAACCTCCTGCACCCGATCCGCGCCGCGCTCGCCGCCGACGCCTCGATCGGCGAGGTCTGCGGCGCGATGCGCGAGGTCTTCGGCGAATACAAGGGCGGCGCTTTCTTCTAGGCCGAGGGCCGAGTGCTTGCGACATTGACCCACAGCGAGGTGTGTTCAAAGTCGTAAGCGCTTTGGAGCATGCTCGATCGGCTCGGCTGAGTGCAGCGCGGACGCGGCGGCGGTTCGTAGCGGATCTCGTAGTGGGTGAAGCGGAGCGGGGTCATGCCGGCCATGACGTGGGCGCGGTCGCGTCGCGCGTCGCGCGTCTGGGCTGAGGGAGTGCGGTGGTAGCGGAGGCCGTCGGTCTCGACGACCAGCCCGAGTTCGGGCCAGAAGAAGTCGACTTCGAAACCGATTGACGCGCTGTTTGCTGAGCGGCGACGGGAGCTGTCGCGACTTTGCGATCGGGCGGAAGTAGATCTCCAGATCCGAATCGGAGAGGCTGGAAGGAGAGCTGGTCGAGAAGATGGCGCAGTGGGCGGACACCCGGGCTCGCCGGCGTGAAACCCGTCGAGGGCGTCTTCGCGCAGCGCCTCGGGGTCGATCAGGTCTCGCTTGTCGGCGTCGTTGACCGCCCGCTCGAGCGGCGATCGGGTCAAGTTCGGTCGCCAGGTCGACCAACGTCTGGACCGGGCAAGGTGACGGGGATGTCATCGCGGTGCACGATCTCCTGTGCCGGGAGGCTCGGACGGCTTCGCAGTCGGACCCCCGGCCGCCGAAGCTCGCAGTGCCGCCGAACGCTGAGGTCGATCCGCCCGGGTAGCTCCGTGCCGATTCCCCAAAGAGCCGCGGCACTGCGGTGGACTCAGGAGACTCGCACCCTCGTCCCCGCCTGCGAGGACTGCCGCCATCCATCGTCGTTGCTGATTGAGCGCCGGCCAGCCGACCGCGTAGACTCCCAGGCTCACCGGGAAGAGTCGGCCTCGGTCGATTCGGTGCTGGATCGACCTGCGCCGAATCCCAGCGCCAGTAGTTGCGCGCGCGTCACGATCCCATGCTGGCGTCCAGCAAGTCGCCATGCCCCTGCGCTTCGCGTATCCGACATCTGACCACACTCTGGTGTGCCAAGAATCGAAAGGCGCTGAACTCTCCCCCCTGAACGGTTCGTCCCAGGCCCTCAGACGGGGAGGAACGCGGCTGCTCTGGTGGAAGCGGGTGCCGATGATCGAGGTATCGAGGACGTTGATGAAGTCCGAGCCCGAGCTGGCGGAGCTGATCGCGAGGTCGAGGGGGTCGAGGTGACGATGGCCGAGAAGGGCTTCGGCACCCGCGTCGAGATCCGCGCCGGCGAGGAGACCGGCCTGGCCGAGGCCGACCTCGAGGCCGTCCTCGACCGCCTCGCGGAGCCGCAGCGCCGACCTTTCAGCTGACAACGAAGTCCCAAGCAAGGAGATCCGAAGAGTGAACACCCTGAAGCGGCACCTCACGGTTGCCAACGTCTTGTCCATCACCGCCATCTTCATCGCCCTCAGCGCCACCGCGGTTGCGGCAACCAAACTCGGTGCCGGCCAGGTCAAGGCGGTCAACATCGCCAACCAGGCAGTGACCAACGCCAAGATCAAGACCCAGGCGGTCACCTCGGGCAAAATCAAGAACAACGGCGTCGTCACCGCTGATCTCGCCAACGGTTCCGTCACCGCCGGCAAAATCGCCAACGGCGCGGTCAACTCCGCAAGCTCAGCAAGGAAGCGGTCGTCGCCAAGGCGCTGGCGAAGAACGCGGTGACGAACGCGAAGATCGGCTCCGAAGCGGTCACCACCGGCAAGATCGGCAACGAATCGGTCACCGCGGCGAAGGTCTCCTCCGCCACTCTGGCACCAGCTGCTGAAGAACATCACCTACGTGACCGTGACCAGCGGCCCGCAGGAACAACGTCGCCAAAACGATGATCGCCCTCTGCCCCAGCGGCAAGGAAGCGATCGGCGGCGGCGTCCGCGTCACCGGCGTCAACTGACGATGTCATCGCCAACGAATCGGCGCCGGAATTCAACGCCGCCGGCGCCCGGATCGGCTGGAGCGCTTCGGCCCGCGACCTGGAAACGAAAGCCGGCGAGCTGGACGATCCTGGCCTACGCGGTCTGCGCCGAACTGTAGGTCTGCGCATTTGCATCGTGGAATCGAAGGGCCCGCTTCGGCGGGCCCTTCGTCGTGTCTGACGGGGCACCGGAAGCGCGGCGTAAATAGAATCCCGCGGCCTCTACCCCGGACCGCTGCCGATGCGCGAGAGGAACCCGGATAACCCACGACGAGAAGCTCTCCTACCTGCGCGAGCTGCGCGAGGCGGCGATCAACTCCGCCTCCGAGGCGGCGGTGGAGAAGCAGCACGCGAAGGGCAAGATGACCGCCCGCGAGCGGATCGAGAAGCTGCTCGACCCCGGCTCCTTCGAGGAGCTCGACACCTTCGTCCGCCACCGCACCTACGACTTCGAGATGCAGAAGAACCGGCCCTGGGGCGACGCCGTCGTCACCGGCCACGGGACGATCGACGGCCGCACCGTCTTCGTCTTCTCGCAGGACTTCACCGTCTTCGGCGGCAGCCTCGGCGAGGTGATGGCGGAGAAGATGTGCAAGGTGATGGACCTCGCCGCCCAGGTCGGGGCGCCGGTGATCGGCATCAACGACTCCGGCGGCGCGCGGATCCAGGAGGGCGTCGTCTCGCTCGGCGCCTACGGCGACGTCTTCGTCCGCAACGTCCAGTGCTCGGGCGTGATCCCGCAGATCAGCCTGATCATGGGCCCCTGCGCCGGCGGCGCCGTCTACTCGCCGGCGATGACCGACTTCATCTTCATGGTCAAAGAGACCTCGCACATGTTCATCACCGGCCCGGAAGTGATCAAAACGGTGACCGGCGAGGAAGTCGAGTTCGAGGAGCTCGGCGGGGCGATGAGCCACAACTCGAAGTCGGGCGTCGCCCACTTCGCCTCCGAGGACGAGGAGAGCTGCCTCGAGGACGTGCGCTACCTGATGAGCTTCCTGCCCTCGAACAACCTCGAGGCGCCGCCCCGCTTCGAGCCCTCCGACGACCCCGAGCGCGAAGACGACGAGCTCGACACGCTCGTCCCCGACGACCCGCAGAAGCCCTACGACATGCGCGACGTGATCGCCCGCGTCGTCGACGACGAGGAGTTCTTCGAGGTCCACGAGCACTTCGCGAAAAACATCGTCTGCGGCTTCTCCCGGCTCGACGGCTATCCGGTCGGGATCGTCGGCAACCAGCCCGCCTTCCTCGCCGGCGTGCTCGACATCGAGGCCTCCGAGAAGGCGGCCCGGTTCGTGCGCACCTGCGATTGCTACAACATCCCGATCCTCACCTTCACCGATGTTCCCGGCTTCCTCCCCGGCACCGACCAGGAGTGGAACGGGATCATCCGCCACGGCGCCAAGCTGCTCTACGCCTTCACCGAGGCGACGGTGCCGAAGCTCACCGTCGTCACCCGCAAGGCCTACGGCGGCGCCTACGACGTGATGAACTCGAAGCACATGCTGGCCGACTACAACGTCGCCTGGCCGACGGCCGAGGTCGCGGTGATGGGCCCCGAGGGCGCCGTCAACATCATCTACCGCAAAGACATCGCCAACTCGCCGACCCCCGACGAGCGCCGCCAGAAACTGATCGACGACTACAAAGCCCACTTCGCCAACCCCTATTCGGCGGCGGAGCGCGGCTACATCGACGACGTCATCGAGCCCCGCCAGACCCGCCCGAAGCTGATCCGGGCGCTGCGGATGCTGCAGACCAAGCGCGTCGACCAGCCGAAGCGCAAGCACGGCAACATCCCGCTCTAGCGGCTCGCCCCCAGGCGGGCGCCCGTCCTGAGGCTCCCCAGGGGGAGACTTTCATCCGCCCGTTCCTTAACGGTGCGTCGCAACGAGAAGCTCGCCTGTTCGTTATCGGCGTATGGCGACGAAAAGGAACAGCTGGATGGCGGCCGCTAGGGGACTGCGGTGGCCTCGGGGTCGATGTTGCCGGCTGCGCCGCGGCCGGCGGTGGGGCCGCCCTCGTCGCCTCCGAGGCGGTGGGCTAGGTAGACGGGGATGATCGAGATCAGGATCACGATCACCGCGACGGCGTTGACGATCGGCAGTTCGTGGGGGCGGAAGAGGTTGGAGTAGATCCAGATCGGCAGGGTCTGTTCGCCGGCGCCGATCGTGAAGTTGGTGACGATGATCTCGTCGAAGGAGAGGGCGAAGGCGAGCAGGCCACCGGCGACCAGGGCGCTTTTCAACCCTGGGAAGGTGACGTAGCGGAAGGTCTGCCAGGTATGGGCGCCGAGGTCGGCCGAGGCCTCCTCGAAGGACCCGGAGAGGCGGCGCAGGCGGGCGACGGCATTGTTGTAGACGACGACGATGCAGAAGGTGGCGTGGCCGACGATCACGGTGAAGAGGCTGAGCGGCACGTCGAGCACCTGGGTGAAGGTGTTGCTGATCGCGACGCCGGTGACGATCCCCGGCAGGGCGATCGGCAGGATCACCAGGAAGCTGATCGTCTCGCGGCCGAAGAAGCGGTGCCGGGCCACCGCCAGCGAGGCCAGCGTGCCGAGCACCAGCGCGATCGCACCTGCCGCCACCCCCGCCTTCAGCGAGGTGAAGAAGGCTTCCCGCGCGGCTTCGTCGTTTATCGCCTGGTCGAACCAGTGGGTGGTGTAGCTGGGCGGCGGCCACTCGAGGATCCGGCTCGAGTTGAAGGCGTAGATGAAGATCACGATCAGCGGGATGTAGATGAAGGCGAGCCCGACCGCGACGGCGATCCGCAGCAGCATCCGGGAGCGTTTCGAGAGCCTCATCGCCTGCCCCTAGACATGCTCGAAGGCTCCCAGGCGGCGGGCGACCAGGAGGTAGGCGATCATCACCACGATCGGGATCAGGGCCAGGGCCGCGGCGAACGGTTGGTTGTTGGCGACGTTGCTGAAGATGACGTTGCCGATGAACTGGTCGTTGGAGACCAGCCGCGGCGTGATGTAGTCGCCGAGGGTCAGCGAGAAGGTGAAGATCGAGCCGGCGACGACGGCCGGGAAGGCGAGCGGCAGGATCACCCGGCGGAAGGTGGTGAAGGGCGAGGCGCCGAGGTCCTCGGAGGCGCTGATCAGCGAGTTGGGGATCCGCTCCAGCCCGGCGTAGATCGGCAGGATCATGTACGGCAGCCAGAGGTAGCTGAACACCAGCCAGACCGCGGTCTGCCCGTAGCCCGGGCCGTGGAGCCCGATCGGTTCCAGCGCCCAGTTGATGCGCCCCGTTGGCCGAGAGCAGCGTCCGCCAGGCGTAGACCTTGACCAGGTAGCTCGACCAGAGCGGCAGCAGGATCGCGATCACCAGCAGCGCCTTGCCGCGGCGGCTCGCCAGCTTCGCCATGTAGAAGGCGATCGGGAAGGCGATCACCGCGTCGGTGATCGTCACCAGGAGCGCCGTCCGGACCGTGCGCCAGACGATGTCGCGGTAGACCGGTTCGTCGATCAGCGCTTCGAAGTTTTCGAGGGTGAAGTTCCTTGACCGTCTGCCCGCTGAGCGGGTCGACCGACCAGAAGGCGGCGACCAGCAGCAGGGCCAGCGAGCCCAGGTAGCCGATCACCAGCCAGCCGACCGGGCCGGCCAGCAGCGCCCCTACCTGCAGGCGCGGGCGGCCGTGGAAGAGGTCGGCCAGGCGATGCCCGACCGACCTCCTCTCCGCGACCGCTTCAGATGCCATCGAATCAGAACCGGGTCAGCCTTTGATCGTGGTCCAGGCTTTGACCCAGTCGTTGTAGTCCATGCAATCTTCTTCGCCGTTGCCGCAGTCGGCGAGCGGGGTTTCCCAGTAGTAGACCCGCTCCCAGAACTGCGGTTCTTCGGCGTGGTATTCGGCGCAGAAATTCTTGTTTTCGGTCTCTTTGCAGGCGAGTTCCTGCGCCGGCGCCTCGCCGAACCATTCGGCCACTTCGGCGTTGACTTTCGGTTCGATGATCCAGTTCATCCACTCGTACATGCAGTTGGGATGTTTGGCGTCCTTGGCGATCATCCAGGTGTCCGACCAGCCGGTCGCACCCTCCTTCGGCAGGAAGCCCTGGCTCGCCGGGCTGGCCTCGACCGGCACCCCTTCTTCTTTCAGCGCGAAGTACTGGTACTGCCAGGTGGTGCCGACGGTGTTGTCGCCGTTGGCGAAGCCGGAGATCTGCTTGGCCGCTTCGCTCCAGTATTCGCCGACGTTGGGCTGCTGTTCTTTCAGCAGGTCGACCGCCGCGTTGAACTGATCTTCGTTCAGCTCGTAGGGGTTTTCGATCCCGAGGTCCGGTTCGTGGAACTTCAGGTAGACGGCCGCTTCGGCGATCGACATCGGATCGTCGTACTGGCTGATCTTGCCTTTGTATTTGGCGGCGACTTCGGGATCCATCGTCACGTTCCAGGAGTCCGGCGCCGGTTTGACGTCGTTCCCGTTCCACATCAGCAGGTTGGCGCCGCGGCCGTGCGGGATGCCGTAGTTGACGCCGTCGAAGGTGTTGTACGGCTGGTCCTTGAGGTCGGCGAAGACCGTCTTGTAGTTGGGGACCAGGTCGGTGTTGACCGGGGCGACGAGGCCGGCGGCGACGAGGCGGGCGGTGGCGTTGCCCGAAGCCGAGACGCCGTCGTACTGCCCGGTTTTCATCAGCTCGACCATTTCGTCGGAGGTGCCGGCTTCCTTGTTGTTGACCTTGCAGCCGGTTTTCTGTTCGAACGGTTTGCTCCAGCCCGGTTCGACGTAGCCGGCCCAGGAGATCAGCGAGACTTCGCCCTCTCCTTTGCCGACCTTCTGCAGTGCTTCATCGCTACTGCCGCCGGTGGTCGAGTCGCTGCCGCCGCCACAACCGGCGAGGGCGAGCATGAAGACGACCAGGCCGGCGACGACGAGCCACGCCGTGCGGGCAGGGTTGGCATCCCTTCTCCTCATGGTGCTACCTCCTCTTTAGTTGACTTCCCGCCGACGGCGGCCGCGTGCTCGGGACGCCACCCGACTAGGACTTCGTTTCCCTGCACTGGCAGCGCGCCCGAGGACGCGCTCTCCACGTTCTGTCTGACCAGCTGGAGCTTCTCCCCCGTGTCCAGCTGAACCGTGAAGCGGGTGACCGATGCCGGCGTAGGCGACGTCGACGATGCGGCCGCTCTCGGTGTGGAGGCCGTCGGTGGCGGCGCCGGGAGCGAGCAGCTCGATCTTCTCCGGGCGGATCGTCATCCGCTGCCCCTCGCGCTCGATCAGGTTGGAGACGCCGACGAAGCCGGCGACGAACTCGTTGGCCGGGCGCTCGTAGAGCTCGAGCGGCGGGCTCACCTGCTCGATCCGGCCGTCGTTGAAGACGGCGATCCGGTCGCTCATCGTCAGCGCCTCGTCCTGGTCGTGGGTGACGTAGACGAAGGTGATCCCGACCTCGCCCTGGATCGCCTTCAGCTCGGTCTGCATCTCCTCGCGCAGCTTCAGGTCGAGGGCGCCGAGCGGCTCGTCGAGCAGCAGCACCTTGGGCCGGTTGACGATCGCCCGCGCCAGCGCGACCCGCTGGCGCTGGCCGCCGGAGAGCTCGCCCGGCTTGCGGTCGGCGTAGCCGGGCAGGCGGACCATCTCCAGCGCTTCGTCGCCGCGCTTCGCGCGCTCGGCCTTGGCGACGCCGGCGACCTTCATCCCGTAGGCGACGTTCTCGCCGACGCTCATGTGCGGGAACAGCGCGTAGTCCTGGAAGACGGTGTTGACCGCGCGGTCGTAGGGCGGCACGCCGCTGACGTCCTCGCCGGCCAGCTCGATCGTGCCGTCGGTCGGGTCCTCGAAGCCGGCGATCATCCGCAGCGTCGTCGTCTTCCCCGAGCCCGACGGCCCCAGCATCGTGAAGAACTCCCCCTGCGCGATCTCCAGGTCGATCCCGGCGACGGCGGCCACCTCGCCGTAGTATTTCGTCAGGCCGGTGAGACGGATGTCGGGAGTTGCAGCGTCTATGCGTGTGACGTTATCCGTGACGTCCGGAATGCAAGGCCAAACTAGCCCGCGCGGCTTAGCCGGAGTGGAGTACGGGGGTGGTGGTGGGGGAGGGAGCCGGTGGGGTGCCCGCGAGCACCTCCGCCGCGAGAGACGGATTTGGCCGACGCCTCGGGTGCCGTTGCGCGGCTCCATGCTGAGTACCCAGGTACTCCCTCCGTCTCGGCGGATCAAGGGCCACGGCCACGGTCACTTCAGAGGCTCGGCTAGAAAGGAATGTCGTCTTCAGAGGCGGTGGTAAACGAAAAGTCGGAAACGTCGGCCACTTCATCACTCGGAGAGCTTGCAGAGGGGGAATCCTCGGTTGGATGAGCTGGCTTGCCTTCCCGTTCTAGTTTCAGGGTGATGAGGAAATGACAGAAGGCAGAGGCAAGGTCCGTCGCCAACTGTGCGTAGGGACGCGGCACCTCGACCTCTAGCTCCCCTTGGCCATGGGCTCCCATCTCATTGCGCATCCATGGGAGAGATTCGAGAACCTCTCGAATGAACGGCTGCCGAAGCTTCACAGGCTTTGATCCCTTTCCCCGGTCTGCCTCGAGCAGGGCCATCATCACGCTTTCGTAGGCGCTACCGGCACGATGAACTGCCGCGCGACCATCTCCATCCACGATGTGGTGCCGAGAGCGCCTCAGCTCTAGGTTGGCTCCGTCAAAGCCGGACTGTAGGAGTGACTCATCGGCTCGGCTTGCCAATTGGCTGCGAGCGAAGGTCTCATCAAGGAGTACCACCTCGCCATTGAGCAAGCGCCAAGGCACTTCCTCCTCCGCCAGTATTTCGTTGCAGCTCGCCGATGAAAGCGTTGTCATCGTTCATCGAAGCAAACAGCTCAACGGCGTCAAAGACGAACTCGCCAGGGGCCCGCTCAATGAATCGAGAGAATCCCTCGCCTTCCTCGCCAGGGAGTCGCTTAGAGCCATAAAGGTCACGTAGCTCATCGGCAAGATCCTCCAAGGTGTCGGTTTCGTAGTTCCAGCCAGTGTCGGTGCCGGCGGAGTAGGAGGCGTTGTAGCGCGCGAGCAGCCGGTTGACACGACCTCTAACCACGCTCACGAGTTCTACGTTTAGAGACTTCTCGCGAAGCGCTCGACGATGCCGTTTCGAAAAAGTTGCCATGAACAAAGGGTACGACCCCGGCACACCCCTTTCGATTGAGCTAAACCTCCACGACAGCAACCGGGTCTCGCGGCAGTTGCGGTTCCATTGTCCGCCTTAAGAGGACAAAAGAACCACGGGATGGCAGGGATCCGCGCCTGGAGCTGAGTCGTGGTTCCTTTGTCGCCTATATCCGGACAAAGGAACCACGCGATTTCAGCTCCTGCGCGCGCGGGTTCCTGTGCGCCACCCGCCCGTCCCTAAGGCAGCTGTCGGAGGAGCAAGCGGGTAACCCCCTGCTCGGTACTCAGCATGGAGCCGCGCCGACAGCCTTCGAGGCGTCAGCCAAGAGCGTTCCTCGCGGCGGAGGTGCTCCGAGCAGGGGTTCCCCGCTCCCTCGTTACTGAGAGTGGGTCTAGTAGCCGGCCGGGTGGCGGGCGATGAAGCCGACGTTGTCGCGCAGGTCCTCGTGCCAGCGCGGGCCCGTTTCGCCGCCGCTGTCGCCGGAGGTGTCCCAGCGGAAGCCGGCAACTTCGGCGTAGGCGTGGCCGGGATTGGTCCAGACGGTGATCCAGCGACCTAGGCCTTCTTCGCCCCACTTGGCCATCGGGCCGGAGGGGAGGGGGCTTTCGATGAATTCGCCGCCGTGGAGGGCGAAGCTGACGGCGCCGGAGCAGTCGTAGCCGCGGTCCCACCAGCGGGCGTGGCCGCCGCCGCAGATGTACGGTTTGCTGCGGATCTTGTTGGCCGCGGCGATGACCGCCTTGACCCGGGCGGGAGCGCTCTTCGGTGGGATCAGCATCCCGTTGCCGAGCAGCTTCGCTTTCGCGGTCGGCGTGCAGACGTCGATTTCGGCGGGCGACATGCCGCCGGTGGTGCAACGGGCCGAGGCGGCGCCCGGTGCGAGCAAGAGCGGTTGCGACAAGGGCGACGACGAACGCAAGCCCAGCCAACCTGAAGTTGTGATGCAAACCGATTCTCCTTCGTCGGCCTACGGGGTTAGCTGTCGGGCTAGCGCGAAAGGAGCTTGCGCCCCCGCCTGATCGGCGGGCTCGCCCCGAAAACGTGGTTCCCCCGTTCCCCAAACGCTCTTTGCGCCAGGGATTCGGCGTTTCGGTGATCGAACGCGGGCAGTGTAGACGATCCACCGGCGTTCTGCTCACAAAACGCAAATATTTGGTCGAGATTCCCTGCTCCCATCAAGGATCTGTTCGACGCCTGGGCTGGTAGCTTGCGCCTTGGGATGAACCTTTCGGGCCGAAAAGCGCTGCTAACCGGGGCAACCGGGGGTCTGGGAAGGGCGATCGCCAAGGCGCTGGCCGAGCGCGGGGCGCAGGTCGCACTCAGTGCCCGCAACCGCGAGGCGCTGGAAGCTCTCGCCGCCGAACTGCCCGGCGACGGCCACACCGTGCTGCCCGCCGACCTGGCCGAGCCCGACGCCGCCGAGCGCCTCGCCGCCGAAGCGGCCGGCACCGAGATCCTCGTCGCCAACGCCGGCCTGCCCGGCGCCGGCAAGCTGGACGAGTTCAGCGCCGAGGAGGTGAAGCGCGCCCTGCGGGTCAACCTCGAGGCGCCGATGCTGCTCGCCCGCGCCCTCTACCCGGCGATGCTCGAGGCCGGCTCCGGCCAGCCTCGTCTTCGTCGCCTCGCTCTCCGGCAAGGCCGCCAGCCCGCTGCACCTCCATCTACAACGCGACCAAGTTCGGCCTCCGCGGCTTCGCCCTCGGCCTGCGCAGCCGACCTCGACCCACGCGGCGTCGGCGTCTCGATCGTCTCGCCGGGCTTCATCCGCGAAGCCGGCATGTTCGCCGACGCCGGCTCCAAGCCGCCGCCGGGAATGGGTACCTCCACGCCCGAGCAGGTGGGCGCCGCCACCGTCAAGGCAATCGAGCGCAACAAGGTAGAGGTCACCATCGCCCCCCTGGCCCAGCGCGGCCGGCGCCCACCTGGCACTGGTGAGCCCTTCATCTGAGCGTCAAGGTGCAGAGCGGCAGCGCCGGCCAAAAGGCCGCCAAAGACATCGCCTCCGGGCATTCAGCGGACAAGCGCTGAACCAGCGAGCCGGACCCCCTCGAACGGGCGGATACTCAAAACGGCGGCCTAATTAGGCCGCCGTTTGTCCGGGCGAGAGGGGTCCGGCTCGCCCCCACGTCGGTTTTCCTAGGATGAACGTGTGAGCAGCGATTCCTTCGGCGCCCGTTCGACCCTCCAGGTAGGAGGCCGCGAGTTCGAGATCTTCCGCCTCGACGCGCTGCAGGAGCGCTTCGACGTAGCCCGCCTGCCGTACTCGATCAAGGTCCTGCTGGAGAACGTGCTGCGGCTGGAGGACGGGGTCTCGGTCAGCGCCGCCGACGTCGAGGCGATCGCCTCCTGGGACGCGGCCGCCGAGCCCAGCGTCGAGATCCCCTTCCAGCCCGCCCGCGTCCTGATGCAGGACTTCACCGGCGTCCCCGCGGTCGTCGACCTGGCGGCGATGCGCGACGCGATGGAGGAGATCGGCGGCGACCCGGCGGCGATCAACCCGCTGGTCGACGTCGACCTGGTGATCGACCACTCGGTCCAGGTCGACGCCTTCGGCAACGAGCGCGCCTTCGCGGTCAACGCCGAGCACGACTTCAAGCGCAACCTCGAGCGCTACTCGTTCCTCAAATGGGGGCAGAAGTCATTCGACAACTTCCGCGTCGTCCCGCCGGCGACCGGGATCTGCCACCAGGTCAACCTCGAGTACCTCTCCCAGGTCGTCTACAGCCGCGAGAACGGCGGCGTCCTGCAGGCCTACCCCGACACCCTCGTCGGCACCGACTCGCACACGACGATGGTCAACGGCCTCGGCGTCCTCGGCTGGGGCGTGGGCGGGATCGAGGCCGAGGCGGCGATGCTGGGCCAGCCGATCTCGATGCTGCTGCCGCAGGTGGTCGGCTTCAAGCTCTCCGGCGAGCTGCCCGAGGGGGCGACCGCGACCGACCTCGTCCTCACCGTGACCGAGATGCTGCGCGAGCGCGGCGTCGTCTCCAAGTTCGTCGAGTTCTTCGGCCCCGGCCTGCCGACCCTCGGCCTCGCCGACCGCGCCACCCTCGGCAACATGTCGCCGGAGTTCGGCTCGACCTGCGCGATCTTCCCGGTCGACGCCGAGACCCTGCGCTACCTCGACCTCACCGGCCGCCCGACCGAGACGATCGAGCTGGTCGACGCCTACGCCCGCGAGCAGGGGATGTTCGCACGGACGAGGGCGCCGAGGACCCGGTCTTCTCCGACCTGCTGGAGCTCGACCTCGGCGACGTCGTCCCCAGCCTCGCCGGCCCGAAACGGCCGCAGGACCGGGTGCCGCTCTCGCAGGCGAAAGAGTCCTTCCTCGAGGCGATGTCCGAGTTCGACCCCGAGGCGGCCGAGCAGATGGGCAACGGCCTCGACGAGGCGATCGAAGAGTCGTTCCCCGCCTCCGACCCGCCGGCCGAGGACCACGACAACGGCAGCAGCAAACCGCGCCCGGCGCTGAGCGGCACCGCGGTCGACGTGACCCGCAGCGACGACGCGATCGCGGTCACCCTCGCCGACGGCACCGAGGTCGAGCTCGACCACGGCCACGTCGTGATCGCCGCGATCACCAGCTGCACCAACACCTCCAACCCCAGCGTCATGGTCGGCGCCGGCCTGCTTGCCCGCAACGCGGTCCAGCGCGGGCTCGAGCCGCCAGCCCTGGGTGAAGACCTCGCTGGCGCCGGGCTCGACCGTGGTCACCGACTACCTCGAGCGCGCCGGCCTGACCGAGTACCTCGACGCCCTCCAGTTCAACCTCGTCGGCTACGGCTGCACCACCTGCATCGGCAACTCCGGGCCGCTGGCGCCGGAGATCTCCGCCGCGATCGCCGAGCAGGACCTGGCGGTCTGCGCGGTCCTCTCCGGCAACCGCAACTTCGAGGGCCGGATCAACCAGGACGTCAAGGCCAACTACCTGGCCAGCCCGCCGCTGGTCGTCGCCTACGCGCTCGCCGGCCGCATGGACATCGACCTCGGCGACCGAGCCGCTGGGCGAGGGCTCCGACGGCGAGCCGGTCTACCTGAAGGACATCTGGCCCAGCGCCGAGGAGATCAAGCAGGTGGTCGGCGACTCGGTCAAGTCGGAGATGTTCGAGCGCAACTACGCCGGGGTCTTCTCCGGCGACGAGATGTGGAACGCGGTCGAGGTCCCCTCCGGCGACCGCTACACCTGGCCCGACTCGACCTACGTCCGCCGCCCCAGCTTCTTCGAAGAGATGCCCGCCGAGGCGCCCGGGGTCGCGCCGATCGCCGGCGCCCGCGCTCTGGCCCTGCTCGGCGACTCGATCACCACCGACCACATCTCGCCGGCCGGGGCGATCAAAAAGGAAAGCCCCGCCGGCCGCTGGCTGACGGAGCAGGGGGTGGAGTCAGGCGACTTCAACTCCTACGGCTCGCGCCGCGGCAACCACGAGGTGATGATCCGCGGCACCTTCGCCAACATCCGCCTCCGCAACCAGCTGGTCGAGCGCGCCGGCGGCTACACCCGCCACTTCCCCGACGGCGAGGAGACGACGATCTACGACGCGGCGATCGCCTACGCGGCGGAGGGCGTCCCGCTCGTCGTCCTCGCGGGCAAGGAGTACGGCTCCGGCTCCTCCCGCGACTGGGCGGCGAAGGGGACGCGGCTGCTCGGGGTGCGGGCGGTGATCGCCGAGAGCTTCGAGCGCATCCACCGCTCCAACCTGATCGGGATGGGGGTGCTGCCGCTGCAGTTCGCCGCGGGCGAGAGCGCCGCCTCGCTCGGCCTCACCGGCGCCGAGAGCTTCGACGTCGGCGAGCTCGAAGACGGTCGAGGCGAAAAAGGTGACTGTGACCGCGCGGGCCGACGACGGCAGTGAGAAGACTTTCGAGGCGACCGTCCGGCTCGACACGCCGAACGAGGTCACTTACTTCATAAACAGCGGTATCTTGCAGACCGTCCTGCGCAAGCTAAAAAGGTAGGCGCAGCGGGGCCGCGGGAGGCAGGGGGGTCCGCGCGACCCACACTGCACCTGCGCGTCGGTAGCCAGGGAGGGATGCCGACGCGAGCCGTTCCCCCTGGCGGGACTGCCCTGAGGAACAGTCAGCGTCTAGCTATAGCGGCTTGACACCCCTCGGTCAAGCGGAATCGAGCGCTTTAGCTGCGTTCCGGGGCGCTTTCCGGGCCGCCTCTTTGCGAACCCTCGTGTACACCCACTCCCCAGCCCTTGCGCTCGATCAGTTCGATCCCGATCACGCTGCCGACCGGTCCCACCGGCGTGAGGGTGGCGGCGAGCAGGGTGTAAGGGGCCTCCTTGCGTATGCAGGCGACCCAGATCACCACACAGAGCGCTATGAAACCGAGCCCGTGCGCCCAACCGAACAGCATCGTCTCGGTTTCGAAGCCGGGCAGCAGCCAGAAGAGCAACAGGCCCGAGAAGATCGCCAGCTCGATCCAGGAAAACCGCTTCACCCAGACGAAGAGCTCGCCCGGGACGGGCTTCTCGAACGGTTTGCGGGCCAAGGTCAGTTTCCCGGCGAGAGCGCGGTCAGCACGATCCGCTCCTGCTCGCGCGCGTGGGCACCCGAATAACCCTCACCGGTGCTGGCCCGGCCCTGGCGGCCGATGTAGGTCAGCTTGACCCCCTCGGGGAGGACGTCGGGCATCCGCCGCGACATCACCTTCCAGGCGCCCATGTTGCGCGGCTCCTCCTGGACCCAGGCGATCTCCTTCAGGTTCGGGTAGGAGGCGATCAGGCGCTCCAGGTGTTCGCGGGCGAAGGGGTAGAGGACCTCGACCCGGGCGATGGCGACGTTCTCGGCGGCGGCGCGGCGCTCGTTGTTGTCCATGTCGTAGTAGACCTTGCCGGTGCAGAGCACCAGGCGCTCGACTTTCTCGCGGCGCTCGCCGGCGGTCGGGTCGTCGAGGATGAACTGCAGTTCGCCGTCGGTCAGCTGCTCGAGGGTGGCGGTGGCCTTGTCGAGTCGCAGCAGCCCCTTCGGGGTGAAGACGATCAGCGGCCGCGGCTTCTTGATCAGCGCCTGGCGGCGCAGCAGGTGGAAGTACTGGGCGGCGGTGGTCGGGTAGGCGATGCGGATGTTGCCCTCGGCGCCGAGGGCGAGGAAGCGCTCGATCCGGGCGCTGGAGTGCTCCGGGCCGGAGCCCTCGTAGCCGTGCGGGAGCAGCAGGGTGAGGCGGGTCTGCTGGCCCCACTTCGACTCGCCGGAGACGATGAAGCTGTCGATGATCACCTGCGCGGCGTTGGCGAAGTCGCCGAACTGCGCCTCCCAGAGGACCAGCGCGCTGGGGCTGGCCGCCGAGTAGCCGTACTCGAAGCCGAGACAGGCGATCTCCGAGAGGGGGCTGTTGTAGAGCTCGAAGGGGGCGGAGGCGTCCTCCAGGTGCTGCATCGGCGTGTACTCGAGGCCGGTGTTCTCGTCGTGGAGGACGAGGTGGCGGTGGGAGAAGGTGCCGCGCTCGGTGTCCTGGCCGGTGAGCCGGATGTGGACCCCGTCGGTCAGCAGGGTGCCGAAGGCGAGCGCCTCGGCCTGGCCGAAGTCGACCCCGCCCCCCTCGAGCGCCTCGACCCGCCGCGCCAGCGGGCGGCGCAGCTTGCGGTGGACGTTGAAGCCCTCCGGCGTCTTCAGCAGCTCCTCGTTGAGCGCCCGCAGCTTCTCCTCCTCGACCGCGGTGTGGACCGGCGGGCTGGCGGTGCGGTCGAGCAGTTCGCCGGTCTGGGTGGTGACCCCGGTGACGGTCGGGTCCTCGTACTCGCCGGCCTCCATCTTCTCGCGCAGCCCCTTCAGCGCCCCGGACATCTCGGTGTGGCGCTCGTCGGAGGCCTTGCCGACCTCCTCGGCCGAGACCGTGCCCTCCCCGATCAGCTGCTCGGCGTAGATCTCGGAGACCGGCGGGTGGGCCTTGATCTTGGCCGCCATCGTCGGCTGCGTGTAGGCCGGCTCGTCGGTCTCGTTGTGGCCGAAGCGGCGGTAGCCGATCACGTCGATGACGACGTCGCGGGCCCAGCGCTCGCGGTAGGCCATCGCCAGCCGCACCGCGTCGACGCAGGCCTCGACGTCGTCGGCGTTGACGTGGATGATCGGCACGTTGAAACCCTTCGCCATGTCGGCGGCGTAGGGGGTCGAGCGGGCCTCGTCGGGGTCGGTGGTGAAGCCGACCTGGTTGTTCTGGATCACGTGGACCGTGCCGCCGGTCGTGTAGCCGGGCAGCGCCTGCAGGTTGAGCGTCTCGGCGACCACGCCCTGGGCGGGGAAGGCGGCGTCGCCGTGGAGCAGCACCGGCACCGCTCGTTTCGGATCGTGTGTGAGGTCCGGGCCGACGAAGTCCTGCTGCAGGAAGCGGGTGCCGCCGGTGACCACCGGGTCGACGAACTCGAGGTGGCTCGGGTTCGGGTAGAGGCGGACCGAGATCTTGTTGCCCTCGAAGGTCTCGTAGACCCCGCGGTGGCCGTAGTGGTACTTGACGTCGCCGGTGCCGCCGTGGGGGATCGCGGCGACCGCCTTGACCGCGTCGATCTGCTTCGAGCCCTCGAACTCGGCCAGGATCGACTCCACCGGCCGCCCGAGGTTGTGGGCGAGGACGCTGAGGCGGCCGCGGTGGGCCATCCCGAAGACGACCTCCTCGGCGCCGGCGCGCTGGGAGAGGGTGACTGCCTCGTCGAGCATCGGCACGACCACGTCGAGCCCCTCGATCGAGAACATCTTCTGCCCCAAATACGCTTTCTCGAGGAAGCGCTCGAACTGGAAGACGTCGATCAGGCGGTCCAGCAGGCGCTTTTTCTCCGCGTCGGTGAGCGGCTGGCGGTGGGCGCCGGTCTCGATCATCTCCCGCAGCCAGATCCGCTGCTGGTGGGAGGAGAGGTGCTCGACCTGGTAGCCGATCGTCCCGCAGTAGGCGGTGCGCATCCGCGGTAGCGCCTCGAGCAGGGTTTCCCCGGGGACGCCGATGCGGAGGATCGAGGCCGGGATCCGCTCCATCAGCTCCGGGGTGAGGTTGACGTTCTCGGGCTGCAGCGCCGGGTCGCCCTTCGGCTCGGAGCCGAGCGGGTCGAGGTGGGCGGCGAGGTGACCGTGGGTGCGGTAGGCCTTCAGCAGCGAGGTCGCCGCCTGCACCGCCTGCAGCAGCTCTTCGTCGATCTCGCCGGGGGCGGTGGTCGGTTCGGCGCTGGGGGCGCCGAGCGCTGAGCGGCGCCGGCGAGGCGGAGGCGGGGTGGGCGTTGCTGACGGTCGCGGCCTCGAAGCCGAGGTCGGCGGCGACCGCCTCGTAGAAGCCGTCCTCGCCCTGCAGCAGTTCCTCGACCCGGCGCAGGAAGGCGCCCGACTCGGCGCCCTGGATGACGCGGTGGTCGTAGGTCGAGGTCAGCGTCATCACTTTCGAGACGCCGAGCTGCTTGATCCGTTCCGGCGAGGCGTGCCGCCACTCCGGCGGGTAGGCGATCGAGCCGGTGGCGATGATCGCGCTCTGGCCGCTCAGCAGCCGCGGTACCGAGGCCATCGTCCCGATCCCGCCCGGGTTGGTGAGGCTGATGTTGGTGCCCTGGAAGTCGTCGGCCGAGAGCTTGTTCTCGCGCGTCTTCGCGATCAGCTCTTCGTAGTTGGAGTGGAAGCCGGAGAAGTCGAGCCCGTCGGCACCCTTGATCGCCGGGACCATCAGGCTGTGGGAGCCGTCCTTTTTCTCGACGTCGACGGCGATCCCGAGGTTGACCGGGTTGCCTTCGATCGCGAACGGCTTGCCGTTTTCCTCGGCAAACACGCGCACCATCACCGGGAAGTCCATGGTCGCCTGCACAATCGCCCAGGCGACGAGGTGGGTGAAGGAGACCTTCAGCCCCCGGTCCTTCAGCACCGAGTTGATCGCCTTCCGTTTCGCATCCAGCGTGTCAACCGCAATCGTCCGGAACGAAGTAGCCGTAGGCACCGCCCGGCTTTCATCCATGGCATTGGCGAGCATCGCCGCGGCCCCCCGAAGCTGTTTCGCCTCACCCTTGACGGCAGCACTCGCACCATTCCCCCCGCCGTTGCCAGCCGCCAGCACATCGTCTTTAGTCACCTTGGCCCCAGGCCCACTCCCACTAACCGAAGCAAGGTCGACCCCAGTGAGCTTCAGCCACCCTCCGCGCAACGGGCGTCGCCTTGACATCGGCTGCGCCATTCCCGCCATTCGAACCCGGCGTTGACTGCGCCCCTGCCGTGGGTGGCGACGATGCGGGACCCTCCCCGGTCGGGGAGGGGGACGTATCGGAGACAGGACCCGCGGGCTGAGAGCTCTGTCCCTCGCCGCCTTCACCACCGGCTTCCATCTCAGCCAACGGAGCCCCAACCGGGACCTCATCGTCGACCGCCGCAATCAGCTTGGTAATCACCCCGTCGGCCGGCGCCGGCACCTCAGCATCGACCTTGTCAGTCGACACCTCGACGACCGTGTCGCCCTCCTTGACGGCGTCGCCCTCGGCCACGTGCCATTCGAGGACGATGCCCTCAGTCACCGACTCGCCCATCTCGGGCATCGTGATCTGGACGGTGGCCGTCTCTGGCATCTCTGGGCTCAGTCTAAGGAAAGAGGTTTGCGGGCAGCGTCATCGAGATACCCTGCAAGTCCATGAGCTACTTCGTCACCGGCGCAACCGGGTTCATCGGCCGCAACCTCGTCCAGAAGCTGCTGCAGCGCGAGGGCGACGATCTACGCCCTGGTGCGGGCCGGATCGCGCGGCCGGCTGGAGGAGCTGCGGACCAGCTTCGGCGCCGACGGCGCCCGCATCGTCCCGGTCACCGGCGACCTCTCCCAGGACGGGCTCGGCGTCTCCGAGGAGGACCTGCTGACGATGCGGGGCGAGATCGACCACTTCTTCCACCTGGCGGCGATCTACGACCTGACCGCCGACGCCGAGGCCCAGGAGGTCGCGAACGTCGAGGGGACGCGCCACGCGATCGAGCTCGCCGGCGCGGTCGAGGCCGGCTGCTTCCACCAGGTCAGCTCGATCGCCGCCGCCGGTCTCTACAAGGGCGAGTGGACCGAGGAGATGTTCGAGGAGGCCGAACGGCTCGACAACAACCCCTACTTCCGCACCAAGCACGAGTCCGAGCGGCTGGTCCGCGACGAGTGCCAGCGCCCCTGGCGGGTCTACCGGCCGGGGATCGTGGTCGGCGACTCGCGCACGGGGGAGATCGACAAGATCGACGGTCCCTACTACTTCTTCAAGAGCCTGCAGCGGCTGCGGCGGGTGGCGCCCTCGTGGCTGCCGGTGCTGGGGATCGAAGGCGGCGAGATCAACATCGTCCCGGTCGACTACGTCGCCGCGGCGATCGACCACATCGCCCACAAACCGCGGCTGAACGGGCGCGCCTTCCACCTCACCGACCCCAACCCGCACACCGCGGGTGAGGTGATCAACATCTTCGCCAAGGCCGCCGACGCGCCGCGGATGACGTACCGCCTCGACCCCGAGGTGACCGAGCCGGCGAGCGGGGCGCTGCGGACCGCGCTGAAGCTGTTCCCGCCGGCCAAGCGCGCCGCAAAGGTGGCGCTCGACCAACTGGGCCTGCCGGCCGAGATGCTCTCCTACGTCGACTACCCGACCACCTTCGACTCGACCCAGACGCAGAAAGCGCTGAAGGGGTCGGGGATAGAGGTGCCGCCGCTGGAGTCCTACGCGGCCCGGGTCTGGGACTACTGGGAGCGCAACCTCGATCCCGACCTGTTCAAGGACCGCTCGCTCTCGGCCGCGGTGCGGGGCAAGATCGTGCTGATCACCGGCGCCTCATCGGGGATCGGCAAAGCGACCGCGGTCAAGGTCGCCGACGCCGGCGCCACGGTGCTGCTGGTCGCCCGCTCGCTCGACAAGCTGGAGGAGACCAAGGAGGAGATCGTCGCCGGTGGCGGCAGCGCCCACATCCACCAGTGCGACCTCGCCGACATCGCCGACATCGAGCGGATGGCCGAGGAGGTACTGACCTACCACGGCCACGTCGACATCCTCGTCAACAACGCCGGCCGCTCGATCCGCCGCTCGATTGCGCTCTCCTACGACCGCTACCATGACTTCGAGCGCACGATCCAGCTCAACTACCTGGGCTCGGTGCGGTTGATCCTGGCCCTGCTGCCGGCGATGCGCGAGCGCAAGAGCGGCCACATCATCAACATCAGCTCGATCGGGACCCAGACCAACCCGCCGCGCTTCTCGGCCTACGTCGCCTCCAAGGCCGCGCTCGACGCCTTCAGCCGGGTGATCGCCTCCGAGGTGGTCGAAGACGACGTCCACCTGACCACGATCCACATGCCGCTGGTGCGGACGCCGATGATCGCGCCGACGCGGATGTACGACATGTTCCCGGCGATCACCCCCGAGGAGGCCGCCGAGATGATCGCCAAGGCGATGATCCGCCGGCCGAAGAAGGTCGCGACCCGGCTCGGCAACTTCGGCGAGCTGGTCTACGCGGTGGCGCCGAAGGCCAGCGACTCCCTGCTCAACACCGCCTACAAGCTGTTCCCGGACTCGCAGGCGGCGAAGGGCAAGAAAGACGAGGCGCGCGACAAACCGCCCTCGACCGAGGCCGTCGCCTTTGCGCACCTGATGAAAGGCGTTCACTGGTAGGCGCGTCGGTGGAGGCGGGCGCCGCTTGTCGGTGCGGCCTCGGATGACGGCGCATACCGGCGCAGGCTGATCACGCCCCTCGTCGCGAATGGCTCTGCCATTCGCTCCTCCGGCCGCGCTCCCCTGCTTGGTCTGTGCCGCCCCCGCGACCACCCCGCCTGCGCGCCGACCGCCTCCACCGCCGGGGCTGAATCCCGTGGTTCCTTTGTCGCCCTATAGGTGTCAAAGGAACCACGGAACTGGCCTCGACAACGGTCAGAACATCCCGTGGTTCGAAATGCACGCAATGAGTGCAAAAGGAACCGCGGAACGGGATAGCGTGGGCTAATGACTGAGCGGCGACTCAAGCATTGGGGGTGGGGCTACGAGGACCAGGCTCCTACCTCCACGCAGCTGCGGGAGGCGGGGGAAGGGATTCGGGCCCGGTTTGGGTTCGGGGGTGAGGTTGAGAAGCCGGTGTCGCTGGAGGAGGTTGAGCTGCGCGCGCCGCGACTGAAGCGGCCGAGCGGGTTCGGGGACCTGTTCTCCGACGGGCGCTACGAGCGGGTTTCGCACGCGCTGGGGAGTGCTTATCGCGACGTGGTGCGGGGGTTCTACGGGAAGTTCGAGAGCCCGCCGGACCTGGTCGCCTTCCCGAAGGACGAGTCCGAGATCGAGGCGGTGCTGAGCTGGGCCGAGGCCGAGGGCGCGGCGGTGATCCCCTTCGGCGGCGGCACCAGCGTCTGCGGCGGGGTCGAGCCGCGGGTGGGGGAGCGGCCAACGGTCTCGCTGGACCTGCGGCGGCTGGACCGGGTCCTGGAAGTCGATCCGACCTCGCTGGCGGCGCGGATCCAGGCCGGCGCGACCGGGCCGGGGCTCGAGGACCAGCTGCGCGAGCACGGCCTCACCCTGCGCCACTTCCCCCAATCCTTCGAGTACTCGACCCTCGGCGGCTGGGTCGCGACCAGGGCCGGCGGCCACTTCGCCACCCTGGAGACCCACATCGACGACCTTGTCGAGTCGGTGCGGGCGATCACCCCGCGGGGGACCTGGGAGAGCCGCCGCCTGCCCGCCTCCGGCGCCGGTCCTTCGCCGGACCGGCTGCTGATCGGCTCGGAGGGGACCCTCGGGGTGATCGCCGAGGCCTGGGTCCGGGTGCGCCCGCGGCCCGAGCACAAGGCCTCGACCAGCGTCGCCTTCGATGACTTCGGTGTAGCCGCGGGGGCGGTCCGCGCCATCGCCCAGTCCGGCCTGCATCCCGCCAACTGCCGCCTGCTGGACGCGAGCGAGGCGGAGCTGACGGGCGCCGGCGACGGCAGCGCCAACCTCCTGATCCTCGGCTTCGAGTCCGCCAACCACCCCGTGGACCACTGGATGGACCTGGCGCTGGCGATCACCCGCGACCACGGCGGCATCCCGGGCGAGGTTCGCACCTCGGGCGAAGGCGAAGACGCGGTTGGGCAGTGGCGCGGCGCTTTTCTGCTGGCGCCCTACCTGCGCGACACCTTCGTCGCCTGCGGCGTCGCTCTCCGAGACCTTCGAGACGGCGATCACCTGGGACCGCTTCGAGGAGTTCCACGCGACGGTGATGGAGACCGCCCGCCGCGCCGCCGCCGAGGCCAGCGGCGTCGCCGCCGACGGACCGGGCGCGCCGCGGGTCAGCTGCCGCTTCACCCACGTCTACCCCGACGGCGTCGCCCCCTACTTCACCGTCATCGCCCCGGCGGTCCGTGGCGGCGAGGTCGAGCAGTGGGACGAGGTCAAGGCCGCCGTCTCCGAGGCGCTGATCGACGCCGGCGGCACGATCACCCACCACCACGCCGTCGGCCGCGACCACCGCCCCTGGTACGACCGCCAGCGCCCGGCCCCCTTCGCCGCCGCTCTTCGCGCCGCCAAGGCCGAGCTGGACCCTGCAGGAATGCTGAACCCCGGCGTTCTGATCGATCTCTGATTACCTTTTGCATGTGCCCCCCGAGAACCCGGACGAGAAGCTCCGGCCAGACAATCCATGGCGTGCGAACGAGGAGTCGCGCCGTCGCCAGCTCCGCGAAGACGGGCAGCGCCCGCTTGCGGTCAACCTCGCCGAGGGTTTGGAGCTAAGCGAATTTCTCTCCACCTTTACCGGCAGCGCCAAGCGCACTTGACCACGAATCCACTGCGCTTGCGCGAGTTACTGGAGCGCCTGGTCGAGGCGGAAGTACGGTTCGTCCTCGTCGGGGGTCTTGCCGTGAACGCCTGGGGCTACCTCCGGGGAACTCGCGACGTCGATGTGGTTCCCGACCCCGATCGGAAGAACTTGGAGAAGCTTGACGCGCTCCTGCAGGAGCTGGATGGAAGGGTGGACGTCGGCGGTCAGCTCCTCGGCTCCGGCGCCATCTCGACCTTCCTCAAGACCGGCGACAGGACGCTGGTGATGACCAAGCTCGGGCAGATCGATGTCCTCCAGGGTCTGCCGCAGGTCCCACGCTACGACGAACTCGCGAAACAGGCACGGGACGTCGACATCGAGGGACTGATGGTCAGGGTCTGTTCGCTGGAGCACCTGCTGGAGATGAAGCGCGCCAGCGACCGCCCTCGCGACCGCGACGACCTGGAGGCGCTCGAAGCGGCCCAGGAGGGGGGAGAAAGCGAGCGTTGACCTCGCTCGTCGGTACCCTGTCGCGACCCGCATTCCCGGTCGGGCAGCCAGATACGGCGCCCGGACCGCCCTCCTGCGATGGAAACGATCACCTCCGAACAGCCCACCGTGCCGGCTGAGCCGGCCCAGCCCGAGCAGGACCCCGTGGTGCCGCGCCGCTCGCCGCTGCGCGCCGCGATCAAGACCGGGCGGCCGAAGGAGTGGGTCAAAAACGTCTTCGTCTTCGCCGGGCTGCTCTTCTCCGGCAAGTTCACCGAGGGCCACGCGATCGTCGAGGCGCTGATCACCTTCGTCGCCTTCTGCATGATCTCCAGCGCCGGCTACTTCCTCAACGACCTGATCGACGTCGAGCTCGACCGCAAGCACCCGAAGAAGCGCTTCCGGCCGCTGGCCGCCGGGGAGCTCTCGGAGCGGGCGGCGATGACGATCTCCCCGATCCTCGCCCTCCTCGCGATCGCCCTCGCCTTCGGCGCCGTCAACTGGGAAGTCGGGCTGATGGCGGTCGGCTACGGCGTCGCCCAGACCGCCTACAGCCTCGGCCTCAAGCAGATCGTGATCGTCGACGTGATGACCCTGGCGGGCCTCTTCATCCTCCGCGTCGCCGCCGGCGCCAGCGCCGTCGACGCCCACGCCTCGGAATGGCTGCTGCTCTGCACCGGCATGCTCGCCGCCTTCCTCGGCTTCACCAAGCGCCGCCAGGAGGCGGTCTCCGAGCTGCACGAGGGCACCTCGACCCGGCCGGTCCTCGAGCACTACTCGCTCCCCTTCCTCGACCAGATGGTCTCCCTGGTCACCACCGGCACCGTGCTCAGCTACGCGATCTACACCGTCAACTCGCCGCTGATCGGCAGCCAGATGATGCTCACCATCCCGCCCGCCGTCTACGGAATCTTCCGCTACCTGTACCTGATCTACGACCGCAACGACGACCGCTCGATGTCCGGCATCATCGCCGGCGACCGCGGCATCCAGGCGGCGGGCGCGGCGTTCGCTTTGATCGCCTTCCTGCTGCTTTACGTGTTCAACTAGTTCTTCGTTCCGCGGAAAGCTCGAAGTTGAAGAGGCTTTGCGCGTTGCGCGGAGACAGGGCCGGGTATGCCTCGCCGAAAAAGCGGGTGTCCCGAACAAGTCCATCACCAGGAGCGCCGCGCAGAATGTGGCGAGCGGGAATCTGAATCGAGAGACTCGGCTCGACGTTCCAAGCGATCTCGGTCCGGGGACCAAACAAAGTCAAGGTCATGCCTTGGGGCAACGCAGCACTGGGGGCGAGGACTCCCCGGGCTCCCTCCGTGATCAGCCTCCGCCCCTCGGCTTGGCATGCGCCCCAGGAGTCGGAGATGAGCGCCTCCCATTCAAACCCTTGGTTCGCCGCGAGAGAGGGAGTCGAATAGTCGACCACGGCGCCCTCGTCGATCCGCAGTTCCCAGACACTTACCAGTAGCTCTCGCGCATCGTCAATCTCTCGCAGGTTCTCTGAGCGGACCATCTCGGCGAGCGCCGACGCGACGTCGAGGGTGCAGTACTGGGAGATGGTTCCGGTCTGGGGGGTGTTCCAACGACCTGAACGGCTGTTGGGCGACACCCACAGGCAGGTGTCGTAGGTGGTTGCCCGATAGACCACCCCCCGCGCACGTTTGAACGCGATTTCGCCCATGGCTCAGGTCGCGTATTGATTCCGGCTGCTTCTGGCGGCGGTGAGCAGGGCGCGCTCCGAGGTTGGGTCCGCGAGCAGGTCGATCGGGCTCCTGTCGTTGAGATCTCGCCGGGGACGCTGAAACCAGCCGACGATGCCTTTGGGGGTCCAGGCGTGCCGCAGTATCGCGACGAGATGAGCGACGAGTTGGAGCCTGTGCTCGGCCTCCCCCGGCTCAGAGCTCCAGCGTCGAATGGTTCGAGGATCAACTGCGAGCAACTCCGCAAGATCCGCCTGTCGCACGCCGGGAAGGCTTTGACGCATCTCCAGAAGTAGACGCCGACGATCCGCTGAAGCTCCGCCGACAAACTCGTCGAGGGCGTCCCGAATAACGTGGCGCACCCTCTCGATACCGATCAGTGCCGCCTCGAACCTGTCGAGGTCATCCGGATCGGCGGCCATCGCGTTGTTGATGTCCACCATGGCGGCGTAGAGAGTTGCTTTCTGTTCGTAGCTGAGGTCAGCCGCCTCGAGCTGGGGCTTTAGAGCAGCGAGTCTTCTGCTGACCTCGGTGAGTCGTTTCCTGGCTGATCCATCGATCTCGGGGTGGCCGGTTACCTCCGCGATCGCTGCCTCGAACGCTGCCTTGACGCCCTCGACCTCAGTGTCGATCTCAAGTAGCCGGCGCAGTTGTGGATCTTTGGGAGTGGTTGCGGTCAAACTGTCTCCTTCCTGTCCGCCCGATAGGACGAACTTAGGACAGGTTAACCCACCGGGGTGATCGGAAAAATGCGATGGCAGCGTCTGGGACGCGCTCTGTCAAAGCATCTCTGCACTGGGCTCCTCCATCAGGTAGAACCTCGCGCGGCCGAGCTCCTCGCCGTTGACCTGGACGACTGCGGCGTGGGGGCCGGCGGTGGCGAAGCTGGCGGTGGCGGCGATCGACATGACGAGGCGCTGCTCCTGGCCTTCGGGGAGACCCGGGGGGCGCCCGGTCTCGAAGTTGGCGGTGAGGCCTTCGCCGAGCTCGTTGCCGTCGGGGTCCTGGACGGTGACGATGAGCTCGTGGGGGCTGTTGGTCTCGTGCCAGGCGACGTCGATGCCGAGGCCGATCGAGAAGGACCAGTCGGCCGGCAGCTCGGGCAGGCGGAGGACGTTCCAGCCGCCGCCGGTCAGGTAGAGCTTGCCGTTGACGGCCTCGCTGTGGTCGCAGAGGAGGAGGAAGCCGATGTTCACGGTGCCTCGCCCTCGGCGTAGGGGATGACTGGGAGGTCGGAGCGCAGCTCGACCTTGCCGCCCTTGGCGAACTGGAGGTCGATCGTCTCGTTCTTGCGGTAGGTGCCGAAGAGGCCGAGGTACATCGCCAGCCAGCGGCCGGTGCCGACCTTCTCCTTGACGATCGGGCGGTCGAAGACGATCTCGCCGGCTTCGATCCGGTAGCTCCCCTTCGGCTGCTCGACCCCGTTGATGAAGACGGTGAAGGGCGGTTCGGCCCCGCCCGGCAGCTTCACCCGCTCGCCGGCGGCGTAGCTGCCCTTGGGGATCTCGGTCTCGGTGCTCATCGTTGCTCCGCCTCCAGAGTCTCGCGCACGAGGTCGAACGGCGTGTCGTGGCCGGTCGGGTCGAGCTCCTCCCGGGCTACCCCGCCCTTGAACGGGACGAACGTGCCGTCGCCGCGCACGTCGACCCCCGCGACCGACTTCCGCAGGAACCCGCCGCTGCTCAGCTGCAGCCGGGCGTGGACCTGGTCATGAGGCTCGAAGTCCCGCAGCGACTGCACCCGCTCCGCCGGCCCCTCGCTGCGGATCGCAAACGCCCGCTCGCGCATCGCTGCGACCGCCTCACCCAGCTCCTCAAAAGACGCATGATCCACATCGGACCCATGCCGAACCGTCAGCTTCCATCTGGGACGTGACACAAGCGGCACCCTAAGCGATGGAAGGAGGAAGGTTCCCCCTCTCCCGAAGGCTCAAGGACGGACGTAACGAACCTCAGCGGCGCCTCAGCTGCGCGACGGTCTTCGGGAGAGGGGGAACCTTCCTCCCCCTACCAGCTAGGCCCCGCGCCGCGGGCGTTTCGGGCGGCGTGCCGGCGGCCCGACGATTTTCTCCGGCCCCTCACGATCGTCGATCGGCACGTAATCCAGCTCACGCTCACCGGTGTAGATCTGCCGCGGCCGGGCGATTTTCTTCTCCGGGTCTTCCTGCATCTCCATCCACTGGGCGACCCAGCCGGCGGTGCGGGGGATGGCGAAGATGACCGTGAACATGTCGGCCGGGATGTCCATCGCCTCGTAGATGATCCCCGAGTAGAAGTCGACGTTCGGGTAGAGCTTGCGCTCGGTGAAGTAGTCGTCGTCGAGGGCGCGCTTCTCCAGCTCCTGTGCGATCTCGACCAGCGGGTTGTACTCGGTCGCTTCGAAGACCGGCTCGATGTACTGCTGGATGATCCGTGCCCGCGGGTCGTAGTTTTTGTAGACCCGGTGGCCGAAGCCCATCAGTTTCTCGTCGCGCTGCTTCACCCGCTCGAGGAAGTCCGGGATGTTCTCCGGCGACTCGATCCGCCGCAGCATCCGCAGCACCGCCTCGTTGGCGCCGCCGTGCAGCGGCCCGTAGAGCGCCGCGACTCCGGCCGCGACCGCCGAGTAGGGATCGACGTCAGACGACCCGACCCCGCGCACGGCGCTGGTCGAGCAGTTCTGTTCGTGGTCGGCGTGGAGGATGAAGAGGACGTCGAGCGCTTTGGTCAGCGCCTCCTTGGGGATGTGACGGTCTTCGGTCTTCTTGAAGACCATCGAGAGGAAGTTCTCGGCGTAGTTGAGCTCGTTGTCCGGGTAGACGTAGGGGAGCCCCATGTTGTGCCGGTAGGAGAAGGCGGCGAGGGTCGGCACCTTGGCGATCAGCCGCACCGCGGCCATGTAGCGCTCTTCCGGGTCGTCGATCTGCTTCGCGTCCGGGTAGAAGGTCGAGAGGGCGCCGACGCCGGCCAGCAGCATCCCCATGGGGTGGGCGTCGTAGCGGAAGCCCTCGAAGAAGTGCTTGAGGTCCTCGTGGACAAAGGTGTGGTGGGTGATGTCGTAGACCCAGCGGTCGAGCTGCGGCGCGGTCGGCAGTTGGCCGAAGACCAGCAGATAGGCGACCTCGAGGAAGGTGGACTTCTCACACAGCTGCTCGATCGAGTAACCGCGGTGTTCGAGGGTCCCGGCGGCGCCGTCGATGTAGGTGACCGAGGAGCGGCAGGCGGCGGTGTTGGTGAAGGCCGGGTCGTAGGCCATCATCCCGAATTCGCCCTCGTCGACTTTGATCTGACGCAGGTCCATCGCCCGCACCGTGCCGTCGGAGATCGGCACCTCGTAGCTCTGGCCGGTGCGGTTGTCGGTGATCGTCAGCGAGTCGGAAGCCATGGGGCGGCGCCCATTCTGTCACTTCGCCCGGGTCGGCTGTTAAGAGGTATTGGCGGAACGCTTACGAAGCGACGGGACCCTCGAACTGGGTCATCGCCCGCAGCTGCTCGAAGCGCGAGTCGATCTCCTCGCGGGTCAGCCGCGCCACCCGCTCGGTGCCGAACTCCTCGACGTTGAAGGAGGCGAGGACGGTGCCGTAGCCCATTGCTCGCCGCAGCTCGTCGTCGTCGATCTCATCGACGCTGTCGAGGTAGCCGAAGAAGCCGCCGGCGAAGCTGTCGCCGGCGCCGGTCGGGTCGCGCACGTCCTCCAGCGGGAAGCCGGGGAGGGCGAAGAAGCCCGAGCCGGTGAAGAGGGCGGCGCCGTACTCGCCCTGCTTGGCGACGACCGCGCGCGGGCCCATGTCCATCACCTGGCGGGCGGCGCGGGCGAGGTTCGACTCGCCGGTCAGCATGCGGATCTCGGCGTCGTTGACGACCAGGACGTCGACCTCGGCGATCGCCGCGCTGAGCGAGTCCTTGGCGGTTTCGATCCAGAGGTTCATCGAGTCGAGGCCGCTGAGCTGCGCCGCCGTGCACTGGGCCCGTACCTGGCGCTGCAGGTCCGGCTGGATGTTGGCGAGGAAGAGGGTGTCGGCCGCCTGCGAGGCCGGCGAGAGCTTCGGCTCGAACTCGGCGAAGACGCCGAGCTGGGTGTCCTCGGTGTGAGCGACGTTTAGGTCGTACTCGTAGCGGCCGCGCCAGAAGAACGATTTGCCGCCCTCGACCCGCTCTACGTCGTCGACGATCACCCCGCGCCCTTCGAGCACCTCGAACTGCTCGGCGCCGAAGTCGTCGCCGACCGGGCCGACGGGCCGCACCTCGGTGAAGAAGCTGGCGGCGAGGGAGAAGTGGACGGCGGCGCCGCCGAGCATCCGCTCGCGCTCCCCGAACGGGGTCTTGACTGCGTCGAAGGCGATTGATCCGACTACCGTGAGCGACATGGGCACGGCAGCCTAACGCCTGTCCTGCGAGACTCACCGTCCGATGAAAGCGATCCAGATAGACGAGTTCGGCGGCCCCGAGGTACTCGACTACCGCGACGTCCCGGACCCGAGCCCGAAGCTCGCCGAGATCGTCGTCAACGTCAAGCGCAGCGGCATCAACTTCGCCGACACCCACGCCTCCCGCAACGACTACCTCGCCGAGCAGACCCTGCCCCTTATTCCGGGGGCGGAGATCGCCGGCCAGACCAACGACGGCCGCCGCGTCGTCGCCCTGCTCGGCAGCGGCGGCTACGCCGAGAAGGTCGCGATCCCGCAGGCGCAGCTGATCGAGCTGCCCGAGGGGGTCGAGTACGACCAGGCGGCCGGCGGCCTGCTGCAGGGGCTGACCGCGATGGCGCTGGTCCACCGCTGCGTCCGGATCGAGCCGGGGGAGACGATCGTCGTCGAGGCCGCCGCCGGCGGCACCGGCACCCTCTCGGTGCAGCTGGCCAAGCGGGCCGGCGCGAAGGTGATCGGGCTCGCCTCCAGCGAGGAGAAGCGCGAGCTGGTGCGGAGCCTCGGCGCCGATGCCGTCGTCGACTCCCGCGCCGAGGACCTCGGCGAGGCGATCCGCGAGGCCAACGAGGGCAAGCGGGTCGACGCCGTTCTGCACATGAGCGGCGGCGCCGCATTCGACGCCGAGATGGGCGTGCTGGCGCCGCTGGGGCGGATGGTCGTCTTCGGTATCGCCTCGCGCGAACAGCGCGATATCTCCACCGCCTCGCTATTGCGCGGCTCCAAGGCGGTGATCGGCTTCTGGCTCGCCCACCTGCTGATGCGCCCCGATCTGCTGGTGCCGATGATCGGCGATCTGCTGGGGGCGATCGCCAAAAGCGAGCTGACGGTTACGATCGGTGAGGTCTACCCACTGTCGGAAGCGAGGCGGGCGCACGAAGACCTGATCGCCCGCCGCACCACCGGCAAGCTCCTCCTCGATCCCAGCAAGTGATCCCCTCTAAGTGACCACCTTCAAAGACCTAGGCCTCTCGCCTGACGTCCAGCAGGCGCTGGACGAGCTCGGCTTCGAGGAGCCGACGCCGATCCAGGAGCAGGCGATTCCGGAGCTGCTCGGCGGTCATGACGTGATCGGCCAGGCCCAGACCGGGACCGGCAAGACCGCCGCCTTCGGGCTGCCGCTGCTGCAGTACCTCGATCCCGAGAACCAAGAGGTCCAGGCTGTCGTCCTCACCCCGACCCGCGAGCTCTGCATCCAGGTGACCCAGGCGCTGCGCACCTTCGCCGAGCACCTCGACATCGAGATCGTCGCCGTCTTCGGCGGCGCCCCGATCCGCTCGCAGCAGTCGCAGTTGCGCTCCGGCGCCCACGTCGTCGTCGCCACCGTCGGGCGGATGATGGACCTGATGTCCCGCCGCTCGCTGGTCCTGACGGCGGCCCGCTTTGTCGTCCTCGACGAGGCCGACGAGATGCTCGACCTCGGCTTCATCGAAGACGTCGAGAAGATCCTCCGGATGTGCCCGAGCGGGCGCCAGACGGCGCTCTTCTCGGCGACGATGCCGCCGCCGATCAAGAAGCTCGCCGAGGGCTACATGTACGACCCGGTGACGATCAAAATCACCCCGAAACAGCTGACGGTCGACAAGATCTCCCAGGCCTTCGTCGAGGTTCCCGCCAAGGAGAAGGCAGCGCGCCTGGTCGCGCTGCTGAAGACCGAAGAACCCGAGCAGGCGATCATCTTCACCCGGACCAAAATCGGCGCCTCGAAGCTGGAGAAGACGCTGAAGGACAAAGGCCTCGACGTGAAGGCGTTGCACGGCGACCTCAGCCAGGGGGTCCGCGACGGGGTGATGATCTCCTTCAAGGACCACCGCGTGAAGCTCTTGGTGGCGACCGACATCGCCGCCCGCGGGCTCGACGTCGAGCACGTCACCCACGTCATCAACTACGACGTGCCGAACTCCTCGGAGACCTATGTGCACCGGATCGGCCGCACCGGCCGCGTCGGGCGCACCGGCCGCGCGATCACCTTCGTCACCCCCGACCAGCGCGACGAGATCGGCCGCATCGAGCGCGACGTGAAGACCACGATCGGCGAGTGGGAGACCCCGGAGGAGCGGCTCGAACACGCGCCGCGCCCGCGCCGCCGCGAGCGTACGCGGGAGGAGCGGCGCGAGCGCGAGCCGAAGAAGGTGGCCGCCGAGGCCAACGGCGATGCCGACTCCGACAGCGAGAAGGCCGCGACCACCAAGCTCTTCGTCAACCGCGGCGAGAACAGCGGCATCAACGAGGAGTCGTTGCGCTGGGCGCTGCGCGAGGGCGCCGTCCTGCCCGAGGAGGCGATCCACGACGTCCGCGTCCTGCACCGCTTCTCCTTCGTCGAGGTGGATCCCGAGCTGGCCGAGCGCACCGTCGAGTTCCTCGACGGCACCAAGCTCGAGGGCAAAGAGATCCGCCTCGAGATCGCCAAGAGCTAGCTGCTTATTGTCTGAGTAATCTGTACTATCTCGCCGCTATGTCAAATTCCACCCAAAAGGTGACGGTTGACCAAGCGGTCGATTGCATGCGGGAAATCCATGCTGCTTATGACCGCCTGTTCAAGCACCCCAGCATGGAAAACCTCTCTGCCTGCAACGCCTGCCATGTCCGGGTGATCGGTTTGCTCAAGGATGAGGGCGTGACCTCCTGTATCGAAGAGCGAATCGGGTGGGCACGCGACTCGAATCACACGACCGTTGGCCTTGCGTTGAGAAATCTGGAGCATCCCGACCAGGGGGTTCCGGAGTTCGAGCTCGCGATCGGGGAACGACTTGGCTATCGGCGCCCGAAGATGAGGCGACTCATCAAGGAGGCGAAGAACAACCTCAAGCGGGCGCTCAGTCGAGGCGATGTTCCGCCGACCCCGGAAGCGATGGACACCTTGGTCGAAGCCCTCGAACGGCTGAATCGGCTTTCGAACGAATGGTTGGAGGGAAGCAGGAAGATCGGGAGTGGCCGTAACAACACCCAAAAGGTGCCGCGCAAGTTGCGAGACAAGATGAAGTCGGAGGCGCGTAACAGGGCGACGAAAGACCTGCTGCTCGTTGGTTCGATCATCGCGAACGGGAAACACAAAGGCTATTTCCACTACTCCTATGCGATCAGCCTAGGGCTGGCTGCTGACGGGTCGTAGGTCAGGCACGCCGTCGGATCTTCGCCCACAGCGTGTCACCGCGTTTCAATTTGTTTCCGACCCTGATCCATTCCCTGTCGGCGGCGTCGGCGAACCTGATTCGCCAGTCGCGATCGATTTGAGTTGAGTCCTCCCAGGTGAACTCCTGGGTTTCCTTTGGGGCAAGGTCGGGTTGTGGTTGTGGGATGCCGTCCTCGAACAGGTGGCCGGCGCGAAGAGGCCGTGCCTCCACGTGCCAGACGGGAAGGTCGCTCGCGTTGTGGACGGTCGCCGTCACCTTTCCCGTGCCGTCTTTGGCCAGGCTGGCGTAGACGGAAGAGGCCTGCTCTCGAATCCTGTCTTTAGAGCCCCTCATGAAGAGTGCGAAGGTGACGATGAAAGCGGCCACGGTTCCAATAGCGGCAATCATCGGTGGTCCCACTGCCAGGAACGAGTGGTCCGGATCCGTGGCAGCTATAGAGACAGACGTCAGAGCGCTTATCACGGCCACCTCCAGAGTCAGCACTAATGCGCTCATCAATTTGCCGTGACACTAGGGCGTCACTCGGACGATCAGCCTTACGGTAGGTGTTTCAGACGGCCGTCAGCTCGGCGATCGTCACCAGCAGCCGGTCGAAGTCGATCGGCTTGGTGACGAAGGCCTCGATGCCGAGGTCGTCCGGGGCGTCGGCGTCGCCGGCGTTCTGGTGGGCGCTGACGATCACGGCCGGCACCTCCCAGCCGGCGCCCCGCAGCTCGCGCAGGGCGTCGATCCCGGACTTGCGCGGCATCATCGCGTCGAGCAGCAGCATGTCGGGGACGACGCCGGCGGCGATGTGGTCGAGCACCTCCTGGCCGTCGGAGGCGGTCTCGACGGCGTGGCCGGCCATCTCCAGCCGCGTCCTCATCAGCAGCAGGATCGTCTCGGAGTCATCGGCAACCAGGATCGTCGCCATCAGCTCGCCTCCGCCGCGGTCCGGCCCTGGCCGTTGCCGGCACCCTGCGCCGGGCCCGGCGCGATCGGCAGCCGCACCCGGAAGGTGGAGCCGACGCCGAGCGTCGACTCCACAGCGATGCTGCCGCCGTGCAGCTCGACCAGCGATTTCGAGATCGCCAGGCCGAGGCCGGTGCCGCCGACCCGCTGGGTGAGGCCGGCGTCGCCGCGGGTGAAGCGGTCGAAAATGCGGCCGATCTGGTCCTCGGGAATGCCCTGTCCGTTGTCGCTCACGCTGATCTCCACCTCGGCACCTACCGGACGCGCCGCGACCGCTATGGACGCCCCCTCGGGCGAGTACTCATGCGCATTCGTAAGCAAGTTCACAAGTATTTGTCTTATCCGGTCGGGCTCGACGTTAATCAGGGGCAGGTCCGGCGGAATGTCCTCGGTCAGCGACTGATTCCCCGCCTCGGTTTGGGCGCGCATCGTACGCACGACGTCTTCGACAAGCGGTGCGACCTCGGTCGGCTGCGGCTGAATCGCCAGGCGGCCGACGTCGGAGCGGGCGAGGTCGAGCAGGTTGTTCAGCAGCCGCACCAGGTGGCGGCAGTTGTCGAGGATGATTTCGACGGTCTCGGCCTGCTGCGGGCTGAGCGAGTCGCGGTCGAGCATCAGCAGCTCGGCGAAGCCCTGGACCGAGGTCAGCGGGCTGCGCAGCTCGTGCGAGGCGGTGAGGACGAACTCGTCTTTGAGGCGGTCGAGCTCTTCGCGCCGGCTTTCCTCCTGCTCGAGCTCCTCGGCCATCTCGTTGAAGGCGGCGCCGAGGGTCGCCGTCTCCGAGAGGCCACCGACCTCGACCCGGGCGCTGCGGTCGCCGGAGGCCAGTCTCCCGGCCGCGGCGACCAGCTCCTCCAGGGGCCGGCGCATCGAGGAGATCAGGCCGCTGAAGAGGAGCAGCGCCCCGGTCAGGCCGGCGATCAGCCCGGCGGCGACGAGCAGCGCCGTGTCGCGGGTGTCGCCGGAGATCTCGTCCTGCAGTTCGTTGCGATGGTCGATCTGCCGGTGGACCGATTCGCGCGCCCCCCTGCCGCCGCTGCCCTGGGCGATTTCGACCCGCGCTTCCATCTCCACCTGGTAGGAGTGGGCGATCGCGTCCTCGAAGTCCTGGCGCTGCTGGATGAAGCGGCCGACGCCGATCACCGCCATCGCGGTGAGTACGGCGAAGCCGATCGCGAACCCGATCCGCAGCCGGTTGGCGAGTGACGGGCTCAGCCGTCGGTTGGATCGTGAATATGCTTGCTGCGCGATGGCTGACGAGGCTACCGAGCAAGACGGAACCGTCGCGGTTCCGGACGGAATCGACCGGGAGCCGCTCGAAGCCTGGTTCGCCGAGCACGTCCCCGCGGTGGAGTTGCCGCTGCGTTTCGAGCGCATCGCCGGCGGTCACTCCAACCTCACCTACCGGGTTACCGACGCGGCCGGGGGGAAGTGGGCGCTGCGGCGGCCGCCGATGGGCAAGCGGCTGGGCTCGGCCCACGACATGGGGCGCGAGTTCAAGGTCGTCTCGGCGCTGGGGAGCACCGATGTTCCCGTTGCGCCGGTGGTCGGGCTCTGCGAGGACGAGAGCGTCAACGGCGCCCCCTTCTACGCGATGGAGTTCGTCGAGGGGCCGATCCTGCGCGGTCTGGCCGAGGCCGAGATCTTTCCCGACGAGGGCGACCGGCGGGCGATCGGCGAGCGCGTCGCCGACACCCTGGTCCAGATCCACGCGGTCGATCCCGACGCCGCCGGCCTCGGCGACCTCGGTCGCAAGGAGGACTACGTCGCCCGCCAGTTGCACCGCTGGCAGGGCCAGTGGGAGAAGTCGAAGACCCGCGAGCTGGAGCCGATCGACCGCGTCCACGCGGCGCTCTCGGCCCGCATCCCCGAGCAGGGGCCGGCGACGATCGTCCACGGCGACTACCGCCTCGACAACATGATCCTCAGCCCCGGCGGCGAGGTGGCGGCGGTCGTCGACTGGGAGCTCTGCACCCTCGGCGACCCGCTCGCCGACGTCGGCCTGCTGATGGCCTACTGGCCTGAGCGCGGCGACGACGTCGTCGCGCTCGGCATGCCGGCCAACCTGGCGCCGGGCTTCCCCACCCAGGCAGAGATCGCCGCCCGCTACGCCGAGGGCTCCGGCCGCGATCTCTCCGACCTCAACTTCTACGTCGCCCTCGGCTACTGGAAGCTGGCGATCATCCTCGAGGGCGTCTACGCCCGCTACGTCGCCGGCGGCTACGGCAAGGTCGACGAGGGCGTCCACGCCTTCGCCCGCCTGGTCGAGCGGCTGGCCGAAGAGGCCGAGAAGCGCGAGAAAAACGGCTGAGTTTTCCTGTTAGGTCTTCCGTCCAAGGCGGTTGATGCCGCCCTGCTCGGCTGGAAAGGTCTCCGGTTCCAGGCAAAAAATGGAAGGCGTACGTGGAGCGTTGCTGCTCCCGGCCCCTTCTCACCACCAAGGGAGACATCGGTGAAGCAGATTCGAAAGCGATTGACGTACGCGAACGTGATGGCGTCGATCGCAGTGTTCCTCGTCCTCGGCGGCGCCACCGCCCTCGCGGCCGGATTGGCCAAAAACAGCGTCGGCAGCAAACAGATCAAGAAAGGCGCCGTCACCGAAGCGAAAATCAAAGACGGCGCCGTCTCGGCCGGCAAGCTCGCCGATGGCTCGGTAATCACCGCGAAGCTCGCCGACGGCTCGGTGATCACCGGCAAGATCGTCAACGGTGCGGTTACCTCCGACAAGCTCGCCGACGGTTCGGTGGGCACCGGCAAGCTCGGTAACAGCGCCGTCACGACGGGCAAGCTCGCCAATGACGCCGTTACCAACCCCAAGATCGCCAATGACGCCGTGACGTCGACGAAAATCGCGGCGGACTCGGTCGGCAGCAGCGAGATCGTGCCGGGTGTTGTCGGCGCGGAAGAGCTCGAGACGATTCACGAGCATTTCGGACCGGAAACGGAAATCACCGACGTGACCGCGCACGACGGTTCCTACGCGACCCAGTCGGCGACGGTGTCCTGCGGTGCCGGCGAGGATCTGCTCAGCGTCTCTGTGGATTGGACCGCTACGGCAGGCCACAACGAGCGCAACTTTGCGGGCGCCTCGATCACCCGTGGCGCGACGGACTCGGCCACGGTCGAAGTGGACTTCGACGGCGGTGCGTCGGTCGCCAAATTCCGCCCGGTCGCGACCTGCATCTTCTAGGTCTGCCGGGCATGCAGTTCGCGAAGGGGCCGGGCTCAGTCCGGCCCCTTCGTTTTGATGAGGATTTCCTGATCGCCGGTCGAGATGAAAGGCTGGGGTAGCTATCCCGCCGGCAAAGGAGCCGTTGGGGCCGCGCTCGTCGACTAACGCCAGCGGGCAGGGTTCAGTCGATTTGACGGCGCGCCTTAGGGACCACCTACGACGCCAATGAACAAGAGCTTGTAGTCGCGATGCTCATCCGGAGGCGCGGACAGCACAACCTCTCCGTCTGCCTCGCTCATTCCCAACACAGCCACGGGCGTGATCCCGGCCGCCTCCATCGCCTCCACCACCTCGCCCTCGGATCGGTATCGGGCTACCTGTCGAATCGGCTCGGGGAGCCGGTCGCCATCGATCTCAGCCTCGAAGACGGATGGAGCGATCTCACCCCGGCCCCTCCAGGACCATCGCGACCCCGAGTGCTCGACCTCTCTGACGCCTGTGTATCCGCTTGCATAGGTTGAACTGGAGTTCACGTCGAAGACGAGCAGACCGTTCTCGGCCAGATTCGCCCGCATCCGGCGGAGCGCCTCGAGGAGATCGTCGTCGCCCAGCAAGTAGTTGACGCAGTCGTTGAGCGACAAGACGAGGTCGAAGTCGCCCAGTCGGGGCAGGTCTCGCATATCCGCAACCTGCAGCGTCACCTCGGCGCCGCCCTCCCGAGCCGCAATCTCCAGCATCGCCGGCGAGAGATCACACCCATGAATCCGCCATCCACGCCGCAGGAGCGGACTAAATGCCCTGCCCGTCCCGCAGCCAACGTCTAGAGCGCAACCGGGATCCGCCAGCCCGTGCTTCCGAAGCTCGGGCAGTATTGCCCTGCCCAACCACATCTCATAGTCATTCGAGTGGTTGAAGTCGTTGTAGACCGGGGCGAAGGCCTCGTAGGCCGCCAAGGCCGGATCAGCGGGCATAGCCATTCCGAGAGTAAAGGCAAGCTCCCCAGTCCGCAAACAAACACATCGCTATTTAGCGGGGCAGACCCCAGCAGACTCACCAGAGCGGCCCGCCCCGCTTTTGGCTCTACATCAGCCGTTCTTGTGGGTCGAAACCACCGGCACGGCGTGGTCAATCTCTGCAAGCTTCATGCTTTCACCCCCTTCCCTTTGTTTTCGGACAGAGGCAGTTAAGACCCCTAGGCCGGTGGACGGGATGTGCAAGGGCGCTGCGCGCCGATGGGCAGCGTTTGGTAACTAGTGGGGACTAGTGCGTTCAGCTAAAGCCGAGCAATCGCAGCAAGTGTCCGAGGCCATCGGTGCTCAGCGACTGCTCTGTGCCGGGCAGACCTACCTCGAGCGCCTCGGGATCGTTTACATGGAACAGATTCGGCTGACGATCGTGACCGAGCTCTACATGCGGGAAATGGGCGTCCAGCAGTTCTACGAGACGATCGGAGGCAGTTCCTACGCCGCTGTTCGTCGGCACTTCCTGAAACTGGTCGAACATGGCTGGATTCGCCGGGTGCGCGAGGCACCAAGTAGCCACGGCCGACCGGAATGGCTCTATCGCTCCACCGAACTGCCGGTAATTGACACCGATACCTTTCGCTCGCTTCCCTTCTCGATTCGGGATGCCCTCACGGTTCAGTTGCTCGAAGAGATGGCTGCTCGGATCGGCGAGGCGCTCGCAGGCGGAACAGCCGATGCGAAAGCCGATCGGGTTGCAGCCTTCACGGTCGTCCATGACCTAGACGAGTTGGCTTGGTGTGAGGCATACGACGCCATTGAGCGCTGCTTCCAAGCGCTTCTACATGAGCAAAATGACGCGAAAATCCGGCTTGAGAATAGTGCCGAGAAGCCACTTTCGATGGTGGTGAATCTCGCTGCGTTCGAAACCCCTCGGCCCGCTGCTGACATGGTCTCGCGTTTGCCAAAGGCAGATGAGGCTTTGCCGCCGCCACCTTGGCCGCAGCGGGTTGGCAAAGTCTTCGCAGATCGTCTCAACCTCGCGATCATCGACGAACTGAACCGGGCCGCCATGACGCCGGCACAGCTACATGAAACACTCGGTGTAACCACGACTCAAGGCATTCTCAGGCGCTGCAGGCGACTTGAAAAGTTGGGCTGGACGGTCAATATCGACACGGAAACCGGCGGTCAACTCTACGGCGCGCATGTCTACCAATTTCGGGCAGCATCTCCGAACGTCACCGAGGAGGACATCGTCGAGCGGATCCCTCCTGCCGCCCGAAAAGGGCAGAGCTGGGATGCCTTTAGCCGTTTCGTCGCTACTTCGATCGATGCCGTTGAAGGTGGGACGTTCAACCATCGTTTTGATCGACATCTGACTATGAGTCCCATGCTGGTAGACGAGATTGGGTGGGCTCAGGTCACGGAAGCGTTGGGGGACTTCCAAAAGACCTTGCTTGCACTGAAGGCTGCAGCCAGGAAGCGGAGGCGCCGAAAGGGATTCCAAGGTTTTCCAGCCGCCTTCCTCTTGTCCAGCTTCGAAGCCCCGGCGCGCGAACCGCGACAGTAGGCGAGTACTCCACCTCGTTTGTTTGCACCAAATGCATTTGATTTACCTAAAGCCCTCGCCGAGAATCACCTGAGTTCAACGCAAAGGGCGCGCCGATCGCCCAAGGCGCTCCATCCTCACCTCGGGCTCGGAGTGGGGCCATCGTGGCAACAAATTGGTGCTCACCCCTGGGCCAACTCAAACCATGACGATTTCCTTCCACCGATCACACACCCCGAGGCTGTCCATCGCCATCACGACCGCGCACCCCCGACGCGCATCCGAGGCCGCGATGGACCTGGCGGGGGCGGCGGCTTCGGGAGGGATGGCCGTCGCCCACCGTCACCACAAGGAGGACTGAGCCAATGGAACTCTCGGGACGCGACCGGGGCCGGATCGAACCCGATCAGATGCAGGCGCTCAGCCACCCTGTCAGGCTCGGCATCCTGGGCCTGTTCACAAAAGACTCGGCTCGGTCCCTCGCTGCATCTGACCTGCTTGACGACCTGACCGCGGAAGACCCCGCCACGTTCGGCGAGTTCAGCGTGAGCCAGATCGCTTATCACCGCACCCTGCTGCAGGGCGCCCAGCTGCTCCCGACCGGATGAGGGGACAGCCACGCCGGAGACCTCGCGACGTCGAGGAGGCTGCCGCCTTCAAAGGGATGGGCCAAGCCATCACCGTGATCCGCGAACGGCGCGGCATAGCTCGCGAGGAGTTGACGGCGAAGTGCGAAATGACGCCGGCCGAACTGGAGAAGATCGAAGTCGGCGAGGTCGACGAGTCCTGGGGTGGCATCCGGCTGATCGCCAAAGCGCTCGCCATGCCACTGGGGGCATTGATGATCGAGGCCGAAGAAAGCGCCCCGGGTCCCGGTGGCGAAGCCTGGCGACAGAACGTCGGCGACCTCGAAGGTGACAGCGCAATCGCAAAAGCGCTGAGCGGCGCCACCGAGGTGACGCCGCCATGACGCCCGTTGTCACCGAGCCCTACGAAAAGCGGCTCTGGGACGAGCTGAACTCGCTGCTGGCCGACGCGGTGCCCGAGGGAGCGAGCGAAGAGGAGGCCGAGAACGCCATCTTGCTCGCGCTCATGGGCCACGACCCGGAGATTTACAAACTCTATGAGCAGGTGAAGAGGCTGGTGCGGGCCAAGGCGGGATACCTCCACGACCGCCTCGAGGAGGACAACCCCATCGCCCGCGCCCGGCGCCGTCTCTATGGGGACTGGGCGTCACGGCCATGACGGTCAGCGAGGCAAAAGTCTGCCCGATCCACCTGGTCTGTAAGGGGAAAGGCTGACTTTCGCCGGGCGAGCAGCAGACGTAGCGGGCGTCGTGGTCCCCGGACTGGTCGACGCGGTGCCCGCTAGGTCTGCACCGTCATCGAGCGGCTCACTCAATGCGCTTCTTGCTCATTGCAGGCCATCATCGGCTTGATCGCTCGCTCCTAGTTGGTCCATCAACCGGCAAACCCTGGAATGCCATTCCCCTCGGACACCGAAGTAAGACGAGCGCTCAGACATCCCCTGCGACGCCAGCTGTTACCGATCTACATCGGCAACCGGCCCCTTAGTCCCAAAGAAGCGTCACGCCTTGTCGGCCAACGCCTTTCAACCGTCTCCTATCACGTAAGAGTCCTAGTCAAATATCGGTTTCTCATCCTCTTGAAACAGGAGGCCGCGCGGGGCTCAACGAAGCACTACTACATTCCCAACGACGAGATTGTGAGCATGCCGATCGTTAAGGAGCTCCTGGCCGATGGCAGGTCCGATCCCACTTGAATGTCAGGGTAGAACAGTAGAGGGCTAAATGACCACAAAAACATACACAGAATGCTCCCACTAATGGAATTCGAAACTAGTCACGGTGTACAAAGTTGCGCGCAGGTGTTTTTGGGGAAGCGGTCTGGGAATGACTGTCAACTGAGGATCTAAGTTGGTCATAGTGTCGCGCTTGTGCGGTGTCCGAGCTTGCCGCGTCTCTGAGAATTGAACCAAAAAGTAGGTACAAAATGTACGGTCGTTCGTGTGTAGGGTGCCCCCGCCCGGTACGCGGCTGGTATCCGCCCCCGGTCATCAATTGCCCCCAGACCGGAGGATCACCTTGCAGCCGACGAAGCCTCGCATTAGCACCGACTCCACCCCCTACAGGCCCGTAGCCTTCACGTTGGCCGCACTCCTGGTTCTGTTCCTTCTCGCGGTAGGGGTTGCCAGTGGCGAGGAATCGGACGAGAGCCCAACGAGTGCAAGTGATGCATCCGCGCAGCAGGCTCTGGAACTCCCCGGCCGCCGCACCGCCACCTCCAACACCTTCCGCCTTCCGAACGGCAGCTTGCAGACCGAGATCTACCAGGAGCCGGTCAACTTCCGCAACGAAGCCGGCGACTGGCAGCCGATCGAGGGGGACCTGACGGAACTTCCCGGCGGCGGGCTCACCAACAGCCAAAACTCCTTCGACCTCCACCTTCCCGAACAGATGGACGAAGGGCGGGTCCGTCTCGCAACCGAGGAGAACTGGGTCTCCTATCGCCTTCTCGGCGAAGAGACCGAAGCTGCGGAAGTCGACGGGGCTACCGCCGAATACCAAGCAAGGAACGGGGGTGTCTCCTTTGAGTTGCAGAGCATTAGCCAGGGCTTGAAGGAGCAGATCGTCCTTCAAGACGCCGCCCAGCCGAACAGCTATCGCTTCGCTCTTGACAGCTCGGCCGACCTCACCCCAGTCCTGATCGCCGACGGATCGGTCGAGTTCAGGGACGGCGAAGGCAAGCTCTTCGCCACGCTGCCGGCCCCGACCGTCGCCGACGCTGCGGGCTCGAGTGGTCCCGTCGCCTACGAACTCGAGAGCTTGGGTGGCGGCGAATGGCAGCTGGCGGTCGTGGTCGACGGTGCCTGGCTGGATGACCCTGCTCGCCAGTTCCCGACCACGATCGATCCGACCATCAGCACCGCGGTCCCCGACCAAGACTGCACGATCGGCAGTGTCCCGCTCCCGGCCGGCTGGAAAACCTGCGGGGCATCAGGCGGAACCGAACTCACCGTTGCCTATAGCCAGAAAGAAAACCAACCAGTCCGAAGTCTCCTCCGGTTCGACGTCTTCCACGCCGTTCCCAGCGATGCCTACATAGACAAAGCGGTCCTGTCTCTCTATGCGCCCAAAGCAGCCGAAAACACCCCGGGGCTGGAAACCCGTCGGCTGACCAAGTCCTGGACGACCTCCTTGAATTGGGAAAAGTTCGGCTCAAACAAACAAAACCTATGGACGACCCCTGGCGGGGACTTCACGACCGAAGGCCAAGCTCAGGTCCTGACGAGCCAGCGCCCACTCGGCTCGCAAGCCGGACCATGGGAATTCGCCTCCGAGAGCCTGCGAAGCCTGGTGGCCGGCTGGGTCGCCGGCACCATCGCCAACCAGGGCGTCATCGTCAAACAGACCAACGAGACGAAATCCGAATGCGAAGCCAACCCGGCCAACTGCAACCGGCGCTTCGTCTACTTCAACTCGACTGCTACGGCCAACTCGGAACTCAAGCCGAAGCTGAAACTCACCTACTACTTGCAGGCCCCGGCCTCAAGCAAGGTCGTCTCCCCGGGCGAAGGGACGGTGACCGCCCGGCGTCTCAGGTTGCAAGCCGGCTGGACCCAAGGGGGCGTCACCGGCGTCACCTTCCAGTATCGCGAAGCTGGGAAAGGCACCTTTCAGACGATTCCGCCGGAACTGGTGCGCAATGCCGACGGGTCCGCCGTAGCCTGGCCGGTCGCCGTCTCAGGCGTACAGGAAACGAAACCACTCTATTTCGACGCCGCGCACGTGACCGAAACGCTGCGGAAAAAAGGCGGCGCCATCCAGGTGCGCGCCTTCTTCAACGGATCTGCCGGCGTAGAGGGCGTGAGTGCGCCGATCGAAGCCAAGGTGGATCGCTTCCTAGGTGGTCCTAAAGACGCAGTGGCCCCGGTTGGCCCGGGAAGCATCGATCTACTAACCGGCAATTTCGGCATCAGCAAAAGCGACGTATCGATTCCGGCCTTCATCTCCTCACTTGATTTCTCACGTACTTTCAACTCACGCGGCGTGAACCTCGACAAAGTCAAAGACCGTGGCGAATCTCCGTACGAACGAGAAATGAAGAAGGTCCTCGGTCCCGGCTGGGCACCTGGGGTTCCCGTCGAAGCGGCAGGGGCTGGCGGTTGGAGGGGTATCCACCTCGAGGAAAGATCTGAAGTGATCGAAGGTGAGACCTACGTCTTTGCCTACGCCCATCTGACCTCAATCGAGGGGACCGAAAGCTCCTTCGCGAAGGAAAAGGAAGGATCTGGTTTTGAACCCCCCGAGGAGCTCGCCGGTTGGACTCTGAGCAAAAACGTCAGCGGTCAGTTCGTACTCGCCGATGGTGAAGGGGAGCAGGTCATCTTCGCCAGCTCGGGCGGCCCTGACTATCTGCCGGTTGAAGTAGTTCAGTCGGGCAGCTCGGCTAACACCACGAAGATGATCTACACCGTCGTCAACGGCAACCAACGCCTGATCAAGGTCGTCGCCCCCTCACCGCCGGGGGTCACCTGCACGTCCGAAAATTCAACGACCGAGCCCGGATGCAAAGCGCTCACCTTCACCTACACGACTTATGCCTTTGGCGACCGGCTCACTTCGATCCGCTACTACGGCGCAAACGCCTCGGGCATGACGAGCTCCGATGTCGCCAAGTACGAATACAACAGCGAAGGGTGGTTGAAAGCGGCGTGGGACCCCCGGATCTCTCCGGCCCTAAAGGAGACGTACACCTACACTGCCGGAGGCCAGATTGCCGCGCTCACTCCTCCGGGCCAGCAGGCCTGGACGTTCGAATACGGCGCCTTTGATGAAGAGGAAGTCAACGGCCGCTTGGTGGCTGTGAAACGGCCGACCCTGAGCACCCCATCGGTTGCGCAAACGACGATTGTCTACGGCGTGCCTCTCAGCGGCGCCTCCGCCCCCTACAACATGAGCGCAACTGAAGTCGCCAAATGGGGGCAGGTGGACCTACCGGTCGACGCCACTGCGATATTCGGCCCAGACCAGATACCAGTAAGCCCCCCAACCTCCTACTCCGCCTCTGCGGTTTACTATCTGGCTGCTGATGGCGATGTGGTGAATGTCGCACTCCCTCCAACCGCCGGTGCTTCGGCACCTGCAATCACGACGACTGAAACCGACGTGTTCGGGCATGTCACGCGGGAATTGTCCGCTCAGAACCGGCTCCGTGCACTAGAAGGACTGAAATCGGCGGAAAAGTCGTTGGAACTAGACACTCATCGCCAGTATTCTCCAGATGGTGTGGAGATGCGGGAGGAATGGGGTCCAGTTCATACTGCGCAGCTCAAATCCGGCGAATCCTTTCCGGTCCGTATGCATACGACCATCGAATATCAGGAAGGGCGCCCGATAAGAGAAACCACCGGCGCGAGTATTGCGGGGCAAGGAGTCGACGCCGACCAGCGTGTGGTCGAAACTGGCTATGACTCTGTTCTCCACGAGCCAACGGAAACCATTGTGGACCCGAATGGGCTCGCGATTCGAACGATTACCAAATACGACCAAACGTCCGGACTACCGTTGGAACTCCGGCAGCCTTCCAGTCCCAACGGGAAAGGCCCAGGAACCACTAAAACTGTCTACTACACCCATGGTCACGGCCAAGAATGTGAAAACGAGGCTTACGCAGGTCTCCCCTGCAAGATCGTGCCTGGCGGGCAGCCCACTACTGGCTTCAGTTTGCCTGAAACGAAATTCAAAGCCTATTCCTATTTGGGTAGGCCAACCGAAATCGTCGAAACCACGCCCGGAGCCGGCGAAGCAGGTGTTAGGACCACGGTTCTTTCATACGACTCGGCTGGACGCCAAACGTCAAAGGCAATCAGTGGTGGTGGAAAAGCAATACCAAAAGTGGAAACCAAATACACCGAATCCTCGGGCCTCGCGACTGTGCAGCGATTCGCCTGTCCGCCTTCCGAACCGCTGTGTGACCGCCAGTCTGCCACCACGACCTATGACAGCTTAGGTCGCGTCACGCAGTACGAAGACGCCGATGCAAACGTATCGAAATACTCCTACGACATCGCAGGGCGCCTCGCGACCGTCGACGACGGAAAAGGCATGCAAACCTTGCGATACGACACGAACACCGGGTCGCCCATTGAAGTCGAAGATTCAGCCGCGGGAGTAATGACTGCAAGCTATGACGCCGACGGAAATCTTGTCCAACGCGGCCTGCCGAACGGCCTTAGTGCCGAAGCCAGCTTCAACCCTGCCGGCGAGCCAATGAAGCTCACCTACACCAAGGCTAGTAGCTGCGGTGGCTCCTGCCTTTGGCTTACCTCGGAAGTCACGCGATCCGTAAACGGTCAGATCCTGTCGGAAACCGGGTCGTTGGGGACGAGCCGCTTCGGATATGACCCCCTCGGGCGCCTGGCGAAGTCCGAAGAAGTCCCCTCCGGAGGAGCCTGTACGACTCGCGAATACGGGTACGACATCGACTCTAATCGGACCTCTCTCACGAGCCGGCCTCCTGGAGTGGGTGGGGCCTGCATGACCTCTGGCGGCACTTCGCAGAATTTCAAATACGATGAAGCAGACCGACTAGAAGCCAGCGGACTTACCAGTGATCCCTTTGGCCGAATCACCATGCTTCCTAGCACTGTCGCAGGTGGTAGCAGCCTCGAAACCAGCTTCTTCAGCAATGACATGGTGGCCTCTCAGTCCCAGGGTGGGGTGACCAACGAATTTGCGCTCGATGCCATGCTGCGGCAGCGGCAAAGAGTGCAAGGAGGTGGCATCGAAGGAGTTGAAGTCTTTCACTACGCAGATGGGTCTGACGCGCCTGCTTGGACCCAGCTGGGCTCGACTTGGTCCCGAAGCATCAAAGGCATAGACGGCGCTCTTGCTGCTATCGCCCAGAGTGGAGGGCCAACCCGTCTTCAGCTGATCAACTTGCATGGTGACGTGGTGGCGACCGCTAGCATCGATCCGCTCGTGAGTCAGCTATCGCTGACGGCGCGATCGGACGAGTTTGGGGCTCCCATTAGCGGAACCCCCAATAGATTCGCCTGGCTTGGCGGCTTTCACCGGAGGACGGAATTGCCATCAGGGGTCATCCAGATGGGTGCGCGGAGTTACGTGCCTGCCGTCGGTCGGTTTCTGACCACCGACCCCGTCATTGGAGGTTCGGCTAATACCTATGACTATGCCAATCAGGATCCTGTCAACAACAGCGATTTGTCGGGCCAAATGCCAGGCTGCTACATAACCGTCGCTGCATGGTCCTATGAACACAGAATCTTCACCGCAATGCGGTATCGCTGTCCGACTTCGGCGTGGCCGGGTCCCCACGCCTTCCAGAAGTTGACCATCTACTTTGAACGGCGTACCAAGGGCTGGAAGGATGAACTCCTTTATGGGAAGTTCGAAGTCAAGGGAGTCGACTATTTCAAGCCACCCAACCCCTACGACCGACAGTGGCGCTGGTGGGGGGCCGATGAAAGCAGATATTGTGGAGACCTTGACCGGGAGTATCAGGTGACGTTCATCGCTAACGTTTACCTTCAGAGTCCCTACCGGGAATTTGGCGGCCACATGGAATCGTTTGAAGACAGTGGTAAGGCGGTATGCAGCAAATGATCAGGGTTGTTAGGCCAGTGCCACTCGCTATTTCGTGCGTGGTAGCTGGTATGGCGATGGTCGCCTGCGGAACGGCCGATAGCTCTGGGACCACTGCGACGGCTGAACGGCTCAACGAGACCAGTTCTAAGCCGATGAAGAACTCGATGGAGGCGTGTCTGCTGAGGGCTGGGGCTAGGAGAGCCGTGAAGTTGAGTCAGTTAGCGTTCTTGGAGCGAGCCGAAAACGAAGACGAGGTCGACAAACCCGGATTGGTCTTCGACAAAGTCACGAAAACCGTTGTGAGGCTGTGGGAAACTCGGGCCTCAGAGAGACGCGCGCCGGATTGGGCGGTCTGGTTCGGACAGCCTTTCGAGGAGGATCGAGATCCTGCGGAAATTGTTCAGGAGGGTCCCCCAAACTCCTTTGTTGCCTTGGTGAGAAACCCAGGTGACGCGAAATGGAAGCGGCTAGCCGGGTGTCCCCATGGCTGACCCTGTGCACCCATCCGCCGCGACTTGCCCGGCCTTCCGCTGGTAGAAGACGCGACGTCCAGTTCTGTGCCGAGACGATCGCCAAACCGGCCAGAAGCATAGAGATATGGGGCATTGGCGCCTGCGCGACCGACTAGACACTCAGCCAAGTTGCGACCACAGCGTGCGGCTCCCCTTTGCAGCTCCCTTTCAGAAATGAAAGGCTAGGCCCGATCCGATCACCCACAAGGTCGGCGTATCTATAAGGAGAGATCCCCTTGAATCAGATTCGCAAGCGGCTCACGTACTCGAACGTGATGTCGTCCATCGCAGTCTTTCTCGTGCTCGGTGGTGCCACCGCCTTCGCGGCCGGCCTCGCCAAGAACAGCGTCGGCTCCAAGCAGCTGAAGAAGAACGCTGTGACCAGCGCGAAAATCAAGAACAACGCCGTAACCACGGCGAAGATCAAGAACGGCGCGATCACCGGCGCCAAGATCACGACCAGCAGCCTCGGGACCGTTCCGAACGCCACCCATGCCAGCAGCGCTGACAACGCCAACACCGTCGGCGGTCAGTCCGTGGTGAAGGTGTTCAGGACCCTGACCCAGGGTCAGGGGGGCGTGCAGGTCGCCAGCGTTGGCGGCTTCAACTTCATCGCCACCTGTGGGGCCAACGACGCCGACCTCGAAGTCACCGGACCGGGTGGGCCCGGCTTCGTGATGGAGGCGGGTGGCCAGCCCGGCAGCACCAGCGCCGAATTCACCGAGGACTACGAAAGCAGCAAGCCCGGCGAAGACGGGGAGATCCGCGTCGACAACCTCGCCGCCGGTGGCGGCGATGCCACCTACGGCGTCTCCAGCTTCTACGGGGCGACTACGCCTGGCACGGTCGTCAGCGGAGTCCTGGGCTACGACTACAACACGTTCAACAACCAGCCTCCGAACACCTGCGTATTCGCCGGTCACCTGACCGTCGGCTAGCACCTCGTTTCAGCGGTAGCGAAAGGGCCGGGCTCAAACGCCCGGCCCTTTCTTTTGCCTTAAACCATCCGCGCCGCGTGCCGGGGCTCGAGGTTGCCTTCCGCCTCGGCCTCGGCGCGCTTGGCCCAGCGGTTCAGCTCGCGACGGGCGAGGACCATTTTGTGGACCTCGTCGGGGCCGTCGGCGAGCCGCAGCATGCGGCTGAAGCGCCACATGATCGCCAGCGGCGTGTCGTCGGTCATGCCGAGGGAGCCGTGGATCTGGATCGCCCGGTCGAGGACGTCCATGACCATGTTGGCGGCGACGATCTTGATCGCCGAGATCGCCTGGCGGGCGGCGCGCTTGCCCTCGGTGTCCATCTTCCAGGCGGCGTAGAGGGTCAGCAGGCGGGCCTGGTCGATCTCCATCCGCGAGGCGGCGATCGACTCCTGGACGAACTGCTTCTCTCCCAGCGGGCCGCCGAAGGCGGTGCGCTCGTTGGCGCGGCGGCACATCATCTCGTGCGCCCGCTCGGCGGTCCCGATCGCCCGCATGCAGTGGTGGATGCGGCCGGGGCCGAGGCGGTCCTGGGCGACGGCGAAGCCGGCGCCGCGCTCGCCCAGCAGGTTCTCCTTCGGCACCCGGCACTCTTCGTAGCGGATCTCGCAGTGGCCGGGGCCGCCGTCGTGGCCCATCACCGAGATCGGCCGCACCAGGTTGAAGCCGGGTGCGTCGGTGGGCACGCAGATCATCGATGCGCGCGCGTAAGGATGCGCGTCCGGATCGGTGACCACCATCGCGATCGCCAGCTCGGCGCCGACCGCGCCCGAGGTGAACCACTTGTGGCCGTCGATCACCCACTCGTCGCCGTCCAGCCGCGCCTGGGCCTGCAGCAGGGTCGGGTCGGAGCCGGAGACCTCCGGCTCGGTCATCGAGAAGCAGGAGCGGATCTTGCCCTCCAGCAGCGGCTCCAGCCAGCGCTCCTGCTGCTCCGGGGTGCCGTGCTCGGCGAGGATCTCCATGTTGCCGGTGTCCGGGGCCGAGCAGTTGAAGGCCATCGGCGCCGCCATCGGGCTGCGGCCCATCTCCTCGCAGAGCAGGCCGTACTCCCAGTTCTTCAGCCCCGGCCCGAAGCGCTCGTCGGGCATGAACAGGTTCCAGAGGCCATCGGTCCGGGCCTTTTCGCGGACCGCGACCAGGTTGGCGGGGTAGGGGATCCCCGGCCCGACCTCGTCGTCGAGCGCCTCCATCAGCTCCCGCTCCTGCGGGTAGATCTCGGCGTCCATGAAGTCGAGCACGCGCTCGCGCAGCTCGGCGACCTCGGGGCTGGGGGTGAAGTCCATCGGTTCCTCTCCTCGTCCTCTTTGGGAGACGAACGCTAATCGATAGGTCGATTCAGGACCGGCGGTAGCGGGCGAAGAGCTCGCCCTGCTCCTCGAGCAGCCAGACCAGCTCCAGCCCGACCACCTCCGGCAGCGGCCCCTCGACGATCCGCGGCCCCTCGCCGCCGCTCAGCTTCGGCGCGACCGTCAGAAACAGCTCGTCGACCAGGCCGGCGGCCTGCAGTGAGCCGTGCAACGTCGGCCCTCCCTCGCAGATCACCGCCCGCACGCCTTCCTCCCGCAGGGTGCGGAGCAGGTCCGCCGGGTCGGTCCAGTCGCCTCCGTGGCTCTCCACCACCACGAGCCGCTTGTCGAGGCCGGCGTAGCGCTCGGCCCGCATCGTCCCGGCGCCGATCATCACCGCGTCGAAGCGCTTGCGCAGGCCGGCCAGCATCGCCGTGTCGGTCTCGGAGCCGATCGGGCCGGAGACCCCGCCGATCGTCGCCCGCCCGTCGAGGGTGGTGGCGAAGTTCATCGCCACAAAGGGACGGTCCTCGCGCTCGTCCTCCCAAGGGCAGTAGGTCTCAAGCTGCTCGGAGATCGTGGTCGGGCCCGGGTCTGGCAATAACCGCTGCATCGGCGGCAGGCTACCCGCGTCTCCGAGATTTACCCCGCTGGGGCGTGGTCAAGTTCGGAGCGTCAGCGGTAGTCGTGCCAGCCGGCGAACTCGCGGCCGGCGAACTTCTGCAGCTCGGCGACGTCCTCGGTGAAGCGGCCGCGGACCGTCTCGAAGAGATCGTCCGGCAGCTTCGGCTTCGGCGCCGGCGGCTTGTCGGGATCGTGGACGACCTTCTCGACGATCCAGCGCAGGGACTCCGGCAGGCGGTCGAAGTTGCGGTCGAAGGAGCGCAGGCCCGGCAGTTTCACCAGCTTCTCCATCAGCTGGTATTTGTCGCCCTCCTTGGCGCTCGACTTCTCCCACTCGCGATCGAACTGCTCGGAGGTGAAGCTTGCATCGACGCCGGCGAAGGCGAAGGCCTTGCGCATCGTCTCCTCGCGTTCGGTCTGCAGCTCCTCCTGGGTGATGATCTCGATCTGGGAGCGGTCGAAGCGCTCGAGGTAGGGCTGCAGCTGCATCCAGTACTTGGAGCGGTTGATGTAGGAGGTGTCCGGGCGGGAGAGGACCTCGACCAGGTCGCCGTGCTCGTAGCCGGCGCCGGTCGCGTGGACCCAGTGGGAGAGGATCCGCTTGATCGGGTCACGGACCATGTAGAGCAGGCGCGCGTCCGGCGTGTGCTGCTTGATCCGCTCGGCGACCCCCTCGTAGCGGGGCAGGTTGGTGTAGTGGGGGGAGGACTCGCCGCGGACCTCGAAGCGGTCGTCGAAGCGGCTCGCGTACCAGTCGATGCCGAGGTCCCAGTTCAGCTCCTCGACGAAGAAGTTGAGCTCCTTCGGCTTCGACATCTGGACTTCCGGATGGAGGCCGAGGTAGTGGTGGATGCTCGTCGTCCCGCACTTCAGCCCGCCGACGATGATCAGGTTCGGCAGCTGCGCGTGGCGTTTGCGGCGGCGGCGCCAGCGACTCTTGCGATCCCCCGCGTAGCGCTCGCGGGCACGGTCGCACATCGCCACGTCGGCGGGGTCATGGGCGGCGGCGGAGGGCAGGGTGTGCGTGTCGGTATCCGGCACGAGCGTGGCTAGTCTAGCTGCGATGGTCTTCGCTGATCTTCAAGGCAACTTCGAGGCGTTCTTCAGCCGCGCCGCCGAATTCTTCCGCCACCTGTCGGAAATCGACTGGACGGCGTTCTGCATCGCCCTGCTCTGCCTGCTGGCGATGCAGCTGGCGCGCGCTTGGGCCTGGCGCAACGTTCTGCAGGCCGCCTACCCGGGACAGCGGATCCCATACCTGGGCGTCGCCGCCTCCTACCTGGCCGGGGCCGGGATCAACGCGATCGTCCCCGCCCACGCCGGCGACGCGACCAAGGTCTTCCTGGTCAAACGCCAGATCCCCGACTCCTCCTACCCGGCGGTCACCTCCTCCTTCCTGGTCCAGACCGTCTTCGATACCTCGGTGGGGGTCCTGGTCTTGCTCTACGCGATCAGCCAGGGGCTGCTGCCGCCGCTGCCGCGGATCCCCGAGCTGCCCGCCTTCGAGCTCTCCTTCTGGGCCGAAAACCCGCAGCTGTTCTTCATTACCCTGGGGGTGACGCTGCTGGCGATCGCGATCGGCATCTACTACCTCGCCCACCACGTCCGCCGCTTCTGGGCGCGGGTGCGCCAGGGGCTGGTGATCCTCACCGAGCCGCGCCGCTACATGCGCGAGGTCTTTGCATGGCAGGGGGTCGGCTGGTTCTGCCGCTTCGCCGCCTTCTGGTTCTTCCTCGAGGCGTTCGGGATCGGCGGCTCGATCGGCAGCGTCATGCTGGTGATGAGCTGCCAGGCGATAGCCAACGTCGTCCCCTTCACCCCCGGCGGCGCCGGCGCCCAGCAGGCGCTGCTGGTGGCGACCCTGCACGGGCCGACCCGCACCGCCGTCCTCTCCTTCTCGGTAGGAACCCAGATCGCGATGGCGGCCTGGTCGGTGGTGCTCGGCTTCCTGGCGATGCTGCTGGTCTTCCGCACCACGGACTGGCGCGGGCTGATCAAAGAGGCCGAGCAGGAAGCGGAGAGTGAAAAGGCAGCGCAGGCGGCGAGCCCTTAGCTGAGTAACGGCGCTACCGGACCTGGGTACGGTCCGGTATGAGCAGCAAAGCTGGTGTCGTTCTGACGGTAGTCGCCGGGGTTGCGATGGGGGTGTTGCTTGGGCTGGGCGGCGTGTGGGACATCGCCTTTTACGCCTCGGTACTCCTCCTGCCCTTCATCGTCGGTCGATGGTGGGTCGTGGCCGCCCTTGCTGGTCCGTTGGTTGCTGGAGTGGCTCTCGAATTGACCGGCCACATGCCTGAAAGCGATTCCAATGGTGGTCTCGAATACGAATTCGGATTTGTCTTTTTTGTTCTATTCCTGGTCCTTTCGGGGAACTTGATGCTGATCTTGGTCGGCGTCCGCAAGGTGTTCGATTTCCTGCGCCGGCGCTGGCTGACCGCCAGGGCCTAGCTGGACCAGCCGGGGTAGCGGCCGGCGATTTGCCACTGCCAGGGTGGCTGCTCGCCGGGCGGGAACTCGTAGTGGTTGCGGCCGGTCAGCGTCTCCAGCGGGACCAGCGCCGGGTCGTCCTCGGCTCGGACCTCTACCCCCGACGCCGCTTCGACGTCGGCCTGGGTGCCGCGGCGGGCGAGTCGCTGCCAGCCAAGGGTCGGGCGGTAGAGCCAGTAGACGACCTCGACCCAGCCGGCGCTTCCGCGCCGGTCGATCACCTCGGTGAAGGCGGTGGTGCGGCGTCCGGAGGCGGTCAGGTGCGGGCCGGATGGCGACGGCGCAGCTCTCCCGCCGGCAGCGGCGGAAGTCGACCGGCGCCAGCGGCAGGCCGGAGGGCCCCGGCAGCGCGACGGGCGCCGGGGCCAGCGCCCGGGTCAGCCGCGCCAGAGGCCAGCCGTAGGCGGGAACCAGCGGATGGTGGCGGCAGCCGTCGGGCAGGCGCGGTGCGCAGCTGATCTTCTTTGCGATCGCCCCGGCCAGCCGGCGGCCGGCGTCGACCTCGCCGCCGGCCGCGACCGCGGCGATTCCGGCGATCAGGAGAAGGGCGACGAGGGCCGCCAACCCGGTCTGCTCGACCGTCGCCGAGCCCCGCTCCCGATCGTCGTCCCTCCCCATGGAAGAGACGCTAGGCCGGGCGGGCGCACGCGTGGCGCGCAGAAGATGCCGACTCTCCCTCGGCGGTGTCGCAGTTCTGCTTACATGGGTCCGATGGAGGGTGGTTTCAACCTGTTCGGCGACCCCGAGGAGTTCCGCGCTCGCATGGAGGAGCTCTCGGAGCAGATGCAGTCCTCGCAGCGCGTCGCCTGGGCCGACAACGCGATCAAGCTGGCGGTGGAGATGACCGTCGCCTCGATCGGCCGCCTCGATCTGACCGGCAGCGCCGACGAGCAGGCGATGCAGGTCCGCGACGCGATCCGCGTCCTCTTCCCTGAGGCGGTCACCCTCGTGCGCGAGGCGCGCGAAGGTCTCAGCTGAGGTCCCTGGACCGGCGCATTTCGGCGTCCTCAGTCGCCTGAATAGCGCTGCTATTCAGGCTCCCTGCGTCCTTGAACTGCTTGGTCCAGCGACCTCAGAAGTCGCTAAAACAGCTCGACGCGAATCCGGATCACCGCGCCGCGGCCGCTGGGGCCGCCGGCCAGCTCGACCGGGATCGCGACCAGCAGCGCCGGGATCGCCAGGACGACGCTGGCGAGGGCGTCGATCCGCCGCTGCCAGGGCTGCGCCGCCGGCACCGACGGCATCCCGCGCAGGGCGCCGAGGGCGACGTTGCGGCCGAAGGTGACGCTGTTCAGCAGCGTCTGCCAGGTGGCGGCGAGGCCCGCGCCGGGGACCCAGCGGCGCGACTTCACGACCTGGTCGCGGCGGGCGACGAGCCGGCGCACCGACTCGACCGTGAAGAGGTGGCGCGCTCCCGGCTGTAGCCCCGACCAGCCGGCGCCGCCGAGCGAGCAGGCGAAGCTGGCGCGGTTCTCGATCCGGATCGTGTCCCCCTCGCGCAGGCGGTCCAGCTCGCGCAGCGCCTCCTCGGGGCCGGCCGGGTCGCCGACGACCCCCAGCCCGCAGCTCTCGCAGCGGCGGACCGGCCCGGCCAGGCCCGGCCTTGGCGCCGATCCAGCCGAAGAGCGGCTCGCCGCAGGCGGGGCAGGGCGGGTTCTCGGGGCCGGCTCCGGCCTCGAGCGGGACGACATGGGTGGGCTCGACCTGGCTCATGCGCGGGTAGCGTACGCGTCGTGCGCCTCAGCGAGATCATGACCGCCGGCGTCGTCGCCGCGGGCGCGGAGGCGAGCGCCCTCGAGGTCGCGCGGCTGATGCGCGACCACCGCGTCGGCTCGGTCGTGATCGTCGACTCCGCCGCCAAGCCGGTGGCGATGCTGACCGACCGCGACCTCACCCTGCGCGTTTTCGCCGAGGGGGTCGATCCGGCCGCGCCGGCGCTCGACCACGCCTCGCGGCCGCTGATCTGCGGCGAGCCGGAGATGGAGCTCGACGAGGCGGCGGCGCTGATGGTCCAGCACCGCGTGCGCCGGCTTCCCGTCGTCCGCGGCGAGGAGCTGGTCGGAATTGCCAGCCTCGACGACATCGCCGTGCGCAGCGGCAACCTCGAGGTGGCGCAGAAGATGACCCAAGACGTGATCGAAGGGGCCCTGCCCCAGTTCTATTTCCACGAGAGGGGATAGATAGTTGATCGGCAAGAGCAAGGCCGAGGTCCTGGCCTGGGAGTCCCGCTGGGCGGTTCCGGTGGCGATCGCGACCTTCGTCGCCGTCGTCCTGCATGATCGCCTCCGCGCTTCGTCGATCGAGCGTCAGCGGCGACGGCGACGGCGGAGCTGCTGCGCTCGGTCGACGAACACAGCGCTCGGTCGACCCTCGCGGCGCTGCTGCAGGCGCTCGGCTTCGTCCTCCTCGCCTTCCCGCTCTTCTTCCTCTTCCGCGCCGCTGCGCCCGCAGCGACCGGGTGCGCGCCCAGCTGATCGGCCTGGTCATCGCCGCGCCGCTCTTCCTCGCGCTCTCCGCCGGGCTCGACGGCGGTCGCACCACAGGAAGCCGCGGACCAGTTCGTCGCCGGCGAGGCGAAGTCGACCCTGACCGCCGCCGAAGCGAAGGACGAATGCGCGAAGACCTGCAAGGACGAAGGCGCGAAGGACTTCGCGCGAAGAATACGACGCCGGCGAAAGGCGAGACCCCGCTGCCGCCTGCGCAAGACCGCAAGATCGAAGACGACGAAGCCTCCAACGCGCGCAGCGAAGCCTCGCTGCGCGGCGCTCGCCACCGGCTTCGGCCTCGCCGGCGCGCCTCGGCCTCGTCGTCGCCCTCTTCTACACCTGCCTCTGGGCGATGCGCACCGGGCCTGCTCTCCCGCTTCTGGGGCTCGCTGGGCATGGCCCTCGGCGTCGCCGCCCTGCTCGGGCTGCTCCCCTTCCTGCTGATCTGGTTCATCTACTTCGGCCTGCTCGTGCTCGGCAAAGTGCCCGGCGGCCGGCCGCCGGCCTGGGCGGCGGGCGAAGCGATCCCCTGGCCGACCCCGGGCGAGAAAGCCGCCGCCGAACTGGAGCCGGAGGACGGGCTCGGCGACGACGACCCGGGCCGACGACGACGGCGGCGAGCAGCGAGAACGGCGACGAGCGGCGGCCCGAAGCGCAAGCGCAAGCAGCGCGAGCTAGGCGCGCCGCTACTCGGCGTGGCCGGCGCCGACCTGCTTGCGGTGGGTGCGGATCTCACTCATGATCCGCTCCAGCCGCGGCTCGGCCGAGGTGTCGACGTGGGTCATCGCGGCGGCGACGCCGGGGTGGACGGCGGCGATCCGCTCGTGCATCGCCTGCGCGACGGCGCGGTAGGTCGGGTGGCCCTCGCGGCCCGAGCGCAGCTCGATCAGGTGCATCGCCTCGCGGGCGTTGAGGTCGAGCGTGTAGCGGATCCGGTAGGCGAGGCTGAGCGCGTAGGGCGCCTGCTCGGCGAGGCCGGCGCCGACCAGCCGCTCGTACTCCGCCCGGGAGATCTCCAGCGCCCGCTCGAACTCGCCGCCGACGCCCGGCTTCGCGCACCTCCTCGGGGATGCCGGCGCCGAGGTCGGGCGCCAGCCGCTGCCACTGGCAGGTCAGCATCCGGTGGCGCTGCAGGTCGCGGAAGGCGCCGTAGTCGGAGACGATCTCGAAGCGGTAGCGCAGCGCCTCGAAGCCGCGGCCGGGGCGGTGGCGGCGGTTGGCGCGCTCGCCGACCAGGGCGGCCAGCAGCTCGGCCCGCTCGTCGCGGTCGAGGACGTCGATGCGGGCGAGGATCTCGGTCTCCGAGGCGTTCGCCGCCTCGAACAGGCAGGAGGCGAGCAGGTCCTCTTCGCTGCCGTCGACGTGGAGCAGCTCGACCGCGGGCGCGTCGTCGCCCTCGCCGCGGCGGTCGAGCCCGAGCCGGGCGACCCAGCCCTCGGTCTGCTCGCGGCGCCGCTCCAGGTAGGAGATCCACTCGCCGCCGCGGTCGGGCCGCTCGACCCGGGAGACGAAGCTCGGCATCACCTGCTTCAGCTCGGCGAGGATCATGCCGCCGTACTCGCGCGCCTCCGGCAGCGGCGAGGCCAGCAGCCGCAGGATCAGCTGCTCGTAGGCCTGGCCGGAGGCGTAGATGCCGACGTGGCTGAGCGTCGCCGCCGGCAGCAGGCCGCGCAGCAGGTCGAGCGCCTTGGCCCGGATCGAGCGCCGCCAGGGGCCCTCCGGTTCGCCGTCGCCGCGCGGCCAGCGCGCCGCCGCCCACTCCTCGACCTCGGTCAGCGAGCGCGAGTAGATCGCGAAGATCTCGTCCATCGCCGCGCGCGAACTCGGGGCCGAGCTCGCTCGTCGCGGTAGAAGCGGTAGCCGCCTTCGGGCAGCGGCTTGTCGTAGGGGATGTAGCGGGTCGACTGCTCGAGGTAGGCGGCGAGGCGGCCGCGCTGCAGCACCTTGGTGAGGATGTTGGAGACCCACTCGCAGGCGACGTGGGCGCCGCCGACCTGGGCGATCGAGTCGTCGCCGTAGCCGACGAAGACGCGCTCGTAGAGCTGCGCGGCGCGGGCGCCCTCCTCGTCGTCGAAGGGGCGGCCGCCGGCCGGGGCGTCGGCGGCGAACTCCTCCAGGTAGAGCCGCCGGACCGTCCCGGAATACCGCGAATAGCGGGCAAAAAGCGCCCCTTTGACGGTCTCCGGCAGGTTGACGAGGGCGAAGACCGGCCGGTCGAGATTGGTGAAGTGGGGGGCGAGCAGCGCTCGCTCCTCGGCGGTGAACTGTTCGACCGGGTAGCGCACCGGGCGCATCGTAGTGCGCGGCGGATGACGCGGCGGGTCTCGGCTCGCATATCCTGCGGGCATCGGCATTCTACAAATCGATGGTCGAACGGACCTGACCGATCTCCCCGCGGCCCCGTCGGCGCCGGCCTAGCTGCGTCGCCGGCCTGTTCGCGATCGTCGCTCGGGCTGCTGCTGCCGCTGCTGCTTCGGCACCTTCTCGCGACGCCAGGCGACTGGTCCTGGCGCTCGTCGAGGCGGCCTGCCTGGTCGTGGTCGCGGTCGGGATCGTCGCTCCTGGTCGCGGCGCCTGCGCGGCCAGCCACGAAGCGCTCTGGGCGCTGGCCCGGCGCGACGAGCTGACCGGGGTCGGCAACTACCGCGCCCTGCACGAGCGACTGGCGGCGGAAATCGCCCGCCACCGCGCCACGGCCGCGAGTTCGCCCTGATCCTGCTCGACCTCGACGGCTTCAAGCAGGTCAACGAGCAGCTACGGCCACCTCGAGGGCGACCGCCTGCTGGCCGAGATCGGCGGCTGCGCTGCGCAAGGAGGTGCGGGCCGAAGACTCGGTCTTCCGCCAGGGCGGCGACGAGTTCGCGGTGATCGTCCCCGAGGCCAACGCCGAGGAGGCCGGCGAAGTCGCGCACGCGGTCTGCGCGGCCGGATCGCCCAGCGCGGCTTCGGCAGCGACGAGCTGCGCCCGCTCCGGCGGCGACCGGCTTCGCGATGTTCCCCGCCGACGGCCGCAGCGTCGACGAGCTGCTCGGCTTCGCCGACGCCGACCTCTTCGCCGCCAAGCCGGGCGAGCGTCGGACGCGCGGCCGCGCCTAGGCCTGCGGCGCGGGCGGGGCGGCCATCAGCTCGACCCGGTGGCCGCCGGGGGCGATTGCCAGCGCCCGGGGCCGGCCCCAGTGTTCGCCTTTGGGCTCGACCCCGAAGCCGGCGTCCCGCAGGCGCGCGACGGTGGCGTCGAAGTCGGGGGCGACGACGGCGAGGTGGCCGGGCGCGGGGACGGTCGGCTCGTCCTCGGGCATCAGGTGGATCTGCGTCCCCTCGCGCTCGAGCCAGGTGTACCTGCGCAGCGTCTGGCGGCGGCTCGACCCGCTCGAACCCGATCAGCTCGAAGAAGCCGGCAGCGGCCTCGATATCGGCGGGCGCGACCTCGATTCCGACGTGATGGAGCACCCCGGAGAATTTACAGAGATGTACTCTGTTATGTATGTTTTGTCTGCTACGGTGGTCTGACGATGGCGGCAGCGGTCGCAGAGAGGGAGGCAGGGATGGCGGAGTGGAACGACGGACGCCTCGACGAGAGGTTCTTGCTGATCGACCAAAGGTTCGATCAGGTCGAGAAAAAGCTGGACGATGGCTTTGCCCGGGTCGATCGCAGATTCGAGCAGCTCGATTCAAAGTTTGAGGCACTTCATCGAATGCTTTTCCAGACAGCCTGGGCTCTGGTGATCGGCTTGCTGAGCCTCGTGGGTGTGTTGATCGGTCTGATCGCGACGTAGTTCTGTCAGATCAGCAGCGAACCCAGCGCCGCTAGGACCACGATCGCGGTCGACCAGGTGACGGCCTCGGCGGTGATCTCCATGTCGAGGCCGTAGGCGTGGGCGATGACCAGGGAGTTGAGGCCGGAGGGCATCGCCGATAGGAGGCGGTAGGCGGGGGGCAGGTCGATCAGGGGCGCACGCCAGCAGCATCAGCAGGCCGGGGACGATCGCCAGGCGGGTGACGATCACGAGCAGCCACCGGGCGGGTCAGGGGCGGCGGCATCGGCAGCTCGCCGTGTTCGGCGTTCTCGGCCAGGGTGGCGCCGACGGCGAAGAAGCCGATCGGGAGGATGGCGACGATCAGGATCTGCGAGAGGTCGACGAGGACGTCGGGCGCGAGCGCTTCGGGGGCCAGCAGGCCGGCGATCGCCGCGTACAGGGGTGGGTTGCGGGTGAAGAAGGCGACCGACGCGCTGTCGCGGCGTTTCGCCCGCCTTGGTCCCGAAGGCGGCGCCGACCGCGAAGGCGCCGAGCAGCAGGCAGGGCCCGGTGACGAGGACGTCGTAGAGGACCGCGGTCGAGAGTTCGCCCCGTCCCAGCAGCGCCACCGCCAGCGGGTAGCCGAGGTAGCCGGTGTTGACGCTGAGCACGGTGCAGACCACTGCCCCGACCGCGGGGCGGGAGAGGTGCAGGAAGCGGCTCGCCAGGGAGCAGGCGAAGAACGCCCCCAGCGAGGAGGCGACGATCCCCAGCACCAGCCCGACTCCGTGGCTGACGTCGATCTCGGCCGCGGCGATGTTGAAGAAGATCACCGGCGGCAGCAGCACGTAGAGCAGCAGCGTCAGGGCACTGCGCGAGGCGCGCGCCGCTCCCTGCGGCCAGCGGCCCTCGGACCAGACGCCGACGGCGACGGCCGCGACGATCGCGCCGGTGGTGAGGAGGACTCCGATCGGGCGTTTCTACCCGAAGAGGGCGGCGCCCGCGTGCGAGGCGAACTCGACCAGCGGCTGCGGGATCACTCCGAAGAAGACCGTGGCGGCGGCGGCGAGGATCGCCGGGCCGACGAGGTACCAGCGGCGACCGGCATCGGGATCGACCGGGTCGGCCTCGGGCGAGGCGCCGGCGATCACCGGGGTCGCGCCCGGTGCGCCCTCGGTCCCCGGGCTCATCCACATCGCCGCCACCACCCGCAGGTAGTAGGCGAGGGAGATCATCGTCCCGACCGCGATGAAGACGGCGAGCCAGGTGTAGTCGCCCTCGACCAGGGCCTCGATCAGGTAGAGCTTGCCGATGAAGCCCGCGGTCGCCGGCAGCCCGGCCAGGGCCAGCATCGAGATCGTCAGCGGCCAGGCCAGCAGCGGCCGCTCCGCCCCGAGCCCGCGCACGGCGCGGATGTCGTCGCCGAAGATCGTTTCCCGCTCGCGGGCGACGATCACCGCGAAGGCGGCGAGGTTCATGAAGGCGTAGGCGGCGAGGTAGAAGACCAGCGAGCTCGTCCCCGAGTTGGAGAGGACGACGACGCCGCCGAGCATGTAGCCGGCCTGGGCGACGCCGGAGTAGCCGAGCAGCCGCTTCAGCGAGTCCTGGCCGAGGGCGCCGACGTTGCCGACGACGATCGAGATCGCCGCCAGGGCGGCCAGCGCCGGCGCCCACTCGTCGACCTGCGAGCCGAGGGCGACGTCGAAGAAGCGGAGGAAGACGGCGAAGGCCGCGGCCTTGGTCGCCACCGCCATGAAGGCGGTGATCGGGGTCGGCGCGCCCTGGTAGACGTCGGGCGTCCACTGGTGGAAGGGGGCGATCGAGGTCTTGAAGGCGAGGCCGACCGCCGCCATCGCGATCCCGATCAGGATCAGCGGGTCGCCGTCGAGGCCGTTCTGGACGATCCCGTCGGCGATGCCGGCGAAGTTGGTCGAGCCGCTGCCGCCGTAGATGAAGGCCATCCCGTAGAGCAGCGTCGCCGAGCCGACCGAGCCGACGATCAGGTACTTCAGCCCCGACTCCAGCGAGCCCTCGCGGCGCAGGTTGGTGGCGCAGAGGATGTAGAGCGGGATCGAGAGCGTCTCGATGGCGACGAAGAAGGTGACCAGGTTGGTCGCCTGGGCGAGCAGCACCATGCCGAGCACGGAGCCGAGCAGCAGCGCGTGGTACTCGCCCGAGCCGGCTTCCTCGGTCGCCTTCTCGCGGATCGAGAAGAGGACGCAGAAGACCGCGGTGAGGATCGAGATCAGCGAGATCGAGATCGCCAGGTCGTCGAGCCGCAGGGCGCCGGTGATCAGCGTCTTCGGGTCGTCCCACTGCCCGATCAGCAGGCCGGCGGTGACGAACAGCGTGGTCGTCGTCATCACCGGCGCGCTGCGGCGGAACGGCTTGAAGACGGCGCTGAGGAGAACCACGCAGAGGCCGACGGTGAGCGCGATCAGCGGCGAGATGCCGGCGTAGTCGATGTGTGGCTCGTGGAAGTTCATGGCTTGTAGATCAGCTCCAGGCTTCCGTTCTCGACTTCCGCCTTTTCGTCCTTGGACATCTTCGAGACCTGCGATGCCAGCTGCGCCTCCGGTGCTTCGCTCGCCCTTGACCTTGGCGATGGTCTGCTCGACGGTCGGCGCGGTCCGCTTGAGGATCAGCTGCGGGTAGAGCGCCAGGCCGAGGATGCAGAGGACCAGCGGAACCAGCACGACCGCATCGCGCACCCCGATCTCCCGCGAGAGCGAGCCCCTCCGGCTTACGGTTGTGCATCGTCCCCTGGTAGAGGCGCAGCGCGTAGTAGGCCGACATCGCGACGCCGGTGATGGCGACGAAGGCGAAGACGATCTTCGCCTGGAAGAGGCCGTTGAGGATGTAGAACTCGCCGACGAAGTTGGCCGAGCCGGGCATCGCCAGGGTCGCCAGGGCGACGATCAGGAAGAGCGCCGCCAGCACCGGCGCCCGCAGTGCCATCCCGCCCATCTCGCGGATGTCTTCGGTCCCGGTCCGCTCGAGCAGGATCGCGACGATGACGAAGACCGGGGCTACCACCAGGCCGTGGTTGACCATCTGCAGGACCGCCCCGTCGGAGCCGTCGGCGCGCAGGGCGAAGATCCCGGCGGTGATGAAGCCGAGCTGGGCGACCGAGGAGTAGCCGGCGATCAGCCGCACGTTGGTCTGGGTGAAGGCCATCACCGAGCCGTAGAGGATCGAGGCCAGACTGATGACCAGGATCACCTCCTGGAATTCCACCGTGGCGTCGGGGAAGAGCGGCAGCACCACGCGCAGGAAGCCGTAGGCGCCGACCTTGGCGAGGACGCCGGAGAAGACGACCAGGACCGGCAGCGGCGCCGCCCGGTAGGCGTCGGGCATCCAGCCGTGCAGCAGGAAGGCGGGCATCTTGACCAGGAAGGCGGCGGCGAAAAACCAGAAGATCCACTGCTGGCTGCCGTGGCTGAGGCCGCGCTGCTGCAGCTCGGCGATCGAGAAGGTGATGTGGCCGCCGTCGGCGGCGAGGACCGCGGCGGCGATCGCCGCGACCAGCATCAGCAGCGAGCCGATCAGGGTGTAGACGATCATCTTCAGGGTCGCCGCCGGGGCGGTCAGCCCGCCTTCGCCCGAGCGGTCGTACCCCCAGGCGCCGAAGAGGAAGTAGAACGGCACCAGCATCAGGTCGAAGAAGAGGACGAAGAGCAGCAGGTCCTGGGCGAGGAAGGCGCCGAGCGTCGCGGTCTCGGCGACCAGCATCAGGAAGTAGAAGTTCTTCGGGTTCTCCTGCTCGCGGAAGGCGGCGAAGGCGGTGCCGCCGACCCAGAGCACCGAGGTCAGCAGCAGCAGGAAGAGGTTGAGGCCGTCGATGCCGAGGCTGTAGTCGACGCCGAGCCCGGAGATCCAGGGCTCGTCGACGGCGTACTGCAGGCCGGAGCTGGCGGAGTCGAAGCCGACCGCGACGGCGATCGCGAGCCCGAGGGTGACCACGGTGCCGAGCACCGCCCACCGGCCGACCGCCCTTTTCGGCAGGAAGAGGCCGAGGATGCCGAAGACGAGCGGGGTCCAGAGGATCGAGCTGCTCATGAGCTGCTCAGCAGGAAGTAGAGGGCCAGGCCGGCGAAGCCGGCGATCAGCAGCAGCGCGTAGCTACGGACGAACCCGTTCTGGACGGCGCGGACGACGCCGCCGGCGCCGCGTACCGTCCCCTCGGTGCCGGTGACGAGGCCGTCGACGACGACCCGCTCGAAGACGCGGTTGGCGAAGCGGCCGACAGCCAGCGCCGGGCGAACGACCAGCAGGTCGATCGCCTCGTCGAAGTACCACTTGTTGAAGAGGAAGGTGTGGAGCGGCCGCAGGCGCTCTTCGAGGATCCTCGGCGCTCCCGGGTTGACCCGGTAGAGCCAGTAGGCGATCCCGATGCCGGCCAGCGAGATGACGCTGCCGATGCCGAGGCCGAACCAGTCGGCGCCGGTCGAGGGGACGATCTCGGCCAGCGGCGAGTCGGCGAAGACCGGGTCGAGGAAGTGGGTCACCACCTCGTCCAGGCCGGGGATCTGGATGACGCCGGCAAAGATCGCGAGGAAGGCGAGCACGCCCATCGCCGCCCGCATCGGCCAGGATTGCTCGGCGATGTGGTGGTCGGCGCCGGGGAAGCCGACCTCGGTGTCCTCCTCTTCGCCGGTCGCGGGATTGAACGGGTGGGCGTGGTGGACGTGGCCGGTGTCGATCAGCTCCTGGGCCTCCGGGCAGGGCTTGCCGGGGAGGACCCGGAAGATCAGGCGGAAGGTGTAGATCGCGGTCAGCAGGGCGCCGAAGTAGCCGAGGACGGTGAAGATCTCGTACATGCCGCCGCGCGCGGTCGCGTAGGCGAGGATCTCGTCCTTGGAGAAGAAGCCGGAGGTGCCGGGGAAGGCGGCGAGGGCGAGGCCGCCGCAGACCATCGTGATCGAGGTGAAGCGCATCGCCTTGCCAAAGCCGCTCATCTTGTCGATGTTCTGCTCGTTCGCCATCGCGGCGATGATCGAGCCGGCGGCCATGAACAGCAGCGCCTTGAAGAAGGCGTGGGTCATCAGGTGGAACATCCCGGCGCTGTAGGCGCCGATCGAGACGCCCATGATCATGTAGCCGATCTGGCTCATCGTCGAGTAGGCGATCGCCCGCTTCAGGTCGGTCATCACCAGGGCGATCGTGCCGGCGACCAGCAGCGTCGCCAGGCCGACGAAGGCGGCGATGTCGGCGGCGGTGGGGGCGAGGACGAAGAGGGTGTGGGTGCGGGCGATCAGGTAGACGCCGGCGGTGACCATCGTCGCCGCGTGGATCAGCGAGGAGACCGGGGTCGGGCCCTCCATCGCGTCGGGCAGCCAGGTGTGAAGCGGCAGCTGCGCGGACTTGGCGAAGGCGCCGACGAGCAGTAGCAGGCAGATCGCGACGATCGTCCACTCGTTGGTGCTGAAGATTTCCGGCGCCCGCTCGAAGACCGTGCCGTAGTCGAAGCTGCCGACTTCGCGGAAGATCAGGAAGGCGGCGAGCACGAGGCCGATGTCGCCGACGACGTTGATCACGAAGGCCTTCATCCCCGCCCGGGTCGCCGTCTCGCGCCGGTACCAGAAGCTGATCAGCGCGTAGGAGGCGAAGCCGACGAAAGCCCAGCCGACGATCAGGAGGACGAAGTTGCCGGCGAGGACCAGCAGCAGCATCGAGAAGACGAAGAAGTTGAGGTAGCTGAAGAAGCGGTGGTAGCCCTCGTCCGACTGCATGTAGCCGTAGGAGTAGAGGTGGATCAGGGTCGAGACGCCGGTGACGACGAGGACCATGAAGATCGAGAGCGGGTCGACGAAGATCCCCAGCTTGATGTCGAGGCCGGCGACGCTGGCGTAGTCCCAGAGCGAGGAGGCGTGGTGGCGCGCCTCGGGGTCTTCGCCGAGCAGGCAGACGAGCGCGGCGGCGCCGCAGGCGAAGGCGAGGCCGATTGCGGCCGTGCCGATGAGACCCGCCGCCTTCGCCGGCAGCGCCTTGAAGCCGAGCGCGATCGCGATCGAGCCGAGCAGCGGGAAGAGCAGGACCAGCCAGGCCCAGGCGGTGGCGCTCATCCGCGCAGCTCCCGCAGGTCATCGACGTCGAGCGGCAGGCGGCGACGGAAGATGGCGACGATCAGGCCGAGGCCGACGACCACCTCGCAGGCGGCGACGACCATCACGATCACCGCGAAGACCTGGCCCTGGCCGTTGCCGACCATGCGGCTGAAGGCGACCAGGGCGAGGTTGCCGGCGTTCAGCATCAGCTCGAGGCAGAGCAGGATCACCATCGGGCTGCGGCGGATCAGGATGCCGACGACTCCCGTTGCGAATAGCAGCGAAGACAGGACGATGTACCACTCGATGCTCACGAGGAGAGGGACACCCCCTCCTCACGATTTGGGGAGGGTTCGTCGGGGGTGTCCCTCTCCTCGTTACGGCGGGCGGCGAGCACGATGGCTCCGACTGCGGCGAGCAGGAGGAGGATCGAGCTGGCCTCGAAGGGCAGCAAGAACTTTTCGAGCAGGAGGCGGCCGATTGCGGCGGGGTTGCCGAAGCCGGCCTGCACCTTGGCACCGTCTTCGCCGAGGGCCAGCAGGCCGGAGCTGAGGACGGCGATCGAGAGCTCGACGAAGAGGGCGATGCCGAGCAGGGGGGCGAGGAAGCGCTGGCCGGGGATCGGCTCCCAGGCCGACTCGCCGCCGCCGCCGACGTAGGCGACGACGAAGACGTAGAGGACCATCACCGCGCCGGCGTAGACGACCACCTGGGCGGCGGCGACGAAGGCCGAGGTCAGCAGCAGGAACAGCGAGGCCAGCGAGAACAGGTGGACGATCAGCGCCAGCACCGAGTAGAACGGGTTGCGCATCGCGATCACGCCGAGCGCGCCGCCGAGCGCCCCCAGCGCCGAGGCGAAGAAGAGGACCTCTTCCACTATTCCCCCTCGCTTTTCAGCGGCGTCCGCTCGACCGCCTCGGCGAGCAGCATCTCCTTGGTGAAGATCAGGTCGCGGCGGTCGTAGTCGGCCATCTCGTAGTCGTGGCCCATCGTGATCGCGTCGAAGGGGCAGGCGATCTCGCAGTAGCCGCAGAAGATGCAGCGGCTGAGGTTGATCTCGTAGACGGCGGCGAAGCGCTCGCCGGCAGAGACCCGTTCGCCGGGGATGTTCTCCGCCGCGACGACGCGGATGCAGTCGGCCGGGCAGGCGGCGGCGCAGAGCGAGCAGCCGACGCATTTCTCCAGCCCGGTGTCCTCGAACTTGTGCAGTTTGTGGCGGCCGCGAAAGCGCGGGTAGACCGGCGTCTTCTCCTCCGGGTACTCGATCGTCATCGGCCCCTCGATCAGCCGCGCCATCGTCGTCTTCAGCCCGCGCAGGGTCTCGCCGAAGGCGCGGTAGGCGCCGCCCAGCCCGCCCGGCTCGGGGCCGCGCTGCACCTCGACGACGTCGATCGAGTCGAGGTAGGAGGCCGATTTGGGGTCAAAGCTCATAGCGTCCCCCTTCGGCTGTTCCTTTTCGTTGCGGCACACGGATAAGGAACAGGCGAAATCACGTGACCACCACCAGGATCGCGGTGACGAGGACGTTGAGGGTGGCGAGCGGCAGCAGGATCTTCCAGCCGAGGGTCATCAGCTGGTCATATCGAAGACGCGGCAGCGTCGCCCGCACCCAGATGAAGACGAGGACGAGGCCGATCATCTTCGTCAGCATCCAGATCGGGTCGAGCCAGCTGGGGCCGGGGCCCATCCAGCCGCCGAGGAACATCGCCGCGGCGATCCCGGAGACGACCAGGATCTCCATGTATTCGACCAGCAGGAAGGAGCCGAAGCGCATGCCGCCGTACTCGGTCATGAAGCCCTGGACCAGCTCGGCGTCGGCCTCGGGCATGTCGAACGGGGTGCGGTTGGTCTCGGCGAAGCCGGCCAGCATGAAGATCAGGAAGCCGACGAGCTGGGGGACGATGAACCACATCTCGCCCTGCGAGTGGACGATCGAGACCAGCGAGAGCGAGCCGCTCATCATCACCACGCCGAGCAGCGCCAGCCCCATGCTGACCTCGTAGGAGATCAGCTGCGCGGCCGAGCGCATCGCCCCCAGGAGGCTGTATTTGGAGCCCGAGGACCAGCCGCCGAGCAGCAGGCCGTAGAAGGCGATCGAGCCGACGGCGAAGAAGTAGAGGATCCCGATCGGGACGTCGATCCCGTAGAAGCCGACCCCGCCTTGGACGTCGCCCCAGGGGATGATCGCCAGCGACAGCACCCCGGCCAGGACCGGCAGCAGCGGCCCGAGGATGAACAGCGTTTGGGTCGCGTTCTCGGGCCGGAACGACTCCTTGGAGATGAGCTTGCCGACGTCGGCAAGCGGCTGCAGGAGGCCGTAGGGGCCGACGCGGTTGGGGCCGTAGCGGTGCTGGAAGCGGCCGATCAGCTTGCGCTCGACCACCGTCAGGATCGGCAGGATGCCGAAGATGACGGCGAAGATGACGATGCTCTTGACGACCATGATCCAGGTTGCTTCGGCGAAGGTGGTGTCGGCGAGGGGCAGCATCTAGGCTCCGACCTCGCTGCGCTTCTCGATCGTCACCTGGACGGGGCCGCCGTTGAGCAGGGCGTTGGCGTTGCCGTCGGCGACTCCCTCGGCCAGGAAGACGACGCCGGCCGGGACGCGCTCTTTGATCTGGACCAGGGCGTCGATGCCGGCGCCGTTCTGGCTGACGCGGACCGGGTCGCCTGACTTGAGACCCAGGCGCTCGGCGTCGGTCACGGAGATCTCGACGCGCTGCTGTGGGGCCAGGAACTTCAAGGGTGGGTTGAGCTCGGTGATCGGCCCGGCCCAGAGATCGCGGTAAGTGCCCAGCGTCAGAGATGAGGTGCTCGGGTCATCCTCAGCTTCGCGAGACCGTCTCAGGTTCTCCATAGGGGTACTGGACACGCGTTTCGGCGGGAAGGTTGGAAGCGGACCCGGTGTCCTGCCAGCGAATTCCGCGGCCGCCGATGTCGGACTCCTCGATGCCGTTGTAGAAGCTGACCGCCCGGGTCAGCGCTGCGAAGGCGGTTGGTTGGGAGTCGATGCCCGTGGCCAGGCCCAGGTTTGAGGCCAACTCCGAGAGGACGACGATGTTCGGGAGGACGCCCTCGGGACGGCCGGCTGACGGGCGCACTCGCTGGAGGCGGCCGTCGGGGTGGGTGACCGTGCCGTCTTTCTCGGCGTGGGTCTCGAGCGGGAGGACTACGTCGGACTTGGCGGTGGTGGCGTTCTCGTGCATGGAGAAGGAGACGACGAAGTCGGCGGCGGTAAGGGCCTCTTCCCAGGCTGGGGTGTCGGGGAAGTCGCGGAGGGGGTCGGCGCCGAAGAGGACGAGGGACGTGATCTCGCCGGAGATCAGCGCCGGCTCGGATCTCCTCGGTGGACATTCCCTCGGCGGCGTCTCGACAGCCCTGGCCCGCGTCGGGGAGGACGCCTGCCTCGCGCAGGCCGCGGGCGTTGGCGGTGTCGGGGATTTCCAGCAGCGGCGCCGTCGGTGGGACGGCGCGCGACGTCGAGGAGGGCCTGGGCGGCGCCGGGCTCGCGGGCGATCCGCTCGCCCCAGATGACGACGACCTTGCCGGCCTCGCGCAGCGTCTCGGCAACCGGGGAGGCGACGTTCTCGGCACCGCCGATCGCGCTCGCCAGCTCGCGACGAAGTGGGCGCCTGGCCCGGGGCGTAACGGGCGATCGCCTCGGCGCCGCCGTCGAGCGCGGTCGGCCGCTCGGTCGCGACCACCAGCTTGGCGCCGTTGCGGCGGATCGCCTTGCGGACCCGCAGGTCGAGGATCGGCGAGCTGTGCAGCGGGTCGGTGCCGAGCACCAGGACCGCGTCTGCTTCGTCGATGTCGCGCACCCGGGCGGAGATCGGCCGGCTCGGCCAGCCGCCGCAGGACGTCGGCCCGCGGCCCGCGCGAGGGGCGCGAGTCGAGGTGCGGCGAGCCGAGCGCCTCGCGGAGGAGCCGCTGCAGCAGGAAGCCCTCCTCGTTGGAGGCGTCGCCGGCGATCGCCGCGACCTTGCCGCCGGCCCGCAGCAGGCCCTCGGCAGCGACCCGCAGCGCCTCGTCCCACTCGGCCTCGGCGCCCTTCAGCCGCGGCCCGCGCACCCGCTCGGGCGCGTCGAACATCTCGAACCCGTAGCGGCCGCGGTCGCAGATCCAGCCGTCGTCGACCTCGGCGTTGTCGCGGGTGACGACCCGTTTCACCTTCTCGTCGCGGACGGTGAAGCTGACGTTGCACTGACTCGGGCAGAGCGTGCAGACCGAGCCGGCGTGCTCGATGTCCCAGGGCCGGGCGCGGAAGCGGTAGGTGTAGCTGGTCAGCGCCCCGACCGGGCAGATGTCGGTGATGTTGCCGTGGAAGGGGGCGACGTAGGGGCGCTCGTCGAAGGTGCCGACGAAGGTGCGGTCGCCGCGCTCGATCAGCTGCAGCTGGGCGTCCTCGGCGACCTCCTGGCTGAAGCGCACACAGCGGTAGCAGAGGATGCAGCGCTCGCGGTCGATCGCGACCAGCGGCGAGAGCTCGATCGGCTTCTCGAAGTGCCGCTTTTCGTCGATTACCCTGCTTTTCCCGGGGCCCCAGCCGTAGGAGATGTCCTGCAGCGGGCATTCGCCGCCTTTGTCGCAGACGGGGCAGTCGAGCGGGTGGTTGACGAGCAGGAACTCGACCACCGCGCTCTGCGCCTCTTTGACCTGCTCGGTGCGGGTGTGGACGACCATCCCCTCGCGCACCGGGGTCGAGCAGGAGGTCTGCAGCTTCGGGATCCCCTCGATCTCGACCAGGCACATGCGGCAGGCCCCGACCGGGTCGCCGAGTTTCGGTTCGTAACAGAAGAACGGGATCTCGACGTCGCCCTTGCGCGCCGCGTCGTGCAGCATCTCACCCTCGATCGCGGCGACCTCGCGGCCGTCGATCGTGATCGTCACCTCGCGACCGGCGGGGCTCACGGCTGCGCTCCCACGGTCTGGGCGACGTGGTGCGGGTCGAGGACCAGCTCGGGGTCGGCCATCACCTGCTCGAACTCCTCGCGGAACTTGCGGACCATCGCCCCGACCGGCATCGCCATCGAGTCGCCGAGCACGCAGAGGCAGTGGCCGATGATGTTCTGCTGGACCGAGCTGACGATGTCGAGGTCGATCGGCGTCGCCTCGCCGCGCACCATCCGCTCCAGCATCTTCACCGTCCAGTTGGTGCCCTCGCGGCAGGGGACGCACTTGCCGCAGGACTCGTGGTGGTAGAAGCGCGCCGTGCGCAGCGCCAGGTGCGGGATCGAGACCCGGTCGTCGGCGACGATGATCGAGCCGGAGCCGAGCATCGAGCCCGCCTCGGCCATCGCCTCGAAGCTGTAGGGGAGGTCGAGCCCCTCCTCGGCGGTCAGCACCGGCGACGACGACCCGCCGGGGAAGAAGGCCTTGATCTCGTGGCCCTCCTCGGGGCCGCCGGCGAGGTCGTAGATCAGCTCGCGGGTCGGGATCCCCAGCTCGACCTCGTAGTTGCCGGGGCTTGCGCACGCCGCCGGAGATCGAGACCACCTTGGTCCCGGGCGACTGTTCGGTGCCGAAGCCCTTGAACCAATCGGCGCCGTTGCGGACGATGTGGGGGACGTTGGAGAGGGTCTCGACGTTGTTGATCAGGGTCGGCCCGCCGTAGAGGCCCTGGACCGCCGGGAAGGGCGGCTTCAGGCGCGGGTTGCCGCGCTTGCCCTCGAGCGCGTCTAGCAGCGCGGTCTCCTCGCCGCAGATGTAGGCGCCGGCGCCGCGGTGGACGACCAGCTCGAGGTCGCGGTGGCAGCCGAGGATGTTCGTCCCCAGGTAGCCCGCCTCATACGCTTCGGCGACCGCGGCGTCGAGGATGTCGGCCTGCTCGTCGTACTCGCCGCGGATGAAGATGAAGGCGTGGCCGGCGTCGGCGGCGAGGGCGGCGATCGCGATCCCCTCGATCAGCTGGTGCGGGTTGCGCTGCATCAGCTCGCGGTCCTTGAAGGCGCCGGGCTCGGACTCATCCGCGTTGCAGCAGAGGTACTTGGCCATCTCGCCGCGGGGCAGGAAGGAGGCCTTTTTGCCCATCGAGAATCCGGCGCCGCCGCGGCCGCGCAGGCCGGAGTCTTCGAGCTCCTGGAGGACCTCGTCCTGCTCCAGGTCCTTGTAGGCGCGCTCCTGCGTCGCGTAGCCGCCGGCCAGGCGCTTGTAGCCGTCGAGGGTGCGCAGCGCCGGGTCCTCGGCGTGCTCGAGCAGGACGCGCTTCTCCAGCGTATGCGGCATCAGGCGTCCCCCGCCAGCCCGCGCTTGGCCAGCGCCTTCTCGGGCAGCACCTCGGCGCCGGCCCGCAGCTGCTCGATCGCGACCCCCGCCTCGGCCGCCTCCAGCGGCCCGTAGTAGCGCTGGTCGATCGAGGCCATCGGGGCGATGTCGCAGGCGCCGAGGCACTCGAAGCCGGTGACGAAGAAGTCGGCGTCGTCGCCCGCGGCGGCCTCTTCGAAGGCGTCGAGCAGGCGGTCGGCGCCGCGCATCCAGCAGCTGATGTTGGTGCAGACCTCGATCCGGTGGGTCCCGACCGGCTTGGTGTGCAGGAGGTCGTAGAAGCTCGCGACCGACTCCAGGTAGGCGGGGGTCACCCGCATCACCGCGGCGGCCTGGCGGATCCCCTCCGGGGTGCACCAGCCGTAGCGCTCCTGCACCGCCCACAGGGCCGGGATCGAGGCCGAGCGGCGGTCGGGGTAGCGGCCCATCAGCGCCTCGATCCGCTCCTGCAGCTCCGCCGGGCAGTCGACTTCGTGCAGCTCGGGGATCTCCTCCTCGGTGCGGCCGGGGACGCGGCCCTCGCGCACCGCCGGGTCGACCGGCAGGTTCGGGTTACTGATCGCCGGGACCGTCGACCGGGCTCATCGGTCCACACCGCCGAGGATCGGGTCGAGCATCCCGAGGCTGGCGATCATGTCGGCGACGTAGGTGTCGAGCGCCATGTCGCGGAAGGCCTGCAGGTTGACGAAGGAGGGGTCGCGGAAGTGGACCCGGGCCGGCTTCGCCGAGCCGTCGGCGAGGACGAAGCAGCCGAGCTCCCCGCGCGGCGACTCGATCGAGTAGTAGACCTCGCCGGGCGGCACCCGGTAGCCCTCGGTGACCAGCTTGAAGTGGTGGATCAGCGACTCCATCGAGGTCGAGAGCTCCGAGCGCGGCGGCAGCACGTACTTGCGGTCGTCGGCGATGTGCGGCCCCTCGGGCAGGGCGTCGAGGCACTGCTCGACGATCCGCGCGCTCTCGACCATCTCCGCCACCCGCACCCGGTAGCGGTCGTAGTTGTCGCCGACCGTCCCGACCGGGATCTTGAAGTCCATCTCGGGATAGGCGAGGTAGTCGAAGGCCTTGCGCAGGTCCCAGGGCTCGCCGGCGGCGCGCAGCAGCGGCCCGCTCACGCCCAGCTCCAGCAGCCGCTCGCGGGAGACGATCCCGGTCCCTTTGGTCCGCTGCAGGAAGACCTCGTTGCGGTCGAGCAGGTCCTGGTACTGGCCGACCCGGATCGGCATTTCCTCGGCGAAGGCGCGGCACTTCTGCTCGAAGCCGACGGGGATGTCCTCGATCACGCCGCCGACCTGGAAGTAGCGGGTGTGCATCCGCTGCCCGGTCGCCATCTCGAAGAGGTCGAGGATCTTGTCGCGCTCGCGGAAGCAGTACCAGAGCATCGAGATCGCGCCGAGGTCGAGCGCCGTGGTGCCGAGCCAGACGAGGTGGGAGTGGATCCGGTTGAGCTCGAGGAAGAGGGTCCGCAGGTACTTGGCGCGGGGCGGGATCTCGAGGTCGATCAGCCGCTCGACCGCGCCGCAGTAGGCCTCCATCTGGAAGAAGTAGGAGACGTAGTCCATCCGCTCGACGAAGGGGATGACCTTCCAGTAGCTCTTGTCCTCGCAGGACTTTTCGATCCCGGTGTGGACGTAGCCGATCACCGGCGTCAGCTCGCGCACGACCTCGCCTTCGAGGTCGACGACGAGGCGCAGGACGCCGTGGGTCGCCGGGTGGTGCGGCCCGACGTTGACGGTCATGATCTCGCGGTCGCGGTCCAGCGTCTGCGCGGCGGCCTCAGTCAAAGCGGCCTTCCGAGTAGGTGAAGGTGACCGGCTCGCCCGCCGACCGGGAAGTCGCGCCGCTGCGGCCAGCCGACGTAGTCGTCGGGCATCAGGATCCGGGTCAGGTTCGGGTGGCCGCGGAAGACGATGCCGAAGAAGTCGAAGACTTCGCGCTCCTGGGCCTCTGCCGTCGGGAACAGCTCGACGCAGGAATCGATCTCCGGAAGCTCCTCGCTGCCCGGGTCGGCCAACATCGCTTTGACCCGGATGCGCTCGACCCGGTCGCGGTTGATCAGCTCGTAATGGACGGCGAAGCGCGGTTCAGCTGGCAGGTAGTCCGCCGCGTGGAGGCTGGAGAGGAAGTCGTAGCGCTGGCCGGGCTGGTCCTTGAGCCAGCCCAGCACGTCGAGCACGCGGTCGGGGTCGACGATCAGCGCCGCCTGGGAGCGGTCGAAGGAGGTCGCCAGCACGGCACCGGGGCAGTCGCGCTCGATTTCCCCCCGGATCAGCTCCAGTCCGGGGGCGTCAGGCAAGGGAGGGCTCCCCGGCTCGGCAGCGCTTCGCCGAGCCGCTTCTTCGTAGGCCTGCGCGGCCTCCGGGCTGGGTTCGCTGCGCGGGCCGCCGCGCGCCCACTCCTCGGTGCCGTAGGCGTCGTAGCGCTGGCGCCAGCCCTGGTCGGGGTTGCCCATGATCTGGCGCTGCAGCTTGGTGAAGCCGTAGAGGACGGCCTCCGGCCGCGGCGGGCAGCCGGGCACGTAGATGTCGACCGGGAGGAACTTGTCGGCGCCCTGGAGGACGGCGTAGTTGGCGAACATCCCGCCCGAGGAGGAGCAGGCGCCCATCGCCATCACCCACTTCGGCTCCAGCATCTGGTCGTAGAGGCGGCGGATGACCGGCGCCATTTTGATCGAGACCCGGCCCGAGAGGACCATCAGGTCGGCCTGGCGCGGCGAGGCGCGCCCCGCCTCGGCGCCGAAGCGGGCGATGTCGTAGCGGGCGGTGACGGCCGCCATCGGATCCCCTCGATCGCGCAGCAGGCGAGGCCGAAGGTGAGCGGGAAGATCGAGTTCGCCCGCGCGACGTTGAGCACTTTCTCGAAGGTCGTGGTGAGGACGCGCTCTTCGACGTAGCGCTCGAGGTCCTCGCCCTCGAGGTCGCCGCGGAGCATCGCCCGGGCGTCGAGCTGCTTCTCGCGCAGGCTGCGGCGCTCTACCTCCAATCCAGGGCCCCCTTCCGCCAGACGTAGACGAAGGCGACGAGCAGGAGGACGACGAAGGTGATCAGCTCGCCGAGGACGAAGACGCTGTCGGCGTCCTTGAGGATGACCCCGATCGGATAGAGGAAGACGACCTCGATGTCGAAGAGGATGAAGAGCATCGCGACGAGGTAGAAGCTGACCCCGAAGCGCAGCCCCTTGGTCGGCTCGACCGGGATCCCGGACTCGTACGGCTCGCCCTGGCGGCGGCTCGCTGCGGTCGGCCGCGCCGGCTTCTTCGGGCCGATCAGGTGGTTCAGCATCGCGAAGACGCCGCCGACCGTGAGGCCGAGGAAGGCGAAGACGAGGATCGGGAGGTAGGTCTTGAGCACGGGTGTTTTTGTTCTGGCGGCGTCCCTGGTGCAGATACCCAGGTTTGTCGCCCGTAGCCGCTGTTATATACCGACTTTGTGACAACTTGCTACATAGTGCTTTTCCGCATCAGCAAGCCGAATCCCGACCCCTTTAGGCGGATTTAGACCGATGGTCGGCCTGCACATCGCCGTCGGCGTCCTGCTGATCGTCCTCAACGCCGCCGCCGGCCTCGTCGGCGGCATCGCCTGGTACCGCAACCAGACCTCGATTCCCTTCTGGTACCTGCTGCGCGCGGCGCAGGCCGCGGTCTTCCTCCAGGCCCTGCTCGGCGGCCTCCTCGTCGTCACCGGCCACGAACAGGACGACGGCCTCCACTACCTCTACGGAATCCTGCCCCTCTTCGTCTCCTTCATCGCCGAGGGCGCCCGCGCCGACGCCGCCCAGCGCGAGGTCGGCGACCTCGACCCCGAGTCCCTCACCACCGACGAACAGGAAGTCCCTCGCCCTGGCGATCGTCCGCCGCGAGATGGGAATCATGGCCGTCAGCTGCGGCGTGATCTTCTTCCTCGGTCTGCGCGCCGCCGGAACCAGCGGGCTCTAGGCGGCTGCTGAACTGCCGGCGGTCCTGCGCCATCTGGATCGCGGCGACAGCGAGGAAGAGGGTGCCGGTGGCGAGGTGGAAGATGCCGTCGTTGGCGTTGTCGGGGAAGGTGAAGACCCAGCCTGGCTGTTCGTCGAACAGCGCCCAGAGGCCGGTGGCGTAGAGGGCGACGACGATGTAGAGCGTGTAGTAGAGCGCCCAGTCGGGGCGGCGGGCGAAGTAGAAGGCGGGGCCGAAGAGGAGCAGGCCCGAGAGCGCGTGGATGCCGTTGAAGTCGACCCAGAGGACCTTCTCGGTCGGCGCGTCGGCGCCGATCTGGAAGCTCGGCTCGGCGATGAACCCGGCTAGCGCCCAGAGCAGTTGCAGGCTCGCGAGGATCACCAGCGCCTTCTGGCGAAAAGGTCCATTCGCTCATCGAGTGGTCAATTGAACACCCTATCGGTGCTCAATGCCCACTGGATTCTTGTCTAATGCAGCGGCCGGTACTCGCCGCCGTGGAAGACGAGCGGGTCGCCCTCCCGGGCCTCCAGCGCCCGGACTTCGCCGGTGACGATCACGTGGTCGCCGGCGGAGATCACGTCGCGCAGGTCGCAGGCGATCCAGATCAGGGCGTCGTCGATCGCGGGGATGCCGTCGCGCTCGCTCCAGGCGACGCCGGCCCACTTCTCCGCCACCGGCGCCTTGGTCGCGAAGGCGCGGGCGATCGGCTCCTGGCCGGCGTGCAGGACGCTGATCCCGAAGCTGTCGGCCGCCTGCACGGCGAGCAGGGTGCGGGAGCCGCGGTCGAGGCAGGCGAGCATCAGCATCGGCTCGATCGAGAGCGAGGAGACCGCGTTGGCGGTGGCCCCGGCCGGTCCGTCGGGGCCGCTGGCGCTGACGATCGTGACCCCGGTCGGGAAGCCCGGCCAGGGCGGCGCGGAAGGCGTCTGGATCGGGCGTCGGCATCGTCAGAAAGGCTGGATCGGCTCCAGACAATATGATGCCCGCCGCATGCGCCCAGTGCTGATCATCGGAATCGTCGTGGCCGCCGCCCTCGGGCTCTCGGCCTGCGGCTTCGGCGAAGAGGGGATCTCGGTCTCCCAGGACGACCCCAACTACAACGGGGCGGTCCTCTTCGCGACCCACTGCTCCGGCTGCCACACGCTCAGCGCCGCCGGCACCCAGGGCAGCGGCAACCGCGGCGAGCGGACCCAGGGCCCGAACCTCGACCAGCGCACCGAGACCTACGACGACGCCCTCTTCGCGATCCAGAACGGCGGCTTCTCCGGGGCGATCATGCCCCAGAACATCGTCGTCGGCGAGGAGGCGAACGAGGTCGCCAAATTCGTCGCCAAGTACGCGGGCTCCGAAGCGGAAGAGTCGCCGCGGCCCGGCGAAGCCGACACTCCCTAGCGGGGCCGCCGATGCTGGACCTGAAGCGATCCGCTCCGATCCCGAGCGGATCAAGCAGGCGCTGGCGCGGCGCGGCGCGGCCGAGCAGGTCGACGAGCTGCTGGCGCTGGACGCCCGCCGGCGCGAGCTGCTGCCCGAGGTCGAGAACGCCCAGGCCGAGCGCAAGACGCTCTCGAAGCAGATCGGCGAACGCAAACAGGCCGGGGACGAGGCCGGGGCCGAGCAGCTGATGGCGACCGTGGCCGGCCTGAAGGAGACGATCGAGAAGGGCAAGGAGGAGATCGAGCGAGTCGACGCCAAGCTCGGCGAGCTGGCGCTCAGCCTCCCCAACATCCCCGACCCCGACGCGCCGGAAGGGATGACCGAGGAGGACGCGGTGGTCGTCCGCGAGGTCGGCGAGCTGCCCGAGTTCGACTTCGAGCCGCGCGACCACCTCGAGATCGGGACCGAGCTGGACCTGATCGACATGGAGGCGGCGGCGCCAGCCTCTCCGGCTCCCGCTTCGCCTACCTCAAAGGCGACCTGGTGCTGCTCGAGCTGGCGCTGGTCCGCTTCGTGATCGAGCTGGCCCGGGCCGAGGGGCACGAGCCGGTGGTGCCGCCGGTCCTGGTCCGCGAAGAGGCGCTCGAGGGCACCGGCTTCCTGCCCGGCGACCGCGACCAGATCTACGAGGTCCCCAAGGACGAGCTCTTCCTCACCGGCACCTCGGAGGTCGCCCTCGCCGGCCTCCACGCCGACGAGATCCTCGACGCCGGCGCCCTGCCGCTGCGCTACTGCGCCTTCTCGACCTGCTTCCGCCGCGAGGCCGGGGCGGCCGGCCGCGACACCCGCGGCATCTTCCGCGTCCACCAGTTCGACAAGGTCGAGATGTTCTCGTTCGTCGAGCCCGACGCCTCCCGCGAGGAGCACGAGCGACTGCTGGCGATCGAGGAGCGGATCCTGACCGAGCTGGAGATCCCCTACCGCGTGGTCAACGTCGCGGTCGGCGACCTCGGCGACCCAGCCGCGAAGAAGTACGACTGCGAGGCCTGGATCCCAAGCCAGGGCCGCTACCGCGAGCTGACCTCCTGCTCGAACACGACCGACTACCAGGCCCGCCGCCTCGGCGCCCGCTATCGCCCCGCGGAGGGCGAGGCGCCGCTGCCGGTGCACACGCTGAACGGCACCGCCTGCGCCGTCGGACGCACGATCATCGCCCTGATCGAGAACCGGCAGGAAAGCGACGGGAGTTTCACGCTACCCAAAACTTTGCATCCATACGGATCGCCTGAAAGAATCGGCGCCGCATGAGTGCGAGCGTCCGCGAGGCCAAGCGAGTGGTGCTCTGCGATGACCACGAGATCGTCCGTGAGGCGATCAAGTCACGCATGGCCAATTCCAACATCGTCGAGATCGTCGGTGAGGCGAGCAACGGCCGCGACGTGGTCAACGCGGTCAAAGAGCTGGAACCCGACGTGCTGATCATCGACGTCGAGATGCCCAAGCGCGACGGCATCGAGGCGACCAAGGAGGTCCTCAAGGTCCGGCCGCGGACGAAGGTGATCATCTTCACCGCCCACGCCCAGCCGGACCTGCTGGCTCTGGCGCTGCGGGCCGGGGCCTCCGGCTACGTCTTGAAGTCGGCGCCGGCCGAGGACATCGCCAAAGCGGTCAAGGCGGTGACCGGGGGAGGGACCTTCCTCGGCGGCGACTTCGCCGGCGGCAAGCCCTCCGAGGTCGAGAAACTGCTGGAGCTCTCGCCGCGCGAGCGGCAGATCCTCGAGCTGCTGGCCGAGGGCCTGCGGGTGAAAGAAATCGCCGACCGCCTGCAGCTCAGCCCGGCGACGGTCCACACCCACGTCCGCAACGCGATCGCCAAGCTCGAGGTCGACACCCGCACCGAGGCGGTGGCCCTGGCGGTCCGCTTCAGCTACCTGGGCGCCGGCGGCGGCTCCCTGTAGGGCGCAGGCGCTCTCGCCCGCGCAGCAGCTACTCCTTCTTCTCCAGGGTCAGGGCGCAGCCGTTGATGCAGAAGCGCTGCCCGCCCTTGTCGGCCGGGCCGTCGTCGAAGACGTGGCCGAGGTGGGCGTCGCAGTGTTTGCAGACGACCTCGGTGCGCCGCATGAACAGGCTGTTGTCGGGCCGCAGCTCGACGTGCTCGAGGTTGGCCGGCTCGGTGAAGCTGGGCCAGCCGGTGCCCGAGTCGAACTTGGTGTCGGAGGAGAACAGCTCGGTGCCGCAACAGACGCAGCGGTACATCCCCGCCGCCTTCTCGTCGACGTAAGGGCCGGTGAAGGCCCGCTCGGTGCCGGCCTTGCGGGTGACCTCGAACTGCTCCGGGGTCAGCTGCTCGCGCCACTCCTGCTCGGACTTCTGAACTTTCGTCGCCATCTTTCTCCTTTCGCTCTCTATGAAGAGAGTACGCCCCGGGTATTACATGCCTGTGAACTGGAGACGCCGGACCTCGATTGCCCTCGCCGCGTTTGTCGCCGCAGCGCTCATCGTCTTGCTCGGCGCCGGTACCGCCGCCGCGGCCAGCTGCGCCGGCCAGGGCGACGCCGCAGCGCCGGCCGCCGCCCAGGAGCGGGCGATGCTCTGCCTGGTCAACCGGGCGCGCACCCAGCGCGGTCTCGACTCCCTCGCCGCGCCCGCCTCCCTCGCCCGCGCCGCCGCCCGCAAGTCAGCCGACATCCTCCGCTGCGACGAATTCAGCCACGAAGCCTGCGGCCGTGAGTTCACCTACTGGATCGAGCGGTTCGGTTACAGCGGCTGCCGCGAGGGCGAGAACATCGCCTACGGCAACGGCAGCTACTCGACCCCGCGGGCGATCTTCGACCTCTGGATGCACTCCAGCGGCCACCGCCGCAACATCCTCGGCCCCTACGAGGACATCGGCGTCGGCCTCCAGGTCGGCACCCTGGAAGGCAACGGCGGCGCCCACGTCTGGACCCAGGAGTTCGGCTCCCCCTGCTAGGCACTTAGGATCGCGGCGTGTTCGACGCCTTCTACGAGCGCGATGGCGACCTCTTTCTCGCCACCGAGCTGACCCGCGGTCCCTGGGACCCCGGCGCCCAGCACGCCGGGCCGCCGGCGGCCCTGCTCGGCCACGCGATCGAGGCCCTGCCCGAAACCGAGGACTTCCAGGTCGGCCGCGTCACCTTCGAGATCCTCCGCTCGGTGCCGATCGCGCCGATGCGGGTCGAGGCCCGCGTCGCGCGCCCGGGGCGCCGGGTGCAGATGTTCGAGGCGGAGCTGAGCGACGCCGGGGGCGAGGTGCTGATGCGGGCGCGGGGGTGGCGCCTCCGTACCGCCAAGCTCGACCTGCCCGGCGAGGCGCTGCTCCCCGGCCAGCCGCCGGCCCCGCCCGAGGAGGGGACCGACGCCGACTTCTTCCCCACCGAGCAGGAGCACGGCTACCACTCGGCGATGGAGGTGCGCTTCGTCGCCGGCGGCTTCGTCGAGCCCGGGCCGGCGACCGCCTGGCTGCGGATGCGCCAGCCGCTGGTCGCGGGCGAGGAGCCGACGCCGCTGCAGCGCACCCTGGTCGCCGCCGACGTCGGCAACGGGATCAGCGCCGCGCTGGACTTCCGCCGCTACCTCTTCATCAACGTCGACCTCACCGTTCACCTCGAGCGGATGCCGAAGGGGGAGTGGGTCGGCGTCGACGCGATGACCCTGCCGCGGCACAGCGGCGTCGGCACCGCCGAGTCGACCCTCTTCGACGAGCACGGCCGGATCGGCCGCGCCCTGCAGACGCTGCTGATCAGCGAGCGGTAGGAGGCGATCCCACCCGCCCCGGGTGCAGGCGGATGAGGATCATCAGCGCCGAGGCGAGGCAGACGGCGGCGGCGAAGATGAAGGCGCCCTCGTAGTTGGTCAGGGCGGCGACCAGGCCGGCGATCGGCGCCCCCAGCCCGACCCCGGCGTCGAAGAAGGCGGTGTAGGTCCCCATCGCCGCCCCGCGCGCCTGCTGCGAGACCCGGCCGAGGGCGATCAGCATCAGCGACGGGTTGAGCAGGGCGAAAGCGGCGCCCATCGCCACGCCGCCGACCAGGGCGACGGGGAGGCTGTGGGCGACGGCGATCAGCAGCAGCCCGACCGCCTCGCCGACGGTTGCCGCGATCGCCACCGGGGCGGCGCCCATCCGGTCCGGCAGGTCGCCGAAGACGATCCGGGTGAGGACGATCATCGCCGCGAAGGCGGCGAAGACGGTGGCCCCGTGGCCGACCCCGCGCGCTTCCAGGTGGAGGACGATGAAGGTGGCGACCGCCGCGTAGCCGAACGAGGCGAGGCCGACCGCGAAGCCGGGGCCGACCGCCTCCGGCGCGATCAGCGGGTGCGGCTCGGCGTGGGCGAGGGGGACGAAGGGGTCGCGGGCGCTGAGCGCGATCAGGGCGCCGAGCACCGGCAGCGCCCCGGCGACGACGAAGACAAGGTCATAGCTGCCGACGTCGAGCAGGACCTCGCCGAGCAGCGGCCCGACGCTGAGCCCGCCCCAGACGGCGAGCCCGTAGAGCCCGAGCACCCGGCCGCGCCGTTCCTCCGGCGCCAGGTCGACGATCCAGGCTGAGCCGGCGGTGTAGACGGCGCCCTCGCCGGCGCCGAGAATCAGGCGGGCGACGATCAGTCCCGCGATCCCGATGCTGGGCAGGTAGAGGAAGCCGCTGAGAGCCACCAGCAGCGCCCCGGCGATCACCGTCGGCTTGCGCCCGCGCGTGTCGGCGATCCGCCCGGCGACCGGCCGCAGCAGCAGCCCGGTTACCGCGTAGGCGCCGATCACGATCCCGACCGCGAGGTCGCCGGAATCGAGCGGGCCGTGGATGTAGCGGGGCAGGACCGGCAGCACCGAGCCGACGCCGACGAGGCCGCAGAAGGTGACGGCGAAGATCCCGGCGAAGCTCGCCCCCGGGCGTTGGCCGCCCTTCGCGGCTGCCGGCGCGGCGGCGCTCACGCCAGCAGGCCGCTGAGGTCGTCGAGCACGAAGTCGGGCGCCGGCTCGGCGGCCGCGGCCTGCTCGCGCGTGGTGGTGCCGCTGAGGACGAGGATCGTCTCCAGGCCGGCGCGGGCGCCGCCGGCGATGTCGGAGCTGAGCCGGTCGCCGACCATCGCCACCGGCCCACTCGCCTGTTCCTTTTCGTTGTCGTCCCCCGGGAAGGAACGGGCGAGCGCCTCGCGCGCCATCTCGAACATGTGGCGCTCGGGCTTGCCGGCGATCTCCGCCCGCCGGCCGGAGGCGGTCTCGACCGCGGCGAGGACCGCCCCCGTCCCTGGCAGCTCGCCGCCGGGGTAGGGCATCGTCGGGTCGTGGCTGGTGGCGAGGAGGGCGGCGCCGCCGTCGAGGGCGCGCTTCGCGGTCGCCAGCTCGGCGTAGTCGAAGCCGCGGTGGCCGGAGACGACGACGACGTCGGCCTCGCGCGCCTCGTCTCCCTCCAGGACCCGGGCGCCGGTCGCGGCCACCATCTCCTTCAGCGCCGGGCCGCCGATCACGAAGGCGCCGCCGCCTGCTCCGGCCGCTTCGCCGGCGAGGCGCGCGACCGCCGTCCCGGCGGTGACGATCCGCTCGGGGCCGACCGCGACCCCCAGCTCTCCCAGCCGCTCCGCGTAGGCGGCAGGGTGCTTGCCGGGGTTGTTGGTGACGAAGACAAGGCCCTTGCCGGCCTCCAGCAGCGCCGCCAGCGTCTCCGCCGCCCCCGGCACCGGCTCGCGCCCGATCCAGACCACCCCGTCGAGGTCGATCAGGAATCCGTCGAAGCGGTCAGCGAGGGGCACCCGCGCAGGCTATATCGATACCGTGAGCCCCAGTGAGCGCCAACGGACCAGTCGTCGTCGCCACCGACATCCACCGCCGCTACGGCGAGGGGGACACCGCCGTCGATGCGCTCGACGGCGTCACCACCGGCTTCGAGCGCGACCGCTTCACCGCGATCATGGGCCCTTCGGGCTCCGGCAAGTCGACCCTGATGCACATCCTCGCCGGCCTCGACAAGCCGACCTCGGGCCAGGTCGAGCTCGACGGAGTCGAGATCACCGGCCTCGACGACGGCGAGCTGACCGAGCTGCGCCGCGACAAGTTCGGCTTCGTCTTCCAGTTCTTCAACCTGCTGCCGGTCCTCACCGCCGAGGAGAACCTGGTCCTGCCGCTCTCGATCGCCGGCCGCAAGCCAGACCAGGCCTGGGTCGACCAGCTGATCCGCACCGTCGGCCTCGAGGACCGCCGCACCCACCGTCCCGCGGAGCTATCCGGCGGCCAGCAGCAGCGCGTCGCCGTCGCCCGCGCCCTGGTCAGCAAACCGGCCGTCGTCTTCGCCGACGAGCCGACCGGCAACCTCGACTCCAAGGCCAGCGCCGACGTCATGCAGCTGCTGCGCCAGGCGGTCGACGATTTCGGCCAGACGGTGGTGATGGTCACCCACGACCCGGTCGCCGCCGCCCACGCCGACCGGCTGATCACGCTGCAGGACGGGAAGATCGTCAGCGACGCCGCCCCCGGCTCGGCCGACGACGTGATCGAGCTGCAGAAGCGGCTTGACTAGCCTCGGCCTCAAGAGCCTCTGGGCTCGCAAGGTCCGGGCCCTGCTGACGAGCTTCGCCGTCTTCCTCGGCGTCGCCTTCGTCGCCGGCTCGTTTGTCCTCACCGACACGATCTTCGCCGCCTTCGACGAAATCTTCGAAGAGTCGTTGCAGGGAACCAGCGTCGTCATCAGCGCTGAAAACCCGGTCGAACAGGAAAACGGCGAAACGCCGACGATCAGCGCTTCCCTGCTGCCGAGGGTGGAGCGGACCCCAGGTGTACGTGAAGCGGCGGGAGCGATCTTCAGCCTCGGCGCCTTCTTCACCGCCGACAACGAGAAGATCGGCAACAAATTCTCGCCGAAGTTCATCTCCTCGACTCTCCCCGAGAATCTCGAGTCGCTCACCTATCTCGAAGGCCACATTCCCCGCGGCCCCGGAGAAGCCTCGCTCCAGAAGGCGACTGCCGACGACGCCGACCTGAAGCTCGGGGACAAGATCAAGTTGATCAGCCAGGGGAACCTCGAGACCTTCCGGCTCGTCGGTCTCACCCAGTTGGGCAGCGGCGGAGCCTCCTTCGGCGGCGCCAGCATCGCCCAGGTGACGCTGCCGGTCGCCCAGCGCCTCACCCACAAGCAGGGCCGCTTCGACCAGATCTCGGTCGCTGCCGACAAGGGGGTATCGGAGGAGACGCTGAAACGCCGGATTGCGAAAGAGATGCCGGCGGGGATCAGGGTTGAGACGGGACAGGAAAACGCCGACCGCTCCTCGGAAGAAATCCAGGACGACCTCGGCTTCCTGCGCATCTTCCTCCTCGTCTTCGGCTTCATCGCCGTTTTCGTCGGCTCGTTCCTGATCTTCAACACCTTCTCGATCACCGTCGCCCAGCGGATCAGCGAGTTCGGGATGCTGCGCACGCTGGGTGCATCGAGACGGCAGATCCTCACCACGGTGATGGTCGAGTCCGCGGCGATCGGTCTGTTGGGAGCATTGCTGGGCATCGCGGGCGGCTTCCTGATCGCCAAGGCGATCAACGCGCTCTTCGTCGCCTTCGGGATCGACCTGCCGACCACCGGCTTGGTGCTCGAGTCGCGCACGGTGGTCGTTTCGCTCCTCGTCGGCGTCCTCGTCACCCTCGTCTCCTCCTTGGTGCCGGCATTGCGCTCGACCCGGGTGCCGCCGATCGCCGCACTTCACTCGTTCCGGCCGACCCCGACCCGCAAGCGGCGCCTGGTTTACCTGGCGATCTCGGTGCTGCTCGGCGTGGCCGGCCTGGGGATGGTTCTGTTCGGCCTCTTCGGCAGCGGCAGCGCCGGCACCCGCGCCGGATTGATGGGGGCCGGGGCAGTGGCGGTCGTCTTCGCCGTCTCTCTCTTCAGCCCCCGCCTCGTTCCCCCGCTGGCGGTCGTCGCCGGGTGGCCGCTGGAGCGTCTGCGGCGCCTCACCGGCCGCCTCGCCCGCGAGAACGCGCAGCGCAACCCGAGCCGCACCGCGGTTACCGCCGCAGCGCTGATGATCGGCGTCGCCCTGGTTGCCTTCGTCACCGTCTTCGCCGCCGGCCTGAAGAGCACCGTCGCCCAGGTCGTCGACGAAAACTTCGCCGGCGGGCTGATCATCCAGAACACCGACGGCTTCTCACCGATCCCGAACGGGGCCGCGAAAGCGGCCGCGCGGGTGCCCGGCGTCGAACTGGTGGCGACGATTCGAGGAGCGGAAGCGAAGCTGGTCGAAGGTCGTCGGCCGGGGGCGACGACGCGGGTGAACGCGCCCTCCCCCGACATCGGCCAGGCGGTGAACATCGAATGGAAGCAGGGCGGGCCGAGCGCGCTGCGCAACCTCAGCGACAAGGAGGCGATCGTCTCCGACGACTTCGCCGCCAAGCACGGCCTCGAGGTCGGCGACCACTTCCAACTCCTGACCCAGACCCTGGCCACGCCGATCCTCCGGGTCGTCGGCGAATTCGACGCCAAGCTGGGCGTCCTCGGCAGCGTCCTCGTCACCCAGAAGGTGATGGCGCGCGACTTTCGCCAGACCCAGGACCTGACCGACTACGTCAAGGTCGAAGACGGAGCGGATGCCGGTCAAGTGCAGGCGCTGCTGACGAAAAAGGTCGAAGCCGCCTACCCGGTTGCCGAAGTCCTCGACCAACAGGAACTTAAGGAAAACCGCGAAGAGCAGATCAACCAACTGGTGGCGCTGGTCTACGCGCTGCTCGCCTTCGCGGTCCTGATTTCGCTCTTCGGGATCGCCAACACGCTGGCGCTTTCGATCCACGAACGCACCCGCGAGCTGGGGATGCTGCGGGCGATCGGGATGTCGCGGCGCCAGGTGCGGCGGATGATCCGCTACGAGGCGGTGATCACGGCGCTGATCGGAGGCATCCTCGGTCTCGTCCTCGGATTGATCTTCGCGACCCTGATCGCCCAGCCGTTGAAGGACGAAGGCTTCACGCTCTCCTACCCGGTCGGCTCGCTGATCCTGATCCTGATCATCGCCGGGCTGGCCGGCGTCCTGGCGGCGATCCAGCCGGCCCGCCGCGCCTCGCGCCTCGACGTGCTGCAGTCCCTGCAGTACGAGTAGCCGCCCTCAGGCGGCCAGCCCCATTCGCAGCGCTCCGACAGCTTCCAGCATCGCCTGGCGGGCCGAGGGGCAGATCGCGGTCAGGTTGGCGAAGGTGTGGACGAGGCCGGGATGGAGGCGCAGGGAGACCGGCACGCCGGCTTCCTCGAGGCGCCTGGCGAAAGCGACGCCCTCGTCCCGCAGCGGGTCGAAGCCGGCGATCGCCAGGTAGGCGGGCGGCAGGCCGCCGAGGTCGTCGGCGCGGAGGATCGAGATCCGCGGGTCGCTGCGGTCGGCGCCCGCCGGCAGGTAGTTGTCCTCGAAGAAGTCCATGTCCGGCCGGGTCAGCAGGAAGCCGTCGCCGCAGATGTGCCGCGAGGGCAGCTCCTCGTCGGCGACGGTGACCGGGTAGATCAGCAGCTGCATCGCCGGCACCGGCAGCCCCGCGTCGCGGGCAAGCAGCGAGGCGACGGCGGCGAGGTTGGCGCCGGCGCTGTCGCCGCCGACGGCGATCCGGGCCGGGTCGGCGCCCAGCTCCGCAGCGTTCGCCGCCACCCACGCGTAGGCAGCGTGGGCGTCTTCGGCCGCCGCCGGAAAGGGGTGCTCGGGGGCGAGGCGGTAGTCGATCGCCAGCACCCGCACGCCGCTGTTGGCGGCGAGGAAGCGGCAGGGGGCGTCGTGGGTCTCGAGGTCGCCGATCACCCAGCCGCCGCCGTGGTAGTAGACGAGCAGCGGGCCGGGCTCGGCGGCGCCGTGGGGGACGTAGAGGCGGGCGGCGAGCGGTCCGGCCGGGCCGGGGAGCTGCAGCGAAGAGACCCGTGCCATCTCCAGCCGCGGCCGCTCGGCGACGATCTCCGCCTCCAGCCGGCGGTGCGCCCGCGCTGCGTCCACCGAAGTGGCATCGGTGAAGCTCTCGCTGCCGGCCAGCCTGGCCATCGCCAGCAGCGCCTGGATGTCCGGCGCCAGCATCTGCCCGTCGACCTCCACCGGCCGGCCGAACAGCAGCCGCAGCAGGCGCGGCGGCAGCCCGCAGACGGCCTTGAGCACGCGATGCTCGGCCGCGGGCGGGAGGCGGGGGAGGGTGGCCACGCGCTCAGGCTATAGCCGTACGAAAGTCACACAAGATCGTGCATTCGTGCGAGTAGGCTCAAAGTCATGGAGGCGGCGGCGAAGGCACGGGCAGCGATTAACGGTCCCGGTGCCGCCCCGATCAAGGGCCTGCCGCCGGGGCCGCGGATGCCGCGGGCGCTGCAGACCGCGATCTGGTCGCGCCAGGCGCAGTGGTTCCTCGAGCAGAGCCGGGCCCGCTTCGGCCCGATGTTCTCGATCAAGATCGCCTACGAAGGCGACTGGGTCGTGCTCGCCGACCCGGAGCTGGTGAAACAGGTCTTCACCGGCGACCCGAAGGTCTTCCACGCCGGCGAGGGCAACCAGATTCTGCGCCCGATCCTCGGCGACAACTCGGTCCTCGTCCTCGACGAGAAGCCCCACATGAGCCAGCGCAAGCTGTTGCTGCCGCCCTTCCACGGCGAGCGGATGCAGGCCTACGGCGAGAAGATGGCCGAGATCGCCGCCCGCGAGATCGAGAGCTGGCCGACCGGCGTCCCCTACAAGCTGCGGCCGCGGATGCAGGCGATCACGCTCGAGATCATCCTCGAGACCGTCTTTGGCGTCCACGACGGCGAGCGGATGGAGCCGCTGCGCGAGGCGCTGCGGGACTTCCTCGACCTGACGACCAACCCGCGGGTGCTGCTGCCGGTGCTGATGGTCGGCCCCGACCGGGTCAACATGATCCCCGCCTTCCGCCGCCGGGTCGCGCGGGTCGACGCGCTGATCGCCCGCGAGATCGGCGAGCGGCGCGACGCGGAGGATCTGGCCGAGCGCGACGACGTCCTCTCGTTGATGCTCCAGGCCCGCCACGAGGACGGCAGCCCGATGAGCGACGCCGAGATCCGCGACGAGCTGCTGACCCTGCTGGTCGCCGGCCACGAGACGACGGCGACCGCTCTCTCCTGGGCGATGGAGCGGCTGACCCGCCACCCGGAGAAGCTGGAACGGCTGCGGGCCGAGGTCGCCGACGGCGAAGAGGAGTACCTGACGGCGACGATCCAGGAGACGCTGCGGCTGCGGCCGGTGATCGTGATCGTCGTCCGCAAACTGACCGAGGCGGTCGAGCTGGGCGGCTACGAGCTGCCCGCCGGCGCCGGCGTCACCCCCTGCATCCACCTGATCCACCGCGACCCGAACATCTATCCCGACCCGGACCGCTTCATCCCCGAGCGCTTCCTCGACAACCCTCCTGGCACCTACACCTGGATCCCCTTCGGCGGCGGCGTCCGCCGCTGCCTCGGCGCCTCCTTCGCCCAGTTCGAGATGGCCGTCGTCCTCCGCGAGCTGGTCCGCCGCCACGAGGTCCTCCCGGCCAACCCCGCCTCCGAGCGCCCCTTCCGCCGCGCGATCACGGAGACCCCCCGGCACGACGCCGAGGTAGTTCTCGGCTGACCGCAGGCCGCCGCTGTAGCCCTAGGAATCCTCCGCCAGGGGGAGAAGGCGGAGGGTGAGGAGAACGGCGGTGGCGGCGACGTAGACGGTCGCGAAGATCGCGTAGGCCCGGGGGCCGATTTCGACGTCGTGAACAAGGATCTGGAGTATCGCCAGGGCGACCAGGATCGCCAGGGAGCCGATCGCGGCGACCCGGACCAGTTTGGTGCCGCCGTCCTCGCCGATCCGTGTCGTCCCCAGCAGCACGCAGATTGCCGCGGTGGAGATGGCGAGCAGGTCGGTGATCCCGGCGACGTTCCTAGCCTCCCCGCCGACCCCGAATCCAAAGAGGAAGGAGCCGCTGTCCCAGGTGAGGACGGCGGTGGCGCCGAAGGCGAGCAGCGAGAGGGTCGCGGTCGTGGCGCCAAACAGAGCAAAGCGCGGTTGCCAGTGGGCGAGCGCGACCCCGGCCGATCCGAGGACGGTGAACAGCAGCATCTCCAGCGCGATGCTTCCCACCCGGGAAGCGTGCGCGTCGATGTCCGACCCGGTCAGATCGACCAGGACAAAGAGCAGCGCCGCGACCGTCCCCGCCGCGATCACCGCGTCGCGCGCACCCCAGCTCCTGCTCTGCTGAACGTTCACCGCTGCCTATCGCTTTGGATCTGGGCTCAGCCGCAGCCGGTGTTGTTGCCGCAGCTGGAGCACGTGTAGCAACTGCCCGTGCGCTGCATCATGCCGCCGCACTGCTCGCAGGCGGGGCCGAGCTCGAGGCCCTGCATCTTCGCCGGGCGGACCGGGGGGGTTTCGGTCAGGGCCGAAGCGGCCGGGGCCGGGGCGCTCGGCTTCGAGTGGCCGTTGCCGTTGGCGGGGCCGGCGGTGTCGGTCGGGACTCCGAGGCCCAGCTGGGCGGTCTCGGCTTCCTTCTTGCTCCGCACCTCCTGGGTCATGATCCCCAGTTCCTCGAGGGTTTCGGTGTCCTCGACGAAGCGGCTCGCGACCCAGCGCATGATGTAGTCCGGCAGCGATTTGGCGAACGGGATCTCCGGGTTCTGCGTCATCCCCTCCGGATCGAAGCGCATGTAGCTGAACTTGCGCACGAAGGTCTCCAGCGGCACCCCGTACTGGAGGCCGAGGGAGATCGCGGTGGCGAAGGCGTTGAGCAGCCCGCGCATCGTCGAGCCCTCCTTGCCGATGTCGGTGAGGAAGATCTCGCCCACGGTCCCGTCCTCGTATTTGCCGGCGGTGATGTAGCCCTCATGGCCGGCGATCGTTGAACTTGTGGGTGATCGATTCGCGCTCGCGCGGCATCTTCTTGCGCACCGGCTGGGACATCTCCACCTCGGCCTCGGCGTCCTTTTCGTCCTGGGCGTCGGTGCGCAGCGCCTGCGCCGTCTTCGAGCCGTCGCGGTAGATCGCCAGCGCCTTGAGGCCGCCCTTCCAGCCGCGGGTGTAGGCGTCGGCGATGTCCTCGACCGTGGCCGTCTGCGGCAGGTTGACCGTCTTCGAGATCGCCCCGGAGATGAACGGCTGGGTCGCCGCCATCATGTCGATGTGGCCGGTGTGGGAGATCGCCCGCTCGCCGACCGCGACGTCGAAGACCGGCAGGTGCTCGTCCTTCAGCCCCGGCGCGCCGACGATCGTGTTCTTCTCGGTGATGTGGGCGGCGATCTGGTCGATCTCCGCCTCCGAGTAGCCGAGCGTCTGCAGCGCCAGCGGCACCGAGCGGTTGGCGATCGTCATCTGCCCGCCGCCGACCAGCTCCTTGAACTTGACCAGCGAGAAGTCGGGCTCGATCCCGGTCGTGTCGCAGTCCATCAGGAAGCTGATCGTCCCGGTCGGGGCCAGCACCGTCGCCTGCGCGTTGCGGTAGCCGTGCTCCTCGCCGAGCTCGACCGCTTCGTCCCAGGCCCGCTGGGCGGCCTCGAGCAGCTCGCCCTTGATCCCGGTCGCGTCGACCTCGTAGGAGGCGTCGCGGTGCATCCGCATGACGCCGTTGTGCGGCTCGCGGTTGCGCTCGTACTCCTCGTAGGGCCCGGTCGCTCCGGCGGCGATCAGCGCCGACTGGCGGTAGGCGCGGCCGGTCATCAGCGCCGTGATCGCGGCGGCGACGTTGCGGCCCGCGTCGGAGTCGTAGGGGAGGCCGTCGGACATCAGCAGAGCGCCGAGGTTGGCGTAGCCGAGCCCCAGCTGGCGGAACTTGTTGGCGTTCTCGGCGATCCCCTCGGTCGGGTAGCTGGAGAAGCCGACGACGATCTCCTGGGCGAGGAAGACGATGTCGACCGCGTGCTCGAATTCGGCCGTGTCGAAGCTGCCGTCCTCGCGGCGGAACTTCATCAGGTTGAGCGAGGCGAGGTTGCAGGCCGAGTCGTCGACGTGCATGTACTCGCTGCAGGGGTTGGAGGCGTTGATCCGGCCCGACTCGGGGCAGGTGTGCCAGCGGTTGATGATCGTGTCGTATTGGACGCCGGGATCGGCGCAGCGCCAGGCGGCGTCGGCGATCTGGTTCATCAGGTCGCGCGCGTCAAGAGTTTTCGTGGTGGAGCCGTCGTTTCGTGCCTTTAGCTCCCAGTCCTCGCCGGCCTCGACCGCCTCCATGAAGTCGTCGGTGACCCGCACCGAGTTGTTGGCGTTCTGGTACTGGATCGAGGTGAAGCCCTCGCCGTCGATTGACATGTCGAAGCCGGCCTCGCGCAACGCTTCAGCCTTCTTCTCCTCGTCGGCCTTGCACCAGATGAAGTGCTCGATGTCCGGGTGGTCGACGTTGAGGACGACCATCTTCGCCGCGCGGCGGGTCTTGCCGCCGGACTTGATCGTCCCGGCCCAGGCGTCGGCGCCGCGCATGAAGCTGACCGGGCCGCTGGCGGTGCCGCCCTTGGAGAGCTGCTCGACCGAGCCGCGGATGTTGGAGAGGTTGATGCCCGAGCCGGAGCCGCCGCGGAAGATCTTGCCCTCCTTGGTGTTCCAATCGAGGATCGACTCCATCGTGTCCTCGACGCTCAAGATGAAGCAGGCCGAGCACTGCGGCGTCTCCTCGAAGCCGACGTTGAACCAGACCGGCGAGTTGAAGGCCGCCTTCTGGTTGAGCAGGATCGCGGTCAGCTCCATCTCGAAGGCGTCGGCGTCCTCCTCGGAGGCGAAGTAGCCGCCCTCGCGCCCCCAGCCGGCGATCGTGCCGGCGACGCGGCCGATCATCTGTTTGACCGAGCTCTCGCGCTCAGGGCTGCCCATCTGGCCGCGGAAGTACTTCTGGGCGACGATGTTGGTCGCGTTCTGCGACCAGGTAACCGGGAACTCGACCCCGCGCTGCTCGAAGGCCGGGCTCTCGGGATTGCCGATCACCGCATCGCGGAGCTCCCACTCGATCTGGTCGAAAGGATGCACCCCGGGCGTCGAAAATCGGCGTTCGACAGAGAGGCCCTGCAGACCGTTTTTCGGACTGGCAATGGCGGTCTTGGACATCAAACTTCTCCTCTCGCAGCGACTTTCAGGGGTAACTACGCAGGATCGCTAACCGGCAGGACGGAAAAAGTCTCAAAAGGCGCAAATAAGGAGTTCCGAGGCCGCCGACTTCTTCTCCCAATTGTGTCAAGTCCCCAATATCGGCACTAAGTTCCGGGTAGCCTCCTCCTATGGCGGAAGAGCTGCGCAAGGGCGCGGAGCGGATGGGCGAGCGGGCAATGACCGCCAAAGAAGCGATGGGGGATCGGGCCAGCGCCGCGAAAGAGGCGATGGGCGAGCGTGCGACTGCGGCCAAAGAGGCCGTCGGAGATCGCGCCACCGCCGCCAAAGAGGCGACTGCCGAGGCGTTCGCCGCGGTCAAGCCGAAGCTCCGCGGCGTCTCCCATGAGTGGGCCTTCTTCATGTCACTCGGCTTCGGGACGGCGCTGATCGTCCTCGCCGAAACCCCGAAGGCCACCCTCGCCGTCGCGATCTACGCGCTCAGCCTCTCGGCCCTGTTCGGGACCAGCGCCCTCTACCACCGCGTCAACTGGAAGCGACCGTCGGTCCGCCAGTGGATGCGGCGGCTGGATCACTCGATGATCTTCTTCCTCATCGCCGGCACCTACACGCCCTTCGCGCTGTTGGTCCTCAACGGGACCCTGGCGATGGCGATCCTCGCCGTGGTCTGGATCGGGGCGATCGCCGGGGCGATCGTCGAGATGATCTGGATCGACCACCCGAAATGGGCCTCGGCCCTGATCTACCTCTCGCTCGGCTGGGTCGCGGTCGTCGCCTTCCCCGAGATGTGGACCTCGCTGGGCGTCGCCGGCACCCTGCTGGTCGCCGCCGGCGGCCTCCTCTACACCGCCGGCGCCGTCGTCTACGCGGTCCAGCGCCCCAATCCCAGCCCGGCGATCTTCGGCTACCACGAGATCTTCCACCTGCTGGTGATCGCCGCCGCGATCGCCCACTTCTCGGCAGTCGCCTTCTTCGCCCTGCCACACGCCTAGCGGCGTCGGCTCAGGCCGCTGCGGGGACCAGTTCGCGCAGCTGCTCTGCTTCGGAGACCAGCGTCGCCAGGATCTCCTCCAGCTGGTGGGACTGCTCGGGGGAGAGGTCGAGGTGGCCGTTGCGGTAGAGGTCTGCAGCGTGGGCGACCGGTAGCTCCTCCTGGACGACGCGGCCGCCGAGGGCGCTGAGGACTTTGCGGGTCTCGGCCTGGGCCCAGACGGCGCCGAACATCCCGGTCGAGGCGCCGACCACCGCCGCCGGCTTGCCCGTCAGGGCGCTCTGGCCGGCGGGGCGGGAGGCCCAGTCGAGGGCGTTCTTCAGCACCCCGGGGATCGAGTGGTTGTACTCGGGGGTGGCGATGATCACCGCGTCGGCCTCGCGCATCGCCTGCCGCAGCTCGGCCACCGCCGCCGGCGTCGCCTCGGTCTCGAGGTCGGCGTCGTAGGGCGGGATCTCGCTCAGCCGCTCAAACTCGATCAGCTCCGCCCCGGCGGGAAGCCGCTCGGCGGCCTCCCGCAGCAGGGCGTGGTTGTAGGAGTCCCGGCGCAGGCTTCCGGTTATGCCGAGGACCCGCATGACTAGGCCTCCTCGGCGACGAGCTCGAGCTCGACGGCGATCGTCACCGCGTACTCGAGGACCTCGCCGCCGCTCGGCAGCTGGGCCTGCCAGTCGAGACCGAAGTCGCGCCGGTCGACGGTGGCCTCGATCGAGAGGCCGACGCGGGCGTTGCCCTGGGAGTCCTCGCCGAGGTGGGCGAAGCGGCCGGCGGCCTCGACCTTGCGGGTCTCGCCGCGGATCTCGAGGTCGCCGACGACCCGGGCGCTGCCGTCCTCGCCGACGCTGAGCTCGCTGGAGGCGAAGCGCAGCTGCGGGAAGCGCTGGGTATCGAAGAACTCGGGGGAGAGGAGGTGGCCCTTCAGCATCTCCTCGTCGATCGCGATGCTCTCGACCTCGACCGTGCCCTCGAGCCGCGGCTGCTCGCCACCGCTGAGGCGGGCGTCGTAGCGCTCGAAGCCGCTGCGGAAGGTGGTGACGCCGTTATGGGTGACGGCGAAGCCGATCGAGGAGTGGACCGGGTCCACCGCCCAGGTGCCGGCTGGAATCTCCTGCTGCTTGATCGTCTCGGTGCTCATCGTGGCTCCTTCTGAAGATTGTTGATCTGAAAATTATTGACTTGGAAACAATCGTAGCAGAGAAGATTTACATGTCAACTATTGTCAGATCAACAATCTTGTGGGAAGATGCCCATATGAGTGAGCAGACCGCCGTAGTCGCCGAGCAGCAGGGGACGGATTTCGATCCTCACCGCGAGGCGTGGATCGCGATCTCGCAGACCCACACCGCCGTCACCGGCCGCCTGCAGGAGGCCCTGATCGCCGCCGAGCTGCCGCCGCTGCCCTGGTTCGAGGTGCTGGCGACGCTCGACCGCGCCCCCGAGCAGCGGCTGAAGATGGGGGACCTGGCCGAGGCGCTGGTGATCACCCGCGGCGGCCTGACCAAGCTGGTCGACCGGCTGATCAAGGCCGGCCTGCTGGAGCGGACCTTCTGCGAGACCGATCGCCGGGTCAGCTACGCGACCCTGCTGCCCGCCGGGGTCGAGCTGCTGGCGGAGATGCGCCCGCTGGTGCGGGCCGAGCTGGCCATCGCCTTCAGCGCCAACCTCAGCGTCGAGCAGGCGGAAGAGCTGCGGGCGATGCTGGAGCAGGTCCGCGCTTCGGCCTGCGGCGTCGAATACGAGGCGCTCAGGCGAGAGCGGCCGCGGCCCGCTCTTTGGCGGACTCGACGATCGCCAGCACCGCCGCCTCGTTGCCCTCGCGCAGCAGCACGATCGGGTCGGTGTCGCCGTTGACGATCCCCTCGAAGAACTCCTTGCGGTCCTGGTAGGTCGGCAGCGTCCCCTTCGCCCAGCCGCGGGCGTCGTTGAGGATCACCGCCAGGCGCGCGAACTCCTCGCCGAACAGCTCCGAGACTTCGCGCTTCATCCGCTTCGCCAGCGCCGGCGAGGCGCCGGCGGTCGAGATCGCGATCGCCAGCGGCCCGGTGCGGACGATCGCCGGCAGGATGAAGTTGCAGAGCGGGGGGACGTCGACGATGTTGACCAGCATCGCCCGCCGCTCGGCATCGTCGAAGACGGCGATGTTGACGTCGGTGTCGTCGGTGCAGGCGATCACCATGAAGACGCCCTCGAGGTCATCGGCGCCGGCGTAGGCGCGCTTCTCCCACTCGATCGAGCCCTCGCTCGCGAGGCTCTCCAGCTCGGGGTGGGCGACCGGGGCGATCAGGGTGACGTCGGCGTCGCAGGCGAGCAGCCCCTCGACCTTCTCGAGGCCGATGTCGCCGCCGCCGACCACCACGCAGCGCCGCCCTTTCAGTTTCAGGCAGGCGATGTAGAAGGGCGTCTCCAGCATGTCCCGCACGCACGACTGGTCGCAGATCCCTTTGCGGAACTGGCAGACGCACTCCTTGCCGGCGTAGGCCTGGGCTGGCATCGGGACGAAGGCTAGCGACCTGGGGTCACAGGGAGTCGAGGGTGAGGCGCAGGCCGTCCTCGAGACCCGTCTCCGCGCGCCAGCCCAGCTCGCGTTCGGCGCGGGAGGCGTCGAGGGTGATGCGCTGCACCTCGCCGGGGCGGGCCGGTGCCAGCTCGGCTTCGAAGTCCTCGCGGCCACCGAGCTCGCGCAGGGCGTCGACCAGCTCGATCACGCTCGTCTCCCGCCCGGTGCCGATGTTGACCGGGCCGACGACGTCGGAGGCGGCGGCGGCGAGCGCGGCGGCGACCACATCGCCCACATATATGTAGTCGCGGGTCTGGCTGCCGTCGCCGAAGACCGTCGGGCGTCCGCCCTCGCGCAGCACCCCGCAGAAGATCGCGATCACCCCGGCCTCGCCGAGGGGGTCCTGGCGCGGGCCGTAGACGTTGCCGAGGCGTAGCGAGATCCCCGAGAGCCCATAGAGCCGCTCGTACAGCGCCAGGTATCCCTCGGCTGCGTACTTGCTCTGGCCGTAGGCGGCGAGCGGCGCGATCGGCGCGTCCTCGGCGAGCGGCAGCTGCTGTCCCTCGCCCTCGCCATAGATGGCGCCGCCGGTGGAGACGAAGACGATCCGGCCGCAATCGCAGCCGCGGGCGGCATCGAGGACGTTGGCGGTGCCGCCGACATTGACCGCAGCGTCGAAGAAGGGGTCGGCGAGGGACTTGCGCACGTCGATCTGGGCGGCGAGGTGGAAGATCCGCTCGGGCCGCTTCTCGGCGGCCAGCCGGGTCAGCGCTTCGCCGTCGCGGATGTCCAGCTCGACCAGCTCGGCCCCGGCGGCGAGGGCGCCCTCGAGGTTGCCGCGGCGGCCGGTCGAGAGGTCGTCGACCACCGTCACCTCGTCGCCGCCCGCGAGCAGGGCGTCGACCAGATTCGAGCCGATGAACCCGGCGCCGCCGGTGACGAGAGACCGCATCTGAGGGACGATCCTACCCAGGGCAGCCGCAGACCCCTGCTACCCTCGCCGCCCCATGCGACTGATCGTCACCGAGAAGAACAACAGCGCCCTGAAGATCGCCGAAGCCCTGAGCAACGGCTCCAACAGCGCTGACAAAACCTTCAAAGTCCCCTTCTACACCTGGAAGGACGCCGAAGGCGACGAGCACATGACGGTCGGCCTCAAGGGCCACGTGCTCGGCCCGGCCTTCCCCGAGGGCTACTCGAACTGGCAGAAGACGGACCTGCACGACCTGATCGACGCCGAACTGATCAAGGAACCGACCGACAAAAACGTCGTCAAAGCGATCAAAAAACTGGCCAAAGAGGCCGACGAGCTGGTGATCGCCACCGACTTCGACCGCGAGGGCGAGCTGATCGGGCTCGAGGCCCTGGAGGAGATGCTCGACTCCAACCCGGCGCTCGGCAGCCGCGAGGGCACCGCCGACGGCAGCCTGCGGATCCAGCGTGCCCGCTACTCGGCGCTGACCAAAGAGGAGATCGACCGCGCTTTCAACGAGCTCGACCAGCTCTCCTACCCGCTCGCCAACGCCGGCGCCGCCCGCCAGGACATCGACCTGCTCTGGGGTGCGACCCTGACCCGCGCAGTCTCCCTCGCCAGCCGCCGCTTCGGCTCCAACTTCCTCTCCGTCGGCCGCGTCCAGAGCCCGACCCTGGGCCTGATCGTCGAGCGCGAGATGGAGCGCCGCGCCCACGTCGCGAAACCGTTCTGGGAACTGTTCGCCAAGTTCGAGCACCCCGACGGCAGCTTCGAGGCGCACCACAGCGATCGACAAATTCTGGGAGCGCGCCGAGGTCGACGCCGCCCTCGCCGGCACCTCCAGCCCCGGCACGGTGAAGTCGGTAACGGCGCGGAAAAACACCCGCAAGCCGCCGACTCCCTACAACACCACCGCCTTCAGCACCGACGCCTCCAGCCGCCTCGGCATCACCCCTGCCAGCGCGATGCGGATCGCCGAGGACCTCTATATGGACGGGTTCATCTCCTACCCGCGCACCGACAACACGGTCTACCCGTCCTCGCTGCCGGTGCGCGAGCTGGTCACCTCGCTGGTGCGGATCAAGGAGTTCTCCGCCGCCTCCGGCCTGCTCGACGGCGAGCTGAAAGCGACCCGCGGCAAAAAAGAGACCACCGACCACCCGCCGATCTACCCGACCCAGGCGGTCCACCCGGGCGCCCTCGAGGGGCCGAAGAAACGGGTCTACGAACTCGTCGTCCGCCGCTTCCTCGCCACCTTCAGCCCGCCGATGATCACCGAGTCGACCCGGGCCGACATCGAGGCCGGCGACCAGACCTACTTCGTCCGCGGCTCGGTCGTCGTCGACCCCGGCTACGCCGGCATCTACACCTACGCCCGCTCCGCCGACGAGGAGATCCCGAAACTGGAGGAGGGCCAGTCGCTGCCGCTCGACGGCGACCCCTGGATCGTCGACAAGGAGACCCAGCCGCCCGGCCGCGATCTCGCAGGCGAAACTGATCGAGATGATGGAGGAGCGCGGCCTCGGCACCAAAGCGACCCGGGCCGACATCATCCAGAAGCTCTTCGACCGCGGCTACGTCTACAGCCAACCCGCCGATCCCGACCGAGACCGGAATCGCCCTCTACGAGGGCTTCAAGAACTACGTGCCGGCGATGGCGACGCGCGGAGATGACCGCCGACGCTGGAGGCGGAGATGGACCGGATCGCCGCCGGCGAGATGACCAAGGGGACGGTCGTCGGCGAGAGCCGCGAGCTCCTGCACAAGACCTGGGACGAAATCGACTCCAGCCGCGAAGACCTGGCGAAAGTGATCTGGAAAGGGATGGACGAGGACCGCATCCTCGGTCCCTGCAAGGTCTGCGAAGAAGCCGGCCGCACCAAGGAGGACGGTTCGCCGAACATGCTGCGGATCATCCGCGCGAAAAAATCGGGCAAACGGTTCGTCGGCTGCAGCGGTTGGGTCCTCGACGACCCCGACTCCTGCGACCAGACCTTCCCGCTGCCCCAGCGCGGCGACGTCTTCCGGCTCGAGGAACGCTGCTCGATCTGCGACCGTACCCCGCGCCTCAAAGTTCAGCCGTTCCGCGGCCGGCCCTGGAACCTCTGCCTCAACGACGACTGCGAGTCGATGCAGGAGATGAAGAAACGCCGGGCCGAGCGCGAAGCCGCCAAAGCGGCGAAAGCGGCGATGGAAAAGAAAGCGCCGCCGAAAGGCGACGAGGACGCGGCTCCGAAGAAATCGAAAGTCAAAGCGTCGAAAGCGGACACCGCGACGCGCGGGCGCAAACGCGCCAAAGCCGGCGCCAAAAGCTGAGGGCGCCGCCGTTGTTCATCTCCCTCGAGGGAGTCGACGGCTCAGGTAAGAGCACCCAGGCCCGCTTGCTGGTCGAGGCGCTGGGGGAGGGGACGGTCGCGATCCGGGAGCCGGGCGGGACCGAGGCGGCAGAGCGGATCCGCGAGCTGCTCGCCGACCCGACCGTCGAGCTGGAGCCGCTGGCCGAGCTGATGCTCTTCCTCGCCGCGCGCGCCGACCTCACCGAGCGGGTGATCCGGCCGGCGCTGGAGGAGGGTCGGACCGTGGTCGCCGATCGCTTCTCCGATTCGAGCGTCGCCTACCAGGGGGCCGCCCGCGGCCTCGGGGTGGGAGAGGTGATCGGCCTCTGCGAGACGGCAACCGACGGGCTCTGGCCCGACCTGACGCTGCTGCTGCGGATCGACCCCGAGACCGGGCTCGGCCGCGCCGACGGCGAGGATCGCTTCGAGCAGGAGGGGCTGGCCCTGCAGCAGGAGGTCGCAACCGCCTACGACGAGATCGCGGTCATCGCCAGCGACCGGGTCGCCGTCATCGACGCGAGCGGCAGCGTCGAGGAGGTTCACGAGCGGGTGCTGGGAGCGGTGAATGAGCGACGCGGCGCTGCTTGAGGCGACCGAGAACCAGGCCCGGGCGCGGGTCGCGCTGAAGGCGGCGCTGGCGGCCGAGCCCTCGCACGCCTACCTCTTCCGCGGCCCCCGCGGCTCCGGCAAGCGGGCGGCGGCGCGCGCCTTCGCGGCCGAGCTGATCGCCTCCGCTTCCGCCGACCCCGAGGACGCACGCCGCCGCGCGCTGCTCGACCCTTCGCCACACCCGGACCTGGTCTGGCTCGCCCCGACCGGCGCCCAGCACATGGTCGAGGAGGTGCGCGAGCGGGTGATCCGCGCCGCCGCCTACCGGCCCTTCGAAGGTGGTAAGCGGGTCTTCGTCGTCGAGGCGGCGGAGGCGATGCGGGACGAGAGCCAGAACGCGCTGCTGAAGACGCTCGAGGAGCCGCCCGGGTTCGTCCACCTGATCCTGCTCAGCTCCGAGGGAGAGGGGCTGCTGGAGACCGTCGCCTCACGCTGCCAGGCGATCGAGTTCGCGCCGCTGCCGGCCGAGGTGCTGGAGGCGGGAGCTGGCGGCGGAGCGCCCTGAGGCCGGCGTCGAGGAGATTGCCGCCGCCGCGCGGCTCGCCGCCGGCGACCTGGAGCGAGCGCGGCTGCTGCTCGGCGAGCGCGGCCGGCAGCTGCGGGCCGAGGCGGAGCGCTGCGTCGCCGCCGCCCTCGATAGGGAGACCGCGAGCGCCCCGTGGAAAGCCCTGCTCGACGACGCCAAGGGCGCCGGCGAGGACACCGAAGCGGCGGCCCGCGAGGCGCTGGAAGAGGAAGCGAAGGCCGGGGTCAAACGCAGCGCCAAAGAGATCGGCGACGCCGCCAAACGGGCCGGCCGCCGCCGCCGCACCGAGATCCTCGAACTCGGCTTCGAGCTCTGCGCCGCCTGGCTGCGCGACCTCGCCGCGGTCGCCGCGGGAGCCGAGGAGGTGGTCTATAACCGCGACCGCCTCGATCGCCTGCGGGCGCAGGCCGAGGGGCTGGACCCGGCGCAGGCGCGTCGCGGCGCCGAGCTGGTCCAGGAGACCCGCCGCGGCCTCGAACTGAACGTCAGCGAGGAGCTAGCCTTCGAAGCGCTTTTCTTCAGGCTTGAGGCCCTGCTGGCCGGCTGAGCCGCCGTTCCGCGCCTCGTCCGTCTGTTTTTCCGCCAACGCCTTTTCGATTGCTCGCTCCTGCGCCAGGCGGGTGATCTGCGCCGCCTGGCGGGACATGATCACGCTGAAGTTGAGCGCCAGCCCGAGCAGCAGCAGGAGGACGATCGAGAAGAGGGCGACGTTGGTGTTGCGGACGCCCATCGCGTCGGCGACCAGCTCCAGCAGGCCGGGGAAGGCGGCGCCGGCGAGCATCCCCAGGCCGGCGACGAACCAGATCACGCTGTAGCGCTCCTGCAGCCGGTCGCGGCGGATCAGGTCGAGGATCAGCAGCATGAAGAAGAGGGCGATCACCGCGGCGACGATCCGCGTCTGCGAGGTGAGGTGGACCTGGGCGCGTCCCCGGCCGCCGCCATCACCAGCGACCTCATCGCTCCGCCTCCGCCTGCCGCGGCCGGAACTGGCCGACGAGGAGGACGACCAGGCCCTTGAAGATGAAGAAGGCCGAGCGCACCGGGGTGAGGAAGGAGGTGCCGCCGGCCCGCTCCAGCATCCGCACCGGCAGCTCCTCGACCCGCAGCCCCTGGCGCACCGCCAGCTGCAGCGACTCGATCTCCGCGAAGTCGGGCGAGTAGTGCTGGCTGAACAGCGCCATCACCCGGCGGTTGGCGGCGCGCATGCCGCTGGTCGTGTCGGTGAAGCGCTGGCGGGTGGCGAGGGTGAGGAAGAAGCGGAAGACGCTGATCCCGATCTGCCGCGAGAAGCTCGCCTTGTAGTCGCCGCTGCCGGCGACGGCGCCCTCGTGGTAGCGGGAGCCGATCACCAGGTCGGCCCGGTCGGCGGTCACCTCGGCCAGCAGGCGGGCGACCTCGTCGGCCGGGTGCTGGCCGTCGGCATCGAGGTGGGCGCAGGCGTCGTAGCCGTTGCGCAGCGCGTAGAGGTAGCCGGTCTGCAGGGCGGCCCCCAGGCCCTGGTTGAAAGGCAGGGAGGCAACCAGCGCTCCGGCCTCGCGCGCGCGCTCGGCGGTGGCGTCGCCGGAGCCGTCGTCGACGACGAGGATGTCCGCCCCAGGAATCGCCTCGCGCACGTCGGCGATCACCGAGGCGACCGAGGCCGCCTCGTTCCAGGCGGGAATGAAGACGAGAGTCCGCACGGGTCGATTCTCCCATGTGGGCATGGGGAAGCCGTTTTCGACGGCCGCAAGAGGATTGTGTTAGTAAATCTTCATGCGCAGCTCTGACGAAAATCCGGCCGGGGCGCCCCCGGGCTCCCTGCGCATCGGCATGCGCCTCTGGCTGACCGGCGCCTTCGCCGCCGTCAGCCTGATCACGGCTGCCGCCGTCTACACCTTCGGCGACAACCAGCAGGCGCTGATCGCCGCGGTGATCATCGGCGTCCTCGCCGGCTTCCTGATCGCGGTGGCGATCTCCCACCGCGTCGTCGGCCTCGCCCGGGCGGCCGGGGAAATGGCCGGCGGCTCCTTCGACGCGCCGCTGAAAACCTCCGGGCCGGACGAGATCGGCGACCTGGCGCGGGCACTCGACTCGATGCGCGCCTCGCTGAAAGAGAGCTTCGGCGTGCTGACCGCCGACCGCAACAAGCTCGCGGCGATCTTCGACGGCCTCACCGACGTGGTCATGGTCGTCGACTACGAAGGTCCGGTGCGCTTCTCCAACAGCGCCGCCTCGCGCCTGCTCGACAGCTCCGGCCAGCCGCCGGAAATTGTCCTGCCGCTGCTGCACCGCGCCGCCGATGTCGGCTTCTCCTCGCACCCGGCGCTGCGGATCGGCGACCGCGCCTACGCGATGACCGCCCGCTCCCTCCCGGACGAGCGCGCCGTCCTCGCCGTCCTGCGCGACCGCACCGACGAGCTCCGCCACGAGCTGGCCGAAGCCGATTTCGTCTCCAACGCCGCCCACGAGCTGCGCAACCCGCTGGCCGGGATCTCCGGCGCGATCGAGGTGCTGCAAGGCGGCGCCAAAGACGACCCTCAGGCCCGCGACCACTTCCTCAAACGCCTCGGCGAAGACGCCGAGCGGATGAACCGCCTGACCCAGTCGCTGCTGACCCTGGCCCGGGTCGAGTCCCGGGGCGCGCCGGAGAGCGAAATGGTCGACGTGCCGCTGGCGGTCCGCGATGTCGTCGCCGCCTGCGAGGCGCCGCGCCACATCGATCTCGTCGTCGACGTCGAGTCCGAGCTGGCCGCCACCGGCGACCCGACCCTGCTGCGGCAGGTGATGATCGGCCTGCTCACCAACGCGTTCAAGAACACGCCACCGCCCGGCACCGTTACCGTTCGCGGCCGCCACGACACCGAGGGGGAAGTCATCTTGGAGGTAATCGACACCGGCACCGGGATCCCGGCAGCCGAGCTGGAGCGCGTCTTCGAGCGGTTCTACCGCCGCAGCGAGTCGCGCAAGCAGGAGGGCTTCGGCCTCGGCCTGGCGATCGCCGGGCGGATGGTCGATGTGATGGGCGGCCGCATCGGCGCCGAGTCCGTCGAGGGGGAGGGGAGCACCTTCTGGGTCCGCCTCCCCGTCGCAAAACCGAACCCCACCCCGGTGGCATGAGCAGCGGCCGGATCCTGATCGCCGACGACGAGCCGTCGGTGCGCGACTCGGTCGGCTACGCGCTGGCCCAGGAGGGCTTCGAAGTCACGCCCGCCGCCGACGGCGACGAGGCGGCGGCGCTGCTCGGCAACGGCGTCCCCTTCGACCTGCTGATCCTCGACATCATGATGCCGGGGCCCAGCGGGCTCGACATCTGCCGCGACGTGCGCTCGCGCAGTGCCGTCCCGATCATCGTCCTCACCGCCAAAGACGCCGAGGTCGACAAGGTCGTCGGGCTCGAGGTCGGCGCCGACGACTACGTCACCAAGCCGTTCTCGGTCCGCGAGCTGCTCGGTCGGGTGCGGGCGCAGTTGCGCCGCCGCGAGCTCGACCGGGCGCCGCTCTCGCAGGCGGTGAAGATCGAGTCCGGCCCGGTCTCGATCGACCTCGTCCGCCACGTCGCCACCGTCCGCGGCGTGCCGGTCAACCTGACCCGCTCCGAGTTCCAGCTGCTGCGCCTGCTGGTCGCCCGCCCGGGCGAGGTTTTCTCCCGCGCCCAGATCATGGAGGAGCTGTGGCAGACCGAGTTCGACGGCGACGAGCGGGCCTGCGACGTCCACATTTCCAACCTGCGCCAGAAGGTCGAGCGCGACCCGCAGAAGCCGGAGCTGGTGCTGACCGTGCGGGGCGTTGGCTATAAGTACAACCCCGACTCGAATTAGGAAGAGAGGCCTTATGCCACTGGTACCGATGGTCGTCGAGCAAACTGCTCGCGGCGAGCGTTCCTTCGACATCTACAGCCGCCTGCTCGCGCAGCGGATCATCTTCCTCGGCGAACCGGTTACCGAGGACCTCGCCAACCTGATCATCGCCCAGCTGTTGCACCTCGAGGCCGAGGACCCCGACAAGGACGTCAGCCTCTACATCAACTCCCCCGGCGGCTCCGCCTATGCCGGGCTGGCGATCTACGACACGATGCAGTTCGTCAAGCCCGACGTGCAGACGATCTGTTACGGGATCGCGATGTCGGCCGGGTCGCTGATCCTCACCGGCGGCGCCGCCGGCAAACGGATGGCGCTGCCCAACAGCCGCATCCTCATCCACCAGCCGAGCGGCGGCTTCGAAGGCCAGTCGAGCGACATCGAGATCCACGCCAAAGAGATCCTCGCCCTGCGCGAGCGGCTCGACCAGATCTACGTCAAGCACACCGGGCAGTCGGAGGAGCAGATCCACACCGACATGGAACGCGACAAATTCTTCCAGCCCGAACAGGCGGTCGAGTACGGCCTGATCGACCGGGTGATCGAGTCGCACGAGTTCCAGGGCGCCGAGCCCGCCATCGTCGCGTAGCCGGTTAGAGGCGGCGCCAGATCCAGAGGCAGGCGGCGGCTGCGCCGCCGCCTGCGACGATTCCCCCGATTCCCGCCTGGCGGGTCTCGGGGCGGCGGGCGGAGATGCCGAGCGAGAGCGCGTCGGCGGCGTCGCAGGCGCCGGAGACGAGGATCGCCGTGCGCAGCGCCTGACGGTCGTCGCGCGAGGCGAGCGTCATCGCGCCGAGGGCGATGTCGCGGCCACCGCCGAGTTTCGCCAGCGCCTCGCCGGAGGCGTCGGTCGAGCCGAAGCCCATCCGGCGCAGGGCCGGCCGGGTTGCGAAGAGGATGCCGAGCCCCATCGCCAGCCGGCCGGCGCCGATTCCCATCGCCAGCTGCCGGGCTTTCGGGTCCATCCTGGAGCGCCCCCGCATCGCCCCAACCTACCCGCCAGGGCGAGTCTGCATGATGGGGGAGTGGCAGAGGGCGACACGATCCTGCGGCTGGCGCGCCGCTTCGAGGCGACCCTGCTGGGGGAGACGGTGACGGCAAGCGCTCCGAACCCGCGCGGCAAAGCGGCCGCGATCGACCCCCTCGACGGCCGCACCCTGGAGTCAGTAGATGCGCATGGCAAGCACCTGCTGCTCGGCTTCGGAGAGCTCTCCCTCCACAGCCACCTGGGGATGAGCGGCGGCTGGCACTTCTACCGGCCCGGCTCTCGCTGGCGGCGGCCCCGCAGCTCCGCTTGGGCGGTGCTCTCCGGCGGCGGTTGGGACGCGGTCCAGTTCGGCGGCCCGACCCTGCGGGTCGCGACGACCTCGCGCCTGCGCCGCGATCCGCAGCTGACGCGGCTGGGGCCGGACATCCTCGCCGACGACTTCGACGCCGGGGCGGTGGCGGCGGCGATGCGCGTCGACCCGACCCGCGGCCTCGGCGACGCCCTCCTCGACCAGCACCTGGTGGCGGGCATCGGCAACATCTTCAAGAGCGAGGCCTGCTTCGCCGCCAAAGTCGATCCCTGGCGACCGCTGGGCGAGGTCTCCGACGAGGAGCTGGTCGCCGTCCTCGAAGCCGCGCGCGAGCAGATGCTGGCGGCGGTCGAGAGCGGCGGCCGCCACAGCTTCCGGGCCTACAAACGCCGCCAGGGCACCTGCCCCGTCTGCCGCGGCCCGATCTCCTCGCGCGGCCAGGGCGACGCCAACCGCACCACCTACTGGTGTCCGCGATGCCAAGGCTGAGGCGGCGCCGGGCCCCGGCCGCGGCTCCCGCCCGGCCCCGGCCTCGCTCCTACTACCTCGTCGCCGGGGTCGGCCTCGACGCCGAGCTGGAGCGGCTGCGGGGGCTGTCGGCTTTCGCCGAGGGTCCCCTGGCCGAGCGCCGGCCGGAGCTGAAGGTGCGGCGCGCGAGCCGCAAGCCCAACCGTCTCGGCTTCGCCGTCCCCGGCGAGTACCGGCTCTCGGTTACCGCCTATCCCGGGATCCGCCCCGGCGACGTCCTCGAGACCCTGCTGCACGAGCTCGTCCACCTCCACGTCGGCCGCGCCGCCGAAGCCCACGCCTGGCACGGTCCGACCTTCAAGCGGGTCCTCGCCCGGGCGATGCGCGAGGCCTATGGGGTAACGATCCCGGCCCCTCGAGCCACCCTCCACGGCCCCTACGCCGAAGCAATCCAGCAGCGCCTCTTCGCCTGTTCCTTTTCGTTGTCAGGGCCCGATTAGGAACAGGCGAAGAGCCGAGGCTACGGCTCGGCTTGCTCTTCGTCCCAGCGCCGGCGTTCGCGCAGGTAGTGGACGGCGATCACGATGATCACGACCAACGCCGGGGCGAAGACCGGCAGCGCCACCACCAGGCTGTGGTGGGCGAGCGGCAGGGTCACCTGCCGCCGCCCTGCTGGAAGCCGAAGACCCAGCGGAAACGCGGTCGCCGCCTGCGGCGAGGTGCCGCCGGACCGGCGGCCAGCCGATGCAGCGCCCAGGCCAGCAGCGCCAGCAGCGAGAGGGTGATCGCGGCCACCGTCGAGTAGGCGATCGCGGTCAGCGCCGGGTGGCCGCCTTTCGGACTCGCGCTGCAGCAACTGGTGCTCGTCGCCGAAGGAGCGGGTGAACTGCGCCGGCGCCGGGACTTCGCCGACCGGGATCGCCTCGTCGCGGGGCAGGTAGATCGGCAGCGCCGTCAGCGAGCTGCCGTCGTGGAGGCGGACCATCGTCTTCCAGTTGCCGTAGACGGGGATCGGTTCGGTCGAGCGGTAGACGCCCGGGCCGGTCCGCTCCAGAGGCGCGACGACGAGGCCGCCGCCCTGCCAGGCGGTGACGTCGAACCACTCGGCGTCGGCCGCCGCGTCGGGTGGGTTCATCCGCACCGTCGCCTCGACTTCGCGGCCGCCGGCGCCGCCGACGTCGTGCAGCGCGACCTGGGCGCTGACGCCCTCCTGGGTCGGGGTGTAGAGGCCGTAGGCGACCAGTGCCGCCAGCACCGCGGCGCTGCAGAGGGCGGCGCGCCGCAGCAGCGGTGAGCGCTCGAGCGGGACGGGGGAGAGGTGGGAGCCGATCCAGGCGCCGATCGTCGCCCCGGCGACGGCGGCGGCGAAGCCGACGATCGCCGCTTCGGGGAAGGCCGCCTCGGGCCAGGGAAGCGGCATCCAGAGGTGGGACCAGGCCCACTCGGCGGCGAGGCCGACGGTGCCGATCCCGGCCCCGGCCACGAGCCCGAAGCGCAGCGGCCGTTTGGTGGAAACGAAGAGGGCGACCGCCTCGACCACCACCGCCTCGACGATGTAGAGCGGGAAGTGGGGCAGTCGACTGCCCGAGGACGGGTCCGACCAGCAGCGCCAGGCCGCCGCGCAGGAGGATGAAGAAGCCCGCCGCGCCGAGCGCGGCGCCGCGGACCGGCATAGACCCGGGCGAGGACGAGGCCGACGCCCGGCGGCGACCATCAGCATCAGCGGCTGGAAGATCAGCTGGAACTGGGGGACGCCGAAGTCGAACTCGGCCTGGAAGGTGGAGAGGCCGAGCATCAGGCCGCCGGTGAGGGCGACGGCGCGCAGCATCTTGGTGTGGGCGAGCTCGGCCGGTCGACCGACGGCGTCCGCCCGCAGTCCCTCGACCGAGAGCACGGCGATCCCGACCAGGGTCATCGCCGCGCCGCCGATCAGCATCAGGTGGGTCGGTCCCCAGAGGGTCACGTCCTGGCCGAAGAGCCGGTGCCAGACGTCGTCGAGCGGGAAGCCGATCAGCGAGAAGGCGCCGCAGGCGCAGATCAGGACGCCGCCGAGCGGCGCCCACCAGTCGCGGCCGAGGCGGATCGCCACCGTGCTGGGGCGCTCGCGCGGCAGCACCATCGCGAAGAAGCCGGCGCTGAAGATGCCGAAGAGGCCGGCGAGGATGAAGTAGTGGGCGGGGTTGGCCAGCGGGCCGGCGTCGCGGCCGTTGTCGATGTGCAGGGAGATGTCCCAGTACATGCCGAACAGCGCGGTCAGCAGCGAGATCGTGGCGACCGCCGAGGGAAAGGCGACCCAGCCGGGCATGCCGCTGACCCGTTCGCCGTGGTCGGCGAGGCGCTGGAGGATCTGGGCGCGGCCGGAGCGATGGCCGAAGCCGAGGTAGAGGAGGGCGCAGGTGACGATCGTCGCGGCGACCGTGGCGATCGCGATCTGGCCGATCGCGGCGCCGGCGGCGGGAGGGGAGGCGGCTGCGAGGAGAAGTCCGAAGGGGAGGCTCATGTGTGGTCCTTGTGAGGGGTCCTTGGTGGATTGCCAGAAACTTGTTCCCTCGTAAACGTTACCTCAAACGAGGTTACATCCAACAGGGTACAATCGTCACATGGCGAAGAAAGCCGCCCCCGCCGGCGATTCCGCCTGCAGCTGAGGCGAACCTGACGGTCGAGCAGCTCGCCTACGAGACCGGGATGTCGGTGCGGAACATCCGCAACCACCAGTCCCGCGGCCTGCTGCCGCCGCCCGAGGTGCGCGCCCGGGTCGGCTACTACGGCCCCGAACACGTCGCCCGCCTGCGCCTGATCCAGGAGATGCAGGGGGAGGGCTTCAAGCTAAGCGCGATCTCCCGCCTGATCGGCGAGCACGGGGCCGACGCCGACCGCTTCGTCGGCCTGCGCCAGGCGGTCACCGCGCCCTTCGCGACCGAGGCGCCGGAGGTCTACAGCCGCGAGGAGCTGGTCGAGAAGTTCGGCATCGACGACGACCGCCTACTGGAGAAAGCCCAGAAGCTGGGCCTCCTCGTCGACCTCGGCGACGATCGCTTCGAAGCGCCGAGCCCGGCCCTGATCCGCGCCGCCGAGGAAGTCACCGGCATGGGCATCGAGCTCCCCGCCGCTCTGGCCGTGATCGAGAAGCTCGAGCGCAACGCCCAGTCCTCGGCCCGCACCTTCGTCAACCTCTTCGTCGACGAACTCTGGAAGCCCTTCGACGACGCCGGCCGCCCGGAGGAGGGCTGGGAGGACCTGATCGCCGCCATCGGCCGCCTCCGCCCCCTCGCCTTCGACGCTCTCAACGCCACCTTCCGCCTCACCCTGACGACCGAAATCGAAAAAGCCTTCGGCGAAGTCCTCGAACGGCGCCAGAAGAAGAAGTAGGAGGCAAATAGGTAGTTAGATCTTGAAGGTGCCTATTTCTTCCCCAATCGCCCCTAATCGAGAACGAGAGCCGACGCCCGGATTTGAACCGGGGACCCCATCATTACGAATGATGTGCTCTACCAACTGAGCTACGCCGGCCTGCTCGGCGCATTCTAGAAAGATCGGCGCTCGGTTCCGTCGCGGCCGCTGGGGATGATCCGCGGATGGCGCACGGCAGGACCCTGAGGCGGCGGGAGGAGAACGAGGTCGAGTTCGGCCGCATCGTTGCCTTCAGCGATGGCGTCTTCGCGATCGCGATCACGCTCTTGGTGCTCAACCTGGGGATCAAAAAAGGCCTGAGCGAGGGGCAGATCGACAACGCCCTTTGGGACCAGCGGGAAATGTTCATCTCCTACGGGATCAGCTTCGCGGTGATCGGGCGCTTCTGGCTCGTGCACCACCGCTTCTTCGCCGAAGTCGACGCGTTCGACGGGCGGCTGCTCGGGCTCAACCTCGTCTACCTCGGCTGGATCGTCCTGATCCCGTTCAGCAGCGAGGTGCTGGGCGAGTACGGGGGGATGACGACGGCGGTGGTCGTCTACTCGGTCAACCTCGCGGTCGTCGTCCTGCTCGGGCTGCTGATGAGCGTCGACGCCCGCCGCCGCGGCCTGACCAAGATCGACGACCGCACCCATCGCGAAAACCAGATCCGCGCCACCTACATTGCCGGCATCTTCCTGCTCTCGATCCCGCTCGCCCTGGTTGCGCCGAGCCTGGCGCCCTGGCTCTGGCTGGTGCTCTTCGTCGACCCCTCGGCGCGCCTGGCGGGGCGCGGGGTCAGTCCGGCTGGACCCTGAAGGCGATCGACTCGCCCGGTTTCGCGCAGGAGACCGACCAGCCGCGATCGACGACCACCGCCTGGCAGCGATAGGAGCCGATCGAGCAGCCCCAGCGGGAGGCGCCCGGAGGGCGGTCGCAGTCCGAGCTGTGTTCCCATTTCGCCTGGATCAGGGCGTCTCCGTTGAACGTCGAACTGTCGGAGCTGGTGATCCCGTCGCCAGATCCGCCGCAGCCGCCCAGCGGCAGAGCGGCAAGCACGAGGAAGACGAGTGGGGTGGCGAGTCGCATCCCCGTGGAAACTACCCGTCAGCGTCCTCTTCCTCGACCTCCTCGTGGTCCATCCCGCCGCAGACCGGGCACTCGGGCTCCGGCACCACCGGCTCGAGTTTCGGCTTCATCGTCCGCAGGTCGTAGATGTGGGCGACGCCCTGGGTCGAAGGACGGGTCAGTCCGGTCAGCAGGTGCAGCACCTCCATCCCGACCTGGCCGCCGATCAGGCCGCAGGCCGGCCCGAGGGTCGCCGCCGGGCTCGGTTTCGCCCGCCGCTGCTCGACCGCGATGTCGAAGAGCGGATAGTCGCGCCGGTAGGAGATCTCCTGGCAGATGAAGCAGCCGGTCTTGCCCGGAACGTAGAGCGGCCCGACCCGGGCGATAGGCGGGAAGTGGCTCATCGTGATGTACGGGATGCCGGCCTCGAAGCAGGCGGCGTTGCACCAGCGCTCGATGTCGTGCGCCGGCCAGTCGGCGGCGTCGATGACGACGTCGGAGCCGGCGATGAACTCGGCGATGTCGGCCTCGCTCTCGAGGCGCCGCGCCTCGGTGGTGATCGTCATCCCCGAGTTGAAGGCGTTGAGGCGGGCGGCGGCGCGCTCGACCTTGAGCTCGCCGATGTCGGACTCGGTGTAGAGGATCTGGCGGTTGAGGTTGGTGATCTCGACCCGGTCGCCGTCGATCAGCCACATCTCGCCGACCCCGGTGCAGGCCAGCGCCCAGGCGGCCCAGCCGCCGAGCCCGCCGACGCCGAGCACCGCCACCTTCGCCTCGCGCAGCCGTTCCTGGCACTCGGACGGCGTGACCCCGCTGCCGACGTCGCTGAAGTAGCGCAGCTGGCGGTCGAACCGTTCCAGTTCCGACGCCGGGATCAGCTCGTCGTCGGCGGCGTCCTCGACCACCTCCAAAGCGCCGAACTGGGAGATCGCGTCGTCGACCTCCTTGGCGCCGAACTCCTCGCGCAGCTCCTCCAGGGTGCGCTCGCCGTCCAGCGCCGCGAGCAGCCGGCGTTCGTCCGGGCCCGGCTTCTCGATCTTGATGTCGCTGTCGGCGCTGGGCCGCATCAGATAGACGTCGCCGTCCGGAGTCTCCATTTCTTCGGTCGTTCGCTTGATCCGTGGCCTGCGCAAGTAGTCCCCCTAGGTAGCTGTCGCCCAGAGATGACCGCGGGAATGCTAGGAACGGTTCCGAATGGAGAGCCTGTTTCTTTAATTGAGCAGGGCTCGGGCGCGGGCGAACACGGCGTCGGTCATCTCCACGGTGAGCCTGCCGGTGAAGGTGTTCTGCTGGCTCGGGTGGTAGCAGCCGAGCACTCGCCAGCGGCCGAAATCGACCTCGGCGCTGTGCCCGAACTTCGGCCGCGGCCGCGGCACCTCGACCCCGAGGGCCTTCGCCGCGCGCAGGATCCCGTCCCAGCCGAAGGAGCCGAGGGCGATGAGGACCTCGCAGCGGCGCAGCAGCTCCAACTCGCGCTGCAGGTAGGGGAGACAGGTGTCTCGCTCCTCCGGGGTCGGCTTGTTGGCCGGCGGGGCGCAGCGCACGGTGGCGGTGACGTAGGCGTCGCGCAGCTCGAGCCCGTCGTCGCGCCACTCCGAGCGCGGCTGGTTGGCGAAGCCGGCGCGGTGCAGGGCGGCGTAGAGCCAGTCGCCCGAGCGGTCGCCGGTGAACATCCGGCCGGTGCGGTTGGCGCCATGGGCGGCGGGCGCGAGGCCGACCAGCGCCACCCGCGCCTCCGGGTCGCCGAAGCCGGAGACCGGCCGCGCCCAGTAGTCCTGGTCGCGGTAGCGGCGCGGTGGGTCAGCCGCCTGCGCCTCGCGCCACTCGACCAGCCGCGGGCAACGGCGGCAGTTGTGGATCTCCTCCGCCAGCGTCGCCAGGGCGCGCCGGTCCTCCGAGCTCATAGGCTTGCCCCCGTCGTCATGCCACCGAACCGAATCATGCGCGGTCGCGAAATGGGCCGCGCCCTCCTCCTCGGCGTCCTCGTCGCCGGACTCGCGATCGGCCTCGTCGCCTGTGGCGGCAGCGACGGCGATGGCGAATCCGCGGTCGACCCGCAAGCCGACGCGGCGGTCCTGAACGAAATCCTCGGCCGCCAACTGGCCGCCGTCGAGGCCTACGGAGAGGTGCTGCCGACTCTGCGCGGCGCCGACCTGGCGATCGCCCGTCACTTCCGCGCCCAGGAACAAGAACACGTCGACGGGACGACGAAGACGCTGCGCGGCCTCGAACAGCCGGCCGACCCGACCGCGGAAACGATCGAGACGGGCGACCTGAGCAGCCGCCGCGACGCGTTCGACTTCCTCTACCGGATGGAAAGCGCGACGATCGACGCCGAGCTGCAACGCCGTCGACAGGCTGACCGTCGGCTGGACGCGGCCGCTGATCGCCGCGATGGCCGCCAACCAGGCGCAGCGGCTGGTGCTGATCCGTCGTGCGCTGGGAGCGAATAGCCTGCAAACCGTGCCTGAAGCCTTCGAGGCGGGCGAAACCTCCGCGCCGGAAGAGATGATTGGCAAATGACGGGTCCCCTCTACGCAATCGGCCGCTTCTGCTCGCGCCATCACTACCCGGTGATCGCCGCCTGGGTGCTCCTCGCGGTCGCCCTGCTGGCGATCAGCCACTCCGCCGGCAGCAAGACCAGCGAAAACCTGACCCTGCCGGGCACCGACTCGACCATCGCGACCGAACTGCTGGAAGACAACCTGCCCGAACAGGCCTACGGCAGCAACCCGCTGGTATTCGAAGCCCCGCAGGGGAAGCTCTCCCAGGCCAAGTACGCGACCGGAATCGAGGAAACCGTCAAGCGCCTGAACCAACTGGGCGAGGTCAACTCGGCGGTCAGCCCGCTCAGCCCGCAGGGCGCCCGTTTCCTCAGCAAAGACGGCTCGGTCGGCTACATCCCCGTGGTCCTCAACGTCGGCCCGGGCGAAATCGACGAAGAACAGGCCGAACGGATCCTCGACAGCGCCGAGCCGGCGCGCAAGGCCGGCCTCGAGACCGCGGTCGGCAGCTACGTCGGCCAGCAGCTCTCCAAACCGGCGACCGAGACCAGCGAGGCGATCGGCCTCGCCGCGGCGGTGATCATCCTCCTCTTCGCCTTCGGTACGGCGACGGCGATGATGCTGCCGATCGTCTCGGCGGTGCTCGGCCTCGCCTGCGCGCTCTCGATCATCCGCCTGCTCGAGCACGTGTTGGAGGTGCCGGGGGTGGCCTCGACCCTGGCGACGATGATCGGCCTCGGCGTCGGCATCGACTACGCCCTCTTCATCGTCACCCGCCACAAACTGCAGCTCGGCGAAGGGATGGAGGTCCGCGAGTCGGTCGCCCGGGCGACCGCGACCGCCGGCGGCGCCGTCGTCTTCGCCGGCTTCACCGTCGTCATCGCCCTCTGCTCGCTCGCTTTCGCCGGCATCCCGCTGGTCTCGACGCTGGGCTTCACGGCGGCGGTCGCCGTCGTCGTTGCGGTCGCCGCCGCAACCACCTTGCTGCCGGCGATGCTCGGTGCTCTGGGTCCCCACATCAACTCGCTGCGGGTCAAGCTCGGCAAGACCCACCCGGACGACAAGGAGCCGCACGGCTGGCGGCGCTGGGCCGAACGGGTCGCGGCTCGCCCCGGGACCGCGACGGCGGTCTCGATGCTGGTCCTCGTCGTCCTCGCCCTGCCGATCTTCCAGCTCCAGTTGGGCCAGAACGACATCAGCGCCCTGCCGAAGGAAACGACCTCGCGCCAGGCCTACGACGCGCTCAACAAGGGCTTCGGGCCCGGGGTCAACGGGCCGCTGCTGATTGCCTCCGAATTCACCTCGCCGGCCGAAGCCAAACAGGTGCTGCCGGGCTTGCAGAAAGCGATCGACGGCAGCGAAGACGTCGAAGCGGTCGGCGAACCGACCCTCGACAAGCAGGGCACCGTCGCCGTCTTCACCGTGCTCTCGGAATCCGAGCCGTGGTCGGACGACACCGTCGACCTGGTCGAAGACCTGCGCGAAACGACGATCCCCCAGGCGCTCAAGGGCACCGAAGCGAGCTCCTACGTCGGCGGCCAGACCGCCGGCTACATCGACCTCGCCTCCCAGATCGCCGACAAGCTGCCGTTGATGATCGCGATCGTCGTCGCCCTCAGCTTCTTCGTCCTCCTCGTCGCCTTCCGCTCGCTGCTGGTCCCGGTCAAGGCGGCGGCGATGAACCTGATCTCGGTCGCCGCGGCCTACGGAATCGTCACCGCGGTCTTCCAGCTCGGCTGGGGCTCGTCGCTGATCGGTCTCGACCATGCGATCCCGATCGTCAGCTTCGTGCCGCTGCTGATGTTCGCGATCCTCTTCGGCCTCTCGATGGACTACGAGGTCTTCCTGCTGACGCAGATGAAGGAACACTTCAAAGAGACCGGCGACTCGAAGCGGGCGGTGATCGAAGGGCTGGCCAACACCGGCCGGGTGATCACCTCGGCGGCGGCGATCATGGTCTGCGTCTTCACCAGCTTCGTCCTCAACGGCGACCCGGTGGTGAAGGAGTTCGGCGTCGGGCTCGCGGTGGCGATCGCGATCGATTCGACCCTGGTCCGCTGCCTGCTGGTGCCCGCGGTGATGGTGCTGTTGGGCGAGCGCGCCTGGTGGCTGCCGCGCTGGATGGACCGGGTGATTCCGCACGTCAGCATCGAGGGCGAGGAGTACTTCGCTAAGAAGGACGCTGAAGCCCGTGTTCCCGCTCAATCTGCCTAACGCCCTAACCCTGCTTCGCATCCTCGCGGTGCCGGTGGTCGTCGTCGCCCTGCTCGGGGAGACGCCCAACGGCGACGCCCTGGCGGCGGCCGTCTTCGCCCTGGCGGCGCTGACCGACGGCCTCGACGGCTACTTCGCCCGCTCGCGTGGCGCGGTGACCACCTTCGGCAAGCTGATGGACCCGCTTGCCGACAAGCTGCTGATCATCGGCGCCCTCGTTTCCCTGGTCTCCCTCGACCGCCTCGAAGCCTGGGTGGCGATGGTGATCATCGCCCGCGAGATCGCCGTCACTATCCTCCGCACGATCGCCGCCGAGCGCGGCATCATCATCGCCGCCAGCTTGCTCGGCAAGCTGAAGACGGTCCTCCAGATCGCCGCGATCATCGCCCTGATCGCCACCAACCCAGCCCCCCTCGGCGTCAACATCCTCGTCTACCTCGCCCTCGCTGCCACGGTGATCAGCGGCGTCGACTACTTCTTCGGCCTCCGCAAGCGAATCGAGGAGCAGCAAAAGGAGCGAGCAGCCGCAAAGCTCAACTCGGCTGCTTGATTCAAACGCTCTCCTGTAGGGAGGGAAGGGGACACCCGTCCCTCCCAGCGACAGCGATTGGAGATACAGCTGGTTCTACGCGGCCGCGTCAGTACACCTATACGGGGCACTGACGCGGTCTCGTGAATCGGCGCCAAACGAAAGCTGTCGAAAGAGGGTGCCGGTGTCCCTCGGAGGAATGTTCGGCGATATGCAATCTGTCTTTTGCGCGCGGAGCGCGCAGCAGGTTCTCCCCGCAGCGAAGCGGAGGGGAGGTCAATTCCGGAGAGGGATACCGGCACCCTCTACCGGAAAAGTGCTCAGGCCGTAGGAGCCTCGAGCCACTCGCGCATCGTCAGATGGTGCGCTCGGCGCTCGCCGCTCGTCAGCTCGGCCCGCAGGTCGCCGAGGGTGCCGTAACGCTCGGCGACGACGTTATGGCGGTGGATCGTCTCGAGGTTCTCCTGGCGCGCCATGACGAAGGTCTCCTCCGGCAGGTCCGGGTAGCCCTCGACCACCTGGCGCACCATCTCGCGCACGCAGTCCTCGACGAAGCGGGGGTGTTCGTGGGCTTTGACGACGACCGACATCTCGTCGCTGCGCTTCATCAGCTCGTAGATCTCCGAACTCATCGAGGTCTCGACGATCCGCAGCAGCTCGGGCGCCTCGATCCAGGCCGGGCCGCCCTCGGGGCAGCCGACGTGGAGGGTGCCGACGCCGCGCTGGTTGTGGGTGGCGATCGGGACCAGGTCGACGATCCGCTCGATCTCCTCGGCGCCGAAGCCGTCGCCGGCGAGCCGTTCGCGGGCCAGCCCGGCGACCATCTCCTGGGCGCAGGGGCAGGCGGTCATGCCCTGCGCCTCGACCCCGGTCAGGGTGCGGGTGCCGCCCGCTGAGGCGACGGCGGTGCCGTAGAGGACGTAGATCTCCTGGGTGCTCTTGCCGGTCTCCGGGGTCTCCACCGTCTCCGGGTAGCGGGCGGTAATCGAGACCTCGGCCCGCTCGCCCCCCTGGCGCTCGCGCACCTTCTCGGCGACGTGGGCGGCCAGCACCTCGGCCTTGAACGCCTCGCCGAGGACGACCTCGTCGATCGCCTCGCCGACGATCTCCTCGAAGCGGGACATGTGGACCCCGGCCTGCTGGGGGTTGAGGTCGACGAAGCACTCGAAGCCGGCGTAGAAGAGGTTCTCGACGCCGTCGGTCTTGACCCGGATCACCTTCTCGACCCCGGTGACGCCGACGCGGGAGAGGCTGACCTGGGTGGCGGGCAGCGAAGCTTGGACGTCGGGGGCGGCAGGGGTGGCGGTCGGCTGGCTTGCCATCGGCTAACGAATAGTAAGCGACTGGGCTCCTCGGACGTTGGTGAGGTTTTTCTCCCTATAATCCGGCGCGGTCGGAGCGTCAGGGTCGGCCGTTCGGGAATTGGGGAGAGGGAGCACGACGGAGCAGTGACTATCGAACCGTTGGATTCCACGGCTGAGGTCATCGATCGCGACGAGGGTCCGAGCCCGATCGGCGAGATCGAGGAGCTCCAGGGCCTGATCGCGCAAGGTCGCGAGCGCGGTTACCTGACCTTCGAGCAGATCTCGGTGACACTCGAGGAGGTGGAGATCACCAAGGAGCAGGTCTCCCAGCTCCACGCCCACCTGGTCGAGCACGGGGTCGACGTGATCGCCGAGGACGGCGTCAGCGCCTACAAGGCTCAGCGCAGCGGCGAGGCCGCCGGTGCGGCGAAGAAGGAAGAGCTCGACCTCACCGTCGAGCCCAGCCTCGATTCGCTGCGGCTCTACCTGCGGGCGATCGGCCAGGTCGATCTGCTCACCGCACAGCAGGAGGTCGAACTGGCGAAACGGATCGAGCGCGGCGACATGCTCGCCAAGCGGCAGATGGTGGAGGCCAACCTGCGCCTGGTCGTCTCGATCGCGAAAGGCTATCTGGGTCGCGGCCTGAGCTTCCTCGATCTGATCCAGGAGGGCTCGCTCGGTTTGATCCGCGCGGTCGAGAAGTTCGACTATCGCCGCGGCTACAAGTTCTCCACCTACGCCACCTGGTGGATCCGGCAGGCGGTGACGCGTGCGATCGCCGACAAGGCGCGGACGATCCGCATCCCCGTCCACATGGTCGAGAAGCTGAACCGGGTCGCCCACGTCGAACGGCAACTGGTCCAGAAACTCGGCCGCGAGCCGGAGCCGGCGGAGATCGCCGAAGAGCTTCGCTGGCCGGTCTCCGACGTCCGCGACATCCTTCGCGTCGCTCAGTTGCCGGTCTCGCTGGAGAAACCGGTCGGCGACGAGGACGAATCCGAGCTCGGCGATTTCGTCGCCGACGACGCCGTTCTCGAGCCCTTCGAGGAAGCGAGCGAGCACATGCAGAAGGAGGGCGTGAAGAAGGCGCTGGAAGCGCTGCCGGATCGCGAGCGGCAGGTGATCGAACTTCGCTACGGCCTCTCCGGCGCCGAGCCGCTGACCCTGGAGGAAGTGGGTCGTACCTTCGGCGTCACCCGCGAGCGGATTCGCCAGATCGAGAACAACACGCTGAAGAAGTTGAAGCGTCTCCCCGAGGCGCAGATGCTTCGCGAAGCCAGCTAGAAGCGCGCTACGCGGAGGGCTCGAGCACGAAGACGCCGACCTCGCGGTCGAGCTGCGACTCGTAGAAGTCCCAGCCCGAGTACTGCTCCATGTGCCGGCGCCAGAGGCCGGCTCGCTCCTCGCCCTCGGCCAGCCGGGACCGCACCTTCACCCGCTTGCCTTTGACCTCCACTTCGGCCTCGGGCTCGGCCCGCAGGTTGAGCGACCAAGCCGGGGTCTTGTCGTTGCCGGCGTTGGTGTTGATGACGACGTAGCTGTCGCCGTCGGCGAGGTAGAGGACGGGAGCGGTGCGCGGCTGCCCGGATTTACGGCCGGTGGTGGTCAGCAGTAGGACCGGTCCTTTCCCGACCCTGCCGCCGACCCGCCCGCGGGTCAGCCGGTAGACGGGAACGTTCAGCTTGCCGACCATCCGCAGCCCTTTGGCGCCGAGGGAGTTGGAGAGCCTGGACCAGAAGTGATCGCTGGGCACGGCCGGAGTATGTCAATGGTCGTGGTTCCACCCGGTCGAGCTACAGTGGGCGAATGGCCGCGCCGCATCCCTTCCGCACCGCCGCCGAGAGCAAGGACCTCGACCTGCTCACGGAGACCCTGCGCGAGGACGTCGTCCTGCACAGCCCGGTCCTGTTCCGCGGCTTCGAAGGCCGCGACACGGTCGCCACCGTGCTCACCCACGTGGCGGCGACGCTGGAGAACTTCTCCTACACCGACGAGCTGGCCGAGGGCGACACCGTCGTCCTGCGCTTCAAGGCCACGGTCGGCGAACGCGAGCTGGAGGGCATCGACTTCCTCGAGCTCGACGACGAGGGCAACGTCCGCGAGCTGACCGTCTTCATGCGCCCCTTCTCCGCCCTGACCGCCTTCAACGAGCAGATGAAAGCGCGGCTCGAAGCGTTCGAAGGTTAGACTTTCACCCTCTTGCTCGGGGGAGTGTCCGAGTGGCTAAAGGAGAGGCGCTGTAAACGCCTTGGCTCTGCCTACGCAGGTTCGAATCCTGCCTCCCCCACTAATGAACCTGGCCGCCGGCGTGAAGCGTTGACTTCGGGTAGGCACTGACCTCGAACTCCGAATATTTCGGGCCTCCCAGACAGATGCCGCTCCGACCATCGACTTCTGCTGCCGGGATAAACCAGCAGCGCCAATCTCCGACCACCACGAAGAGGTAGTCGAAACGACTCTCTTCTAGCCGCTTGACGACCCCGTTCCAGCTCCGATTGCCACCGCGGGTGGCGGTGGCGACGGCCCAACGCTCTTTTCGGAAAAGGGTGGACGTCTCTGACTTGAATCCGCAGGAGCTTTCCCTCTTTCTGAGCCAGGAGGTCGCAATCCGGGCTATGGCCGAACGGGATCCAGACACCGTACCCCTGCTGCATTAGCCAAGAGGCAGCAATTCCCTCCCCAATGTCCCCTTGCTTTCGTGGGTTCGCCTGACGCAGCTCCATTGGACGATCATGACATGCAGTGCAGACGGAAACATGCCAGACAGGACCTTTCACCCAAGCACCTGACAAGATGTTCCAGATGCTCGATGACCGCGTGATCGCGATCGCCGGGGTGGGCGGTGGGCTCGGCCCGCTGGTCGCCCGCGCGCTGGCCGACGCAGGGGCGACCGTCGCCGGCACCGATCGCAACCAGGACACCCTCGACTCGCTCGCCGCCGACCTCGGCCTGCCGCCGGAGCGGTGGGACGGCCGCACGGTCGACCTCCTCGACGAGGATGCCGCCCGGGCCTGGTGCGATGCGCTGGTCGAGCGCTTCGGTCGCGTCGACGGGCTCGTCCACCTGGTCGGCGGCTGGCGCGGGGGAGAGCCGCTGCACGAGGCGTCGCTCGATGACTGGGCGCTGCTGCACGACCTCCTGATCCGCACCGTCCAGCACACGACCCGCGCCTTCCACGAGCAGATCGCCGCCAGCCCGCACGGCCGCTTCGTCCTCGTCTCCGCCAAGCAGGCTCAGGCGCCGACCAACGCCAACGCCGCCTACGCGGCCGCCAAGGCCGCCGCCGAGGCCTGGACCCTCGCTTTCGCCGACGGCTTCGAGCCCGGCGGCGCCACCGCCAACATCGTCGTCGTGGACGCGATCCTCACTCCGCGGATGCGCGAGGAGAATCCCGGCAAGGACTATCCCGACCTTCACCCCGGCCGAGGACATCGCCGCGGCGATCGCATTCCTCTGTTCGGACGCCGCCAAGAAGATGAACGGCCAGCGCCTGCCGCTTACTATGGGCCGATGAGCAGCCGAAAAGGGCAGAACGAGCCCGACGGCAAGATGACGATCGGCGAGCTGGCGCGCCGGACCGGGATGACGATCCGCAACATCCGCGCCCACCAGACCCGGGGCCTGCTGCCCCCGCCCGAGGTCCACGGCCGCACCGGTTACTACAACGAGGACCACGTCGCGCGGATCGAGCTGACCCGCGAAATGCAGGCCGAGGGCCTCAACCTCGAGGCGATCCGGCGGGTGCTGGAGAGCAGCGAAGGGTCCTCGCGGGAGATGGTCGACTTCGCCCGCGCCGTCCGCGCCCCGTTCGAGGACGAGACGCCGGAAATCTTCGAAGCCGGCGAGCTCGCCGCCGCCTGGGGGGTCAAGACCTTCGACCCGAAGCTGCTCGCCCGGGTGGAAAAGCTCGGCGTCGTCCGCCAGCTCCCCGACGGCAAGTTCGAGGTGATCAGCCCGCGGCTGCAGAGCGCCGGCACGGCCTTGATCGAACTCGGCGTCTCACCTCGGGCAGCGGTGGAGACGGCGGCAGAGCTGCGCGACCGCTCGGAAGCGATCGCCCGCACCTTCGTCGAGCTCTTCGTGCGCGAGATCTGGGAGCCCTTCGACAAGGCGGGGCGCCCCGAGGACGACTGGCCGAAAGTGCGGGAAGCACTCGACAAGATGCGCCCGCTCGCCTCCGACGCCTTGCTGGCGATGTTCCAGATCACGATGGGCGAGTCGACTGAGAAGGCCGGCGAACGGACCCTCCGCCAGGCCGGCGAACCAGCGTCGAAACGCCGCCGCAAGCGCAGCTCCTCGAAGCGCCGCTCCTAGCGAGCCGTCAGCTCAGCCAGGAACGATCGTCTTCATCGCACCTTCCAGTTCGGAGACGCCGTAGGCGCCCTCGATCCGGTCGCGGACGATGCCGTTGCTGTCGATCAGGAAGGTCCAGGGCTCGGTTTCGAGGTTGTAGTCGACGAGCTGCTGCCGGACTCCCTTGCTGATTTCGTTGTCCTTGTAGACCTCCATGTGGATGAAGTCCGCCTGGTCGCCGTACTTGTCGGCGACCTCCTGGGCGACATCGACCACCGGTCCGCAGACCCTGCTCTGGCAGAGCGCCGGGGTTGCGAAGACGAGCACGATCGGTTTCTTGCCGACGACGTCGGCGAAGTCGACCTTGTGCATCTGGTCGGGCGGCACGCGGGTGTCGATCTTCGCCAGGTCGCCGCCCACGTCGGCGGCGGTCGGGGTGTGTATGACGGGCGCCTTCTCACCGACCTGGGGAATCTTCGGGAAGCCGCCTACCACCGGGCCCTGCGTGATCCGCGCGACTTCGAGCCCGTCCTTGCCCTTCAGCATCGCGATCGCCAGCCAAGGCCCGTTGCGGTCGAAGTTGACCTTCGGCACCACGTAAACAGTCGTCGCCTCTCCCGGCCCACCTGCCCCGCGGGCGCGGTAGGCGGGCTTCGTCTCCAGCGAGGTCACCTGGGCCGGCAACGGGCCGGTCACCGGCGCCTTGGCGTCCTTGGCGAAGTAGAGGGCGACGTCGGCGTCGTCCACCTGTTCTTTGCCGAGCGTGAACACCCCGAACGAGTAGCGGTTCTCGCCGACGTCGAAGGCCGCGCTCGCCGGCGCGATCACCAGCTTGCTTTCCTTGGCGCCGGGGTCGTGCAGCAGCGCGCCGATCGTCTCCCCCTTCGCCGAGGGGAACTCGGCCGCAGAGGGAGCCGGACGGGAGGAATCCCCTGAGCTGCCGCAGCCGGAGGCACCGAGTGCCAGAACGCAGGCGACGGCGGCGATGGGGAGGAGGAGCCGGAAGCGCACCTTCCGGGAAGCTACAGGGTTGTCCAAACTGGGAAACTGCGGTGCGCGCGTTGCACTAGATGAGCACGTTTCTCAGCGCACTGGAAACTATGATCCGCGACCAACGTCGCACGGATTGGGAGGCCACCGATGTCAGGGAAGAAGCTGGTGATGTTGCTCGCAGCAGTCGCTGCGTTGCTGGGAGCGGTCCCGTCGATGGCCGCCGAAGCGACCCCCGAAAGCTTCAAGGAAGCCGTCGAACCGATCTGCAAGACGAATCGGGAAGCGAACGAAAAGGTCCTCGACGGCGCGCGTCAGAACGTGCAGGCGGGCAAGCTGAAGAAAGCTTCCGGCCAGCTCTTCGGCGCCGCCAGGGCGCTCAAGCGCGCCCGCACCCAACTGCTGGCTGTGCCGAAGCCGGCCGAAGACGCCGCGAAGCTGACCAAGTGGCTGAAGGGGATCAAGACCGAGGTTGAACTACTGGAAGCGACGGGCCGCAAGCTCGCCGCCGGCGACAAGAACGGCGCGCTGAAGATGATCATCCGCCTCAAGAGCAACGCCAATCAGACGAACAACCTGGTCCTCGGTTACGAATTCCGCTACTGCCGCATCAACCCCTCCGAATTCTTCTGAGGCAATGAAGCCTGCGGTTGTCGAAAGCGCGGGAAGCTCCACAGGAGAGCCCCGCGCTTTCGCCGACTGCATCAGCCGGGGTGACCTCGATGCAGCCGCTTCCTGCTTCGCCAAAGACGCCTGTCTCCTCACCCCAGACGCGACCGTGATCAGGGGGAGGGACCGGATCCGGCCCATCCTGCGGCAGCTGATCGCCAGCGGCTCGCGGATCGAGATCCAGGAGAGCTCGGTCGTCCTCGCCGGGGAGGTCGCTCTCGGCACCGAGCGCTGGGTCATCACCTCCGCCGGCTCGGAAGGGGAGCCCTTCAGCCGGACGCTGACCCCGACCATGGTGATGCGCGAGGTCGAGGGCATCTGGAAGCTGGCGGTGGCGATGCCGTGGGGCCGGCGCTGAGCCCCGGTCACCGACTTTTGCCGCAGGGCCCGTAGGTCCACCCGAGCAATAGTCGAAAATTACTGATTTAAACCGCGGTTCCGGCTTCGACAGGGTCTCAGCGCTTCCTCGCCCCGATTATAAAAAGGGTCGAGGCTTGCTGACTTTACGGCTGGGATTGCATCTCCTCGGCAGAAGGTTGACCCCGCGAGGGAGGGCATCTAGCGTCGCGGCGCGCTTTAGGACCACAGGGGAGCGCCTTCGACGAACAGGGGATGCGTGGCTGGGGACAGGCTCATCGTCAATGCGGTCACGCCGTGGCCCGCAGAGCGTCTAACTGGACGTTCTGTCTGGACGATCCCGAGCTGAAAAATCGAAATGACCGCTCCAGCGCTCGAATTTCGACGATTGTCGAGGGGCAAATTTCGCTCTAGTCTGGCTGTCCAGCGACGAACGACCGCGTACTGGGGGAGTCGTGGCTGACGAGGAATCTCGAAAAGAGGCCCTCGCGAAGCTTGAGGGCTTTAACAACTCATTGAGGATGAGAATCCTGACCGCTCTCATTCTCAAGCCGTCGAGCGCCGGCGACCTCGCCGCCGACCTCGAATTGCCGATCGGTCGGGTGCGTTATCAGCTCGGCCGCCTGCGCAAGGCCGGTTTGGCGGAGCTACGCGAGCAGCGGCCGCGGCGGGGGGTTGTGGAGCGCGTCTACTTCGTTCGCCCCAATTTCGTCTCGATCGAGGACGCCGCCCATCTTTCGCCCGAGGAGATCAACCAAGGCAATGTTGAGATCCTCAAGGCGATTGTCCAGGACTCGCTTGCCGCGCTCCGAGCGGGAACCTTTTCCTCCCGCAAGGACTTTCTGGCGGCGCGTGCTCCTCTCCGCCTCGACGAGGAGGGGTGGAAACAGACGTCGGCGTTGCAGCACGACACGCTGAACCGGCTGATACAGATCCACGCCGAAGCATCCGCACGACTTGAGCGCAGCGGGAATGAGTCGATTGCGGCATTCGCCTTCCTGCTTCTTTTCGAAGCGGCGCCACCTGGTGCATATCGTCACTCAAAAAACGTTGAGTTTAATTCGAAAGGCACCTCACCTTCCTGAGGGCCGGTATTGGAGGGCCTTGTCCTCTACCTCCGCCGCCATCCCGCTTTAGTCGAGAAGTATCGACTTTAAGGTCACGGTCAGCAGTTCCTTGACCCCAGATCGTGCAGCGGCCTACCTTCGCATCGCCGAGCGAATACGGGACATTCGCCCGGGTTTCCGACTAGCGCCGCGCAAGGCACCGGCGCCGCGGAACAGGGAATCAGGGAAACCAACTTCAGGGAATGGACAGGGAATGCACGCCGCATTAGATCCGCACCGCCAGAGCGTTCGCAATGAGGCCAAGCTTGCAGACGAGATCTTTCTCGGGTCCGATCAGGGCTCGACCCCGCGATGCGCCCTTTCGGCCGGCGCGGGAGCAAACAACTGCGCCTCCCACCGATCCCCGCGGTGGAGCGTAGAGCCGCTGGGCCTAGACGGCATCGGCCTCGCCGGGGTGCACACTGGCCTCGGCACGGTTCTCGAGCCCATCGAGCGGCATTCCAACAGGCACCCGTCGCCCTCCCTGGCTATCGGGCGCCGCACGCACGCGGCGGGCGGGTTGCAGGCCGGTGCCCCTGCGCGATCTGAGAGATCGACCCGCCCGCTTTCTTTGAACCGACTTCACACCGACCGGCAACTGCCTTCGGGTGACGCCGGTACCAGCCGGGGAGTCCCGGCCTCGTCAATGCAACTGAACCTGCCGGGCTGGGACGCCGGCATCAAGGAGGAGAACCGATGAAGCGTCTACGCCACCCCGTTCGCGCAATCCGCGAACCGTTCGGCACCGCCGGCTTGATCGTCGCCTGCATCGCGCTGATCGCCGCCCTGGCCGGAGGCGCATACGCGGCCTCCGGCCTTAACGCCAAGCAGAAGAAGGAAGTCAAGAACATCGCCAAGAGTTTCCAGGGCACCGGCCCGCAGGGCATCGCCGGTCCAGCCGGACCCGTTGGTGCGCAGGGGCCCGCCGGTGTGCAGGGTCTCAAGGGCGACACCGGCGATGCCGGCGCGGACGGGAACCCTGGGGCGAACGGCAAATCGGTCGTCGTTGGCAGTCCGACCCCGGCCGAATGCCAGGAAGGCGGGGCCACGGTCGAAGTCCAAGGCGAAGCCTCTTCCAAGAAAAAAATCTGCAACGGCTCCCCGTGGGTGGCCGGAGGAGTGCTTCCCGCCGAAGAGACCTTGACCGGCTCCTGGGGCGTGCTGCAAGCGCCGGCGGGGCGCAGAGACGTTCCCGATCTCGTTCCCCCTGCCGCTGAAAGAAGCCCCTCAGGTGATCTTCGTCAAACAGTCCGAAGAAAGCAAACCAGGCTGCCCCGGCCGTGGTTCCGCGCTCATCCCAGAAGCAGCGCCTGGCAAGCTCTGCATTTACGCGATGCAGTTCGAATATGGATTCGAAGAACCGATCACCACCCCAAATGCTTCTTCGTTCCTGTCCTACAACTTCGACGAAGAATTCGGGGAATGGGCGATCCAACTGGGTGCTTCTCCTGCTGGCGTGTTCTTCCAGGTCAACTGCACCGAAGAATGCTCCGCAGCCGGAACTTGGGCCGTAGCCGAGTTCGCGGAATAGGGTGTCGCGTCGAGTCAACAGTTTCCTGGCGAGGGCGTGGCTGTTTTGCGCCCTCGCCCTCGGCGCCACTCTTTCCATGGCGCCGACCGCATCAGCCCTGGTGAATTCAGAACTCCTCTATCGGTTCGGGTCAAACGGAGCCGGTCCAGGGCAGCTCTCAGTCCCGGGTGGAATCGCGACCAACCGCTCCACCGGTCACGTCTACATCTCCGAGCGGAGCCTGAATCTCAACGGTTCCGGCAATTCGAGAATCAGCGAGTTCGATTCTTGGGGTCGATTCGTGAAGGCATGGGGATGGGGCGTGGCAGACGGAAGCCCCGAATTGCAGGTCTGCACCACCTCGTGTCGGGCCGGTATCGCCGGCTCTGGGCCCGGGCAGATGCGCGGACCACAGGGCCTTGCGACTGACAGCAGCGGCAACATCTATGTTTTCGAACGGCAGAACCTGCGGGTCCAAAAATTTGACAGCGCCGGCAACTTCCTGTTGATGATCGGTGGAGGGGTGGACAAAGGGCCGCTCCATCCTGGCAACGTCTGCACCGCGGCCAACATCGCGGACGGGGATACGTGTGGGGCGGGAAGTCTGGGTATTGCTCCAGGTCAGTTCGGTATCGAAAACATTGTTGGCGTTGGGGGCAGCTACATCGGCGTTGGTCCTGGAGATGTCCTTTACGTCGGTGACAAAGACCGCATCCAGGAGTTCGAACCCGACGGTACTTACAAAGGTGAGATCCCACTTCCGGAACCGGGCAGCCCGGGAGCCTTGGCGGTCGACCCGGTGAGTGGCTCCGTGTATTTCGCGTTCAGCCATGGCATTTCATCGGGTCTCGAAAACCCGAACGTCTATAGGCTCGGCCCGACCGGATCGACTATTGCGACTCTGAAAGTCCTCGCCCCAATTGCGATTGCCACTGACTTCGCCGGGCACGTATTTGCCGTGGACTACGAAACCGACCAGATCACGGCGAGGACGCCAAGGGTTCTCGAGTTCAACGAGAATGGCGAACAGATTGGATCCTGCTGTGCGGCTGCCGTCCTCCCCGGCGATGAAAATGAAATCAGATTCCACATTCCAGTCCTTGGCACCAATACCTACAATGATTTGTACGTTCCTAACACCGACGAAGCCGTGGAAAACTATGTGCAGGTCTTTGGGCCGGCTCCGGAATTCGAACCACCACCCCTCATCCCCCCGGAGATCACCGCCCAGTATGCCACTGCTGTCTCCACCGACAGCGCCAAGCTGCGCGCCGAGATCAACCCCAACTTCTGGGCCGACACTACCTATTTCGTCGAATACGGCACCGGCAAATGCTCCGAAGGTGGCTGCACCTCGCGCCAGCCGTTGGGCACCGGCACCATCCTCAGCTCCAAAGTCCTCAAAGCGCCGCTGACCACCAACGGGGTCCCGCTCACGGCCCTTGCCCCCGGGACCGCCTATCACTATCGCTTCGTCGCCCAAAGCACCGGCTCGGGCGACGAACCCGTGCGTGGAGTCGGCGGCGAGGTCGGCGCCGACGGCTCTGAAGGCACCTTTACCACCTTCCCAGCTCCTCAGGCTGCAATTGCCGGCTGTTCAAATCAGTACTTCCGCAAAGGTGCCGGCGCCTCTTTGCCCGACTGCCGTGCCTTCGAGATGGTCACCCCGGTGGACAAGAACGGCGCGGAGATCTTGGCCCTTCCTGACATCTCGGCGATCCCCAATACGTTGGTCCAGAGTGCCACCGGTGCCAACTCCATTACCTACTCCTCGTTCGGATCCTTTGCAGATCCGCTAGCCGCGCCTTTCACTTCCCAGTACCTGGCTCAACGCGGCAGCAGCGGTTGGCTGAGCGAGTCGCTCTCCCCTCCACGCGGAGAGAGCTTCTACCCGCTCAACTCCGCGCTGCAAAACGAAGTCAAAGCATTTTCACCGGATCTATCCAGCAGCTGGCTGCGTCACGATTCCGAACCTACGCTGGCCGAAGGGGCCACCGAAGGGTATGCCGGGCTCTACCGTCGTGACAACGTCGCCGGAGGATACGAAGCGCTCTGCCCGGTTTCACCCCCCCATCAAGATCCCGGCAATTTCGAACCGGAAGTCCAAGGGGTCTCGGCCGACGGGTCCCACCTCGTCTTCCGTGCTGCTGACGACCTCTCGGCGGAAGCTCCGTTTAGCCCGAGCTCCAAGCAGCTCTACGAGTGCGCGGATGGGACCCTGCGACTTGTCTCCATCTATCCCAACGGGAAACCCAACGCCGGTTCGTCATCGGCCGGCTCGGGTGCGGGCTACCCCAACGTCACCAGAGCTGTGTCCGCCGATGGATCGCGTGTGTTCTGGAGCGATCAGGGAGCCTCGCCGGGCAAGATCTACGTTCGAATCGACGGCTCTTCGACCATCGCGGTCTCCAGCCCCGAATCGACCCAGCCGGCGCAGTTCTGGACTGCAGCCTCCGACGGGTCGAAGGCGATCTATTCCTTTGTAGATGGTCCGAAAGAGGGAAACCTTTACCTGTTCGACGTCGACTCCAAAGTCACGACACCGATTGCCGGCGATTCGTTCGGCGTCCTCGGCGCCAGCGCCGATGTCTCCTATGTCTACTTCGTCTCCGGCAAAGACCTCGGTGGGGAGGCGACCCCCGGTGAGCCCAACCTATACCTGTTCCACGAAGGCGACTCGGCCTATATCGCGACGCTCTCGGAGGTGGACGTCGACACCAGCGGTGGCTCCGAGCTTCTCCCCCGTCAACCCGATGACGATCTCCCACACCGCCTATGTGGCGCCGGACGGACGCCACCTCGCCTTTACCTCCACCGCTTCGCTAACGGGTCGCGACAACCTCGACGCGAACAACGGAAAGGCCGATGCCGAGGTGTTCCTCTACGGCGCAGAGGAAGAAAATCTCAGCTGCATCTCCTGCAATCGCTCCGGAGCCAGGCCCAGCGGCGGAATGGTGAGAGCGCCTCAGAACAACGCAAGTCTGCCGGTTGCGGCAATGCTGCCCCCCGGGCAGACCTTCCTCCACGCGCCGCACGTCCTCGCCGACGACGGCTCGCGCGTCTTCTTCGTGGGCTTCGACCCCTTGGTCCTGGCCGACACCAACGGGGCCGCCGACGTCTACCAGTGGGAGGCGCCGGGGTCGGGGGGATGCAGTGTCACCTCGCCCTCCTATAGCGCTGCGAACGAGGGTTGCGTCGACTTGCTCTCAGACGGAAAGAGCCCTGTCGACTCGGCCCTGCTCGACGCGAGCGCCACTGGCGATGACGTCTTCTTTGCCACCGAAGCGAGCCTTCTTGACTCCGATCCCGGTCAGACCGACATCTACGACGCTCGGGTCGGGGGCGGCTTCGCCGAACCGTCGCCGCCACCGGTTCCGTGCGAAGGAGAAGCATGTTCTTGGCTCACCGACGAATCGTCCGTTGGGCAGCGCCGCCAGTGCTTCCTATCACGGCCCCGGAAACGTCAAGGAGCCCCCCCGCTCCCCCCGATGCCCGAAGGGCAAGCACAAGGTGAAACGCAAGGGAGGCGTGCGGTGCGTAAAGAGACATCCGAAAGGGCACGGGAAGCGATCCACTGGGCAGGGAGGGCAGGGACGATGAGGCAATGGCTCAAGGCACTGCTCGTCGTCGTCTCGGTGAGCCTGGTCGTGGTAGCCCCCGCACAGGCGGACTTTGGGTTCAAAGCCCTCGACGTCTCCTTCGCCGAAGCGGACGGATCGATGGCCGATCAGGCGGGGAGGCATCCATTCGCCATGACCACGGTCATCACCCTCAACCACCACATCGATCCCGAAGACGGCGAGGTTCCCGACGGCGAACTCAAAGACCTCGAAGTCGAATTGCCAGTCGGGTTCGCAGGCGATCCCAAGGCGACTCCCCGTTGCTCCAACGCGCAGTTCCTCGAGTTTCTCTCCGGGTCCGAAGCCTACTGTCCGAACAGCACCGTCGTCGGTTTCGCCACCTATTCGATCTTCGCGCCAGGCAACGCCGAGACCGTCCCCGTCTACAACCTGGTCCCTGCCCATGGCGCCGCGGCCAAACTTGGATTCGTCGCCGCGGTAGAGCCGGTCACGATCGAAGTTGGCCTTCGTCGCTCCGAGCCCTACAACGTAAGCGCCATGCTGATGAACATCCCACAGGCGGTTCCGTTCTTCGGCTCGACGCTAACGCTATGGGGCAATCCCGCCGATCCGCTCCACGATGCTCTGCGGGGCACCTGCCTGACGATCAAAGGGGGCTCGCAAGGCAGCTGCCCGACCGGCGCCCCCCCGCGGCCGTTCATCACCATGCCGCGTAGCTGCGAAGGCCCTCTCGCCACCAAGTTTCGCGCCGACTCCTGGCAGCAGCCTGGAGTCTTCGTCGAAGGCACTGCTACGACCCACGACAATTCCGCGCCGCCGCAGCCGCGGGGAATGGGCGGCTGCGCCAACCTCGAGTTCGGCCCGGATATCGATGCCCGGCCGACCACCGCGATGGCCGAATCGCCATCGGGCCTGGATTTCAGCCTCGAGGTCGACGACCAAGGTTTGACCGACCCCGATGGCACCGCCGACTCGGACATCAGGGACATCGTGGTGTCCCTGCCGCCGGGGGTGACCGTAAACCCATCTGCCGCCGAAGGACAGGGGGCGTGTGGGCCGGCCGAATACGCCGCCGAGGATCTGGATACGCCGCCCGGCATCGGCTGCCCCTCCGCTTCCAAGCTCGGCACCGTCGAAGTGGAAACTCCGTTGCTGGAGGGCGAACCTCTCCACGGAGCCCTGTATCTGGCCACTCCTGACGACCCGACGAAATCCGGCCACGAGAACCCATTCGATTCACTTGTCGCCCTCTACCTGGTGATCCGCAAGCCTGAGTTGGGAATCGCCGTCAAGCAGGCTGGGAAGGTTGAGTTGCAGCCGGATGGCCAGATCGTCTCCAGCTTCGAGGACATCCCGCAGGTGCCGCTAAACCGGGTTGAGCTGCACCTGCGCTCCGGGTCTCGCGCCCCCCTCGTGACGCCCGCTGCCTGTGGCACCTACACGACCGCCGCTCGCCTGGTCCCCTGGTCGGGCACGCCGCCGACCTCCGCCAGCTCGAACTTCGCGATCGCCGCCGGCCCGGGTGGTTCCCCCTGTCCGCCTCCGGGTGCTCCACCATTCTCGCCCGGCTTCGAAGGCGGCACCGTCGACAACGCCGCCGGTAGTTACTCCCCCACCTATCTGCGACTGACTCGTGCGGACGGCGAGCAGGAGATGACCAGGTTCTCCGCGACCTTCCCGGCGGGATTGGTGGGAAAAATCGCTGGCCTTGACCGCTGCTCTGACCCCGCCTTGCTCGCCGCGAGTGTGAAGAGCGGACTGTCCGAGCTCTCCTCTCCCAGTTGCCCGATCGGCTCCCGGATCGGTAGCGTGCTGGCCGGCGCGGGGGTCGGTCAGGCCCTTACGTATGTGCCCGGCTCGCTCTATCTGGCCGGTCCCTACAACGGCTCCGCCCTTTCTGTGGCTGCGGTCACTCCCGCGGTTGCCGGTCCGTTTGATCTGGGCACCGTGGTGGTTCGGGTGGGCCTCGACCTCAACCCGCTCACCGCCGAGGTGGAAGTGGTCGGCGCTGCTTCGGATCCGATCCCGCGGATCCTGGCCGGTATTCCCCTGCGACTGCGCGATCTGCGCATCGAAACCGACCGACCCCAGTTCACCCTCAATCCGACCGGTTGCGAGGAGAAGAGCTTCCGCGGCACCCTGTTTGGAGGAGTCGCCGACGCGTTCAATGTCGGCGACGACACGCCAGTCTCTGTCGCCGAGAGGTTTCAGGCCGCCGACTGCGCCAGTCTGGGCTTCACGCCGAAGCTGAGCCTGGCGCTGACGGGGGGCACCAGACGGAGCGCCAACACCGCTCTGCGAGCGATCCTCAAGCCCCGCCCGGGAGATGCCAACCTCGAGGGTGCGGAAGTCACCCTGCCCTCCTCTCAGTTCATCGACAACTCCCACATCAACAACCCCTGCACGCGAGTCCAGTTCAATGCCGGCACCTGTCCTCCGGGCTCGGTCCTCGGCCATGCCCGCGCGTTCACCCCGCTCTTGAACGAGCCGTTGGAAGGCCCGGTCTATTTCCGTTCCAACGGGGGGGAACGATCGTTGCCGGATCTTGTCGTCGCCCTTGGAGGGCAGTTCCGCTTCCATCTCGTGATCGGGATCCTCCATGCACGGAACGGCCGGGTACGTACCAAGGTCCTCAACGCCCCCGACGCCCCGGTCTCTCGGTTTGTCCTACGCATGGCGGGTGGAAAGAGGGGGCTGCTTGAAAACAGCGAAGACCTCTGCCGCGCGAAGCAACGCGTAAATCTCAACCTGACCGGTCAGAACGGGCGCCGATACAAGACCGCCCCGGTCATCAAGACCAGCTGCAAGGGGAACTCGCTTCGCCGCGACGGCTAGTCCAGTGGCCCCCTGCGATGCCTGAGCTAGCGAGCGCCAAGACCCGCATCAATCTCTCGGCACGTCTGGTGGCCGGTCGTGCGGAGCTCGAGCAGACCATCTTGACTCGGGTCAACGCCATCTCGAATCCGCGGGAGGTCGCTGATCCTCACTACGTGGATGGCCTTCGCACCGCCGTATCGCATGCTCTCAGATACGCCATCGAGACCGTTGGGGGCGGGGGGGAGACGGGTGAACCGATCCCGGATCCTTTGCTAGCCCAGGCTCGCCTGGCGGCGAGGAACGGCATCCCCCTCGACACAGTGCTGCGTCGCTACCTGGCTGGTCACGCGTTGTTCACGGACTTCCTGATGCAGGAGGCAAGCGAGGATGCCGAGCTTGAGAAGAGTGACCTGAAGAGCCTCCTCGGTGTTGAGACCACGGCGCTGGACCGACTCTTGAGTGCGGTCAGCGAGGAGTACCGCCGGGAGTGGGAGCGGCGCGGCCAGTCACGCGAAAGCAGGCGATCCGAAAGCGTCGAGCGACTTCTCGCGGGGGAACCCCTGGGAACGCTGGATCTTGCCTACGACTTCGAAGGCTGGCACGTCGCGCTGATCGCCGGCGGTCTCACCACCACCGAGGTGATGCGCGAGGTGGCGCGACAGTCGAACTGTCGCCTGCTTCTGGTCAGACGCGGCGGTGCCATTCTCTGGGCTTGGCTGGCGTCGATCCGCCCGCCCGACTCGCAGGATCTCGCGACACTTGCCATGCAGCTGCTTCCCAAGCACGCCACGGTCTCGATCGGAGAGCCGGGAGAAGGCCTAGCCGGCTGGAGGCTCACCCATTTGCAGGCGCGGGCGGCTTTCTCCATCGCACTCAGTCGCACTCCGGGCGTCGTTCGCTATGCCGACAACGTGCTTCTGTCGGCGGCATTGGCGAGTCAACTAACCGCGATCTCCCTGCGTCGGCTGTTTACGGAGCCTCTGTCCGGCGATCGGGATCGCGGTGCCTCCGCGCGGGAAACCCTTCGCGTCTACTTCGCCTCGGATCGCAACGCCTCTTCCGCTGCGGCGCGTCTAGGGATCAAGCGTCACACGGTTACCAATCGAATTAGGTCGATCGAAAGAGCACTGAATCTGCCACTCAACAGTTGTGCAGCGGAGCTGGAAACTGCCCTAGATCTCGAGGACCTCGATGCCGCACGCTCACCCCTTGCAAGCTGGCTCTAGCTGCTCGTCCCAGCCGGCCGACAGGTGACCCTCACTTCGGCCTAGATGTCCGCCAACAGGTCCATATTGGCCGACCATCGCCATCCGCCATTGGTGAAAACTTGTCCAAACACACTTGGTAAGCACCCAAAGGGAGAACCATGCGAAGAATTAGGATCATTGCTCCAGCGGCGGTATTTGCTTTTGTCGTCGTTGGGGTGATTGCGGCCGCCACGGCAATGGCGTCTGAATTCAGGGCGGAAGAATATTCAGCGACCCTGGGGAAAGAACTATCGGCGGAAGAACTACCGAAAACGAGTTCGGCGGTCCTGGTAACCGATGGTGGAACGACGAGCTGTAAGGCTGTTAACTATGTCGGCACCTTGTCGGAAAGCGCCACGAGCGCCTCGGTCGAACCGCGGTACTCGGGCTGCAAGCTGTTCGGACTATTCAAAGCTACGGTGGACGCCAACAGTTGCAAATATGTATTTCACAGCACTAATGAAGAAGCTCCGCTCGTCGGATCCCTCGATGTCTCCTGCAATAACGGGGACGCGATCGAATTCACCACGACCGTCACCTCTTGCGTCGTTTCCATACCCGCACAGAGTGGGCTCAATGGAGTCAAATACGAAAACACCGGATCGAATCGAGCGCGGGAAGTTCGCATCCTCCCCAATGTCGAAGGGTTGAAATACACGGAATCCGCGTCCTGCTCTTCGCCTGGAACCCGCTCAACCGGGGTCTTCAAAGGCCCCGGCTCGCTGATTGGTTCCGCCGGCGGGCATGCCGTCGGCGTGTATCTCGCCAATGAACAGATCGAAGACCCTGCTCTGTTCAACACGGAAACTGCTCCTGCTGCGATAAGCAGTGCTCAGGTTAAATCTCACCAGTTCACGTTCGATGGCCAGAGCTTTATCTGCGGCTCTGTGGCGGCAAGCGGTGAAATGGCGAGCATGTCCAGTGCAAGCCTCGCACTTGCGCCGACGTACAGTGGTTGCAAATTGTTCGGTCTTTATACCGTGGCAGTGACGATGAATGGCTGTAGCTATCAGCTTGATGTCCTGCATAACAATCCGATTGAGGCCGCAATGGATATTCTCTGTCCTGCCGGCAAAGTGATTGAAATGACCACGAGTTATTGGGGGTGCAAGATCACCCTTCCGGAACAGTCTGGACTTGGAACCGTCGGGATGAGCAATACCGGCAGTGGAACCAGCCGCGCAGTCACGGTGAATGACGGTATCGGGGGGATCGTCTATACGGAATCTGCCTCGTGCGCGTACCCCGGTACGCACAGCGACGGAGCCTACGTAGGCACCGGAACCATCACGAGCAGCGGCCAGGGCATCTGGGTCGAATGAGCAGCTGAGGCGGCAAGCCGGTTGCCTCCGGCAGACCGAACGTCGGTCGGCCGGAGGCAGCAGGTGCCGTCAACGTCGTCAGCGAGTCTCTTCGCGACCCTCTAAGATCATTCGGGCGCGGCAGGGTGCCGTCCTGCCCGGATAGCTCAGTTGGTAGAGCACTTCCATGGTAAGGAAGGGGTCACGAGTTCGAGTCTCGTTCCGGGCTTCTCTGAAATCGCTGCAAATCGGCTACTTCTTCAACCGAATCCGCGGCCGATTTCAGCCCTCTCGAATCCGTCTATCTGCCACTAGTGGCAGATAGCGTCGGGATTGCCCGCGATCAGCCGCGATTGCACGGCTCAGGCGGGCAGGAGCTGCAGGGCCTCGACGTGACGAGGCCGCATGACGCCGAAATGGCGATGGTCTAGCGTCGCGACCTTCGGCTCGCCGAGTCGCTCCACCACGGCGAGAACCGCACAGTCGACGAAGCCGACCTTCAGATCGCTGTAGGCGCCCAGCAACTCGTCGACCCGCTCGTAGTCTTGGGCGACCAGGTCCTCGATGACCAGCGCACCCGCTCCAACCTGGTCGAGCACCGCTCCGAATGAACCCTCGCGGGTGTAGGAGCCGAGCAGGTGGTCGACCTCGACCAGAACCGGGGCGGGGACGACGCGCCGCTCGCGCGTCGTCTCGGCCAGCAGCTTCGCGCAGCGCTCGTGCGCCTCGTCGTCGCGGTCGAAGGCACCAACCAGGACCGCCGTGTCGAGGACTAGCGCGATGGCCGGGGCTCGAAGGCGTCTTCGGCGGCGAGCCTGCTGAGGTCGCCACGACCGGAGCTGAACGCGCCGATGCAGGTCAGCGGCGGCTGCTCACCTTCATCTTTCGCTCTAGAGAGGCTCTCGCTCCCAGCTCCGGCCAACTCGTGCTCCAGCGCCTCGCGCACCAGCTCGGGAACCTCGACGCCCCGCTCACGCGCAGCGCGCTGCGCCCGCTCCAAGAGGTCGGCCTCTATCTCGATGCTTTTCCTCGCGGTGGAAGCCATCGCCAGAAGGTTAGCGTCAGCCCCCGCGCCCACGAGATCGGCTACATGCAAGAACGCGACATCGACCTCGCCAACACCCGGATCTTCGTCGGCCGCTCAAGCGCATAGGCCGCCTGGAAGGTGATGCCCCTGAAGGTGTCAGACCCTGCCGCGTTTGCTCCTCCCGCCGACCTTACATCCGGATGTCGATCTGGACCCAGATGCAGGGGAGCCGGCCGATCGGTACCTGACTCAGGCCGGGCCGCCGAATACCGGGCGGGGGTTATATGGATCGAAGGTGGCGAGCGGGGTCTCGATCTGTACCTTGCGAGGCAGGTCGTGACCTTCCTCTCGCCACGTCGACCATTCCATCGCTACGTCGAGGTCGTCGGACTCGAACCATTCAGCCTCTTCGCAGACCGCCTCAAAGAGCCGGCCGACCGCATCGGCGCTCGCGGTTGGATCGTCCACGCTCGCGAACGTCGCACACACGCGATAGGGGTTTTCGAAAAGCAGATGGACGACCTGCTCCTTAGTCTGCGGCGAGCTCTCGAGCGACTCCCAGAGCGCCCGTGGCGAAATCCTTCGGCTGTCCATTGCCCAGTTAACGTGCCAGAGGTAGCCAGCCTCACCGCTGACCTTCGACCCTTCGGGGTCGGCCGCCCAGGGTCGTCGGGAGAGCCGGACATGCATTCGCGTCCAGGAACTCTTGCGGGCGTGCTCGACAAGGTCGGCACGCTCGTGTCGACCTCCGATCCAGGCCCGCGCGAAGGGATCCTTCTGGCTGAAGTCGCAGCTGGTGTCGTTGTAGGAGGAGAAGAAGCGCTGGGCTCCTCGCTCGAGATCACCGAGCAGCATGTCGAGGCGCGGCAAATCCCTGGAATGGGGACGCCGGCAGTGTGAGATCCGGTTGCGCAGCGATCGCAACTCCTCCATCTTCGGAGTCCAGCGCGCCAGCGGAAGAAGCGTCTCTTCGAAGAGCACCCAACGATCCTCGATCAGGTCCAAGAGCTGTCCGGCGTCCAGATAGGCCAAGACATCTTCGGCATCCGCGGAGGGGACGTAGTCATTGATCCGGTCCCTCTCGGCCCGCCGCAGGGCCTGTGGATCGAGTTCCGCGGCGAAGCCGATTCCGTCATGTGCGCGCAGCTCGGTATAGGTGAGGTCGCGCATGTAGCTCTCCAGGCGCCACCACCGGGCGAAGAAGCGCAGGGCTCCCTCCGGCACCCCGATTTCGTTCACCCCGGCAGCGACCTCGCCCTCCATTTCGGCATATCGAAGCAGACCCCTCCGGACCTCAGCTTCATCGCCCGCCCCTAGCCACCTCGCCTGTCATCGGGGCGTCGGCCAGGATTGCGAGAGTAGCTGGGTGCACTTCTTTTTCGACGAGAGCGGGGACTACGCCTTCGGCCAGGGCGACTTCGATTGCTACGTCCAGGCCGTCGTCATCTGTCCCGATTCCGCCTTGGCGGAGTTGGAGGAATTCGTCCGCGACCATTGCTCCGAGTGGGGGGTCGAGGAGCTTCACGCGAACGAGCTCGATTGGGCCCGACGCCTGACGATCGCCGAGTTCCTCGGCTCGGGTGATTGCACGTTCCTGGTTCACGTGACTGACAACGTCATGATCACCGCGGCCGGAATCGCGGAGTTCCGGCTCTTTCAGGCGGCGCGACTTCGCGCCAACCTGGACCGCTATCGCCACGAAAGCACCTGCGCTCGCGGCAGCCCGGTCGCCGAGGTCGAGGAGTGGTACATGCGCCAACTCGCGCGCGCGGGTCTGGCATCTCGCGTCTCCGACGGTGAGTTCATTCAGAAGCTCCTTTCTGATCGGGTTCATCCTCGCCGCCTTCAAGAAGTCCCTGATCGCCTACATGGATGACGAGTGGAGCGAGAGCTTCCACGACTTCCACTTCGTCCTGGACGCGAAGTTGCCGGGCAAGATGGCAGCCGGCGAGAAGTTCCTGAATGAGACCCTGGTCCCGGCCCTTGGCTCGATGCCGAACGACAGCATCGTCAACGTCGACACCTGGCGCGAGGAGCCGGTGCACCCTTTCGTCACGAAGTTCTCTGCCAAGGGCGGTCGTGTGGCAGGGAAGGAGATCGAGGACGGCATCGATCTGAAGCGCGTTTTCGAGCACGGCCTGCAATTCGAGCGCTCCCACGATGTCCCCGGACTGCAGCTCGTCGACACCGTCGCCTACGCACTCCGGAGTGCTGTCGTCGGGCCGGCCGACCGGGACGCCCGAGCGGCTTACGATCTCCTGCGGCCGAAGCTTCGCAACGAGGAGGGCCGTTGCATGACCCTGCAGCGGCTAAACGTAGGAGAGGAGGACCGGTCCTCGATCGGTCGCTACCGGCCTCTGTACCGGCCGCGGACGTGAGTCGGCACCTTGGAACGCTTGGGTGCCCAATCGCCTGTCGTCTGCTCGGCCGGGCATGAGGTTGTCGAGGCGCACTCCTCCGGGTCTTTGAAGCGCCGCGCAGAGGTCAGGATCCGGCGTCGGCCGACCTGTCCATGAAATCGAGAAAGCGCTCGGCGTCAAGGGTGATCACGATCTCGGAGGCGAGTTCCTGGAGTCGGTTGAAGCTGGCATCGCCGACCGCTCCCTCTAGGCCGAGGCCGGGTTCGCGACGCGTGCCTGCGCGCTGGCGGGCGAGTTCGTTGTAAAGGAGTCTGGACCACCCTTGAGCAATCCAGGTCCGCAGGGGCGAAAGGAATCGCGGATCCGCCCACCACTGAGGATGATCGTGAAGCCGACCTTTTTCTGCATGCGCCCAGGGCCAGGCGCCGAGACCGGCAAGGAGGGCTCGTCCCTCGCGGACCGCGCGCTTCGCCGACGATGAGCCCGCCGGGCGTCCTGCGTGATCTTCGTGGTCCTTCCAACCCTGCGCACGGCTCAGTTGGGCGAAGGGGACCGCGACAAGATCGTGCGCGGCGGCGCACTCGATACGGGTGATGTTCGCCCCATTTCGACCGAGTCGTGCTCCTTGCAGTTGGTTTCCCTCGCGGCTTTCAAAGCGGGCACGGGTGACAAGTGGCAGCTCCGCGAATATCGGCACGCCAGGTTCACGGGTAAGGACTCCCGAGAGCCAGAGTGCCGTCTCGGCCAGGGCGAGTGAGCGTCGACCGACCTCTCGGGGCCCGATCCCCAGTTCTTTCAGCTCGAGGCAGAGGGCGTGGGCCTTGCCCCAGGCCTCGGCGACCCTTTCCTCACGACGGCGTTGTTCGCTCCGCGGAGCCTGCCAGGGGAGACGAATCGGCTGGTAAGCCTCCGGAGAGGTCCGTGATTCGTAGGTGACCTGCCCGTCCGCGTCTTCGGTTCTCTTCATCAGCGACGGGCGCTCGACCTGGGTCCAGGGCGCCGCGGTAAGCGGGAGCACCGACGTATTGGTGTAGAGGACGTCGGCGCCCATCGGGGCGACCGCATAGATCCACTCCGGCAGCGGCGGGTTGAGAGCCGAGTCGCCCATGCCAGGTTCGGGCGGGGTGGCAGTTAAGGCGCGGGCGCGCGCCATAAGTGCCACCTGTGAAAAGTGCTTTCCACCATCCATCTTTTCGGTCATGTCCCGAGTCTTGACCTACCGGCGGTTGGAACCGTGACCTCGAACGCTCGCCTCGAGTTGGTGGTGACCGGAATCGGGGTGATCTGCGCCGCTCTTGGCTACCCGCTGGCGCTCGGCGCTCTCGAGTACATCGGTGTGCTCTTCGCCGTTGCGGGTTTCGCTCTCGCCCTGGCGAGGACGCTCGGTCCCTCGTAGGCTGATCGGCATGGCGGCGGGGGCAACTCGGTGAATCGCTGGGACGAGACTTGGCAGAGGCTGCGGGAGTGGACGCGGGGGCAGACCGCGTCGGAGCGGTTAGCGGCACAGATCGTCCTCGAAGGGGGATTCGAGAACCTCGATCCGATCCACCCCATGGGCGGCAAGGACGGTGGCAAGGACGCCCTGATGGAAAAAGACGGTGAACCCTGGATCATGGCCGTCTACTTCCCCCGCGGTCAAAAGTCTTACAAGGAGATCGAAGACAAGTTCGCCGCGGACTTCGCGGGTGTCGCCAAGAACGAGGCCAAGGGAATGGCCTTCGTCACCAACCAGGAGTTGAAAAAGAGCGAGCGGCGCGACCTCGCCGCCGCCGTCGGCGGACCGACCGAGATCTTCCACCTGGAGCGCGTGGTGACGACCCTTGATCGCCCGCATATGGCGGGCCTCCGGTCGCAGTATCTGGACATCGAGTTCGGCCCGGAAGGCCTTGAACCCACGGCCAGGTTGGAGGAGATGATGAGGGCCTCAGTGGCGAGGTGCGCCCAGCGTTGGCAGGCTGTTGGTCTCCCGCGGGAGGAGGCATCGGCGTTGGCCGAAGACCTCTCGATCGGGAGGGTGCACCGTGCTCTGTCTCAGGATGACTCGCGACCGGTCGTGATCTGGACGGCGAAAATCGGCGCCGGGAAGTCGATCGCGGCCGAGCGCGAACACCAGGCCGCGGTCCAATTCGCCCTGGAGCAACCCGATGCCCCGATCCCTGTTTTCCTCCACGCTCGCGACGCAGTGGGCGGTCTTGAGGATAGTTGTGCGGCGGAGGCGGCGGAGGTCGGGGAGCCACGGCAGGTGGGGGCACGGGTGATAGTCGACGGCCTGGATGAGGTCGGCCAGGAGATAGCCGCCCAGCTTCTTGGCCAGGCGCGGATTCTCTGCGGCACTTGGCCGGACACGACGGTCCTTCTCGTCTCTCGGCCAGTTCAGATACCCCTCGATCCAGACGAGCATTTTGAGCTGCCGCCACTTTCTGATGCTGAGGCCCATGCCTGTGTGGAGCTAGGCGCCGGTCGGGCTGTCTCCTACGGCGAGCTCGCCTCCTTTCCGAATCAGCTCTCAGCGACCCTGGTGCAGCCACTTTTCGCTCTGCTCGCCGGCCTCTGGTTCCGCGACAACGAAGGGTTGCCGCGGGCGCCCATCGATCTGCTGGGAGAGTTGGGCAGACGCGCCACCCCCTCGGCCGCCGACCGCACGCTCCTGCGCAAGCTTGCGACGCGGTCCGTGGCCCGCGATCTCGGCTCGGTTGCGGCAGGTGACGTTGTCACTCCCGCCCAGCTCACCTCCCTTCTCGACAGCGGGATTGTCCTCGAGCGGGCCGGCCGCCTCGAGATCGCATTGCCCGCCCTGGCTCAGTGGTTAGCCGCCGAAGCGATCCTCGAGTCGGAGATCGAACTCGCAGAGATTCTCAAGGCTCCGGATGATCTGGAGCTGTGGCTGTATCCGATGGCCCTCAGTGTCAGCTTTGGCTCCAGTGAGATCGCCGACAAGCTCGTCGGCGCTCTGTTGGACGTTGAACCGGGATTTGCCCTGAAGGTTCTCGACGTCGTCTTCAAGCAGGCCGTTCTAGAGGGGTCTCCCGCCCCTCCTTGGCGAGATGCCGGAGAAGCCATCCGTGCATCTCTAGAGAGCCTCCGCCATGCACTCGCCCCCGCCGGTCCTCTACTGACCGACACCGACGAAAATGGCGACTTGGCTCCGATGGCGGTTGGGACGGACGTCAATCGGCTGGCCGTGGCGTTCTACCGCAGAGACGACAAGGCCCCCCTCTCGCAGTTTCCGGCCGACGTCGACTTCTTCAACGCTGGACCAGAGTGGGGATCGCTCCGCGGAGCGCCGGTCGGCCCAGGCGCTGCCTGGGCGTGGCGCTGGTCACATGACGTAATCAAGGACGGATTCAAGAGTCTGTTGAGACAGCGCTCGTTTCCGATCGCGCCCGACGGACCACTTGCAGATGAGGAGGTCTGGTCTTGCGCCGTGGAGCTCGAAGGCAAAACCTTCATCGCCTCCGAAAGCTTTGAGGTCGAGAAGCTTGTTCAGCGAATCAGGCAGCTAGCGGGAGGCATGGCCGGCAATACCGTGGCGCCCGCTGTGAGTCTTCGCTATGGGCGCCATGATCTACTTCAGGTGCTTGCATACCTGCGCCGGCTGGAGGAGGAAGGCATCGCTTTTCTTGAGGCGCCCATTCCGGTGGCTGATCAGCTCGGTGCTGGGGGGTGGATCGGAGAACTTTATAGCGACGAGCGCCTCCAATTGGTGGCTGAAGAGATGTATCTGAAGGCCATCCGCGCCTATCGCGAAATCGTCGACGCCTGGCTTCCGGGTCTTGCCTCCCAACTTGAACATCGCGTTCTTCTCCCGATGAAGGTTGTCGCCTCTCTCCAGCCTGGTCGAGAGAGAGGCAAACACATCGGCATGGTGATCCCTACGCTCGCTGGGCACCTGGTTGCGCTACCAAATGGCTCAGCGAGCGAGGTCGAGGTTCGCATCGACGAAGCCAACTACGACTATTCACTTGCAGATGGCAACTTTGAGGCGCAGAAAGCCGCCCGACCACGCGCACGCCGCTGGCTCCGAGGCACCCACGGTGGCCTCACGTTCGAGATAGGTAAGGAGTCATCGGTGGCCGACGTCGTCTACGACTGGCTTGGGCGGGACCTTCATCGATTAGGAGTTGCGGACAGTCTTGACGGTGGGTCTTCAAGGGGATCAACCGCAACTGTCTGGGCGTCGTCCGCGCCCCAATAGCGCGTCCAGCTCGCCGCTGGGGATCGCTACATTCCGTTACCCAGACTGCTCTAACGTTTCCCTTTGATGGCTGACTCCCCTAGCCGGGTGATCCTAGACCCCTCGGTCCTCTTCGAGGAGGATGCCTTCGGCTGGACCGCGACCCAGGGGCTGAGCGCATATCTGGTGGTCTCCGGTGCTCTGCGCGCCCGCATGGAGGACCCCGGCAACCTGGCCGAGGAGCTCGAGGCCTTTGGTGTTTCGGGCGTGGACCCGGAGAGGATCGAAACGGTGCGGCAGGCGCTCGAGGAGAGAGACGTCACGACCTTCTCCTATGAGCGCGCGCGGGAAGAAGGGGAGCTTTTTGGCGAGGGGACGATCGCGGTTTGCGACGCGCTGCTGGAGATCGGCGGCCCGCTGGCCGAGGTGCTCGCCGACGAGTGGGCCTTCGTGACCTCGCAGTCCCTCGCCGCATTGGCCGAACGCACCGGCAGGGCGCTCGGCGCCTTCGCGCATGCGGGCGCCACCCTGATCGGCGTCCCCAAGCAGCGGATGGTCGAGGCGCTCGATGGTGTGCGGGACAAGATCCCCCCGGGTCTGCTTGCCGCGATGAAGAGCGTCGATGACACCTGGGATCGGTGCCCGAAGCTCTTACTCGCCGGAGGTGAGCTCGCCGTCCACTTTCTGGTCCCGCCTCTTGGCATCGCGGCCGGAGTCGCCGAGGTTATTCTCGCGGGCAACGCGGTCCTTGCCGGCGACCCGTGAGGCGTGCCGACGAGGTCCGGGGGATGGGTCGCGGCGGTAACCAAAGGTTGCGACAGCAAGTTGCAGAGATCCGTGTAGAGGGTTAGTGTCATTTTCCCTCAACTGATTTCGCGCATCGGGCAGGGTCCGGCACTCGACTCGTCCGTAGAACGTGACCCTTCCCTTCTAGATGTCGGAACCCCTTCCCTACGAGGTCAAGTCGCGCACCTTCGACTGGGAGGTACCCGACGGGCTTGATGTTGACGTGGTCCCCGTGGCGCGCGAGATAGTCCGACTCGGGCGACGTTACGAGTATTGGGGGGACAGGCAGGACTTCTGGAAAATGGCTTGGGAAGGGCTGGCTCTCGCGGTCGGAGTTCCGGCAGCTGTCTTGGCTGGGATCGCCGGCGCGATTGCGCTGGATTCCGGAAGCGCTGCAACCGTTGGGATATTGGCGCTCAGCTCGGCGGCGCTCGGAGGCATCCTTAGCTTCCTGAACCCCTCTCGGCGCGCTGTTGACTCGGCGGCACGAGCGCGTGCTTGTTGGGCAATAGTCATGCGGGCTCGTCTCTGCAGTTGCTGCTGATCTTGCTGCCGCGGATGCCGCAGAGGCGCGGATGATCTTGGTTGAAATCCAAGGGCTGGAGGTCAAAGCGCTCGAGTCGCTCTCCCCGGCCCTGTAGGTGCTGTCGAGGCTTCGGAAATCTGCGTGATCGTTGCCATGGCGGTTGGCCCTGCCCGTTCTGCCACTCGGATTCCCCGAGTGGCAGAAAACGGGGTCAATCGCTGCATAATGCGGCATATCTGGCGGACATTTTGGTCCTCGGATTTCGTCGGTCACCAAATAAAATCCCTGCTAACTGGTACTTTCCACGGGAGTCGCCGTCGCCCGGCGACCGTGAATGGTAAGGAAGGGGTCACGAGTTCGAGTCTCGTTCCGGGCTTCTTTAAAGTCACTGCAAACCGGCGCTCCGCTATCATTGCTATCACCATGGCGCAGCTACTGGTTCGAGACATAGAGAGCGACGTCGTGCGCGAGCTGAAGATTCGCGCTGCCCGCCACGGCAGGTCGGCGGAGGAGGAGCACCGACAGATCCTCCGCGAGGCTCTCCGTGGCCACGGGCCGGTCAAGCCCCTCAAGCAGCTTCTGCTCGAGATGCCCGACGTCGGCGAGGACCGAGAGTTCGAGCGCCCTGAGGACCGCGGCCGCCCAGTCGAGCTTTGAGCTACCTGCTCGATACCAACGTTATCTCCGAGCTGCGCAAGGGCAAGCGAGCCGACGCGAACGTCACTGCCTGGTTCGCCAGCCTCGCTGATGAGGAGATCTTCCTCAGCGTCCTGACTATCGGGGAGATCCGCCGCGGCATTGAGAGTGTCCGTCGCCGCGATCCCGACTCGGCAGCCGCCCTGGACCGCTGGCTTGCCCTACTGAGTGAGGCTCACGGCGACCGGATCCTCCCGGTCGACAGCGCGATCACCGAGGAGTGGGGGAGGATGAACGTCCCAGATCCCCTGCCCGTCGTCGACGGCCTGTTGGCCGCCACGGCCCGGGTCCTGGGTCTGACGTTGGTCACCCGCAACGTCGCCGACGTTGAGGACACCGGAGTGGACCTGCTCGATCCATTCGCCGGTTCCTGAGCATCCCGCCTCAGGTTGTCCCGGTACGTATGAATCGCGGTGCGATGTCGTTGTTGACCATCGGTCGACAACTGGCTACGGTTGTTGACCGATGGTCAACAACACCACAGGAGGCAATGGATGACGACCGAGAACGGACTCGACCCGACTGAGTACCGCCCCTTCCCCAACGAGCAGGGACGGAACAACCGACAAGCTCAATTGGAGATCCCGTTATTGGTGCGGTCCTTGAGGTTGCCGGCCGACGCGCGGATTCTCGAGATCGGCTGCGGTCGCGGGATCGCCTTGCCCGTCCTCGACCGCCTCTGTAGTCCTCAACGGCTGGTGGGTCTCGATATCGACGGGGAGTTGTTGGTGGAGGCCGCCGACAACCTCCGGGAGCATGGGACCGAGGCAGAGCTGGTCTGCGGAGATGTGCGCCGGATGCCGTTCGCAGACGAAGCTTTCGATGTGACCATCGACTTCGGCACGCTGTACCACATCGCCGGGTCTCAATCTGCGCTTGACGAGATCGCGCGCGTTCTCGCGCCGGGAGGGACGTTCGTCTACGAGACGAAGGCGTCGCAGTTCCTCTCGCACCCCGTTCGGTCGCGAGGTCGTCGTCTGCCGGCAATGGCGACCCACGGCTTGCGGCGCCGGCGCTGGGCGATGCTCTGGGCTTCCCGTACCAAGGCGTCTTCGCTGTAGGCTGCCGCCCGTGGACTTCGCTCTGACCGACGAGCAGAACGACTTCGTCGACGCGATCCGCGACTTCTGCGACGCGCGAGTGCGGCACGCAGGACCAGCGCGAGCGGCTGACCGACGGCTACCTGGAGCCACCACAACTTCGACATCTACAAGCAGATGGCCGAGCTCGGCTGGCTCGGGGTGACGATCCCCGAGGAGTACGGCGGCTCGGGCGGCACGATGCTCGACGCCTGCCTCTTCATGGAGGAGACGACCCGCGGCCTGGCGCCGATCGGCGGCTACGCGACGACGCTGATCGTCGCCGGCGCCACCCAGCGCTTCGGCACCGAGGAGCAGAAGCAGGAGATCCTCGGCGGCATCGCCTCCGGCTCGGTCGAGGCGATCGCGATGACCGAGCCCGAGGCCGGCTCCGACGTCGGCTCGCTGACCACCAAGGCCGAGCGGGTCGACGGCGGCTTCGTCATCAACGGCCAGAAGGTCTTCATCTCCAACGCCCACATCTCCGACCACGTCCTCGTCGTCTGCCGCACGACCAAGGGCGAGAGCAAGCACGAGGGCCTCTCGATGATCTGGGTCCCGCGCGAGGTCGAGGGGATGGAGATCGTCCCGATCCAGACGATGGGCGGCCGCGAGACCAACACCCTCTACTTCACCGACTGCGTCGCCCGCCGAGAGCGCCGTGCTCGGCGAGGTCGACCAGGGCTGGACCCAGCTGATGGCCGGCCTCAACGTCGAGCGCCTGATCCTCGCCGCGACGATGCTCGGCATCGCCCAGCGCGCCTTCGACGACGCGCTCGCCTACGCCAAGGAGCGCAAGCAGTTCGGCCGCCCGATCGGCTCCTTCCAGGCGCTCCAGCACCGCTTCGCCGACCTCGCCACCGACCTCGAGGCGGCCCGCCTGATGACCCGCTGGGTCGCGACCCTGACCGACGAGGACCCCGACCGGATGCTGCCCAAGGAGGCCTCGATGGTGAAGCTCTTCGTCACCGAGGTCGCCAAGCGGACCACCCTCGAGGGGATGCAGATGATGGGCGGCTACGGCTACTCCTCCGAGTACGACATGGAGCGCCTCGTCCGCAGCTCGCTGGTCTCGACGATCTACGGCGGCACCTCCGAGATCCAGCGCAGCGATCATCGCCAAAACTCTCGGGCTTTAGGCCTCCCGTCAGGCCGAGGCGGCCACTTCGCCCTCGACCAGGGCCGGCTCGCCGATGTGGAAGCCCTGGGCGTAGTCGACGTCGAAGGCGCGCACCAGGGACAGCGTCTCGGAGTCCTCGACTCCCTCGGCCACCGTCTCCTGGCCGAAGGCCTTGGCGAACTGGACCAGCGCCTGGACCAGTCGCTGGTCGGTCGGCGGAGCGGGGCAGTTCGCGGATGAACTCGATGTCGATCTTGAGGTGCTGGATCGGCAGTTCCTTCAGGTAGCTGAACGAGCTGAAGCCGGTGCCGAAGTCGTCGAGCCCGAGGCCGCAGCCCATCGCGGTCACCGCCTCGGCGAAGGCGCGGGCGTTGTCCATGTTCGAGATCGCCGCCGTCTCGGTGATCTCGAAGTCGAGCCAGGCGGGGTTGAGGCCGTCGGCGATCGCCCGCCGCACGTCCTCGATCAGCCGCGGGTCGCAGAGCGAGGCGCCGCTGACGTTGACCGCGATCGGGCGCGAGCGGCCGGCCAGCTCGATCGCCTTGGCGAGCACCAGGCGGTCGATCTCGGTGATCAGCCCGAGCCGCTCGGCGGTCGGCAGGAAGGAGGACGGGGGGATCACGTCGTCGTCGGCGTCGAGCATCCGCACCAGCAGCTCCTCGCGGGCGACGCACCTGGTCGCGCAGGTCGAAGATCGGCTGCGCGTAGACGACGATCCGTTCGCGGTCGAGCGCTTCCCGGATCCGGTCGGCCCAGGTCAGCTTCAGGTTCGGGCCGCTGGCGGCGTCGACCGCCCGGCCGCCGCCCTGTTCCTTGGCTTCGCAGAGGGCGATGTCGGCGGCGATCATCAGCCCTTCGGCGGTGACCTCCTCGCCGCTGCCGCCGAAGGCGGCGATCCCGACGCTGGCGCCGACCGCCGGCTGCCCGCGCTCGCGGACCAGCGCGATCAGCCGCTCCGCCGTCGCCATCGCCTGCTCCGGGGTCGATCGCTGCAGCAGCAGCGCGAATTCGTCGGCGCAGATCCGCGCCGGCAGGTCTTCGACCCGGGATTCGTCACCCAGCATCGCCCCCACCGTTTCCAGCAGGCGGTCGCCCGCCTCGTGCCCGAGCGAGTCGTTGACGAGGTGGAAGGAGTCGATGTCGAGCAGCAGCAACGCCCCCGGCTGGCTGGCGCTGGAGCGGGTCGAGCAGTCGCTCTTCCACCTCTTCCACGAACTGGTCGCGGTCGCAGAGACGAGATTGCATGGAATATGACTTTACAAAGAATTGGGTAGTGCGTGTGAACTATCTCCGGGGCGGGCGTGGACCACCACTCCCTGGGCGACCCAGAGCGCTATCCTTGCCTCAGCCTCGCGCCCTGGCCCGAGGTTTTTCTTCTGTAACGACTAGTCCTCAGGCACGGAACGAGGGAGAAGATGGCTCGCGGAGATGTCCGCATCGCGGTGACGATGGCTTGCGAAGAGTGCAAGCGTCGCAATTACCAGACCAACAAGTCCCGGCGGAACTCGCCGGACCGCATCGAGATGCGCAAGTACTGCCGCTGGTGCGGCCACCACACCCCTCATAAGGAGACCCGGTAGCCCCCGATGGCCAAGACCCGCGCACAGCGCAAGGCCGAGCGCCGGGCTCGGGAAGCTGAAGAGCGGAGACGCTCCGGCGGGCACGAGAGCCCGGCCGAGGCTCAGCACGACACGCAGGTTCCGATCTCCGGAGACGAGGCGCTGATCGAGGCGCGCGAGGCGCGGCATCGCCGCCGGCGCCTCGGAGGAGGCATTGCGACTCCCCGAGGATCCGAAGCCGTCGCGCGGCGACCGCCGCGCCGAAGCGAAGGCGGCCAAGGAAGCGGAAAAGCGCAAGCGCGAGGATCAGAAGCGGCGCGAGCAGCAGCAGCTGGAGAAGAAACAGAAACAGGCAAAGGCCGAACGCCAGCGCTCCGGCGTCATCGGCTTCCTCATATCCTGCTGGCAGGAGCTGAAGAAAGTCCAGTGGCCTGACCGCGAGACGCTGATCCAGGCCACCGCCGTCACCGTCCTCTTCGTCGCCGTCGCGGCCGCCTACCTCGGCGCCCTCGACGCGGCCTTCAGCTGGCTCATCAAGCAGATCCTCTAATCGGGATCCCGAACAAAGGCTTCTCTCAAGAGATGTATCGCTGGTACGTGATCAACACCTACTCCGGGCACGAGAACAAGGTCAAGCACAACCTCGAGCACCGGGTCGAGACGATGAGCCAGAACCGCAACGTGCGGCAGGTCGTCGTCCCCACCGAGCAGGTCTCCGAGATGAAGGACGGGCAGAAAATCCAGACCGAGAAACGGACGATGCCCGGCTACGTGCTGGTCAACATGGAGATGACCGACGACGCCTGGAACCTGGTCAAAAACACCCCCGGGGTAACCGGCTTCGTCGGCGCCGAGCGCAACAAGCCGGTGCCGCTTTCCAAACCGGAGGTCGACCGCCTGCTCCACCGCGAGACCGCCGAGCGGCCGCGCACCCAGGCCCAGTTCGCGATCGGCGAATCGGTCAAAGTCATCTCCGGCCCGCTCTCCGACTTCTCCGGCGAGATCGCCGAGATCAACGAGGACGCCGCCAAACTCAAGGTTCTGGTCTCGATCTTCGGCCGCGAGACGCCGGTCGAGGTCGGCTACGACCAGGTCAAGAAGATCTAGGTCGCAAAGACCGCTACCCTCCCCAACCGCTCATGGCCAAGAAAGTCCTCACCGTCATCAAGCTGCAGATCCAGGCAGGCAACGCCAACCCGGCGCCGCCGGTCGGTCCTGCGCTGGGCCAGCACGGCGTCAACATCATGGACTTCTGCAAAGCCTTCAACGCCCAGACCCAGGGCGAGGGCGGGACGATCATCCCGGTGGAAATCACCGTCTACGAGGACCGCTCCTTCACCTTCGTCACCAAGACGCCGCCCGCTGCGGTCCTGATCAAGGAAGCGATCAGGATCCCGAAGGGCTCGGGCGAGCCGCACGTCAACAAAGTCGGGACGATCTCCGACGCCCAGATCCAGGAGATCGCCGAACGCAAGATGCCCGACCTCAACGCCAACGACATCGACGCCGCGAAGAAGATCATCGCCGGCACCGCCCGCTCGATGGGCGTCGACGTCGCCTAGGAGATTTCGATGGCCCACGGCAAGCGATACCGCCAGCAGTACGACAAGGTCGAGCGCGACCGCGCCTACCCGCCGGCCGAGGCGATCGCGCTGCTGAAGGAGACGGCGAGCACCAAATTCGACGAGACGGTCGAGCTGCACGTCCTGCTCGGCGTCAACGTCCGCCACGCCGACGAGCAGCTGCGCGGCACCCTGGCGCTGCCGCACGGGCTCGGCAAGGACGTCACCGTCGCCGTCTTCGCCCAGGGCCAGCAGGCGCGCGACGCCGAGGCCGCCGGAGCCGACTTCGTCGGCGGCCAGGACCTGGTCGAGAAAGTCCAGGAGGGCTGGACCGACTTCGACGTCGCGATCTCGACCCCGGAGATGATGAAAGGCGTCGGCCAGCTCGGCCGCGTCCTCGGTCCCCAGGGCAAGATGCCGAACCCCAAGGTCGGCACCGTCACCGACGACGTCGAGAAGGCCGTCGCCGACTCGAAGTCGGGCAAAGTCGAATACCGCACCGATCGCCAGGCGATCGTCCACATGGCGATCGGCAAGGCCAGCTTCGACGAGGGCAACTGCTCGACAACTACGAAGCCGTGATCGACGAGATCGTCCGCGCCAAGCCCTCCTCGGCCAAGGGCAAATACATCGTCTCGGCCACCCTGGCGACGACGATGGGCCCCGGCATCCGCGTCGACTCCGGCAAATCCGCCGACCGCGAGACCGCGGCCGCCGGAGCGGGGGAGACCGCAGAGGAGCCGGCGACCGCCTAAACTGCGTCGCCGCTAACCGCAGACCACCGGCGGGGCAGTGCCCGGAAGCCCGGTGCAGGTGAGACGATGAACCGCGAAGAAAAGTCAGCAGCCATAAAAGAGATCGCCTCCGAGATCGAGGCGTCCGAGGCGATCTTCGCCGTCGACTACCGCGGTATCAGCGTTCCCCAGGCAGCCGAGCTGCGCTCGAAACTGCGCGAAGCCGACGCCAGCTTCCGCATCGTCAAGAACCGGCTGACGAAAATCGCCGCCGACCAGGCCGGCGAGGAACGTCTCGCCGAGCTGCTGCAGGGCCCGACCGCGCTGACCTTCGTCCGCGGCGACACCGCCCAGGCGGCGAAGGCGATCACGACCTTCAACAAAGAGCACGACGTGCTCACCTACAAGGGCGGCTTCATGGACGCGACCTCGCTCGACGAAGTCGCGTTCAAATCGATCGCCAAACTGCCCGGCCGCGAAGTGCTCAACGGCCAGCTCGCCGGCGTCGTCGCCAGCCCGATCACGGGTCTGGTCCGCGGCCTCGGCTCGATGATCCAGGGCCTGGCGTTGCAGCTCGGCCAGATCGCCGAGAAAGGTTTCGTGACGGCGATGCTCCGGCGGCCGCCGAGGGACCCCGCGCCGAGGAGAAGCCCGCGCGGAGGAGGGACCCGCCGAGGATGCTGAGGCGAGGCGAGGAGGCCGCGAGGCGAGGCAGAACTTCAGATGAAGATTCAAACGAGGAAGAGGGGTAGCGACTGATGGCAACCAAAACTTCAACCGAGGACTGGATCGAGGAGCTGAAAAGCATCTCGGTCCTCGAGCTCTCCGAGCGGATCAAAGCGCTCGAGGAGGAGTTCGGCGTCTCCGCGACGGCCGTTGCGGCCGCGGCGCCCGCTGCCGCTGCCGGCGGCGGCGGCGACGAGGGCGGCGGCGAAGAGTCCTCGACCGGTGGACGTCATCCTCAAAGAGGTCGGCGGCCAGAAAGTCCCGGTCATCAAGGTGGTCCGTTCGGCGACCGGTCTCGGCCTGAAAGAGGCCAAGGCTCTCGTCGACGAGGCTCCGAAAGCGATCAAAGAGGGCGTCGAGCGCGACGAGGCCGACAAACTCAAAGCCGAGCTGGAGGAGGCGGGCGCGACGGTCGAGCTCTCGTAAGAGTTCGACCTCGCCCTGCGGATCCCAGTCAGGGAGCCAAGTTTGAAGGCGCGTGCGCCCGTGTGTTATTTTCCGCGGTCGCGCGCTTTTTGAGTGCCCCTGCCCATATCTGCGCAGTATCCACGTCCCTCTGACCGTTCGAGGAGTCGCCGACTTTGGCACGTTCCAACGCTGCCCCCGTAACCCGTAGGAGCTTTTCCCGCCTAGACAACCCTCTCGAGGTCCCACACCTAATCGATATCCAGCGACGTTCCTTCGAGGAACTGACGGATCCGAAGAGCGGTGGGCTGCGAGAGACGATCAACGACATATCCCCGATCGAGGACTACACGGGGAACCTCCAGATCGTCTTCGGCGACTTCAAATTCGAGGAGCCGCCGAACTCGATCGAGGAGTGCCGTGAGAAGGACATGACCTACTCGCGGCCGCTGACCGCGACCGTCGCCTTCCAGAACAAGGAGACCGGCGAGATCCGCGAGCAGGCCGTCTTCATGGGCGACTTCCCGTGGATGACCGAGCGCGGCACCTTCATCATCAACGGCACCGAGCGTGTCGTCGTCACCCAGCTCGTCCGTTCGCCGGGCGCCTACGTGATGGCGCCGAAGGACCCGGAAAAGCAGGTCTTCATCGCCAACCTGATGCCGGCTCGTGGCTCCTGGCTGGAGCTCGAAGTCGACAAAAAAGGCAAAGTCTTCGTCCGCATCGACCGCAAGCGGAAACTGCCGGTCACGGTTCTGTTGCGGGCGATGGGCTACGTCGAGGACCAGCAGCTTCTCGACATGTTCGACAACTCGGTCTACATCCGCCACACGATCGATGCGGATACCGAAGCGACCAAGACCGAAGAGGGCGCCCTGATCGAGCTGTTCAAAAAGCAGCGCCCGGGCGAGCCGCCCTCGGTCGACGCCGCCAAAGGCCTGCTCGAGCAGCTCTTCTTCGACCCCAAGCGCTACGACCTGACTCGGGTCGGCCGCTACAAGCTCAACGCCCGTCTCGATCTCGACATCGACCTCGAGACCCGGGTCCTGACCCACGACGACATCATCGCCCTGGTCAAGGAGCTCGTTTCGCTGCCGAAACTGCTCGGCATCCCGGAGGAGATCGACGAGGAGAACCCGATCAAAGACTATGCCGCGGAGGCGATCACCTACCCGCGCGAGCAGGTCTACGACCACCTCGACGAGTACGAGCACTTCGGCAACCGCCGCCTGCGCACGGTCGGCGAGCTGATCCAGGAGGCCTTCCGGATCGGCCTCTACCGGATGGAGCGCGTCGTCCGCGAGCGCCTCACCACCGAGGACGCCGACGCGATCACCCCGCAGACGATCATCAACATCCGCCCGGTTGTGGCGGCGATGAAGGAGTTCTTCGGCTCCTCGCAGCTCTCGCAGTTCATGGACCAGACCAACTCCCTCACCGGGCTGACCCACAGGCGGCGGCTCTCGGCGCTCGGCGCCGGCGGCCTGACCCGCGAGCGGGCCCCGATCGAGGTTCGCGACGTGCACCCGACCCATTACGGCCGGATGTGCCCGATCGAGACCCCGGAGGGACCGAACATCGGCCTGATCGGCTCACTTGCCTCCTACGCGCAGATCTCCGAGCACGGCTTCGTCACGACCCCGTACCGGGTGGTCAAAGACGGCGTCGTCACCGAGGAGATCGTCCACTACGACGCGACCCAGGACGAGGACAAGATCATCGCCCAGGCGAACTCCGAGTTCGATCCCAAAACCGGCAAATTGAAGGGCCCCCAGGTACTGGTCCGGGCCGGCGAGCAGGAGTACGCGACCGCCGCCCCCAAAGAAGTCGACCTGATGGACGTCTCGCCGTCCCAGATCTGGTCGGT
>CAWKMK010000005.1:0-240336 GCA_963850735.1 uncultured Actinomycetes bacterium
GGGAGTCACCCTTGAGATACCACCCTTGGTAGTCTGGGCTTCTAACACCACGCCGTGATCCGGGTGGTGAACAGTGTCAGGTGGGCAGTTTGACTGGGGCGGTCGCCTCCTAAAGAGTAACGGAGGCGCCCAAAGGTTCCCTCAGCACGGTTGGAAATCGTGCGTAGAGTGTAAAGGCAATAAGGGAGCTTGACTGCGAGACCGACGGGTCGAGCAGGAACGAAAGTTGGGCTTAGTGATCCGGCGGTAGCAAGTGGAAGCGCCGTCGCTCAACGGATAAAAGGTACTCCGGGGATAACAGGCTTATCGGTTCCAAGAGTCCACATCGACGAACCGGTTTGGCACCTCGATGTCGGCTCGTCGCATCCTGGGGCTGGAGTAGGTCCCAAGGGTTGGGCTGTTCGCCCATTAAAGCGGTACGCGAGCTGGGTTCAGAACGTCGTGAGACAGTTCGGTCCCTATCTGCTGTGGGCGTTGGAGAGTTGAGAGGAGTCATCCCTAGTACGAGAGGACCGGGATGAACGTGCCTCTGGTGTATCTGTTGTCCTGCCAAGGGCATCGCAGGTTAGCTACGCACGGAACGGATAACCGCTGAAAGCATCTAAGCGGGAAGCCGTCCTCGAGATGAGCTCTCCCATCCCCTTGAGGGAGTAAGACCCCTGGTAGACCACCAGGTTGATAGGCCGGCGGTGCAAGCGCAGTAATGCGCTCAGCCGACCGGTACTAATGGGTCGAGGGCTTGACGGATATTTATTACTTACCCTTATTGGCCTTGTGCAGTTTTCAAGCTCCACCGGGGCTGTCTCGCAAAATTCCGGTGGCGCATGGCGAGTGGGAGACACCTCTTCCCATTCCGAACAGAGCAGTTAAGCCACTCTGCGCCGATGGTACTTGGGGGGCAACCCCCTGGGAGAGTAGGTCGCCGCCGGTTCTTCTTGAAGTCCGGGCCGCGCTGAGTCGCGGCCCGACTTCGTTCGGGCGCGTGGCTCAGACCGCGCTGGCGCGTAGCGCTGCTACGACGCGCCGCGTGCGGAGCGCTCGGATTCCTCGCGACGCGAGGCTGCCAGCTCGAGCTGCGCAGCCTGCGGCGCGCGGTCGATCGCGCGGGCACTCGGGGTGCGGGCGCGGGAGGGTCTTCGCAACCCTGGCGAGTTCTCCCAACGGGCTCGAGCCCGTACTCGCCAAGGGTTGCGAAGTCGATCAGCAGGTCGGCGGCGTCGGTCAGCCGGTGCGGTGATCTTGGTCTTTGAGTCGAACATGGGTTCGTAAGGTACGGGGGCCTTCGGACGGCATGCGGATTCTGCAAGGCGGTTTGCAGGGGCGCTAGGTATGGCTTGGCCGAACCTCGCTCTAGAGCAGCGGCTCTGCCGAGCCTGCGCCGAAGCGCGATGCGGACCAGGCGACGGCGCCGCGGTCTGCGGCTGCGGTTTCTCGACGTTCGGGAGTGGCCGGCGCCCTCGATCAGGTGGGCCTCGGCGCCGGGATCGCCCTGCGGCGTACTGGTCGAGCGCCCGCTGCGGGTCGTTGACGATCTGCTCCTCGGCGCCCATCAGGACCATCAGCGGGCTTCCCGGTCGCCTTCATCCGCTGGTCGAGCGACTCCTCGTCGAGGAAGTCGTCGACGCCGTGGGCGAGTCGTCGTAGGCGGTGTAGGTCATCCGCTTGACGTCCTCGACGAAGGCGTCGGGGACGTCGAAGCCGGGCGCGAAGGCGACCTCGAGGCCGTCGCGGACCGAGAAGTCGGGCTTGATCTGCCACAGCGCCTCGCCGATCACCGGCTGGAAGGCGAGGCCGGCGATGAAGCCGAGGTCGCCGTAGGAGTTGTCGGGCGGCATGTCGATGATCACCAGCCGGTCGACCAGCTGCGGGCCCTGTTCGGCGAGCGCGACGGCGACCGAGCCGCCGAGCGAGTGGCCGACGACGGTCGCGTCGCTGACCCCGAGCCGTTCCAGCGCTTCGGCGACGAGCTTCGCCTGGTTCTCGGGCGTGTAGCCGGAGCCGGGCTTTTCCGAGCCGCCGTGCCCGAGCAGGTCGACGGTGACGACGCGGTGGTTGCGGTCGAGCAGCGGCACCATCCCGTCCCACCAGTCCATCGCGCAGCTGAAGCAGTGGATGAGGACGATCGGCGGCGCGTTGCGCGGGCCGTGTTCGGCGACCTGCATTTCGCCGCCGGGGAGGTCGAGGATGCGGCCGCTGGGCACCGTCGCCTCGGCCTCCTTCGTCTTGCCGTCGACCAGCAGGGCGTTGATCGCGAGCAGCACGACCAGCGCCAGCAGCGCCGCGATCCCGATCTTCAGCCCTCTGCCCATGGCGGTCGTTACCCTAGCCGGAACCATGGAGAAATTCGTCATCCAGGGCGGTGCGCCGCTCTCCGGGGAGCTGACCGTCGCCGGCAACAAGAACGCGGCCCTGCCGATCCTCGCCGCCTGCCTGCTGACCGAGGAGGAGGTGCTGCTGCACCGGGTGCCGCGGATCCGCGACACCGAAGCCCAGATCGCGCTGCTGGAGCAGCTCGGGGTCGAGGTCGCCTGGGTCGCCGACAACAGCGTCCGCCTCTGCGCCCGCGACGTCGCCGGCGGCGACCGTGGACGAGGAGCTCTCGGGCCGGATCCGGGCCTCGTTCCTGCTCGCCGGGCCGCTGCTGGCCCGCTTCGGCGAAGCGCGGATGCCGCCGCCGGGCGGGGACTTCATCGGCCGCCGCCGCCTCGACGCCCACCTCGACGCCTTCAAGGACCTCGGCGCCAGGGTCGACGGCAGCCGCTGGATCGAGCTCTCCGCGCCCGACCGGGCTCTGCGCCTGCGAGATCTTCATGGACGAGCCCTCGGTGATGGGGACCGAGAACGCGCTGATGGCGGCTGCGCTCTGTCCCGGGCCCGACGCAGATCTCCAACGCCGCCTCCGAGCCCCACGTCCAGGACCTGGCCCGGCTGCTGACCAAGATGGGCGCCCGGGTCGACGGGATCGGCTCCAACGTGATGACCGTCAACGGCGCCGAGAGCCTGCAGCGGGGCCGAGCACACGGTCTCCTGCGACCACATCGAGGTCGGCAGCTTCATGGCGCTGGCCGCGGCGACCGGGGGGGAGCTGCGGATCCGCGACGTCGAGCCGGGCGACCTGACGAACATCAGGCGCCAGTTCAAGCGCCTCGGCCTGCGCTCGGAGATCGAGGGCGACCGACATGCTGGTCCCCGCCGGGCAGCAGCTGCAGGTCGAATCCGACCTCGGCGACGCGATCCCGAAGATCGAGGACGGCCCCTGGCCCGCCTTCCCGGCCGACCTCACCTCGATCGCCCTCGCCCTCGCCACCCAGGCCGAGGGGGAGATCCTGATCTTCGAGAAGATGTTCGAGAACCGCCTCTTCTTCGTCGACAAGCTCGTCGCGATGGGCGCTCGGATCACGCTGTGCGATCCCCACAGGGCGATCGTCAGCGGTCCGAGCCGGCTTCACGGCGAGCGCGTCGAGAGCCCCGACATCCGCGCCGGGATGGCGATGCTCATCGCCGCCCTGGCGGCGGAGGGGACCTCGGAGATCGGCAACATCCGCCAGATCGACCGCGGCTACGAGCAGATCGACGAGCGCCTGCGCGGCCTCGGCGCCCAGATCGAACGCGTTTCTGCGGAGGTCCCTGCCTAGCAGGGGCTTTTTCGAACCGCCCGCGTAAGGTCGAGCCGATGATCCACCCGATTCCGCCTGGAACGCGAGACGTGCTGCCCGACGAGATGCGCGAGCTGCGCAAGCTCAAGGCTGCGCTGATCGAGGTCTTCGAAGCGCGCGGCTACGGCGAGGTGGCGACGCCGGCGATCGAGTACGACGAGGTGATGGCGCGGGCCGACGGCCCGGCGCGCTCCTCCTACCGCTTCTTCGACGAGAGCGGCGAGCTGTTGACCCTGCGCTCGGACATGACCGTGCCGATCGCCCGCCTGGTCGCCACCCGCTTCGCCGCGGGCGAGCCGCCCTTCCGCTTCAGCTACCTGGCCAACGGCTACCGCGCGGTGCGCCCGCAGCGCGGCCAGATGCGCGAGTTCGTCCAGGCCGGGGTGGAGCTGATCGGCGCCTCCGCTGACGGAGGGGGCGGTCGAGGTGATCGAGGTCCTCGAGGCGGCGCTCGACGCGGCCGGCCTGGAGCGGGCCGTGATCGGCCTCGGCGACGCCGACCTCTACCGGCAGCTGCTGGAGGAGCTCGGGGTCGAGGGAGAGGCGCGGGATTCGGTCCTCGCCAGCCTCGCCACACACGACCTCGTCGCGCTCGAGCAGAAGCTGCTCGAGGCCGGAATCGGCGCCGAGCAGGCGCAGACCTGCGTCGCGCCTGACCCAGTTGCGCGGCGGCAGCGAGGTGCTGGAGGAGGCGCGCGGCCTCGGCGGCGCCGCGGTCGAGCGGGCGACGACCAGCCTCAGCGAGACCTACGAGGAGCTGGAGCGCCGCGGCGCCGCCGACCGGGTGCAGATCGACCTCGGCCTGCTGCGCGACCTCGGCTACTACAGCGGCGCGATCCTCGAGGTCTACGACCCGGCCCTGGGCCACGTGCTCGGTGGCGGCGGCCGCTACGACGGTCTGATGAAGCGTTCGGACTCGACCTCTCGGCCGCCGGCTTCGCCCTCTACCTGGACCGCGTCCACACCGCCCAGCTGGAGGAGGCGCGCCGTGGCTGACGGGCCGCTGACAGCTGGCGGTGCCGCGCGGCGCCCTGTTCGGGGAAACGCTCGACATCCTCGACGCCGTCGGGGTCGACACTTCCGAGCTGCGCGGCGACTCCCGCGCGCTGATCTTCGAGACCCCGCAGATGACCCTGGTGACGATGCGGCCCTCCGACGTGCCGACCTACGTCGAGTCCGGGGCGGCCGACGTCGGCATCACCGGCAAGGACGTGCTGCTCGAGCAGTCCGACCGGCCCGTCTACGAGCTGCTCGACCTCGGCTTCGGGCGCTGCACGATGGTGCTCGCCGCCCGCACCGGCAACGACCGCCTGGCCGAAGCGCAGCGGCGGCTGGGGATGATGCGGATCGCGACCAAGTACCCGCGGATCGCCGAGCGCTACTTCGAGGAGACCGGCCGCCAGGTCGAGCTGGTCGAGGTCAAGGGCTCGGTCGAGCTGGCGCCGCTGGTCGGGCTCGGCGACGGGATCGTCGACCTTGTCGCCACCGGCCGCACCCTGGAAGAGAACGAACTCGAGGTGCGCGAGGAGATCGTCGTCTGCACGGCGCGCTTCGTCGCCAACCGGGTCGCCCACAAACTGCGCGCCGCCGAGATCGACGAGCTGACCGAGAAGCTGCGTGGGGCGAGTCGATGAGGGCGCAGCGGTTTGAGTGGGACGGGGCCGAAAGCCACCGCGAGCGATGTCCGCGCTCTGGGACCTGCAGGAGTGGCGCGACGTCCACGACGACGTGCGAGCGATCGAGCGCGGATACATCGACTGCGAGGACGACGAGGCCTACCTGCTCGATCTGACCGCCCGCTTCGACGCGACCGAGGTGCGGCCGACCTCGCTTGCGGTGGGGGTGGACGAAAGGCGTCGAGGCGCTCTCGCGGATCGACCTCGAGCTACGCAGCTCGCTAGAGCTGGCAGCCGAGAACATCCGCGCGGTCGCTGTCGCTCAGGTCGGAGCGGGGGAGGAGGCCGTCGCCCTGCCCCAGGGTCAGACGGTGACGATCCGCGAGGTTCCGGTCCAGGCTGCGGGGATCTACGCCCCGGGCGGCCGGGCCGCGTACCCGTCGAGCGTGATGATGTGCGCGATCCCGGCCCGGGTCGCCGGCGTCGAGCGCATCGCCCTTGCTACTCCGCCCGGCCCCGACGGCAAAGTCAACCCGGTGGTCCTCGCCGCGGCGCAGCTGTGCGGGGTGGACGAGGTGTACGCGATCGGCGGAGCGCAGGCGATCTTCGCCCTCGCCTATGGGGTCCAAGGAAAGATCCCGAGAGTCAACGTGATCGCCGGCCCCGGTAACGCCTGGGTGCGGGAGGCAAAGCGCCGGGTCGGGGGGCTGGCTGCGATCGACTCCCTCGCCGGGCCCTCGGAGCTGATGGTCGTCGTCGACGGCAGCGTGGATCCCGCGCTGGGCTGCGCTCGATCTCTGCGCGCAGGCTGAGCACGGCGCCGAATCGCCGCTGATCGTCCTCGCCACCGAGGAGGGGTGCTCGAGCAGGTGCCGGAGTCGAATGCGAGCGCGCAGCCTCCAGTCGGTCCGGTGTCGCCGACGCGCCTCTGGCGCTGATCCGGGCGCCGGGGATACCCGAGGCGATCGAGTTTGCCAACGCCTATCGCGCCCGAGCACCTGGAGCTGCTGGTGGAGGGTGCCGCGAGCTATGCGCAGGGGGTCAGGACGGCGGGATGCGTGTTCGCGGGAGCGCACAGCGCGACCGCCTTCGGCGACTACGCCGCGGGCTCCAATCACGTCCTGCCGACCTCGGGCGCGGGTCGCTTCTCGGGTCCGCTCGGACCCGGCATCTTTCGTCGCAAGATCGCCACTGTGGAGGTCCCGCCGGGGGCGGCGGCGAAACTTGCCCCGCACGTGGACACGATCGCCCGGGCGGAGGGCTTCCCCGTCCACGGCGAGTCGGCGATGATTAGGGCAGAGGATGGCTAGACAGGCAGAAAAGCAACGCGAGACGGCCGAGACTCAGATCCGGCTCTCGCTCGACCTCGACGGCGGCGAGGCGAGCGCCGAGACCGGCGTCGGCTTCCTCGACCACATGCTCGACCTGCTGGCGCGGCACGGCCGCCTCGGCTTGAAGGTGGAGGCCAAGGGCGACCTCGAGACCGGCGCCCACCACACCGTCGAGGACGTCGGCATCGTCTTCGGGCAGGCGCTCGACGAGGCGCTCGGCGACCGCGCCGGGATCCGCCGCTACGGCTCGGCCCTGGTGCCGATGGACGAGTCGCTGGCCGAGTGCGCGATCGACATCTCCGGCCGCCCATACTGCGACTTCGCCGCCGATTTGCCGGTCGTCTCGATCGCCGGCTTCGACAGCGAGCTGGCCGAGGAGTTCTTCCGCGCCGTCGCCAACAGCGCCAAGCTGACCCTGCACATCTCGGTCCGCTCCGGGACTAACGCCCACCACATGATCGAGGCCTCATTCAAGGCCTTCGCCCGCGCCCTGCGGGTCGCCGTCTCGATCGACCCCGAGGAGACCGGCGTGCCCTCGACCAAGGGGACGCTGAGCGAATGAGCGTCCGCATCGCGATCCTCGATTACGGGATGGGCAACCTGCGCTCGGTCGAGAAGGCGCTCGAGCACGTCGGTGTGACCGCGAAGATCACCAGCGACGCCGAGGAGGTGCGCGCTGCCGACGGCGTGATCCTGCCCGGCGTCGGCGCCTTCCCGCGGGCGATGGAGCGGGTCCGCGACCTGCACCTCGACGAGCTGATCGGCGAGCGCCGCGAGGCCGGCGTGCCGATCCTCGGCATCTGCCTCGGACTGCAGCTCTTCTTCGACTCGACCACCGAGCTCGGCGGCGCCGATGGGCTGGGGCTACTGGAGGGACCGGTCGACGCGCTCGATGCGCCCGGCCTCAAGGTTCCGCACATCGGCTGGGCACCGGTCCGCTGGGAGCGCGAGTCGCGCCTGGCTGAGGGGATTCCCTCGGAGACGCCCTTCTACTTCGTCCACTCCTTCGCGGCGCGGCCGACCGGGGAGGAGATGCTGGGCAGCGCCGAGTACGGGACCCGCTTCGCCTGCGCGGCCGAGCGCGACAACGTCTTCGGCGTCCAGTTCCACCCCGAGAAGTCGAGCGCCGCCGGGCTGCGGCTGCTCTCCAACTTCGCCGGCATCTGCGCCAAGGCGCCCGTCGCCGGCTGAACTGCGCCCGCGGCGTGATCCTCTATCCGGCGATCGACATCCGCGGCGGCCAGGCCGTGCGCCTGCTGCAGGGCGACTACGAGCGGGAGACCGCCTACGACGCCGATCCGGTCGACGCCGCGACCCGCTGGGCCGGCGAAGGAGCCGATTTTCTCCACGTCGTCGACCTCGACGGGGCGAAAGCGGGGGAGCCCCAAAACCTCGACGCCGTGCGCCGCATCGCGGCAGCGGTGGAGTGCCCGATCCAGGTCGGCGGCGGATTGCGCGACCCCGAGTCGGTCGCGGCGGTGCTGGAGGCCGGAGCCGAGCGAGTCGTGATCGGCACCGCCGCACTGCGCGACCCCCAGTTCCTAGATGCCTGCGTGGAGGCCCACGGCGACCGAGTCGTCGTCTCGGTTGACACCCGCGGCGGCAAGGTCTCGCTCTCCGGCTGGACCGAGACCAGCGACCTGGAGGCCCCGGCGGCCGTGGCACAGCTCAGCGAGCGCGGCGTCCAGCGCTTCCTCTGCACCGCGATCGAGGTCGACGGCACCATGGAGGGCCCGGCCATCGACCAGCTGAACAAGATCGCCGCAGCGACCAGCGGCCAGGTGATCGCCTCCGGCGGCGTCGGCACTCTCGCGCATCTCGAAGCAACTCTCCAGAGAGGCTGCCCCCAACATCGAAGGCGCGATTGTCGGTCGAGCCCTCTACGAGCGTCAGTTCACCGTTGCCGAAGGGATCGCTGCGCTCGGGGGCTGAGACGGTAGGGGAGGGACGGGTGTCCCGGGTACTCGCATGGAGCCGTGCCGAGAGCTTCTGAGGCGTTAGCCCAAACACGATTCACGCCGCGGAGGTGCTCCCGGGGCACCCCCACCGGCACCCTCTGCCACCAGGTCTCTACGCTTCACCCGTGGCACTCAAACGAGTCATTCCATGCTTGGACGTCAACGCAGGACGCGTTGTCAAGGGGACCAATTTCGTTGGACTCGAGATGCCGGGGATCCGGTGGAGTTGGCGGAGCGGTATGACGCTGAGGGGGCGGATGAGTTGGTGTTTCTCGATATCACCGCCTCGCAAGAACAGCGGGAGACGATCGTGGAGCTGGCTCGCAGGACGGCAGACAATGTCTTCATCCCGTTCACGATCGGCGGCGGGATTCGGTCGGTCGAGGATGCACAGGCGGTGCTCGACGCCGGAGCCGACAAGGTCTCGGTCAACTCGGCGGCGCTGGCGCGGCCGGAGCTGCTGGGAGAGCTGGCGGACCACTTTGGGGCTCAGTGCGTGGTGATCGCGATCGATGCCAAGCGCGAGGACGAGGAGCTGGGGGGTCTACGTCAACGGCGGGCGCAAGAAGGTCGAGGGGCGTGACGCGGTCGCTTGGGCCGAAGAAGCGGTCGAGCGGGGTGCGGGGGAGGTGCTGCTGACCAGCATGGACCGCGACGGGACGAATGACGGCTATGACCTGGAGCTGACCCGGGCGGTGGCCGAGGCGGTCAGCGTGCCGGTGATCGCCTCCGGCGGCGCTGGCGAGCTCTCCCACCTCAGCGACGCGATCTCCCGCGGCGGCGCCGACGCGGTGCTCTGCGCCTCGATCTTCCACTACGGCCGATACCGGGTGCGCGAGGCCAAGGAGCGGATGGCGGCCGACGGGATCCCCGTACGGATCTGAGGGGCGCGGCTCCTATCCGCGCGATCGATCATCGTAGGGCGCCTATGGAGGATGTCGGCGCGGCACTCCGGGGAGCACACCCGGAGCTGGAGGCGGTGAAGGAGGTGGCGAGCGAGCCGGTCTACCTGGTCGGCGGCGCGGTGCGCGACCTGCTGCTCGGCCGGCCGCGGACCGACGTCGACCTCGTCGTTGTCGGCGATGCAGCCGGCCTGGCGGCGCGCTTGGGTGGTGCCGGTGCCGAGCACGAGCGCTTCGGCACGGTCAAGGTCGAGGTCGACGGGCACGAGCTCGACATCGCCACCGCCAGGCGCGAGAGCTACCCGCACCCAGGTGCCCTGCCCGACGTCGCGCCGGCAGATGACATCGAGGGAGACCTGGGGCGCCGGGACTTCACGATCAACGCGATGGCGATCCCGCTTGGCGAGGAACCGCAACTGATCGATCCCCGCGGCGGTCGTGACGACCTCGAGCGCGGGTTGCTGCGTGTCCTCCACGAGCGCTCCTTCGAGGACGACCCGACGCGGGCGATTCGGGCCGCGCGCTACGCCTCCCGCTACGGCTTCACGCCCGAGCCGGAGACCGACCGGCTCCTGCGCCGGACCGACCTGGCAACCGTTTCCGCCGACCGCCGCCGCGCCGAGCTGGAGCGGCTTGCGGCCGAACCGGCCGGGGTCGTCGGTCTGGGGCTGCTCGCCGGTTGGGGGATCATCGATCTGCGCGAGGGCGGGGTGGAGCTGATGGGATCGGTTGAGGATCTGCTCGAAGACGCCGCACTGGGCCGAGTTGGTGTCGCGCGAGCAGGCGCTGATCGCCGCGGCACTCGGCCCGGAAGGAACGGAGAAGGTGCTGGCCTCGATGTGGGCGCCGAAACCGGGCGAGGGGGTGGAGGTGGCCGAGCGGCGCGACCCGGTCGAGCTGATCGTCGCCCGCGCGATGGGCGCAACCTGGCTTGACGAGTACCTGACGATTTGGCGCGGCATCAAGCTCGATATCGACGGCGGCGACCTGATCGCGAAGGGCATCCCGCAGGGCCCGGCGATCGGGCAGGGCTTGCGGGCGGCCCGCCTGGCAAAGCTCGAAGGCGAGGTCTCCGGACGCGACGAGGAGCTGGCGACGGCACTGGCCGCTGCGCTGCGGAACTAGCGATGGAGTGGCGCGAGAGCAACGGCGTCCGCCGGCTCGAGGCCGACCTCGGCGGCGCCCGGGTGGCCTTCTCGACCCGGCTGGGCGGCGTCAGCGAACCGCCTTTCGAAAGCCTCAACCTCGGCCTGCTGACCGAGGACGCCGACGAGGCGGTGAGGGAGAACCGCCGCCGGCTGGCCGCCGCCCTCGGCTTCACCCCCGAGCAGGTCGTCTTCGCCCGCCAGGTGCACGGCACGCGGTTGATCGAGCACCAAGCCAAGAGTCGTGGTTCCTTTGTCGCCCCTGAGGCGACAAAGGAACCACGCGATGGCGTTCCGGAGGCTGACGGGCATGTGGTCACCGAACCCGGCCTCGCGCCGCTGGTCTTCGTCGCCGACTGCCTGCCGGTGGCGCTGCACGGGCCCGGGGGGCTGGCGATGGTGCATGCTGGTTGGCGTGGGCTGGCGGGCGGCATCCTTGCCGCCGGGGCCGAGGCGGTGGGGGCGACCCGGGCGGCGATCGGGCCGGGAATCGGAGCCTGCTGCTACGAGGTGGGCGAGGAGGTGCTTGCGGCCTTCGATGGTCTGGGTGACGTCGCCGAGGGCCGGATGCTCGACCTGCCCGAGGTCGCGCGCCGGCTGCTCGCCGAAGCGGGAGTCGAGCGGGTCGAGTCCGCCGGGCTCTGCACGAGCTGCGAGGCGGAGCTGTTCTTCTCCCACCGCCGCGACCACGGCCGCACCGGCCGGCAGGCGGGGATCGCCTGGATCGAGGAGGGTTGAGGAGTGGCCGAGCTGATCCACGACATCGACACGGCGAAGCTGGCGGCGAACCTGGAGGAGGCGCGATCCGTCGCCGGCGATCGGGCCGAGATCCTCGTCGCCACCAAGTACGTGCCGCTGGAGGAGATGGGCAAGCTGGCCGAAGCCGGTGTGCGCCTAATCGGCGAGAACCGCCAGCAGGACCTCGCCGCCAAGCGCGAGCGCTGGGGCGATGCCTTCGAGTGGGACTTCATCGGCAACCTGCAGAGCCGCAAGCTGAAGCTGGTCCTGCCGCTCTGCCGGCTGATCCACTCGGTCGCGACCGACTCGGTCCTGGCCCAATTGGAGAAGTACGGGACGCCCGAGACCGAGGTCCTGGTCGAGGTCAACGTCTCCGGCGAGGAGGACAAGGGTGGGGTGGAGCCGGACGAGCTGCCGGCCTTCGTCGAGCGCTGCCCGGTGCGGGTCGGCGGATTGATGACGATGCCGCCCTTCAGCCCCGATCCGGAGCACTCGCGGCCCTATTTCGCCCGCCTGGCGGAGCTGGGGGCAGCCAACGGACTGCAGCGCCTTTCGATGGGGACGTCGCAGGATTGGCGCGTCGCAATCGAGGAGGGTGCGACGATAGTTCGGCTCGGACACGCCCTCTTCGTGTGATTTACCTCGAAATCTGGGAATAATTCGTAAAGGAGTCGGTCCTCAGAGACCGAAAGACGCGGGACAGATGGCTCTTAGAGACACTTGGCATAGAGCGCTGGTCTACTTCGGACTGGCCGAGGACCACGACTACGGTCCTGAATACGAGGAAGACTTCGAGCCCGAGACCGGGACCGAAGAAGCCTTCGAGGGCCGACGCGAACGCGGCGAGGGCGGATCCTCGGTGCGCCGCCTGCCGACCAGCCGCCGCCCGCGCCGCGACGAGATCGACGACATCTTCGCCGACGACGAGCCGATTGCCGCCAGCCGGACCCGCACCCTGCGCCCGGTCGACAACGGCGGTGACGGGGGCGACCTCCAGGTCCACCTGGTCATCCCGCGCAACTTCAACGACGCCCAGCAGGTCGCCGATCAGTTCAAACGCCAGGTGCCGGTGATCCTCAACCTGCAGACCGCCGACCACGAGCTCTCGAAGCGGATGATCGACTTCTGCTCCGGCCTCACCTACGCTTTGGACGGCGGCATGCAGCGGATCGCCGAGAAGATGTTCCTGCTGACGCCGCGCAACGTCGACGTCTCCGCCGAGGAAAAGGCGAGGCTGATCGACAAGGGCTTCTTCAACCAGTCCTAGTCCGTTCACCGGATCGATACGGTCCGGCCCCATCTTCTTAACCGACGCCCTCCGGGGCGATCCTAGGTTCCCGCGGGATGAGATCGACTCAATCCCGAAAGGAACAGAACATGGTGAGACGCACCAAGCTTGTCTCGCTCCTCGCCGCGGCGCTCCTGGCGCTGACCGCAGTCCTCGTCGTGGCTGCCGGAGCGACTTCTCCCAACGGCCCGACGCTGACCGGCGTCCCGACCGCCAACACGAAGTCCCCCGGCTACGCGCCTGCCGACGTCCTCTCGCCGGAGCTTCTCCCAGACCGCCGTCGCGCAGGGTGCGACCAGGCTGGAGAACCCCTCGGCGCTGACTTCCTACTACGGCTACGACAACGACGTCCTCAACGCCGCCGGGCAGCCGGCGATGGTGCCCTCCGCGGCGACCGCGGGCAAAGAGGCGCACAAGACCGAGCCCGACAAGAACACCTACCTGGTCTTCAGGAAAGGGCTCGGCGGCGCCGATCCGAACTACGACTACGGCATCCACTTCCTCTACCAGGGCCATGAGAGCGGGGTCGGCGGCGCCGGCTACGTTACCCGCATCAACCTCGACGCCGACGCCGCCCACCGGGTGACCCTGATGGCGACCAAAGACGCCTTCGGCAACCAGCTGGCGACGATCGACGGCGTCACCTGGGACCCGTGGGCGAAGCGCCTGCTGTTCACCACCGAGAGCGCGAGCGCCCCGACCTACGCGATGACCCCGGACTACCCGGCCCTGATCACCGACGTCTCCGGCGCGCTCGGCCGCGGCGGCTACGAGGGGATCCAGAACGATTCGGCCGGGGACCTCTGGATCGCCGAGGACATCGGCGGCTCGAACAAGGCCGGGACCAAAGCCCGAAAGCCGAACAGCTACCTGTACCGCTACGTCCCGCAGTACCCGGGCGACCTCGCCCACGGCAAGCTGCAGGCGCTGCAGGTGTTGAACGAGACCGAAGAACCGATCACCGCAGCCAGCCAGGAAGCGGTCAACAGCCCCGACCAGGTCGCCCTCCACACCTACGGCACGACGTTCAAGACCAGGTGGGTGACGATCCACGACACGGCCAAAGAAGGCAACGCTCCGTTCCAGGCGCTGCCGCTGGCCAAAGCCGCCAACGCGACGCCGTTCAAGCGCCCCGAGAACGGCGTCTTCCAGCCCGAGTCGGGCTTCCGGAAGTTCTTCTTCGACGAGACCGGCGACACCAACGCCGAAAGTGTCGAGAACGCCAACGGCGGTTGGGGGTCGATCTTCCAGCTCACCCAGAGCAGCCCCGCCGCCGGCACCGGCACGCTTCGCCTCTTCTACAAGGGGGACGAAGCGCACGCCGGCTTCGACAACGTGACCTTCCTCTCGAAGAACTCGATTACGTTCGTCGAAGACGCAGGCGACGCCCTGCACACCCAGCGCAACGCCCTCGACTCCGGTTGGGTCTGGAACGTCACCAAGGACTACTCCAACCCCGCCAACCAGCCGCTGCGCTGGCTCGCCGAGGGCCGCGATCCGTCGGCCACGATCGACGCCGAGAACCCCGGCCTGGGGAATGACGGCGACAACGAGATCACCGGCGTCCTCGTCTCCGACGGCGACCCGGGCGTCGACGGGGTCCTCGGTGAGGACTCTCCCGAGCTCGGGGGCCACAAGTGGCGCTGGTTCTACACCCAGCAGCACGGCGACAACACGACCTGGGAGGTCCAGGTCGAGAAGCCCTAGCGATACCGGTCCCGGCCCGGGAGGCGGCTAGTCTCCCGGGCCATGATCGTTGGGTTCATCGGTTCCGGCAGCATGGCCGCCGCTGTTGCTCGCGGCTGGGCGGGGGAGCTCGAGGGGATGCTCTTCTCCGACAGTGGCTCCGGGCGCGCCGAGGCGCTGGCCGAGGAGCTCGGGGGAGAGGTTGCTTCGAACGCGGAGATCGCGGCGCGCACCGATCTGGTCGTCCTCGCGGTGAAGCCGAACAAGCTGGAGGAGGTCGCGCCGCAGCTGGGGGAGGCCAAGGAGGTCGTCTCCGTGCTCGCGGTTACCACCTTGGAGCAGCTGCGGTCGGCGCTGCCGGGCGCCGAGCATGTTCTGCGGGTGATGCCGAACGTCGGCGTCGAGGTTCGCCAGGGCGTCCTCTGCGTCGCCGGCACGGCCAGCGAGGGAGTGCGGGCGAAGCTCGACCTGCTCGGCCATGTGGTCGAGATCGCCGAGGGGGACTTCGACGGGGCGACCGCGGTGATGGGCTGTGCGCCCGCCTACCTGGCGCTGGCGGTGGAGGCGATCGCCGACGCCGGGGCGGCTGACGGGATCGACCCCGACCTGGCCCGCGAGCTGGTGGTGGAGACGGCCGCCGGGACCGCGGAGCTGCTGCGTCGCCACCATCCCGCCGACCTCCGCAAGGCGGTCGCCTCGCCCGGCGGCAGCACCGAAGCCGGGCTGGAGGCGCTCGAGCGCGAAGGCGCCCGGCGCGCCTTCGAGGCGGCGGTCGAGGCTTCGCTGGAGAGGATGCGCGGGTGATTCCGCTCGCGCTCAGTCGCGGCGACATCGCCGACTACGTCAGCGCCCTCTTCCTCGTCTACCTGATCCTGATCTTCATCCGCATCGTCGCCTCGTTCATTCCCCGGATGCCCTACCGGCCCTGGCTGAAGGCGAGCCTCGACTTCGTCCACGAGGTGACCGATCCCTACCTCAACTTCTTCCGCCGCTTCCTGCCGTCGATCGGGGGCGGCGGTTTCGCCCTCGACCTGAGCCCGATGGTCGGGGTCTTCCTCCTCATCGTCGCCGAGGCGATCGTCGTCGGCCTGATCCGCGGGTGATCCAGCTCGAGAAGCGCCCCTGGGCGCTCGCGGGCGTCCTGGCGGCGGCGATCTTCATCGTCGACCAGGCCGCCAAGTCGGCGGTCGAGAGACACCTCACGCCCGGCCAGCTGATCGAGGTGCTCGGGCCGATCGAACTGACCCTCTCGCACAACAAGGGCGTCGCCTTCGGCCTCGCCGGAGGCGCCGGAATCGGGCTGGTCCTGCTGACGCTGGGCGCGCTGGGGCTGATCGGCTACCTGTTCGCCCGCAATCCCGCGCGGCCGGGAATGTGGGTCGCGACGGGCCTGGTCGCCGGCGGCGCCCTCGGCAACCTCGCCGACCGGATCTCAGCCGGCGAGGTGACCGACTACATCGCCGTCGGCTCCTGGCCGCCGTTCAACCTCGCCGACGTCGCGATCACCCTCGGGGTCGTTCTCCTCGCCCTGATCTACGTCCGCGACGCGGAGGCCGAGACGAAGAGTGGCTGAGCAGGAGCTACAGGTCGTCCACCTCGACGAGTGGCTGGCGGTCGTCGACAAGCCGGCCGGCCTCGTCGTCCACCCGGCGCCGTCGCACCAAGGCCCGACCCTGGTCGACGAGCTGGTGGAGATCCTCGGCGGCGGCGGGGACCCCGAGCGGCCGGGGATCGTCCACCGCCTCGACAAAGGGACCAGCGGCCTGCTGGTGGTCGCCCGCGACGACGAGACCCACGCGGCGCTGCAGGGGCTGGTGCGCGCGCGCGAGGTCGAACGCGTCTACCTGGCGCTGGCCGGCGGCCGCCTCGCATCCCGTACCGGGACGATCGACGCGCCGATCGGCCGCGCCGCCCGGCAGCGGCACCGGATGGCGGTCTCAGGCGCCGCCTCGCGCCAGGCGCGGACCCATTTCGAGGTGTTGGAGCTGCTGCCGCGCGAGAGCTACCTGGAGGCGCGCCTGGAGACCGGGCGCACGCACCAGATCCGCGCCCACTTTGCCGCGATCGGCCACCCGCTGACCGGCGACACCACCTACGGCGGCGCCGACCGCTACGGCCTGGAGCGCCAGTTCCTCCACGCCCACCGCCTCGCCTTCCGCCACCCGCGCACGGGGGAGGACCTGAGCTTCTCCTCGCCGCTGCCGGCCGACCTTGCGGCGGCGCTGGAGGCGGCCCACGCCGCGTAGCGCACCGCTCTATAATCCTGCGTTCAATCCAGTAACCAACCCTCGCTCAGGGTGACCCGGATCCTGCTCGGCGAAAGCGCCGAGTTCCGGCGAGCGGAGCGAGACGCAAGCAAAACCAACCAAGGAGATTCGATGGCCACCGCACAGGCGGACCTCAAAGAGCTGCTCGAGGCCGGAGTCCACTTCGGCCACCAGACGCGCCGCTGGAACCCGAACATGCGCCGCTTCATCTTCGGCGAGATGGACGGGATCCACATCATCGACCTGCTGCAGACCGAGGCGCTGTTGGAGAACGCGCGCAAATTCGCCGGCGAGCTTGCCACCGGGGGCGGCACCGTCCTCTTCGTCGGCACCAAGAAGCAGGCCCGCGACACGGTCCAGGAATGGGCCGACCGCTGCCAGATGCCCTATGTCAACAAGCGCTGGCTGGGCGGCCTGCTGACCAACTTCAACACGATGTCGGGCCGGATCGCCCGCCTGCACGAGCTCAACGGCTGGAAAGAGGAAGGCAAACTCGACCTCCTGCCGACCAAGGAGCGGATGGGGATGGAGGCCGAACTCGCCAAGCTCGAGTTCAACCTCGGCGGCGTCCGCGACATGGAGCGGCTGCCTGACGCGGTCTTCGTCGCCGACCTGAAAACCGAGGAGATCGCGGTCAACGAGGCGGCCCGCCTGCGGATCCCGATCATCGGCCTGGTCGACACCAACTGCGATCCGACCCCGGTCGACTACGTGATCCCCGGCAACGACGACGCGATCCGCTCCTGCGAGCTGGTGATCGGCACGATCGGCAAAGCCGTCGAGGACGGCTCCTCCTCCTGGCGGGTGCAGGAGGAAAAGCGGATCGCCGAAGAGATGGAGCGACGCAAACGCGAGGAAGAAGAGCGGAAGAAGCGCGAGGAGGAAGAGAAGGCTCGCAAGGAAGCCGAGGAGGCCAAGCAGCACGAAGAAGAGACTGCGCGGAAAGTCAAAGCTGAGGCTGAGGCGAAAAAAGCTGCGCAGGCTCAGGCCCCTCAGGCCGCGGGTCCTGTCTCCGATACGTCCCCCGCGCCAAAAGGCGCGGGTCCCGCATCGTCGCCACCCGCGGCGCAGGCGCCTAAACAGGCGGAGGCTCCGACCGCTGAGGAGAAACCTGCTCCTACGGTGGCGGGCGAGCAGCCGACGGCTGAGGATGCGCAACCGTCTGAGGAGCAACCGCCCGCGCCGCCGGCGGAGAGTGCCGAGGCGGCCGAGTCCACCGGTGGAGACAAAGCTGAGAGTGAGGGGGAGTCGAAATGACGGTTACGGCTGCTGATGTGAAGGCGCTTCGGGATCGGACCGGGGCGGCGATGATGGACGCTAAATCGGCGCTGGTCGAGGCCGATGGGAATGTCGAGCGCGCGGTTGAGCTGCTGCGCGTCAAGGGGCAGGCCTCGGCTGCAAAGCGCGAAGGACGTGGCACCAGCGAGGGCGTTGTCGCCTCCTACATCCACGCCAACGACAAGGTCGGGGCGATGGTCGAAGTCCAGTGCGAGACCGATTTCGTCGCTCGCAACGAGGAGTTCAAGGTCTTCGCCTACCAGGTCGCCCTGCACGCGGCGGCGACCGCGCCGCAGTACGTCTCGACCGAGGAAATCCCCGCCGAGGAACGCGAGGCCGAAAAGAAGGTCTTCGAAGAGAAGGCGCGCGAAGAAGACAAGCCCGACAACGTGGTCGAGAAAATCGTCCAGGGCCAGCTTGACAAGTGGGCGAGCGAAGTGGCGCTGCTCGACCAGGCTCACGTCAACACCGAGAAGCACGAGGGGAAGACGATCGAGGAGCTGCGCCAGGAGATGGCGGCGAAAACCGGCGAGAACATCCAGATCGGCCGCTTCTCCTACTTCCGCGTCGGCGAATAAGCTGCCCCGCAGTGACTGACTCTGCCGAGCCGCGCTTCCGGCGCATACTGCTGAAGCTCTCCGGCGAGGCCCTGATGGGCAGCCAGGACTTCGGCACCGACGGTGCCGAGGTCGAGCGGATCGCCAAGCAGGTCTCGGCGGTCCGCGACCGCGGCGTCGAAGTCGCGATCGTGGTCGGCGCCGGCAACATCTACCGCGGCCTCGACGGCGCCGCCAGCGGCATGGACCGCGCCACCGGCGACTACATGGGGATGCTGGCGACGGTGCTCAACGCGCTGACCCTGCAGGACGCGCTGGAGCGCGAGGACCAGCACACCCGGGTGATGTCGGCGATCGAAGTCCAGGAGGTCGCCGAGCCCTACATCCGCCGCCGCGCGATGCGCCACTTGGAAAAGGGCCGGGTGGTGATCTTCGCCGCCGGCACCGGCAACCCGTTCTTCACCACCGACACCGCGGCGGCGCTGCGAGCGCTGGAGATCCACGCCGAGGCGATCCTGATGGCGAAGAACGGGGTGGAGGGGGTCTTCGACTCCGACCCGGCGACCAACCCGGACGCCACCTTCATCCCCGCGATCTCCCACAAGGAGGCGATCGAGAAGGGCCTCAAGGTGATGGACTCGACCGCGCTCTCGCTCTGCATGGACAACGACCTGCCGATCTACGTCTTCAACATGGCCGACGAGCGCAACATAGATAGGATCGTCTCCGGCGAGAAGGTGGGGACGCTGGTCTCCAGCTCCCCGGCAAAGTGACGAGGACGGGACCCCAGTGGAGCTGATCGACGAACTGCTCGCAGACGCCAAGGAGCGGATGGCCAAATCGGTCGAGTCCAGCCGTGGCGAGCTCGCCACCGTGCGGACCGGACGCGCCTCGCCGCACCTGCTCGACCGGATCACGGTCGACTACTACGGCAACCCGACCCCGCTGAAGCAGCTGGCCAACGTCTCCGCCTCCGACGCCCGCCTGCTCACCGTCACTCCTTTCGACAAGAGCGCCCTGGGGGCGATCGAGAAGTCGATCCAGGAGTCCGACGTCGGCCTCACCCCGAGCAACGACGGCAACCTGATCCGCCTGCAGATCCCGGAGATGACCGAGGAGCGACGGAAGGAGATGGTCAAGGTCGTCCACGGCGTCGCCGAGGATGGCCGGGTCGCGATCCGCAACGTCCGCCGCGACATCATGAGCGACCTGCGCGAGCTGAAGAAGGAGGGCGAAGCCGGCGAGGACGACGAGCGCCGGGCCGAGGCGGCGCTGCAGAAGCAGACCGACGAGGCGATCGCCGAGATCGACTCCCTGCTCAAGGGCAAGGAAGAAGAGATCCTCGAAGTTTGAGGCGGGCCACCGCAGCGTGACCGCAGCCAAGTACGTAGCGATCATCACCGACGGCAACGGACGCTGGGCGAGCCAGCGGGGGCTGGCGACGGTAGAGGGGCACCGGGCCGGCGCGGACACCCTGAAGGCGCGCCTGCGCGACGCCGCCGAGCTGGGGATCGAGGAGCTGACCGTCTACTCGTTCTCGACCGAGAACTGGAGCCGGCCCGAGGACGAGGTCGGGGGGCTGATGCAGATGTTCGGCGAGCGGATCGCCTCCGAAACGCCGGAGCTGAAGGAGGAAGGCGTGCGGATGCGGTTCATCGGCCGCCGCGAGGGCGTCGATCCCGGCCTGGTCGAGAGGATGGGGTGGGCCGAAGAGGAGACCGAGGCGAATGACCAGATCACCCTCTTCGTCGCTTTCAACTACGGCGGCCGGGCGGAGATCCTCGATGCTGCCCGCGGCTTCCAGGGCGACTCCGAGGAGGAGTTCCGCGCCCGGCTCTACGCGCCGGAGATGAACGACCCCGACCTGCTGATCCGGACCAGCGGCGAGCAGCGGCTCTCCAACTACCTGCTCTGGCAGTGCGCCTACTCGGAGCTGGTCTTCAGCGACGCGCTTTGGCCCGACTTCGACCGCGCCGACCTGGAAGCCTGCCTGCGCGAGTACGAGACGCGGCAGCGCCGCTTCGGGAGCCGAGCGTGAACATCGACCTCTTCGACGACGAGATGTTCGAGGAGGAGCCGCAGCAGCCCGAGCGGTCGCCGCGGCAACCCCGCAAACGCCGCCGCGGCAGCGGCGAGACGGCGAAGCGGGTATTGGTGGCGCTGCCCTGGATCGTCTTCGCGATCGCGATCACGGTCGCCGGCGGCTACGTCTTCGCCGCGGCGATGATCGCGATCGGGATCGTCGCCGTCGGCGAGTTCGCCGGCATTGCCGGCCGCTACCGGCCGCTGACCATCCCCGCCTACATCGCCGTCGCCGGCTTGATCGTCGCTGCCCACTTCGGCACCTCCTACAGCGTGCTGATGGTCTTCGCCGCTTCCTTCCCGCTGCTCTTCTTCTTCGCCGCCCGCGCCGGCTACCGGGAGGGAGCCACGGTCTCCCTCGGGGTGACCCTGCTGGGAATCGCCTGGATCGGGATCCCGCTCGCCCACGCGGTCTTCCTCCGCGACCTGCCCGACCACGGCGCGGCGCTGCTGATCGACGTCCTGGTCGGCACCTTCGTCGCCGACACCGCCGCCTACGCCACCGGGCGGATGTTCGGCAGCCACAAAATCGCCCCCAATCTCTCGCCGAACAAGACGATCGAGGGGCTGATCGGCGGCTTCGTGATCGGCACCATGGGCTTCTGGTTCGCCGGCCTCTACCAGGACTGGCTCTCGGGGGTCGACGCCCTGATCATCGGCGCCGCGGTCGCCGCCGCCGCCCCGATCGGCGACCTCTTCGAGTCGCTGCTGAAGCGCGACCTCGGGACCAAGGACACCGGCACCCTGTTCGGCCCCCACGGCGGCCTCCTCGACCGCCTCGACGCCGTCTTCTTCACCGTGGTCGTCGGCTACTACCTCGCGGTCGCAGTGGTGTACTAGGGCGATGAACGACGACTGGCGACTGCAGATCGACTTCCGCGACGACGGCCCGGTGGACGCCCTCGAGGACCATCTCGACGCGCGGGAGCTCGAGCACGACCTCAGCAACGCCTTCCAGGACAAGGTGATCGTCTCCCGCAACGGCACCACGATCTTCCTCTACGCCGGCGACCGGGAGCAGTCGGAACGCGCCCGGGCGCTGGTCGAGCGGTTCGCTGGCGAGAATGAAGAGGAGATCGAGGTCGACTTCACTCGCTGGCATCCGCTCTCGCTCGCATGGGAGCCGGCGGATGAGCCGCTGCCCGAGGACGCCGCCGCCCGCGCGGCAGAGCATCAGGTCCGGATTGCCAAGGAACGCCAAGAGACCGAGGAACAGGGGTATCCCAGGTACGAGGTGCAGATCGAGTTGCCCTCGAGGGAGCAGGCGGATGCGTTTGCGGATCGTTTGCGGGCCGAGGGTCTGCCGACCGCGCGGCGGTGGCGCGTGATCCTCGTCGGGACCGCTGACGAGGACGCGGCCAAGGCGCTCTCGGCGCGGATTCGCGGTGAAGTGCCGGCCGGCACCAAGGTCGCGGTGGCGGGAACCCTGCACGAGGCCGAAGACGACGTGCCGCGGCCGTTTGCCTTCCTCGGCGGCCTGGTCGGCTAGCCGGGCGACCCGCTCCGTATCCTCTGTCGGGCATGAAGAGGGTCCTCGTGCTCGGCTCGACCGGGTCAATCGGAACGCAGGCGCTGGAGGTGATCGGCGCCTCACAGGAGCTGCAGGCCGTCGGCCTGGCGGCCGGCTCGAGCTGGGAGGCGACGGTCGAGCAGGCTCGCGAGCACGGCGTGCCGGTCATCGCCCTCGGCGACGAGGTGGCGGCGGAGAGCGCCCGTGGCAGGTGGAGCGGGCGCGTGCTCGCCGGTCCCGACGGTGTCCGCGAGCTGATCGCCGAGACCGAGCCGGACCTGGTCCTCAACGCGATCGTCGGCGCGGCCGGGCTCGGCTCGACGATCGTCGCCCTCGGCGAGGGGATCGACGTCGCCCTCGCCAACAAGGAGAGCCTGGTCCTCGGCGGCGAGCTGGTGATGGCGCTGGCCGAGGGGACCGGGGCGCGGCTGCTGCCGGTCGACTCCGAGCACTCGGCCCTCTTCCAGCTCGTCGGCTCAGAGCCGCCGGGGACGGTGGACAAGCTCGAGCTGACCGCCTCGGGCGGTCCCTTCCGCGGCCGGGAGGACCTCTCCGGGGTCAGCGTCGCCGACGCCCTCGCCCATCCGACCTGGCAGATGGGGGGGCGGATCACGATCGACTCGGCGACGCTGATGAACAAGGGCTTCGAGGCGATCGAGGCGCATCACCTCTTCGCCGTCCCGTACGAGCGGATCGACGTCGTCATCCACCCGCAGTCGCTGATCCACTCGCTGATCCACCTGAACGACGGCGCCTCGCTGGCCCACCTCGGCTATCCCGACATGCGGGTGCCGATCTCCTACGCGCTGCACTATCCCGAGCGGGCCGACGTCGACGTGCCGCAGCTCGACCTCGCCACGGTCGGGTCGCTGACCTTCGAGCAGCCGGACCTGGAGACCTTCGCCTGCCTGCGCCTGGCGCTCGAGGCGGGCGCCGCGGGAGGCACGGCGCCTTGCGTCCTCAACGCCGCCGACGAGGTCGCGGTCGCTGCCTTCCTCGCCGAGCGGATCCCGTTCACCGGAATCGCCGCGGTGATCGAGCGGGTGCTCGAGGAGATGCCGGCGCGCCCGCTGACCCACTTCGACGACCTCTTCGCCGCCGACGCCGAGGCGCGGGAGCGCAGCGAGGAGCAGGTTCGGGGGTTGATGCCGGCATGAGCTGGTTCTGGGTCTTCGTCGGCTTCTGCCTGCTGGTCATCCTCCACGAGGCGGGCCACTTCTTCGCCGCCAAGGCGACGGGGATGCGGGTCGAGCGCTTCTTCCTCTTCTTCGGGCCGACGATCTGGTCGGTCAAACGCGGCGAAACCGAGTACGGGGTGAAAGCGATCCCGCTCGGCGGCTACGTGAAAATCACCGGCATGAACCCGGAGGAGGAGGTGCCTCCGGAGCACGAAGCCGACGCCTATTTCCGCAAGCCGGTCTGGAAGCGGATCGTCGTCGTCGCCGCCGGCCCGGCGGTGAACATCCTGCTTGCCTTCGCGATCCTCTTCGGCGTCTACTGGGCCCACGGAGGGGAAGAGATCCAGCAGAGCGTCGGCGCGGTTAAAGACGGCTCACCCGCCGCCAAGGTTCTGCACCCAGGCGACAGGATCGTCGCGGTCGACGGCCGGCGCTACGCGGGCCTGGGAACCGAAGAGCGGCTGGAAAAGTTCGGCAAGGCCGTCGCCTCCCACGAATGCGCCGGCAAGCAGGTCGACGGTTGCGTCGCGGCCACCCCGGTCGAACTGGAGGTGAGGCGCGACGGGCAACTGAAGACCTTCAGCGTCTATCCGCACTACGACAAGGCGGCGAAACGGGCGTTGATCGGCTTCGAATATGGCACCACCACTCACCCGATCGGTCCCGGCACCGCCGCCGGCGAAGCGGGCGACAAGATCTGGATGGTCACCTCCGGCACCGCCCACGTCTTCACCCACCTGTTCGAATCCGAGCAGCGCAAGGAAGTCTCGAGCGTGGTCGGGATCAGCGACGTCGGCCACCAGGTGGTCGAAACCGGCCTCGAGGAGTCGCTGCTACTACTTGCCCTGGTCAGCCTCTCGCTGGGGCTGATCAACCTGCTGCCGATCCTGCCCCTCGACGGCGGTCACATCTTCTGGGCTCTGGTCGAGAAGCTGCGCGGCCGCCCGGTATCGCTGCGGGTGATGGAGCGGGCGACGATGGTCGGCTTCGCCCTCGTCCTGATGCTGATGTTCATCGGCCTCAGCAACGACATCGGCCGCATCACCGGCGAAGGCTTCCAGACCCGCTAACCGCGCTTCCGCACCACGCGGAAGCGATAGGAGGCGGGGGAGGGGTCGACGCGCCCGCCCGAGTCGACCGCCCGCACCTTGAAGGAGTGGGCGCCGAAGCTGAGCTTCTTGCTGGTGAAGGGCGAGCGGCAGGCCTTGTAAGCGGCCTTGTCGATCTTGCACTGGAACCGCGCCTTCGCCTCGTCGGCGCCGAAGCGGAAGGTCGGCGTGCGGTCCTCGGTCCGCTTCGGCGGCTTGCCCCGGAGGGCCGTCTGCGGCGTCCCTTGCGACGGTCCGTAGGCGCCCCCAGCGGCACCGCCACCACCGCCGGAGCCGGCGCAGCTGTGCTCGGTCGGGACGACTGAGTTCGGTCTCGGCGCGGGAAAGACGAGGGCGAAGTCGGCGGCGCTGTTGTCGCGGTCGTCTTCGGGGTCGAGGGCGGTCGGGCAGTCGGCGTCGATCGAGCGGCGCAGGGCCATCCCGTCGGGGATGCCGCCAGGCGCCGCCGGTTCGCCGGCCGGGCTCGGCAGGCTGCCGCTGAAGTTGCCCCAGGAAACGCAGTCGATCGTCTCCCAGCAGACCGCGCCGCCGATAGGCGAGAGCTGCCCCGAGGGCGACAGTGGGCCGTCGGCGACGATCCCAAACGCCGCCTCGGCCTCCGGCGTGGCCAGGACCATCGTTATCTGGCTGGCGCTCTGGGGGACGTCGGCGGGAAAGGCGGAGGTCGCGACGACGTTCCCTTTGGCGTCGTAGGTGCGGACGAAGTGACCACCGACGTGGTTCTGCCCCCCGGAGTAGGTCTGCAGCTCGACGTACTCGGCGGCGGGCGCCGAAGCGAGCCGGGGTAGACCTCGCGCACCTGGACCAGGTGGAAGGTGGCCGAGGCCGAGGGCGCTGCGGCCGCCAGGACCGCCAGCGCGGAAAGGGTCACCATCGTCAGCCTGCGAGCTCTCATCTCTTTCTCCTCTGGATCTGGAACCGGAATTTGGCCGGGCTGGGGTCCGCCGCGCCGCCCGCCACCGCCCTGACCGAGAAGACGTGGGGACCGAAGCTCAACGTCTTGGTCGTGAACGGCGAGCGGCAGGTCCGGAACGGCGAGCGGTCGACGCGCATTCGAACCGCGTCCCGGGCGGGTCGGAGCGGAAGCGGAAGGTCGGAGTGCGGTCGGTCGTCTTCGCGCCAGGCTTGGCGGCAATCGAGGTCCGCGGCAGGGGCCGCGGGGCAGTTGGAGGAGCCGGCGGGAGAGTGGGGCCGAGGACCGGAGGGGCCAGCGCGACCGTGAAGCTGTAGCCGGCGGGGGTGAGGTCGGCGTTGGCGCTGGGGTCGGTCGCGCGCACCTGGAAGGAGTGGAGGCCGTTTGCGAGGCCGTCGTAGGTGACCCCCGATGCGGCGCAGGCGGAGAAGGGCGCGGCGTCGAGCGAGCATTCGAAGCTGGAGCCCGGCTCGGTGGAGGCATAGGTGAAGGTGGCGGTGGGGCTGGAGCTCGGGTCTGTGGGGCGACTGAGGATCGAGGTGTCGGGCGGAGTCGTGTCGGCCAGCGAGTTATCGACGGTCCAGGCGAACCCGGTCGGGGTCGCCTGCTGGTTGGCGGCTTGGTCGATGGCCCGCACCTTGAACGAGTAGTCGCCGTCGGCGAGCCCGGAGTAGGCCTTCGGTGAGGTGCAGGCGGAGAACGAGTCCGGTTGGCCTTCCAGGACCAGGCTGCATTCGAATTTCGAGCCGGTCTCGTCGGCGTGGAAGGCGAAGGAGACGCCGGCGCCGGGCTCGGGTCGGCCGGATGCTGGTCGATCGTCGCGGCCGGTGGATCGGTGTCGACCCGCCAGGTGTAGCTCGCCGGCGTCGGATCGGGACCGGAGCCGTTCACCCCGCGCACCTGGAAGGTGTGGCTGCCGTCGGCGAGGCCGCTGTATTCGATGCCGGTCGCTTCACAGCCGGCGAAGGCGGCGGAATCGAGCTTGCACTGGTAGCTGGTGGCGGTCGGAGCTTCGTAGCTGAAGGCGGCGCTGGTGGAGCTGGTGACGGCCGGCGGCCGGTCGTCGATCACCGTGTTGGGAGCGCCGGCGCAGGTTTTCTCGCTGATCGCCGAGGCGTTGTCGCGGGGCGCCGGCGTCACCTCGGAGAAGTCCGTCGCGCTGTCGTTGCTGTCGTCGCTTTCCTCGAGCAGCGTCGGGCAACCGGGTTCGATCGTCCTGCGGATCGCTTTGCCGGCGCCGATCCCGCCAGGAGAGACGGGAGAGCCCACCGTCGTCCCGGTCGCCGTCTGCAGCGCCGCCGCCCCGGTGAAATTGCCCCAGGCGACGCAGTCGGCGGGCAGGCCGCCGGCGTTCCAGCAGGCCGCGCCGCCCGCGGCCGGAACCGCGAGGCCGCTGTCGACCAGGTCGGGAGCAAGTCCGAATTTGGCCTGCACGCCGCTGTCGCCGACCAGCACGGTGCTCTGGTTGGCGCCGTTGGCGACCCCGGAGGAGAAGGTCGAGGTATGCGAGAGCGCTCCCGCCGAGTTGTAGAGGGTCAGCGAGTGGCCGCTGAGCAAGGTCTGCGAACCGGCGTACATCTGCAGCTCGACGTAGCTGTCCTCGCCGCTGCCGGGATAGACCTCGCGGACCTTGATCAGGTGGAAGGTGGCGCTCGCAGGGGCGCAGGCCAGCGCCATCCAGGCGACTGCGGCGAGCGCAAATGCGGCGATCCGCCCTCCCATCGCCCGGCATACGGCTCGCAGCCAGCCGAGGTTCAACCGGCGCGCAATCTCCTCTCAGTAGGCTTGGCTATGGCTTCCAAGCGGCAGATATTCGTCGGCGGCGTGCCGATCGGCGGCGGCGCGCCGGTCGCCGTGCAGACGATGACCAAGACCGAGACCGCCAACCTCGAGGCGACGATGGAGCAGATCCGCAAGGTCGCCGACGCCGGGGCGGACCTGGTGCGCTGCGCGGTGCCGCGCGAGCAGGACGCCGAGGCGCTGAAGACGATCGTCAAGGAATCGCCGATCCCGGTGATCGCCGACATCCACTTCAACCACACCCTGGCGCTGAAAGCGATCGACGCCGGCGCCCACTGCATCCGCCTCAACCCGGGCAACATCGGCGGCCGCGACAAAGTCGCCGAGGTCGCCGAGAAGGCGAACGCGGCGAACGTGCCGATGCGGATCGGGGTCAACTCCGGCTCGCTGCCCAAGCATCTGCACGAGCTCGAGCGCGAAGCGCCGGTCGAGGCCCTGGTCGCCGCCGCGATCGAGTTCGTCGAGCTGATGGAGGGCCTCGACTTCGAGAACTTCAAGGTCTCGATCAAGTCGACCAACGTGCCGTACACGATCGCCGCCAACCGCCTGCTCTCGGAGAAGATCCCCTACCCGCTGCACCTCGGCGTCACCGAGGCGGGGACGAAATGGTCGCGGCTCGCTGAAATCGCGCGGTCGGCCTGGGGACGCTGCTCGCCGACGGGATCGGCGACACGATCCGGATCAGCCTCTCGACCTTCCACGCCGAGGAGGAGGTCAAGGTCGCCTGGGAGATCCTCAAGGCGCTGCAGCTGCGCGAGCGCGGCCCGGTGCTGATCGCCTGCCCGACCTGCGGCCGCCTGCAGTTCGACATGGACTCGGTCGTGGCCGAAATCGAGCAGCGGCTGGAAGGCTACGAGGAGCCGGTCGAGGTCGCCGTCCTCGGCTGCGCCGTCAACGGCATCGGCGAGGCCAGCCACGCCGACTTCGGCATCGCCGGGGCCAAGAACGAGGGCCTGATCTTCGCCGGCGGCAAGCCGCTGCGCAAGGTGCCGCAGGAGAAGCTGGTCGACACCCTCTTCGAGGAGATCGACAAGTCCCTCGACCGCGGCGGCAAGGTCGAGTTCGACGAGGCCGAGTCCCGCGAGGGCGCCGAGTGGGTCGCCAACATCGAGGCGCGAAAACGCCGGCGACCTGACCCCCGAGAAGATCGCCCAGATGGAGAAGGAAGCGGTCGAACGCGGCGAGTCCGACAAGGTCCTGCTCGACGAGGAGGCCTCGCCGACCGCCGGCCGGCGGTTCACGCGGGCGTAGATCTAATCGTCGTCGATCTCTAGTTCTCTGACCTCCGCGAGGTCTTCGAGCAATCGGGGGTCGGCGGGTGCATCACGCAGAATGAGAAGAAGGGCGCTCGGCGGTGACCAGAGGTCGCTTTCATCTGGCGGCATAGCCTCGACCGTATCGGGTGCCGCGCAGTGGTAACGCAAAGCTTTTCCACGACCTAGCACCACAGCGGGTGAGCGAGGCTCCGGACCCGTCAGCGGGTAAACCATCCGAGCGCTTGGCTGCAATCCATTGCCGGCGTCTCCTGCTGCGCGGGATAGCTGCTTGCCATATAGGTTTCGGAACACGTGAGTCGTCTCTCCCAGACCTTCCTGCCGACCCTCAAGGACCCGCCCGCGGATGCGGAGGCGATCTCGCACAAGCTGATGGTGCGGGCCGGGTTGATCCGGCAGCTGGGGGCTGGGCTCTGGACTTATCTGCCTGCGGGCTGGCGGGTGGAGCGGAAGGTCGAGGCAGATCATCCGCGAGGAGATGGAGGCGATCGGCTGCCAGGAGATGCTGATGCCGGTGCTGCAGCCGGCAGAGCCCTGGGAGAAGACCGGGCGCTACGCGATCGACGAGCTGTTCAAGCTCGAGGACCGCAAGGGTTCGCCGATGGTCCTGGCGATGACCCACGAGGAGGCGGTGACGACCCACGTGGCGCGCGAGGTGCGCTCCTACCGCGACCTGCCGCTGATGCTCTTCCACATCCAGACCAAGGAGCGCGACGAGCCGCGGCCGCGCGCCGGGGTGCTGCGCACGCGCGAGTTCACGATGAAGGACGCCTACTCCTTCGACCGCGACGAGGAGGGCCTGGCCCGCTCCTACGAGCTGCAGGCGGACGCCTACGCGCGGATCCTCGACCGCTGCGGGCTGCGCTGGTACCGGGTCGAGTCCGACGTCGGGATGATGGGCGGCTCCGGCGCCGACGAGTACATGGCGCCCTGCCCCGCCGGCGAGAACGAGGTGGCGCTGGCGCCGGGCTACGCGGCCAACGTCGAGATCGCCTCGGCCGAGGCGCAGCCGGTCGAGCTGCCGGCGCCGCTGGACGCTCCCGAGCGAGGTCGAGACGCCCGGGCTGGCCAAGGTCGAGGCGGTCGCCGACCGACCTCGGACTGCCGCACGGCGCCTTCATCAAGACCCTGCCGATCATGGTCGAGGGCCGCGGCATGGTCCTCGTCCTGATCCGCGGCGACCACCGGCTGAACGAGGTCAAGCTGCGCAACGCGCTCGGCGACCGACTTCCGCCAGGCGAGCGCCGAGGAGATCGAGGCGCGAGCTCGGCCCGGTCGGCTACATCGGCCCGGTCGGCAGCGGCGGTGCCGATCATCAAGGACGCGGCGATCGAGCGGCGACTCCTACGTCAGCGGCGCCAACGAGCCCGACGCCCACCTGCGCGGGGTCGAGCCCGGCGCGCGACTTCGAGTTCGAGGAGATGGACGTGCGCACGGTCGAGGCCGGCGACACCGCCCCCGGCGGCGGCACGATCGAGATCGAGCCGGCGATCGAGGTCGGCAACATCTTCAAGCTCGGCACGCGTTACTCGGAGCCGCTCGGCGCCACCTACCTCGACGAGAACGGGGTCGAGCAGCCGATCGTGATGGGCAGCTACGGGATCGGGCCGGCGCGGATCGTCGCCGCCGCGATCGAGCAGGGCGCCGACGAGCGCGGCATCGTCTGGCCGCCGCGATCGCCCCCTGGGCGATCCACCTGGTCTCGCTCGCCAAGGCCGGCGAGCCCGAGCGCGAAGCCGCCGACAAGCTCTACGAGGAGCTGCTCGCCGCCGGCGCCGAGGTCCTCTACGACGATCGCGACGCGGGACCGGGGGAGAAGCTGACCGACGCCGAGCTGCTCGGCTGCCCGCTGCGGGTCGTCGCCGGCCGCCGCGGCCTCGCCAACGGCGTGGTCGAGGCGACCGAGCGCGCCACCGGCGCCGAGCACGAGCTGCCGCTGCCGAGGAGGCCGCCGCGCCGGGCGCTGGCGCCTCGCGCGGCCTCGATGACTGATGCCGCGACCCCTTCGGCCGCGGCCGCATGCGCCGCCTCTTCGGGCTCGACCGCAGCGCGCCGCCACCCCCGCACGACCCGCAGGGGCGAGCCGCTGCACCCCTGGACGATCCCCAACGTGGTCGGCTACCTGCGCCTGGCGGCGCTGCCGGTCTTCCTCGTCCTCGCCTACAACACCGAGGACGGCACCTCGGTCGCCTCGGCGATGGTCTTCTGGGCGATCGCCGCCGGCGACTACCTCGACGGCTTCCTCGCCCGCGTCACCGGCCAGTACAGCCGCATGGGGGCGCTGCTCGACCCGCTGGTCGACCGGCTGACGATCCTCTCCGGCGCCGTCGTCTGCTGGAGCTTCGACCTGCTGCCGCGCTGGGCGCTGGCGCTGCTGGCGCTGCGCGAGCTGGCGATGCTCTTCCTCGCCCAGTACGGCCTCCGCCACGGCGTCGACATCGAGGTCAACTGGCCGGGCCGGATCTCGGTCTTCCCGATCATGGGCGGGATCTTCCTCGCCCTGCTGGCGCCCGGCTGGGTCGCGACGCGCGCTGCTGATCTGGGGCCTGGTGATGGCGATCGTCGCCACCGTGCTCTACGCGCAGCGCGGGCCTGCGGGCGACCCGCGCCGCCCGAGCTGCAAGCTGACGCACCAGCTTCAGCCGAACCTTCAACCTAGGGTTGAACCTTTCGGGCGAGCTCGAGCTATAATCGCGCTCTCGCGCAAACGGAGGCGCACGCCTCCTCGAGTTAGGAGCACGATGGAGGACACCTTTCCCGATCTCGGGTCCCTCAGCGACAAGGAGCTGAAGGACCTGATCGACAACCTGACGGCGGAGGAGAACGAGATCTCCTACAAGCGGCGCGTCCTGCACGGGAAGATCGACATCCTGCGCGCGGAGCTGGTCAACCGCCTGCGCGCAGAAACGGGAGGCGCGGCGAGTCGCTGATCTCCGGCGACGACGTCGAGCAGCTGACCGAGATCCTCGCCGGCAAGGCGCAGCCGCCGTCGGAGGACGAGCCCGCCGCCTGAGCGACGCGGAGTACCGGTCATGGCCGTCCACTGTCCCGAGTGCGGGTTCGCCAACCCCGAGGGCGCCAACTACTGCCAGAAGTGCGGTGCCTACCTCGGCGGCCCGACAGAGGCCGGCGAGGACCCGACGACGATGACCTACCGGGTCGACGAGACCGGCGAGATGCAGCCGGTCGACATCGACGAGGTGGTCGAGGAGGCGGGCGCGGCGCTGGTGATCCGCGCCGGCGGCGGCCGCGCGGGGGAGAGCTTCAGCATCGACGAGGACCGGGTCAGCATCGGCCGCAGCCCCGACGCCGGCGTCTTCCTCGACGACGTCACCGTCTCCCGCAACCACGCGCTGCTGGTCCGCCGCCGCGACGGCCTCTACATCGACGACCTCGGCTCGCTCAACGGCACCTACGTCAACCGCCGCCGGATCGAGTCCCACCGCCTCGCCGACGGCGACGAGATCCAGGTCGGCAAGTACAAGCTGAGCTACCTGGAGCGCTGAGACGGTGCCGGTCTCCGAACAGCCGGCGCGCACGCCCGAATCGGCGAGCCGGCCGCGCAAGGCGCTGACGATCGGCGCCGTCTGCAAGATCCTGCAGAGCGAATTCGACGACGTCTCGATCTCGAAGATCCGCTACCTGGAGGACCAGAAGCTGCTCAACCCGCGGCGGACCTCCGGCGGCTACCGCCTCTACAGCCAGTCCGACGTCGAACGGCTGCGGACGATCCTGCGCCTGCAGCGCGACGAGTTCCTGCCGCTGCGGGTGATCCGCCAGGAGCTCGCCGCCGGCGGCGACCTGGTCCTCGGCGCGACGGCGAGCGCAAGCCGGCTCGGCGGCGGCGGGTGCGCCGGGCGATCCTGGTCGACACCTCGCGCGCCTACCTGACCCTCGACGAGGTCGTCGAGGAGACCGGCGCCCGCGAGGAGCTGATCGGCGAGCTGGAGAACTTCGGCATCGTGCAGCCGGAGAAACGCGAGGGCAAGACCGTCTACGACGAGACCGACCGCGAGATCGTCCGCGCCGCCAACGAACTCTCCCGGGTCGGGGTCGGCGCCCGCAACCTGCGCGTCTTCCGCTCCTCGGCCGACCGCGAGGCGAACCTGCTGGAAGCGCTGCTCGGCCCCTCGCTGCGCTCGCGCAACCCCGAGCGCCGCAAGGAGGCGCTGCAGAGCCTGGAAAGCCTGGCGGCGACTGTCAGCCACCTCAAGCACCTGCTTGCTGGTCCGCGACCTGCGCCGCCTCGACCGGCGAATGACGCCGGCCGCGTGGCCCGCGTGACCCGCAGGCGCACGTCGAGGCGCCCGTGGGCGACGTCTGGAAGCTCGTCTCCGACCCCTACAACCTGCCGCGCTGGTGGCCGCGGACGGCGCGGGTGGAGAACGTCGACGCCAAGCCGGGGGGCAAGCGGCAGCCAGTGGACCAAGGTGCTGCAGACCGGCGAGGGACGGGGCGTGCGCGCCGACTTCCGCTGCGTCAGCTCCGCCGAGGGCGAGCGCTACGTCTGGGAGCAGGAGCTGGAGGGGACGCCCTTCGAGCGGCACCTGAAAGCGCTCGCGGGTCGAGATCGGGATGCGCGCGCGCGACGGCGGGACCGAGGTCAGCCTCGACCGAGGAGCAGACGCTGAAAGGGATGTCGCGGCTCGGCTCGCCGACTGATGCGGCGCGGCCGGGGGGACGATCCTCGACGAGGCGCTCGACGGGATCGAGAGGGCGCTGGCGTGAGCAACTCATTCATCTGTTCTTTTTCGTTGTGTGAGGCCGAAAAGGAACAGGCGAAGTGATGGCTGGGCTCCGGCGCGACGCGAAGTGGTGGGGGTGGGGCGACCCCTCGGTGGAGCCCTCGCTCGACGCCGAGGCGCTGGCGGTTCTGCGCGAGCGGATCGGCGAGCTCGAGCCTGGCCGCTGGCGCGGGCGCTCGAGGACTTCGCAGCTGCCGGCGGCGGAGGCGCTGCCGCAGGCGGCTGATCGATGCGGTCGGCGAGGCGAACGTCTTCGTCGGCGACGAGGACCGGCTGCGCCACGCGACCGGCTGCGGCTACGCCGACCTGGCGCGCTTGCGCAACGGGCGCGCTGGAGGGCGCTCCCGACGCGGTCCTGATGCCGGCCGACGCCGAGGCGCTGCGGCGGGCCATCGACGCCTGCGCCGCCGAGGGCGTCGCGATCGTCCCCTTCGGCGGCGGCACCAGCGTCGTCGGCGGGGTCGAGCCGCTGCGCGGAGCGCACGGCCGGCTGGTCAGCCTCGACCTCGGCGCACTGCGCGAGGTCTCGGTCGACCGCCGCTCGCTTACGGCGACCCTCGGCGCCGGCCTGCGCGGGCCCGAGGCGGAGGCGGCGCTGGGCGCGCAGGGCCTGACCCTCGGCCACTTCCCTCAGTCCTTCGAGTACGCGACGGTCGGCGGCTTCGCCGCGACCCGCTCGGCCGGCCAGGCCTCGAGCGGCTACGGGCGCTTCGACGCCCTGGTCAGCTCGGTGCGGCTGCTAGCGCCGGCGGGGGAAATCTCAGACCCTGGCGACGCCGCACACCGCCGCCGGCCCCGCCCTGCGCGAGCTGGTGATCGGCTCCGAGGGCGTGCTCGGCGTGATCCCCGACGTCACCGTGCGGGTGCGCCCGGCGCCGACCGTGCGCCGCTACGAGGCCTGGATCGCCGAGAGCTTCGACGCCGGGGCGGAGATCGTCCGCACCCTCGCCCAGGGGCCGGGCCTGCCCGACGATCATCCGCGTCTCCGACGAGGAGGAGACCGAGGGGACGCTGGCGCTGAACGGCCCGCGCGGGCTCAGCGGGCGCCTCTTCGACGGCTACCTCGGCCTGCGCAAACGCCGCGGCGGCGCCCTGATGATCGTCGGCTTCGAGGGAGACGAGGAGTCGACGGCGCGGCGCCGGGCGCTGACCGTGCGCGCCCTGCGCGAGGGCGGCGTGGCCTACCTCGGCCAGGCCGCCGGCAACGCATGGGAGCACGGCCGCTACCAGGGCCCCTACCTGCGCGACACGCTGATGGAGATGGGGGCGATGGTGGAGACGCTCGAGACCTCCCACACCTGGAGCCGCTTCGGCGAGCTGCACGAGGCGGTCGGCAGGGCGATCCGCAACGCGCTTGCCGCCCAGGGGACGCCGGGCCTGGTCTTCTGCCACCTCTCGCACGCCTACGCCGACGGCGCCTCGCTCTACTTCACCTTCATCTCCCGCGCCCGCCGCGGAGCCGAGATCGAGCAGTGGGCGGAGGTCAAGCGCGCCGCCTGCGAGGCGATCGTCGCCCACGGCGGCACGATCACCCACCACCACGCCGTCGGCCGCGACCACGCCCCCTACATGGAGGCGGAGGTGGGGGCGACGGGGCTGAACGCGCTGCAGGCAGTCAAGGAAGAGCTGGATCCCGACGGCATCATGAACCCGGGAAAGCTGATCCCGGACGCCTAGCTATTCGGCTTCTTTGCGATTCGCCGCGCCGACGATTGGGCCGGTGACCTCGCCGTTCAAAACTTCGTCGCCGGTGTAGAGCGGCGCATTCTTTTCTTTCGTCGCTTTCGCCAGCGAGGCTTTCAGCTGCGATTCGTCGGTGCGGGTGATCGTGATCTGGCGGAAGGTTTCGTTGGCGAGGTAGGCGAGGACTTCGACCGGGACTTCGACCTGGGCGCCGATGCGACCGTCCTCGCCGACTTCGGTCGAGGCCAGGGGCAGCATTTTCTGCGGCGAGGCGGCGAGCCAGATCGTGTAGCCGTCTTCGCCTTCAGCCGGTTCCAGCCCTTCCGCCGCGACCTGCAGCGCCAGGCTTTTTTTCACCCGCCCGAAGACCGCGACCCCGACGGCGTCGCTGCCGTCGACCGCCTGCAGCGGGGCTTTCGTCACTTCTTTCTTGGCGGTTTCAGCCGCTTTTTCCAGCGCCGCCACGGTTTCCCCGCGCGGCGTTTCGGACGAAGTCGTGGTCGTCGTGTCCCCATCGGAATCCGTGCCGTCACCCCCGACAAGGATGAAAACGACGAAGAGGACAACCGCCGCCGCTCCCGCCAAGAGCGCCCAGAGCCCGCGCCCCTCCAGCAGCTTCAAGCGATGCGCGTCCTCTTTGAGCGTGTGGTGCTCGTGCCTGGGGATCGGCTTCGGCTCGGGCGGGGCAGGTGGTGGCGTCGGCTTGGGCGGCGCCGGCGCCGGCTTAGGTGGGGATGACTCCCCCGGAGGAGCCTCCCCATCTTTTGCGACTGAGGGGGAGTCATCCCCACCCCCCGGCGGGCTCGGAATCGCCGGCGCCGGAATCCCGTCAGCTTCAAGCTCCGCAGCCGCTGCTTTGGCCCGCGCATGAACCTCGTCAGCCGAGATCCCCATCACGGCCGATAGATCCTCATACCCCTGCTCCCCCCGTTGGGAGAGCAGCCGCAGGATCGCCTTCTGGTCGTCGGACAGCGCCACCGGATCGGAAGCCTATTAGGGTGCGGTGCCGTGAACGACGACGCTCAGGTTAAGCCTGCCCACTTCGACGAGCTGATCGGCACCGAATGGCTCAGCGACGACCCCGACGACGCCCGCGTCCGGGTCGAGTTCCGGGACGAGTTGCGCCAGCCCTTCGGCCTGATGCACGGCGGCGTGATGTCGTCTCTCATCGAGAGCGTCTGCTCGCGCGCCACCTTCGGCGCCGTCTACGAGGACGGGATGGCGGCGATGGGCCAGTCGATCGAGGTCAGCTTCATCCGCCCGATCACTGCCGGTGCGGCCGAAGTCCGCGCCAAGGCGCGCCACCGCGGCCGCACCACCTGGCTCTGGCAGGCCGAGGTCCTCGACGACGAGGGCAGGACCTGTGCGATCGCGAAGATGACGATCGCGGTCCGGCCGCGCCCGAGCTAGAGCTCAACCGCCGAAGCGATTGGTGATCGGCAGCCGCCGGTCCTTGCCGAACGCCTTCGGCGTGATCCGGATCCCCGGCGCCGCCTGCCGCCGCTTGTACTCGGAGCGGTCGACGAGGCGGATCACCTCGTCGACGGTCTCCGCCGGCAGCCCGGCGGCGATCATCTCCTCGCGGCCCTCGTCGCGCTCGACATAGGCCTCGAGGATGCGGTCGAGCACCTCGTAGGGCGGCAGCGAGTCCTCGTCGCGCTGGTCTGGGCGCAGCTCGGCCGAGGGCGCCCGCTCGAGCACGCTGGCCGGCACCAGCTCGCGACCGGCCCGCTCGTTGCGCCGCCGCACCAGGTCGTAGACGAGCTGCTTCGGCACATCCTTGATCACCGCGAAGCCGCCGGCCATGTCGCCGTAGAGGGTCGCGTAGCCGACCGACATCTCGCTCTTGTTGCCGGTGGTGAGGACCAGCCAGCCGTGGCGGTTGGAGAGCGCCATCATCAGGTTGCCGCGGATCCGTGCCTGCAGGTTCTCGGCGGTCAGGTCCGGCTCCGACGGTTTGGTCGGGTCGCGCGGGACCGCCCGGTCAGGCTCGTCCAGGTAGCCGATCAGCGCCCCCTCGTAGCTCGCCATCATCGGCTCGATCTCCACCTCGATCAGATCGCAGCCGAGATTGGCTGCGATGTCGCGGGCGTCCTGCTGGGTCTCGACGCTGGAGTGGGGGGAGGGCATGACCACGCAGGTGAGGCGTTCGGGGCCGACCGCGTCGGCGGCGATCATCGCCACCAGGGCCGAGTCGATCCCGCCCGAGAGCGCCAGGCCGACGTGCTTGAAGCCGTTCTTGCCGACGTAGTCGCGCAGGCCGAGGGTCAGCGCCTCGTAGACCTCCTCGAGGTCGGGGAGCGGCTGGCCCAGAGGTCCGGGCTCCGAGTGCGGGACGTCGCAGACCAGCAACTCCTCCTCGAACTGGGCGGCGCGGGCGATGACGCTGCCGTCGGGCGCGGTGACGAGGCTCTGACCGTCGAAGACAAGCTCGTCCTGGCCGCCGACCATGTTGCAGAAGGCGAAGTAGGCGTCGTAGGAGCGCGAGCGCTCGGCGAACATCGCTTCCCGCTCCTGCCCCTTGCCGCGGTGGTAGGGGGAGCCGGAGGGGTTGGCGATCAGCCGCGCGCCCGCTTCGGCCTCGGCCTGCGCCGGCGGGCCGGGCACCCAGACGTCCTCGCATATCGTCAGCCCGACGGTCAGCCCGCCGGCCTCGATCGACATCGGATCGCCGCCGGGGACGAAGTAGCGCTGCTCGTCGAAGACGGCGTAGTTGGGAAGCCGGTTCTTGCGATAGACGGCCTGGAGGTGGCCGTCGGCGAGGACCGCGATCGAGTTGTAGGCGTGGCGCGGGTCCACCTGGTCGGCGACCGGCTCGGCGAAGCCGACGAGGACGGTGATCCCCTGCGCCTCGGCGGCCAGGTGTTCGACCGCCTGCTGGTTGGCGCGCAGGAAGTGGCGCTTCAGGTAGAGGTCCTCGGCCGGGTAGCCGGGGATGCAGAGCTCGGGGAAGATCACCAACTCGGCGCCCTCCTCGCGGGCGCGGCCGATCCACTCGGCCACCTTGGCGGCGTTGCCGGCGACGTCGCCGACGGTGGGATTGATCTGGGCGAGGGCTAGGCGCATCGGGGGCTTCGGAATCTCTTCCCGGCAACTTGGTCCGGAAATCCTTTCCGGAAGTATCTCCGTCGCGACCCCGGGAGGTACTTTCGCCTCCCGTTAGGGTTTCCTCGGCATGCGCAACCGCCGACGTCAGCTTGTCGGCGCCTCGGCGGTGTCTCCTCGGCCTCGCCGTGGCCAGCTTTCGCCCAGGCGGCGCCGACGCTGGCGCCCGCCGAACTTGCTTCAGACGCGCAGAAGCCGTTTCTGGCGCCGCGATGGCGGCCGACCGACGGCAACGACCCCAACCGCAACGCCTACTCGGTGCCGGAGGCGCCGCGATCGCCCGCCTGCTCGCGGCACTTCTGCGTCCACTGGGTCGAGGAGGGGCTCGACGCCCCCAATCTCAGCGACCGCAACGACGACGGCATCCCCGACTTCGTCGACCGGGTGCTGCGGGTCGCCGAACGCGTCCACCGGGTCGAGAACGGGAGGCTCGGGCTGGCGCGAGCCGCGCAGCGACGGTCGCCAGGGGGGCCGGCGCGGCAAGACCGACGTCTACCTCTCCCAGATCGGCGGCGAACTGTTCGGCTACGCGGCGCCGGACCGCGGCCAGGCGACCAAGGAGCACCGGATCCCGCGCCGGCTGCACGGCTACCTGGTCCTCGACAACGACTACAGCGCCTTCGAGTTCCCCGGAACCAAGCCGCTCGCGGACCTGCAGGTGACCTTCGCCCACGAGTACAACCACATCCTCCAGTTCGGCTACGACGCCTACCAGGACCCCTGGTTCGCCGAGGCGAGCGCGACCTGGATGGAGGACCAGGTCTACAACGGCATCAACGACTACCTGCGCTACGTGCGGCGCTGGGTGCGGCTCTACGAAACGCCGCTGACCGCGAACTCGATCAAGGAGTACGGCAGCGCCGTCTGGAACCAGTGGCTGGCGCGCCGCTACGGCCCGGAGATCATCCGCAAGGCCTGGGCCGGGGCGATCGACGCCAAACCCGGCGGCTTCTCGGTCGCCAGCTACGAACGGGCGCTGCGCTCTGCGCGGGCACTCGGACCTGAGCCGCGACTTCGCCCGCTTCGCCGTCGCGGTGGCGGAGTGGCGCACCGGCAGGGCCTTCCGCGAGAGCCGCCTCTATCCCGGACGCGCCGCGGCAGGGCCGCCTGCCGCTGGACGGCACCCCCCTGACCCGGATGCTCAACCACACGACCTTCCAGCTGCTCCGCGTGCGCCCCCGCGACGGTCGCGCCGTTGTCGTCCGACCTCTCGGCCCCGCGCGGGACCGCGGCCGGCGCTGGCGCTGGTCGGCCGCCGCGGCAGCGAGCGCCACGGACACTCCGTGCTGCGGCTCGACTACGCGGCGCGGGGGAGGGCAACTGCGCGTCCGCCTACCGCGACCCGGCCGCTTCCAGCGGATCACCGCGGTCCTCGTCAACGCCGACGCCCGCGCCCGCGGCTTCGACGTCGGCCTGCTCGACTGGAGCTACCTAACCGACGGCCTCCCGTTCGAGGTCAGCGGGCGGCGTGACTCGGCGCCGACCGGGGCGGCGCCGTTGCTCGAAGTCGGCGCCTTCTGCTTCTTCGCCTTCGCCTTCTTCTTGGCGGGGGCGGTCGCGATGACCTCTTCGGTCGCCGCTTCGAGGTCGAGGGCGAAGCTGTCGAGATCGGCCATCGCGTCGTAGTCGCCGATCAGGCCGAAGTTGACCTGGCCGTTGTAGGACATGATCCCGACGCAGAGCGCCTGGCGCCGGGCCAGCGGCACCATCGGGAAGATCGACTCCATCTTGCGGCCCAGCACGTAGAGCGGGAACTGCGGTCCCGGCACGTTGGTGACGACGAGGTTGAAGAAGCGCTGGGCGGGCTGCAGGCGGGCGGCCTGGGAGGCGATCGTCGAGGGGGCGAAGTCGGTCAGTTTGGTGAGGATCTCGGCCCCGACCGCCTGGCCGGAGGTCTTCAGGTCGCCCATCTCGCTCGGTCATCAGCCGCAGGCGCTCGACCGGGTCCTCGCACCAGACCGGCAGCGGCGCCATCATCGCCGAGATCCGGTTGCCGAGGGCGCCGTGCTCCTCGTCGGCGCGGACGCTGACCGGGACCATCGCCCGCAGCTCGAGGCCGGCGGTGTCGTGGCCGCGGGCGCGCAGGTATTTGCCGATCCCGCCGGCGACGATCGAGAGGATCACGTCGTTGACGGTGCCGCCGTGGGCGTCCTTGACCCGCTTGAGGTCGTCGAGGTCGGTCTGGACCATCTGGAAGCGGCGGTGCGGGCCGATCTCGACGTTGAAGACGGAGTGGGGGGCGGACATCCCGGCGCTGACCATCTTCGAGGTCGCGCCGACGCCCTTCAGCACCTGGCGCGGGCCGCGCAGCGCCGCGCGGAAGCCGCGGTAGATCTCCGGCGGGCTGGTCAGCCGCTCGCGCCAGGCCTGGCTCAGCAGCTGCACGCTGGTCGGCTCGGGGCGGGCGAGCCAGGGCGGCGCCTTGTCGGGCGCGCCGGCGGGCTCGGCGTCGAGGTCGAAGAGGACGGTGGTGATGTCGACGCCGGAGACGCCGTCGACCAGCGCGTGGTGGCTCTTGCCGATGATCGCGAAGCGGTCGCCGGTCAGCCCCTCGACCAGCCACAGCTCCCAGAGCGGCTTGCGAGCGGTCGAGCTGCTGGGAGAAGATCCGCGCGGCGAGGTTGCGCAGCTGCTCGTCGGAGCCCGGCGCCGGCAGCGCGGTCTGGCGCACGTGGTAGTCGAGGTTGAGGTGCGGGTCGTCGACCCAGACCGGCCGGCCCTGGTCGAAGGGGACGAAGCGCAGCTTCTGGCGGAAGCGCGGCACCAGGTGCAGGCGCGAGCCGATGTGGTCGCGGAACTCGGCGTGGGTGGGCGCCTCGCCCTTGAAGACGCTGATCGAGGCGACGTGCATGTGGGCGCCCGAGCGCTCCAGGTGGAGGAAGGAGGTATCGAGGCCGCTGAGTCGGTCTTGCTTGCTCACCCGTCCCATGTTCGCACACATGTCCAGGCCCGATGTGAACGTCTGGTGGCGCGCTGCAAAGCCAAGTTTGGCAGGAACGTTGCAGTCCTCCGGAATATGTGCGTCTGCTCACATTCCCGCTGCGGAAGCGCGCCCTAGCGTGTTCTCTCCCAAACCGAGTAAACGACCTGCCGAGTCCCCTCGCCACCGAGCGCAGGGGAGCGGGGGACCCACATGCCGCGGCTCTGCCGTGGCCGGGGCGAATCGGGCGGCGTGCCGCCCGTAGCGAGAGCCGGCAGAGCGCGGCGCCCGCGAGCCCGTCAGCTAACCCCGTAGGCAGCAGAAAGCGAGCTGACACAGATGCGAAAACTCCTGCCCGCGGTGGCGGCTGCCATTGCGCTGACGATCGGCCTGGCGCCGGCGGTGGCGCAGACCGAGCGCAAGGACCAGCACGAGCGGTCGCGCTCCCACGTCTCCCTGCACCTCTCGACGCACTCGGTGCTGGTGGGGAAGGGGCTGGCGGTGCACGGCAAGGTGCGGCCGAGCGGCCGCCACCGGGTGAAGCTGGTCTTCCGCGGCGCCGACCGCGGCGTCCGCGCCGTGACCACGAAGGCGAACGGGACCTTCGCGCTGCGCTGGATGCCCGAGCAGGACCGGCAGCTACGCGGTCCGCGCCTACGGCGTCCACGACCGGCGCATCCGCGCCTCCCACAGCGCCGCGCGCAAGCTGACCGACCTACCGGCTGGCCGGCGCCTCCTACTACGGGCCCGGCATCTTCGGCAACGGCGTCGCCTGCGGCGGCACCCTGCTGCCGGGGACGATGGGCGTCGCGCACAAGACGCTGCCGTGCGGGACGAAGGTGAAGCTGCGCTACCACGGCCGCAGCGTGACCGTGCCGGTGATCGACCGCGGCCCCTACGTCGCCGGCCGCGACTACGACCTGACCGAGGCGGTCAAGGAGAAGCTCGGCTTCCCCGGCGTGGGCACCGTGCTGCGCCAGCCGTTAGGAGGCGAGGCCGAGCTGGAGCTGGCCGGGTGTCGGCTCCGGCTCGGCCGCCGCTTCGTCTGCCCGAAGGAGGCGAGGCGGACGCCGAGCAGGCGCACCGGCCGCTGCGGGTCGTAGGCGCGCAGCAGCTCGAGGGCGACCGGGCCGACGACCGCCGGGTCGTTGGTCGGCTCCTCGACGGTGTGGGAGCGGGTGACGTTGGTCCAGTCGTCGAGCCGGATCTTGATCCCGATCGTGCGGCCCTCGCAGCTCGCGCTTGCGCAGGCGCCGGCAGAGCTCCTCGGAGAGCTCGGCCAGGTGGCGCTCCAGCTCGTGCGCGCTGGTTGACGTCGTAGTCGAAGGTGATCTCGGTCGACTGCGACTTGGTCTCGTGCTCGGAGACGATCGGCGTCTCGTCGAGGAGGTTGCCGCGGGCGTGCAGCCAGGCGCCGGAGCGGGGGCCGAAGCGCGTCTTCCAGCGCCGGCCGCTCCCACTGCCGCAGGTCCGCGAGCGTGCGGATCCCCATCTCTTCCAGCCGCGCGACCGTTTTCGGGCCGATCCCGGGGACGAGGCCGGGGGAGTGGTCGGCGAACCGCTCCAGCGCCTCCTCGCGCGAGAGGACGACCAGCCCGGCCGGCTTGCCCAGCTCGCTGGTGATCTTGGCCAGCATCCGGCTCTCGGAGATGCCGACCGAGCAGGTGAGGCCGGTATCCGCGTTGATCTCGGCCACGACCCGCCGCATCGTCGCCTTCGGCGAGAAGAGCCCGGTCAGGTCCAGATAGGCCTCGTCCAAGCCCGACCACCTCGACCACCTCCACGTTCCGCCGCAGCACGTCCATCACCTGCCCCGAGGCCTCCCGGTAGGCGGGAAAGTCCGGCGTCAGATAGACCGCGTCCGGCAGCCGCCGCCGCGCCACCGCCGCCGGCATCGCCGAATGGATCCCAGCCAGCTTCCGAGCCTCATAGCTGGCGGTGGTCACCACCGCCCGCGGCCCCGACCCGCAGACCACCACCGGCTTCCCCCTCAACTCCGGCCGCCGCCGCAGCTCCACCGACGCGTAAAAGGCGTCCATGTCGAGGTGGGCGATCGTCCGTTCGAAGCTCACCCGTCGATGGTAGGAGGGACGGAGGGACGGGACCACTAGAGAAGAGACCTAGACTTCAGGCGTGGCTTCTCCCGAGGCGAAGAACCTGGAGGCGATCTCGCAGGCGATCGACCAGCACAACGCCAACTGCCCGTTCCCGGCGGCGGAGGTGCGGATGAACCCGTTCGAGGTCGAGCGGCTGGGCTGGGACACGATCCGGGGGTTGCCGGTGGTGCCGGACGGGGAGATCGGGACCGGCCGCTTCCGCATCGTCTGCTCGCGCGACATGGAGGACGACGGCCTCGAGGTCGTCGAGGCGGTCGGCAAAGAGCTGGAGACCGTCGCCCCGGCGCAGAACTGAATCGCGAGTCCGCGAAAATGCGTCTATACGACGCACTTCTGCGGACTTCGCGAGCTAGACCTCGTTGAAGAAGTCGAGGCCCAGCTTCTTCCATCCAGTTGATCGACCTCGATGTTGAGCTGGGAGAGCTCGCCGGTCCAGATCAGGATTCCCATCGCGATCAGGATCAGGCCGCCGACGGCGACGATCGCCTGGTAGTGGCGCTTGACGACGGTGAAGGCGGTGGTCATCTGCGAGAAGGCCACGGCGGTGAGGATGAAGGGGATCGCCAGGCCGGCCGAGTAGACGGCGAGCAGGAAGGCGCCGTGGGCGGCCGAGCCGGAGAGGGAGGCGGCGCCGAGGATCGCGCCCAGGGTCGGGCCGATGCACGGGGTCCAGGCGATCGCGAAGGCCGCGCCGGCGACGATCGGGCCGCCCTTGCCCGCCCGCTCGAGCAGCGCGTCGACGTGCCACTCGCGGTTGAGGCGGGTGATGAAGAGCGAGCTGACGAAGAGCAGGCCCATGAGCGATGATCAGCGCCGCCGGAGATCTTCGTCAGCAGCTCCTTGTGGTCCTGGAGCACGGAGCCGAGCCCGGTCGCGGTCAGCCCGAGGAGGATGAAGATCGCCGAGAAGCTGGCGACGAAGAGGAGGCTCGGGCCGAGCACCCGGCGCCAGCCGGCGCTCTCCAGCTCGTTCGCCGAGACGCCGCTGACCGCTGAGAGGTAGCCCGGGACCAGGGGCAGCACGCAGGGGGAGAGGAAGGAGACGACGCCCGCCGCGAGCGCGGCGAGGATCCCCACCCCCGCGGCGGGATCGGTGCTGACCTCGGCGATGACCACGGGGGCTCAGGTTACCCTCACGCGCGGTGCCGTCCCGCCGCTCGCCCGCAGTCGCTCTTCAACGCCGCCGGGACCGCCCGCCGGCTGCGCGCCTCGCCGCTCTTCGCGATCGGCCCCGCGCGAGCCCGGCCCGGCGATCCGGCGCGGCTTCCTGCTCTCGGTCCCGATCGGCCTTCTGCTCGTCCTCGAGCTCGGCTTCGACACCGCGAGCCCGGGCGCGATGGCGACCGGCGCCCTGGTCAACGGCTTCCCCGGGATGGACGCGCCGGCCCGTCCCGCGCCGGCTGGCAGGCGGCGAGCGCGCCGCTGATCGGCATCGCCGCCGCGCTCGGCATCCTCAGCAGCCAGACCGCGCCGACCGCGGTCCTCGCCCTCGGCCTGCTCGGCGCCCTCGCCGGCTACTGCTTCTGCGTCTCGCTGCGGCTGGCGATCGTCGGCCTCTCGGTCACGCTGGCGATGCTGATCGCCCAGGGCCTGCTCCTGCCGGCTGCCGACGCCTGGCCGGCGCTCGCCTACGGGACCCTCGGCGCCCTCGCGCAGGTCGCCTGGTCGCTGCTCGTCTGGGTCGCGTTCGACCGCGCCGCCGACGAGCCGAAAAAGGCCTGGAGCACCCGCGGCCGCGCTCGCGGCCCTGCGCTCGAACCTGACCCTCGAGCTCGCAGAGCGCCCGCCACGCGATCCGCTTCGGCGCCGCCCTCGCCGCCGGGGTCGCCGCCTACCGGCTGCTCGACATGGACGACCACGGCTACTGGATCCCGCTGACGATCCTCTTCGTGATGCGACCCGAACGCGACGAGACCGACCACCGCCTGGTCCTGCGCGCGATCGGCACCGTGCTCGGCCTGATCCTCGCCACCGCGGTCGCCGAGGCCTTCGGCGGCAACGACCTGGTCGATCGGCGCGGTGCTGACCGTCGCCGCCGCCTTCAGCTTCGGCCTGCTCACCGTCCAGTACGCCCTCTTCACGGCGGCGATCACCACCTACGTCGTGGTGATCAGCCGCACCCTCGGCGAGCCCGCCTTCCGGCGGCCGACGAGCGCGCCACCGGCACCGCGCTGGGCATCCTGATCGCCTTCCTGGCCTTCGGCTCTGGCCCAACCCGGGGAACTGATTCGGCCGAAACCGGGGAGCCGGCACGGTAGATTCTGGCCAGTCAGCCAAACAGCGCGGAGGAGCGAGGAGTTGAGCAACCGCACGTTCGTCATCGGGGTCGGGATGACCAAGTTCGAGAAGCCCGGCACCAAGGAGGGCGACTACCCGGACTGGGCCAAGGAGGCGGGGGAGAAGGCGCTCGCCGACGCCGGCATTCCCTACGAGGACGTCGAGCAGGCCTACGCCGGCTACTGCTACGGCGACTCGACCTACGGCCAGCGGGCGCTCTACCAGCTCGGCCTGACCGGGATCCCGGTCGTCAACGTCAACAACAACTGCTCGACCGGCTCCTCGGCGCTGTTCCTGGCCCGCCAGGCGGTCAAGGGCGGGATCGCCGACTGCGCGCTGGCGCTCGGCTTCGAGAAGATGGAGCCGGGCAGCCTCGGGGTCAAGTACACCGACCGCACCAACGCGCTCGACAAGCACGCGATGCGGATGTTCGAGATCCGCGACCCGGAGGCAGTCGCCGCCGGCGCCGCAGATGTTCGGCAACGCCGGCCGCGACCACATGCAGAAGTACGGCTCCAACCCCGACCACTACGCCTGGATCGGCTGGAAGAACCACAAGCACTCGGTCAACAACCCCTACGCCCAGTTCCAGGACGAGTACTCGCTCGAGGACATCAAGGCGGCGAAGATGATCCACGACCCGCTGACCAAGCTGCAGTGCTCGCCGACCTCCGACGGCTCGGCCTGCGCGATCGTCGCCTCCGAGCGCTACGTCGACGAGCACGGGCTCTGGGACCAGGCGATCGAGATCGCCGGCCAGTCGATGGTCACCGACCTCAGCTCGACCTTCGCCGAGGACGCCGACTGCATGACGATCGTCGGCTCCGACATGTCGAAGACCGGCGGCCGACGCGGCCTACGAGGAGGCCGGGGTCGCGGCCGCCGAGGTCGACGTCTGCGAGCTGCACGACTGCTTCAGCGCCAACGAGCTGATCACCTACGAAGCGCTCGGGTTCGCCGCCGAGGGCGAGGCGCACAAGCTGGTCGAGGCGGAGGCGACCACCTACGGCGGCAAGGTCGGTCGTCAACCCGTCGGGCGGGCTGATCTCCAAGGGCCATCCGCTCGGCGCCACCGGCCTGGCCCAGTGCTCGGAGCTGACCTGGCAGCTGCGCGGCGAAGCGGACAAGCGGCAGGTCGACGGGCGCCAAGGTGGCCCTCCAGCACAACATCGGCCTCGGCGGCGCCGCCGTGGTCACGGTCTACAAACCGGCGGCCTGAGAGGTCGCCGCACGAGGAGGAGGAGCACGATGGCGAAGGAGCGGCGTTCACTCAGCGGCAAGGTCGTGGCGATCACCGGCGGTGCGCGGGGGATCGGCAAGGCGACGGCGACGGCGCTGGTGCGCAAGGGCTGCCGCGTCGCGATCGGCGACCTCGACCTCGAGCTGGCCGAGCAGACCGCCGGCGAGCTGGGCGGCGGCACCGTCGCGCTGCCGCTCGACGTCACCGACCGCGACTCCTTCGCGCACTTCCTCGACGAGGCCGAGCGCCAGCTCGGCCCGCTCGACGTGGTGATCAACAACGCCGGGATCATGCCGGTGACCCCGTTCGTCGACGGAGTCCGACGACTCGGTCCGGCGCCAGATCGACATCAACCTCTACGGCGTGATCGTCGGCACCCAGCTGGCGATCGAGCGGCTGCGCCCGCGCGGCAGCGGCCACATCGTCAACATCGCCTCGCAGGCGGGCAAAGCCGGCCTCCCGGGCATCGCCACCTACTCGGGCACCAAGCACGCCGTGGTCGGGATCAGCGAGGCGGTGCGGGCCGAGCTGCGCGACACCGGCATCGAGGTCGCACTGCGTGATGCCGACCGTGGTCAACACCGAGCTGACCGCGGCGTCGGCCAGAAATGGATCAAACCGGTCGAGGCCGAGGACGTCGCCAACGAGATCGTCGACGCGCTCGAGCTGCCGCGCTTCGACGTCTTCGTGCCGCGCGCCAACGGCGTCCTCTCGTCGCCGCGCTGATGCCGCGCGGGTGGCGCGAGGCGGTCGGCCGCCTGATGGGCCGACAAGCTGATGACCGAGGTCGACCATGGCGCGCGCCGCGCCTACGAGGAGCGCGCCGCGGCCAGCGAGCCGGGCCAGGAGCGAGCGGCCGGCGAGCGCCGCGCGAGGCGCCCGCGGCCGCCAGCGCGACGCCGCCTGAGCGGCTGGGTCGCGATCCGATGGGACGGCTCTACGACGCGACCTGGGGACGCGGCTTCACCGCCCTCTACGACCGCTGCTTCAAGGCGACCGAAGAGGCGGGCCTGCGCGAGATGCGCCAGGAACTGCTGACCGGGGCGCGGGGGAGGGTGGTCGAGCTGGGCGCCGGCACCGGCGCTCAACCTCGAGCTCTACCCGGACGGCGGTCGAGAACTGGTCCTGGCCGAGCCCGACCCGCACATGACCAAGCAGCTGCGAGAGCGAAGCTGGCCGAGTCGGGGCAGCGCGGCCGAGGTCGTCGAGGCGCCGGCGCGAAAAGCTGCCGTTCGAGGACGACAGCTTCGACACCGCCGTGGTCACGCTGGTCCTCTGCACGGTCCCGAACCCGCCGGCGGCGCTGGCTGAGATCGCCCGCGTCCTCAAGCCGGGCGGCCAGCTGCTCTTCATCGAGCACGTCCGCTCCGAGAGCCGGGCCTGGCCCGCTGGCAGGACCGCCTCGAGAAGCCCTGGCGCTTCCTCGGCGACGGCTGCCACTGCAACCGCGACACCGTCGCGACGATCGCCGCTTCGCACGCTCGACGCTCGGCGACGTCGAGCACGACAAGCTCCCGAAGGCGCGCCGATCGTCGAACCGCTGGTCCGCGGCAGCGCGACCCTCGGCTGAGGCTGGCGGCTTCGACCGCCTGGAGCGCGGAAAGCTCTTCAGCCGATGGTCCCGGTCAACGCACGATAATGGTGGTTATGTCAACTCGGGCAGAACCGCAGGTGGGGATCGGCGGCGGACACGCGCTGTCGCCCGCCGCCGATCCCCCAGCGCGCTCAGCCTGCTTCTTCGACCAGTGCTTCCAGCGCTTCGCCGCTGCCGGGCGCGCCGAGCAGTTCGGTCCCGTCGGTGCTCGGGCCTTTGATCGCCAACGAAGGCGTACCGGTCGAAGCCCAGCTGTTCGGCTTCCGGTTGGTCTCTTCGACCTCTTCGTCAAATTTCGCGCTCTTGCGGTCCTTGTTCCATTTCGCCATGTCCGGAACGCCGACGCCTTTGGCGATCGCGGTGAGGAACTCGTCGTCGGCGTAGCCCGAGTCCTCGGCGCCCTGGTTCTGGTAGAAGAGCTCGAGGAAGTTCCAGCCTCGGCCCTGCTCGCCGGCGGCGAGCGCCGCGGCCCCGGCCGGTGACCGACTGCGGCGCCGATGATCGTGAAGTTGCGGAAGTCGATCTTCGCTTCGCCGTCTGGACCTGGTTTTCGATCAGCGGCGGCAGGATTTCTTCGGCGAACCCTTGCAGACCGGGCACTGCAGGTCCCCGAACTCGACCAGTTCCACCTTGGCGCCGGGGTTGCCCAGGACCATGTCCTCCTGCGGGATCCCGGCAAGCTGCGTCGACGACCTCGGGCTTCTTCGAGGTTCTCGCGTCGCCGCCGCCGTCGCTCCGCTGTTGACGACGATCAGGACGACGACGGCGACGATCGCCAGGAAGACGGCGCCGCGCCGCCAGCAGCGTCTGCGAGCGGCGATCGTCCTGCTTCGCGCAGCCGCTTCGGCCTGCTCTCCGCTCCGCTTGCGCTTCAGTCGCGCTCGTTCCTGCCGCTCATCTCGCCTCCGAGTCGGTCCCGCGTAGCGCGATCAGGCGCGCCGCGTTGAGCAGGAAGAGAATGGTCATCAGCACCGCGCTGGCCACGCACCACTGGCAGATCGCTTCGATCTTGAAGAGCTCGAGGTAGGTCAGGTAGATGCTGTAGCCGAAGCCGCCAAGGGCGACGGCGAAGCCGCCGAAGCGCGCCAGGTCGCTGGCGAAGAAGGCGGTGACGAGGAGCAGCGACATAGCCGACGATGCCGAAGATCGCGATGTTGACGCCGGCGATGTGCGAGTAGGAGCTTTCGGCGACCGTCTGGCAGCCGCTGCCGCCGGCGAGGCAGACCGGCGAGCCGCCGCCGGACTCGGCGATCGCGATGTAGGTGGCGACGCCGATCCCGAGCGTCGCGAAGAAGGCGATCGCCCGCCGCAGCGTGCCTTCGCTCGGGATTTCATCGCGCGATGAAGATAGAGAGCTTCTGGCAGTAAAACGACGGCTAAGCTCGCGCGAGAGCTTGCCGCCCTGCCAGGCGAGCGGCGACTCCCCCTCGCCCCTCGCTGATCAGCTCGCGCCTGCGGCAGCGCGCTCCGCGTAGGCCGCCGCGACCGCGTAGGGATGGCCAGGGTCGGCGTCGTCGTGGCTGGCGACGACCAGCGCCGGCACCTCGAGGCGCTCGAGCTCGTCCAGCGACTCGAAGGGCCGCGAGCGCGGCACCTCGCGCAGCGCCGTCGACCAGCGCCTCGGGGTGGCGGTGCGCGCAGCATGCGCTCGCGGGTGAAGCGCAGCACCGAGTCGCGCCAGGCGCGGGTCGATCCCCTGATCGCGGTCGATGTAGGCGACGAAGCCGTCGACGCCGCCCGTCTCCAGCGCCGCGGCCAGGCCGTCCCAGTAGGCCAGCGAGTGCGGCTCGATCGTCGCCGCCGTAGACCGGCCCGATCACGACCAGGCCGGCCAGCCGCTCGGGATGCCGCAGCGCGTAGGCGACCGCGGTGTGGGCGCCCATCGAGTGGCCGGCGAGCAGGAAGGCGCCCTCCCCCACCTCGGCCGCGACCACGCGCTCCAGGTCGGCGACCAGCCGCGGGTATCCATAACCCTCGCCCGCCGGGGCCGGGTCGGACTCGCCGTGGCCGCGGGCGTCGTAGGCGATGACCCGGTGGCCGGCCCGCTCCAGCGCCCGCGAGCCGTGCAGGACGTAGCGCCGGGTCGCGGTGATGCCGTGGCAGAGGACGATCGGCGGGCCCTCCCCCGCCGCTTCGCCGCGCAGCGTCGGCGCCTCGCCCGACGGCGAACCGCCGCGGCTCGCGCGGCATCAGCGCGAGCGCGGCGACTGCCCGCTCGAGGTCCGTCGACGGACTCGAAGGCGCTGCCGGTGCGCGAGACGTGGCGGTGGCGGACGATCCCCTCGCCGTCGATGACGAAGATCGCCCGCTGCACGTAGCGGCCGCCGGGCGCGTCCTTCAGCTCGGTGAGGCGGCCAGCGGTCCAACCAGCCGGTGACGCCGTAGCCTTGGCGACCGCCAGATCCTCGTCGGCCAGCAGCGGCACGTTGAGCTCCTGCTCCTCGACCCAGCGCTCGTGCGAGTCGACCGACTGCGGCGAGATGCCCAGCACCTCGGCGTCGAGCTCGTCGAGCCGCTCGCCCTCGTCGCGGTAGGAGCAGAACTGCTTCGTGCAGACGGTGGTCGCAGTCGCCGGGGTAGAAGGCGAGGACGACGTTGCGGCCGCGGTAGTCGGCGAGCCGGTAGGTCTTGCCGCCCGTGCCGGGCAGCTCGAAGTCCGGTGCTGTGTCGCCTACGTCGACCTTGGCCATGCGGCGCAGCCTAGCCGCGCTCAGCCCTGTTCGATCGTGATCTCTTCGATCAGGACCGTCTGTTTCGGCTTTTCGTCCGGCGTGCCGAGCTTGCCGATCCGTTCGACGACGTCGTATGCCCTCGCTGACCTTGCCGACCAGCGCGTATTCGGGCGGCAGGCCGGCGTCGGCGCCGGTGACGACGTAGAACTGGCTGCCGGAGCGGCCGGGCGGCTCGGCCGAGCTCTTCGCCATCGCCACGATGCCTTTGGTGTAGGCGAGGTTCGGCGGGCGGTTTCTCGTCGACGCTGTAGCCGGGGCCGCCGGTGCCGGTGCCCTGCGGGTCGCCGCCCTGGATCACGAAGCCGGGGGCGATCCGGTGGAAGGTGAGGTCGTCGTAGAAGCCTTCTTCGGCGAGGAAGGCGAACGAGTTGGCCGTCTTCGGCGCCCGCTCGTGTCGAGCGCGATCTCGAAGGTGCCGCAGCTGGTCTGGACCACGGCGGTCAGCTTCTCGCCCTTCTTCAGCGTCTGCTTCGGCGCCTTGAAGCTGACCTGCTTCGGCTTCGGCGCTTCGACTTCCTCGCAGCCGCTCGGCGCCTGCTCGTCGAGGTCGTCGAGGTCGCAGTCGTCGTCGTCGCCGCCGCTCGCGGCGCAGATCAGGATCGCGGCGACGACGCGCGACCGCGACGAGCCGCGAAGACGGCGAGGATGATCCAGCGGCGGTCGGCTGCCCTGCTCCTCCATCGGCGCGGAAGCCTAGATAGATCGCGCTGTGCGATCGGGCGCGGCTACGATCGCGTCCGTGCCGCCTGATCCCCGCTGACCCGCTGGCCGCCGCCGTCTCCACGTCCGGCGCCGGAGCGGGTTCTGGAGATCGAGTGCGGCGACGGCGAGGGCGGCGCTCTTCCTCGCCCGCGAGTTCCCGCGGCCCGGGTCCGCGGGCGTCGACCGCTCGCGCGGAGTCGATCCGCGCGGCGACGGCGCCGGGTCGGGCTCGACCCCGAGGGCCGGGTCGCCTTCAAGGCGGGCGAGCCGCGCTCGCTCCCCTACCCCGACGACTTCTTCGACCTCGTCGCCCAGCTCGACGAGCCGCCCCGCGCTCGCGGAGATCGCCCGGGTCCTGCGGCCCGGCGGCTACCTGGTCCTCGCCCGCTCGCCGGCGCCGCGCCGCGCGGCGGGCTCGCGCGCGTGCTGCGCGCGGCGCCTCGCGCCGGCGCGGCTTCGAGCCGGTCGGAGCGGAGCGGCCGGCGACGGCAGCTTCTCTGTCGGCCGCCTGCGCGGCGGCCGACCGGCGCCGCGCGCCGATTAGGCTGCGCGCGCGATGGAGATCGAGGGGATGCCGCTGGCGCTGCTGGTCAATCCGTCCTCGGCGCGGCGGGCGGACGCTGAAGCTGCTGCCGCGGGTCGAGCAGGCGCTCGACGCGCGCCGGGTCGTCTTCCGGGTCGAGCGCACCCGGGGCCTCGAGCACGGCGTCGAGCAGGCGCTGCGCGCGGTCGAAGCCGGCGAGGTCCCGGTGGTGATCAGCGGCGACGGCCTGATCGGCGCCGATCGGCGGCGCGATGGCCGGCGCCGAGACGCCGCTCGGGATCATCCCCGGCGGCCGCGGCAACGACCTCGCCCGCGTGCTCGGCATCCCCGACGAGCCCGAGGGCGCGGTCGCGGTCGCTCGCTCGCCGGCCACAGCCGCCGGATCGACGTCGGCGAGGCCAACGGCAAGCGCTTCCTCGGCATCGTCAGCGTCGGCTTCGACTCCGAAGCCAACCGCCTCGCCAACGAGACCCGCTTCCTGCGCGGCAACCTCGTCTACGCCTACGCGGCGCTGCGCACCCTGCTCGGCTGGAAGCCGGCCCGCTTCACGATCCGCGTCGGCGAGGAGCGGATCCGGCTCACGCGGCTACTCGGTCTCGGTCGCCAACAGCAAGCGCCTTCGGCGGCGGCATGTACATCGCCCCCGACGCCGAGCTCGACGACGGCGAGTTCGACATCGTCGCGGTCGGCGAGGTCGGCAAGCTGCGCTTCGTGGAGTAACCTGCCGAAGGTGTTCAAGGGCACCCACGTCGACGAGGACGAGGTGCGTGTCTTCCGCGCCTCGCGAGCTCGAGCTCGAGCGCCAGCCGGCCGTTCCCCGTCTACGCCGACGGCGAGCACCTCACCGACCTGCCGGCCTCGCTGCGGGTGCTGCCCCGCGCGCTCGAGCGTGATCGTCGCCGGCCGGCTGAGCCCGCCGCCCGAGCGTCGAGCGCTCTTCGGCGCCAAGGTCGCCGCTCGCGCGGGCGATCGGCGCCGCCAGCCGCGCCAGCGGGCGCGGCGGCGGCACGACGCTGCCGGGCCGGGTGCTGCTGCGGCTCGCAGCCCGACGCGATCGCCCGGCTCGGCGCCGGCCTCGACGCGGCACGACGATCGTCAGCGCCACCAACGGCAAGACGACGACGGCGGGGATGATCGCCGCCATCCTCGCGGCCGACGGGCGCCAGCCGGTCCACAACCGGGCCGGCTCGAACATGACCTGGGGCGTCGCCACGGCGCTGCTCGAGCAGCGCGGCGAGCGAGGGCCTGTTCGAGGTCGACGAGGCCTGGCTGCCGCAGGTCGTCGCCGCAGCTCGACCCGCGCTGATCGTGCTCGGCAACCTCTTCCGCGACCAGCTCGACCGCTACGGCGAGATGGAGGCGCCTGGCCGACGAGTGGGCGAAGACGGTCGCCGCGCGCGACGGGCGCGCACCGCGCTTCGTCGCTCAACGCCGACGACCCGCTGATCGCCGACCTCGGCCGCGACGCGCGAGCGGCGCCCGCGCGAGGGCGTCATCTACTTCGGGATCGAGGACGCCTCCCAGGCGCTGCCCGAGCTCCAGCACGCCTTCGACGCCAAGCACTGCCGCCGCTGCGGCCATCCCTACGCCTACGAGCGCGCCTTCGTCGGCCACCTCGGCCACTACTCCTGCCCCAACTGCGGCGCCGAGCGGCCGCGGCCCGACGTCGCGGCGACCGCGATCGAGCTGCGCGGCATGGCGGCTCGCGCGTCGACGCGTGCGCACGCCCGCGGGCGAGATCGAGCTCGAGCTGCCGCTGCCCGGCCTCTACAACGTCTACAACGCCCTCGCGGCGGTCGCCGCCGGCGCTGCGAGCTCGGGCGTCGCGCCGGAGCGGATCGCCGCGCGCCCTGGGCGACGATGCGGGCCGCCTTCGGCCGGGTCGAGACGATCGAGGTCGGCGGCAAGCCGGTCTCGATCCTGCTGATCAAGAACCCGGCCGGCGCCAACGAGGTGCTGCGCACGCTGCGGCTCGAGGCCGAGCGGACGGCGGAGCTCGACCTCTGGATCGCCCTCAACGACCGGATCGCCGACGGCCGCGACGTCTCCTGGGTCTGGGACGCCGACTTCGAGCTGCTCGCCGGCGCGCGTGCGCCGCGTCGTCTGCGCCGGCACCCGGGCGCCGGAGATGGCGCTGCGGCTCAAGTACGCGGGCTGGCCGACGGAGCGCGATCGAGGTCGTGCCGGAGATCGAGGCCTCGCTCGACCGCGCCGTCGCCGGCGCGCCGCCGGACGCGGCTCTTCGCCCTGCCCACCTACACCGCCCTGCTCGAGCTGCGCAAGCTGCTCGCCGACCGCGGCCTGGCCGAGGAGTTCTGGCGATGAGCGCGAGCGCGGCGGCGATCTGGCACGACGTCGAGTGCGGCGCCTACGCCGCCGACCTGGCGCTCTGGGAGGAGCTGGCCGGCGGCGGCCGACGGGCCGGTCCTCGAGCTCGGCTGCGGCACCGGCCGGGTCGCGCTGCACCTCGCGCGGCGCGGGCACACGGTGGTCGGCCTCGACCGCGACCCGGAGCTGGTCGCGGCGCTGCGGCGAGCGCGCGCGGCCGCGAGCTGCCGGTGCGAGGCCGTCGTCGGCGACGCCCGCGACTTCGAGCTCGACGCGAGCTTCGGCCTGGTCCTCGCGCCGATGCAGCTGCTGCAGCTGCTCGGCGGCGCCGGCCGAGCGGCGTCGCCTGCCTGCGCCTGCGTCGCCGCGCACCTGCCCCCGGCGGCCGGCTCGCCGCCGCGATCGTCGAGGCGATGCCCGAGCCGTCGACGCGGACGCGCCGCCGCCGCTGCCCGACGTCCGCGAGGTCGACGGCTGGGTCTACTCGAGCCTGCCGCTCGACGCCGCGTCGACGCCGGCGGCGATCGTCGATCCGCCGCCTGCGCCAGACCGTCTCCCCCGACGGCGAGCTGAGCGAGGAGCCGAACGAGATCCAGCTCGCGCCGCTCCGCGCCGACGAGCTCGAGGACGAGGCGCCGCAGCTGCGGCCTGCGGCCCGCCGGCCGCCGCGAGATCCCGCCCACCGACGACCACGTCGGCTCGACCGTCGTCCTCCTCGGAGGGCGGCCTGATGGAGCTGCGCCTCCTCGCGCTCTACCCGGAGCAGATGAACATCTACGCCGACCGCGGCAACATCCTCTTCCTGCAGCGCCGCTGCGAGTGGCGCGGGATCGGCTTCGCCTACGCGGCGGCCGGGCCCGGGCGAGCGGCTCGACCCGGCCGCCCACGACCTCATCTACATCGGCGGCGGCCAGGACCGCGACCAGCGCGCGGTCGCCGCCGACATGGTCGCCAGCAAGCGCGAGGCGCTCGCCGCCGCGGTCGACGACGGCGCCGTCCTGCTCGCCGTCTGCGGCGGCTACCAGCTGCTCGGCCACAGCTACCAGCTCGGCGAGGAGAGGCTCGCCGGGCCTCGGCCTCGCCGACCTGGAGACCGTGCGCGAGCCGGGCCCGCGGCTGATCGGCAACGTCGCGATCGAGGTCGACCTCGGCGGCGGCCCGCGGCTGATCGCCGGCTTCGAGAACCACGGCGGCCGCACCTACCTCGGGCCCGGCGCGCAGCCGCTCGGCCGGGTCGTCAAGGGCCACGGCAACAACGGCAGGACGGCTTCGAGGGCGTGCGCCGCGACAACATGATCGGCACCTACCTGCACGGCCCGCTGCTGCCGAAGAACGCCTGGCTCGCCGACCACCTGATCGCGCTCGCCCTCGAGCGCCGCTACGGCACCGCGCCCGAGCTCGAGCCGCTCGACGACGCCTCGAGGCCGCCGCCCACGACGAGCGCGCGCGCGGCTCAGGCGAGCGGCGAGTGCTTGCCCGAATCGGGCGACTCGTCGCGCTAGCGGCCGCTGGAGCCGAAGCCGCCGTCGCCGCGGGCGGACTCGGCGAGCTCGGCGGCCTCGACCGGCTCGGCGAGGGCGATCGGGACGATCACGCAGCTGGGCGATGCGGTCGCCCGGCTCGACCCGGAAGGTCTCGGCCGGGTCGGTGTTGAGCAGCAGCACCCGCAGCTCGCCGCGGTAGCCGGAGTCGATCAGGCCGGGGCTGTTGACCAGGGCGATGCCGTGGTCGCGGGCGAGGCCCGAGCGCGGCAGGACCAGGCCGGCGTGCCCGTCGGGGATCTCGACCGCGACCCCGGTGCCGACGCTCCAGCGCTCGCCCGGGCCCGATGTGGGCCGCCTCGCAGGCGTAGAGGTCGAGCCCGGCGTCGCCCTCGTGGGCGCGGCGTCGGCAGCATCGCGCCTCGTCCTTCAGCTTGGCGACGCGGAAGCTCCACGCTGCACGCGAGCGGCAGCCCTAGACGACGGCGAGATCGTCGAAGCGGTGCAGCTCGCGCGACCGGGACCTTGGCGTGGACGAGGACGCCGTCCTCGCGCTCGGTCGCGCTCCAGGTCGCCGGCGACCTCGTGCAGCTCGTGCAGGCGCCCGCCCTCGGAGTAGGGGATCAGCAGCTCGACCTCGGCCAGGGTCTCCTCGAAGGCCGCCTCGATCCGCTCGCGCAGCTCGCTCCAGCCCGTCGCCGTCGAGGGCCGAGACCAGCACCGCGCTCGGGATGGCGCGAGCGCGACCTCGCGCGCGCTCGTCCTCGTCGAGCAGGTCGGCCTTGTTGAGGACCAGCAGCCGCGGCTTCTCGCCGGCGCCGATCTCCTCCAGCACCTCGTCGACCGCCTGCATGTCGACCAGGCGCCGCTCCTCGGGCTCGGAGGCGTCGACGACGTGGAGGATCAGGTCGGCGAGCACGGTCTCCTCCAGCGTCGCCTTGAAGGCCTCGACCAGCTGGTGCGGCAGCTTCTCGATGAAGCCGACGGTGTCGGTCAGCAGGTAGTCGCGGCCGGAGAGCTCGAGGGTGCGGGTGGTCGGGTCGAGCGTGTGGAAGAGCCGGTCCCCCACCCCGACCTCGGCGCCGGTCAGCGCGTTGAGCAGGGTCGACTTGCCGGCGTTGGTGTAGCCGGCGAGGGCGACCCGCGGGCAGCGAGGAGCGCGTCGCGGCGGGCGCGCATCACGCCGCGGTTGCGCTCGAGCCGTGCCGAGCCGGCGGCGCAGCGCGGCGATGCGGTCGCGGGCGAGGCGGCGGTCGGTCTCGATCTGGCTCTCGCCCGGGCCCCTGGTGCCGATGCCGCCGTCCATGCGGCCGGCGCCGAGGCGCTCGAGGTGGGTCCAGAGCCCCCGCATGCGGGCCATGTTGTATTCGAGCTGGGCCAGCTCGACCTGCAGCTTGCCCTCGGCCGAGTGGGCGTGGTCGGCGAAGATGTCGAGGATCACCGCGGTGCGGTCGATCACCGGCACGCCCGAGCGCCGCCTCGAGGTTGCGCTCCTGGCGCGGCGCCAGCTCGTCGTCGCAGGCGACCAGGTTGGCGTCGCAGGCGGCGATCTCGCGCTTTCAGCTCGTCCAGCCGGCCGCGGCCGAAGTAGCGGTCGGGGTCGGGCTTCGGGCGCTGCTGGGTCGCCTCGCCGGCGGTCGCGACGCCGGCGGTGCGCAGCAGCTCCTTCAGCTCGGCCAGCGGCTCGCCGTCGCTCGCGCCCGTCGACGATGCCGATCGCCAGCGCGCGCTGGCGCGCGCGCGGGTTCGAGACGCCGGCGCCGTCCAGCCGCCGCGCCGTTGTGCGTCTGCGACTTGCGGCCATTTCTCGAACGCTGCACTCAGGTGATTGTAGGCGACCGCCCAAGGCGGATAGGGTTGCCGCCGTGAAGGTCTTCGTCACGGGAGGAACGGGGTTCATCGGCGGCGAGGTCGTGCGCCAGCTGCGCGACCGCGGCGACGAGGTCGTCTGCCTCGTCCGCAGCCCGGAGAAGGGCGACGCAGCTGGCCGACGCTCGGCTGCGAGCTGGTCGCCGGCGACCTCGGCGACGCGCGCGGCGATGCGCGCCGGCATGGAGGGCTGCGACGCGGTCGATCCACGCGGCGGCGATGTACGAGGTCGGGATCCCGGCCAAGCAGCACCCGGCGATGTACGAGGCCAACGTGCGCCGGCACCGAGCGGGTGATGCAGGCGGCGCTGGACGGCCAAGGTCCCGCAAGATCGTCTACGTCTCCACCGTCGGCATCTTCGGCAACACCCACGGCAAGGTCGTCGACGAGACCTACGAGCACCCCGGCGAGCGAATTCACCTCCTACTACGAGGAGACCAAGCTCGAGGCGCACAAGATCGTCAAGCGGATGATCGCCGAGCGAGAGCCTGCCGGCGGTGATCGTCCAGCCCGGCGGCGTCTACGGCCCCGGCGACACCTCGCAGGTCGCCGACCTGCTGGAGCAGTTCTTCGCCGGCAAGCTGCCGCTGATGCCCTTCCCCGAGCTGGGCATCTGCCTGACCCACGTCGAGGACATCGCCGGCGGCATCCTGCTCGCGCTCGACAAGGGCAAGCTCGGCGAGACCTACGTGATCAGCGGCCCGGCGACGACGATGCGCGAGGCGATCGAGACGGTCGCCGAGGTCAGCGGCCGCAAGGCGCCGAAGCGCGACCTGCCGACCGGCACTGCTGAAGGCGATGACCCCGATCGGCCCGCTGGTCGGCAAGATGATGGGCCAGCCGCCGAACCTGCGCGAGCTGATCTCCTCCGCCGACGGCGTCACCTTCTGGGCCAGCTACGAGAAGGCCGAGCGCGAGCTCGGCTACGCGCCGCGCGGGCTGGAGGAGGGCTTGCGGCAGACGCTCGAAGCGGACGATCGCTTCCCCGCCCCAGTCGCCTGAGCGGCTTCGGCATGCGCGTAATCGACGTCAAGCACCTCGGGCGGCCGCACGTGATCGGCTGCTGGGAGGTCGACGGCGTCGCTGGTCGATCCCGGGCCGGAGTCCTCGATGGAGACCCTGCTGGAGGCGCTCGGCGACGAGCAGCCGCGGGCGCTGCTGCTGACCCACATCCACCTCGACCACGCCGCCGCGACCGGCGCGCTGGTGCGGCGCTGGCCGGACCTCGAGGTCTACGTCCACGAGCGCGGCGCCCCGCACCTGATCGACCCCTCGAAGCTGCTGGCCAGCGCCGAGCGCCTCTACGGCGACCAGATGGAGCGAGCTCTGGGGCGAGATCGTGCCGGTGCCGGAGGCCAACGTGAAGGTGCTCGGCGGCGGCGAGACCGTGCTGCGGGATGCGGGTCGCCTACACCCCCGGCCACGCCTCCCATCACGTCTGCTACCTGCACGAGGAGAGCGGCACCGCCTTCGTCGGCGACGTCGCCGCCTGCCGGATCCCGCCCTCGAGCCTGATCATGCCCCCGACGCCGCCGCCGGACATCGACGTCGAGACCTGGGAGGACTCGCTCGGACCTGGTCGCGGGCTGGCGCCCCAGCGCCTCGCCCTCACCCACTTCGGCGCGATCGAGGACGACGTGCCGGCCTACCTCGACGCGGTGCGCGGCGCGCCTGCGCGAAGAGGCCGAGCTGGCCCGCGAGATGCACGAGGAGGCCTACGAGCGCCGACCTCCAGCGCCGCATCCGCGCGCGAGCTGGCCGCCGAAGGCCTCGACGGCGAGACGGTCGACGAGCTGATCCAGGCCGTCCCCACCGCCTACCAGTGGCGCGGCCTGGACCGCTACTGGCGCAAGAGCAGCCGAGCGCGAAGGCCGCCTAGGCTAGCCAGGTGCTCGCGCATCCGCTCGACCGCCTCTTCGATGCGGTCGTCGGGCGCGGTCAGGGCGATGCGGAAGAAGCCCTCGCCGCTCGGCCCGTACATCGAGCCGGGCGAGATGACGACGGCCGCCTCCTCCAGCACCAGCTCGCAGAAGGAGGTCGAGGTGTGGCCCTCGGGGACCGGCGCCCAGACGTAGATCGTCCCCTTCGGCGAGGCTGACCTCGACGCCGATCTCGCGCAGGGCGGAGACGACGAGGTCGCGGCGGCGGGCGTAGGTCTCGTTCATCCGCTCCAGCGGCCCGCCGGGGCCCTCCAGCGCGGCGACGCCGGCCATCTGGACCGCCTCGAAGAGGCCCGAGTCGACGTTGGTCTTCAGCCGCCAGTAGGTCTGGATCGCCTCGGCGTTGCCGAGGATCGCGGCGCAGCGCCAGCCGGTCATGTTGTAGCCCTTGGAGAGCGAGAAGACCTCGACCCCGACCTCCTTGGCGCCGGGCGTGGCGAGGAAGCTGGGCGCGACGTAGCCGTCGTAGGTCGTCTCCGAGTAGGCGTTGTCGTGGACGACGAGGATCTCGTGCTCGCTGGCGAAGGAGACGACCTGCTCGAAGAAGCCGTCGGGGACGACGGCGCCGGTCGGGTTGTTCGGGTAGTTGATGAACATCAGCCGCGCCTTGGCGGCGACGTCGGCGGGAACGGCGCCGAGGTCGGGGGCGAAGCCCAGCTCGGGCACCAGCGGCAGCAGCTCGGCGTCGGCGCCGGCGAGGATCGGGCCGCCGGTGTAGACCGGGTAGCCGGGATCGGAGGCGAGGGCGACGTCGCCCGGGTCGAGGAAGGCGAAGCAGAGGTTGTAGATGCACTCCTTGGCGCCGATCGCCGGGATCACCTCGGTCTTGGGGTCGATCTCGACCCCGAAGCGGCGGTCGTAGAAGTCGGCGAAGGCCTGGCGGAACTCGTCGCGGCCGCGGTTGCTCGGGTACTGGTGGTAGGCCGGGTCGGCGACCGCCTCCTGCATCGCCTCGACGATGTAGCGGGTAGGTCGGTTCGTCCGGGTCGCCGATCCCGAGGCTGATCACGTCGATGCCGGCGGCCCGCTTGTCGGCGATCTGCTGCTCGAGTTCCTGGAACTTGTAGGGCGGGATCGCCTCCAGGCGCTTGGAGGGTCGTGCGATCGCCATGGGCGCGGAATCTATGCGATCGGCGCGGTCACTCGCCGTCCAGCTCGGCCAGCGCCTGGACCAGCTCCGGCGAGAGCTCGCCGGCGAAGACCGGCTCGGCCCAGCCGTCGAGCCGGACGGCGAGGTCCGTCGCAGATCTCGACCTGCAGCTCGCCCCCTTCGAGCTCGACCACGATCGGGCTGGGGGCGCCGCGCAGGAAGGCGGTGACCGCGGCGCCGCTGGCGCCGGTGCCGGAGGAGAGCGTCTCCCCCACGCCGCGCTCGAAGATCCGCGCCCGCACCCGGCCGCCGTCGATCGCGAGGAAGGAGACGTTGGTGCGGTTGGGGAACAGCTCGTGGCCTTCGATCCCCGGCCCGATCTCGCCGAGGTCGAGGTCGTCGAGCTCCTCCGCTCGACGACGATCGCGCACTGCGGGTTGCCGATCGAGACGTGCTGGAACTCCCACTCGCGGCCGCCGCTCTCGAGCGTGCCGCGGCCGTCCTCCGGGCCCGGAGGGGAAGTCCTTGGAGGTGGTCGAGGCCCGGCCCATGTCGACCGAGCAGGTCAGCTCGCCGGTGATCGTCGGCCGGATCGGCCCGGCGACGGTGCTGATCGCGAACTCGTCGTCGTCGGTCCAGCCGTGGCGGCGCAGGTAGAGGATCGCCTCGCGGGCGCCGTTGCCCGAGAGCTCGGCCTCGGAGCCGTCGGGGTTGAAGATCCGCAGCTCGGCGACGAACTCGGGGTCGTCGCTGCGCGAGAGCAGCAGGACCCCGTCGGCGCCGACGCCGAAATGCGGGTCGCAGAGCCACTCGACCCGGGTCGCGCTCAGCTCCCAGGGCAGCCGCTCCTGCCTCGAAGATCAGGTAGTCGTTGCCCAGCGCCTGCCACTTCTCGAATTTCACGCGCCGGAGCCTATTCGCTGCGGCCACCTCGCGCGTCGCTCAGGCCGGTGCGGTCGATCCAGTGCAGGTTCGGGATTTTGCGCATCCAGGTGAGCTGGCGGCGGGCGTAGTTGCGCGAGCGCTGCTTCATCGTCTCGAGGTCGCCGGCGAGAAGCTCGTCGAAGCCGAGGGCTTTGCGGGCGGTGCGGCCGGGGCCGAGGGCGTCGGCGCGGCGCGGCCTCCTCGGCGGCGCCGGCGGCGACGATCGCCTCGACCCGGGCGTCGATCCGCTCGTAGAGCTGCGCGCGGTCCATGTCGAGGCCGAAGATCGTCGTCGGGTGGCGGGTCTCGGGCGACCAGAGCTCCGACTCCTCGGATTCCGGCGGCACCTTGCGCCAGCGAGAGGTCGGCGAGCGCGGCGCGCAGGTAGAGGCCGGTGCCGCCGACCACGATCGGCGTCCGGCCCGCCTCCAGGGCCGCGTCGATCTCCGCGTGGGCCAGCGGCATGTAGTCGCCGATCGAGAAGTCCTCGGTCACCGGGACGAAGCCGAGCAGCCGGTGCTCGAGCCGCTCCTGCTCCTCCGCGCGTCGCCGCCCCGGTCAGCACCTCGAGCCCCTCGTAGACCTGCAGCGCGTCGCAGTTGATCGCCACCGGGTCCTCGCCCCGCTCGCGCAGCAGCTCGGCGAGGGCGATCGCGACCCCGGTCTTGCCGACCCCGGTGGGGCCGAAGATGCCGAGGACCGTTCAAAGAAGGGGCGTCAGAGGGGCGCGCCAGGACCCCGCTCAGCGTCTGCGAGGTCGCCGCTTCGATCTCGACCTCGACGAACTCCCCCGGCTCGGCGATCCCCTCGAAGTTGACCGCCTTGTTGTGGCGGGTGCGGCCGCGCAGCCTGGTCTCGTCGGTGCGGCTGGTGCCCTCGACCAGGACCTCCATCGTGCGGCCGACGAAGCGCTGGGCGCGCTCGGCGGCGCGGCGCTGGACCACCTCGACCAGCCGTTCCATCCGCTCGACCTTGACCGGGTGCGGCAGCTGCCCGTCCATCGTCGCCGCCTCGGTTTCGCGCCGCGGGCGAGAAGACGAAGGTGAAGGCGCCGTCGTAGCCGACCTCCTCGGCCACTTCGAGCGTCTCGGCGAAGTCCGCCTCGGTCTCGCCCGGGAAGCCGACGATGATGTCGGTGGTGATCGCGCAGTCGGGGACGTGCTCGCGGATCAGCGCGACCCGGTCCATGTAGCGGCTCGCGGTCGTAGGTGCGGCGCATCCGTTTGAGGACCGCGCTGGAGCCCGACTGCAGCGGCAGGTGGATCTGCTCGCAGAGCGCCGGCAGCTCGGCGTGGGCGCGGATCACGTCCTCCTTCATGTCCTTCGGGTGCGGGCTGGTGTAGCGGATCCGGTCGATCCCCTCGATCGCGTCGACCCGCCGCAGCAGCTCGGCGAAGCCGATCCGCCGCTCCTTCGGCAGGTCGCGCCCGTAGCTGTTGACGTTCTGGCCCAGCAGCGTCACCTCGCGCACGCCGTCGGCGGCCAGCGCCTCGGCCTCGGCGATCAGCTCGCCGGGATCGCGGCTGACCTCGCGCCCCCGGGTCGAGGGCACGATGCAGTAGGAGCAGACGCAGTTGCAGCCCTGGGAGATCTGCAGCCAGCCCTGGAACTCGCGCTCGCGGCGGGTCGGCAGGTGGCCGGAGAAGTCCTCGAACTCGAAGTAGCCCTGGGCGCTGAGCGAGTCGGAGTTGAGGAACTCGGCCAGCTTGTGGATCTGGCCCGGGCCCGAAGGCGACGTCGACGAAGGGGAAGCGCTCGAAGACCTCCTCCTTGACCGACTGCGCCCAGCAGCCGCCGACGCCCGACGACCCGCTCGGGGTCTTCGGACTTGAGCCGCTTCGCCTCGCCGAGGTGGGCGATGAAGCGGCTGTCGGCCGACTCGCGGATCGAGCAGGTGTTGAAGAGGATCACGTCGGCTTCCTCGCGGCTCGCGCGCCTCCTCGTAGCCGAGCGAGGCCAGCATCCCCCGCATCCGCTCGGAGTCGTGCACGTTCATCTGGCACCCGAAGGTGGTGACGTGGAAGCCTTCTGCGCCATCAGAGCACCGAGCGTTAGCGACGGCGCTACTTGACGGTGAGGGTGCCTTCCATGCCGGCTTCCCGGTGACCCGGGACCGATGCAGAAGAAGGTGTAGGTGCCGGGTTCGAGTTCGCGCCGTCGAGCTCTTCTTCGCCTTCGGCGATCGGTTCGGAGCCGGCCGAGCTCTTTGCCGTCCTGCTTCGATCGCGACGTCGTGTTCGAGCGGTGCGGGGTTGTCGAAGTCGATCGTGACCTTGCCCGGCTTGGCTGTTCAGCTCGGTTTTGTCGTAGGCGAGGGCGGTCGCATTGGCGGCCAGCTGCAGCGTGCCGTCCCGGGCCGCCGCCGCCACCTTCAGCGCCTTCGACTTCGCCGCCGGTTCTTCGCTTCTCGGCACCTTCTTCGGCACCCGCTTCTTCGAGTGCCGCTCGTCCTCGCCCTCGTCGCTTCGATCTCTTCGTTGGCCGTGCTCGAACTCGGCCTCCTTGTGCTCCTCCTCGTTCGGCCGTGAAGGCACGGCGAAGGTGGTGGCGCCGACCGACGAGGACCGCGAACCAGAGCGATCACCAGCGGGAAGGCCCGCCGGGGAAGTTCTCCGATTTCAGCCCGAGGAGGCTGACGACCACCGCCGAGACGGCCAGGACGCCGCCGCAGATGTAAAAGAGGGTTTCGTTGTTCATCGAGGCGGCGGCGCATCCTATAGAGGTCCGTGCCCGGCTCGCCGTGAGGCGAAAGCGGCGCTACGCCGCTTGCGCCTCGGCCAGCGGAGTCTCAGCCTCGGTCTCGGTCGCGCTCGGCTCCGGCGCCTCGCCGTCGATTCCGAGCGCGGTGCGCACCTTGGTTTCGATCTCCAGCGCCAGCTCCGGGTTGTCGACCAGGAACTGCTTGGCGTTGTTGCGACCCTGGCCGAGCCGGGTCTCGCCGTAGGAGAAGAAGGAGCCGGATTTCTGCACCAGGTCCTGCTCCATGCCGAAGTCGAGCAGGCCGCCCTCGCGCGAGATGCCGACGCCGTACTCGATGTCGAACTCGGCCTGGCGGAACGGCGACGGCGACCTTGTTCTTGACGACTTTGACCCGGACCCGGTTGCCGACCGCCTCGGTCCCTTCCTTCAGGGTCTCGATGCGGCGGATGTCGAGCCGCTGCGAGGAGTAGAACTTCAGCGCCCGGCCGCCCGGCTGGGTCTCCGGCGAGCCGAACTGGACGCCGATCTTTTCGCGGATCTGGTTGGTGAAGATGCAGACGGTTTTGGTCCGGTTGAGGTTGCCGGCCAGTTTCCGCAGCGCCTGCGACATCAGCCGCGCCTGCAGGCCGACCGTGGTGTCGCCGATCTGGCCGTCGAGCTCGGCTTTCGGGGTCAGCGCCGCGACCGAGTCGATCGCGACCACGTCGACCGCGGCGGAGGCGATCAGGCGGTCGGCGATCTGCAGCGCCTGCTCGCCGTAGTCGGGCTGGGAGACCAGCAGCTCGTCGGTGTCGACGCCGATCGCCCGCGAGTAGACCGGGTCGATCGCGTGCTCGGTGTCGATGAAGGCGCAGACGCCGCCCAGCGCCTGGGCCTGGGCGATGATGTGGTTGACCAGCGTCGTCTTACCGGAGGACTCCGGGCCGAAGATCTCGACGATCCGGCCGCGCGGGACGCCGCCGATCCCGAGCGCCAGGTCGAGCGCCAGCGACGCCGGTCGGGATCGAGTCGACCTTGACCGTGCCTTTGTCGCCGAGGCGCATCAGCGAGCCCTCGCCGAACTCTCGCTCGATCTGCGTGACCGCGCTCTCGAGCGCCGCGTCCTTCGCTTTCGCCTCTTTCGCCGAAGCGTCTTTCAAGTTCGCTTTCTTGTCTGCCATCTCGATCACCTCACTGCCGCCCCCTCCGGGCAGCTCGACTTGGGCCAACGGCACGTAGCGCGCACCCGTCGGCTGGAGTTCAGAACGGTAGAGCGTCATCCGGACGGCATAGAACCGGCTCCGAGAGCCGCTGCGGCAGCGTCTCCGGCGGCTCTCGCGACCACCGCCGGACGCCGCGATCCCCGCCCCTCGGGACGGACCCGAGCGACGGTCACATGCGGCCAGAACGGCCGCTTCTCGGGCTCGTAGAAGCCCGCCTCCGTCCAGCCGCGCGCGACGCCCGCCTGCAGCGCCTCGGCCCCCGGCGAGAGCGCCGGCAGCGCGAAGAGCGCGGGCCCTCCCCCGCGGCGGCCGCTGCGACCGGGTCGCGCAGCTCGACCCACGGCGCCGGGCCGCGCATTCGCCGCGATCACGGCGGCGATCCGCTCGATCTCCTTCTCCGGCCGGTGGCCGAGGAAGGCGAGGGTGATGTGCAGCGACTCCGGCGCCACCGGCCGCAGGGCCGGGTCGGCCAGCTCCTCCCTCCCCCACGCCACGATCCCTCCCGCGAACTCGTCGGGCAGGTCGAGCGCGACGAACAGGCGCGCCCGCGGGCTTTTCAGTCGCTCCTTTGCCATCGCCCGCCACGCTACGGGGCCGGGACGCACGGAACAACGCCTCAAACGCCAAATTCTCAGCGCAATCCTTCGTGCCGGTTCTTCGCTCGCCGAGCAGGATCCGCAGCAGGTGCATCCCGACCAGGGCCGAGCGTTCGCGGATGTCGGCGCGGCCGCCGGGGATCACCGGGTCGCGGGCGATCGCGGTGCCGTCGGCGAGCCGGGCGTTGAAGCAGACGTAGCCGACCGGCTTCTCCTCGCTGCCGCCGCCGGGCCGGCGATGCCGGTGATCGAGACGGCGACGTCGGCGTCGAAGCGCTCCAGCGCCCCGATCGCCATCGCCTCGGCGACCTCCGGCGAGACCGCGCCCCTTGGCCTCGATCAGCTCCGGGTCGACGCCCAGCAGCTCCGCCTTGGCCTCGTTCGAGTAGGCGACGACGCTGCCCGCCAAGTACGTCGGAGGCGCCGGGCAGGTCGGTGATCCGCGCCGCCATCAGGCCGCCGCTGCAGGACTCCGCCAGGCCCAGCCGGTGCCCGCGCAGCAGCGTCGCCACCTGGGCGTCGATCGTCTCGCCGTCGAGGCTGAAGGTCTCGCGCTCGGTGGCGCCGCGGCAGGCCCGTCGCGCACCTCCTCGGCGACGCCGCGCGCCTCGTCGCGGTAGCGGACGTCGATCTCGATCTCGCCGCGCCGCAGGCAGGTGGTGATCTCGACCGCGTCCAGCTCGACCCCGTCGCCCTCGATCTCGCGCAGGCTCTTGGCGATCTCCGACTCCGGCACGCCGAACATCCGCATCGTGTAGCCGCGCAGCGGCGTCGCCCGCGCCGAGCACCTCGCGCACCGGCGTCGGTCGCCAGCGCCGCCGGCCACATCGGCTGCAGCTCGCGCGGCGGGCCGGGCAGGACGATGACGACCCGCTCGCCGGCCGGCACGACCAGCCCCGGCGCGGTCCCGACCGGGTCGAGCGGCGTCGCCCCCTCGGGGACCATCGCCTGCTTGCGGTTGGCCTCCATCACCGCCTCCTCGTCGAGGTTGAAGCGCTTGCGCGAAGCCGCGCAGGATCTCGGCGATCTTCGCCTCCATCTCCTCGTCGAGGACCAGCTCGCGCCCGGCGAAGCGGGCGACCACCTCCGCCGTCAGGTCGTCGGCGGTCGGCCCCAGGCCGCCGGTGGTGACGATCAGGTCCATCCCCTCGGCGGCCATGAAGCGCAGCGCCGCCTCGAGGTCGTCGGGGCGGTCGGCGACGACGAGGATGTGGGCGACCTCGACCCCGAGCTCGGCCAGGCGTTCGGAGACCCAGGGGCCGTTGGAGTCGGAGATCCGGCCGGTGATCACCTCGGTCCCGGTGACGACGATGCCGGCGCGGATCACGTGCAGGTCGGCCGTTCGCCTTCGGGCAGTTCGCTGACGGCACCGCGGGGGTCGACCGCGTACCCGATCGGGCTCGGCGGTTCGGGGATGTTCTGCTTCTGTCCGTCCACGGTCATCGTCGACGTCGCCGTTGCCGAGCGCGACGCGTGAAGCTACCGGACCGGAAAGGGCCCGCGGATTCACCGGCGGCGAGGATCTCGCCGCCGACCAGCCGCTTGCCGCCGCCTCCGAGCAGGCAGACCCAGACTTCGCGATCGGCGAGCAGCTTCAGCGGTGTGGCCCTTGGGCTCGGGGCTGCGGTGCCGGGCTTCCCCCCAGCGCCCGCGTCCTTGTTGCCCGCAGTCGGATCGGACTGGCCGCTGGAGCCCGAACCCCCGGACCCGCCGCCACCGGAGATGCCGACGACCAGCAGTGCGACGCCGACCAGGGCCGTCACCGAGCGGCGGCGATCAGCCCCGAGCGGGACCCGCGGTGCGGCCCTGCGCCTGCGCGTGACCCGCTGCGGGCGCGGGTCGCACGCGCGGCAGGCGCTCCCCCGGGCCGCGCCGACCCCCGGGTGCGGCGCTGTTCCTCAGCCAGGCGCTCGCCGTCGAGGCCCAGGTAGCGCCGCGTAGGTGCGGATGAAGCCGCGCGCGTAGGCGTCGCCCGGCAGCACGTCCCAGTCTTCGTTCTCGATCGCCCGCAGGAAGCGGGCGCGGATCTTGGTCGCCGCCTCGACCTCCTGCAAGCGTCAGCTTGCGCTGGGTGCGCGCCTCGCGCAGCTTCTTGCCGACTCCATCGTCCACATCCCGCATTGTGCGCCTCTAGGGCCGCCAGTGCAAAGAATTCGCTCTAAGCGTCGGGCTCGGAGTCGACCGCGACCGGCTCGGGGGCCGCGTCGCCTGCCGGCCGGCCAGAGACCCGGGTGAGATCGGCCTGGGTGATCAGCACCTGGCGCGGTTTCGAGCCCTCGTAGCCGGAGATCACGCCGCGCCGCTCGAGCATGTCGATCAGGCGGCCGGCGCGCGTGTAGCCGACCCGCAGGCGGCGCTGGATCATCGAGACCGAGGCGGTCTCGGTCTGCACGACGAGGCGGATCGCCTCGTCGAGCAGGTCGTCGCTGTCGGGGTCGAAGTCGTCCTCGCGGCCCTCGCTCGTCGGCCTCCTCGGGCGTCTCCAGCAGCTCCGTCCTCGAATTCCGGTTCGCCCTGCTTGGCCCAGTGGTTGGTGATGCGGGCGATCTCGTCCTCGGTGATGAAGGCGCCCTGGACCCGCTGCAGCTTCGAGCTGCCGGCGCCGCGGAAGAGCATGTCGCCCTGGCCGAGCAGCGACTCGGCCCCGCCCTGGTCGAGGATCACCCGCGAGTCGGTCTGCGAGGAGACGGCGAAGGCGATCCGCGAGGGGATGTTGACCTTGATCGTGCCGGTGATGATGTCGGTCGAGGGGCGCTGCGTCGCCAGCACCAGGTGGATGCCGGTGGCGCGCGACTTCTGGGCGAGGCGGATGATCGAGTCCTCGACTTCGGCCGGGGCGACCATCATCAGGTCCGCGAGCTCGTCGATCACGCAGAGGATGTGCGGCAGCGGCGCCTCGCCCCTCTTCTTGCGGCACCCGGTTCAGCTCGTCGAGGTTGCGGCCGCGGGCCTCGCTCATGATCCCGTAGCGGCTCTCCATCTCGCCGATCAGGTTGGAGAGGACGTTGGCGGCGAGGCGCGGCGAGGTGACCACCGGCGTCAGCAGGTGCGGGACGTTCTCGTAGTGGTTGAGCTCGACCTGCTTGGGGTCGACCAGCACCAGGCGGACCTCGTTCGGCGAGGCCTGCATCAGGATCGAGGAGAGGATCGCGTTGACGCAGCCGCTCTTGCCCGAGCCGGTGGTGCCGGCGACGAGCACGTGCGGCATCTTCGCGAGGTCGGTCCAGACCGGGTTGCCGTCGATCCCCTTGCCGAGCCAGGCGACCAGCGGCGAGGTCTTCTCCGGGCGGCCGGCGTAGATGTCGCCGAGGCGGACCATGCGGCGGCGTCGCGTGTTGGGAACCTCGACGCCGACCGCCTGCTTGCCGGGGATCGGGGCGAGGATGCGGATGTCGGTCGAGGCCAGCGCGTAGGCGAGGTCGTTGGCGAGCTCGGTGACTTTCTTGACTTTGATGCCGGGCGCGAGGCGCAGTTCGAAGCGGGAGACGTGCGGGCCGCTGACGACGCCGACGATCTTCGCCTCGACCCCGAAGTGGCCGAGGGTCTCGACCAGCTTGCGGCCGATCGCTTCCTGGTCGCGCGGATCGGGGCCTTTGTCGCCTTTGCCGCGCTCCAGCACCTTCGCCGGCGGCGGCCGGTAGTCGATCTCCTCCGACATCGTGACGCCGCGTTTGCTCGCCCATCGGGGTCAGGCCGGCGTGGGCGCGATCGCCCTCGTCGACCACCGCGACCGCGTCCTCGGAGTCGTAGTTCTGCAGCTCGACGCCCGGATCGGGGTCGGCGGGGTCCTCCCCGTCCTCGGCCGGGATCACATGCGTCTCGGTCTCGGCGTCGGCCTGCGCGTCGAAGATCTGGGGTCGAAGCCGTCCTCCTCGGCCAGCGCCACGGTCGGCTCGAAGTCCTCGTTGTCCTCGGGGTAGCTGCTCATCACGTCGGTTGGTCCGGCATGGGTGGCCGCCTCGGCCCGGGCCTCGCGCTGCTCGCGCCAGTCGGCGTGGGTCTTGGCGACAGTGCGGGCGGCCGCGTCGCCGCCGGCGAAGACGCCGCGGAAGATCGAGCGCAGGCCGCGGCCGATGCCCCGCGCCAGGGCCGAGACCGAGGTGCCGGTCAGCAGCATGCCGCCGACCACCAGCAGCAGGACGGTGAAGATCCGCGCCCCGACCGTGCCGAACAGGTAGTCGAGCCCGGTTTCGACCCCGTAGCCGACCTTGCCGCCTTCCCAGCCGAAGAAGAGGACGAAGACCAGGTAGACGCCGAAGGCGACGAGGAAGAGGCCGATCAGGTCGAGGTGGCGCTGCTCGAGACCGGCGGGCAGCCGCAGGCCGGCTTTCGCCTTTGCCTTCGGCTTGCGTTTCGCGGCAGCTTTGCCCCGTCGCGCCGATGCGGCGCGCTTCTTACGCACGAACATGGTCCCCCGTTCGACGCCGGGGCGCTCGACCCCTGCGGCCTAAATTCGCACTAAAAGTCGCGCGGAGCGGCGATTTCCCCGGCTAACATCGTCTTCGATGCTCTCCGAAGCCGACCAAGCAGGCGGCCGCGTCCTCATCGTCGAGGACGACGCCGACATCGCCGACGTCCTGCGCCGCTCCCTGCGCAACGAGGGCTACGAGGTCCGAACCTCGGCCGACGGCGTCGAGGCGCTCGACGTCGCCGCCGGCTTCATGCCCGACCTGGTCGTGCTCGACCTCGGCCTGCCGGGGCTCGACGGGGTCGAGGTCTGCCGGCGCCTGCGCAGCGACGGCGACGTGCCGATCCTGATGCTGACCGCGCGGGCCGAGACCGAGGACCGGGTCACCGGCCTCGACAGCGGCGCCGACGACTACCTGGTCAAGCCCTTCGAGCGCCAGGAGCTGCTGGCGCGGATCCGCGCCCTGCTGCGCCGGCGGCCGCCGCGCGGCGCCGCCTCGCTCGAGGTCGGCGACCTGCACCTCAACCCCGACACGCGCGAAGTGCGGCGCGGCGAGCGCGAGATCGAGCTGACCAACCGCGAGTTCGAGCTGCTCGAGTTCCTGATGCGCAACGAGCGCCTCGTCGTCTCCCGCGAGCGCCTGCTCGACGAGGTCTGGGGCTACGACCCGATGGCGGCGACCAACACGATCGACGTCTTCATCTCCAACCTGCGGCGCAAGCTCGAGGAGGGCGGCGAGGGCGGCTGCTGCACACCAAACGCGGCGCCGGCTACGTCCTCAAGGACCTGACTTGGGCCTCCCCCGTCGCCTGGTTCGACCCGAAGTCCTGGCCGGTGCGCTGGCGCCTGGCGCGGTCTCCTCCGGCCTGACCCTGGTGATCCTGCTCCTCTTCGGCGGGCTGATCGGCAAGATCGCCACCCAGCGGATCCGCGACGACTTCAACAGCGAGGTCCCCAGCGCGGTCCAGATCCTCGCCGGCCAGACCCAGATCGTCTACCCGGCCTTCGGCAAACCCGAAGCCCGCGAAGTCCCGCAGCTGAACGCCTTCGTCCTCCCCGACGACGCCTCGGCCCGGATCTACGACATCGAAGGGAACCTGATCGCCCAGAACACCAAAGCGGCCTCGCTCGGCCCGGTGCAGAGAGGCCTGACCGACTACCACGGGATGCGGGTCGCGACCGAGGTGATCCTCAACGAAACCGGACCGTTACCGGCTACGTCCAGTACGGGCGCAGCCTCGACCACGTCGACGCGACCATCGACCGGGTCTGGCTGCTGATCGCCGCCGGGATCCTCGGCGGCACCCTGCTGGCGGTCTTCGCCGGGGTGGCGATCGCGCGGCGGGCGATGCGGCCGATCGCCTCGCTGACCGCGACCGCGCGGGAGATCGCCGCCACCCGCGACCCCTCGCAGCGGATGCCCGAGCCGGTGGTCGACGACGAGGTCGGCGAGCTGGCGCGGACCCTGGAGCAGATGCTGCGCTCGCTGGACGCGGCCCGGGCCGAACGCGAGGGGGCGATGCAGAAGCAGCGCGAGTTCGTCGCCGACGCCTCGCACGAGCTGCGGACGCCGCTGACCAGCGTCCTCGCCAACCTCGAACTGCTGCAGGCCTCGCTCGGGAGCGCCGATCAGGCCGAAGACCGCGAGATCGTCGACTCGGCGCTGCGCTCCTCGAAGCGGATGGGCCGCCTGGTCGGCGACCTGCTGCTGCTCGCCCGCGCCGACGCCGGCCGCCTCGACACCCACCGCCGCGTCGACCTGGCCGAGATCGCCGGAGACGCCGCTGCCGAGGCGGCGCCGCTGATGGGCGACCGCCGCCTGGTGGTCGACAACGAACGACCGCTGCGGGTCGAAGGCAGCCCCGACGAGCTGCACCGGATGGTCCTCAACCTGCTCGACAACGCGATCCGCCACACCCCGGCCGGGTCCTGCGTCGAACTGACCCTGCGCGAGGACGGCGACGAGGCGGTGGTCGAAGTCGGCGACGACGGCCCCGGAATCCCAGCCGAGGCGCGGAGCGACATCTTCGACCGCTTCGTCCGCGGCACCGGCCCCTCCGACACCGCCCGCGGCACCGGCACCGGCCTCGGCCTGGCGATCGTCAGCGCCGTCGCCGAGTCCCACGGAGGCAGCGTCGAGGCTGCCGAGTCGAAGACCGGCGGCGCCCTCTTCGTCGCCCGCATCCCCCTCGCCGACCGAGCCGCCAAAGCCCCCGCCAAACCTTTAAAAGCCCTTTAGAGCCAGCCCCTAGATTTTGTCGCGGACGAGACACATTGCCCGCCGGAGTGTTCTCCCCAGATTGTGCTCCGGCGGGCTTTTCACTCCACAGGGCTTGCTAGTGGGTCACTACATAGAGCGCTGATGTCGTGGTGTAGGCGCCTTCCCATTTGGTGTCGCTGGTGCCGCAGAGACCGCTACTTGTGGAGGTGTTGATCGGAATAAATCCTTCGAGTTTTAGTGTCGCGGGACTGCCACCGGTCACTGTGCCGATGTAGGTTCCAGTCGTTTCGTACTCGCATGTAACACCGAGGCGTGTGGTGTCAACTCTGGTGTTTGTTGAGTAGAGTTCGCCGTCGTGATCCCCCTCACCCTGAAGATCGAACGTTCCAGAGCTGACGGTTGTCACATGCCAGCTGTTTGTGCAGCCGGTGAATTCCAGGGTAAAGATATCGCCGGTCACCGGCCCTGAGTGGACGTGACCTGTGACGGACAGACTCGCTGTCGAGGAGCACGAGATGTTGCCGATCGGGTTCCGAAGCGTCACATGGCCCTCGTTGACAGCGTGGATCGTCGGTGTCGCTTCGGCGCCACCTGTGGTCGTAGTGACGTAGTCCGCCGAAGCGGTCACGGCGAACGCCATGGTGCCCGCCGCCACAACGGCTAGCAGGCCGACAACCTTGAAGTGCTTCACCTTTCATTCCCCCTTGCGGCCCGGCTGGGCCAGTTGTGTACGGGAGAATGTTTGCTGGAAAAGGTTGCCGATGCATCGATGGGAGCTCCCATCAGCGCCGCGGCGGTGATCGCGCATAGTCCGAGATGTCTTAGGTCCTTCATCGGTATCCCTTCTCATCAGCCCTGTAGGCCGGTTGGCAGCCGACCGGTGCGTGCCCATAAGGCTGCTTCGGTGGCCTCTTAGACGGAAACGCAGGCCCTGATCACCTAAGACATGACGTACAGAGCACCTGTCGTGACGTAGGACCCCGACCATTTGGCGCTGCTTGTGCCTTCTTTAGTGCACAGTCCACTGCCCGAAGCGAGCGTGATGCTGGCGCTGATATCCAATGTGGCTGAATTGCCGCCTGTGAGCAGACCGATGTCGGTGCCATTGGTTTCGTAGTTGCAATTAATACCGAGGCGTGTCGTGGCCATTTTGATGCCGTTTGAAACAACTGTGCCGTTATGACCGCTCGTCCAAGAAATCGAAAGTGTGCCGAGGGCAGTGACTGTCACGTGCCAGCTGTTTGTGCAGCCGGTGAACGACAAGCTGGTGAGCTCCACTTCAACCGGTTTCCCTGCCCCGTGACTTGTGATGAACCCTTCGAATGTTGAGCTGCATTCGATATTGGCGATCGGGTTGGCGAGCACGACGTGCCCTCCCTCGTTGACCGCGTGAATCGTCGGTGTCTCGGCGGAGCCACCTGTGGTCGTGGTGACGGAGCTGGCCGAGGCGCTGGCGGGGAACGCCGATAGGGCCACAACCGCCAGGACCAGCAGACCGAGGTGTTTGAGGTGCTTCATGGGGTATCCCTTCTCTTCAGCCCTTGTGGGCCGGATGATGGCCTGCCGAAGCATTCGCTCCGGCAGGCTCTCGTTCAGACGCAGGGCACCATCGCCCTACGATGCGACGTACAGCGCTGATGTCGTGGCGTAGGAGCCCGACAATTTGGCGTTGCCGGTTCCGCACAGGGCACTGCTACCTGCGGCGATCGGAATGCTCGCGTTGATATCTACTGTCGCCGGGTTGCCGCCTGTCACGGTGCCGATGGTGGTGTTGTTCGTTTCGTAGTTACAGGTGACGCCGAGCCGTGTAGCGGTGATCCTCAATCCGACCGAGATGAGGACACCTACCTCCCCACTGCTCCAGAAGATGGCAATACTGCCAAACGCAGTAATTGTCACGTGCCAGCTGTTTGTGCAGCCGGTGAACGACAGGGAGCTGAGTTTGCCTTCCGCTGCTTTGCCGGCACCGTGGCTTTCGATACTCCCTTCGGCTGTCGACGCGCATTCGATATTGGCGATCGAGTTGGCGAGGACCAGGTGCCCGCCTTCGTTGACCGCGTGGATCGTCGGTGTCGCGGCTGCGCCGCCTGTGGTCGTGGTGACGGAGGTCGCCGAAGCGCTGCCGGCGAACGCCATCAGGGCCGCTGCCGTTACGGCGAGCATGCCGAGAGTTCTTGAGGTACTTCATGTCATTCCTCCCCTGAAGCCCAACGGGCCTGTGTTCTCTGAGGGAGGATGGTTCGGGGGCGCTAGCGATTACTCAAGCACCGCGGAGCAATCACCTCGCATTTGAGGTAGGGGGGCGACCTGAATCGCTCGAAATGCCGCTGAACGGACAGTCGCGCGCGCCGATCCGCGCAGCGCTCGGAATCGAGGAGCCCGCCCTCTCCGCGAACTAAACCTCGATCACGACCGGCAGGACCATTGCCCGCCGGAGCGTTCTTTCAGGTTGCTCCGGCGGGCTTTTTCTTTTAGCAGCGCGACTGCGCCGAGCTATTTCGCAACGTACAGCGCCGATGTCGTGCTGTAGGACCCTGACCATTTGCGCTGCCACTACCGCAGAGGGGGCTGCCTCCCACGATCGGAATGCTGGCGCTGATGTCCAGTGTCGCCGGATTGCCGCCTGTGAGGGTGCCGATCGGGGTGAGGAAGGTTTCGTATTCGCAGGTGATACCGAGGCGTGTTGCGATGACCCGGGTCCACGTTGAGGTGACCGTGCCGTTGTGCCCACTGGTGTATTCAAACGTGAACACGCCAAAGCCCCCGTTCACGTTTTCGATTGTCAAGTGCCAGCTATTTGTGCAGCTGGTGAACGAGAGAGAGCTGATGCTGCCGCCGGTGGAAAACCCGCTACCGTGGCTTTCTACTTTGCCTTCCGCTGTGGACTGGCATTCGATGTTGGCGATCGCGTTGGCGAGCCTGACGTGTCCGCTGTCGTTGACCGCGTGAATCGTCGGTGTCGCGGCGGCGCCGCCTGTGGTCGTGGTGACGGAGGTCGCCGAAGCAGAGGTGGCGAACGCCATCAGGGCCGCGGCGGCGACGGCGAACAAGCTGAGATCTTTGAGATGTTTCATTGCTATTTCTCCCTCTATTAGACCCTGGCTGGGCCAGTTAATGGCCCGCCGGACCGTTCGCCCCGACGGGTCTTCGTTCTAGACGCAGAGCACAGCCGATCTATGGCGCGACGTACAGCGCCGATGTCGTGCTGTAGGACCCTGACCATTTAGCGTTGCTGCTACCGCAGAGGCCGCTGCTGCCCGCGGCGATCGGGATGCTGGCGCTGATGTCCAGTGTCGCCGGGTTGCCACCTGTGAGGGTGCCGATACCGGTGCCACTGGTTTCGTATTTGCAGGTGACGCCAAGACGTGTCGTGGTCACTTTGGTGCTGCTTGAAACCACGGAACCGTTGTGAGCGCTGGTCCAATTGATCGAAAGTGTGCCGAGAGCAGTGACTGTCACATGCCAGCTGTTTGTACAGCCGGTGAACGACAAGCTGCTGAGCTCCAATTCAGATGATTTTTCTGCGCCGTGTTCAATAATGGAACCTTCGACTGTCGATTGGCATTCGAGATCGAATATCGAATTGGCCAGCAAGAGGTGCCCGCCCTCGTTGACCGCGTGAATCGTCGGTGTCGCGGCTGCGCCGCCTGTGGTCGTGGTGACCGAGGTCGCCGAAGCGCTGGCGGCGAGCGCCATCGGTGCCGCCACCACTACGGCGAAGAGGCCGAGTGTCTTGAGATAGTTCATGTCATTCCCTCCCTTGGGGCCCCGATGGGCCGGTGTCTGAGAAGGAATGGTTCCTGGATGCCGTGCATTACTCAAGTGTCTTCGAGCAAATGCACCGCATTTTGGGCGGCGGAGCGAGCAGGATGCCACGTGCGCCGATCCGAACAGCCGGCCTTGTCCCGCGAGCTAAACCTCGATCACGACCGGCAGGATCATCGGCCGGCGGCGCAGGCGCTGGCAGACGAACTTGCCGATCGCGTCGTGCAGGTCCTCCTCGATCAGGTGGGGCTCGCGGTTGCCGGCTTTGAGCCAGCGTCTTCGAGCTGGTCTTCGACCAGGTCGTTGAGGTCTTCGACCAGGTCGTCGGCCTCCTCGAGGAAGGCGACGCCGCGGAAGATCACCTCGGGGTCGGCGACGACGGTGCCGTCGTCGCTGGAGACGGTGACGACGACGATGAAGATGCCGTCGGCCGAGATCTCGCGGCGGTCGCGCAGGGCGGCGTCGTCGGGCTCGCCGATGTTGACGCCGTCGACGTACATCGACGCCGGCGTGGATGTCCTCGCCGAAGCCGGCGCCGTTCGCGTCGACCTCCAGCGGCAGGCCGTTGCGGCCCTGGAAGATGTTGGTCGGGGTCGATCCCGACCGCTTCGGCCAGCTCGGCGTGCAGCCGCAGGCGCTTGTGGTCGCCGTGGACCGGCATCACGTAGCGCGGCTTGGTCAGGTTGAGCATCAGCTTCAGCTCCTCCTGCCAGCCGTGGCCGGAGGCGTGGATCGGCGCGTCTTTGGCGGTGATCACGGTGGCGCCGATCTCGTAGATGCGGTCGATCGTCTCGTTGACCGCGCGCTCGTTGCCGGGCACCGGCGTGGCCGAGAAGACGACCGTGTCGCCCGAGTGCAGCTGCACGTCGCGGTGGTCGTTGTTGGCCATCCGCCGCAGCGCCGAGAGCGGCTCGCCCTGGCTGCCGGTCGAGATCACGACGACCTTCTCGTCGGGGAAGTTCTCGATCTCGCGCGGCTGGATGAAGATCCCGTCCGGCGCCTTGGCCATGCCCAGGTTGGAGGCGATGTTGAAGTTCTTGCGCATCGAGCGGCCGACCAGCGCGACCTTGCGGTCGAGCGCGCACGGCGGCGTCGATCACCTGCTGGACGCGGTGGATGTTGGAGGCGAAGGAGGTGACGATGATCCGCCCCTCGCAGCGGCGAGAACTGCTGCAGCAGCGCCGGGCCGACGCTCGACTCCGACGGGCGCGACCCCCGGCCGGTCGGCGTTGGTCGAGTCGCCGCAGAGCAGCAGCAGCCCTTCCTTGCCGATCTCGGCCAGACGCGAGACGTCGGCCGGGCGGCCGTCGACCGGGGTCTGGTCGAACTTGTAGTCGCCGGTCATCAGCACCGAGCCGGCCTCGGTCTTGATCAGCACGCCGCGCATGTCCGGGATCGAGTGGGCGAGGTGGACCAGCTCGAGCTCGAACGGCCCGCGCTTGACCTTCTCGCCCGGCGGCAGCTCCTGCAGCGGCGCTCGACTCGCCGAGCTTGTGCTCGTCGAGCTTCGAGCGGACCATCCCGATCGTCAGCAGGCCGCCGTAGATCACCGGCGGCATGCCGATCTCGCGCAGCACGTAGGGCAGCGCGCCGACGTGGTCCTCGTGGCCGTGGGTGAGGACGATCGCCTCGATGTCGTCGGCGCGGTCGCGCAGGTAGGAGAAGTCGGGAAGGACGAGGTCGATCCCGTGCATCTCGGCGGTCGGGAACATCAGGCCCGGTGTCGACGACGACGATCGTGCCGTCGTACTCGATCACGGTCATGTTCTTGCCGATCTCGCCGAGGCCGCCCAAGGGCAGCACTCGCAGTTTCTTGCTTGGCACTAGTTACTCACTCTCTTCGAAGTTGGATGTCTAACTGGGCGACCGCGAAGGCCGAGCCCTCGAGCGCCGGCCTTGACGGCGGCCCGCTGCTCGGCGTCGGCGGGTACCAGCGGCAGTCGCAGCCGGTCCGGGCGCGAGCCCCAGCATCTCCAGCGCCGCCTTCAGCGGAATCGGGTTGGTGGTCACCGAGAGCCCCTCGTAGACGGGCGTCAGCTCGGCGTCGATCTGCCGCGCCCGGTCGAGGTCGCCGCTCTGGGCGGCGTCCCACATCTCGCGCATCTGGTCGCCGACGACGTGGGAGGCGACGGTGATGCCGCCGGCGCCGCCGAACTCGAGCACGCGCAGGAAGGTGTTGTCGTTGCCGGCGAGGACGGTCGAGGCCCTCGATCGGGCCCAGCTCCTCGTCGTTGGCCTGCTTGACGGCGACGATGTTGTCGATCTGCGCCCAGTTCGCCGAGCAGCTCGGGGTCGGCGTTGACGATCACCCGCGCGGGGATGTTGTACATCACCATCGGCAGCTCGGGGACGGCCGCGGCGACCGTCTCGAAGTGGGCGCGGATGCCGGCCCGGTTGGGCTTGTTGTAGTACGGGAGCGACGACCAGCGAGGCGTCGGCGCCGGCGTCGGCGGCCATCTTCGTCAGCTCGCAGGAGTGGCGGGTGTCGTTGGTGCCGGTGCCGCAGACCAGCAGCACCTCGTCGCCGACCTCGGCCCGCACCGCCTGCAGCAGCTCGATCTCCTCGCCGTCGGTCAGGGTCGGGCACTCGCCCGTCGATGCCGGCGATGACCAGCCCGTGCGAGCCGTGCTCGAGCAGGTGCGCGGCCAGGCGGCGCGCCGCGTCGAGGTCGACCGCGCCCGTCCTCGTCGAACGGGGTCGCCATCGCGGTGAGGACTCCCTTGATCTCCTTCATCGCTGCCAGGGTATCCCGTCGAGCGGCCGCTTCGCGAGCCAGACAGCCATCTAGAGCAGCTTCTCGAGCCCGACCGTGAAGCGGTCGGGCAGGTCGGCGACCTTGCGCACGGCGAGCACGACGCCGGGCATGAAGGAGCGGCGGTCGATCGAGTCGTGGCGGATCGCGAGGGTCTGGCCGACGCCGCCGAAGATCACTTCCTGGTGGGCGACGAGGCCGGGCAGGCGCACCGAGTGGATCGGCTGGTGGACGTTGCCGCCCGCCGCGTCGATCAGCTCCTGCGGTGCGCTTGGCGGTCCCCGAGGGGGCGTCGAGCTTCTTGTCGTGGTGGAGCTCGACGATCTCGCACTCGGGCATGTGCGGGGCGATCGTCTGCGAGACCTCCATCATCAGCACCGCGCCGATCGCGAAGTTGGGGGCGACGAAGCAGTTGGCCTGCGAGGCCTCGGCCGCCTGCGCGCGCCGCGTCGAGGTCGAAGCCGGTGGTGCCGACGACGGCGTGGACGCCCGCCTCCAGGCAGGCCTCGACGTTGGCGAGGGCGGTGTCGGGAACGGTGAAGTCGACGACGACGTCGGCATCGCCGAGCACCTCGGCCAGCTCGACGCCCGAGCGCGGGGTCGGCGCGGCCGGCTCAGCTCGAGTCCGTCGGCCTCCTCGACCGCCTCGCAGACGGCCTGCGCCCATTCTGCCGGCGGCGCCGGCGACGGCGACCCTGGTCATGCCGCGACCAGCGCCTCGCTGACCGGCGCCAGCGCCGCGCGGAAGCGGTCCTCGTCGGCGCCCACGCAGGCGGCCGAGAGCCGGTCGGCGCCGTAGAGCTCGGCGCGCCAGCTCGGTCAGATCGTCGACCTCGATCGCGTCGACCTTGGCCAGCATCTCGTCGAGGCTTTCGATCGGCAGGCCGAACAGGGTCGCGCGCGAGATCCGCGTCATCCGCGCCGCGGTCGACTCGGAGGACGAGCACGAGCCGGCCCTTGACGCTCTCCTTCGCCCGCGTCAGCTCCTCCTCGGAGACCGGCTCGGAGCGCAGGCGGGCCAGCTCGGTGCCGATGATCGAGCAGGCCTCCTCGACGTTGTCCTCGCGGGTGCCGACGTAGGTGGCGACCAGGCCCTGGTCGGTGAACTGCTCGTTGTAGGAGCCGACCGAGTAGGCGAGCCCGCGCTTCTCGCGCACCTCGCGGAAGAGCCGCGAGGAGGTCGAGCCGCCGAAGATCGCGTCGAGCACGGCCAGCGGGTAGCGCCGCTCGTCGTCGCGGCGCAGCCCCGGCGCGCCGAAGCAGATGTGGTACTGCTCGGTCTCCTTGCTGTGGAAGCAGAGCCGCGGCGTCGCTCGTCGAGCGCGGTCGTCGGCGGCCGACTCCCCCGCCCTCGGCCGGCGGGTTGACCAGCCGCTTCGGCCAGCTCGACGATGCGGTCGTGGTCGAGGTGACCGGCGGCGCCGACGACGATCTCCGGCGCCGCGTAGCGGGCGCTGGCGGTAGGCCTCGATGTCGGGGATCGGGATCGAGGCGATCACCTCGGCCTCGCCGAGCACGCGGCGGCCCAGCGGGTGCGCGCCGAAGACGGCCTCGGCGAGCACGTCGTGGACGCGGTCCTGGGGCTCGTCGTCGTACATCGCGATCTCCTCCAGCACCACCTGGCGCTCGGAGTCGATGTCCGGGTAGGTCGGCGCCAGCAGCATCTCCGCCAGCAGGTCGAAGACCTCCTCGGTGTGCTCGTCGAGGAAGCGGGCGTGCAGGTGCGTCGTCTCCTTGCCGGTGGCCGCGTTGACCGAGGCGCCGAGCCCGTCGAAGCGCTCGGAGATCTCGATCGCCGAGTAGCGCGCCGTCCCCTTGAACAGCAGGTGCTCGAGGAAGTGCGAGACCCCGGCCTGCGCCGGGGTCTCGTTCCGCGATCCGGTCCGGACCCAGAGCCCGAGCGCCACGGATCGGACCGAGGGAACCTCCTCGGTCACGACCCGGACGCCCGAGTCCAGCTCGGTGAGCTGCGGCGCCGCTCAACTAGTCGCGCTGCTCGCGTTCGCGCCGCCGGCCGCCGCGATCTCCGCCGCGCCCACGGTCGCCGCCGCGTCCGCGGTCGCCACCGTTCCGCCGACCGCCGCCGCCGTCGCCACCGGAGCCGACCGCGGCCAGTTCCTCCGGCGATTTACCGGCGACCGAGGGGTCGTCGGTGAGGCGCAGGCCGATCCGGCCGCGCTCCTTGTCGACCTCGACCACGGTGACGTCGATCTCTTCGCCCGCTTTGAGGACGTCGTCGACCGAGTCGACCCGCTCGCCCGGCTTCACGTTGGAGATGTGAAGCAGGCCGTCGGTGCCCTTGACCAGCTCGACGAAGGCGCCGAAGGTCGTCGTCTTGACGACTTTGGCGGCGTCGTAGCGATCGCCGATCTCGGCCTCCTTGGTCATCGAGTTGATCCGGGCGACGCAGGCCTCGACCAGTTCGCCGGTCGGCGCGTAGATCCGCACCGTGCCGTCGTCCTCGACGTCGATCTCGGCTTCGAACTCCTCGCAGAGGGCGCGGATCGTTTCGCCGCCTTTGCCGATGACCGCCCCGATCTTCTCCGGGTCGATCTTGATCGACTCGATCGCCGGCGCGTGCTGGGAGAGCTTCTCCCGCGGCCCGTCGATCGCCTCGGCCATCTTGCCGAGGATGAACTGGCGGCCCTTGAGGGCCTGCTCCAGCGCGTCCTCGAGGATCTCGAAGGTGACGCCGGTGATCTTGATGTCCATCTGCAGGGCGGTGATGCCCTCGGCGGTGCCGGCGACCTTGAAGTCCATGTCGCCGAGGTGGTCCTCGACGCCGGCGATGTCGGTGAGGACGATGTAGTCGTCGCCCTCCTTGATCAGGCCCATCGCGACGCCGGCGACCGGTGCGCTGACCGGGACGCCCGCGGCCTGCAGGGCCATCGAGGAGGCGCAGACCGAGCCCATCGAGGAGGAGCCGTTGGACTCGAGCGTCTCGGAGACCGCGCGGATCACGTACGGGAACGACTCTTCGTCGGGGATCGTCGCCAGCAGGGCCCGCTCGGCGAGCGCACCGTGGCCGATGTCGCGCCGCTTCGGGCCGCGCATGAAGCCCGCCTCCCCGACCGAGAAGGGCGGGAAGTTGTAGTGGTGCCAGAAGCGTTTCGTGGTCTGCAGGCCGAGCGTGTCGATCCGCATGTCCATCCGGGTCGTCCCAGGGCGACGTTGGAGAGGATCTGGGTCTCGCCGCGGGTGAAGAGCGCCGAGCCGTGGACGCGCGGGGAGATGTCGACCTCGCACTCGATCGGCCGGATCTCGTCCTGGGCGCGGCCGTCGGGGCGCTTCTTGTCGACGGCGATCGCCTTGCGGATCGTGTCCTTCTCGATCGAGTCGAAGGCGGCCTTGACCTCGGCGACTTGCGCTCGTCGTCGGCCTCGGCGTCGTCGCTCTCGGGCGCGTACTTGGCGACCACCTCGTCCTTGACCTTGTCGATCGCCTCGTAGCGCTCGAGCTTGCCCTCGGTGGCGATCGCGTCGACCAGCGCCTGGCCGTGCGAGGAGCGGATCTCGCTCGAGCAGGCCCTCGTCGATGCTCGGAGCCTCGATGACGAGCTTCTCCTTGCCGGCCTTCTGCTGCAGCTCCTCCATCGCGGCGCAGAGCTTCTTGATCTCGCCGTGGGCGATGTCGAGGGCGTCGAGGATCTCGGCCTCGGTGACGCCGTTGGCGCCGGCCTCGACCATCAGGATCGCCTCGTCGGTGCCGGCGACGATCAGGTCGAGTTCGAGCTCCTCGTGGCGTCTCCTCCGGCGGGTTGACGACGAAGTCGCCCTCGAGTTTGCCGATGCGGACGGCGCCGACGTGGGTGGCGACCGGGACCGGCGAGATCGCCAGCGCCGCGGAGGCGCCGTTCATCGCGAGGATGTCGTAGGGGTTGACCTGGTCGACCGACATCGGGATCGCGACCAGCTGGGTCTCGTAGTGCCAGCCCTTGGGGAAGAGCGGGCGGATCGGGCGATCGATCATGCGCGCGGTCAGCGTCGCCTTCTCGCTCGATTTGCCCTCGCGACGGAAGAACGAGCCGGGGATTTTGCCCGCGGCGTACATCCGCTCCTCGATGTCGACGGTGAGGGGAAGGAAGTCCACGTCGCGCAGGCTGCCGACGGTGGCGGTGCAGAGGACCATCGTGTCGCCGCTGCGGACGACGACGGCGCCGCTCGCCTGCTTCGCGAGTTTGCCGGTCTCGAAGGAAATCTGGCTGTCGCCGATATCCGCCGAGACGCGGGTAACGTCAAACATGCTCATTTAGTTGTCTACCTCCGGCCGCCCGGTTGGCGGCCATTCGCGTTCAGAACTCTCGTTCTCTAACTGCGACAAGGGTACAGGCATCGAAAACCGCTGGAGTGCCCGCCACTCCGGCGCGGATGCCGAGCTGGAAATCGCGCTTGATCCGCGCCTCGGTCTCCTCGGCCCGGCGATCGGCCTCGAAGCGCCCGAGATCGAGCCCGAAGCGCTCCGCCCGCTCCCAGAGGTGCGGGTCGTCGACCCGGCCGCGGTCGGCGTAGAGCGAGTCGACCATCTCGAAGAAGCTGCCCTGCGCCCGGCGGCCTCGGCGGCGGCGTGGAGTGCGGGCGAGCGCGGGTGTTTGCTGGCGACCGGGAAGTGGCGGAAGACGAGCCGGCCGGGACGCTCGGCGCAGCCGCTGCCAGGCGCCGGCGCAGTGCGGGCAGCCGAGGTCGGCGTAGACGACAGCCCCTCCTCCCCCGCGCCGAGCGACGTGGTCGTCCGGCCCGATCGGCGGGATCGGGGCCGCTGCTGAGGTCGCGTCACCGGGCGCTAGGCGAGCGCGTCGAAGATGACGTTGGCGCCGGGGAACTCGCCCGGGTTGGGCGATTCGTAGGTCCAGGCGACCACGCCGTCCTCGTCGATCAGGACCAGGGTGCGGTTGGCGAAGCCCATCGTCTCGACGTAGGAGCCGTAGGCGCGGGCGACCTCGCCCTTGGGCTCGAAGTCGGAGAGCAGGGTGGTGTCGAAACCCGAGCTTCTCCTGGAAGGCCTTGTGGGCGAAGAAGCCGTCGACGCTGATCCCGACCAGCTCGACGCCCTTCGCTTCGATCTCCGGCTTGACCTCCTGGTAGATCGAGAACTGGTCGCCGCAGACGGGGCTGAAGTCCCCCGGGTAGAAGACCAGCATCACCTTGCGGCCGCGGTAGTCGGCGAGCGAGACCTTTTCCCCGTCCTGGTTGCGGAGGGTGAAGTCGGGGGCCTGCTCCCCGACCGCGATCATCGCCGCAGGCCGAGATCTTTGACCAGGGCGCGGTAGCGCTCGAGGTCGGTGCTTCTCGAGGTAGCGCAGCATGCGGCGGCGCTTGCCGACGAGCATCAGCAGCCCGCGACGCGAGTGGTGATCTTTGGCGTGGGTGCGCAGGTGCTCGGTGAGTTCGTTGATCCGCTCGGTCAGCAGCGCGACCTGGACCTCGGCCGAGCCGGTGTCGTTGTCGCCGCGGCCGTACTTGCCGATCAGCTCGCTCTTTTTCTCTTTGGTCAGGCTCATCTCGTAAACGCCGCACACGTAGTACAAAGACCGCTGGAAGCTACTCAGTGCGACGGCTGCTGGTAAACTAGCACAGATGCGCCTGGCGTCCTCGACGTCGCGGTGCATCTGGGCGATCAGCTCGTCGACCTCGTGGTAGGCGCGCTCGCCGCGTAGGCGCTCGGCGAAGGCGACCCGCAGGGTCTTGCCGTAGAGGTCCTCGTCGTGGTCGATCAGGTAGGTCTCGATCAGGACGCCGCGGCCGCTCTCGAAGGTCGGGCGGACGCCGACGTTGACCGCCGCCGGGACGCCGTTGGCGAAGGCGGCGTAGACGCCGTGGCCGGGGATCGCGAGGCGGTCGTCGGGGACGAGGTTGGCGGTCGGGAAGCCGAGCTCGCGGCCTCGCTGATCGCCTTTGACGACGGTCCCCTCGACCATGAACGGCGCCCCCAGGCAGCGCCGCGCGGCGACCATGTCGCCGGCGGCGACCAGGGCGCGGATCCGGGTCGAGGAGACGGTCTCGCCGTCGACCTCGACCAGCGGCACCACCCGGGTCTCGAACTCGGGATGGGCTTCCAGCATCGCCGGGTCGCCTTTGGCCTTGGCGCCGAAGCGGAAGTTCTCGCCGACCGAGACCCGCTTAGCGTTGAGCTTCTCGACCAGGACGTGCTCGATGAACTCCTCGGCGGTCTGGGTGGAGAAGCTCTTTGTCGAAGGGGATCACGACCAGCTCCTCGACCCCCAGCCCCTCGATCACGTCGCGCTTGACCCCGAAGGGCATGATCAGCTTCGGCGTCGCCGCCGGGTGCAGGACTTCGAGCGGGTGCGGGTCGAAGGTGAGGACCGTGTCGGCGCCGTCGATCACCGCCCGGTGGCCGAGGTGGACGCCGTCGAAGGTGCCGATCGCGACGTTGCGCGGCCGCGGCTCGGCGTCGGGGAGCGAGGTGACCTTGATGCTCACCGCAACGCCTCCGCCACCGCCGGGACCAGCTCGGCGACCCGCTCGGGCGCCAGCTCCTCGCCGGCGTCCTCGATCCGGAAGGGGCCGACCGCCGTCCGCCGCAGGTCCGAGCAGTAGGCGTCGCCGAGGGTCTCGACCAGGGTCCGTACGTAGGTCCCGGCCGAGCACTCGATCTCGAAGTGGGCGTACTCGCCCTCGCCGGAGAGCAGCTCGGCGCGGTGGACCTGCACGTCGCGGGCCGGGGTCTCCACCACTTCACCGCGGTGGGCCTTCTTGTAGAGGCGCTCGCCGCCGACCCGCACCGCCGAGGTCATCGGCACATGCTGACGGACGGTCCCGGTCGGCAGCTCGAGCGACCCGGGCAGCCGCCCGGTCTCGGTCAGCTCGCCGTCGGAATCGCCGGTGCTGGAGTGCCAGCCGAGGCGGGCGGTGGCCAGGTAGGTCTTCGGCAGGCCGACGAGGAAGCGCTGCAGACGGGTGGCGCGGCCGAGCAGGATCAGCAGCAACCCGGTGGCGAAGGGGTCGAGGGTGCCGGCGTGGCCGGCTTTGGCGCCGCGTTCGCGGCGGACCTTGGCGACTACGTCGTGGGAGGTCACGCCGGCCGGCTTGTCGTAGAGCAGCACGGTGCCGGTTTCCGCCGCCATCCTCAGCTGCCGAGTTGCCTGGAGACCTCTTCGGTGAGGAACTCGGCCAGCTGCTCGAACTCCAGGTCGGTAGAGAAGCCGGCGGCGCGCTTGTGCCCGCCGCCCCCGTGTAGCCGAGCGATCGCCGAGACGTCTACCTCGCCGGCGCTGGAGCGCAGGCTGACCTTGCGGGCGGCGCGGCCGCGGTCGCCGAGGTCGCGGATCACCGCGGCGACCTTGACCCCGTCGATCGAGCGCAGGTTGTCGATCAGGCCCTCGGTCATCTCCTCGCCGGCCCCGGTCGCCTCGTAGTCGGCGGTGGTGATGTAGCTGACCGCCAGGCGTCCCTCGCAGTAGCTGGAGATGTTGTCGAGCGCGCGGGAGACCAGCCGCAGCTTCTCCAGCGGCACGTGCTCGTAGAGGCGGCGGTAGGTGTCGTCGACGTCGACCCCGGCGTCGATCAGGTCGGCGGCGACCCGGTGGGTGTGGGCGTTGGTGTTCTCGTACATGAACTTGCCCGTGTCGGTGATCAGGCCGACGTAGAGCGCCGAGGCGATCTCGGCGTCGATCTTCGCCCCCAGCAGCAGCGCCAGGTCGTAGACGATCTCGGCGGTGCAGGAGGCGCCGACCTCTACCAGGTTGATGTCGCCGAAGCGGGTGTTGTCGTGGTGGTGATCGATGTTGATCACGTCGTTGCCGCCAGCGGTCAGCCAGTCGACCGGGACGCGGTCGATGTTGCCGCAGTCGAGGAAGATCACGGTGCGGTCGGCCATGTCGGCCGGGGGCTCGTGGAAGACCTCCTCCAGGGGCAGGAAGCGGTACTCGATCGGCAGCGGGAACTCCTTCGCCGCCATGAACATCACCGAGTCCTTGCCCAGCTGGGTGAGGACTTTGTGCAGGCCGAGCAGCGAGCCGAGGGCGTCGCCGTCGGGGCCCTCGTGGGCGGTGAGCAGGAAGCGGTCGCGTGTCGCGCAGCTCGGCGCTGACCCGCTCGAGGTCGGAGGTGGCGACGTCGGGGACCGAGCTCACTCCTCGTCCTCCCCCTCCTCGAGCAGTTCGGAGATCCGCACGCCCTGCTCGATCGTGTCGTCGTAGCGGAAGGTCAGAGTCGGGGTCCGCTTCATCCGCGTCTCCGCCGCGATCCGCGACTGGATCACGCCGTGGGAGGAGCGCAGACCCTCCAGGGTCGCCTCCCGCTCCTCCTCGGTTCCGAGCACGCTGACGAACACCTTGGCGGTGCGCAGGTCGGGGCTGGTCTCAACGGAGGTGACGGTCACGAAGCCGATACGAGGATCACTCAATTCGCCTGCGATTGCAGCCCCCACGACCTCGCGGAGCACCTCGTTGATGCGCCGCATGCGGGAGCCGGCCATGCTACTCCAGGGTCTGCTCGACCTGTTTCGTCTGGAAGAACTCGAGCACGTCGTCCTCCTTCACGTCGGCGTACCCCTCGAGGACGATGCCGCACTCCTGGCCCTCCTCGACTTCCTGGACGTTGTCTTTGAAGCGGCGCAGGGATCCGAGCTCGCCGGTCCAGATCACCGTTCCCTCGCGGATCAGGCGGACGCTGGCGGTGCGCACAGCCTTGCCCTCGGCGACGATGCAGCCGGCGATGCGGCCGACCTTGGAGGCTTTGAAGGTCTGTTTGACCAGCGCCTCGCCGATCGTCTCCTCGACCTCGACCGCGTCGAGCAGGCCCTCCATCGCGTTGCGCAGGTCTTCGGTGATTTTGTAGATGACCGAGTAGGTGCGGACGTCGACGCCCTCGCGCGTGGCGGCGCGTTTGGCGTCGAGCAGCGGCCGCACGTTGAAGCCGATGATGATCGCGTCGGAAGCCGAGGCGAGCATCACGTCGGACTCGTTGATGCCACCGGTCTGCGAGTGGATGACGTTGATCGCGACCCGTTCCTGCGGCACCTTCGCGAGCTCGTCCTGGAGCGCCTCCAGGGAGCCCGCGACGTCGGCCTTGAGGACGATGTTGAGCTCCTTGATTTCGCCCTCCTGGGCGCGGGCGAAGACCTCGTCGAGGCTGACCTTGCGGCCCTGGCGACGGGCCAGCGCCTCGGTTTTCAGGCGGTGGGCGCGCTCCCCTGCCATCTGGCGGGCCTGGCGGTCGTTCTCGACCGTCTGCACGAACTCGCCGGCGTCGGCGACGCCGTCGAAGCCGAGCACCTCGACCGGCATCCCGGGCACCGCCTCGGAGACCGCCTTGCCGGTGAAGTCGTGCATCGCCCGCACCCGGCCCCACTGGGGACCGGCGACAAGCGAGTCGCCGACGCGCAGGGTTCCGCGCTGGACGAGGACGGTGACCACCGGTCCGCGGCCGGGATCTAGCTGGGACTCGATCACGTTGCCGGAGGCGGCCGTGTTCGGGTTCGCCGCCAGCTCCTCCAGCTCGGTGACGAGGAGGATCATGTCGAGCAGGTTGTCGAGCCCCTCGCGCGTCTTCGCCGAGACCTCGCAGAAGACCGTGTCGCCGCCCCATTCCTCTGGGGAGATGCCCTCCTGGGCGAGCTCGCCGCGGACCTTTTCCGGGTTGGCGCCCTCTTTGTCGATCTTGTTGACGGCGATCAGCATCGGCACGTCGGCGGCGCGGGCGTGGTCGATCGCCTCCTTGGTCTGCGGCATGACGCCGTCGTCGGCGGCGACGACGACGACGACCACGTCGGTGACCTTGGCGCCGCGGGCGCGCATCGCCGTGAAGGCGGCGTGGCCCGGGGTGTCGAGGAAGGTGATCGTCTTCTCGTCGTGGTGGACCTGGTAGGCGCCGATGTGCTGGGTGATGCCGCCGGCCTCGCCCGCGGCGACCTCGGTCTCGCGGATCGCGTCCAGCAGCGAGGTCTTGCCGTGGTCGACGTGACCCATGATCGTCACCACCGGCGGCCGGTCGACCAGGTCCTCCTCGGCGTCGGAGAACTCCGGCTCCTCGGGCTCCTCGTCGGCGGCGTGGACGATCTCGATCTTGCGGTCGTACTCGTCGGCGATCGCCTTCACCGAGTCGTCGGTGAGGGTCTGGGTCAGGGTCGCCATCTCGCCCATCATCATCAGTTTTTTGATCACCTCGGCCGGGGCGAGGCCGAGCGATTCGGCGACCTCGCGCACGGTTGCGCCGGAGTTGACCTTGGTCGCCTCGGGCTCATCGGGCGTCGCCGGGGTCGACGGCGGCTCCTCGAGCAGCGGGCGACGGCGACGGCCACCGCGGCGGCGCGGCGGGCGCTGCGGTGGCGGGCCACCGCCCTGCTCGCGGCGGGACGCCTGCGAATCGATTACCACGCGGCGTTTTTTCGAAGACGCACCGCCGCCACCGCCGCCACCCTGCTGGGCGCCGCCGGCGCGGACCGGTTTGGTCGAGGTGTTGCGGCCTTGCGGAGCTGCCGGTTTGGCGGCGGGTTTGGGTGCCTCCGCTGCTTTCGGCGCGGCCGGAGTGGGCGCCTGCTCGGCTTTCGGAGCCGGCTTCTTCGCCGCTTCGGCGCCGCCGTTGCCTCTGGCGGCCGAGATCGCCTTCAGGGCGTCGGCCTCCTCGACACTGGAGGCGGCGGCTTTCGCCTCGACGCCGGCAGCCTTCAGCGCCGCGAGCAGCTCCTTCGAGCTGACGCCTTGCGCTTTCGCGATCTCGTGAACCCGTTTCTTGGCCACTAAGCCTGCTCCGCCTCCTCGGCGACCGGCTCGGCGGCTTCCTCGTCCTCGCCGAGCGTCTCACCATCCACTTCCTCGGCTTCGGTGGCCTCCTGCTGGATGTCCTCTTCGACGGCCTCCTCGGTGGCCACTTCGTCGGCGGTCTCCTCGACCGCCTCCTCGGGCTCAGGCGCCTCCTCGACGGGCTCGACGAAGTTCGCCTCCGCCCGCTCGACGATCTCCGATACCTGGCCTTCGTCGGCGTCGGGGTCGGCGAGGATCGCCACCTCGGTCTCGGAGACGCCGGCGAGGATCGCGGTCTGGCTGGTCTCGAAGCGCGAGAGCGCCTGGTGCGGCTCCAGTCCGCAGTAGGTCGAGCCGGGCAGAGCCGCGTTCGGGCAGCGGCGCCCGTTCGAGAGCACCGCCATGCAGCGGCCGTCGAACTGTTCCTCGCCCTCGACCTCGACCTCGTGTTCTTCGGAGGCGAACTCGGTCTCGGACTTGATGTCGACGCGCCAGCCGGTCAGGCGGGCGGCAAGGCGGGCGTTCTGGCCGTCGCGGCCGATCGCCAGCGAGAGCTGGTCATCGGGGACGATCACCGTCGCCTGGCGCTCCTCGTCGTCGACGATCACCTCGCGCACGCGCGCCGGCGAGAGCGCTTTGGCGACGAAGCGGGCGGGCTCGTCGTTGTGGGGAATGATGTCGATCTTCTCGCCGCGCAGCTCGGAGACGACCATCCGCACGCGTGAGCCTCGCGGCCCGACGCAGGCGCCGACCGGGTCGACCCCGTCGGCGTGGGAGACGACGGCGATCTTCGAGCGGTAGCCGGGCTCGCGGGCGACGCCGACGATTTCGACCAGCTTGTCGGCGATCTCCGGCACCTCGAGCTCGAACAGGCTTTTGATCAGCTCCGGGCTGCGGCGGGAGACGACGATCGCCGGCCCTTTGGTCGAGTCGGAGACGTCGGTGATCACGGCCTTGACCCGCATCCCGTGGTCGTAGCGCTCGTTGTAGACCTGCTCGGACTTCGGCAGCAGCGCCTCGACCCGCTCGCGCAGCTGGACCAGCGTGTAGCGCTTGTCGGACTGCTGGATGATCCCGGTGATCAGCTCGCCGACCCGGTCCTGGTACTCGTCGTACATCATCTGCCGCTCGGCCTCGCGGATCCGCTGCAGGATCACCTGCTTGGCGGTCTGGGCGGCGATCCGGCCGAAGTCCTCGGGGGTGACGTCGCTGGTCTCGATCTGGTCCTCGTAGGGGGCGATCATCTCCGGGTCGAGCTCGGGGTCCTCCGGCTCTTTCAGTTCGCCGGTCTCGGGATCGACTTCCGGCTCCTCCTGCAGCTCGGCCGCCTCCGCCAGCAGCTTCTCCTCCAGCTCGGGAGGCAGGATCAGTTCGAAGACGCGGAAGTCGCCCGGTCTCGTGGTCGAGGTCGACGCGCGCGTATTTCGCCGCACCCGGGGTCTTCTTGTAGGCCGAGAGGAGGGCGTCCTCGAGGGCGTCCATCAGCTTGTCGGCTGAGATTCCCTTCTCCTGCTCGAGCGCTTTGACTGCGTCGACGATCTCTTTGGTCACTGCAGGGACTCCTTGCTCTCGGAAGCGGTGGCGTTGCGGCGGTACTTGGGGCCAGGCGAGGAGACCTCCAGCGCGTAATCGGCCCGCAGGTGGTTCAGGTGCTGCGTGACCCTTTCGCAAAGCGCCAGATCGACCCCGTCGGGGTGGTCGATGAAAATCCGCAGCGCGTCGGTCCCCGGTTTCTCGAGGGCGACGAGGTCGATCTCCGGGTCGAGCCCGGACAGCTCCTGCTGAATGTTCTTGCTCGGTGGGGTCGGTCATGCCTGAAGTTTTGGGGTGGAGGCGTAAAAAAAGTGGGCCAGGCCCACTTCTCGACACGCATAGGGGACAGAAAAGCTTGAAATCAGTATAGCCCGCTCAGGCAGCCGGCCGGCCTGCATTTGCCCGCAAGCGGTCGACTTCGCCCAGGATCGCCTCGGCGATCTGCGTCCTTGGAGGCGATCGGCACCTCGGTCTCGCCCCCGGCGCTGATCAGGGTGACCGCGTTGCGCTCGCTCTCGAAGCCGATCTCCGGGTCGGAGACGTCGTTGAGGACGATCATGTCGGCGCCCTTGCGCTGCAGCTTGCCGCGCGCCCGCTCGACCGCCTCCCCGCCGTGCTCGGCGGCGAAGCCGACGATCGTCTGCTCCTCGGTCCGGCGGCGAGGCGAGCGCCGGCGAGGATGTCCTCGGTCGGCTCCAGCGAGAGCTCCAGCGCGCCGGAGCGCTGCAGCTTGCCCTCCGCCGGCGTCGGCGGCGCGGAAGTCGGCCGGGCGCCGCCGCCATCAGCAGGACATGGGTGCCGGCGAACTCCTCGCCGGCGGCGGCGGCGAGCTGGGCGGCGGTCTCGACGTCGAGGCGGCGCACGCCGGGCGGCGCGGGCAGCGCGACGTTGGCGGCGATCAGCGTCACCTCCGCCCCGCGCTCGGCCGCCGCGGCGGCGAGGGCGATGCCCATCCGGCCGCTGGAGCGGTTGCCGATGAAGCGGACCGGGTCGATCGGCTCGCGGGTGCCGCCGGCGGTGACCAGGACCCGCAGCCCGTCCCAGGGCCGGTCGCCGGCGGGCAGCGACGGCCTCGACCCGGGCCAGCAGCAGCTCGGGGTCGGGCAGGCGGCCGCGGCCGAACTCGCCGCGCGAGGCGAGCTTGCCCTCCTCGGGCTCGATCACCTCGACGCCGCGCTCGCGCAGCGTCGCCAGGTTGGCCTGGGTCGCCGCGTCGGCGTACATGCGGTCGTTCATCGCCGGTGCCACCAGGCGCGGCGCCGTGCAGGCGAGGAAGGAGGTGGTCAGCATCGAGTCGGCGGCGCCGGCTGGCCAGCTTGGCGATCGTGTTGGCCGAGGCGGGCGCGACCAGGTAGGCGTCGCAGCGGCCGGCCAGCTCGAGGTGGCCGATCGGGTCGTGGCGCGGCCTGCGTCCTCGCCGGGGAAGGCGCCGCGCATCGGGTCGCGCTCGAACTCGGAGATCAGGACCGGGGCGCCGACGATCCCCTCGAAGGAGGCGGCGCCGACGAAGCGGGTCGCGGTCTCGGTCATCAGCACCCGCACGCCGTGCCCGGCGAGCGTCGCCAGGCGCGCCAGCTCGAGCGCCTTGTAGGCGGCGATGCCGCCGCTGACGCCAAGAAGGAGTCGGGCCATGCCTCGGCTCCTAGAGGACGCCCGGCCTGCGGGCAATGCCGGCGCTAGGTGCGGTACTCGTATTTCAGCTTGCCCTCGGCCAGCTCTTCGAGCGACATCGAGAGGTAGTTCCGCTCGGCGTTGGTGTCGACCATCGGCGGCGGGTACTCGCCGAAGCCGCCCTCGCCGAGGTTGTGGAAGTAGCTGTTGATCTGACGAGCGCGCTTGGCCGAGACGACGACTGCGGCGTAATGGGAGTCGGCGTGCTCGAGAAGCTTGTCTACGCGTGGTTTGATCATCGGCCGGGCAGTCTAGATGATCAGGCCGGCGGGGCCGGCCGAGCTCGGCGCGGACGATCCCCGCCAGCTCGGCGGCGGCGCCGCCGAGCTCGTCGTTGACGACGCAGTGGTCGAAGTCGCCCTGGGCCGCCAGCTCCTGCTCGGCGACTTCGAGCCGCTCGTCGATCGCCTCCGGCGAGTCGGTGCCGCGGCCGGCGAGGCGCTCGCGCAGGACCGCCGGGTCGGGCGGGGCGATGAAGATCTGGACCGAGTCCGGTTTCGCGGCGCGCACCTGCTGAGCGCCCTGGACCTCGATCTCGAGGACGACCGAGTGGCCGGCCTCGAGCCGCCGCTCGACCTCGCTGCGCAGGGTCCCGTAGCGGTTGCCGCTGTAGGTGGCGAACTCGAGGAAGTCGTCTTCGTCGACCCGCCGCTCGAACTCCTCGGGGGTGAGGAAGTGGTAGTCGCGCCCGTCCTCCTCGCCCTCGCGCGGGTGCGCGGGTGGTCGCCGAGATCGAGAGCTCGAGGTCGGGCACGCGCCTTCAGCAGCTCCCTGATCAGGGTGCCCTTGCCGACCCCGGAGGGCCCGGTGATCACGAAGACCTTGCTGGCCATGCGGGCCGCGGATGATGACCGCCGCGGCGGTCGGTCTAGCGGCGGAGCTGGCGAGATCAGCTCGGCGCGCTGGCGCTCGGAGAGGCCGCCGATCGTCTTCGACGGCGAGATCCGGCACTGGTTGAGGATCCGGTTGGTCTTCACCCGGCCGTACTTGGGTACGGCGAGGAGCATGTCGAAGACCTTGGCGGTCAGCACGTACTCCGGCGGGTCGAGCAGGATCGCGTGGATGCTGGCCCGGCCGGCCTTCAGATCCTTCTTCAGTTTCGCCCGCGCGGTGCGGATGTCGTTGGCCCGTTTGAGCGCCTCCATCCTCTGGTCGAGGGACCTTTCGGGGGCCGCGAGCGAAGATTTGACTGAGGGGCCGGCATGTGGGCGGCGAGTATAGCCGCGGCTAGGGGGCGTGCAAGCCGAGCGAGGCGCCAATTGCCCCCAAATTCATCTCAACCTCTACTCGAGGTCTAGTGCCGCTAGGCGCCTCGGCGCTCCGCGACAGCGCCGGTTCGCAGTTCCGCGGCGATCCGCGAGCCGGCCCGCGGGTCGCGGAAGCTCTCGGTCCCGACCGCCACCAGGTCGCCCCGGCGGCGAGGAACTCGGCCGCGTCGGCGCCGCTGGAGATCCCTCCCATGCCGACGATCGGCAGCTCGACCGCGGCGCGCGACCGCGCGCACCTGCTGCAGCGCGACCGGCCGCACCGCCGGGCCCGAGAGGCCGCCGTGGCCGGCCGCCAGGGCCGGCTCGCCGGTCGCCGGGATCGATCGCGCTCGCCTTCAGGGTGTTGATCAGCGAGACCGCGTCGGCGCCGCCCTCCTCGGCGGCGACCGCGACCGCCGCCGGGTCGGCGACGTTGGGCGTCAGCTTCACGATCAGCGGCTTCTCGGTCAGCGGGCGCAGCGCTTCCAGCAGCGCCTCGGTCTCGCTCGGCTGCTCGCCGACGATCAGGCCCGGAGTGGACGTTGGGGCAGGAGACGTTGAGCTCGATCGCCGCCGACCTCGTCCCGCTCGCCGACCGCCTCGACCAGGCGCGCGAACTCCTCGCGGCTGGTCGCCATCACCGAGACGATCAGCGGCACCGGCAGCTCGGCCAGCTGCGGCAGGTCCTCGGCGAGGAAGCCCTCCAGGCCCTTGTTCGGCAGCCCGATCGAGTTGATCATCCCGGCCGGCGTCTCCCAGATCCGCCGCGGCGCGTTGCCGGCCCGCGGCTCCGGCGTGATCGTCTTCGAGACGAAGGCGGAGAAGGGGAAGTCGTCCAGCAGCGCGTCGCCGAAGACGCTTGCGGGCGGCGATCGCGTCGTAGGTCCCCGAGGCGTTGATCACCGGGTGGGCCAGCTCGATCCCGCAGAAGTCAGGCATGCGGCCACCTCCGCGACCGCGTCGCCCCGCAGCACCGGGCCGTCGACGCAGAGCCGCAGGTAGCCGCCGTCGGGCTTCGGCACCGCGCAGCCGAAGCAGGCGCCGAAGCCGCAGGCCATCGGCGACTCCAGCGCCAGCTCGCAGGCGACCCCGTGCTCGGCGCAGAGCGACCGCACCGCCTCCAGCATCGCCGGCGGGCCGCAGGAGTAGACGACGGCCGAGGCGGCGTCGTCGCCGGCGAGCATCGCCGCGAGCAGGTCGGTGACGTAGCCGCTGGTGGCCGGCGTGGCCGTCCTCGCTGGCCAGGCGGACCTCGGGGCAGAGTCGCCGCCGGCGCAGAAGAGCTCGTCGAGGCCGCCGGAGTGCTGCTGGTCGCGGAAGCCGAGCAGGACGCGGAGCGGGATGCCGCGCTCGGCAGAAGCGGCGGCGCAGCAGGGCCAGCGGGGCGATGCCGATGCCGCCGCCGACGAGGATCGCCCCGGCGGCGTCGGGGTTGACCTCGCGCGGCGTCGGAGAAGGCGTTGCCGAGCGGGCCGGTGACCCAGACCCGCTCGCCCGGCTCCAGCTCGCAGAGCCGGTCGGTGCCCGGGCCGACGCCCTCGACCAGGAAGTCGAGCCGGACGCCGTCCGTCGGCCGGCGCCGGCCTCGGCGACCGAGATCGCCCGCGGCAGGAAGGGGCGGCCGCCCCGCTCGCCCCCAGCTGCTCGCTCGCTGGCGAGCATGTAGAACTGGCCCGGCTCGCGGCTCCGGCCCCTCGCGGTCGAGCAGGGAGAAGATCCGGTAGCCGCCGGAGGCCGCGTTCGCCGCGACCTCGCAGAGCCGGCGGCCGAAGGGCGCGGTCATCGCGGCTGCGCGGCCCTCGGCCGGCGCGTCGTGGATCTCCTGCAGCGAGCGCACCTCGGCCTCGCCCTGCTTGCCGGCCGCGATCGCCCGCGCCGCGGCGGTGGCGCCGGTCATCGTCGTCACGCAGGGGATCCCGTGGCGGACCGCGGCGGTGCGGATCTCGTAGCCGTCGGTGCGGGCGCCGGAGCCGGTCGGGGTGTTGATCACGAGGTCGCAGCTGGCGCTTGCGGATCAGGTCGACGACGTGCGGCGAGCCCTCCTGCAGCTTGTTGATCCGGGTCACCGGCACCCCCATCCGCTCGATCGCCTGGGCGGTGCCGCCGGTGGCGATCACCTCGAAGCCGAGGTCGTGGAAGCGGGCCGCGAGCTGGGTCGCGGCCGGCCTTGTCGGTGTCGGTGACGGTGATGAAGACCGAGCCCGATTCGCGGCAGCCGCACCCCGGCCGCCGCCTGCGCCTTGCCGAACGCGGTCGGGAAGTCGGCGGCGATGCCCATCACCTCGCCGGTGCTCTTCATCTCCGGGCCGAGCACCGAGTCGGCGCCGGCGAAGCGGGCGAAGGGCAGCACCGCCTCCTTGACGCTGACGTGCTCGGGCGGGCCCTCGGGCAGGTCCTGGTCGGCGAGCTTCTCGCCCAGCATCAGCCGGCAGGCGAGCTTCGCCAGCGGCACGCCGATCGCCTTGGAGACGAAGGGGACGGTGCGCGAGGCGCGCGGGTTGGCCTCGATCACGTAGAGCTCGCCGCCGGCGACCCCGTACTGGATGTTGATCAGGCCGATGACGCCGAGCTCGAGCGCGATCCGCTCGGTGGTCGCGCGGATCTCCTCCAGCATCTCCTCGCCGAGGCTGAGCGGCGGGATCACGCAGGCCGAGTCGCCGGAGTGGACGCCGGCCTCCTCGACGTGCTGCATGATCCCGGCGACGTAGACCTCCTCGCCGTCGCCGAGCGCGTCGACGTCGACCTCGATCGCGTTCTCGAGGAAGCGGTCGAGCAGCAGCGGGTGCTCCTGGTCGGCCTTGACGTTGGCCTCCAGGTAGGCCTGGCAGGTCCTCGGTCGAGTAACAGATCTCCATCGCCCGGCCGCCGAGCACGTAGGAGGGCCGGACCAGCAGCGGGAAGCCGACCTCGTTCGGCGATCACCTCGGCCTCCTCGGCCGAGAGCGCGGTGCCGTAGGGCGGGTGCTCGACCCCGAGCCGCGCGCAGCAGCGCGCCGAAGCGGCCGCGGTCCTCGGCCAGGTCGATCGCGTCGACCGGCGTGCCGAGCAGCGGCACCCCCGCCTCTTCCAGGGTGCGGGCGAGCTTCAGCGGCGTCTGGCCGCCGAACTGGACGATCACGCCCTCGGGCTGCTCCTGCTCGCAGACCGCGAGCACGTCCTCGGCGGTCAGCGGCTCGAAGTAGAGGCGGTCGGAGGTGTCGTAGTCGGTCGAGACCGTCTCCGGGTTGCAGTTGACCATCACCGCGTCGCGGCCGAGCTCGCGGGCGGTCATCGCGGCGTGGACGCAGCAGTAGTCGAACTCGATCCCCTGGCCGATCCGGTTCGGGCCGGCGCCGAGGATCACGACCGAGTCGTTGCTCGCCGCGGCGGATCTCGTTGGCCGGCGGCGAGCCGTCGTGGCGCGGGCGCTCGTGGCCGGAGTAGTAGTAGGGCGTCGCCGCCTCGAACTCGGCGGCGCAGGTGTCGACCGCCTTGTAGGTGCGGGCGAGGCCGTCGGTGCCGTCGCCCTCGGTGGCGAGCGCCTGCAGCTCGCGCAGGAACCAGGGGTCGACCATGCAGGCGCTCGTGCACCGCCTCGACCTCGAGGCCGCGCTCGAAGGCGGCGAGGATCAGGTCGAAGCGCTCGGCGCAGGGCATCTCGATCGCCGCCAGCAGCTCCTCGTCGGACTCGGGGATCTCGGCCGGCGAGTCGAGCTCGCGCGAGCGCATCGCCTTGGCGAAGGACTCGCGGAAGGTGCGGCCGATCGCCATCACCTCGCCGACGCTCTGCATGTAGGTCGAGAGCCGGCCCTCGGAGCCGGGGAACTTCTCGAAGGCGAAGCGCGGGATCTTGGTGACGACGTAGTCGATCGTCGGCTCGAAGGAGGCCGGCGTGGCGCGGGTGATGTCGTTGGGGATCTCCTCCAGCGCGTAGCCGACGGCGAGCTTCGCCGCCATCTTCGCGATCGGGAAGCCGGTCGCCTTCGAGGCCAGCGCCGAGGAGCGCGAGACGCGCGGGTTCATCTCGATCACGGCGATCTCGCCGTTCTCGGGGTTGACCGCGAACTGGACGTTGGAGCCGCCGGTCTCGACCCCGATCGCCCGGATCACCTTGATCGCCTGGTCGCGCAGGTCCTGGTAGAGCGGGTCGGTCAGCGTCTGGGCGGGGGCGACGGTGACCGAGTCGCCGGTGTGGACGCCCATCGGGTCGACGTTCTCGATCGAGCAGATGATCACCACGTTGTCGTTGCGGTCGCGCATCACCTCGAGCTCGAACTCGCCCCAGCCGATCACCGACTCCTCGACCAGCACCTGGTTGATCGGGCTGGCGGCGAGGCCCTCGGAGACGACCTGGCGCAGCTCGGTCTCGGTGTTGCCGATCCCGCCCCCCTGGCCGCCCATCGTGAAGGCGGGCCGGACGATCGCCGGCAGGGTGATGCGGCCGTCGGCCAGCGCCTCCTCGACCTCGGCGAGGCGTTTCGACCGTCATCGACCACGGGATCCGCAGGCCCGGCCTCGTTCATCGTCTGGCGGAACTTCTCGCGGTCCTCGGCGCGGCTGATCGACTCGGCGTTGGCGCCGATCAGCTCGACCCCGAACCGCTCCAGGGTGCCGTCCTCGTCCAGCGCCATCGCGATGTTCAGCGCGGTCTGGCCGCCGAGGGTCGGCAGCAGCGCGTCGGGGCGCTCCTTTTCGATGATCTTGGTCACCGGGCCGGGCAGCAGCGGCTCGATGTAGGTGGCGGTGGCGAACTCCGGGTCGGTCATGATCGTCGCCGGGTTCGAGTTGACCAGGACGACCTCGTAGCCCTCCTCGAGCAGCACCTTGCAGGCCTGCACGCCGGAGTAGTCGAACTCGGCCGCCTGGCCGATCACGATCGGGCCGGAGCCGATCAGGAGGATCTTCTGGATGTCGTCGCGTTTAGGCACTGCGCACCTCCTGCGCCCCTGCCAGGCGCGCTTCCAGGTTTTGACGGACCGACGGCCACTCGTCGTCGACGATCGAGAAGTAGGCCGAATCGCGGACGCCGGTGACCGGCATCAGCATGTGCTTACGGAAGATCCCCTCGAACTTCGCCGGAAGCGCTTCCATCGCCCCGCGCGAGCGCTCGTTGCGCGCGTCGGTCTTCAGCTCGACCCGCATGCAGCCGAGCTCCTCGAAGGCGAAGCCGAGCATCAGCAGCTTCGCCTCGACGTTGGCGCCGGTGCGCCAGGCCGCTGGGGTGAGCCAGGTGTTGCCGATCTCGACCCCGTCGTGGATCGGGCGCGGGGCCAGGATAGGTGGAGCTGCCGAGCGGCTCGCCGCTGCCGGCGCGTCAGGGTCGCGAAGCCGTGCTCGCTCCCCGGCCTTGCGCGCGTTCAGACGGGCGTCGAACCAGCTGTCGAAGCCCTCGTCGGTCTCGGTGACCCGGCGGTCGATCCACTGCCAGACCTCGGGATGCCCGGCGACCGAGCGCAGCGGCTCGCGGTGCTCCTCGACCAACGGCTCGAGGCGGACCAGGCTGTCCCTCCAGGGCGCGGTCGGGCGGCGGCCAGATCAAGCCGCCAGCTCCAGGAAGCGGTCGAAGAGGTGGCGGGCGTCGTGCGGGCCGGGGCCGGCCTCGGGGTGGTACTGGACGGTGGCGCCGGCGACGTCGCGCAGGACCAGGCCCTCGACCGTGCGGTCGTAGAGGTTCAGCTGCGAGAGCTCGGCGACGCCGAAGTCGGTGTCCCAGCGGACCGGCTCGTCGCCCTCGATCTTCGGCTCGCCGCCGGGCCCGACGACGGCGAAGCCGTGGTTCTGGGAGGTGATGTCGATCCGTCCCGTCTCCAGGTCCTTGACCGGGTGGTTGGCGCCGCGGTGGCCGAAGGGCAGCTTGTAGGTCTCGAGGCCGACCGCGCGGCAGAGCAGCTGGTGGCCGAGGCAGATGCCGAAGACGGGCTTCTTGCCGATCACGCCGCGGACGGTGTCGACGACGTAGTCGAGCGCGGCGGGGTCGCCGGGGCCGTTGGCGAGGAAGACGACGTCGGGGTCCTCGGCCAGCACCTGCGTCGGGGCTGCTGGTGCAGGGCAGCAGGGTCAGCTGGCAGCCGTGCTCGCGCAGCTGGCGGACGATGCTGAGCTTGACCCCGGTGTCGATCCCGACCACGTGCGGGCCCTCGCCCTCGAAGCGGACCGGCTCCGGCGGGGTGACGGTGCGGGCGAAGTCGGCGCCGTCCATCGAGGGCTCGGCGGCGATCGCGTTCGCGCGCCTCGGCTTCCGGCGTCGCGGCCGGGAAGATGCCGCCGCGCATCGCGCCCTTGTCGCGCAGGTGGCGGACCAGGGCCCGGGTGTCGACGCCGCTGACGCCGGGGACGCCGCAGTCGCGCAGCCAGTCGAGCCAGCCGCCCTCGGCGGTGGCGACGTCTTCGCCGTTCTTGGCGTCGCGCATGACGACGCCGCGGGCGTGGACCCGGTCGGACTCCATCGCCGCCGCGGAGACGCCGTAGTTGCCGATCAGCGGATAGGTGAAGACGATGATCTGACCGGCGTAGGAGGGGTCGGTGACCGACTCCTGGTAGCCGGTCATCGCCGTGTTGAAGACGACCTCGCCGGTGACCGCGCCGTCGTGGCCACAGGCGAGCCCGTCGAGCCGGGTCCCGTCCTCGAGCAGCAGATAGGCGCTCATTCGCCTGTTCCTTTCTGGTCCATGGCAACGAAAAGGCACAGACGAATGCTCATGCGGCGACTCCAAGGCTGAAGCTGCGCAGGCGGAAGGCGACCTGGCCGGCCGCGACCGTCATCAGCACCCGGCCGGTCGAGAGTGCGGCCGGCGCACCAGGAGTTGGCCGAGCGGCTCTCGTAGCCGTCCTCGCCGACGGTCCACTCGGCGCCGAGGTCGCAGAGGGCGACGTTCGCCTCCGAGCCCGGCGCCAGGGTCGGCCGCTCGAGGTCGAAGGGCTCGGCGCCGCCGGCCATCCGCTCGACCAGCAGGGCGAGGTCGATCGTCCCGGGCATGACCAGCTCGGTGTGCAGAGCGGCAAAGGCCGTCTCGAGGCCGGTCACCCCCATCGCCGCCTGCTCGAAGGGGACGTCCTTTTCCTCCGGCTGGTGCGGGGCGTGGTCGGTGGCGACGCACTCGATCGTGCCGTCGCGCAGGCCCTCGATCAGGGCCTGGCGGTCGCGCTCTTCGCGCAGCGGCGGGTTCATCTTGAAGCGGTGCGGGTCGAGGCTGCGGACCTCCTCGTCGGTGAGGCAGAGGTGGTGCGGGCTGGCCTCGGCGCTGATCTGCACCCCGGCCGCCTTGGCGGCGCGGACCGCCTCCACCGACTCGGCGGCGGAGAGGTGCTGGACGTGAATCCGGGCCCCCTCGTAGCCGGCCAGGGCGGCGTCGCGGGCGACCATCGTCGACTCCGAGACCGAGGGGATGCCGGCGACGCCGAGCGCGGCCGAGACCGGCCCCTCGTGCATCGCCCCGTCGCGCGGAGAGGCGCGGGTCCTCCTCGTGCAGGGCGATATTGCCGCCGCAGAGGTGCTGGTACTGGAGCGCCCGCCGCATCACCCCGGCGTCGACGATCGGCAGGCCGTCGTCGGAGAAGCCGACCGCGCCGGCTTCGCGCAGTTCGACCATCTCGGTCAGCTCCTCCCCCGCCATCGCTTTGGTCACGGTGGCGAGGAATCCGACCGGGACCGAGGCGCCGGCTCGCGCCTGCTCGCGCAGGGCGGAGATGTCGGCCGCGGTCGAGACCGGCGGCTGCGTGTTGGCCATCGCCAGGATCCCGCAGTAGCCGCCGGCGGCGGCGGCGCGGGTCCCCGTCTCGACGTCCTCCTTGTGCTCGTGGCCGGGGGTGCGGAGGTGGACGTGGGGATCGAAGAAGGCCGGAAAGGCGTGCAGGCCCTCGGCCTCGACCACCTCGGCGCCCTCGGCGTCGGCCTCGCCGGGCGCGGCCAGCTCGGCGACCTTGCCGTCGCGGACGACGAGGTCGTGAACCCCGTCGATCCCCGCCACCGGATCGAGGACGGTCGCCCGCCGCAGGACCAGGTGCGCGTCCTCGCCGGTACGCACGTCGAGTGCGTCGGTCAGGCTCATGCCGGGGTTCCGATCGGGGTCGGCCGGCTGCCCTCACCCTGGTCGGCGGCGTTGCCGCCCTCGCCGCCGGCGAGCAGCTCGTAGAGGATCGCCATCCGCACCACCAGGCCAGCGGCAACCTGCTCGGCGATCAGCGACTGGGGCGAGTCGATCGCCTCGCCGGAGAGCTCGACGCCGCGGTTGACCGGGCCCGGGTGCATCAGCAGCTGGCGCGGGTTGAGCCGGCGGGTGTCGATCTGGAAGCTCGCCGCGTACTCGCGCAGCGAGGGGACGAAGCTCTCGCTCATCCGCTCCTTCTGCATCCGCAGCGCGTAGACGACCTCGGCCTCCTCGATCCCGCCGAGGCTGTAGGAGACGTCGCAGCCGAGCGCCTCGATCCCCCGCGGGATCAGGGTCGGCGGGCCGCAGACGGTGACCTCGGCCCCCATCCGGGCGAAGGCGATCAGGTTGGAGCGGGCGACGCGGCTGTGGAGGACGTCGCCGACGATCCAGACCCGGATCCCCTCCAGCGAGCCGAGGCGGCGGCGCAGGGTGTAGACGTCGAGCAGCGCCTGGCTCGGGTGCTCGTGCTTGCCGTCGCCGGCGTTGACGACCGCCGCCGGGGTCCAGCCGGCGACCATCTGGGCGGCGCCGGCGTAGGGGTGGCGGATGACGATCGCGGCCGGGTCGTAGGCGGAGAGGGTGGCGACCGTGTCCTTCAGCGACTCGCCCTTCTCGACCGAGGAGCCGGCGGCCTTGACCGAGACCAGGTCGGCGGAAAGGCGCTTGGCGGCGAGGTCGAAGGAGCTGGAGGTGCGGGTGCTCGACTCGTAGAAGAGCGAGACGACGGTGCGGCCGCGCAGGGTCGGCACCTTTTTGATGTCGCGGCGGCCGACCTCGGCGAAGCTCTCGGCGCGGTCGAGGATCGCCTCGATTTCCTCGCGCGAAAGCTGCTCGATCGAGAGCAGGTGCTTCATGGGCTTACCTCCACTGGGCTGGGCTCGGAGATCGTCACCTCGTCTGTGCCGTCGACCTCCTCGAGGCGGACGTTGACCCGCTCCTCGCGCGCCGTCGGCAGGTTTTTGCCGACGTAGTCGGGGCGGATCGGCAGCTCGCGGTGGCCGCGGTCGCAGAGGACCGCCAGCTGCACCCGCTGCGGCCGGCCGTAGTCGAAGAGGGCCTCGATCGCGGCGCGCACGGTGCGGCCGGTGTAGAGGACGTCGTCGACGAGGACGACGGTGCGGTCGGCGAGGTCGAAGTCGATGTGGGAGGCGTGGACGACCGGCTGCGCAGCCGGGCGCCTTGGCGCCGACATCGTCGCGGTAGAAGGAGATGTCGAGGTCGCCGATCGGCAGCTCGGTCCCGGTCAGCTCGCCGAGGAAGACGTGGAGGCGGCGAGCCAGGACGGCGCCCCGCGTGTGAATGCCGACGACGGCCAGATGTCCCGAATCCGGGTTCTTCTCGGCGATCTCGTGGGCGATCCGCCGCAGCGTTCGCCTCAGGTCGTCGTGCTCCAGCACGACCTTCTCACTCACTTCGATCAATTCCTTCCTGGCCTCGCGGGACCGGGTTAAAGGACGGCCTCACAGTAGCAGCGGTAGGCGGCGGGGACGGATAGGCCCCTTTCTCGCAAAATGGGGAGGGCTCGTCAAGGGCCTATCCGTCCCGCCTCGATTCACGGGCTCCGTTCGGGATGAGCTGGGGCTCACCTCGCTCAGCGAATGGCAGTTCGACGACGTCGAAGTCTTTGGGGGCGACGGTCGGTTCGAAGACCTCCTTCGCCTCCTCGATCACCTTGCCGACGTGGTAGCGGGAGGAGATGTGGACCAGCGCGAGCATCTTCACGTGCGCCTCGGCGGCGACGCGCGGCGGCCTGGCCGACGGTCGAGTGGCCGGTTTCGGCGGCGCGCTGCATCTCCTCCTCGGCGAAGGAAGCGTCGTGGACGAGCAGGTCGGCGTCGGCCGCGGCGGAGACGGTGGCCGGGCTGGGTGCGGTGTCGCCGGTGATGACGATCGTGCGGCCCGGGCGGCTCGGGGCCCATCACCTGAGTCGGGCGCGACCGGTCCAGACTCGCCCTCCACCGTCTCGCCGCGCTGCAGGGCGGCGTAGGCGGGGCCTTCGGGCACGCCCGCAGCGGCGGCCGCCGCGGGGTCGAAGCGCCCAGGGCGCTCGGCCTCGACCAGCGCGTAGCCGTAGGCGCGGGTGTTCCGATGAGAGGCTTCGAACGGGCGCACCTCGTAGCCGTCGTGCTCGACGGCATCGCCCGGCCCCAGTTCGACCAGATCCAGGGCGTAGCCCAGCCGACCGACCAGCGGCGAGAAGACCTGGAATAGCTCGGTCAGCCCTGGCGGCCCGTAGATCTTCAGCGGCACCTGGCGGTCGGTCAGGTCGTAGGTCTTCAGCAATCCCGGCAGGCCGAGGATGTGGTCGGCGTGGAAATGAGTCAGGTAGATCTCATCCGCCTGCACCAGCCCCAGCGAGCGCTGCATCTGCCGCTGCGTCCCTTCCCCGCAGTCGAACAGCAACCGCTCTCCCCCACGCGCCACCAGCACGCTCGCCGTAGAGCGCCGCGCCGAGGGCACCGAGCCCCCGGTTCCGAGAAAAGTCACCGCCAGATCCATCGGCGGCGAGCCTACGTCAGTTACGGGTTAATCTGCCGAGTGAGCGCCCGTAGCTCAGCTGGATAGAGCGCTTCCCTCCGGAGGAAGAGGCCACAGGTTCGAATCCTGTCGGGCGCGTCTCTTGCTGCTCAGCCGTCGGCGGCCTTGAAGCGGGCTCGCCACTCGTCGCGGTCGAACTCGGCCGGCTCGGTTTCGGCGAGGAAGCGCTCGAGGACGGCGATGAAGCGGCCGGGGCGCTCCAGCTGGGGAACGTGGCCGGTGTCCTCGAAGACCTCGAGCCGGCTGTTCGGCAGCTGAGCGTGGGTCTCGCGCCCGTGCTCGACCGGGATGATCGGGTCGTTCTCGCCCCAGACGATCAGCAGCGGCAGCGCCGCCGCCAGGTAGAGCCGGTCGAGGGCGGCGACTCGCTGGCCCTCGGTGCCGACGACGGAGCGGAGGGTGGAGAGGAAGGCCTTGCGGCGCTCGGGGTCGGAGAGGGTCGCGTAGCCGCGCGCCACTTCCTCGACGTCGGCGTTCGGACGCAGGCCGATCGCCCTCAGGCCACGGCCGAGGACCGAGCCCACCCGTGCGCCGACGCCCGCGGTCGCCGAGATGAAGAGATCGGCGCCGGGCAGCGCCGCGGCGCGAAGCACCGGGCTGACGTCCGGCCCGAGGCCGCCGCTGGAGACCAACACCAGCCGCTCGACCATCTCCGGGAACTGGTAGGTGAACTGCATCGCGACGCCGCCACCCAGCGAGTGGCCGACGAGCGTCGCCCGCTCGTGGCCGAGGGTCAGCAGCAGATCCCGCAGGCCGCCCGCCAGACCACCCAGCGAGTAGTCGCCTCCTCCGGGCGCAGATGACCCGTGGCCGGGGAAGTCAGCGGCGATCACCGTGTGCTTCATCGCCAGCGGCTCGATCACCGATTCCCAGTTGGCGCAGGTCCCGGCCATGCCGTGGACGAGCAGCAGAACCGGGCCGGAGCCGGCTTCGATGAAGCTCACCGAGCGCCCGTGGACCTCGACGGTCCTGTGCCTCGTCTCGGCCGCTCGCAACCGCGCCACCTTGCCTGCCATGGGGGGACCGTACCCCGCAAGCCGGTCGAGGTATCGCAGCGCCGCGACCGTGTGACGGATTCCAATACCGTGGCGCCTGTGAACGACGCCCCTCAAGGCAGCGCCGAGCAGGACAGGCGTCCCCCCCGCGGCGCCTTGATCGTGATCGCAGTCGGGCTCGTCGCCTGCCTCGTCGCCGCCCTGGCCAGCACCGGCAAGGGAGAGGGCGAAGCTGCCAGCCTGGAATGGGTGCAGGCCAGCAAGCCGGCCGAATCCGAACCCGTTCCCATCCCTGGTGGCAAGGGCGAAATGCAACTGACCGACGCCCGGATCCGCGCCACCGGCTCCAACGTCAGCGGCTACGCGCTCTTCGTCGCCAGCGCCAAGCTGACCATTTCAGCCGATGCGCCGATCGAGCGACAGCAAGGTCCTCTGTGCCGTAAAAGCCCCGAAAGGCACCGAAGTCGCCCAGAGCAGCGGCGGCCTCCGCGGCACCTACCCTCGCTCCTCCGAAGCCGGGATCTACAACCAGGAAGTGCCGGAAACGGTGCTGATGGACTTCAGCTCCAAGAGCAGCGAACTGGCGGTGCTCGAATTCGCCGATCGGCCGCCGCGCTTCACCAGCGAACCCGGGGTCAAGGTCGAATGGCCCACCTACAAGGTCGGCGAAGAGCGGATCGAATACTTCGATCGCCGGCAAGCCGAAGCAGGACCTCGAACTGCCGTTCTTCACGATCTGGCGCTCGACCGACGTCCCGGCGGCCAAATTCAAATGCGAGCTGGAAGCGAAGGCGGGCACGGCGACTGTCCGCACCGCCGCGGCGCTGGCCGACCGCACGCCGCCGATCGACGAAGAAGCCGAAGAACTCAAGGAAGAAGAACGCGAAGAAGCCGAAGAGGAAGCGGAAGAAGGCGACGAAGGCTGACTCAGGCGTCGAGCGTGGTCTGCGGCGCGACCAGCAGCTCCGGCCCTTCCGCCATCCCTTTGCCGACTTTGTTCAGCTTCGGGTTGGCCGGCGCGCTCGACATCCGGCTAGCGTCGAGCGGCCCGCACATCGCCACCGCGTCCTCGGCGCTCAGCTCGGGGTTGAGCCAGGCGGCCTCGGCCTCGGGACTGGACAGGATCGCCGGCATCCGGTCGTGGACCGGGGCGACGACCTTGTTCGGCGTCGTCGTCACCAGCGTGCAGGTGTAGAGGTAGCCGTCGTCGTAGCCGCGATCTTCTGCGTCCGACCACTCCTTGCGGGTGCAGAGCCCGGCAAAGGCGAAGGGCTCGCCGCCGTCGACCTGGAAGTGCCAGGGCTGGCGCGGCTGCTTCGGATCCTCGGCCTTCATCCACTCGTAGAAGCCGTCGGCGACGATCAGGCAGCGGTGGCGAAACTTGCCGACCAGTGGCGCGTAGGCCCGGCTTTTCAGCAGGTTCTCTTTTTTCGCGTTGATCATCCGGTAGCCGACTTTCAGGTCCTTGGCCCAGACCGGGACCAGGCCCCAGCGCATCAGCCGCGCCTCGCGCTCGCCCTGTTTCGCCTCCTCGGGCTCGGGCGAGGCGCGAACGACCAATACCTCCTGGGTCGGGGCGACGTTGAAGCGACCGAACCCAGGCGGCGATTTCTCGCCTTTGCCCTTCGCCTCTCCCCCGTCCTTGGCGCTCTCTTTCGCGCCTGCCGCCGCTTTCCGTTCCAGGGCTTTTTCCAGCTCGACCTCGAAGCGGTCGGCGACCTTCTTCGTGTCTTTGGTGGTGACCGTGAAGCGCCCGCACATGGGGCTTCAGCCTACTTAGGCGAGAAGCTTGGCATGACGATCGGTTTGCTCAGGGAGATCGCGCTGACGGCCCCGCGACACCCGCAGCCGAAGTTGACCACACTCCAGCTCTTCCAATCGCCCAGTGCCCCAGTCCTCTCCGCGGGTCAACTTCATCACTTCCTCGGTCGTCATCTGGCGATCACCGCCCCCGGCTCGACGGAGATGTTCGACAATTTCCCGCCCCCGATGACGATTGTGCTCGCCCTCGCCATAGCGGCCATCGCGGTTTGAACCTCGACATCGCATAAGCGCGATCTACCAGCTGAAGAGAGTGCGCTACATCTCTAACGCCGGCCGCAGCTCAGCGTGGTCCCGATACCAGTCGAGAGTGCGGATCAGACCGTCGCGCAAAGCCACCTCTGGGCGCCAGTCGGTCGCTTCGCGCAGCTTGGTGGAGTCGACGAACTGGCGGTCGATCTCCCCCTCGGGGTTGCCGGTGCCGAGGTATTCGGGGTCGAGCTCGGACCCGGAGACGGCGACGATCGTCTCCAGCACCTCGCGCACCGAGTGCGGGGTCTCGCCGCCGGCGTTGAACGCCTCCCCCGCGCCGGGACCGCCGGCGCCGACCGCCGACTCGACCGCGAGGTAGGCGGAGACGGCGTCGGCGACATAGAGAAAGTCGCGTTCGGGGCTGCCGTCGGAGCGGATCTGGGGTCGACGGCCGTCGAGGACGGCGGCGATCGCCTCGGGGATCAGCCGCGAGAAGTTCGGGTCGCCGCCGCCGTAGATGTTGGCGAAGCGGGTGACCGCGACCGGCAGGCCATAGGCGGGCCGGTAGCTGAGCGCGATCGCGTCGGCTGCGGCCTTGCTCGCCTCGTAGGGCGAGGCCGGCTGGAGGCGCATCTCCTCGCGGTAGGGCAGCTCGTCGCTGGGGCCGTAAGCCTTGTCCGAGGAGGCGACGATCACCGCCGGCACGTCGGCGCGGCGGCAGGCCTCGAGCAGCGACCAGGTGCCGCGCACGTTGACTTCGAAGGTCTGCGTCGGGTCCGCCATCGCCGGGCCGACCAGGGTCTGAGCGGCAAGGTGGAAGACGACGTCGAACTCACCGGCGGAAATCGCCGCCTCTACTGCCTCGGCGTCCCGCAGGTCAGTCTGCAGCAGCTCGACCTCGGCGTCGATCCCCTGCAGAACGAGGCCCGAGCGCGGCGGCGGCTCCAGGTCGAGGACGCTGACCGCGTCGCCCCGTTCGAGCAGCGCCCGGGCCAGGTTGGAGGCGACGAAGCCGTGGCCGCCGGTGACCAACGCCCGCTTCACGAAGCCTCCACCTGCGCCCCGTCCCAGATCCGCCAGGGCGCTCGGCCGGCGGCCCAGAGGTCGTTGAGGACGACGGCGTCCTTGTAGGTGTCCATGCAGTCCCAGAAACCCTCGTGCCGGTAGGCGCGCAGCTGCCCGTCGGCGGCCAGCTGCGAGAGCGGCTCGCGCTCGAGGACGCTGTCGGGACCCAGGTAGTCGAAGGCGCCGGGCTCGAAGCAGAGGAAGCCGCCGTTGATCCAGTGCTCGCTGCGCGGCTTCTCGACGAACCCGGTCACCTCGTCGCCCGATAGCTCGGCGACGCCCCACTGCAGGTCGGGACGGACGACGGTGACGGTGGCCAGGGAGCCACCCTCCCCGTGGAAATCGAGCAGCGCGCCGAGGTCAACGTCGGCGACTCCGTCGGCGTAGGTCGCGCAGAAGCGCTCCCCGGCGAGCCGGTCGGCGAGCGCCGCCACCCGTCCCCCGGTCGGCGTGTCGAGGCCGGTGTCGACGCACTCGACCTCCACGCCCTGCGGCCAGCGCTCGGCACCGGCGAACTCCGCCACCGCCTCGCCCATGTAGCCGGTGGCGAGCAGGAAGCGCTCGAACCCCTGCGCGGCGTAGATCTGGATCACGTGCCAGAGGATCGGTCGACCACCGATCTCGACCAGCGCCTTCGGCACCGACTCGGTCCGCTCGCGCAGCCGCGTCCCGCGGCCGCCGCATAGAATCACGACAGGTGGCTTCATCGTTTCCAGAGTTTTAGCCCCCATAGGGGCCCAAAGGGTGGAAACGATTAGCCGCCGGCAACTGCAGGCAGGATGGTTACTTCGTCGCCATCGTTGATCGAGGTCTCCAGGCCCTGCTGGAAGCGGATGTCCTCGCCGGAGACGTAGACGTTGACGAAGCGGCGCAGGTCGCCGTCCTGGGTGATGCGGTCCTTCAGGCCCTCGTGGGAGTCGAAGACGGCGTCGAGCACCTCGCCGACGGTGCCGCCCTCCACCTCCAGCTCCGACTGACCGCCGGTGGCGGCGCGAAGCTGGGTCGGGATCTTCACGGTGACTGACATCTAGGCGGTTACCTCCTGGCGGAACTCGGCCTCGAAGCTCTCGAGGCTTGGGTCGATCTCGTGCATCTGGAACGTATCGCGGGTCGCGTCCAGCGTCTTCAGGCCCTCGCCGGTGATGTAGACGACGACCCGCTCGCCGCCGGCGATCTCGCCCCGTTCGGCCAGCTTGCGCAGGACGCCGACGGTGACCCCGCCGGCGGTCTCGGTGAAGATCCCGGTCGTCTCCGCCAGCAGCTTGATCCCTTCGCGAATCTCCTGGTCGGTGACCGAGTCGACGCCGCCGCCGGTTCGGCGGGCGTGCTCGACCGCGTAGGGGCCGTCGGCCGGGTCGCCGATCGCGAGGCTTTTGGCGATCGTCTCCGGTCGCTGCGGCTTGCAGACTTCCCAGCCTTCGGCGAAGGCGGTTGCGACCGGACTGCAGCCCTCGGCCTGGGCGCCGTTGAAGGTCGGCTGCTCTCCCGTGACGAGCCCGAGGTCGAGCCACTCCTGGAAGCCCCGGCCGAGCTTGGTGAACAGCGAGCCAGAGGCGATCGGGCTGACCACCCGGTCAGGCAGTTCCCAGCCGAGCTGCTCGACCGTCTCGTAGGCGAGCGTCTTCGAGCCCTCGGCGTAGTAGGGGCGCAGGTTGACGTTGACGAAGGCCCAGGGGCGGGTTTCCGCCAGCTGGGTGCAGAGCCGGTTGACGTCGTCGTAGTTGCCGTTGACGCCGACCAGGTTGGTGCCGTAGACGCCGGTCGCGAGCAGCTTCTGCTCCTCGAGGTTGGCCGGGACGAAGACGTAGGAGTCGAGCCCGGCCGCGGCGGCGTGGGCGGCGACGGCGTTGGCGAGGTTGCCGGTCGAGGCGCAGGCGACGGTCTCGAAGCCGAGCTCCTTCGCTTTCGCGACCGCGACGGCGACGACCCGGTCCTTGAACGAGTGGGTCGGGTTGGCGGCGTCGTTCTTGATCCAGATCTCGGCGTCGACCCCGAGGCGCTCGGCCAGGCGATCGGCCTTCAGCAAGGGCGTCAGCCCGGGCTCCAGCGGGTCGCTCGGCCCGCCCCTCGAAGGGGAGGAAGTCGCGATAGCGCCAGATTCCCTGCGATCCGGCCTGAATCCTCCGCTTGACCTCGGCGGCATCGAGGCCGCTGTAGTCGTAGGACACCTCGAGCGGGCCGAAGCAGTGTTCGCAGACGTAGCTGGCGTCCAGCTCGTACTTCGTCCCGCACTCCTTGCACTTCAAGCTCTCTACTGACATCCGATCCTCTTTTCGCTCCTTAACGCAAAAACCTCGCCATTTGTGGGGCGAGGTCCGATCGGACATCCCCCACATCTTCCAGGCCTCTGTCGAAAACAGACCTGCTGGATTTGGCACCTGTCTCGACCTTGCGGTTCGAGATGGTTGCCGGGGCTTCACTGGGCCAGTCCCTCCACCCCTCTAGATGTGGCGCTTATGTGGCAAGAACCTTACCAGGCACCCTCCCGGCCTTCTACTGCGTGCAAGGCGGCTAACCTAGGCGACACGATGAGCCCGCTGCACCAAGAGACGATCGGACTGAGCGATGCCGAACCTTCCGAAACCACGGCTGCGGCGGCGTGGCCGGCGCGGCGAGCTCGTCTCTCAGCCTGCGGCGCCTGAGCGCCAGCAGCCGAATATCGAGCAGATCGAGTCGAACGGCCTGCGCTGGGTCAACATCGAGTGGCCGGGATCGCTGGAGCGCACCTGGCTGGAGGAGCACTTCGACTTCCACGCCCTCGACCTCGAGGACGTGCTCTCGCGCAACCAGCGGCCGAAGATCGACGTCTACGACGACTACCTGTTCATCGTCCTCCACCTGCCGATCTTCGACCCCACCGCCGGCCGGCTCGGCGCCGGCGAGCTCGACCTCTTCGTCGGCCCCGACTACGTGGTCACGATCCCGAACCTGCCGCTGCAGCCGGTCGAGTACCTGTTCGAGCGCTGCCGGGCCAAAGAGGAGCTGCGCGAACAGCTCTTCTCCCGCGGCTCGGGCTACCTGCTCTACCGGCTCGTCGACGACAGCTTCGACTACTGCTTCCCGATGCTGCGCAAGATCGGCAACAAGCTCGACGCGCTCGAGGACCAGATCTTCGAAGAGCGCGCCGAGGAGGTCGTGCGGGACATCTCCAACGTCAAGCAGGAGATCATCAACTTCCGCAAAGTGATCCGGCCGCAGCGGCCGGTCCTGCGCGAACTGGAGAAAGTCAAACAGCGCTACCTGGCCTCGGACTTCGACCTGGAGATCTACTTCGACGACATCGTCGATGCCCACGAGCGGATCTGGGACATGCTGGAGAACTACAAGGAGGTCGCCGAGGCGCTCGAGGAGACCAACGAGTCGGTGATCTCCCACCGCCTCAACGACATCCTCCGGGTGCTGACCTCGATCAGCGTCGTGATCCTGCCGCTGACCCTGATCGCCAGCGTGATGGGGATGAACACCTGGGTCCCAGACGAAGGCGACGCGGCCGGCTTCTTCGTCGTCCTCGGGGTGATGGCGCTGGTCCTGATCGGGCTCGTCGCCTACTTCCGCAAACGCCGCTGGCTCTAGCGGCGGCTGCGGGCGCCCGGCGCTCTCGTAGGATGAGCGGCCCGTGGCAAATTTCCGCATCTGGGCGCCCTGGCGCCTCGCTTACGTGAAGGACGCGTCCAAGGACATCGAGGAGGAGTGCATCTTCTGCGCCAAGCCGGCGGCGGAGGACGACGAGGCGAACCTGATCGTCCACCGCGGTGAGCACAGCTTCGTGATCCTCAACCTCTTCCCGTACACCAACGGGCACCTGATGGTGGCGCCTTACGACCACATCGGCCGCCTGCAGGAGATGCCGGCCGAGACGCTGGCGGAGATGATGGCGCTGGCGCAGCGGGCGATGGACCGGCTCGAGCAGGTCTACCAGCCGCACGGCTACAACGTCGGCTTCAACCAGGGCCGCGTCGCCGGCGCCGGGGTCGAGCACCACATCCACATGCACGTCGTCCCCCGCTGGGCCGGCGACAACAACTTCATGCCGGTGATCGCCGACACGAAAGTGATGCCGCAGTCGATAGAGCAGAGCTACGAGGCTTTGAAGGGAGCATTCTGATGACACGATTTACGCCCGGACGCGAAGCGGAGGACGTAAATCTTGATCCGGGAATCTTCAAGGCCTACGACATCCGCGGCCTGCACGGCAGCGAGATGGACGAGACGACGGCGCTGGCGATCGGCCGCGCCTTCGCCCGCGTGCTGGGGCGGCTGCGCGGCAAGAAGCCGAGCGAGCTGCGGGTCGGCCTCGGCCGCGACATGCGGCTGACCGCGCCGGCGATGGCGGGCGCGGTTCGCGACGGGCTGATCGCCGAGGGGGCGACCGTGATCGACGCCGGCCAGGTCGCGACCGAGATGCTCTACCACCTGGTCGGCTCTCGCCAGCTCGACGGCGGCGCGATGGTCACTGCCTCGCACAACCCCAAGGCCTACACCGGGGTCAAGCTCGTCCGCGAGGGGGCGCTGCCGCTCTCCGGCGACGCCGGGATCGGCGACGTCAAGGCCGAGATCGAAGCCGGACTGGGCGAGGCTCCCGGCGGCGGCTCGTCCGAGACGGTCGACATCTGGGACGAATTCCAGGCCCACGCGCTCTCCTTCATCGACCCCTCGAACGTGAAGCCGATGACGGTGGTCGTCGACGGCGGCAACGGGATGGGCGGCCCGATGGTCGGGCCGATCCTCGAGAAGCTGCCGCTGCAACTGGAGGAGATGTACTTCGTCCCCGACGGCGAGTTCCCCGACCATGAGCCGAACCCGCTGCTGGAGGAGAACCGGCGGATGATCATCGACCGGGTCAAGACGAGCGGCGCCGACCTCGGGATCGCCTGGGACGGCGACGCCGACCGCTGCTTCTTCATCGATGGCAACGGCAGCTTCTGCGACGGCGACTTCATCTGCGCCCTGCTCGCCCGCTCGGTCCTGCAGAAGAACCCCGGCGCGACGATCCTCTACGACCCGCGCTCCAGCCGCGCGGTGCCGGACCTGGTCGCGGCCGAGGGCGGCCGCTCCGACCTCTCCCGCGTCGGCCACGCCTTCTTCAAGGCGCGGATGCGCGAGGAGCAGGCGGCCTTCGGCGGCGAGGTCTCCGGTCACTACTACTTCCGCGACTTCTGGAACGCCGACTCGGGGACGATCCCGGCGCTGCTGGTGCTGGAGCTGCTCTCGCTCGACGGCCGCACGCATGGCCGAGCTGATGGAGGAGTTCCGCTCCACGTACTTCATCTCCGGCGAGATCAACTCCACGGTCGACGACGCCGAGGCGAAGATGCAGGAGATCGAGGAGCGCTACTCCGACGGCGAGCATGACCCACCTCGACGGGATCTCGGTCGACTACGACGACTGGCACTTCAACGTCCGCCCCTCCAACACCGAGCCGCTGCTGCGCCTCAACCTCGAGTCGCTGGTCTCCCAGGAGGACATGGAGCGCCGGCGCGACGAGGTCCTGGGCCTGATCCGGGCGTGACGGCGACGCCGGAGCAAGCGCTCGAGCAGGCGGCGCTGGCCGGCATCCACCGCTTCGCGATCCCGACCCCGTTCGCGGTCGGGCGGGTCAACTGCTACCTGATCGAGGACGAGCCGCTGACGCTGGTCGACACCGGGCCGAACTCGGGCAAAGCGCTCGACGAGCTGACCGCGCGGCTGGCAGAGCGCGGCCACTCGCTCTCCGACCTGGAGCTGATCGTCGTCACCCACCAGCACATCGACCACCTCGGCCTGGTCGAGATCCTGGTCGAGCACTCCGGCGCCGAGGTGGCGGCGCTGGGCGCGGCGGCCGAGCGGCTCGCCTCCTTCGACGAGGACGCCGAGAAAGACGACGCCTTCGCGGTCGAGGTGATGCTGCGCAACGGCATCCCCGAGGACGTGACCGTGGCGCTGCGCAGCGTCTCCCGCAGCTTCCGCGGCTGGGGCTCGCACGTGACCGTGACCAAGCCGCTGGAGGACGGCGGCACGCTGGAGCTCGGCGACCGGCGCCTGGAAGTCCTCCACCGCCCCGGCCACAGCCCCTCGGACACCGTCTTCTGGGACGCCGAGCGGCAGATCCTGATCGCCGCCGACCACCTGCTGCCGAAGATCTCCTCCAACCCGCTGATCACCCGCCCGCTCGACGGCTCCTCGCAGCGGACCCAGGCACTCGTCACCTACATCGAGTCGCTGAAGAAGACGCGCGAGATGCCGGCCGAGATCGTCCTCCCCGGCCACGGCGAGCCGATCACCGACCACGCCGAGCTGATCGACTCGCGCTTCGCCGGCCACGATCGCCGCAAGGAGAAGATCTACCGCCTCGCTCGCCGAGCGGCCGCGCAGCGGCTACGAGCTGGCGCAGGCGCTGTGGGGCAACGTCGCCGTAACCCAGGCCTTCCTCACCCTCTCCGAGGTGATCGGCCACGCCGACCTGCTGGTCAACGAGGGCCGGGTGCGCGAAGTCGAGAACGACGGCGTGATCCGCTACGAAACGGCCTAGTCAGAGCTGACCGCCGAGGACGCGGCCGAGGGCGGCGGCGCCCAGCCCCAGCGCGATGCTGAGCACGACGTTGACGACCGCGATCCGCCGTTTCCCCGCCTCGTCGATCCGCTGCGTCTCCAACATCCAGGTCGAGAAGGTGGTGTAGGAGCCGATCGCGCCGGCGCCGAGGAGCAGGCGAGCGTCGCCCGTCGACCGCGGCCCCGGCCAGCAGGCCGAGCAGGAAGGCACCGCTGACGTTGACCGCCATCGTGCCGAGCGGGAGGTGCGGATGTAGACGGTCGGCGACGAGCAGGGTCAGCCCGAAGCGGGCGAGCGCACCGCAGCCGCCAAGCACCCCGACGCCGACCCAGACAGCCAGGCTCACGCGGTCCCCGCCCTACGAGCAGCGGCGGTCGCCGCCTGCACCCCCGCCAGGCCCGCGGCGACGCTGACACCGAGGTACACGACCACGAGCGCCAGCCTGCCGGCATCGAGCATCTCCAGCAGCTCCACCTGCACGGTCGAGAACGTCGTCAGCGCCCCGCAGAACCCGGTCGTCAGCAACGGCCGGCGATAGCTGGTGTGCGACAGGGTCGTGAACCAATAACCGAGCAGCGCGGCGCCGGTGATGTTGACCACGAAAGTCGCCCACGGCCAATTCCCCGCCCCGACCGGAAACGCTTCCGCCAACCCCGCCCGCAGCAGCGCCCCCAGCGCCCCGCCGAGGAAAATCGCACCCAGCTCGCGTCGGTCGATCACGACCCGCGATGCGAATTCAGTTGTGTCCTTCCGATAGCGCCAACGGCCTCAAACTCATCCGACCACCCGAACCGAGGCTTCAACGTGGCCACCTCCGCCGCCGAGATCCACCACCACGTGCCAGTGGCCAGCATGTGGAATCCCGATCGTCGCAGGCGATCGATCGAAGTAGCCGCCGAAATAGTTGAAGCTGGAACCAGCCTCGTAGCGGGAAAGATTCGCTGAATCCATCAGGAGGACATTTGCGGCATTTCCCTGCAGGGCCACCTCAGCGAAAGTGCCGGAATGCTGGTAGCCGAGATCTGAATGTATGTAGTTCATGCTTTTTCCAATCGTGATCAGAACTTCGTCTCTCCCTACCCATACACGACCCCCCAGACGGAAAAGACTCCGATCTAAATCCCAAGTTCGGAATTCGCAGTTTCTGTGTCGGCATTAGGGTGCAGCCTTCGTGACCGCCCAGTTGCGCCGCCGCCACCGTAAGTCCGCCAAGAAGCGGATGCTGCTGATCGTCAACCCGTACGCGACGACGGTTTCCGATCGGCTGAAGAACCTGGTGGTCTACGCGCTGCAGGGGCGCTTCGACGTCGAAGCGGTCTCGACCCAGGCGCAGAACCATGCGACCGAGATCGGGCGCGAGGCGCGGGACGGCGGGTACGACGTGGTCGTCGCCTTCGGCGGCGACGGGACCTTGAACGAGGTCGCCAACGGACTGGCCGGAACCGATCTGCCGGTCGCCGTCCTCCCCGGCGGCTCGACCAACGTGGTTTGCCGGACTTTGGGGATCCCCAACGACGTCGTCGACGCGACCGAGCACCTGCTCTCGCTCGCCGACGACTGGCAGCCGCGCAAGATCGACCTGGGGATGGTCGACTCGCGCTACTTCGTCTTCGCCTGCGGGGTCGGGATCGACGCGACGGTGGTCGAGCGGGTCGACGCCAACCCGAAGCTGAAGGGTCGCGCCGGCCCCTACTACTACAGCTGGGCCGGGATCTCCGCCTTCTACCGCAAGTACCGGGTCAACCCGATCAAGGTCCGCACCACTATCGACGGCCACGAGCCGGTCGACGGGGTCACCACGATCGTCCAGAACAGCGACCCGTTCACCTACTTCGCCAGCCGCCCGATCCGCGTCTGCGAGGGGATCGCGATCGACGACGGCACCCTTTCGATGGCGGTGCTGAAGCGCGCCAACCAGCGCGACATGCCGACCTTGCTCAGCCGCCTCTTCAGCGAGACCAAGCCGGCGGCCCGCCACAAGCAGGTCGCCCACTTCGACGACGTCACCCACGCTGTCGTCGAGACGATCTCGACCAAGAAGGATGGCTCGGTCCGACCCTTTCCGCTGCAGGTCGACGGCGACTACATCGGTGAGCACGAGCGGATCGAGCTGCGCGCTGCTCCCGGTGCGTTGACGGTTATCGCCTAGAGGCTCGCCTGCAGGGAGGGACGGGTGTCCCCTTCTCTCCCTGGGATTTTCGCCTTTAACCCACCATCTCTCACCGAGCCAGCGAGCACGAAAATCAGGGACGCCGGTCGGAAAGGGGACACCCGTCCCTCCTGGCGACAGCGGTTGAAGGTGCGCCCAGCATCATGGTTCCTTCTGCACGCAATAGGTGCAAAAGGAACCACGACTTTGCAGAGCAGCTTCGGGCGCTGATCTTGTGGTTCCTTTGTCGTCTCCTGGGCGACAAAGGAACCACGACCTGCCTGGAGCCCGATCTGCTGCGAACGCCTGGTTCCTTTGTCCTCTATAGGGCGACAAAGGAACCACGGTTGCCTAGGCCTTACGCCGTCGCCGGGACGCTGTCGTAGGACGGTGCCGGTGGGGTGTCCCGGGTACTCAGCATGGAGCCGGGCCGCAAGCTCTCGAGGCGCCAGCAGTTGACGTTCCTCCCGGCGGAGGTGCTCCCGGGGCACCCCCACCGGCACCGTCCCCTATCCGCTAGTCGAGCATGCCCTTCTCGCGAGCGCCGGCGACGGTTTCTCGGAGGGTCTCGCCGGCGTCGTGCTGCGGTTGCCAGTTGAGGTCGCGCTTGGCCTTGGCGGTGTCCATCAGAACCGGGGTGTCGAGGGCGGTGGCCCACTCGAGCTTGGAGGAGGCGAAGGTGAGGCGGCGGGCCGCGGCGGCGCCGGCGGTTGACCGCGGGGCCGGGACGCGGGACCGAGCGCCAGCCGAGCTCGCGGGCGATGTCGGCGATCCCGACCTCGCCCTCGCCGGCGAGGTTGTAGACGCCGGGCGGGCCGTCGCCGCAGATCGCCGCCGCCATCGCTCGGGCGACGTCGTCGTGGTGGACGAGCTGGAGCGGCATCCCCGGGTCGGGCAGGACCGGCTTCACCAGCGGCAGCTTTTCGATCCCACGGCGCAGCGCCGGCACCGGGTCTCCCGCCCGCATTGCGCCGACGGTCTGCTCGATCAGCATCGTCGCCCGCGGCCCGGCGACGATGCAGGGGCGGAAGACGTAGGCGTCCACCCCGCTCCCGAGCAGCAGCTCGTCGAGCAGGCCCTCCAGCTCGGCCTTCTGCGCCGAGTAGTAGAAGCTCTCGCGAGCCGCGCGGCGGGACGTCCTCGGTCAGCGGCTGGGGGTTGTCGAGGTGGAAGCCGTAGGCGGCGACCGAGGAGGCGTAGACGAGCCGCTCGACGCCGGCCTTGATCGCCACCTCGAAGACGTTGCGGGTGCCCTCGAGGTTGACCTTGCGGGTCTCCTCGCGGCTGCCGAAGATCGCGAAGGCGAGGTGGACGGCGACGTCGGCGCCGTCGAACGAGCGCCGCCAGGGAGCCGCGGTCGAGGATGTCCCCGCGCCGGTAGGAGACCTTCGCCCAACCTTCCGCGGCGGGATCGAAAGGGCGCCGCGCCATCCCCACGACGCCCCCGACCTCCGGAGCGCCGCTCGAGCTCGGACATCAGCGGCTTGCCGATCTCGCCGGTCGGCCCGGTGACTGCGACGGTTAGAGACACCTCTCCCCGTCCGGCTGGCCGTCCTCAGGCGGCCGGGGTTACGCGATAGGCGTCGAAGACCGACTCGACGTTGCGAAGGCGGCTGATGCAGTGCTTGAGCTGCTCGGTATCGCCGACCTCGACCACGAACTTGTTTTTCACCATCGGATGGTTCGTGGTGCAGGAGGCGCCGATGATGTTGATCCCCGCCTCGGAGAAGGTCCGCGAGAGGTCCTCGAGCAGGCGGGTGCGGTCGTAGGCGTCGATCTGCAGCTCGACCCGGTAGGAGGCCTCGTTTTCGCCTTCCCACCGCACCTCGACGAAGCGCTCCGGCGACTTTTTCAGCGCCTTGACGTTCTTGCAGTCGGTGCGGTGGATGGTGATCCCGCGCCCGAGCGAGACGTAGCCGGCGATCTCGTCGCCGGGAACCGGACGGCAGCACTTCGCCAGCCGCACGGCGACGTTGTCGGCGCCCTTGACGATGATCCCGTAGTTGGAGGCGTCCTTGGTGCGGCGGGCGCGGTCCTCGCGGCCGAGCGGCGCGCCGGGGGCGTCCTCCTCGACCCCCTCGCCCGCTTTCAGCCGCTGCATCAGCTTGTTGGCGGCGGTCTTGGCCGAGATTTTGCCCTGGCCGAGGGCGATGTAGAAGTCGGTCCCTTTGCGGAAGCCCATCTCGCGGATCACGTCGGCGAGCAGCGCCGAGCCGGAGACCTTCTGCATCGGGATGCCGCGCGTGCGCAGCGCTTCCTCGAGCTTCTCGCGGCCGTCGCGCTCGGCGTCCTCGCGCCGCTCCTCTTTGAACCAGGCGCGGATCTTGTTGCGGGCGCGGCTGGTCCGGACCAGCTTCAGCCAGTCGAGCGAGGGCCCGCGCTTCTGCTTCGCGGTCAGCACCTCGACGATGTCGCCGGAGCGCAGCTGGTAGTGCAGCGGCACGATGCTGCCGTTGACCTTGGCGCCGACGCAGCTGTGGCCGACGTCGGTGTGGACCGCGTAGGCGAAGTCGAGCGGGGTCGAGCCGGCCGAGAGGTTCTTCACTTCGCCCTTCGGGGTGAAGACGAAGACCTCGTCCTCGAAGAGGTCGACCTTGAGCGACTCGAGGAACTCGGCCGGGTCCTGTTCGCCCTCGGCCTCGACCAGCTGCCGCAGCCAGGTCATCTTCTCCCGCTTCGGGTCGCCGTTGGCGCCCTCTTTGTAGGCGACGTGGGCGGCGATCCCGTACTCGGCGAGCTTGTGCATCTCCTCGGTCCGGATCTGGATCTCCAGCGGTTTGCCCTCGGGCCCGATCACCGTCGTGTGCAGCGCCTGGTACATGTTGGCTTTCGGCATCGCGACGAAGTCCTTGAAGCGGCCGGGCAGCGGCTTCCAGAGCGAGTGGATGACGCCGATCGCGCCGTAGCAGTCTTTGACCGAGCCGACGATCACCCGCATCGCGGTCAGGTCGAAGATCTCGTTGAACTCGCGGCCCTTCTTCGCCATCTTCGTGTAGATCGAGTAGAAGTGCTTGGCGCGGCCGGAGATCTCGGCCTCGATCCCGACCTGCTCCAGCTCCTCGGCGAGGAACTCGCCGGCCTCGGTGACGTAGTTCTCCCGCTCGTCGCGCTGCTGGGCGACCAGCTGTTTGATTTCCGCGTACTTGCGCGGGTGCAGGGTCGCGAAGGCGAGGTCCTCCAGCTCCCATTTGATCGCGTGGATTCCCAGCCGGTGGGCGAGCGGCGCGTAGATCTCCAGCGTCTCGTGCGACTTCAGCGTCTGTTTCTGCTTCGGCAGCGCGCCGAGCGTGCGCATGTTGTGGAGGCGGTCGGCCAGCTTGATCAGGATCACCCTGACGTCGGTGGCCATCGCCACCATCATCTTGCGGTAGTTCTCGGCCTGCCGCTCGTCGCGGCTCTCGAAGGTGATCCCGGTCAGCTTGGTGACGCCGTCGACCAGCTGGGCGATCTCCTCGCCGAACTCGGCCTCGGATTTCCTCCAGGCTGGCGGTGGTGTCCTCGACCGTGTCGTGGAGCAGCGCCGCGCAGAGGGTCTCGGTGTCGAGCCGCATCCCGGCGCAGATCTGGGCGACCCCGACCGGGTGGGTGATGAACTCGTCGCCCGAGTAGCGGCGCTGGTCGGCGTGGCGCTCGCAGGCGAAGTCGAAGGCGCGCTCGACCTTGGCGCGGTCGATCGTCGCCACCGCGACCGCGGTGCCGCCGCCGGCGCCGTTGCCGTTGCCGACATCGCTCGCAGCCGAATCGAACTCCTCGACCACGGCGAAGAGGTCGGCGAGGAGCTCCTTGTGCTCTACGGCAGTTTGGGTCTTGTCAGGAATTGCTGGTCCTCCGAAAGTCTGTCGCTGTAGGCGCGGAACGCGGCTGAGCGCTGCAGATCCGTCCTCACTGAGGATACGACCCGGACGACCCCTGCGCCCCCTTCCGGCGCTCCCTGCAGCAGCCCGAGCTCGCGCAGGACCCGGAAGCGGCGGGCGCGCGGCCTCGGGGCAGAGCGGGTAGGCGCCGCCGCCCGGCGAGCGCCTCGCGCAGGCGGCCGCCGCGGGCGTCGCCGGTCTGGCGCAGGGCCCGATAGGTGGCGGCGACGCCCTCGCGCGTGGCCCACTGCTCGGCCAGAGCCTGGGCGGCGAACTCCCGCTCGGCGTCGGTCCAGAGCGCGTGCAGGAAGCCGGCGCCGTCGCCCGGCGCACGGCAGGCTCGCGCGCAGCTCGTCGGCCTCGCCGCGCGGCGGGTCGACGAGGACGACGTGCTCGAAGTCGGCGGCCAGCTCCGGCTCCCGCTCCAGCGCGCGCGTAGTCGGTCAGGGCCAGGCCGGCCGCCGCGCGACCCTGCAGGCGGGCGATCTCCTCGTCGCCGCAGCGGTGGCAGGCGATCAGCGCGGCGCCGCCGTTGAAGCGGGCGAGACCGGTGGCGCCGTTGGCCAGCGCCGCCCGCCGCGAAGCGTCGGCGCAGACCGCGAGCACGCTCGGCGCCGCTGGAGACCAGCTCGGCGATCGCCACGGTGGCCGGTGCGCCTGCCTCGACCAGCCGCGCCGCTCCCTCGCGAGTCCGCGCGAAGACCTGCCTGTACGCGGTTATGCGGACTCGGCGTCGAGATCGGTCCCGAGCTCGGCTTCGAAGCGCTGCCACCACTCCGCCTCGTCGCAGGCGCACGAGTGCGGCAGCACCGGCGCCTCGGCCTCGGCTCCTCCAGCGGGTAGAGCTCGCGCAGGACCACCCGCGGCTCGACCGAGCCGTTCCAGTGGTTGACCTCGAGGCGGACGCTGGCGTCGATCACGTCCTCGTCCTCGACCCCGAGGCTGGAGCGGCCGAAGGCGACGCCGAGGGCGCGGTGCGAGCCGCTGTGGAGGCTGAAGCGGGCGTGCTTGCCCTCCCCCATCGTCCGCACGTCGCTGACCCGCGCCGAGGGGACCAGCAGCCGCACGCCCGGGTTGCCCATCCCGAACGGCGCCAGCTGCCGCAGCTCCTCGGCCAGGTCGAGCCCGAGGCCGACGCCGCCGACGATCGCGTCGACCTTTTCGGTGCGCCGCAGGTCGTCCTGGCTCAGCACCTCGTTGGCGTGCGCGGCAAACGCCTCGCGGAAGGCCGCGACGTTCTCGGCCTCGGATCTGCAGCCCGGCGGCGGCGCGGTGACCGCCGAAGCCCTCGAGGTGCTCGGCGCAGGCCTCGAGCGCCGGCGAGCAGGTCGAAGCCGGGGATGCTGCGCCCCGAGCCGCGCCCGGAGCCGTCTTCGTCGAGCGAGATGACGACGACCGGCCGATGGTGGCGCTCGACCAGCCGCGAGGCGACGATCCCGACCACGCCGGGGTGCCAGTCCTCGCCGGCGACGACGAGGCCGCGCGCCTCGCGCAGCTCCTCCGGCAGCTCCCGCCGCGCCGCCTCGGCGGCCGCGTCGACCTCGCGCTCGGTCGCCCGCCGCTCGCGAGTTGGCCCGGCTCAGCTCGCTCGGCGATCGCCTCGGCCCGCTCCTCGTCCTCGGTCAGGAACAGCTCGACGCCGGCGTCGGCCCGGTAGAGCCGGCCCGGCCGCGTTGATCCGCGGCGCCAGCCGGAAGCCGAGGTCGCCCTCGTCGAGCCGCTCGGGCTCGCATTTCGCCGCCGCCATCAGCGCCCGCATGCCCGGCCGCTGCGCCCGCCGCATCTCCGCCAGCCCGCGCCGGACCAGCGACCGGTTCTCGCCGACCAGCGGCACCACGTCGGCGACCGTCGCCAGCGCCACCAGGTCGAGATCGCGCTCGGGTCGGCGGCTCGCCGGTCGCTCCTGCTGATCCCGCAGCGCCGCAGCGCGCAGCTTCCAGGCGACCGCCGTCCCGCAGAGCGCCTCGAACGGGTAGCCGCTGACCTGCGGGTGCAGGATCGGGCAGTCGGGCAGCTCCTCGGCCGGCTGGTGGTGGTCGGTGACGACCACCTCCATCCCCAGCTCCCGCGCCAGCGCGCACCTCTGCGACCGAGGTGATCCCGCAGTCCACCGTGATCAGCAGCCCGGTGCCGCGCTCGGCCAGCCGCCGACGTTCTCCGCGGAGAGCCCGTAGCCGTCGTCGATCCGGTCGGGGATCAGCCAGTCGCACTCGGCGCCGAGCTCGCGCAGGGTCGAGACCATCAGCGCCGTCGCGCAGACGCCGTCGACGTCGAAGTCGCCGTGAACGGTGATCCGCCTGCCGGCGTCGATCGCCGCCAGCACCCGCTCGACGACCGTCCTCCATCGCGTCGAAGCCGCGGGCGGGTGCGACTCGTCGGCGGCGAGGAAGCGCGCGCGCCTGCTCGGGCGTCCGGTAGCCGCGCCGGACCAGCGTGACCGCGACCGGCTCGCTCAGCCCGAGCTCCTCGGCCAGCGCGTGCGCCTCGGCGTAGGAGTAGGGCTCGGCGGCGAATGCGCTGGAGCGGTTCCGGCACGCCTCCAGGCTAGGAAGCGCGCCGGCGGACGGAACCCGAGCCCGCCGAAGATGCGCGAAATCAGGTCGGCTCAGTCGGCGCGCTCTTCGGAGCGGACGCCGATCGCGTAGACGACGCCAGCCCGATCGCGGTGCCGGGGATCGCGATCAGCGCCGTGAGAGGTCGGTGTCGCCGAGGCCTTTGCCGCTGGCCTCCTGGACGATCAGCGCCGAAGACGATCGCGCCGAGCACGGCGCCGATGAAGGCGCCGACGATGCCCTGCCAGAAGCGGTCCGGCAGGAAGACCGTGAAGTGCCAGAGGGCGATGCCCATCATGAAGAAGACGAGCAGTGCCATCAGATCAGCGTCCTCCCGTGTTTGCGTCGGGCTTGGCGCGCGGGCCCGTCGCTCGGCGTTGCGCTGGCGCGCGCTCGGCCGAGCCGGCTGTCGGCCGCGTCGGTCGTCGCCGTTGCCCGCGCGTGGCCGCTGCCGTTGCCGGCGTCCTCGGTCCGCTCGGCCGTCGCCACCGGCCCCCGGCGCCGGCCTCGGCCGCCGGCTCCTCGAGCTCCGGCTGCGGCGCCTCGGCTTCGGCTCCTCGTCGTCGCCGCCGCAGCTTCGCCATCTCGATCGTCGTCGGCGTAGGCCGGGACGCTGCCGCCCTCGACTTCGGCGATCCGCAGGCGGCGGCGGACGAAGCCCGGCTCGCGTTCCTTCCAGGCGGTCAGCACCGGCGAGGCGATGAAGATCGACGAGTAGGTACCGGAGGCGATCCCGACCAGCATCGCGAAGGCGAAGTCCTGCAGCGTCGCGCCGCCGAAGACCAGCAGCGACGTCGACCGCCGAGCAGGGTCGAGAAGCTGGTCGCCAGCGAGCGGGTCAGGACCTCGCTCATCGAGCGGTTGACGATCTGCGAGAAGGCCGCCCGCGGCATCCGCGGCACGTTCTCGCGGATCCGGTCGAAGACGATGATCGTGTCGTAGATCGAGTAACCCAAGATCGTCAGGAAGGCGGCGACCGTCCCGCTGCTCACCTCTTTTCCGGTCAGCGAGTAGACGCCGGCGGTGATCAGGATGTCGTGGAAGATCGCGATCAGCACCGGCACCGCGAACTTCGGGTCGAATCGCAGCGCCACGTAGCCGCAGATCACCAGCAGCGAGAAGATCAGCGCCTTCAGCGCGCTGTCGGCGACCTGCTGGCCGAAGGTCGGCCCGACGCTGGTGCTGTCGAAGCCGTCTTCGGCGATCCCGAACTCCGACGGCCAGCGCCGCCTCGCGCCTCGCGGACTTCGCCCGGCTCGAGCTCGTGCGACTGGATCTGGAAGACGTTGTCGCCGAAGTTCGGGTCGTTGACCTGCTGGATCTCCTCGCCGCTGATCCCGGCTTCGTCGAGGGCGTCGCGCACCGCCTTCCTCGTCGGTCGGCTGTTCCAGCGCCACCGTGATCCGCGTGCCGGACTCGAAGTCGATGCCGAAGTTGAGCTGCTTGGTCGCCAGCGCGAGCGCCGCCGATCGATCAGGATCACGCCGGAGATCGAGAAGAACCAGCGGCTCGCGCCCATGAAGTCGAAGTGCCAGCGCTTGCCCTCGCCGCCGGCGCCGAGCGCGCTCGGCGAGCGCAGCAGCCGCGAGCGGCTCATGCTGCCGAGCAGCGCCTGGGTGAAGACGACCGCGGTCAGCAGCGAGACGATCGTGCCGACGCCGAGGGTGAAGGCGAAGCCCTTGACCCCGGCGGTCGCCAGGACGAAGAGGATGAAGGCGGTCAGCAGGGTGACGACGTTGGCGTCGATGATCGTCGCTGATCCCGCGTTTGTAGCCAGCGGCGATCGCGCTCGACATCGAGCGCCCGGCCCGCACCTCCTCCTTTATTCGCTCGAAGATGACGATGTTGGAGTCGGCGGCGACGCCGATCGTCAGCACCAGGCCGGCGATCCCCGGCAGGGTCAGGGTGATCGGGATCAGGTCGATCAGGGCGAAGAAGATGACCCCGTAGGCGCCGAGCGCGATCGAGGCGATCAGGCCGAGGAAGCGGTAGTAGAGGAGCAGGAAGAGGACGACCAGGGCGAGGCCGATGATCCCGGCCTTGATGCCCTCGTCGAGCGCTTCGCTGCCGAGGGTCGCCGAGACCTGGGTCTGGCTGATCAGTTTGAGGTTGATCGGCAGGGCGCCGATCTGCAGCGTCGTCGCCAGTTCCTGCGCCTCGCCGACGTCTGTTGAAGCCGCCCGAGATCTGGGCGCCCGTGCGGCCGTCGATCCCGTCCGGGTTTTCGGCGAAGTTGATGATCGGCCGGGTTTTGACTTCGTTGTCGAGGACGACCGCGAAGTGGCCCGAGAGCGCTGCCGCTTCTTCGCCGCTGACCGGGCCGATCGCCTGCGCCTGGCCGCGCTGGGCGATCTGGCGGGTGACTTCCTGGAAGGCGTCGCGGCCGGCGTCGGTGAAGCTGAAGGTGACGATCGGTTCGTTGGTCTGGCCGTAGGTCTGTTCCGGGTCGGTGATGTCGTTGCCCGCTGAGCGCCGGGTTGTCCTTCAGCGCGTACCAGCCCGGCTGCGCGGTTTCGTCGAGCTGTGCCTTCTTCGTCGGTCGGGCAGTTCGGAGACGAGGATCGTGCCCGGCCGGGACTTCGACGACGATCCCGTCTTTCGGCCGTTTTTCGCCGGTCGGGCTGATGTAGAGGTCCTTTTTCGCCAGCTCGGGCCCGGCGATCAGGTCGTGCGGCTCGTCTTTCTCGAAGAGGTAGTAGCGCGGCTTGGCGACCGAGCAGTCCTCGCAGTCCTCGACCGGTTCCTGTTCGGCGGCGAGCTGCGCCGCTTCGTAGGCGGTCGGGTAGGCGCCGGCGTAGATCAGCTGTTCGTTCTCGTGCTTTGTCGACGTTGCGGCCGGCTTCTTCCCAGCGTTTTTCGGATTCTTTCAGCGGCTCTCGGCGGCGGCTGCTGGCCGGGTTTGCCGCCGATCGCCTTCTCGGGGCCGATCAGGTTCGGCTCCCAGTCGTAGAAGTAGAGCTGGGCGGTGGTGCCGACCTGTTCGGCGGCGCGGTTGGCGTCGGTGACGCCGGGCAGGCTGACGGTGATCTGGTCGGTGCCCGAGCCGCGCGACCTCGGGCTCGGAGACGCCGAGCTTGTTGATCCGCTGTTCGATGATCGAGATCGAGTCTTCGATGTCTTCGCCGCTGACTTCGGTCGCGGTGCCGGTCGGCTGGCCCTGGTAGACGAGCTCGAGGCCGCCCTGCAGGTCGAGGCCGAGCTTCGTTTCCTTGCTGGCGATGACGATCGCCGGAGACGATCACCAGCCCGAGCACGAACAGCAGGACGAAGAGGTGGCGGCGCCGGGTGCCCATCGCCTAGCCCTCCGGGGTGAGGACGAGGAGGAGCCCGCCGTCGTCGTCATAGGCGGGGAAGACGTCGGCGACCGCCTTGCGCCGGCAGGTCGCCCTCGGCGTTGACCGAGACCCGCTTGCCGAGCGAGCGGACGCCCCACTCGAGCGAGGTCTCGATCGGGTCGGTGACGCCGTCGCCGTCGGTGTCGGCGCTCCTCGCCGCCGTCGCCGGTGTCGATCCAGTCGAGCCCGAGGACCTCGCGCACCGGGCGGCCGATCACGTCCTCGTCGGTCAGTCCGGTCAGCTCGAAGCTGCCTTTGCCGGCGTCGATCACGCGTTCCTGCTTGTCACAGACGAAAAAGGCCGCATTGGGAGCCGGATAATAATCGTCGAGTAATTCGAATACAAAGCCGAAGCCGCATTTCGAGCAGCCCTTGGGGCGGGTGCTGAACCCCGCGGTCCGCTCCCCGCTCACCTCCCGGTGTCCGCAATTCGGACAGATGAAAAACGGCATGGCCGACAGGCTAGCTGGCGCGGCTCAGAAGAGGCTCGCCGCGCCTTCCGGCGCCGGCAGGCCGAGATGGTCGAAGGCGCGCTGGGTCAGGACCCGGCCCCGCGGAGTCCGCTTCAGCAGGCCCTGCTGCAGCAGATAAGGCTCGAGCACGTCCTCGATCGTGTCCTGCTCCTCGCCGATCGCGATCGCCAGGGTCGAGAGGCCGACCGGGCCGCCGCCGAACTTGGTCGCGATGGTGTCCAGCAGGGCGCGGTCGCTGCGATCGAGCCCGCCGGCGTCGACCTCGAGCATCTCCAGGGCGTCGGCGGCGACCGCGGCGCCGATCCGTCCCGCTCCCCTTCACCTGGGCGAAGTCCCGGACCCGCTTCAGCAGCCGGTTCGCGACCCGCGGCGTGCCGCGCGAGCGCGAGGCGATCGTCTCCGCCCCTTCGGCGTCGATCTCGACACCGAGGATGCCGGCCGAGCGCTCGATGATCAGCGCCAGGTGCTCGGGCGCGTAGTACTCGAGGCGGTGGGAGACGCCGAAGCGGTCGCGCAGCGGCGTCGTCAGCAGCCCGGACCGGGTCGTCGCGCCGACCAGCGTGAAGGGCGGCAGCGGCAGCGTCACCGTCCGTGCGCCGGCGCCCTGGCCGAGGACGACCGGCAGCTCGCCGTCCTCCATCGCCGGGTAGAGCGTCTCCTCGACCGCGCGGCCGAGGCGGTGGATCTCGTCGATGAAGAAGACGCTGCCGGGCTCCAGCGCGGTGAGGAAGGAGGCGACGTCGGCCTTGCGCTCGAGCGCCGGGCCCGCGGTCTGCACCATCGGCACCCCCAGCTCGGCGGCGACGATGTGGGCGAGCGAGGTCTTGCCGAGCCCGGGCGGACCGGCGAGGAGGACGTGGTCGAGCGGCTCGCCGCGGCGCTTGGCGGCCTCGATGAAGATCGCCAGCTGGTCGGTCACCTGGGTCTGGTTGACGAAGTCCGCCAGCGTCGGCGGGCGCAGCGAGCGGTCGAGGTCCTCGTCGGGCGCCTCGGCGCGGGCATCGTGGACCTTGCACCTCGGCGTCGACCGGCACCGGCTCGCCGTCGACCCCGGGCGTGCGGATCCGGCTGCCGCCGATGTCCGGAGGGCCGCTCATGCGGCGTTCCTGGAGGCGCCGGCCTTGCGCAGCGCGGCGGCGACCAGGTCCTGCGGCTCGGCGCCCTCGACCCCGTCGAGCAGCTGCTCGGCTTCCAGCGGCGCGTAGCCGAGGTTGACGAGGCCGTCGCGGGCGAGCGAGCGGGCGTCGCCCTCCTCGGCGGCCGGCCAGCGGCGACCTCTTCCTCGAGCGCGCCGGCGACTTTCTCGCGCAGCTCGACGATGATCCGCTCCGCGGTCCGCTTGCCGATCCCCGGCACCGCCTGGAAGCGTTTGGCGTCGCCGGCGGCGATCGCGCGCAGGAGGTCGCGGGCGGTGCCGCCGGAGAGGGTGGCGATCGCCACCTTGGGGCCGACGCCGCTGACCGTGATCAGCAGGCGGAAGAGGTCGCGCTCCTCCTCGGAGCTGAAGCCGTAGAGCGAGAGCGAGTCCTCGCGGGCGATCAGCTCGGCGTGGAGGAAGGCGTCGCGCCCGGTGGCGGGCACCGCTTTCAAGGTCTCGGAGGAGACGGTGAGCCGGTAGCCGACGCCGCCGGCGTCGACCACGACGTGGTCGGCCCGCCGCACCATCACCTCGCCGCGGACGGCGGCGATCATCCGGCGACCCGCTCCCGGTCGGCACGGCCGCCGGCTTCGTCGGCGACGCTGACCGCCTGGCGGTGGCCGGTGCCGCCGCCGTGGCAGATCGCCACCGCGAGCGCGTCGGCGGCGTGGTCCGGGCGAGGGCGGCTCGGGTAGTCCGAGCAGGGTCCCCACCATCCGCTGCACCTGGCGCTTGCCGGCGCCACCGGAGCCGCAGACGGCCATCTTGATCGCCTGCGGGGTGTAGGCGAAGCAGTCGACCCCGTGCTCGGCGGCGGCCAGCATCGCGACGCCGCTGGCCTGGCCGACGGCCATCGCCGAGCGCACGTTCTTGCCGAAGTAGACCTCCTCGATCGCCATCGCCTTCGGCTCGTGCCAGGCGATCAGCTCGCGCAGCGAGCGGTGGATCCGCTCCAGGCGCTGCTCCATCGGCTGATCCGGCGTGGTCTCGACCACGCCGCCGTCGAGGGCAACCATGTGGCTGCCCTCTACGCGGACGATGCCGAAGCCGAGATTGGCTGCTCCAGGGTCTATGCCCATCACTACCTGCATGGAGAGTGATTCTGGGAGGAGCGCCGGATGCCTTCAGGCGGCTAGCTGCTCTAGGACATCGGCCGGGATGTCGAAGTTGGCGTAGACCTCGTCGACGTCGTCCTGGTCGTCGAGCGCCTCGAGCAGTTTGAGGACGCGTTCGGCGTCGTGGCCTTTGAGCTCGACCGTGCTTTTCGGCTCGGTGACCAGGCCGGCCGACTCGAACTCGATCCCTTCGCCCTCCAGCGCTTCGCGCACCGGGGTCAGGTCATGGGGATCGGTGATCACCCGCAGCTTGCCCTCGTCCTCGCGCACATCCTCGGCACCGGCGTCGATCGCCCCGATCAGGTCGTCCTCGCCATAGCGGCCGCCGTCGACCACGATCGCGCCCTTTTTCTCGAAGATCCAGGCGACCGAGCCCGGCTCGCCGAGGCTGCCGCCGTGCTTGGAGAAGGCATGGCGGATCTCAGCGCTGGCGCGGTTGCGGTTGTCGGTCAGCGCCTCGACCAGGACGGCGACGCCGGCCGGGCCGTAGCCCTCGTAGACGATCCTTTCGATCGCGGCGCTGTCAGCCCCGGCCCCGGTGCCGACGTCGATCGCTTTCTGGATCTTGTCCTTCGGCATCGAGGCGTCTTTGGCCTTCTGCACCGCCGTCGCCAGCGTCGGGTTGCCGGTCACGTCGCCGCCGCCGTCGCGGGCGGCGACGGTGATCGCCCGCGCCAGCTTGCTGAAGAGCTTGCCGCGTTTGGCGTCGGCGGCGCCCTTCTTGTGTTTGATCGAGTGCCACTTGGAGTGCCCGGACATGGCCTGCCATTCTATGGAGTCGGTACGATGGGGATGCAGGAGAAAAGCCACCGTGCGGGGCGCGCCTTGGCGGCCGGCCTCGTCTTCCTCGCGATGCTGCTGGCGGCCTTCTCGCTCTGGACTGCGATCCCGCTGAGCTGGGTCTACATCGGTTCGAAGCTCTCCGAGACCCAGTTCCCAAGCGGCGGGCCCTACGCGATCGTCGCCGTCGGCATCGTCATCTCGATCCTCTTCGTCGCCTGGCTGATCGGTCGCCTCAACAACCTCTACATCCGCATCACCGGGACCAACCGACTGGCGCCGATCCGCCCCGGCTGGCTGAAAAGCATGCGCGACACCTCGCCGATGGCGGGCTCGGTCACCGTGGTCGAGGCGGTGCTGATGGCCTCGGTGATGCTCGCCGCGCTGGCCCTGGCGCTCTGGTTCTTCCTCCTCGCCGGCTCGCCCTTGCCAGATCAGTAGCGAAGTCGTGCAGAAACTTTTACGTTTCGCGCACAACACGTTGCATGTTGCTCTGTAGCCTGGCATCATGGCCGTGATGGCGAGAGAGATCACCGAGACCGACAAGCGCTTGGACGACCTCAACGCACGGGTCGACAGCATCGACCGGCGGATGGAAACCGGCTTCGCCGAAGTGCGCGAGGAATTCCGGGCAGTGCGCGGTGAGGTACAGAGCGAATTTCAGGCTGTACGAGACTGAGATGAGCGGCATGCAGCGCACGCTGATTCAGGTGATGTTTGCCGGTTTCACCGTGATGCTGGTCGGCTTCGGAGGGACTATCGCCACCATACTCGTCACGACCTGATCAGACGACGAACCTGCCGTCTTCCTGCATCACCACGCCGTCGACTTCGAGCTTGCCGCCGAGGCGGAGGTCGCAGACCAGGTCGGTGTGGACCGCCGACTCGTTCTCGCCGCCCGACTCCGGATAGCTGCTGCCGACCGCCATGTGGACGGTGCCGCCGATCTTCTCGTCGAGCAGGACCTCGCGGGTCCCATTCGCGATCCCGTAGTTGGTGCCGATCCCGAGCTCGCCGAGCCGGCGCGCGCCCGCGTCGGTGTCGAGCAGCTTCAGCAGGTACTCCTCGCCGCGCTCGGCCGAGGCGTCGACGACTTTGCCCGTCTCGAAGCGGAGGCGGACGCCGGCGACCTCGCGGCCGCCGATCACCGCCGGCAGGTGGAAGCTGACTTCCCCCTCGACCGAATCCTCGACCGGGCCGGTGAAGAACTCGCCGTCGGGCATGTTGTTGTCGCCGACGCAGGGAATGAACTTGCGCCCGGCGATTCCGAGCTTGATGTCGGTGCCGGGGGCGGTGACCCGCAACTCCTCGTGACCCTCGATCCACTCCGCGAGCCGGGTCGTCTCCTCGGAGGCGCGCTTCCAGGCGGTCAGCGGCTCGGGGTCGTTCGCCAGGCAGGCGCCGTAGTAGAAGTCTTCGTAGTCGGCCAGGCTCATCTCCGCCTCCGAGGCGTAGGCGCTGGTCGGAAAGAGGGTGTAGCACCAGCGGAAGTCCCCTTCGGCGCTGCGCTTCATCGCCCGCGTCATCAGGTCGCCGGTGACCGACTGGCGCAGGGTCTGGCGCTCCGGCGGAACCCCGGACAGCTCCCGCGTGTTGGTGCTGGCGCCGATCGCGATCCGCACGTCGGCGTTGTCGACCATCCACTCGGCAAAGGGAGAGATCCATTCCAATTGCTTGTCGGAAGCGTGCTTGAAGTAGGAAGCGATCTGCCCCTCCAAGGCCACGTTGAGGACCGGGTGGCCGCCGGCTTTCAGCACCTCCTCGTAGACCGCGATCAGGAGCGGCGCCGCCGCGCTCTCGCCGTCGATCGAGACGACGTCGTCCTCCTTCACCCCGGTCGAGTAACCGACCAGGATCTTCGCCAGGTTCTGCACCCTCGGGTCGCCACCGCTCATCTCGTTGCCTCCTCCCCCGCCCGCTCGCGGGCGGCAGTCGTCATCGCCATGAAGATCGCATGGAAGCGCGGGTCGTCGGTCAGCTCGGGATGGAAGGCGCAGGCCAGCACGCTCCCTTCCCGGATCGCCACCGGGTTCCCGTCATAGGACGCGAGCACCTCCACCTCGGGTCCCGAGCGCTCAACCCAGGGCGCGCGGATGAAGACCGCCCGCAGCGGCTCGTCGCCGATTCCCGCCACTTCCAGATCGGCCTCGAAGCTCTGTAGCTGTCGCCCGAAGGCGTTGCGCTTCGCCTCGACGTCGATGAAGCCGAGATGCTCGGCGTCGCAGACGATCAACCCGGCACAGGTGCCGAGAATCGGCCGGCCGGCCGCGTGGTGGGCGCGCAGCGCCGGCTCCAACTCCGCCGAAGCGATCAGCTTGCCGATCGTCGTGCTCTCGCCGCCGGGGATGACGAGGGCGTCAAGGCCCTCCATGTCCTCCGGGGTGCGGACCTCACGCGGCTCCGCTCCGAGCCGGCGCAGGGTGTCGAGGTGGGCTTCGAAGCCTCCCTGCAGCGCGAGGACGCCGACTTTCAGATCAGCCACCTACGCTCCGCGGTTCTGCAGCAGGGCGTCCTCCGCGGCGAGACCGGCGATCTCCAGGCCCGGCATCGCCTCGCCGAGCCCGATCGAGGCGGCGGCCACGCGCTCGGGGTCCTTGTAGTGAGTGGTCGCCTCGACGATCGCCCGCGCCCTCCGCTCCGGGTCGGCGCTCTTGAAGATCCCCGAGCCGACGAAGTTGCCTTCGGCGCCGAGCTGCATCATCAGGGCCGCGTCGGCCGGCGTAGCGATGCCCCCGGCGCAGAACAGCGGCACCGGCAGGCGGCCTGCAGCAGCGACCTCCTGGACGACTTCCAGGGGCGCCTGATGCTCTTTCGCCGCCGAGGAGAGCTCCTCGGGGCGCAGCTGAGCGAGTCGCTTGATGCCGGAGGTGATCTCGCGCATGTGGCGGACCGCCTCGACGACGTTGCCGGTGCCGGCCTCGCCCTTGGAGCGGATCATCGCCGCGCCCTCGCCGATCCGCCGCAGCGCCTCGCCGAGGTTGGTGGCGCCGCAGACGAACGGCACCTCGAAAGCCAGCTTCTCGATGTGGTTGGTCTCGTCGGCCGGGGTAAGTACCTCCGACTCGTCGATGTAGTCGACTTCGAGCGCCTGCAGGACCTGGGCCTCGGCGAAGTGGCCGATCCGGGCCTTCGCCATCACCGGGATCGAGACCGCCTCTTGGATCCCTTTGATCATCGCCGGGTCCGACATGCGGGCGACGCCGCCGTCGCGGCGGATGTCGGCCGGGACCCGCTCGAGGGCCATCACCGCACAGGCGCCGGCCTCCTCGGCGATCTTCGCCTCCTCGGGGGTGACCACATCCATGATCACCCCGCCCTTCAGCATCTCGGCGAGGCCGGTCTTCAGTCGAAACGTCGCGCGCTCAGTCATCCCGGCCATCTTACGTGGCGAGGATGCCCGACTGTCGCTCGCGTTACTTCAGTTTGTAGGCACGAATGCGATCTTTGTGCGCGGCTTCGTCCCGCGCGTACAAACCGTGCGCCAAACCTTGGACGAGCGCCATCAGCGCCGTGTGCGAGCGCGTAAAGCTGGGGCTGTTGGAGGAGAAGTAAAGGGTCAGCTCGGCGTGCTCCCCCACCTCCGACATCGTCGCGTCGGAGATCGCCAGGGTGCGGGCGCCGCGATGCAGCGCCAACTTCATCGCCCGCAGCAGCAGCGGGTGGGCGCGGCCGGCGGAAAGGGTGATGACCAGCGTGCTCTCGTCGATCCGGCCGAGGCGCTGGAGCGACTCGCCGCCGGTACTGGCGACGATCTCGGCGCGAATGTCGAGCAGGCTGAGGGTGTGACGCAGGTAGCTGGCGAAGAAGGCCATCTGGTCGACGCCGACGATCACGATCCGCTGGGCTTCGGCGAGCGCCGCGACCGCGTTCTGGACCTGCTCGGTGCTCAGCTTGCGCGCGGTTTCCTCCAGGTTCGCGTAGTCCGCGCTCAGCGATCCCTCCAGCTCGGAGTGGTCGAAGGAGAAGAGGGCCCCGCCGGCTGCGCCTGCAGCGGCGATCGTCGTCCGGTACTCCTCGATCGCCGATTGCTGCAGCTCCGGGTACCCCTCGAAGCCGAGGGCCTGGGAGAAGCGCACCACCGTCGAAGACGAGGTGCTCGCTCTCCGGGCCAGCTCCTCGGCGGTGAGGAAGGCGGCCTCGTCGAGGTGGTCGACGATGTAGCGAGCGACATCCTTCTGGGAGCGCGAGAACTCGTCGAAGCGCTCCTGGATGTAGTCGGAAAGGCTTTTGAGTTGGGGGGACTTCGTTGCGGTCTTGGTCACGGCGGTCCATTTCGCCGAACCCGACCCTTTCCCTTCCGGGTTCTGGTTGGATTTGTCGAACGATGACCCTTGAACAGGCCTTGCGCCTCACCAACCGCAACATGATCGTCTTCGATCTTCTGCTCGGCAGCGCCGCGATCGCGGCACCTGCCGCAACCCTCAAGGTGCTCGGGCACGACCACCCTTCCCCGGATGCCGAGCACCTCTTCCGCCGCTGCGGCCCGATCTGGCTCACCTTCGCCGCCGCCCACCTGGTCGCCGACCGCCGTGGCTCGGCCGCCGACTGGCAGTCGCTCGCCTGGTTGCGCGGGACGGAGATCGCCACCGACGCCCTCTGGTCGGCCTCGCCGGCGGTCAGCCGCCCCGGCGCCAAGCTCGGCCTGCAGCTCGCCGGAGTCGCCAACGTGGCGATGGCCGCCGGCTTCGCCTGGATGTCGAGGCGATCTAAGTGAGCCAGTTCGAGGGCCAGCCGAGCAAACGCTGGAGCCTCTTCGGGATCGACGAAGAAGGCGACGAGACCTGGTTGATCCGCGGCATCGCCCGCAAGCTCTACCACTGCCCCGGCTGCCACGGCGACATTCCCGTCGGTGAGGAACACACCGTCGTCCAGTTCGTCCGCCGGCTTGGCGGCACGGACCATCACCACTGGCACCGTCGCTGCGCCGAAGAGATTCTGATCCCGGAGCTCGGCAACCTGAAGCGGGTGCCGGTCGGGGAGTCGAGCCAGTCGCGGCTCGAGACCCGCGGGCGGCAACCGGCCGGACGCCGCCGCCGGCCGTGAGCTTTCCCCGCCGGCTGGCCGCCACCTACCGGCAGATCTGGCGCACCTACTGGGGCTGGGCGTCCTCGATCCTGCTGCTCGCCGTCGTCGTCTTCGTCCCCCTCGGGCTGCTCAACGCCCTGACCATGAACGTCGAGCTCGACTCGCTGAACATCACCAACGGGATCAAACTCGCGGCCTTGGCTCTCGCGGTCACGGTCGTCACCGCGACCGGGCTGATCGGCGAGGTCTTCTTCAGCGGCGCGATCGCGATCTCCCTCACCCACCCCCACGGCGAGGACCCGCCGCCGTTACGGGAGATCGCCCGACGACTCAAGTACGGCCGGCTGATCGCCGTCGACCTGCTCTTCGTCGGGATCGTCGCCGTCGGGCTGATCCTCGGCGTCGTCCCGGGCGTCCTCGCCTACGTCTGGCTCGGCCTCGCCGGCCCCCTGGTCGAGCTCGAGGGCTGCAGCGTCGGCGGCGCCCTGCGCCGCAGCCTGCAGCTCGTCCGCGGCGGCTTCTGGCTCGTCTTCTGGGTGCTGGTCCCGATCGAGATCGTCGGCGACGCGATCGGCGGCGGCCTGGCCGCGCTCGTCCACGACCTCTTCGGCCACACCTTCCTCGCCACCTGGCTGGCCGAGTCGCTGGCCGACGCCGCCCTCGCCCCCGTCTTCGCCGTCGCCGCGGTCCTGCTGACCGTCGACCGGATGACCGCCAAGGAAGGGACGGCGCCGCCCCTGCACGCGAGCGCCGGTGCCGGCATGACTCACCGCCTCGATCTTCGCCGACTTCTGGACAACCGGACTCGCCGAGCACGAACAGACAGGGCCTCTTCCTCGTCCTGGTCGGCTTCATCCTCTCCTTCGCCTTCATCCGGATGAGCACGCGGCTGATGCGCAGCCCCAGGGTCCCCTGGTGGCCGGGCAGCATCGTCAGCGACAGCGGCGTCCACCTCCACCACCTGGTCTTCGGGATCGTGACGATGATGGTCGCCGGCGCCGCTCGGCTTCGCCGCCTTCGGCGACAGCCCCTGGACCGAGATCTGCGCCTTCGCCTTCGGGATCGGCGCCGGCCTGACGATCGACGAGTTCGCCCTCTGGGTCTACCTCGACGACGTCTACTGGGCCGAGGAGGGGCGCAGCTCGATCGACGCGACGGTGATCGCCGCCGCCGGCGATGATGCTGGTCCTGCTCGGCTTCAGCCCCGTTCACGATCGAAGACGGCTCGATCGAGGCGATCCTCGGCAGCGTCCTCAGCGCCCTGGTCGTCTTCCTCCTCGGTCGCGATCTGCTTCGCCAAGGGGCGGATGCTGCACGGCACGATCGGCTTCTTCGTCTTCCCGATCGCGTCTACGGCGCCTGCCGGCTCGGCAAGCCGCAGCTCGGCCTGGGCGCGGCGACGCTACGGCGAGCGGCGCCCGAAGAAGCAGGCAGCGCGCCGAAGAGCGCTTTCCGCCCGACCGTCGCACCGAGCGCTTCAAGAACGCCTTCCGCGACATCGTCGGCGGCAAGCCGAGCGAGGGCCTGGCGGCGGCGAAAGAGGAGGCCTTCGCCGCAACCCGCGAAGCAAGCGAAGAAGTGCGCCAGCGAGCCGAACGGGTCACCCACCCCGGGGACTACAAAGACGACTGAGCCGGTCGAGCGGCCCGACGGCCGCCAGCCTCTCAGGCTTCGCTGCCGCTGCAGACGTGAAAGCCGATCTCTTCGGCCATCCGCCGGCGGTCGGCTTCGGTGTTGTTGCGGGTTTCGCGGGCTTCGACGTAGGCGGTCGGGTCTTCCGCCTCGGCGGCTGCGAGGGCATCCCGATCCCATTCCCTGACTTCACGCTGCGAGGCGACGTATCGGCCGTACGCCGACTCCAACCCCGGAGGTGGGACCAGCGCTTCAAACTGATCGACGGCGTTGGTGGAGATCCCGACCAGGACCCGGGAATAGGCCACGTCCGGAGTCGCCTCCGCTTCGGGGTCGCGATAGCGGAGGAACTTTTCCCGGCTTTCTTCGCAGATCTCGTCGCCCCTGCGGATCAACTCGGCCGCCGTCAGCGTTTGCGGCTCGGCTTTCGGCTTCGTGGCTTCCTTCGTCGTGGTCGCGGCGTTCGTCTCGTCCGCAGCGCCGCCACCTCCACCGCCCCCAGCGGAGACGATCAAGGCCACCGCTACCGCGGCGGCGACCAGCACCCCCACTGCGCCGATCACGCGAGTCTGCGAGAACCGGCCTATATCGCGGGTTTTCGCAGAATCGGTGGGTGGCGTCGCCGTCGGCGCCTCGCGCTCGCGAGTTGCGGCGGCGCCGGTTGCGACCGTCCGCTCCGGGATCGCGACGGCAGTGCCGGCGAGCGCCGACTGGGCGGCCCGGCCGAGATCGCCGGCGGAGGGATAGCGGTCGTCGGGCGACTTCGACATCGCCCTGACAACGACGTCGTCGAGCGCCATCGGCACCGACGGCGCGTACAGCGACGGGGCCGGCGGCGGGTCGTTGAGATGGGCGTAGAGCCGGGCCGCCTCGCCCTCGCGCGGGAACGGCACCTCGCCGGTCAGCAGCTTGAAAAGCAGGCAGCCGAGCGCGTAGACGTCGGCCCGGGCGTCGATCGGCTCGCCCGAAGATCTGCTCCGGCGCCACGTAGTCGAGGGTGCCGACGAAGCGGCCGGTCTGGGTCAGGCCCGACTGGGTGGCGACGTTGCGGGCGACGCCGAAGTCGGTGATGTAGGCGTGCTCGGCCCCAAGGTCGCCGCTGAGCAGAACGTTGGCGGGCTTGACGTCGCGGTGGACGAGGCCGGCGGCGTGGATCGCGTCGAGCCCGTTGCCGACCTGGGCGATCAGCGCCACCGCCTGCGCCGGGTCGAGGTGCCCCTCGCGCTCGATCCGCCGGCCGAGGTCGGAGCCCGGCGACGTAGCGCATCGCGATCCACGGCACCCCGTCCTCTTCGCCGGCGGCGTAGATCGGGACCACGTTGGGATGCTCGATCGAGGCGGCGATGCGCGACTCCTCCGCGAACCGCTGGGCGAAGACCTCGTCGGCCGCTGCCTCCGGCGCGATCAGCTTCAGCGCCACCTGGCGCTCGAGGCCGGGCTCCAGCGCCAGGTAGAGGATCCCCATGCCGCCGCGGCCGAGGCGGCTCTCGATCCGGTAGCCGGCAAACTCGTCGCCGGCGGTGAGATCCGTCCAGCGCGGCTCAACCATTACGCAACCCTAGCCGCAGGATCGACGGCCTAGACTCGCCCCTGGGAGCATGCGCCGCCGCCTCTTCATACCGATCCTGATCGCCGCCTTGGTGGTCGGCTGGGCAGCCACCTCCAGGGCCGAAAGAAAGATCACGCGACGGACTCGAAGTCGCCTTCGACGCCAACTTCGCCCCCCACTCGTTGCCGCGCTCCGAACCCGCCCCGGTGGATGTCTCGATCGACGGCAGGATCTCCACTACCGACGGCAGCCACCCGCCGCCGCTGCGCTGGCTCGAAATCGAAGTCCACCGCAACGGCATCGTCTCGGGCGAAGGACTGCCGGTGTGCAGGGCGTCGGCCCTGCAATCGACCAGCACCCAGACCGCGCTGAACCGCTGCGGTTCCGCGCTGGTCGGCAAGGGGGACTTCAAAGCCCAGGTGGCGCTCGGCCGCGAGGTCGGCTCCGCCGGCAAGATCCTCGCCTTCAACAGCCGCCGCAAGGGCAAGCCCGCCCTCCTGCTGCATCTCTTCGCCTCGGTGCCGGTTCGCTTCACCCTGGTCGTCCCGCTGGTGATCGAAAAGAGGGCCAAGGGCCAGTTCGGGACTTTGCTGAAAGCGCGAATCCCGCGGATCGGCGGCATCGTCTCGGTCACTCAGATCGGATTGGACCATCGGGCGTCGCTACTCCTACAAGGGCGAGCGCCGGAGCTACGCCTCCGCCGCCTGCAGCGCGCCCAAATCTCTGCCCGGAGCGCTCTTCACCTTTGCCAAGGGCAGGTTCCGCTTCGAAGGCCACAGCACCGTCGAAATGAAGCTCGTCAAGAGCTGCTTCGTCCGCTGACGAGCTTCTCCTAGAGACCGAGGCCCCCGACGCCACCCTCGTCCCAGCCGAGGTGGTGGGCGAGCTCGTGCCGCAACGTCTGCTCCACCTGACGGGCAAGGAGCGCCGGGTCGTGTCCGAAATCCCGTTCGAGCGTGTCGCGATAGATGACGATCCGGTCCTCGTAGCGTTCGGCTGCGACCCCGTCGCCGAAATACTCACCGTAGGCGCGGCGTTCGGAGCCGAGATCGGAGATCACCACCGGCACCCTCTCCAGCAGCCGCTGGAATTCCTCCGGCAGGGCGTCGATCGCGTCGGCGACGAGGGATTCGAATTTGTCCGGCTCGGTCTGATTCACTCCCGCCCCAAGTTAACTCGCAACTGATCTGGAGCTGAAATGAGCAAGAAGCTGCGCGCCATCTATTCCCTGTTCGCCGTGTTCGCGATCGCCGCCGCCGGCGTCGCTTGGTCCGGCTGCGGCAGCGACGGCGACACCACCTCGCAGGACCAGGCCGAAACGCAGATCGAAGAAGGCACGAAGAAGGCCGAAGATGCCGTCGAAGAAGGCGTCGAAACGACCAAGAAGGGCCTCGAAGAAGCGAAGAAGGAAATTGAAAAGGGCGTCAACGGCAAGACCTCCAAGAAGCTCGAAGAAGCCCAGAAGGAAGCCGAAGAACGTCTCGACGAAGGCACCGCCAAGGCCGAAAAGGGCATCGAAGAAGCCAAGGAACAGGCGGAAAAGTACCTGCCCTGAGCTAGGCGACCCCGCCGCGGGTCGCCTCGATGCTCTCACCGAGGATCTGCACGGCCCTGTCGAGCAGGTCCTCGGAGATCGTGAACGGCGGCGCCAGGCAGATGATGTCGTCGAGCAGGCCGCGGGTCAGCAGCTCCCCGCTCGCGGGCCTCGATCGTGGCGCGGCGACCGCGGCCGGCCTCGACCGGCCAGGGCTGGCGCGTCTCCTTGTCGCAGACCAGCTCGACCCCGACCATCAGGCCCGCCTGCCGCACCTCGCCGACTTCCGGGTGTTCGCGGAGCGGCGCGGCGAGCACGGCAAGCGTCTCGCTCAGCTCCCGCACCCGGGCCAGCAACCCCTCGCGCTCGATCGCTTCGATCGTCGCCAGCGCGACAGCGCAGGCGACCGGGTGGCCGGAGTGCGTGAAGCCGTGCATCAGACACTCCCGGATGCTGTTCGGGGTCACGTAGGTCATCCCAGAGCTCGTCGCCGACGATCACGCCCCCGAGCGGGATGTAGCCGCTGGTCACTCCCTTGGCGAAGGTGATCAGGTCCGGTGAGACTCCCTCGTGCTCGCAGCAGAACCAGCTGCCCGTGCGGCCGAAGCCGGTGATCACCTCGTCGGCGATCAGCAGGATCCGATGGCGGTCGCAGATCTCCCGCAGCCGGCGCAGATATCCAGGCGGCGGCACGATCACCCCGCCGGAGCCGAAGCACCGGCTCGACGATCAGCGCCGCGACTCGGTCGGCCCCGAGACTCTGCGATCGTCTGCTCGAGCGACCTCGCCCTGACAGACCGGACAGGTCTCGGGCTCGCACGGCACCCCGGCGGAACAGCTGTAGGGGTACGGGACGGGGACCTCGACGATGTCCGGGGCTTCGGGCCCGAAATCACCGTGGTAGGGCCGCAGGCGGGTCGCCGTCGTCGCCAACCCGGTGAGCCCGTGGTACGCGCGATCGTGGGCGAGGACGATCGACTTCTGCGGCTCGCCGTGGCGGACCCAGTGGCGCCGCGCGAGCTTGATCGCGGTCTCGTTTGCCTCGCTGCCGCCACTGACGAAGAAGACGCCGCTGAGCCCGGGTGGCGCCAAGTCCGACGATCCGCTCCGCCAGCTCGATCGTCGGCGGCGAGGAGACCCCGGCAAAGGTCGCCGCGTAGGGCGAGGGTCTGCATCTGCCCGCGAGCCGCCTCGACCAGGTCGTCCCGACCGTGGCCGAGGTTGACCGTCCAAAGACCCGGCGGAGCCGTCGATCAGCCGCCGGCCGTCATCGGTCGACCAGCTCGCAGCCCTCCCCTCGCACGATGACCAGCGGCCCGGCATCGGCAAGCTGGGAGTGATCGGTGAGCGGATGGATCAGGTGAGCCAGAGTCCCCTGCGACGTGAGTCCTGGACTCGAGCATGGCTGACCTAATAAGCGTACTGGTTCTGGACAGATTGTCTACGGGACTTAAGAAGGAGGTTTTCGGCCCAGCGGACTGCTTCGGCGCCTTCTCCGGCGGCACCGAGCAGATCGAGTACCAGTGCATCAGGGCAAGCTGGTGGGCGGCGTTGTCGATTTCCTCCTCGCTCGAGGAAACGTCGAAGGTGGAGAGCACCGACTCGATCATCGCGAAGGCGGCGCGGACGGCGAACTCGATGTCGATGTCCTCGCGGATCAGACCGGCGTCCGCATCCGCGGCGTGAACGTCGACGATCCAGCCGAGCAGCGCGTCGTCGGCGGCTTTGTCCGCCTCCTCCCAGCCGCTGCCACGCAGGTTCTTGGCGACGGCGACGATCGGCCTGAGGTCGGCGTTCTTGACCCGCCAGCTCAACGCTTCGCGGACCATCTCCTGGATCAGATCGAAGGAAGTTTCGCCTGAGCGGGCGTTTTCCCGCAGTCGCTGGGCGATCGTCGCGTACCCGGTCATGTAGTCCTTGATGATCGCCGCGAGGATGTCCTGCTTGTCGTCGAAGTTGTTGTACACGGTCGCGCGCGCGACCTGCGCCGACTGCGGGCGATGTCTCCCATCGAGGTCTCGGAGAAACCCCGGCGGGCAAAGAGCTTGCGGCTGGCCTCGAGGATCTTCGTCCTCGCGCGTGGCTCTCCACGCCGTGGTCGAGTCACCATTGCTTCCTCTCGAGGCTATTGGTCAGCTGCATCACACAGGTGAGACTATCCAATAGCATGTGATATGACCATCTTCAGTGCACTTCTTCGGGAAGTTCGTACCATCGCTTGCTGTCCCCTACCCGCGGCTCGAATCTTCCATGCGCGCGACTCTTGGGGACCCTGTCCAGTTCGACTTGCAAGCGCCGTAGGCGGTCGGCTACGACTTCCTTCGCCGCGAAAATCAGGCAACTCGAGAGCGAACTGTTCGCTGCGCTCGGCGACTATCCCCATGGTTCGCCAGAGCCCCCAGTCCGACGCCGTCAGGCTGGCGATGTATGCCGAGTTGATGCCGCTGTCGTCCTCGCTCAAGTCATGATCGGCGAAGATCGCACAGATGTCGAGATAGTCCTTCTCGTTGGTCTCGACAACCTGCAGCTTCAACACCGTCAAGTCGGCGAGCGAGACCGTCAACGGCACTGTCTCGATCCGCCGCTTGAGGTCGATCCGGTGACAGAGGTTCGCCTCGTCGACGAAGACGTCCACCTGACGCTGGTTGGCCTCATCCCAGAAGTAGAGGCGGCGATGGCCGTGCAGCGTGTTGAACTCCCTGTCCCCGCTGTATCCAAGCGCCTCCATCAACTCGACCACACCCTTCTTGGCCGCTCCGATCGTGGCGAAGTCGATGTCCGCGTACCCCCGTTTCAGCGGGGGCCGCCGGCTACTCGGACAGAGCATCGCGACCGCGACGCCACCGATGACCCGCAGCGGGAGCCCGCGCTCGGCGGCTGCTTCCGCTATCCGCCTTCCCTCGGCGACGGGATCCGGGAGCGTCTTCACCTCTACTCCGGCGGGATCTCCGCCGCCAGCTTGTCCACGTCCACACCTTGACGGAGGCGGACGGCGCGGGCGACGAAGAAGGTCAGCAGCGCGGCGCCGAGGATGTAGCCGCAGTGCCGGAAGAACTGACCCTTGTCGATTCCGAGGCCGGCGTAGTGCAGGTAGATGTAGGCGATCCCGGTCAGCAGCACCGCGGTAAGCGCCCCGGCCAGAGCCACAATCGGTATCCCCAAGAAGCGCTGGGTGGTCGCCGACGAGCGCCACGCCTCGGGCCGGCGATACGGCAGCAGCACCGCCGAGATGCCGAGCAGGATCATCGTCACCAACTGCAGCAGGAAGGCCTCGACCAGCACGCCGAAGAAGCCCTCGCCGTTGGTGACCGCCCACCCGAGGATGACGATGCTGAGGACGACCGTGAGGCCGATCGCATAGTTGGGGGCATGGGTTCGCGGTGAGACCCGCGCGAAACGCGAGGGCAGGATGCCGTCCAGAGCCCAGGCGAAGAGGGTGCGGACCGGGATCGTCAGGTTGGGGATCATCAGCAGCGGGAAAGAGGCGGCAAAGGTGACCAGAAGCCACCAGGCCAGCAGCGTGCTGTCGCCTGCGATCGAGGTCAGGAAGGTGTAGAACGGCCCCACTTCGAACGGCGTAGCCTTCTTCGCCGAGCGCGTTGATCGCGTAGAAGAAGTCGTGGCCGAAGCGGCTGAAGAAGAGCAGGGAGAGCACGGCCGCAATCCCGATGTGCACCACGGTCGCCAGGCTCATGACCTTCATCTGGGTCGTGTCTTTCGCCCGCCGCACCTCGCCCGAGATGTAGATCGAGAGCCAGCTGAAGATCGACAGGCTGCAGATCGCGGCCCAGGTCGGCCAGGTGTTGTACATGCTGAAAGCCGGGCTGGTGTCGATCCCTTCTTTGTGGGCGGTGGCGATGATCGAGTTGTAGGTGTCGGGTTCGCCGGTGATCGGCCCGGCGAACTGGTTGAAGCTGTTGACGAAGCCACTCTGGGACTTGAAGAGGAGAACGAGGAACACGGTGGCGAGGCCGAGCATCATCAGCACCCAGAAGCCGTTCATGATCCGCGTCGTCCAGCGCCAACCGCCGGCCAGGAGCGCCGCCGAGATGAGGATCAGCAGCGTCCCGATCGCGAACTGCCAGTTCTGATCCGTTGCCAGATCGTTGCCGGCGGTGACCAGCGTGTTGTGGCCGCTGACGAGCCCGACCGCGGTGAGCGACGGCCCGAGCCCGACGGTGACGAAGGCCAGGGCGATGAAGGCGATCGAGAGGATCACCCCCGCGGTCCAGAAGAAGGACGAGATCAGCCCGATTACCGGGTGGGTGACGCGGCCGACGAGGACGTAGTCACCACCGCTGCGCGGGATCGCGGAAGTGAACAGGCCGTAACAGACGCAGATCGCGATCGCGACCACGAGCGCCATCGCCATGCCGAGCCAGATCGAGCCGCCAGGAAAGGCGCCCAGCAGGAAGAAGACCGAGATCGCGAGGAAGACCGCGGTCGGCTGCCCTGCCATGTTGAAGACGAAGGTCGAGAACGGGGAAACTTCCCGCACCAGGCCGGTGGCTTTTCGCGCGTAGGTTCGCTGCGTCATCTCTACCCTGACACCAGGTACTGGTTGATCACACGTTCCGGTGCTAGATGCACCAAGCAGCCATCCAGATGGCCGCTACCGTAGTCGGAACCAGGGTTTATCGCCACCGTCCGGCCGATCTTCGTCACGCCCTTGCTCTCGTGGATGTGACCGTGAAGGCTCAGCAGCGGCTGCGTCTCTTCGATGATCTGCCGTACCGCCGGACTGCCGGTGGGGATCTCATGAGGGCGACCGCCCTTGGTCACGTAGCGCAGTTCCTCGTCCACCTCGTAAGCGGTGTCGAGACTGCTCTCGTAGGGCGGCACGTGGATGTTGAGGATCGCGCGGCTCGGATTCTCCAATTGGTCGACCAGCCGTTTCAACCGCGCGTATATCTCCTCCTCGTCGAGCTCACGGGGGGTCTGCCAGGGGGTGCGATTCGAGTAGCCGAGGGAGACCATCTCGTGGGGACCGATGCTCTGCAGGGTCTCGTCGCAGGCGACGACGCTGCTCCCCGCCGCCAGCACCGCATCGATCTCCCAGGGGTCGTCGTTGCCGGGAATCACGTAGGCCCGGGTGCCGGTGCCGGCGAGGCGCTCGTCGGCAAGCTCGACCCAGAGCCGCAGCTCGTCGAGCAAAGCCCGCTCGAACGCCTCCTCGCACCCGCGCCGAATCCTCCGCCAGAGCCGCGGCCTCCTCGGGCTCGACGATCAGCGGGTACATCCCGTTGGTCGAGATCGCCGCCTGCATCTGGTCGAGCTCCTCTGCGGTGCGGGCCGTCCGCAGCTCGCCGATCACCCGCGCGCAGTAGGAGCCGTCGCCTTCGCGCACGATCGGCACCAGCGCCTTCCCGGTCAGGTCTCCGCCCATCACCAGCGCATCCGCCGGGTAGTGGGCGGCGGCGTTGACGAACTTCTTCCAGCAGACCCTCGAGCCGTGCACGTCTCCGGCGTAAAAGAGCCGCGTGATCTCACCCTGTTGACGACGCTTGAACATTCTCTCCCTCGGTCCCCTTTCCAGAATCATGGGGCATCCGGCCGACGGGCGACGGGCGGGAAATCTGCGCTGCTTGGACAGTTTGTCTAGTCAAGGGTCAGATCGAGCTCGCGGTTGAGCAGGCGGATCGCGGCCTCCCGATCCTCGGTGGCAAGCAGGCCCGCGGCCGCCAACACGTAGTTGGCGTCAACGCCGAGGCGGGGCTCGGCCGGCACCAGCGAACGCGGGGCCCTCCTCGCCAGCGCCCTCCGCAGGATCTCCTCACCGTCGTCGCGATGCGCGAAAACCCCTCCAGTACCCAAAACAAGCCCAACCTCCCGCAGGTCGGGGCCGCTGCGCACCAGCGTCGGAGGTCCATTGCGGCCGGGGGTCAAGAGCATCGTTCCGCAGTGGCGGGCGAGGGCGTGCGTGGCGCAACCGCTCGCCAGCAGGCCGTCGAGCTGGAGGTCGGCTTCGCTCTCTGGAAGCCACTTCGGATCCTCCCCCCGGCGCGAGACAGCTTGTCGAATCGCCCCCTCCTCCACCGCCCCCTCGGTCTCGATCCAGCGCCCGTCGACCTCCAGCACCCCGGCTGCGCCGAAGCGCATCCCGAGGTCGCCCTCGACCGTCCGTAGGGTCAGCGGCGCCGGCAGCAGCGGGTCCTCGATCCCCGGCATCTCCACCGCCTGGGTGCGGTTCGAGTGCACGTCGGTAGTGGCGCCACCGATGTCGACCACAACCGCCTCGCCGAGCAGGCGCGTCGCCTCCAGCACCGCCTCAGGGGTCGGCAACTTCACCATCTGCTGGAAGTCCGCGCTCGCGCTCAGCCCCTTGCCGCCGATCACGTGCTCGAGGAAGACGCGCAGGATCGCCTCCCGGGCGGACTCGATCTCCATCCTGCCCAGCTCCGGCATCACGTTTGCGGCGACCTCGACTCGGCTGCCGCCCGCCCGCAGCAGCTCCGCGGCCTCACCGGCCACGACGGCGTTGCAGGCAACGACGGCGTTGCCGCCGATCCCCCGCGCAGCGAGACGGCGGGCGTTCTCCAGCACCAGCTCCGCCTGGCCGCCGTCGGTACCGCCGGCGAAGAGGACGATCTCCGGCCGCGCCGCCTCCAGTTGCGCCAGTTGCTCGTCAGCCAGGGTCCCCGCCAGCACGACCTCGACCCGCGCCCCCGAGTTGAGTGCGGCCTGACGGGCAGCCGCCGCGGTCAGGTCGTCGACCAGTCCGACAGCCGCCACCTTGAGCCCGCCACCGGCGCTGGAGACGGCGAGCTGCTCGTCGATCGCCGGCGCCGAGCCGGCGGCGCGCCGGGCAACGGCCAGCGCCGCCGCGTAACCGTCCATCAGGTCGGTCTCGATGCTCGTCGGCGCCTCCGCCCGCGCCAGCAGCCGCCCCTCCCCCGGCTCGACCAGGCGGACCTTGGTGTAGGTGCTGCCGAAGTCGGCGAGCGCGACTACGCCCACCGGCGCCTCAGGCGGGCACGCCGCCGGCGCGCCCCGCTATCAGTGCGTCGACGAGGCGGTCGATCGTCCCCGGCGTTTCGATCCCGGTCGCGTTGAGGTCGCCGCGGACGTCGATCGGGATGTCGGATCCGGGGATGTCCTCGTTCAGCACGCCGCCCATGAAGACCGGCACCTCGCCAGAGCCGGCACTGCGCAGCTCCTCCATCAGCAGCTTGCCGAAGGAGCGGGCAACGCCGTTATGGGTGGTGATCACGACCGCGTCGACATCGGTCTCGATCACCGCTTTGACGATGTCCTCGGGGTCGCGGTTGACGCCGAAGTCGATCACCTCGGTCCCCACCGCCGAGAGCGTCGAGGCGAGCAGGAACTCGGCGAACTCGTGCACGTCGGTCGAGGTGACGAGGACCTTCATCCCTCGGATCGCCTCCTCTTCGTGGCGGCCCTGCAGCTCGACCAGCAGCCGCTCTCGCTCTTCCATCGTCTTCCTGACCAGGTCGGTTTCCAGCACCGGGCGGCGACCGCGGGGGAACTCCGGATCGGGCTCGCCGGCGCCGAACAGCTCCTCGCAACGGTCCGAGCCCAGCCGTTTGAGGACCAGCAGCAACTGGGCCGGGTCGCGGGTGTCGATGCCGGCACCGGCGAGGCCTTTGATCGTGGCGTCGAAGAAGGCCTTGCCGCCGCGCACGAGCTCGTCGCGCAGCGCCTCGATCTGCGCCCAGTCGACGACCGGCTCGACGATCGGCACGTAGTCCTCCAGCCGGCGGCTGACGGTCTGCACCGTCGCCACCTCCTGCCAGGTGGGGATCCGCTCCGTCTCGGTGACCGGGACGGCGATCGCCGCCGAGCCGAGCCGGTAGCGCATGTCGACCATCTTGTTGAAGAGAAGATCGGTGTTGAGCACCGCCATGTTGGCGTCGAAGTCAGGGGTGTTGCCGATCGTGTCGCCCTGGGTGTAGAGGAACGGGACCCGGTTGTAGTTGACGGCCTCGAAGGCGAGCGTCACCGCCGACTTGATCACCGGATTCTGGGTCAGGCCGCCCCAGGAGGGCGAGTAGGCGGCGCCGATCAGCTCTTCGCTGATGTAGCGCTCGACCATCGCCCAGCCGATGTAGTTGGCGTAGTCGTGGAAGACACCCGGGTAGCCGTCCTCCATGTAAGAGTCGTAGACGACGCCCTCGTCTTTGAAGGCCGCCAGCATGCCGGCCGCCTGCAGGACCTGCACCGTCTGGTTGACATCGTCGTCGTAGTAGGGCCAGCGCCAAGAGTACTGCGAGAGCACGCCGATCGAGGTGACCCCCGCCTGCAGCGCGTCGCGGGCGTTTTCGACCGAGCCCGGCCCGCCGATCGTGTTGTCAGCCGCCTCCGGCTCGATCGGCACCGTGTGCGCCAGCTCCCACCAGTCCTGCTCGGTCATCATCACCGGCCCGGTCTCCTGCGGCGCTTCGGCCCGTTTGTCTTTCGGCAGGCCCATGCGCCGCTCCGCGATCAGGTTGAAGCGGTCGGGTGGCCGCACCCCGCGCGAGAGGGCGTCTTCGTAGATAGACCCGAGCGCCTCCCGGGTTTCCGCCCAGGTGGGCAGGCCGATGTTCATGCAGGTGCAGGTAATCCCCGCCTGGCGCGCTTTTTCGCGCCACTCCCGCTCGGAGCCGACGCCCTTCTCCTCGCAGTAGGCCGAGCGGGCGCGCTCGATGCCCTGCGCCATCGCCTTACCTTCCTCGACCAGCTCCCGGCCGTCGGGGAGATCGGCAGGGAGCAGTGCGCTCAGGTCTACGTCGATCTCGGTCCCGCGCGCCATTGGTACGCCGAGAGTTTGACGGGTTGAGTGCCTTTGCGCTAGTCAGGCCGGAAGCTCGACGCCCGAGAGAGGGTGCAGCTCGCCTCGAGTCAGGGCCTCGGTCCGCAGATGGGCGATCGCCCCGTACTCCTCGGAGCCGATCATCTCCAGGAACGCCTTGCGGCTCGGGTACTCGACGAGCAGCACCATGTCCCACGACTGCTCGCCCAGGAGAGCCGGCCCCGGCTCGCCGGCGAAGACGACTCGCGCCCCGGCCTTCTCCAACAGCGGTGCGACGCCGGCGCCGTATTCGGCATAGCGCTCGCGCCCACCGTCGGGGACGAACTCGAGCAGGTTCAGCATCGTCACCGCCCCCGCCGCCTCGGCACGCTCGGAGAACGCGGCGAGGCCCACCTCGTTCGGTCGCTCCGGGATTCCCGCCTCCATCGAGGAGGCAGGCTATCGCCCGGGCCGAGCCCGCGGGCCTCGGAGCTGCAGCCGCACCGCCCGCAACAGCGATTCCGAGGCGGCGCGGCCGGCTACTGGCAGGGGTTCAGCAACCGACCGCGGCCTATGGGCCCCGGCTGGGTAAGTGCTTGTCCGCGGGGCTGACCGACGACGAAAGGGGCGAGTCGACGGGTGTTCACCGCGATCAAGCACTGGGAAACAGAGTAGACCCGAGATGACCCGCCCCAAGGGGGGTTGAGCCCGCCCTGCGAGTAGTCCATCATGGACCGATGGCTTCGAGGAGGCGATGGGAAGAACCCATCGGGACGGAGCAGTCGGCCGAGGGGATCCAGGCGATGCTCGACGCCCTGCCGGCAATGGTCGGCTACTGGGATCGCGAGCTGCGCAATCGCATGGCCAACGCGGCCTACATCGAGTTCTTCGGGAAATCGCCCGAGGAGTTGCGCGGAACCCATATCCGCGACCTGCTCGGTGAGGAGCTCTACGCGCAAAACCTCCCCCACATCGAAAGCACGCTGGCGGGCCGCAAGCAGCTCTTCGACCGCGAGATCCGCACCCCGAATGGTGAAGTCCGCTTCACCCAGGCCTCCTACATCCCGGACATCGTCGAGGGCGAGGTCCGTGGCTTCTTCGTCCTCGTCACCGACATCACCGAGCGGCGGCGGATCGAAGAGGAGGGAAAGCGCAGCCGCACGCGGCTTGCCGAGGCGGAGAGGATCGCCCGGATCGGCAGCTGGGAGTGGGACATCCCGAGCAATCGACTCACCTGCTCGGAGGGTCTCTACGCGATCTACGGGATCACCGCCGAGGACTTCGACGGGCACTACGAACCCAGCAACACCGAGTATATCCATCCCGAAGACCGGGCGCGAGTCGAAGCCGAGATGGAGCAGGCGGTCCAAACCGGCACCCCGGTCGACATCGAGTACCGGATCATCAGGCCCGACGGACGGGTGCGCCGGCTCCACAGCCGCGCCGAGCTGACCGCCGACGCCGCCGGCAACGCGCTCCGCCTCACCGGGACCGCCCAGGACGTGACCGAGCTGCGCGCCGCCGCCGAGGTCCTCCACCAGACCGCCAGCGATCTCGGTCGCCGGGCAGCGGAGCTGCACGGCTTCCCCGGCCGGGCCCGCGACGCCGAACTCGGCAAGCTCCTCGGCAGCCGCCAGCTGGAGATCCTCGCCCTCGTCGCCGAAGGGCTGAGCAACGCCGAGATCGCTTCGCGTCTGTACCTCACCGAGAGCACCGTCAAGTGGCACGTGCGAAAGATCCTCAGGGCGCTGGGAGTCGCGAACCGGGCACAGGCGGTGGCCCGTTATCTGTCGACCGCTTCCTGATCGCTCAGTTTCTCCTAAGCTTTCGGCATGCGAGCCGCCGCCGTCCTCGCCGTAGCCATCGCCCTGCTCCTCCAGCTGGCCGCCTGTGGCAGCTCCGACGAGGGCTCGGCAACGGGCGCGACCGACAGCACCGCCACCGCCTCCGCGCCGCCCGAGGAAGTGCCGGTCCAGGCGGCAGAGGGAGGCTGGCCGAAGCTGAAGCGGGCTGCGGGCAGTCACGCAGACAAACTGATCGTGCCGCAGGGCCCCTCCCCCGACCACGTCGTAATCAGGGACCTCGAAGTGGGCAAAGGCCCGGCGATCGAGCCCGGGGACATCTTCATTTCGCACTACATCAGCTTCAACTACGAGAGCGAAGAGGTGGTCGAACCCCTACCGGAAGATGAAGGTGGATCCACCTGGGTGGATGCCGGCTCGCTCATCTGGGGCACCGGGGAACGGGTGCCCGGCTGGGAACCCGGCCTGAAGGGAATCAAGGCAGGCGGGTTGCGGGAGCTGATCGTGCCCGCGCGCCTGGCCTACGGGAACAATGCCCGCGTCTACCTGGTGAAGGTGGACAAAATCGAGCCGCAGTGAGGTTCTTGCTTGCGATCGGGCTGGCTTTGCTCCTGGTGGGCTGCGGAGGGTCCGGAGAGAATTCGACCTCGAGCGGGCAGACGTGGCTCGAAAGCCTCAAGGCCGAAGACAACCAGCCGGTCCAGGCCTACTCCGGCGACTGGGTCGGTCTGAAGAAGGCAGCCGGCGAATCCGCCGACCGCCTGCTGATACCCAAGGGAATTTCCCCCGACAAGGTGGTGGTCAAGGACCTCCGCGAAGGTTCCGGCGCCCCGATACGACCCGGCGACGTCTTTGCCGTGAGATACGTCGACTTCGACTATGGGACCGGCGAGCAGCGCGAACGCAATTGGTCACAGCGGAGCCCGTGGCGCCTGACGTGGCAGATCGGAGAACTCGTCGATGGCTGGGAACCGGGGTTAAAGGGCATCAAGGCGGGTGGTTTGAGAGAGCTGATCGTCCCCTCGCAGCTGGCCTACGAAAACGGCCCCCGCGTATACCTCGTGGAAATCGCCTACATCGAACGTCAATGAGTTCGCTGTAGTCGGGGACAAATTTCGGGACAGAGTATTTATGGCCCGCAATGGATGGCCGCTAGGCGCGGGATCGCTAATCTCGATCCGATGAACACCATCGCCGAGAGCATGCGGGCGCTTCCAGGCAGCGACCTCATCGAGCGCGGTGTCGCAGATCTGAATGCCGGCAGGGAAACGACTGAGGCGCTGCTCGTATCGATCGGGGCGAGTCGCTTGCGATCGGTCGGCATTGGACTGTCCTCGCCCATCGAATCCCCTGAGCACAAGCTCTATCTGCATCTGGCGCGCGAGACCGGTGACGCTGCTCACTCCGCGTACAACGCGCTGATTAGCCGGCTCGTCAGTTTCGAGCGAACGGCCCAATGCGCGCCCTAGCGGACGCGGCACAGATCGAGGAGTTCATGCGCGCACTCGGGCGCGCCGCCAAAGTCGAGGGTCGGATTTACCTCACCGGTGGCGCCACTGCGGTCCTCCACGGTTGGCGGGCGAGCACGATCGACGTCGACATCAAGGTGATCCCGGACCAGGACCAGCTCCTCCGCGAGATCCCGAAGCTGAAGGAGCGATTGAACCTCAATGTCGAGCTAGCCGCCCCATCCGACTTCATTCCGGTCCCTGACGGCTGGGAGGAGAGAAGTCCCTTCATCCGCAGAGAGGGCACGATCTCCTTCCATCACTTCGATCCGGTGGCCCAGGCTCTCTCCAAGGCAGAGCGCGGCCACGCGCAGGATTTGCTCGACGTGAAGGAGATGATCGCCAGTGGATTGGTCGCCCCGGCCGATGCACTGGCGCAGTTCGACTCAATCGAGCCGGAGTTGTACCGGTTCCCCGCAATCGACCCGCCTTCTTTTCGGCGATCGGTAGAAGGGCTCTTCCGGTAATAAATGGGGCGGGCTGGACTCGAACCAGCTAGCAAGGGATTATGAGTCGGGCTGGAAGGTGGTCACAGGGCCAGATATGGCGCGAGAGAGCCGATCCTGTCCAGGGAGTTCGCCTGAGTTCGTTGGAATCGGGGACAAATTTCGGGCCAGAGTTCACGTGACGCTCCCCGGGCACTGGGGCGGGCTCGCGACGACAAATGCGCCAACCTAGTTATGGACGACGTAAGCGCGGGTGCCGTCAGGACTGATCGCGATTGCGAGGGGAAACGGGCCGATCCCGAGCACTTTGTCCGCGGGCTTGTTGGTCTTGGTGTTGACCACAGAGAGGCTGCCGCTGAGGCCGGTTACGTACGCACGCTTGGCGACCGGGCTGATGGCGATCGCCGTAGGTCTGTGCCCAACCTCGATCGCCCTGGAGGCCGGCCTTCCGGTCGCGGTGTCGATCACCGAAACGGTGTCGTCCTTCGCATTGCCAACGTAGAGGCGACGGCCGTTGGGGGTGACTGCGAGAGTAGAGGGACCGTCGCCCACTTTGATCTCCTTGGGGTCTGCCTTGTTGGTCGCGGTGTCGAGCACGGAGACGGCGTCGTCGCGCATGTCGGCGACGTAGACGCGTTTGCCGTCGGGCGTCACGGCGAGCGCCTGCGGGACCCGGCCTACCTTGATCGCCTCGGTGGCGACCTCATTGCCGGCAGTGTCGATCACCGAGACGGTGCCGTCGCGTGAGTTGGTGACGTAGACGCGTTCGCCTTCAGGGCTGACCGCGATCCCAGTTGGCCCGCGGCCGACACTGATCGCTCTGGCTACCACCGTGTTCGTCGCGGTGGAAATGGCCGACACGGTGTTGCTTCCGTAGTTGGCGACGTAAACGCGTTCGCCGTCGGGGCTGATCGCGATTCCTTCGGGATAGAGACCGACTTTTATCGCCTTGACGGCCACCCGGTTGGTGGCGAGGTTGATTACCGAGACACTGCCATTGCCGGAGGTGACCACGTATGCACGGCTGCCGTCAGGACTGATTGCGATCGAGCTCGCGTAGGGGCCGACCTTGATGGGGTTCGCAGCCGGCCGATTGGTCGCGGTATCGATCACCGAAACGCTTCTTCGGGCTGGAGGTATAAAGCGGTCCTGTCGAGCACTCCCCTCGGCAACAAATGCGGACATTGCCAGCCCAGCAAGGAGAAGCCCGGTAAGTATCAAACTGAGACGACTCCTCCGATTCATCGCGAAGACGATATATGGGGCGGGCTGGACTCGAACCAGCGACCAAGGGATTATGAGTCCCGTGCTCTAACCAACTGAGCTACCGCCCCGCAGACGCGAGCGTAGCGCGGGCCGACGGGCCTAAGCGCTGAAGAGCTGGGCCAGCGAGCGGCCGACGTCGGGCGGCTCCTCTTCGCCCTTGGCGGCCGCGGCGGCGCCCTCGGCAAGAGCCTTGGCGGCGTCGGCGATCTGGTGGTCGCGACCGCCGCGGATCGTGCCGGTCTTCTTCGCTTCGGCCAGGTCAGACTCCATCAGGCCGGCGAGCTCGGCCAGGCGGCGAAGGCCGACGACGCTCGCGGTCCCCTTCAGAGCGTGGGCTTCGGCGCGCATCGTCTCGAAGTCCGTGGTGGCGGTGGCGAGCCCGGCGGCGATCACGTCGCAGCGGCGCTTCGCCTCCTCGGCGAAGGACTGCAGCAGCTCCTCCTCGGTGGCGGCTTTCTCGTTCATCCGGCGACCGCCTTGTCGATCGCACCGTGCATCAGATCGAGCCCGAAGGCCCCCTCGACCGCGGCGCGCACGACTCCGCTGCGGTCGATCGTGAACAGGTACGGCTCGGCTCGGCAGGTGGAAATGCACGCACCTGCTGCCGCACCCGCTTGGCCGGATCGTTGTCGTTGTAGATCTCCATATGGATGAAGGCTGCCTTGTCTCCGTATTCCTGTTTTGCCTGCTCGGCCACGTCAACGACGGGTCCGCAGACCCGACTCTGGCAGAACTCGGGGGTCGCAAACAAGAGCACGATCGGTTCTTTGCCCAGTGCTTCCGCGTAATCCACCTTGTTCTGCGTGTCCGGGGGTATGCGCGTGGTGATCTTCGACAGATCCCCACCGACGTCCTGCGCGGTCGGGGTGTGAATGACTGGGGCCTTCTGCCCCGGCCGGGGAATCCGCTTGAACTCGCCCACCGCCACGCTGGGCAGCGGCGTGCCCCTCAGCTCACCGTCTTCCTTGACGATCGCCGCGATCCGCCAGTCGCCGGCGCTCGGCAGGTCGAGCTGAGCGGAGTAGACGACCCGAGCCGCGTCCGGGTCTTCGGCGGTCGAGTCGGCGCGGAAGGCCGGCTTAGTCACAAGGCTTTCGATCGAGGCCGGGAACGGGCCGACGGCCGGCTGGTCGAGGGCCTGCGATTCGGCTTTTGCCGCCGAGCCGCGGTTGCCGGATTTCGATTTGGCTCCGGGACCGGGACTCGGCACCTTGGCGAAGTAGAGGGCGACTTCGGCGTCGACGATGCCGCCGCTCTCGCGATCGGCGACGTTGAAGGGGTAGCGGTTGACGCCCGGGTAGAAGACTTCGGCACCCGGCGTGATCGCCAATTCCGCCGGCCCGTCGGCGGCCTTCAGCACCTGCCGCAGAGTTCTCTTCTTGGCGCTGGGGAACTCGGACTTCGGCGGCGCCTGCCGACTCGGGGCGGTTTCCCCGCCGGCCATCGTCGACTCGCCGGCCCCGGAATCGCCGCCGCAACCGGCGAGCAGGGCCCCGGCCGCGAGCAGGGCAAGCAGCGCTGGGGCGAGGCGGGGGGCGCGCATCGGCGGCATGTTATGGAGAGATAGGGTGCCCAGGGTTCTCGACGAGAGGAGATTGGGATGGCTGAGCGGGCTGCACTGGTAACCGGGGCTTCGAGCGGGATCGGGCTCGCGATCGCGCGGACGCTCGGCGAAGAGGGCTACGCCCTGACCGTCTCCGCCCGCCGACCGGAGAAGCTCGAGCAAGCCGCCGAGGGGCTGCGCGGCGAGGGCTTCGAGGTCGAGGCGATCCCGGCCAACATGGCCGAGGAGGACCACGTCGTCGCGATCTTCGCCGCCCACCGGCAGAAGTACGGGCGGCTCGACGCCCTCGTCAACAACGCCGGGGTCGGGATCGGGGCGCCGATGGAGGAGATCCAGACCAAGCACCTCGACATGCAGCTGGCGGTCAACCTGCGGGCGCTGATCCTCGGCACCCGCGAGGGGCTGCCGATGCTGCGCGCAGGCCGGCGCCGAGCACGGCAAGGCGCTGATCGTCAATACCGCCTCGATCGCCGGCAAGGGTGGTCAGGCCTGGCTCTCGATCTACGCCGCGACCAAGGCGGCGGTGATCAACTTCACCCAGTCGACCCACCGCGAGGCGGGCGGCGCCGGGATCCAGTGCACGGCGCTGGCGCCGGGCTTCGTCGAGACGCCGATGACCGAGTTCGTCCAGGGCCAGATCCCGCCCGAGGAGATGATCCGCCCGCAGGATCTGGGCGAGGCGGTCCGCTTCCTGCTGCGCACCTCGCGCAACTGCCACGTCCCCGAGGTCGTCTTCACCCGTCCCGGCGAGGGCCTGGACACGCCCTAGCGGCGTTCGGGCGTGAGCAAGCGCCTGCGGATACTGATCGGCGCCTTCGGCGACGCCGGGCACGTCTTCCCGGCGATAGCGCTGGGCAAGGCGCTCGCGGCGCGCGGCCACGAGGTCGTGATCGAGACCTGGGAGGAGCGGCGGACGGCGGTCGAGGGCGAGGGCCTGGGCTTCGCCGCGGCCGAGGAATACCGGATGTTCCCGCCGCCGGATCCCGACTCGGCCGAAGGCCAGCACGCGGCCGAGGCGGCGCGGGCGCTGCGAGCCGCTGCTGGACGAGTTCCGGCCGCACGCGGTGGTCAGCGACATCCTCACCCTCGCCCCCACCCTCGCCGCCGAGCGCGCGGGTGTCCCGCTGGCGACGCTGATCCCCCACATCTACCCGGTGGTCGAGCCGGGGCTCCCCTTCTTCGCGATCGGCCTGCGGCCGCCGCGGACCGGCCTCGGCCGCAGGCTCTGGCGGGCGGGGCATGACCGCGCGCTGCGGGTCGGACTTGAGCAGGGACGGCGAGACCTCAACATCCAGCGCGCCCGTCTCGACCTGCCGCCGATCGACCGCTTCCACGGCGGCATCAGCCCCGACCTCGCCCTGGTCGCCACCTATCCCCAACTGGAGTACCCGCGCCACTGGCCGCCGGGGGTGGAGATCACCGGCCCGATGACCTTCGAGGTGCCGCATCCCGAGATCGAGCTGCCGCCGGGCGACGACCCGCTCGTCCTCGTCGCCCCCAGCACCGCCCACGACTCCGACAACCACCTGGTGCGGACCGCGCTGGCGGCGCTGGCCGAGGAGCCGGTGCGGGTGGTGGCGACGACCAACCGCGTCGCCCCGCAGCGCCCGATCGAGGTGCCGGCCAACGCCACCCTGGTCGAATGGCTCAGCTACAGCCAGCTGATGCCGGCCGCCTCGCTGGTCGTCTCCCACGGCGGCCACGGCACCGTCGCCCGCGCCCTCGGCGCCGGCACCCCGGTCCTCGTCTGCCCGATCATCGGCGACATGAGTGAGACGGCGATGCGGGTCGACTGGGCCGGCGCCGGGCTCTCCTTGCCGTGGCGGCTCTGCCGGCCGGCGCCGTTGCGGTGGGCGACGCGGCGACTGCTGCACGAGCCAGGCTTCACGGCGAAGGCCGAGGAGATCGCCGCCTGGGGGCGGGCGAACGACGGTGCGGCACGAGGGGCGGAGCTGGTCGAGCGCCTGGCGCTGACGAACCGCGCCACCGCCTAAAAGCTCCGGGGGTGGGACTCGAACCCACAACCTAGCGATTAACAGTCGAATCGCTCTGCCCTTGAGCTACCCCGGACCGTGCTATGCCGGTCTGAGCTACCCCGGATCAGCTTCGGGAACAGAATTTAGCGGCACCACGCTAATTCCTGCCTCCACCTCTGCGTGGCAGTTCGAGCATAGGAGGGCGCACTTGCTCGCCTCAGCTCGGAGCTTCGCGAGAGAGCGGGTCCGGCCACAATGGGCAAGCTGAAACTCCTTCGTCTTCGGGTCGAGGTGATGAAACTCGAGAGCCCTGACACACCGCGAGTAGCCGCAGAGGATGCACTTCCCGCCCGCTTCCTCGACCAGAATGCGCTTCAATCGATGGCGCCTCCGCGCAGTTGCTTCCACCCGACACCGCTTGCAGCGGTAGTAGCCACGGCCCTCACGCACAAAGTTGGTCTCACCATGGCGTTGGCATCCGGAGACTATTTCGCGTGATCCATCCTCCGCGCCACGCTTGCGCCGAGCGGTTGGGCTTAAGGCCGTACTTCCTCACCCAATGCCGAACCGTTGCCAGGCTACGGTCCAACCGCTGCGCAATCTCGCGCAACGACAGGCCGGCGGCCAGCAGCTGCTCCATCTCTTCCCGGTCCGGCGCGCCCCTGGGACTGTGCTTCTCGGCTTTGCCCGCTGCCAGCCCGTGCTTCCTCAACCAATAGCTGACCGTCGATTCGTGCTTGCCGACGCGTTTGCCGATCGCTTCGAGCGACAGGCCCTCTCCCAAGCACTTTTCCCGGAACTCTTTGTCCACATCGAGATCATCACAAACGACGCAGACAGAAAGATGCGGCGCTGAAGCTCCCTAAACGCTCCCCGCAGGGCGCTCCGAATGGGCGATTCGCTCGACCAGGGCTGCTCGTTCGCGGCTGAGAGCGGCGCGGCGCTCGTAGTCGCCGCGCTCGCCGGCGGCGGCGATCTCGGCCTCGAGGCGACGCTGATCGAGGAGGAGGAAGTTGAGCTCCATCGCTTCGTGGGAGGAAGGCTCCTCGCGGGACATGATCACCAGTTCGGCGATCAGTCCGGCCAGCTCGCCGTCGTCATGCGGGAGGTCGGAGGCGGGGTCCTCCGGGTGGTCGCGGAGCCAGGTGGCGGCGCGGAGACCGGTCGGCGAGAGGTGGGCGTCGGTCAGCCGGGCGAGGTACTCCTTTCCCTCAGCCGGGAGCGCGATGCACATCGCCAGCAGCGCCCGCTCGCGGCGCTCGCGCGAGGTCAGCTCGGCCGGGCGGCGCTGGGGCGGCGGCGCTGCCTGTCCCCGCGGCGCGGTCTGCACCTGCTGTGGCCCGCCGCTGGCCGGGGTCGCGGCGACGACCCTGCCCATCACCATCGCCGGGTCGAGGTCGAGACGCTCAGCGACCCGCCGGACCAGGTCTTCGCGGCCCGCCGTCTCCCCCATCCCGGCCAGGACCGGCGCTACCTCGGCCAGCGCCCGGTCGCGCTCCACCGGCGAGCCGACGTCGGTGCGGTCGAGGACGAGGCCGACCTGGAAGGCGGTCAGCTCCGCGGCCCGCTCCAGCAACCCGCCGAAGCGCTCGGCGCCATCGGCCGCGGCCATCATCTCCGCCGGGTCCTCGCCGGCCGGCATCGCCGCCACCCGCAGTCGCATCCGCCGTCCCGCGGCAACGGTCTGGGCGCGCAGCATCGCCTCCTGCCCGGCCGCGTCGGCGTCGAGCGCCAGCACCACCTCGTCGACCATCCCCGAGAGCGCGGCGACCTGGTCGGGGGTGATCGCCGTCCCCATCACCCCCACCGCCTCCTCGATCCCAGCCTGGTGGAGGGCGAGGACGTCGGTGTAGCCCTCGACCACCACCGCGCGGCCGGCTTTGGCGATCGCCGCTTTGGCCCGGTCGACGCCGTAGAGAATCTGGCTCTTGTGGAAGAAGTCGGTCTCGGCGGTGTTGACGTACTTGGCGCCCTGGTCGGGGCGCATCGCCCGACCGCCGAAGCCGAGCACCCGGCCGCGGCGGTCGCGGATCGGGAACATGATCCGCTCGCGGAAGCGGTCGTACTCGCCGCCCTGGCGGCCGCGCTGGACCAGGCCGACCCCGCGCATCTCCTCGACGCCGAAGCCGGCGCGCTGGCCGGCGACCAGGAGCTTGTCCCAGGCGCTGGGGGCGTAGCCGACTCCGAAGGCGCGCAGCACCTCCTCGCCCAGACCTCGCTCGGCGAGATAGTCGCGGGCCTTGCCGGCCTCCTTCGACTCCCAGAGGACGTTGCCGTAGAAGGCAGCGGCGCGGTCGAGCAACTCCTCCAGCCGGCGCCGCTGCTGGCGCCTGGCCTCGGCCCGCGGGTCCTCCTGCTCGCGCTCCAGCTCCACCCCATAGCGATCGGCCAGCAGCTCGACTGCCTCGGCGAAGTTGAGCCCATCCTTCTCCTCGACGAACTTGATCACGTCGCCGCCGACCCCGCAGCCGAAGCAGTGGTAGAGCTTTTCCTGCGGCTCGACCGAGAACGAGGGGGTGCGCTCGTCGTGGAAGGGGCAGAGGCCGACGTAGCGAGCGCCCTGGCGGCGCAGGTCGGTGTGGGCGGAGATGACCTCGATGATGTCGGCGGCCTGCTTGACCCGGTCGACGCTCTCGGGAGAGATCAGCGCCATCAGAACCGCGACTCTTCCGGGATCGTCAGCTCGGTGAACTTGGCGATACAGAAGCGGTCGGTCATCCCGGCGATGTAGTCGGTGATCCGCTGCAGGTCGCTCGGCTCCGGGATCGCGGCCGGGGACCTCGGCCGGGTTGGCGGCGTAGTGCTCGAAGAGGCCGCGCATGGTGCGCTCGACGCGGTCGTGCTCGCGGCGCGCCTCCGGCCCGAGATAGACGCGGTCGAACATGAACTTGCGCAGGCGCAGCATCGCCCCGCCGACCTCGCTTCCCTGGTTGATCTCCTCGGCGCCAGCGGAGCGATCGACGATGTCGCGGACCAGGGTGTCGATCCGCTGCGATCCGGTCGGCCCGAGCAGCTCGATCTCCTCCGCCGGCAGGTCGTCGGGGCTGAGGATGCCGGCTCGCAGTGCGTCGTCGATGTCGTGGTTGATGTAGGCGACGCGGTCGACCAGGCGAACGATCTGCCCCTCGAGCGTCGCCGGCTTGCGCGACCCGGTGTGGTTGAGGATGCCGTCACGAACCTGCTCGGTGAGATTCAGCCCCTGCCCGTCGCGCTCCAGCACTTCGACCACCCGCAGCGAGTGCTCGTTGTGGCGGAAGCCGCCGGCACCGTGGTCCCGCAGAGCCGCGTCGAGCGCCTCCTCGCCGGCGTGGCCGAAGGGCGGATGCCCGAGGTCGTGGCCGAGCCCGATCGCCTCGGTCAGATCCTCGTTGAGGCCAAGCGCGCGAGCGACGGTGCGGGCGATGCCGCAGGCCTCCAGCGTGTGGGTCAGCCGGGTCCGGTAGTGGTCGCCCTCGGGAGCGACGAAGACCTGCGTCTTGTGCTTCAGCCGCCGAAAGGACTTGGAATGGACGATCCGGTCCCGGTCCCGCTGAAACGGCGTCCGCAGCGGACTGTCCGCCTCCTCCACCTTCCGCCGCGCCGGGTAGGACCGCGTGGCCTGCGGAGAAAGGAACTCCTCCTCCCAGGCGGAGATGCGGTCCTCGAAAACAGCGGTGGCGGTCACAGCCCGAGTCTAAGCGGCGGCGCGCAGCTGCACGTGCGCGTGATGCTCCAGCGTCTCCCCCACGGCCCGCTCAACCTGCCGCAACGCCCGCAGCTCGGCCTCAGGCGCCTCGCTGAGCGGCTTCGCCAGCCCCTCGACCATGAACCCGTGCGCCTCCTCGCTGAGTGGAAAGGAGCCTGCCTCGCAGCCGCCGCAGACGACCCCGCCGGCGGCGCCGGAGAAGCCGACCAGGTGCTCGGCCTCGCCGCAACGGGCGCAGGAGGCAAGCTCGGGGGAGAAGCCGGCGGCCAGCGCCAGCTTCAGCCGGAAGGCGAGGGCCGTCTCCAGCTCCGCGGCGCGGGACTGGCCGGGGTCGTCGAGCAGTGCCAGGTAGCGACAGAGGAGGTTGTAGCCGTGCGGGTTCGGCCCGCCGTCGGCAAGCAGGCGCAGGACCGCGTCGCAGCCGCGGGCGCCGGCGGTGAGGGCGGCGCCGGAGGAGCGCAGGCGCGGGTAGCCGTCGAGCGTGGTGGCGCTGGTCACCGTCATCAGGTCGCCGCGGCCTTCGTGCAGGACCAGGTCGAGGCGGAAGAACGGCTCCAGGCGGCCGCCGAAGCGGGATTTCGGCTTGCGCGCACCCTTGGCGATCGCCCCGATCCTTCCCGTGGTCTTCGAGTAGAGATGGAGGATGCGATCCGCCTCGCCGTAGCGGATGCTGCGGAGGACGATCGCCTCGGTCTTGACCGTGGTCCCGGCCACGAAACCAAAGATGACCGACGGAGCGGACGTTATTTGCGCGCCCTCCGCCGTTTCGACCGCTTCCGCAGCCGCACCTGGCAGCCCGGGCAGAAGTAGGTCGAGCGACCGCCGACGACGATGCGGACGATCGTCCCGCCGCAGCGATGGCAGTCCTCACCCTCGCGGGTGTGGACGAGGAACTCGTCCTGCATCGAGCCCTTCTCGCCGCGCGCGTCGCGGTAGTCGTCGATCGAGGAGCCGCCGGCTTCGATCCCGGCCTCCAGTGCGGCGACGACCGCGTCGCGCAGCGCCTCCAGGTGCTCGGGCTTCATCGAGCCGGCGGGAGAGAGCGGGTGCAGCTCGGCCCGGAAGAGCGCCTCGTCGGCGTAGATGTTGCCCACCCCGGCGACCTTGGACTGGTCGAGCAGGAATGACTTCAGCGGCACCGTCCGTCCCGCCGCCATCTCACCCAGAGACTGCGGCGTGAACTCCGGCGCGAAGGGCTCGACGCCGAGCTTGGCGAAGCGCTCGTCGAGCCTGTCGTCGGCGATCAGGAACGCCTCGCCGAAACGGCGCGGGTCGGTGAACCAGAGCTCGCGACCGTCGTCGAGGACGAAGCGGGCGCGCAGGTGCCGTTCCTCGGTCGAGCGCTCGCTCTCGTAGAGGCGGCGACCCTCGGAGGGGTCGAGCACCTCGTCTCCCTCGCGCAGGACCAGGTTGCCGGTCATCCGCAGGTGCATGACCAGCGTCCGCGCTCCGTCGAGGCCCATGAGGATGTACTTGCCGCGCCGACCCAGACGCTCGATCGTCGCGCCGCTGACCGCCTTGCCCAGCTTCCCGGGCGGCACCGGCCGCGACCAGCGCGCGTCCAGCACCTCCAGTTCCTCGATCCGGTGGCCCTCCACCTCGGGCTCCAGCTGCCTGACGACGGTCTCGACCTCGGGCAGCTCGGGCATGCCCGAGTTCTATCTACTCGGCGGCGCGGGGGTGCGCCTGGAAGTAGACCTCCTTGAGGCGGTCGCCCGAGAGGTGCGTGTACATCTGGGTGGTCGCGATGTCGGCGTGGCCGAGCATCTCCTGCACGGCGCGGAGGTCGCAGCCGCCGGCGAGCAGGTGGGTGGCGAAGCTGTGGCGCAGCGTGTGCGGGCTCATCTTGCCCGCGAGGCCGGCGTCGCGGGCGTGGCGCTGGACGATCTTGTAGAGCCCCTGGCGGGTCAGCGGCCCGCCGCGGAAGTTGACGAACAGCTTCGGCTCGTGGCGATCGCCGATCAGCTTCGGCCGGCCGCCGCGCAGGTAGCCGTTGATCGCCGCGATCGCCTGGCGACCGAGCGGCACCAGCCGTTCCTTCGAGCCCTTGCCTCGGGCGCGGAGGAAGCCCTCGCGCAGGTCGACGTCGCCCAGCTCCAGCCCGATCGTCTCCGAGGCCCGCAGCCCGCAGGCGTACATCACCTCCAGCAGAGCCCGGTCGCGCAGCGCGGTCGGCTCGCTCCCCTTCGGCGAGGCGAGCAGCTTCTGCACCTCGGAGTAGTTGAGGACGTGCGGCAGCTTCTTCGCCCGGCGCGGGGCGCTGAGGTGGGCGGTCGGGTCGTCGCCGATCAGCTCGTCGCGGCGCAGGTGCTTATAGAAGGAGCGCAGGCAGGCGGCCTTGCGGTGGATGGTCGCGGCAGAGCAGGCCGGGCGCCCCTCTCCGGTCGCCAGCTCAGCGAGGAAGTCGGCGACGTCGGCGCCGCTCGCCTCCAGCGCGTCGCGGTCGTGGGCGCTGAGGTATTCGCCGTACTGGAGCAAATCGGTCCGGTAGGCGTTGAGCGTGTTGCGCGAGAGCCCGCGCTCCAGCTCCAGGTAGGAGAGGAAGTCGAGGACGAGGCTCTCGAAGCGGGCGTCGGCGCCGGGCCTGGCGGCAGGGCTCGGCGCCTGTGGCTTGATCGCGATGGCCATGGCGCGGGTTTCTCCCCGCGTATTTACAAACCTCTCCCCGCAAGAAAGGTTCCCGCGGCGAGCGGGGCGGCGAAGAACAGTCGGTCCTCCTCGAAGTCACGGCCCATCGTCCTCCGCGGCAGCCCCGAGGCTGCGTAGCCCTCGAGGTCGGCCGGGACGATGTGGAAGCGGTGCTCGGTGCCGGCAAGGTCGTCCGCGAGCGCCTCGGCGCCCTCGGGCAGTACGACGTCGACGGGGGCCAGGAGGAGATCGAGGACGGTCTTCGTGTGGTGGCTCAGGCCCCGGTGCCGCTCCCGCGGGTCGGCAGAGGAGAGCCGGGGAGAGAGCGCCGTCGGCAGACCGAGACCGAGGGCGGCGTGGGCGCTGTCCAGAGCCGCCATGCCGCCGTGACCGTAGGCGGTGTCGGAGCCGATGATTCCGGGACCGGGGCCGACGAGAACGGCGTCCCAGCCCAACTCGTCAGCCGCGTCGAGCGCGCCGACGACGCTCAGCGCCTCGCGTTCGCCCCCGTAGGCGGGGGCGGCGGTGACGTGGCCGGCAAGCAGGTCGCGGTCCCGCAGCTGGGCAACATCCCGCGAAAGCGAACCCGGCAGCGCCCCGCCTCCCGTCTGCACGTAGCCGACCCGCAGCCCCGGCGCGGTCTGCGCCGCCGCCCAGGCGGCCGGCGCGAGATGCCCGTGCAGCGGCAGCACCGCAACCGGAACCGCCACGGCCCCTTCGTCTGTTCCTTTTCGTTGCTCTGAGCCAGAAAGGAACAGGTCAATACCTTTCCCCTCGACGGGCTCGACCGGGTGCTGGAGCGAGGTGTAGTTCAGCTTCATCACGTGGGCGTCGCCCTTCACCCCGTCCCCATCGAACCCACGGGTGAGGTTGACGTGGACGACGTCGAAGCCGCCCGAGCCGAGGCCCAGGTCGAGCGGCGGCGACGTTGACGACGACCTCGTCGCCCTCGCGCATCTCCCCCAGCAGGATCTCGTCGGCCCAGGCGGGCCGCCGCTCACCCGCGATCTCGACCTGCAGCGGCTCGGTGGAGACGACGGTGCCGCGACGCAGCATCAGCCGGCCGGCCACTACTCGGCCGCGGCGGCGACGATCCGCTCGCAGGCCTCGAGCATCTTGTCGAGACTGTGGGCCGGCACCATCTCGTCGGAGGTGTGGACCGCGTCGGTGCCGTTGGAGAGCAGGATGCTGTCGAAGCCGTCGCGGCGGAAGACGTTGGCGTCGCTACCGCCGCCGATCGCGACCCGCTGCGGATCGAGGCCGGCAGCGCGCAGCCCCTCTTCGGCCAGGCCCAGCGCTGCCGACTCCTTCGGCACCTGGTAGCCGCGGAACAGCTCTTCGATCCGCACGTCGACGTCGCAACCGTGCTCGCTTGCCCCCCAGGCGCAGGCGTCGGCGATCTTCCCCGCAACCTCCGCCGCCCGCTCGGCCTCGAGACTGCGCGCCTCGGCGTGGATCGCGCAGTGGCCGGGGACGACGTTGCCGGAGGTGCCACCGCCGATCAGGCCGACGTTCGCGGTCGTGCCCTCGTCCAGCCGCCCCAGCTTCATCCGGGAGATCGCCGCCGCGGCGGCGGCGATCGCGCTGCTGCCCTCCTCGGGCTTGATCCCAGCATGTGCCTCGACGCCGATGAAGTCGGCGCGGATCTTCTGCTGGGTCGGGGTCGAGACGATCACCTCACCCACCGGCCCGGCATGATCGAGGACGAAGCCCGCCTTCGAGCGCAGCTGCGAAGCGTCGAAGGCCTTCGCTCCCCGCAAGCCCTGCTCCTCGGCGACCGTCAGCACCAGCTCGATCCCCACCGGGCCGGGCCGTTCGACGTGGCGTGCGACCAGCTCCATGAAGACCGCCACCGCGGCCTTGTTGTCGGCGCCGAGGATCGTCTCGCCGCGGCTGCGGAAGACGCCTTCGTCCTCGACCACCTCGACCTGCCCCCGGTGCGGGACGGTGTCGATGTGGGCGCAGAACATCAGCCAACCCTCGTCGGTGCCCGCCGAGCGGGCGATCAGATTGCCGGCACCGGCTTCGGCGGCCTCAGCCCCGTCGTCCTCGCTGACCTCGAGCCCCATTGCCCGCAACTCGGCGGCGAGGGTGTCGGCGATCTCCCGCTCCTCCCCGGTCGGGCTGCGAACCTCGCAGTAGCGGACAAAACGCTCGTGCAGCCTGGAACCCACGAGCGAAACTTAACTGGGAACGGGTCCGCGCGGCTCAGGCGGTGCGGCGGACGCCGACGTCGCCCTCGACCGGCTCGTCGGCCGGCTCCGGCTCCGCGCCGTCGGCGGGACGCTCGCCCGCTTGCTGGACGGCGGCGCCGACGAACTCTCGGAACAGCGGCTCGGGCCGGTTCGGGCGCGAGTTGAACTCGGGGTGGTACTGCGAGGCGACGAAGAACGGGTGGTCCGGAAGCTCGACCATCTCGACCAGGCGCTCGTCCGGCGAGGTACCACCGCAGACCAGGCCCTCGTCTTCGAGCCGGCGCCGCAGCTGGTTGTTCACCTCGTAACGGTGGCGGTGGCGCTTGTAGATGACGGCCTCGCCGAAGATCTCGCGGGCTTTGGTGCCCTCGTGCAGTTTCACCGGGTCAGCGCCGAGCCGCATCGTCCCGCCCATGTCGGAGACCTCCTTCTGCTCCGGCAGCAGGTCGACTACCGGGAACGGGGTCTCAGGGTCGAACTCGGCCGAGTTGGCGCCGTCCATGCCGGCGACGTGGCGGGCGAACTCGACGACGGCGATCTGCATCCCGAGGCAGATCCCCAGGTAGGGAATCGATTTCTCGCGGGCGATCCGCGCCGCTTCGACCTTGCCCTCGATGCCGCGCTCGCCGAAACCGCCGGGAATCAGGATCCCGTCGCAGCCCTCGAGCTTCTCCGGTTCGAAGTTCTCGGAATCGACCAACTCGATCTCGACATCGACGCCGTGGTGGAAACCGCCATGCTCGAGTGCCTCGATCACGGACTTGTAGGCGTCGGCGAGCTGCACGTACTTGCCGACGACCGCGATCCGCACCTTGCCGGTGGCGTTGTCGGCGCGGCGCACCATCGCCTCCCACTCGGCCATGTCCGGCGAGGGCGCCTCCATCCCGAAGTGGTCGAGGACGAGGTCGTCGACTCCCTCGGCGCGGAAGACGAGCGGCACCTTGTAGATGTTGTCGACGTCGTGGGCGGAGATCACCGCGTCGACGGGAAGGCTGGCGAAGAGGGCGATCTTGCTGCGGATCTCGCGGTCGAGACGGCCTTCGGAGCGGCAGACCAGCGCATGGGGCTGAATCCCGATCCGGCGCAGCTCGTTGACCGAGTGCTGGGTCGGCTTGGTCTTCAATTCGCCCGCGTGACCGACGTACGGCACCAGAGTCAAGTGGATGAACATCGCCCGCTTCGGGCCGATGTCCGTGTACAGCTGGCGGATCGACTCGAGGAACGGCAGCGACTCGATGTCGCCGACGGTGCCGCCGATCTCGGTGATCACGAAGTCGACCGACTGCGACTCGGCGACGATAAGAATTTTCTGCTTGATCTCGTTGGTGATGTGCGGGATCACCTGGACGGTGGCGCCGAGGTAGTCGCCGCGGCGCTCGCGCCGGATCACCGAGTTGTAGACCGCGCCGGCGGTGACGTTCGAGGCTCGCGAAGTGTTCTCGTCGGTGAAGCGCTCGTAGTGGCCGAGGTCGAGATCGGTCTCCGCCCCGTCCTCGGTGACGAAGACCTCGCCGTGCTGGAACGGGCTCATCGTCCCCGGATCGACGTTGATGTAGGGGTCGAACTTCTGCAGCTGGACCCGGTAGCCGCGAGAGACGAGGAGGCGCCCGATCGACGCCGCGGTGATGCCCTTGCCGAGGGCCGAAACGACTCCGCCGGTGACGAAGATGAACCGCGTGTCGCCTTTGTTCCCTGGACTCATGCTCTGCCGAGCGAGTCTAGCCAGCGCAAAGGCGGAACCGACTCGATCGTCTTCGAAATAGACCGCAACTCGCCGTAAATCGTCAGCGCCGACGACCACTGCCAGCGCCAACAAGCGCGCGTCGGCGCCGAGCGCGGTCAATAACCAGACCCCGGCGATCGCCCCGATCAGGTTGGACCCGGTGTCACCCAGCATCGCCCTCTCCCCCAGCGTCAGCCAGGCGCCGACCAGGACCGGACCGACGAAGATCCCCAGCAGTTCCAGCGGCGCGAAGGTCCAGGCGCCGAGGCAGAGACCGCCCCCGAGCAGCACCAGTCCCTTCTCCGCCCGACCGGGCCGCAGGTCGAGCAGGTTGAAGAGATTGGTCGCGAGGGTCAGCAGCGCCACGTCGGCGAGGTAGCGCCAGTCTTCGAGCCCGCGGCCGGATACGACGTAGGCGGCGAGCGCCAGCGCCCCGATCGCCTTGATCGCCCCGGTCGAGAGCGAGCCTTCCCGCAGCGCTCGCCCAGTGCCCGCGCCAGCCGCGCGGGGTCGACGCCCGCGCCCCCTGTCCCAGCGAGTCGTCGAGGAAGCCGAGGAAGGCGATCCCCAGCAGGTAGGGCAGCCAGCGCCGCAGGTCGGGCACCAGCAGGTCGAGGTCGGCGCGGTCGTCGAGGAAGGCGAGCGGCGCCAGGGCGACCAGCGCCGCCGTCGCCAGCACCGCCCCCAGCGGGAAGGCGAGCAGCGCGCCGCGGTAGTTCTCCCGCACCAGGCCGGCGTCGCGCAGTCCGCGCGCCCCCGCCGGCACCAGGAACAGCGAGATCGCCAGCGCCAGCGGCAGCCCGACCCAGTACACCTATTCGCCCTCGGTCAGCAGGTCCGGCAGCAGCTGGTCGGCGCTGCCCTTGACGCCGAAGCTGCCGTCGGCGCCGAGCAGGGCGAAGACCGTCGCCAGCTTGCCGGCCGTCAGATCGACGTCGTCGACGCTGGCCAGCCCGTTCGACTGGAAGAAGGAGATCGAGGACGAATCGTCGGTCGAGGTCTCCACCCCGACCGCCGGCACTGCGGGTGGCGGTGATGCCGCTCGCCAGCGCTTCCTCGAGCTCGTCGGTCTTTCGCGTCCTGCACCGTGGCCCATCTCTTCCGGCTGGTCGCGGACGACGATCACCCCGTCGAGGCCGCCGAAGTTGCCGCTGGCGCGGGAGAAGAGGTGGCCGCGGACGACGTCCGGGCAGCGTGCCGCCGAGCACCAGCTGGCGCCCCAGGCCGGTCCCGAGTTCGGTCAGGGCGTCGGAGTCGGTGCGCAGGTCGGCGAAGCGGGTTTTGGCCAGGTCTTCGGCGAGGCCGTTGACGTCGACCGGCTCTCGCACCACCCCCACCCCGACGAGGCGGCCCCCGGTCGGGGCCAGCGCCTCCTCGACTTCCTCGGTGATGTCGCTCGGCAGGCCGCCGAGGGCGAGGATCGCGAACCGCCTGCCCTCCAGCCGGTCCCGGGTCAGCGCCGGGTAGACCCGTTCGGCGAACTCGTTGGAGCGGTTGAGGTCGGCGTTCAGGTCGTCGGCCTGCGAGCGCGGGCGTCCTGGAGGTTGCCGACCAGGCTGCGCTCGAGGTCGCGGCGGGTGTTGTTCAGCGCGTCGCCGCCGAACTCGGCGCCGATCAGGATCCCGATCGCGAGCGCGATGAAGACCGCGATCAGCGAGGTGGCGTGGTAGCGGGCGGAGTACCCCATCGAAGGGCCGAAGGCTAGTGCCCACGCGGCTCGCGCTGAATAACAGTCGATGCCGAGCCAGATGCGGATCTTCAGCCAGACCAGTTCGAAGACGTCGTTGAGGGCGGGGGAGGTGATGACCAGGATCGTCAGCAGGACGAGGAAGGCAACGGCGAAGAAGAGCAGCGGCGCCAGGGTCGAGCTCGGGTTGTAGAGACGGCTGACGCCCTTGGCGTCGACCAGGCGCTCGCCGATCTTCAGCCGGGTGAGGAAGGTCGAGGACATGCCGCCGCGCTTGCGGTCGAGGAACTCGACCAGGTTGAAGTGGGCGCCGACACTGACGATCAGCGCCGCCCCCTTCTCGTGCGCCATCAGCATCGCCACGTCCTCGCTGGTGCCGGCGGCAGGGACGATCTGGTGGTCGAGACCGGCCTCCAGCAGCCGCTCGCGTCCCGGCGCCCGCCCGTCGGGGTAGGCGTGGACGATCAGCTCGGCCCCGCAGCAGAGCGCCTCGTCGCCGGCCGAGTCCATGTCGCCGAGGATCACGTCGGGACGTCAGGCCCGCTTCGAGGACGCCGTCGGCGCCGCCGTCGACGGCGACGATCAGCGGCCGCATGTCGCGGATGTAGGCGCGGAGCGCTTTCAGGTCGCGGCGGTGACGGTCGCCGCGGACGACGATCAGGACGTGGCGGTCGCGAAACGAGGCGCGGGTCGGCGGGAAGTCGATGTTGCCGGTCAGCAGGTCGGTCTCTTCGCGCACATGGGCGACGGTGTTCTCGGCGAATTCCGCCAGCGCCTCGTCGATCCGCGCCCGGTGCTCCTGCATTTCCCGTTCGAGCTCGGCGACGCGCAGCACCCGCCCCCGCGCCACCTCGTCGCTCGCCGACGAAGATCGCCTCGCCATCGATCCGCACCGGTCGCCGTCTTTGAGGCGCTCGAAGAGATCGGCATCCGGGGCGTCGATCAGCCGGATCCCGGCCGCCGCCAGCATCAGCGGCCCGGCGTTGGGGTAGCGGCCCTGCGAGGAGGGCGAGGCGTTGAGGACCGCCACCACCCCGGCTTCGATCAGCTCCTCGGCGGCGATCCGGTCGATGTCGACGTGGTCGATGACCGCGACCTCGCCGGGGCGCAGGCGCTTGACCAGGTGCTTGGTCCGCTCGCCGAGCCGCGCGGTGCCTTCGATCGGCGCATCCGGCCGCGCGCCGTTCCTGCGCCCGAGCAGGGCGGGAAGGCGACGACGACTAGCGGTGGCCACCCAGGCCCAGAGCTAGGCGAAGGGGCTTGGAATGCTCGCAACGAACGAGCGCGCTGCCGGTCAGGCGCCGCTAGGAGCTCGCGTGCGTGCTGGGTAGCAGCCTCGTCGGAGCTCTCCGCTCCGAGCATGCGGCGGATCTCGGCGACGACCGCCTCGCCCTCGAGGCGCTCGACGCTGGCCAGCGCCTGCTCGCCGGCGACGTCCTTTTCGAGCCGGAAGTGGACGTCGGCCAGAGAGGCGACCTGCGGCAGGTGGGTGATGCAGAGCACCTGGCGGTCCCGGCCCAGCGCCTGCAGCCGCTCGCCGACCACCCGCGCCGTCTTGCCGCCGATCCCGGCGTCGATCTCGTCGAAGACCATCGTCCCAGCGCTCGCCGCCTGGCCCAGCCCGCTCAGCGCCAGCATCACCCGCGAGAGCTCGCCGCCGGAGGCCGCGTCGCGCAGCGGCGCCGGCTCGATCCCGGGGTTGGGGGCGACCCGCAGCTCGACCGTCTCGCGCCCGGAGGCGCCGTAGCCATCGGGGTGCGGCTCCAGCACGACCTCGAGCGAGGCGCCGGCCATCGAGAGCCGCTCCAGCTCAGCCGCGACCCGCTCCTGCAGCGGCTTCGCAGCGGCTTCGCGGCCCGCGCTCAGCGCCTCGCCCAGCTCCTCCCGCCGCGCTTCGGCCTCGGCCAGCGCCGCCTCGGCCTCGGCGCTGCGCTCCTCGGCGCCCTCCAGGCGGGCGATCTCCTCGCGGCAGCGCTCGGCGTGGGCCAGCACCGACTCGACGCTGCCGCCGTGCTTGCGCTCGAGCCGGTCGATCGCCTCCAGCCGCTCCTCGATCGCCTGCAGGGAGGCCGGATCGGCGGCGAGGCCCTCGGCGTAGTCGCGCAGCTCGGAGGCGACGTCGCCGGCCTCGACCGACGAGGGCGGCGACCCGCTCGGCCAGCGAGTCGAGCGCCGGGTCGAGTCCGGCGGCGCCCTGCAGTGCGGCTTCGGCCTGTGCCAGCGCCGCAGCGGCGCCGCCACCGTCCGCATCGGCGCCGGCGAGCCCGGCATGAGCGCTGGACGCTGCTTCCCGCAGTCCCTCGGCGTGGCGCAGCCGCTCGCGCTCGGCGGCGATCTCCGCCCGCTCCTCGGGGAGCGGGTGCCACCGCCTCGATCTCGGAGAGCTCGTAGCGGTAGAGGTCGAGGTCGCGCTCCCGCGAGCCCTCGCGCTCGCGCAGCTCGGCCAGCTCCGCGCCAAGGTTGCCGCACTCGCGATGGGCGTCGCGATAGTCGCCGCGCAGCTTCAGGTGCTCCTCGCCTGCGAACCCGTCGAGGATCTCCAGCTGGGCCGAGGAGATCGTCAGGCGCCGGTGCTCGTGCTGGCCGAAGAAGGCGACCAGCCGCCCACCGAGCAGCTTCAGGTCGGCGGCGGTGGCGGCGCGGCCGGCGACGAAAGCGCTGGTGCGGCCGCTCGCCGAGACCCGGCGGCCGAGGACCACCTCGTCGGCCCCCTCCGGCAGCCGCTCGGCCAGCTCGGCCATCTCCGGCTCGTCAAGCAGGCCTTTCGGCAGATCGAAGACACCCTCGACCCAGGCCTCTTGGGCGCCGGGCCGGACGATCTGGGCTTTCGCCTTGCCGCCCATCAAGAGGTCGAGCGAGTGGGCGAGGACGGTCTTGCCGGCGCCGGTCTCGCCGGTGATCGCGTTCAGCCCCTCCCCCAGCCGCAGTTCGGCCCGCTCGATCAGCAGCAGGTTCTCGATTCGCAGCTCGCGCAACATGGGATCTGTGTAGCAACGGCCGCGGACCGATCGGAGCGGTTTCCCGCTCATTGCGGACTAGCCGAGGGCGGCGGCGGCGATCACAGCGCCGGCCAAAGTGACAATCGCCGAGAACATGGCGATGAACCAGGTCGTCATGTTCCGCTGCATGGCGTCGAACTTGTCGTCGACACGCTCGAAGCCCTTCACCGTCTCCGAACGCAGCCCACGAACTTCAGCGCGGAGTTCGCGCAGGTCGGCGTCGACCCGGTCGAACGCCTTGTCCAGCTGGTCGTCGTTCCACGTTTCTCTCGCCATCACCGCCACGATTCAAGCGTACGTAGTGAGTTGTCACGTGGGGTGCGCAGAAAGGAAATTCTTCGCGGAATCTCTCGCGCGGAAGTGCCTCAGCCGCCGGCCGGCTCGCTCGGGCCGTCCGTGGGCTGGACGAAGTCCTGGGAACGAACCAGCCAGAACCCGAGGGCAGCGCCGACGAAGGAGCCGATCGCGGCGATCAGGATGATCTCGTTGAAGGCGCCGACGAAGGCGACGTCGGCGGCGTGGACGGCTTTCTCGTGCACCGCCGGCGGCAGCGGCAGTTCGGCCACCGCCCGCGAGCCGCCGGAGGCGACCGCTTCGCCGAGGCCGTCGGGCGCGTTCGGCAGCAGGTCGCCCAGCTTCGAGTCGACCCGCCCCTGGAAGACGGCGCCGAGACCGGCGACGCCGGTGGCGATCCCGACCTGGCGGAAGGTGGTGTTGATCCCCGATCCCATCCCCGATTTCTCGACCGGGACGACCGCGATCGCCGCCTGCCCGATCCCCGGGTTGGTCGTCCCGATCCCGATCCCGGCGAGGAGGAACCCCGCCAGCAGCGTCGTCCAGGTCGAGTCGACCGAGACTCCGTGCATCAGCAGCAGCCCGACGCCTACGGTCGCCAGCCCGACGCCGAGCAGGATCCGGATCGGCACCCGGTGCGACAGCGCGCCCGAGATCGGGGCGACGACGAAACCGAGGACGGTCAGCGGCAGGAAGCGCAGCCCCGCCTCCAGCGGCGAGTAGTCGAGCACTCCCTGCATGTAGATCGTCAGGTAGAGGAAGAGGGCGAACATTCCGGCGGAGAGGAAGAAGGCGACCGCCGAGACCCCGTTGAAGGCGCGCTTGCGGAACAGGGTCAGGTCCAGCATCGGGTGGGCGGTGCGGCGCTCGATCGCGATGAAGAGCGCCAGCAGCGACCGCGGCGCCGATCAGGCAGGCGAGGATCAGCGGGCTCCCCCATCCCTCCGGGTTGCCGCGGATCAGGCCGAAGATCAGCAGGAAGAGCGCCGAGGAGAAGGTGACGAGGCCCGGCACGTCGATCGGCTCGGGGTCCTGGGCCGAGACGTTGACGATCTGGCGCTCGGTCAGGACCATCGCCGCGATCCCGATCGGGACGTTGACGAAGAAGATCCACTCCCAGCCGAGGTTCTCGGTGATCACGCCGCCGACCAGCGGGCCGACCGCGACCGCGCCGCCGACCGTCGCCCCCCAGACCCCGAAAGCCGTCGCCCGGTCCTTGCCGTGAAACTCCTGGCCGATCAGGGCAAGCGAGGTGGCGAACATGCCGGCCCCGCCGATCCCCTGCAGGCCCCGGGCCAGGTTGAGCAGGGTCGGGTTCTCGGCGATCCCGCAGAGGAACGAGGCGAGGGTGAAGACGCCGAACCCGATCGTGAAGACGCGCCGCCGGCCGAGCCGGTCGCCGAGCGAGCCGGCGGTGAGCAGGAAGGCGGCGAGCATCAGCGAGTAGGCGTCGACGACCCACTGCAGGCTCGAGAGGCTGGCGTTCAGTTCCCGCTGGATGTCCGGCAGGGCGACGTTGACCACCGTGACGTCGAGCAGCAGCATGAACGTCGCGATCGAGACCAGGACGAGGGTCCACCACTTGCGCTCCATGGCGGGCAACCCTAAAGAAGCAACCGGGTCGGCTTAAGAGGCGGCTCTAGACCGCCAAATGCCCGAACTTCTCTCTAATCCGCTGGTAGAAGCTCGTGCCTGGGAGCTGCGCCAGCTTGCCGACCGACTCGAGGAAGCGGACCTCGAGCGAGCCGCCGGCGTCGAGGTCGGCGACCTTGACCCCGTCGACGGCGACTTCGACCGGCTCGCGGTCAGGCGCGTTGTCGACGTGGAGGATGTCGCCCGGGGCGACCACCAGTGCCCGCGCGGTCAGCGAGTGCGGCGAGATATAGCAGACCACGTAGCCCTTGACGCCCCAGGCCAGGATCGGGCCCTGGTTGGCGAGGTTGTAGCCGGTAGAGCCGACCGGGGTGGCGGCCACGAGCCCGTCGCAGCGGACGTGGCCCACCTCCTCGCCGGCGATCCGGTAGCTCAGCTCCGCGACCCGGTCGTGCGGGCGGCGGGTGAGGGTGATGTCGTTCATCCCGACCTTCTGCTGGCCGTCGACCTTCACCTCCAGGCCGGGGAGCTGAACCGTCTCGATCTCGCCCTGCAGGGCGCGGCGGATGCCCTCGGCGGCCTGGTCGCGCTCGACCGCGGCGAGGAAGCCGACGGTGCCGAAGTTGACCCCGAAGACCGGGACTTCGGTATGGGCGTAGCGACGCAGCGCGTGGAGGATCGAGCCGTCGCCGCCGAGGACCAGGCAGATCTCCGGCAGGGTGTGTTCGGCGGTGACGTCGACGCCCTCGCCGGCGGGGCCGTGCTTGGCCAGCTCCTCCTCGGTCGCCGCCAGGCGCCAGCCCAGCTCTTGGGCGACCTCGGCCGCGACCGCGACCGCTTCGGTGGCGCTCGGCGGGTGCGAGTGGGTGATCAGCGCCGCGGTCTTCACCCGTCCCCCTCGACCGCGGCAACCGCCGCCTCCAAGTCCTCGACCGCAGGGCCGCTGCCGCCGCAGCGGACGAAGGTCTCGCGATTGCCCTTCGGCCCCGGCAGCCCGGAGGAGGCGAAGCCGCGCACCGGCATCCCCAGCTCCCGCGCCGCCTCGGCGACCTTGACGATCGCCTCGCGGCGGTCGGCGGCGGCGCGGACGACGCCGCGCCCGACCCGCTCCCGGCCGAGCTCGAACTGCGGCTTGACCATCGCCAGGATCTCGCCGCCGGGCTCGAGGCAGCGCGCCACTGCGGGCAGCACCTTGGTCAGTGAGATGAAGGAGACGTCGATCGTCGCCAGCGAGGGCGCGAAGGGCAGGTCCACCGGCGCCAGCTCCCGCGCGTTGAGGCGCTCGATCACGTGCACGCGCGGGTCCTGCCGCATCCGCACGTCGAGCTGGCCGTAGGCGACGTCGACCGCGGCGACCCTGGCGGCGCCGCGTTGCAGCAGGCAGTCGGTGAAACCGCCGGTCGAGGCGCCGACGTCGAGGCAGTCACGACCGGTGACGTCGATCCCCAGCGCCTCCAGCGCGTTCTCCAGCTTGGTGCCGCCGCGCGAGACGTAGCGCGGGCCCTCGTCGACGACCAGGCTGGCGTCGGGCTCGACCAGCTGGCTCGGCCGCAGCGCCACCGGCCCGTCCTGGCCGATGCGGACTTCTCCCGCCCGCACGGCGCCGGCCGCCGCCGTGCGCGAGGGAAAGAGGCCACGGTCGGCCAAAACCGCGTCTATCCGGGACTTCTTCACCCGCCGAAAGCTACAGCGAGGTCCCCGGCATGGCCTTTTATTCGAGATTCAGAATGAGATGCGACATTTCCTCGCGACCGGTTACCGAATTTGATCTAGCCGTCTCGGATCAAATCGGGTAGAGACCCCGGAGAGACCGTGAATTGCAGGGTCTCTGTGACCCCACTCACACACAAGTCGCACATACGTTCGTACGCTGTTCAAGGATTCGCAAGAGGAAACCGATCTAGGAGATCAGGACAAAGACTTCAAAGGCTGAACCCCGCGTCGACATATCGCCTCGCTGCTTCCCACAGCGACGCACTCGACATCAACCGGGCTCACCTACCTCCCACGGATCCACATATATAGAGATACATATCTCTCCTCCCTGTAGTAACCCCAGAAGCGCCCCGCCTCCCCCGGCGGGGCGTTTTCTGTTGTGGGGCCACACGCCTAACCGTGCAGGCGACGGTGTGCGCGGCGATAGACCGTCTCGCCGCGAACCCCGGGCGGCAGATGGCGCACTCCGAAGGCCAGATGGTCCAGGTAGAGCCGCCCATCCTGGCCCTTCGCGAGCCTGTAGACGAGGCCCAGAGGTCCACCTGGCGGCGGCAGGTAGACCTTGACGCAGCCCGGCAGGCTCGTCCCGTCCCTCGCATCCTCGTCGCAAACGAACAGGGCATCTACCGCTTGGCCCTCGCGCTCCAGCCTGGAGCGGGTTTCTTCCCCGATCCGCCTGGCGCTGCCCGTCGCCTTGCTCAAATCGTCCTGCCAGGCGAGGTCGTCAAAAGCAACGGGCGCGAACCCCCGCTTGACGGGCACGACTACCCCTCGCCGTCGGCGGGCCTGACAGCCCCGAACTCAGCCTCGAACTCCGCGAGCGTGGCGGGCTTATGCCCCAGGCGGCCCATGATCGCCTGGGCAGACGTATCGGGCGAAATTACGAGGCGACCGTCGCTGCGAGTCTCCTCGACAACATAAGAACCCTCAATGTCACCGCTCAGTTTCACGTGAGGACGATCCACAAGGTTGATGATTGCAGAGGATGCGGTCGATCCTGGCCGCCTGTCAGACCCATCCTTTCTGTTGGTGGGGTCAGGCCGAACCTTCGCAGGCCCTACGCTGTCCTATGTCCGAAAAGGGGAGTCAGCGTCGCCATCACCTGGACGCCATTCGTGTTTCGGCGATCCTTTTGCTGATCCCCTACCACGCTGCTCGCTACGTACAGAAGGGCGATGGGGATCCCAGGATCGTCGACGCGGTCGTCTGGTTCGTCCACACCTGGCACATGCCCCTGTTCTTCGCCATCTCCGGCTTCCTCGCCGCCGGGGCGCTGGCGCGATCGACCGCCGGCCTGCAGGTCCGGGCCCGGTTTCGCCGGCTCGGGCTGCCGCTTGTGGTCGGGATGCTGACGGTCGTGCCGCTGGCCAACTTCTTCGTCATCGAGGCGGCCGCCCTCTGGCCCCGCAAGGGCACCGTGCCGCCGAAACGGGAGCTTGACCTCGCCAACATCTTCAGCTTCACGCCGCGGCACCTCTGGTTCATCGCCTACCTGCTGATGATCTCCCTGGTCGCGATCGGGGTCTGGCTTGCGATCCAGCGGGCACCCCAGATCGGGGTCGCCGTCAAACGCGGCTTCGGCCAGATGATGAGGTCGTGGTGGGCGGTTCCGGTCCTGGCCGCGTTCAGCGCCGCGATCCTGATCACCAAATCCGGCTGGGTGGCGGGAGGGTCGGCGTCCAACTCGCTGATCCCCGTCCCCACCCTGTTTGCCTACTACAGCCTCTTCTTCGTCTTCGGCTGGCTGCTCAGCGGCCAGAGCGAGTTGATCGAGCAGCTGAAGCACGGAGCCTGGCTGCGGCTCGGCGCCGGGGTGCTGATCGCCTTGCCGGCCTTCTACCTCTTCTACGACAGCGGTGCCTTCACCGGCAACGTCGGCACGCCTGGCGTGCTGACCGAAATCGGCGCGCTGCGCTTCTACGGGCTGTTCGCCGTCGGCATCGTCTGCTGGCTCACCCTGTTCGGCATCTGGGGAGTGCTGGCGCGACACGTGCGCCAGGAGTCGCGGGTGCTGCGCTACCTCGCGGACGCGAGCTTCTGGATCTACCTCGTCCACATCCCCTTCCTCGTCGCCCTGCAGAGCACGCTCTCGACGACCGACCTGGCGATCCCCGTCCGCTGGGGAGTGGCCGTGACCGGGACCTTCGCGCTGGCCCTCGGGAGCTACGCCCTGGTCCGCGAGGGTCGCAGGCAGGCGACCGCGGCCCGCGCCCGCCGCGGCCGCACCAAGGCGGCCCTAGCCACCCTCGCCGAGCGGGACATGACGGCGTAGCCGATCGAGGACGAACAGCGCCCCGAGGTTCCGCAGGGCATATCCCTGTCGCAGGCCGGCGGACCGGAAGTCGATCGCGGTGCAGGGAGGACAGAGAACGCTCGGGTGGACCCCGTCATCGCCCAGACCCTGGTGGACCACGCCCGGCTCGACCATCTGCCGCCAGTAGTTCCACAGCGGCAGCGCCCGGTTCTCGGCGAGGGCGGCTATTTCCTCGTTGAACCGCGCGACCCGTTGCGAGTACGGCCACCTCCCCCGGGGCGGGATCGTGCTGACCACCGGAATCGTCCCGGCATCGGAGACGAGCCGGACCACGCGGGAGAGATCGCGGCGGAACTGGACCGCGGTGAAGTCCGTCAGGTCGTTGGTCCCGAACATGATCAGGGCGACCGACGGGTGAATCAGCTCCAGCTCGCAGCTGACCGCCGGCAGGTCCCCGCATTCGGGAGACGCTTCGAGCCTCGCCAGGGCATCGACCGCCCTCCACCCGGGCACCGCGGCGACGCCGACCCGAGAGTAGCTGTTGCTCACCTCGCACTGGGCTTCCTCCGAGCCCCGCGGCACCGCGGTCGTGCCGAAGAATTCCACCGTCCCCCGCAGCTCGCTCCGTCCCCCCAGTTGAGGACGCCGGCAGGCCAGCGCCTGCAGGAAGGACGGCGACGCGGTGATGCTGTCGCCGATCTTGGCCAAGACCCCCGGCTGGTTGCCGAGGCGCGCGCCTCGGCCGGCGATCTTCTCGAGATGGCTCGAGACGGCGGGGCCAAGCGCCGGGGCAACAGGCAGTTCCTCCCATTCGGCCCCATAGGACACGGGGCTGAAGGCGGCGCCGAGCACCAGCAAGGCCGACGCGATGAGGGCAACTTTGAGGGCATTTCCTGTGCAAAGGCGCGACATCGGGACTGTGCACCATACGTTCGCTGCTACCGTGGTCAGGTCGGGTTTGGCCGAATCGCCACCCGAGAGGTTCCGTTTCCTCCGCGTGCCGCTTGGCGCCTAGGGGCCGCAGGATCTCCCTAGACGTTCAAATAAGGAGCACTTCCATAACTGATTCATTTGCCGATCTCGGCATCTCTCAACCTGTCATCCGTGCGCTTGCGCGCCGTGACATCACCAAGCCTTTCCCCGTCCAGCAGCTCGTTGTGCGGGATTCCCTCGCTGGTCACGACCTTCTGGTCCAGTCCCCCACCGGCTCGGGCAAGACGCTCGCCTTCGGCATCCCGCTGGTCGAGCGCCTCGAGCCGGAGGCCGACACCGGCGCCCTGGTTCTGGCGCCGACCCGCGAGCTCGCCGGCCAGATCGTCGAAGACCTGCGCTCGATCGCGGCCACCCGCAACCTGAAGATCGCCGCCGTCTACGGCGGCGTCGGCTTCGGGCCGCAGATCAAGGCAGCGCGCCAGGCAGACATCCTCGTCGCCACCCCCGGTCGCCTCGAGGATCTGATCGCCCGCGGCGTCGTCAACCTGGAGCAGATCCGCATCCTCGTCCTCGACGAGGCCGACCGGATGCTCGACATGGGCTTCAAGCCCGCCGTCGACCGGATCGTCTCGCGTACGCCCCGCGAGCGCCAGACGCTGTTCTTCTCCGCCACCCTGGAGGGCGCCACCGGCAAGCTCGCCGCCGCCTACACCCGTAACGCCCACACCCACACCCACGCGCCCAAGCAGGCCAAGGCCGACATCGAGCACCACTTCCTGCCGGTCGAGAGCCAGGGCGAGAAGCTCGACCACCTGGTCGCCCAGCTGCAGGACGGCGAGTGCGGGCCGACGATCGTCTTCGTCCGCACCAAGCGCGGCGCCGACCGGCTGGTCAAGCGACTGCGCGGCCGCAAGGTCGAGGCGGTGGCGATGCACGGCGACAAGAGCCAGCGCCAGCGCGAACGCGCCCTGGCCCGCTTCGAGGACGGCGAAGTCGCCGCCCTCGTCGCCACCGACGTGGCCGCTCGCGGCATCGACGTCGAGGGCATCACCCACGTCATCAACTACGACACCCCCGAGGACTCCGACGCCTACACCCACCGGATCGGCCGCACCGGCCGGGCCGGTCGCAGCGGGACCGGGGTCAGCTTCGTGCTCGCCGACCAGGCCGACGACGTCCGCCGCATGGCCGGCAGCCTCGGCCTGGTGCGGGAGTTCGAGGTCGCCCACGGCGGTCGCCCCAAACAGACCAGCTCGCGGCCCCCGTCGCAGCAGCAGCGCCGTCGCCGCCGCAGGAGCCCGAGCCGATAGTGCCGGCGCTGGGATCGGTCGAAGCCGGCATCGCGCTCGCCCTGGTGGGCGCGGTGATGGCGAACCTCGCCGCGCTGCTGAAGCACCGCGGCTGCCAGCAGGTGCCACACGTGCGGATCCAGGCGCCGCTGCAGAGCGCCAAGCGCCTCGCCGGCTCGCCGTGGTTCGCGGCGGGCTGGGGGCTCGCCGCCGTCGCCTGGCTGATCCACGTCGCCGCGCTCTCGATGGCGCCGATCTCCCTCGTCCAGGCAGCGTTGGCGGCCGGTGCCGTCAGCCTCGCCGTCCTCTCGCAGAAGCTGTTCGGGCACCGGGTCGAGCCGCGCCAGTGGCTGGCGCTGCTGCTGGGCGGTTCGGGCCTGGCCCTCCTCGCCCTGACCCTGCCGAGCATCCACGGCAGCCACTCCGAATTCGCCCCCGCCACGATCGTTGCCTTCGAGGGCGGGCTCGCGCTGCTCGCCCTGGGCCTCACCCTGGGCTTGCGTCGCCAGCGGCTCACGGCTCGCCACGGCGCCCTCCTGGCCCTCATCGCCGGCACCCTCTTCGCCTTCGCCGGGGTGGCGATCAAGGCGCTGACCGGCGAGGGGGGCCTCTCCCCCGTCACCCTGGCGCCCTGGCTCGCCGCGATCGTCGTCTGCGGCGCCCTCGCCCAGTACACCGCCGTCGCCGCCCTGCAGCGCGGCGGCGCGATCGAGACGATCGGGCTGATGGGACTGGTCGCAAGCGCCGCCCAGATCCTCAGCGGCGTGATCGTCTTCGGCGACCCCCTCGCCTCGGGCTCGATCGGCCTCGGCCTACAGGTGACCGCCTTCGCCCTCGTCTGCGCCTCCGCCCTGCTGCTTCCCCCTTCCCAGCAGAGCGCCCCTCAGCGGCCCCGGCCGCTCATCGGCCGGCTCGCATAGCGGCCATCCCCTGGCTCAGCTGACGGACGCTGGTCGCCCCATCCGGCACCGGCACCGCCCGGAAGGTCGAGGCGGGCAGGTGGAGGCGGAACGCAATCCTCCCCTGGGGGTCGAAGCGGGTCACCAGCGGGTTGTCGCCCCAGCTGACCAGCCAGCCGCCATCGTCGGTTTCCCGGGCCGAGCCGCAGCAATGGCTCCGCTCCACCTCGGGGTCGTTGAGCTGGCCGCGATAGATCGCCCTTCCTTGCTCCAAATCGAGCCGGTAGAAGACCACCCGCGGCCGGCGGGGGCGGTCCTTGCCGTTGTCGAAGATGGTGAGGCGACCCCCGCGGTCGATTCGCGCGTCGTGCTGGCCACCGAGCAGCTTGGTCGCGGGGTCGCCGCTTACCTGTAGTGACTGACCGGTGCGGGTGCCGCCGAGCTTCCAGTTGATCTCGCCGCTCGCGCGGTCGATCCCGTAGACGGCGTCGGTGTGGCGGGTGGAGACCACCACTTCGCCATCGCCGCGGGGCTCGATCGAGTTGATGTGGACGGGGTCGAAGATCTGCCGACCGATGCGGCGGCGGGAGTTGCTGAGCACGTTCCGCCACCAGCGCCCGGTCTCGCTCAGCGCGATGTTCCCGCGGGAGTTCCAGCGCCAGACGACCCTGCCCGCCGGGTCGACTTCCTGGACTTCGGCCGAGGCGATCGCCGCCCGTTTCGGACCGCCGAAGCGGCGCAGGTCCGCGGTTTCGGGGACGTAGGTGTCGAGCAGCACGTTGCCGTTCGGCAGCTCGCGGTACTCGTGGCCGTCGACGATCGAGCCGCCGGTCCTGACCAGCCGCACCAGCTTCCCCGACTCCGAGCGCACCTCGTGCGCCATCCGCGGGTCGAGCCCGTAGCCGTCGCCGAACGAGCGCGCCCAGACCAGGTCCCCGTCACCGATGACCTGGCCCCAGAGCGCCCGCGTGTCGGGGTTGAACCACCAGCGCGGCTTGCCTTCGTCGTCGAAGACGATCACCCAGGGGCGCTCGTCCTTCGGATCCGAGAAAGTGACCACGAATAGGCCCGGGGGAGCGGGCCGCAGGGATTCGAAGCGGAAAGCGGGGAAGTCGCCGGGCAGGGTGACCGGCGCCTCGACGGCGACCTCGGAAGCTCGGATCTTCGCCCCCGCCCTCAGAACCGCCGCAGGAGGCCATGGCAAGCACACCGACGCCTGCCACCAAGGTGACGAGGCAGAGGCGTAGAAACCTCATCTAGGAGTTATAGGAGAGAGAATCGTCCTCCTAGATTGGCGTATCGAAATCACTAGGGAGAGGAGACAGCATGGAGAGCAGTAGCGCCGAGAGGCGCAGGGTTGCGGAAAGGCAACCGACCGGGTGGACCGTGTTCGCGGGCGCCCTGATGTTGATCGTCGGCTCGCTCGACGCCCTTTGGGGCCTGGCCGGCATCCTCAACGACGAAATCGTCTTCGTCGGCGGTCAGGGAGTGATCATCGCCGACGTCTCGACCTGGGGCTGGATCCACCTGATCCTCGGCTCGCTCGTCGCGATCACCGGCCTCGGCCTCTTCGCCGGCGCCGAGTCGGCCCGCTGGGCGGCGATCTTCTTCGTCGCAATCAACGCCGTGACGCAGATCGTCTGGTTCCCCGCCGCCCCGCTGTGGGCGTTCCTGATGATCATCCTCGACGTGACGATCATCTACCAGCTGACCGCCCGCTGGGAGGAATGAGCCCGACTAACCGGTTCCGGTAGCCGAGGCTTCGGCTTCGGCCTCCTCCTCGGCAGCCGTGAGGTCGGCGACGATCCTCACCGCTGCCGAGAGGAGCGGCGCCGCGAGAACCAGGCCGACGGTCCCGAACAGACAGCCGCCGGCAATCGTCGCGATCAGCACCGCCAGGGGATGGAGCCGCAGCGCCGCCCCGTAGGCGATCGGCTGGACCAGCTGCTGCAGCACCCCGTTGGCGAGCAGGACGACCACGGCCATCCCGATCGCGACCTCCGTCCCGGCGCCGCCGAGGGCGATCAGGACCGCGAAGCCGCCGGCGACCCAGGCGCCGATGTAGGGGACGTAGCCGCCGAGGAAGGTGACGACGGCGATCGTCCCGATCAAGGGCACCCCGAGGATGAGGGCGCCGGCGCCGACGATCAGCGCGCTCCAGAGGGCGACGATGGTGACGCCGAGGAAGTAGCCGCGCATGCTGCCGGCGACCCGGCCGAGGACCGAGTGGGCGACGCTGACCGGGACGCCGAGGTGACGCTCGATGAAGCCGCCGATCGTCGGCCCGTCCTTGAGCAGGAAGAAGAGGCTGAGGGCGGTGAAGGAGAGGAAGACGGCCAGCGAGGCGAGTCGGTCGATCCCGCCGAGGAGACCGTGCGTCAGTGCCGTAAAGGCGCCGCTCAGCCCCGCACTCGTGTCGACGTTGGCGTGGGCGGCGGTCGCTTCCTTCACACCCAGGTCCTGGGCCCATGCCTGCAGCTGACTCGCCCCTTCCTCGAGCTTGGCGGAGAGGCTGCTGGCCTCGCTCGCGATCCCGACCAGGACGAGCAGGCCGACGCCGATCGCGAGCAGGACGATCAACAACATGACGAGAGCGGCGCCGATCCCCCGCGGGATCCCGTGGCGGTGGAGCCAATCGACCAGCGGCGACGCCACCGAGGCGATGATCCCCGCCGTGATCAACGGCATGACGATGGTCTCGGTCAGCGAGAGCAGCCAGATCGCCCCGACCAGGGCCCCCGCGACGCCGAACAGGAGCCAGGAGGAGATTCCGAGGTCGCGCAGCCACTGAGGCGCGGCAAAGATGCCGCTCAGGGCGCCGGGCTCGAGCTCGATGACTTCGTCTTCGGCCGTGCCCTTCTCTCGACGGAGCCATACTCGACGGGGCATGAACAGCCCGGACAGTGCCACCTACGTCGGACACGCAACCGTCCTCCTCGAGCTCGACGGGACCCGCCTGCTGACCGACCCCGTCCTGCGCGGGCGCGTCGGCCCGCTGGTGCGCCACGGGGCGCCGCCCGCGCCGGCGGCGACCGAAGGCCTTGACGCCGTCCTCATTTCCCACCTGCACCATGACCACGCCGACCTCGGCTCGCTGCGCCGGCTCGACCGCGACCTGCGGCTGCTGGTCCCGCCCGGCTCGCGCCCCTTCTTCGAGCGCCGCGGCTTCGGCGCCGTCCGCGAGCTGGCGCCCGGCGAGTCCGCCGCGGTCGGCGCCCTGACCGTGACCGCGGTCGACGCCCACCACGACGGCGGCGGGCGGCGCTTCGCCCGCGACGCGCGGGCGATCGGCTTCCTGGTCAGCGGCCGGCAGCACGGTCTACTTCGCCGGCGACACCGACTACTTCCCGGGGATGGAGGGGCTCGTTCCCGGCCTCGACCTCGCCCTGCTGCCGATCTGGGGCTGGGGGCCGAACATCGGAGAGGGCCACCTCGACCCCGAGGGCGCGGCCCGGGCGGCGGCGGCGCTGACGCCGCGACTGGCGGTGCCGATCCACTGGGGCACGCTGTATCCGTTCGGCCTCAGGCGCCTCCGCGGCGCGCCGCTGCGCGAGCCGGCGCAGGAGTTCGCCGCCGCCCTGCGCCGGCTCGCGCCTCAGGTCGAGGCACGGGTGCTCTCGCCGGGAGAGTCGACCCCACTGGCGTAGGCGCTCTGGCCCAGCTCGGCGAGCCAGCCGCGGAAAATCCGGTGCACCCGTTCGGCCCCGATCACCTCGTCCTCGGGCCAACGCAGCTCGCTCGGGATGGAGGACGAAGGGGAAGCCCTGGGTCCCTCCCATGCCGCCGTGAGAGCCGACCAGCTCCTCGAAAGCGGCGACCTCGCCGAACTCGGTCCAGTAGGTGCTGTTGATCATCAGGTCGGCGCAGTGGGGGAAGCCGTCGGTGCGCCGCAGATGGTCGGCGGCGTTGGGGCCGAAGGGCGCCAGCGGGTCCTCGCCCTCGACCCGGTCGGAGTCGAGGAACCTCGTCCCCTCCGCCCCGATCGCCATCGCCCCGTCGCGCTCGGAGCGGACGAGGACGAAGCCGACCCCGGGGTGGTCGCGCAGGGCCGGGACCAGTCGCGGGTAGAGCGCTTCCAGGCGCTCGAGGCTGACCCGGCCGGGCTCGCGCGGGAAGGTGACGAGGCCGAGGCAGCCGGAGGCCATCACCGAGAGCTCCGGCAGCTCGCCGCCGTCGTGCGTTTCGGCGACCTCGCGGCGTGAGTCGCGATCGAGGGCGACGGCGCCGTCGGCGAGGCGGTCGCGGGTCGCCGCCCGCACCGTCCGCGCAGCGACGGTGTCGTCCCGCGCGACCTCGGTCAGCCCGGCGCTGAGGTAGGAGAGCGCGTCGTCGTCGCCCGCTTCGGAGGCGATCACGCTGTCGGCCTCGCAAGCGGAGCGGACCAGGTCCTCGAGCGTCTGCCCGTAGCGGTCGCGGAAGGTTTCCCCCTGCGACTGCCCGTGGTCGGAGAGGACAACCAGCCGGTAGGGACGCGGCGCGTCGGCGCAGGCGACGGCGATGCGGGCGATCTGGCGGTCGAGGTCATGGAGCACGGCGAGCGCGTCGGGCCGCTCGATCCCGGAGTGGTGGGCGACCTCGTCGTAGGCGAGAAAGGTCGTGTAGACGACGGGACGGCCGGCGAGCAGGTCGCCGACGACCGTCGCCACCTGGAGGTCGCGCTGCACGACAGTCCCCCAGGCGCGGACCAGCGCGTAGGAGCGGCTGCGGGCGATGCGCGGGCGCACGTCGTCGCGGACCTGGGCGCGGGCGGCTCGGCGCTCGCGGCCGATGTCGGCGAGGGCGAGGACGAGGGTACGGGCGGCGGCGTAGGGGCGGGCGAAGTAGGCCGCGTAGTCCCGGCCGATCGGCCGACGGCGGCGCAGCGCGGTGCTCATCGTCAGCATCGAGTGCGGCGCGTCGCCGGAGAGGATGTTGGCGCGGCTGGCGCCGTCGGCGTGCAGAAGGCCCTTGCCGTCGGAGTGGCGGCGCTCGATCTCTTCCGCGTCGCGGGGGTGGTTGGTGACGATCGCCGCGCCGCGGTCCTTCTCCCACCAGCGGAAGGCGGGCATGTCCTCGTTGGAGCCGTGCAGGAGCCCCGCCTGGCAGGCGCCGGTCTGCGAGGACCAGTCGGTTTCCCAGCGGTTCAGCCGGTGCGAGCCGGAGCGCAGCCAGCCGGCGAGGGTCGGCGCGTTGCCGCCGGTGATCGCCCGCCAGAGGACGTCGTGGGCGAGGCCGTCGATCTCGAGGAAGAGGACGCCGGGAACGTCGCTCTCGACCATCTGCTGGCGACGCCGCGCCTGCCGGCGGACCACGTTGCGGTGCCAGGATTCGTCTTCGTCGATCGCGAGGAGCGCGTAGAGCCCGGTGGTCACGCGCCGCGACCACGATCGTCACCACCGTCCCCTCGAGCACGCCGGAGATTTCGGCCCCGGGCAGGGCGTCGATCGCGATCGTCACCAGCAGGCCGTTCAGCAACAGGGCCGCCGAGCCCCAGGGTGAGCACGGTGAGCGGCAGGGCGAAGCGGACGAGGACCGGCCAGACCAGCGAGTTGAGCAGGCCGATCAGGGCCGCCGCGCCGAGCGCCGCGCCGGGCGCCGTCGAGGACGAACCCGTTCAGCGCCTCCGAGAGCAGGAGCAGGATCACCGCGTCGAGCAGCAGGACGAAGGCGGCGCGGCGGAGGGTCGGCACTCAGGCCTCGCTCTGGACCTGGATCTCGCCGCTCGCCGCGGCCGCCGCCACCCGCTCGAAATCGCGCTCGTTCTGGTCGGCGTAGCTCTCCGCGAAGCGCACCATCGCGGTGTCGAAGGCGTCGCCTTTGCCTAAGTATGAAGCGATCGCGAAGCGGTCGCCGGAGCGGGCGTGAGCGCGGGCCAGCGCCTCGCCGCAGAGCGAGGCGTAGATCGAGAGCTCCCGCGGCGACATCCGTTCGACGTCGGCCGAGCCCTTGCCATCCCAGAGCTGGCGGACGTAGAAGTGCCGCTCCTGCCCGTCCAACCCCTCGGCGCTGACCCAGCCGAGGAAGACGTCGCCTGCCGCCTGCATCAGCCGCTGGCCCTCGACCACCCTTCGACCCGGATGGTCATACGGGCTGGCCCCGGCGTAGGGCTCGAGAACCGAGCGCTGGGCTTCCTTCGCCTGCAGGAACAGCGGGTCCGACCCGTCCCGTCCCAGCAGCAGGACGATCCAGGCGCGGGTGCCGACGCTTCCCACCCCGACCACCTTGTGGGCGGCGTCGAGGTAGCGGTAGGAGGTGACCAGCTGGTGCAGGTGGTCGCCGAGGGACTCCCGGTAGGCGTCGAGCACCGCCTGCAGCAGGCTTTCCGCGCCGCCGGTGTCGTCCAGCTCCCGGAGGGGCATGATCAGGGGTGGTTCACTGACGATCCGCAGCTCTCCGTCGACTTCCTCGGTCAGCTTGCGCAGGGCCCGCAGGCTGTCCTTCGAGCGGGCCTTGGCGAGGTTGCGCTCGACCTTCCGCAGGCGGCCCGGGTCCACCTCCTGTCGCAGCTCCTCGAGCCGCGATTCGACGTCGATCCGCGCGTACCAGACGTCGATGTTGCGCATCGAGGCGAAGTTGCGCATCGCCCCGCGGTAGCCGGCGGAGCCGCTGAGGACCGCCTCGCGGCGCTCCCGCCTGTCGAATCCCCGCGCCCGCCCGGCGATCGCGAGGCTCGCCGCGAGCCGCTTCACATCCCACTCGAACGGGCCGCGGCAGGTCTCGTCGAAATCGTTGCAGTCGAAGACCAGGCGCCTGTCGGGAGCGGCGAAGACGCCGAAGTTGGAGAGGTGCGCGTCGCCGCAGAGCTGAACCTCGAAGCCGGCGCTCGGCGTCTCAGCCAGGTCGGCGGCCATGATCGCCGCGCCGCCGCGGTAGAAAGTGAAGGCCGAAGCCAGCATCCGGCCGTAGCGGATCGGAACCAGCTCGGGGACACGACGCTCGTCCTGGCGGCGGAGGATCGCCAGCGGATCCCTCGAGACGGGGCCGAATGCCCCGTGGCCCGAGCGGGGAACGGCAGCACGGCGCGCCTTGCCCGGCGTCTCCTGGACAGGCTGTCTACTTAGGTTCGCGGCCGGCACGCGTGGAGTCTCCCTTCACACGACCCGTAAAGCAACTTTTTTCACTCTGGAGTTTGGGTACTCGGAAATCCACCGCAGACAGCCACGTTTTTTACTGTTCGTCATCTTGTCTAATCAATTTTCAGGATGCGCGAATGGATTCAATCTGGTACGAAGGTGCCTTCCATTCGGAATTATGTTTCGTTCCGTGCCGTCTGCCTCCGGGAAAGGCCTGCGGTAAACCCAAAAGAAATCGAAAGGACCAGTCCATGAGAAGGCTCTTCCTGGTCGGTGCAATGCTTGCAGCGTTGCTCATACCGGCCGCCTCGGCTTCGGCCGCTCCTACAGGGGAATTCGCCGTCTTCGCGCAGTGCCCGACGGAAAAAAATCTGTTCCTCTGCATCTACAACAAAACCACCAGTGGAACGGTGACCACGGGCAAAAAAGCCGTGCCGATCAAAAATCCGGTCATCCTGCAGGGTGGCGTCGAAGTCAACGAAAGCACCGGCGCGACCCAGTTCTATGGCGCTAAAAACGGCATCACCCTCTCGAAAGCCAAACAGCCGGTTCCGGGAGGCCTACTCGGCATCACGGCTCCGACCTGGTGGCCTAAATTCATTCAGGACTGGTTCAACGGCCTGATCAACGAAGGCTTCACCGGCGTCGACGCGACGGTTGAACTCGCGCGTCCGGCGACCGAGATCAAAGTCGACCTCAACGCCCTGTTGAGCGAAACCAACGATCCGGCCGTCACCCTGCCGGTGAAAATAAAGCTGGACAACGCGATCCTCGGTAGCAGCTGCTACATGGGCTCGAGCTCAGCTCCGATTTACTGGAAACTGACCGTTGGCGAAACCAAACCGCCTGCGCCGAACAAACCGATCAAAGGCTTTGTCGGCGAACCGGAAACCAATGGCGACGGTTCCATCCTGCGTCTCTTCAAACAGCGCCTGGTGGACAACTCATTCGCGACCCCGGCCACCAGTGGCTGCGGCGGGATCTTCGCGTTCCTGGTCGATCCGCTGGTCAGCTCGGTCGTCGGTGTCCCGTCCCCGGCGGGTACCAACACCGCGATTCTCGAAGGCAACATGGAAACGGGCTACGCCCCGTCCGTGAAAGCCAGCGAACCGTAAAGACCGGTTCTCGGAATCACGAAAAGCGCCCGCCTCTGGCGGGCGCTTTTTTTATGCCCGCAGACGCTGCGGCGGTAGGCAACGAGGCCGTCCGTCTGCAGACGCGCCTCGCGCCCCATCCTCGAGAGGCGGGCGCGAGAGATCCGATTCCCCAAGCGGATCCACACATATAGAGCGCGTCTCCCCTCCCCTTGGTGCTTCCCCCAGAAGCGCTGGCTCGGAAGCCGAACTTCTCCTGTCACCGGAGAGACTGGCGCAGGCTAATCGATTGCGCCAATTGAATCAATCGTCAAAATTGATTAGGTCAATTAGGTCAATGCGGGCTGCGCGCTGGGCATCGAACTGAGGACGCGATCGGCGACAGACTCGCCGGTGAGGCCGACCTCGGCCCGCAGAAGATCCGGCTTGCCGTGGGTCACGTAGGAGTCCGGCAGGCCGATCCGCAGCACTCGCGCCCGCTCCCCCGGGCCTTCGGCGAAGGCCTCCTCGAGGTGCTCGAGCACCGCCGAGCCGAAGCCGCCCGGCAAAACGTTCTCCTCGATCGTCACCACCAGCTCGTGCTCGCGCGCCAGCTGCTCGGCCAGATCGGTGTCGATCGGCTTGGCGAAGCGGGCGTCGGCGACCGTCGCCTTCAGCCCGTGCTTGGCGAGGATCTCCGCCGCTTCGCGGGCGACCGTCACCCCGTAGCCGTAGCCGAGCAGCGCCACCCGCTCGCCCTCGACCAAGACCTCGCCTACCCCGATCGGAATGCTTTTCGGCCCGGCCGGCAGCTCGACGCCCTCCGCCGCGCCGCGCGGGTAGCGCAGCGCCGCCGGGCCGTCGTGGGCGATCGCGGTGTGCAGCATGTGGACCAGCATCGCCTCGTCGCGCGGCGCCATCAGCACCACGTTGGGGATCGGGCGGAAGTAGGAGACGTCGAAGGCGCCGTGGTGGGTCGGGCCGTCGTCGCCGACCAGGCCGGCCCGGTCCATCGCGAAAGTGACGTCGAGGCTCTGCAGGCAGACGTCGTGAACGATCTGGTCGAAGGCGCGCTGGAGAAAGGTCGAGTAGATCGCGCAGACCGGCTTCGCCCCCTGCAGCGCCAGGCCGCTGGCCAAGAGGACGGCGTTCTGCTCGGCGATGCCGACGTCGTAGTACTGCTCGGGGACCTCGTCGGCCAGCTGCTGCAGGCCGGTCCCCCCCGCCATCGCCGCGGTGATCCCGATCACCCGCTCGTCGGCTTCGGCCTGGGCGACCATCGCCCCGGCAAAGACCTTCGTGTACTGGGGCGGGGAGCCGGCGGCGGGCGGCTTCTCCAGAACCTCGATCCCCTCGGGCGAGTCGGTTTCCGTCACCGGCACCGGCTTCGGGACGCCGGCCGGTTCGCCGTTGACGATCGACTTCGGCTTCGCCGCGTGCCACTCCTCCATCGACTCCAGCCCGCCTTCTTCGGCCGGGGCGAAGCCCTTGCCCTTGACGGTGTGGATGTGGACGACGACCGGCCTTTCGGCCTCGAAGGCCTCCTTCAGCGCCTCGCGCAGGGCGTGGACGTCGTGGCCGTCGATCACCCCCATGTAGGCGAGGTCGAGCTCCTCGAAGAAGAGGCCGGGCGCCCAGTAGGCCTTGATCGCCGACTTGATCTCCGGTCCGAGCCGCTCGATCCGCCTGCCGAGCCCCAGCGGCAGCTTCGTCAGCCGGTCCTCGACCCCCTCGCGGGCGTGCCAGAGGCGCGGGTTGAGGCGGATGCGGTTGAAGTAGCGGGAGAGGGCGCCGACGTTGGGTGAGATCGACATCCCGTTGTCGTTGAGGACGATCACCATCGGCGTCTGCAGGCCGCCGGCGGCGTGCAGCGCCTCGTAAGCGACGCCGCCGGTGAGGGCGCCGTCGCCGATCACGGCGGCGACTTTGCCGTCCTCGCCGATGCCGTGGCGCATCGCCTCCTTCAGCCCGACCCCGTAGCCGATCGAGGTCGAGGCGTGGCCGGCGCCCATGATGTCGTGCTCGGACTCGGGGATCGAGCAGAACGGGGCGAGGCCGTCGTACTGGCGGATCGTCGAGAGGCGGTCGCGACGACCGGTGAGGATCTTGTGCGGGTAGGCCTGGTGGCCGACGTCCCAGAGGACCTTGTCGCGGGGCGAGTCGAGCAGGCTGTGGAGGGCGACGGCGAGCTCGCAGGTGCCGAGGTTGGCGCCGAAGTGGCCGCCGATCTCACCGATCGTGTCGATGATGTAGGTGCGCATCTCCTGCGCGACCTGCTGCAGCTGCTCGTCGTCGAGGTCGTGCAGGTCCTCGGGGACCTCGATCCCCGGCAGCAGCGGCTCCAACTGGTCTCTGTCGTCTGCTTCGTCCTGGGTGGGGGGCTTCTCGCTCATTCGTTCCTCGTGAAGATGTAATCGGCCACGCGCCTCAGATCCTCCGTCTCGCCGCCGGCCTCAGCCAGCGCCGCGATCGCCTTGGCATGCGACTCGGCTGCCAGCTCGCGGGCCCGGTCGAGTCCGAAAAGGCTGACGTAAGTGAGTTTGCCATGTCTCTCGTCGCTTCCATGTGGCTTGCCGAGCTGCTCGTCTGACTCGGTCACGTCGAGGATGTCGTCGACGATCTGGAACAGCACGCCCAGCTCGTCGGCGAAACGGCGATACGGCATTGTCTCAGGTTCCGGCAGACCCTCGAGCAAAAGGACGACGTTGACGCTGGCGGCGATCAGGCGGCCGGTCTTCAGCTCGTGCAGAGCCCGCAGCCCGTCGGCGTCTGTCTCGGCGCCGATCACGTCCACGTACTGACCGCCGACCATGCCGTCGACGCCGGTCGCGGCGGCCAGCTCGCGCAGCGCCGCCAGCACCCGCGCCGGCTCCCCCGACTGCTCGCAGAAGAGCCGCATCGCCTCGGCGAAGAGGCCGTCGCCGGCGAGGATCGCCACGTCCTCGCCGAACTTGACGTGGGAGGTCGGCAAACCGCGCCGCAGCTCGTCGTCGTCCATCGCCGGCAGGTCGTCGTGGATCAGCGAGTAGGTGTGGATCAGCTCGATCGCGCAGGCGACCGGGAGCAAGCGCTCGGGATCGGCGCCGAGAGCTCGAGCGGTGGCGAGGGCGAGCACCGGACGCACCCGCTTGCCGCCCGCCAGCAGCGAGTAGCGCATCGCCTCCTCCAGGCCGGCGGTCGAGGCGGTCGCGGAGAAGCTCAGCTGGGCGAGGGCGTCGTCGACGAGCCCACGCAGATCGTCGGGGTAGCTCATCTGGCCTGTTCCATTTCGGCGCTCAGCAACGAAAAGGCACAGGCGAAGGTGGGGCTCACTCGCCGGTCGCCTGCTGGCGGGCCTCGCGGTTGGCCTCCTCGACGGCCTCGGCCGCGAGGTCGGCGGCCTCCGCCGCCAGCTGGGCGGCGACGTTGTCGGCGACCTCGCCGCTCTCCAGCTGCGAGGTGATCTCCCGCAGGCGGGCGCTTATGTCGCTCAGGCGGGCGCTCATTTGGCCGGCTCCCGCTCGCGCACGACCGCGCCGAGGATGCCGTTGATGAATTTCGGCGCATCCGCCCCGCAGTACTCCTTGGCGATCTCCACCGCCTCGTTGATCGCGACCTCGGCGGGGGTGTCCATGAACTCCATCTCGTAGAGGGCGGCGCGCATCACGTTCATGTCGAGCGGGGCGATGCGGTCGACCGTCCAGCCCTTGGCGTAGGCAGCGATCGTGTCGTCGAGCTCTTCGCGGTGGACGTCGACGCCCTCCGCCAGCTCCCGGGTCAGCGGCCGCGCCTCGCCCAGCAGCTCCTCCAGCGGCCGCCCGGTCACGTCGCGCTGGTAGTTGGCGAAGACGGCGTCCCGCCGCTGGTCGGATCTGCGCATGGGGACATTCTGTCAGCGCGAGGGAGCCGAGCACTCAGGCGCGGGAGATGTACTCGCCGCTGCGGGTGTCGACCCGCACGCTGTCGCCCTCTTCGACGAAGAGCGGCACCTGGACGACCACGCCGGACTCCAGGGTCGCCGGCTTGTTGCCGCCGCCCGAGGCGGTGTCGCCCTTGAGGCCAGGATCGGTCTGGGTGACCTTCATCTCGATCGCGCTCGGCACCTGCACGTCGCTGGGCTGTTCGTCGACGAAGAGGACGTCGACCTCGTCGTTGGCCAGGACCCACTGCATCGCGTCGCCGAGCGACTCTTTGGCGATTTCGATCTGGTCGTAGTCGGTCGAGTCCATGAAGACCGCCGCGTCGCCCGAGTCATAGAGGTACTGCATCTTCTTCGATTCGGTCCGCACCGGGCGGAACTTCTCCCCCGCCCTGAAGGTTTTGTCGATCACCGACCCGTCCTCGATCCGGCGCAGCTTGGTCCGCACAAAGGCGCCACCCTTGCCCGGCTTGACGTGCTGGAACTCGAGGATCTTCCAGATCTTCCCGTCGATCTCGATATGAGTGCCGTTCTTGAATTGGTTGGTGGAGATCGTCATCGGCGGCGAATCCTAGAGACTGGCTCAGGTCGCGGCGGAGAGGCGGCGGACGGCTTCCTCGGGGTCGCGGAAGACCTCGCCGCGGATGAATTTGCCATCGGCCAGGTCCCAGATCCAGGCGACCGGCATGTCGCGGATGCCGAGCGGGCGGCTGCGGGCGTAGACCCTGCCGCGCACCAGCAGCGAGTGGCCGTGGCTCTCGACCACCTTGGGGACGATCTGCAGCTCGTCCCAGGCGCGTTCGACGTCGCGCAGGTACTCGCTGCAGGCCCTCCGGGCCGACGTAGGGGGCGTCGCGGCCGACCTGCTCGGCGGTGCCGATCGGGAAGAAGCCCATCCGCTGGTCGCAGAGGGCGACGATCTCCTCGGTGTCGCGGTGGTTGAAGGCGGTGTAGAGGCGCTCGACCAGCGCCCGCTCCCGCTCGGGCGCCGGCTCGACGTCGGCGGTGGCGGGGGCGATGGCGACGATCGCGGCGTCGTCCTCCAGTTTGCCGCCGGCGAACTCGTTCAGCGCCATCTCGATCAGCTGGGTCGCGAGCGCCGGGCTGGCGACACCGGCCAGCTGGGCGCGCAGCCGCTCCTCGCCGAAGCGCCCGTCGGCACCTGTGGCCTCGGTCACGCCGTCGGTGATCACGACCAGCTGCTGGTCGGGCGCGACCGCGGTCGCCTCCAGCACCCAGGTCTCGTTCGGGAAGGCGCCGAGAACCGGGGCCGGGCTTGGTCGCCTCGGTTACCGAGTCGCCGTCGACCAGCAGCGGCGGCGGGTGTCCCGCGACCGCCAGCTGCACCGGCTGGGTCGGGTCTTCGGAGACCGCCATCGCGGCGACGCTGCAGAGCGCGGTGCCGCTGCGGGCGAGCAGCTCGCGGTTCAGCGTCCGCAGGGCGACGACCGGGTCGCCGGTCAGCGCCGCCGCGGTGCGCAGCGTGTAACGGGCATGGGCGGTGACGGCGGCAGCCTGGGCGCCGCGGCCGGTGACGTCGCCGATCACCACCATCCAGCCGCCGGCGATGCGGAAGGCGTCGTAGAAGTCGCCGCCGATCTCGTTCTCCGCCCCCGCCGGGCGGTAGGTCGCCGCCACCGACCAGCCGGGGATGTGCGGCAGGGGCGGCGGCAACAGGCCACGCTGCAGCGTCTCGGCGATCTGGGCCCGTTCGCGCTCGGTGCGCTCGAGGTCGGAGAAGAGGCCGGCGTTGTCGAGGGCGAGGGCGACACGGCCGGCGAGGATCGTGACGAAGTGGACGTCGGCGTCGCTGAAGCGGCGGCCCGGAGGGGCCGACGCTGATCGTCAGCATCCCCGTCGGCCGGCCGCGGGCCCGCAGCTCGACCGTCACCCCGGAGCGGACCCCGAGGCTGCGGAGGAACTCGAGATCCTCCTCGTCCTCGGCGAACTCGCGCAGGTCCTCGATCGCTCCGCAGCTCGAAGCGGCGCGGCTCCTGCCGCTCGCGGTTGGCGTCGCTGGCGATCTGGGTCCTGCAGGCGCGGGCCGCGGGCTTTCAGACGCTCGGCGATCACGGCGGCGTCGGGCCCGTGCGCGCGCAGCGCCGCGCGGCGGACCCGCTCGTCCTCGATCACGTCGATCGCGCAGATGTCGCCCAGCTCCGGGACGATGATCTCGGCGATCGCGTCGAGCGTCTCGTCCAGCGGCCATCCCTTCGTCGGCGACCCGGGAGATCTCGTCGAGCATGCGGAAGCGGCGGTTGACCAGCCGCACCCTTCGCGTCGAGACGGTGGCGACGACGGCGACCACCGCCAGAGCCAGCGCGATGACGATGTCGCCGTAGAGCGGCATCAGCCGGGGCGGGATCGCTGCCGCCGTTGCTGCCCGCGGTGCTGGTCGTGAGGTTGGAGGCGGCGCCGCCGGTGAGGACCCGCCGGGTCAGGCGCGGCAGGAGGATGCGGGCCACCGCCGCCAGCGCGTAGGGGCGCGGGACGTAGCGCTCGGCCTTGCCGCCAGGGCCGCACTCGTAGATCGCCTCGGCGACCTTCTCCGGCTTGGAGACGACCCAGCGGGTCAGCGCTTTCTCGCGCAGCTCGGTCGGCCGGGAAGCCCTCGGTGGCGACGAAGCCGGGCAGCACCATCCCGACGTGGACGCCCTCCGCCTTCTCCTCGGCGTAGAGCGAGTCGGTCCAGCCGATCAGGGCGAACTTGCTGGCGCTGTAGGCGCCGGTGCGGGCGCGGGAGACGCGGCCGGCGGTGCTGGCGACGTTGACGATCGCGCTCGGGGCCGAGGCCGCGCAACAGCGGCAGCAGCGCCTCGGTGAGGCGGACGACGGCGTCGAAGTTGAGCTCCATGTGGCGGTGGACGTTGGCGTAGCCGCTCTCGGCGAAGCTGCCGCGCCAGGCGGCGCCGGCGTTGTTGACGAGCAGATGGAGGCGGCCGCCGTGCTCGGCCTCGAGGTGGGCGCGGACCCGCTGCGGGGCGTCCTCCGCGGTGAGGTCGACGGCGAGGTGGGTCGCCGGGCAGGGCAGCGACTCGGCCAGCTCGCGCAGCAGCTCCTCGCGGCGGGCGACGAGGACCAGCTCGGTGCCCGGCTCACGCGCCAGCCGGATCGCCGTCGCCTTGCCGATCCCGTCGAAGCTCCCGTCACCAGCGCGACTCCCATGCGCGCAACATATTCGACTTTCGTCACACCTTTCCGGACGTGTCTGAGTTTTCCCCTCACATGTGACGGACAAAGTCAGACACGCAAGTGCGAGGATGGGCGACCTTGGAGGGCTCGCCGGAAACCCACCACCGCTTGAGCGCGGTCCGCCGCGAGGGCGAGCGGGTGACGCCGCTGGAGCTCTTCTTCGACCTCGTCTTCGTCCTCGCGATCACCCAGTGCACGGCGCTGATGTCGCACGACCAGACCTGGTCGGGGCTGGCCCAGGGCCTGCTGATCCTCGGCGTGCTCTGGTGGGCCTGGGTCGGCTACGCCTGGCTGACCAGCGTCATCGACCCCGAGGCGGGGGTGGTCCGCCTGGTCATCTTCGCGGCGATGGCGGCGATGCTGTCGTCTCGCTCTGCGTCCAGGAGGCGTTCGGCAACCTCGCCCTCACCTTCGCCCTCGCGATCGGCTTCTACCGCACCGCCCACATCGCCCTCTTCTGGCTCGCCGGCGCCGACGACAAGGACCTGCGCCGCTCGGTGGTTGGGCTGGCGGTCAGCACCGCGGTCGCGGTCGGCCTCCTCGTCGTCGCCTCGTTCTTCGACGGCTTCGCCCAGGGGGCGCTCTGGGCGCTGGCGATCTTCCTCGACATGGCCGGTCCCTACTTCTTCGGCTCCGACGGCTGGAAGCTCGTCCCCGGCCACTTCGCCGAGCGCCACGGCCTGATCGTCATCATCGCCCTCGGCGAGTCGATCGTCGCGATCGGCGTCGGCGCCTCCGGCGCCCTCGACCTCGGGATCGGCGACCGCTGCCGTGCTCGGCATCTTCCTCGCGGCCGCCCTCTGGTGGACCTACTTCGACGTCGTCGCTCTGATCTCGGCCCGGCGGCTCGGCGAAGCCGAGGTCGGGCGGGTGCAGAACGAGCTCGCCCGCGACTCCTACTCCTACATCCACCTGCTGATGGTCGCCGGGCATCGTCCTCATCGCCTTCGGCATGAAGGTGACGATCGGCCATGACGACGAAGACCTGCACGACGTCCCCGCCTTCGCCCTGCTCGGCGGCCTCGCCGCTCTACCTGCTCGGCCTGGTCGCCTTCCGCTACCGCCACGTCCAGACGCTCAACCGCCGGCGCCTCGGGCTGGCGATCGTCCTGCTGTTCCTGGTCCCGGTCGCGACCGCGATGCCGGCGCTGGTCACCCTGGCGGTCGCCGTCGTCCTGATCTGGGCGCTGATCGGCTACGAGCACCGCGGCTACGGGCCGGACGCGGGAGCGAGCTCCGTCGCGAAGCAAGCGCGGCCCACACTTAGGCATACTCCCCGGACCTTTTGAGCACTCCAGACCTTCTCGACAAACTGCTTCGCGCCGGCGCCCCCTCCGGATACGAGGGGCCGGCGGCCGAGGTCTGGCGCGAGGCCGCCTCCTTCGCCGAGGTCAGCGTCGACGGGATCGGCTCGACGATCGCCCGCGTCGGCGAGGCCTCGCCCCTGCTCGCGGTCGTCGGCCACATCGACGAGATCGGGCTTGATCATCACCCACATCGACGAGAAGGGCTTCCTCTGGTTCGCCCCGGTCGGCGGCTGGGACCCGCAGATCCTCGTCGGCCAGCGGGTCGAGGTGCGCGGCAGGGACGGGCTGGTCCCCGGCGTCGTCGGCCGCAAGCCGATCCACCTGCTCGAGCCCGACCAGCGCAAGAAGGTGGTCGAGCTGAAGAGCATGCACATCGACATCGGCGCCGCCGACCGCGAGGAGGCCGAGGCGCTGGTCCGGGTCGGCGACCCGGTGGTGATCGCCGCCGAGCCGATGGCCGTCGCCGGCGACCGCCTCGTCTCGCGAGCGATGGACAACCGCCTCGGCGCCTACGTCGCGCTGGAGAGCCTGCGCCGCTGCGCCGAGGACAAGGGCGGCCCGGGCGGCTCCTTCGCCGCGGTCGCCGCGGTCCAGGAGGAGATCGGCCTGTTCGGCGCCCGCACCGCCGCCTTCCAGGTCCGCCCCGACATCGCGATCGCCGTCGACGTCACCCACGCCACCGACGCGCCGGGGGTCGACGAGAAGGAGATCGGCAGCCACCCCTTCGGCTCCGGCCCGGCGATCGGGCGCGGCTCCACCCTCTCGCCCAAGGTCTTCGAGCTGCTGGTCGAGACCGCCGAGGCCGAGGGGATCGAGTACTCGATCAGCGCCAGCGGCCGCGGCACCAGCACCGACGCCGACGTCCTCCAGATCTCCCGCGCCGGGATCCCCACCGGCCTCGTCTCGATCCCTCTCCGCTACATGCACTCGCCGGTCGAGATGGTCGACCTGCGCGACGTCGAGGCGACGGTGGAGCTTCTAGCGGCGTTCGCGGCGCGGCTCAGCGCCGACGTTGACCTGAGTCGCTGAGGTTCAGGCCACCTTCTGTAGGGAGGGACGGGTATCCCCTAGTCCCTGGGTTCCTCGCCTATAACTCCACATCTCTCGCCAAGCGGTTAGTGCGAGGAACAGGACGCCGGTCGGCCAGGGGACACCCGTTCCCCTCCTGGCGACAGCGGTTGAGGGCGCGCAACAAAGTCGTGGTTCCTTTGTCCCCTGTAGGGCGACAAAGGAACCACGGATGCCTGGGTTCTCTACCGTCCGGCGGGACGCTGTCGGAGGAGGGTGCCGGTGTCCCTCGGAGGAATGTTCGGCGATATGCAATCTGTCTTTTGCGCGGCGTAGCCGCGCAGCAAGTTCTCCCCGCAGCGCAGCGCAGCGGAGGGGAGGTCAATTCCGGAGAGGGATACCGGCACCCTCTACCGCAAGCTCGGTCTCAGCTTCGCTGTCGGCGTAGACCCGGTCCCGTCCCCCCGCCTTGGCTGCGTAGAGCGCTGCGTCGGCACGCGAGAGCATGTCGTCGGCAGTCGACCGAGCCGGGCTCGGCGACCGCGACGCCGATGCTGAGCGAGACCGGGACCCCGACCGGGCGGCGGTCGCGGACTTCGCACACGCAGGCGCTCGGCGATCTCCAGCGCGTCGGCGTGCCCGGCGCCGGGGAGCATGACGAGGATCTCCTCGCCGCCGACGCGGTAGATCGAGTCTCCCGCCTGCAGGGCCGCCCGCATCGTGTAGGCAACGTCCTGGAGGACGGCGTCGCCGGCGGCGTGGCCGAACTGGTCGTTGACCCGCTTGAAGTGGTCGAGGTCGCAGAGGAGGAAGGCATGGGAGAGGCCCTCGCTGGGGTCGCAGGGCTGGCCGTCGAGCTCGGCGAGGCGCTGCTCGAGCGCGTTGCGGTTGAAGAGGCCGGTCAGCGGGTCGAGGGTCGAGCGGCGGCGATGGGCGCGGTCGGACTCGACCAGGGCGCCGGAGAGGATCACGGTGCTGACGATCAGGGCCGCGATCGCGATCAGGTCTGGTCGTGCTGCTCCCAGGCCGCGTGCGGATCGGGGATGACCGCGGCGGCGAGGAACATCGCGATCAGGAAGATCGTCCCGAGGACCATCCCCCGCAGCTCGAAGCGGAAGCCGAGGGTGACGGCGGGCAGTCGCGAACCAGACCAGGACCGGGCTGGTGGCGCCGCCGGTGAGCAGCACCGAGGCGGCGAGGATGACCGGCAGGGCCGCCCAGGCGCCGGCGACCCAGAGCGCCGGGCGGGCGCTGTTGCGCATGTAGCGGTCGGCGACCGCGAAGCCGGCGAGGCCGGCGACCAGCGGGGCGATCCACCAGTAGCCGTATCCGAGCGAGCTGCCGCCGCCGACCGCGAGCGCCACGCCGAGGATCGCGAAGGTGGCGAACCGGTAGCGGCGCAGGCGCTCCTCCATGTCGAGCAGGCGCTCGCGCCGCGCTTCCTCGTGGATCGAGACGAGGGTGTCCCGGGTCTTCGCCATTGCCCTGGGCATCGGCCTGCCCGCACAGCGGCTTGAATCTGAATGGTGAACCCCGGTGACAGCAATTGCCGTCGCCGACCGCTCAGTCGACGAGCTGCAGCTCTTTCGGCAGCTCGCTGAGGTTGCGCAGGCCGTCCTCGGTGACGACGACCAGGTCCTCGATCCGCACCCCGAGCTTCCCCGGCAGGTAGACGCCCGGCTCGACCGTGACCACTTCGTCCGGCGGCGAGGACGTCGTCGGAGCGCTGCGAGAGCCGCGGCCCCTCGTGCACCTCGAGCCCGACGCCGTGGCCGAGCGCGTGGCCGAAATGATCGCCGTGGCCGGCGTCGTCGATCAGCTTGCGGGCGGCGCTGTCGATCGTCCTCCCCCTTGACGCCGGCACGGATCGCCTCCAGTGCCGCCTGCTGGGCGCCGCGGACGACCTCGTAGACCGCCCGTGCCTCCTCGCCGGGCTCGCCGGTGGCGAAGGTGCGGGTGCCGTCGGAGCAGTAGCCGTCGAGCTGGGCGCCCATGTCGAAGACGACCAGCTCGCCGCGGCCGATCTCGCGCTCGCCGGGCTCGGCATGCGGCAGGGCGCCGTTGGGGCCGGCGGCGACGATCGCCGGGAACGACGGGTCGCCGCCGAGCTCGCGGATCCGCGCTTCGGCCGCGCGGGCGACCTCGCGCTCGCGGACGTCCGGCGAGGCCCTGCTCCAGGGTCCAGCGCCAGACCTCGTCGGCGAGCTTCGAGGCCTCGGCGATCTTCGCCAGCTCCCCCTCGTCCTTGACCCGTCGCAGCCGCTCGACCTGACCGCCGGCGGCGACCATCTCGGTCCCGTCGGCGAGTTTCTCCTTCAGTTTCCCCAGCAGGCGGACGGACATGTGGTCGTCCTCGAAGCCGACCCGGCCCTCGAGCCGCTCGGCGATCCCCTTCAGCCAGTCGGCGGCGATCGTCACCGTCTCCCAGCCCTCGACTTCCGTCGGCGGCGCGCTCGGTGTAGCGGAAGTCGGTGAGGAAGAGGCGAACGCCCGGCCCGCAGACGCAGGCGCCGTTGGTGCCGGTGAAGCCGGTCAGGTAGCGGACGTTGGTCAGGTCGGTGACCAGCATCCGGTCCAGCTCTTTCTCGGCCAGCAGCGCCTCGAGGCGGTCGCCGCGGCCGCGCATCAGGAGCCGGCGCCCAGCTCGCCGGCCAGCAGCTCCAGCGCCTCGCGGTAGCCGTCCGGGCCCTTGCCCGAGATCTTCGCCAGCACCAGGCCGTCGAAGACGGAGAGCTTGCGCCAGTCGTCGCGTTCCTCGACGGCGGAGAGGTGGACCTCGACCGCCGGCAGGCCGGTCAGCTGCAGCGCGTCGGCGATCGCGCGGCTGTAGTGGGTCCAGGCGCCGGCATTGACGATCGCCGCGTCGGCGAGGTCTTCGGCAGCGGTGCAGGTATTCGCAGAACTCGCCCTCGGCGTTGGTCTGGAAGAAGATCGGTTCGAGGTTCAGCTCATGCGCCCAGTCGGAGATCTTCGCCTCCAGCTGCGCCAGCGAGAGCCCGCCGTAGATCGCAGCGTCGCGCCGCTCGAGCACGTCGAAGTTGACCCCGTGCAGGACGGCGACGCGGTTGCGTGACGGTGGTCATGGGTAGAGCTCTCTCCAGGGCGGCGCGGACCTTGTCCGGATCGACGATTTGGCCGACCTGGGGCTTGCCGGGCTCGGAGAGGAGGATGAAACCAACCCCTTTGGCGGTGCGCTTCTTGTCTTGCTGCAGGGCGCTCAGGGTCATTTCGGTATCGACCTCGTCGCCGGATCGAGGCGAACCGGCAACCCGTGCCGGCGCAGGATCGTCTTCGACCTCGTCCCGAAGCTCCGGCGCATCGGAGAGACGCAGGGCCGCCAACAGCCCCAGGCCGACGGCTTCTCCGTGCCGGTACTGGCTGTAGCCGCTGGCTGCCTCGATCGCGTGTCCCACGGTGTGGCCCAGGTTGAGGACGGCCGGAGACCGGCGTCGCGCTCGTCCGCGGCGACGACTTCGCACTTGTAGCGGGCACAGGAGAAGACGAGGTCGTCGAGGGAGTCAGCGGCGAGCTTCTCGATCGAGCGGACCTGATCCCAGAGCTTGCCGCCCGGCGAGCAGACCGGTCTTCATCACCTCGACGAACCCGGCGGCCAGCTCCTCCTGTGGCAGCGTGCGCAAGCAGTCGCGGTGTCGGCGATCACCCCGGCCGGCAGGTGATAGGCGCCAGCGTAGTTCTTAGCCGCAGGGGAGATCGACGCCGGTCTTGCCCCCGTAGGCCGAATCGACCTGCGCAACCAAGGTGGTCGGCACCTGCACGACCGGGACCCCGCGCTGGTAGATGTGCGCGCAGAAGCCCGCGAGGTCGCCGACGACTCCGCCTCCGAGGGCGACCACATGGTCTTCCCGCGTCATCTCCAGCGCGGCGAGCTCTTCCAGAACTCGCTCGGCCTCGGCTCAGCGTCTTCGCCTCCTCGCCCGGCTCGACCTCGACCGTCGCGGCAATGGACTCCAGAAGGTCTCCATAGAGCCGCGGTACGGTTGCTGTCGGTAATACAGAAGCGGCGACCCTGGAGGGGCCACCAACTCGTCTCCCAGGAATCCGCGTCCGACGAAGACCGGGTAGTCCCCCGACGCGCTCGACGCCCACAGCAGCCTCGTCCCCGCCGGGCATTCCCGCCAGCGCCTGGATCGCCGGCAGCGCCCGCTCGACAACGCTCGCCTGTCGGCCAGCGGCACCACCGCGTCGGCCAGCTCCTCGTAGAGCGGCAGGCGCTCTGCCAGCAGCCGCTCCACGTCCGCTTCGGCTCGTCGCCAGGGGCCGCTCGGTGCCCTCGATCCGGCGCCAGGCCTCGGCAGCGTCGATCTGCAGCCAGACGACGATGTGGCGGTCGAGCGCCTCGCGCACCCGCTCGGAGAGGACGCTGCCGCCGCCGAGGGCGATCGCGCCGCCGTCGGCGCGCTCCAGCAGCTCCCCCACCACCTCGGCCTCGCGCGCCCGGAAGGCCTCCTCCCCGTCCTCCTCGAACGCCTGGCGGATCGGCTTGCCGAGCGCCGCTTCCATCAGCTCGTCGATCTCGGTCGTCTCCAGCCCGGCCTTGCGCGCGGCGGCGAGCGCCGTGCTCTTGCCGGCCCCCATGAAGCCGATGAAGACGATCGCCGGCCTGCTCACCGGCTCAGCCCCGGAAGTCGATCCGCTGCTTGTAGGCGTCGAGCGCCGCGAGCACGTCGTCGATGTGGTCGCCGCCGAACTTCTCGCGGTAGGCGCGGGCCAGGGTCAGCGCCACCATCGCCTCGGCGACGATCGCGGCGGCGGGGACGACGGTCGAGTCGGTCCGCTCGCGCAGCGCCTGCGCCGGCTGCTTGGTCTCGGTGTCGACCGAGCGCAGCGGCTTGGTCAGGGTCGAGATCGGCTTGATCGCCGCCCGCACCGAGAGCGGCTGGCCGTTGGTCATCCCGCCCTCGAGGCCGCCGGCGTGGTTGGTTTCGCGGAAGTAGCCGTCCTTCTCCGACCAGAAGATCTCGTCGTGGGCCTCGGAGCCGGGGCGGCCGGCGACGTCCCAGGCTTCGCCGATCGCCACCCCCTTGATCGACTGGATCGAGGCGACGGCGCCGGCCAGGCGGCCGTCGAGCCGGTCTTCCCAGGAGATGTGGGAGCCGAGCCCGGGGACGAGGCCGAAGGCGCAGCACCTCGAAGCTGCCGCCGAGGCTCTCGTTGGCCTTGCGCAGGCGGTTGATCTCCTCGACCATCGCTTTGCTGGCCTCCGGGTCGAGGCAGCGGACCGGGTCCTCGTCGACCCCGGCGAAGTCCGCCGGCTTCAGGTCGGGGCGCTCGGTGGCGCGGACCGAGGCGATCTGCAGGACGTGGCTGTGGATCTCCACCCCGAGGGCGGAGAGGAAGCCGCGGGCGATGGTGCCGGCGGCGACCCGGGCCGCGGTCTCGCGCGCGCTGGCCCGCTCGAGGACGTTGCGGATGTCCGAGTGGCCGTATTTCTGGGCGCCGACCAGGTCGGCGTGGCCGGGGCGCGGCAGGTGGACCTCGTCGGGCTCGAAGCCCTCGACCGGCCAGGGGTTCATCCGCTCCTCCCAGTTGGCGTAGTCGCGGTTGGCGACCAGCAGCGCGATCGGGCTGCCGAGGGTGCGGCCGTGGCGGACCCCGGAGCGGACCTCGACCGTGTCGGTCTCGATCTTCATCCGGCCGCCGCGGCCGTGGCCGAGCTGGCGCCGCGCCATGTCGCGGTCGAGCGCCTCGCGATCGAGCTCCAGGCCCGCCGGCATGCCCTCGACGATCGCCACGAGCCCGGGCCCGTGCGACTCCCCCGCGGTGGTGAAACGGAACGTCGTCATCGAGCGCCAAGGCTATCGGCGGGACGATTGGTGAGTTGGCCCGCTATAGGCGGGCTAACTCGCCAATCGCGGCGGCAGCCCTCATGACGTCGAGGTCGGGGCTGCGGCCGGTCCAGATTTCCAGCGAGCGGGCGCCTTGCTGGACGAGGATCTCGAGGCCGTCGACGGTCGCCGCGCCCGGCCCCTTCCGCCGCTTTAGCAGCCGGCTGCGGTGCTCGCCGTAGACCATGTCGACGACCGTCTGGGAGTCGGTGAAGCCGCCCCGCTCCAGCGGCAGGTGATCGAAGGGGTTCTCGCCGCCGAGCCCGGCGGTGCTGGTGTTGACGATCAGGGCGTACTCCTCCTGCCGGGGGGCGCGCACCGCCGTCCCGCCGATCTCGGCGCAGATCGCCTCGGCCCGCTCCGGCGTGCGGTTCCAGACCTCCACCCGCGCCCCTTCCCAGAGCAGCGCCCAGAGCACCGCCCGCGCCGCGCCGCCTGCGCCCGAGGACCAGCGCCCGCGCGCCCGCGCGGGGAGTCCGGCAGCGAGGCGAGCAGGCCGTCGGCGTCGGTGTTGTGGGCCTCGATCTGTCTTGCCGGCGAAGACCAGCGTGTTGGCGGCGCCGATCTGCTGCGAGGCTTCGCTCGCCTCATCGGCGATCGCCAGCGCCGCCTCCTTGTGGGGGACGGTGAGTTGATTCCGGCGTAGCCGACCGCGGCCAGCTCGCGGACCGTCATCTCGAAGACCTCCGGCGCGGCCTCGATCGCCTGATAGTTCCAGTCCGCCAGGCCAAGCGCCTCCAGCGCCGCGTTCTGCATCGCCGGCGATCGCGAGTGCGAGACGGGATGGCCGAGCACCGCGAGCTTTGCCATGTCCTATTCCCCGCAGCTGTCCGGCGAGTTGCCGCCCGCCGCTTCGCGGGCGGAGTTGTACTTCTCGACCGCGGCTTCGAATTCGGCTTCGGTCTTGGCGAAGGTCAGCTTGCCACAGGCGCCCGGGCGTGGTCACGTAGAAGAGGTAGCCGGTATTCGGCGGGTGAGCAGCCGCTTCGATCGAGGCCAGGCCCGGGTTGCTGATCGGCCCCGGCGGCAGGCCGGCGTTGGTGCGGCTGTTGTAGGGCGAGTCGATCGCCAGTTCGGATTCGGTCAGCGGCTCCGTGTAGTTGCCGGTGGCGAAGCGGATCGTCGCGTCGATCCCCAGCGGCATCCCTTCGTGCAGGCGGTTGTAGATGACCGAGGCGACCAGCCCGCGCTGACTGTCGACGCCGGCCTCGTCCTCGACCATCGAGGCGATCGTGACCACGTCGAACACCGTCAGGTTTTTCGACTTCGCGTACTTCATGTTCACGCCCTTGATCCGCCGCTTGAAGTCCTGCAGCTGCAGCTGGACGAGGTCCGCGACGGGGGCGCGGGGCTTCAGTTCGAAGGTGTCGGGGAAGAGGAAGCCTTCGAGGTCCTTGGCGTTCTTGGTGCCGTATTCGGCCGGGTCGAGGTACTTCGATTTGATCGTCGCCTTGGTGTAGTCGCCGGGGACCCCGGCTTCCTCGGCCACCTGCGCCGCCTGCGAGCGGGTGTAGCCCTCGGGGATGGTGACGCTGAGGGTGCGCTTGACCGGCGGCTGGGAGAGCGCGTCGATCGCCGCCCCGTAGCTCATGTCGTGGGCGAGGGTGAAGTGGCCGGAATAGATTTCCGAGCGCTTGCCGGCGAGGGTGACCCGGACCTGGAACAGGGTCGAGTTGGCGATCACGTCCTTGTCGGCGAGCAGGTCACCGACTTCGCTGACGCTCGATCCTTTCGGCACCGTCACCTGCACCTGGCCGGAGCCGTCGCCATGGAACGGCTGGAACAGCGAGTTCAGGAACCAGAGAGCGAACAGGGCCGCGATCACGGCGAAGATCAGGAACGGGTGGCGGCCGATCGAGGCGAGGATGCCGGGGCCGCGCTTGGCGCCCGGCGGGCGGCCGTTTCCGGAGGCAGCGACGACCGGTGCGGGGTTCGCGGGTTTGGGAGGCTCCACCGGCTTCGCGGTTTCTGGCGGCCCCACCGGCTGCGCGGGCTCTGACGGCTCCACCGGCTTCGGGGGCTCCGCCGCAACCTCGGGCTCCTCGTCCCAGAACTCCTCCTCGGGCGTGCGCGGAGGGGGCGGTGGCTCGACCGGGTCCGGCGGTGGTGGTGGCGCCTGCTGCTCGGCCTCGGCCTTCTTTCCCGCCTTCTTGGCGCGCTTTTCTTCGCGCTCGCGGCGGCGCAGCTCGCGCTCGCGCGCCGCCGGGTCCTCCGGATCGGCGAAGGGGTCGTCTTTGAGCCAGTCGTCGCTCATCGCTCGTCCAGGTCGTCATCCCCGACGGAGGGCGGATTGACACTTGCCAAGTAGGACTCGAGCAGGTGGGCGGCGGCGAGCGAGTCGCGGGCTGCGCCGGCGCCGCCGCGACGGCTGGCGTCGGCCATCCGCGTGGTCAGGCGCTCGTCGTAGGTCTCGACCGGGATCGGCAGCATCGCTTCCAGTTCGCGGCAGAAGCTGCGGGCGAGCCCGGCCTGGCTGCCCTCCTCGCCGCTGAGGTGCAGCGGCAGCCCGACGACGACCTTCTCGACGCCGTGCTCGTCGACCAGCTCGGCGACGGCGCGCGCCTCCGGCGGCTCGATCGTCGGCAGCGGCGTCGCCAGGGTGCCGCTGGGGTCCGAGAGCGCGCAGCCGATGCGGACGGTTCCGTGGTCGAGGGCAAGCACCCGCATACGCCTTGTCAGCCGAGCTCCCGCTCGACCGCCGCGCGGGCTGCTGCCAGCGCCTCGTCAAGCTTGGCGGGATCCTTGCCTCCGGCCTGCGCCATGTCGTCGCGACCGCCACCGCCGCCACCGACGATCGGGGCGGCCTCGCGGATGATCGATCCGGCCGACAGGCCGCGCTCGACCGCCTCCTTGGAGACCAGGGCGACGAGGCCGGCCTTGCCGCCGAACTCGCCGCCGAGAACGACGGCAGACGGTGGGCCGAGCTTCGACTGGATGCGGTTGGCGAGGTCGAGCAACTGCTTCGGGTTCGCCTGCAGGCTCGCGTCGACGACGGCAGCGAGGAGACGACCGCCGCCGGGCAGGTCCTCGGCCTCGGCCGCCAGCTCATCGGCGGCGCCGCCGAGCTGCTCGCGCTGGGCCTGCTCGGCGCCGGCGCTCGCCTGCTTCAGCTGCTCGGCGGCGCGGCGGGCGGCGGCGACCGGGTCCTGCGGGTTGCCGAGCAGCTCGCCGGCCTCCTGCAGCTGCGCCTCGCGCTCGCGGAACCAGTCGATCGCGGCGGGGCCGGTGATCGCCTCGACCCGGCGCACGTTGGCGGCGCTGGAGCCCTCGGAGACGATCTTGAAGATGCCGACCTCGGCCGTGTTGGCGACGTGGGTGCCGCCGCAGAGCTCGCGCGAGACGCCGTCGACCTCGACCACCCGCACCCACTCGCCGTATTTCTCGCCGAACAGGGCCATGGCGCCGAGCTGCTCGGCCTCGGCGCGGTTCATGTTCATCCAGCGCACCGGGCGGCTCGCCTTGACCCACTCGTTGATCCGCTCCTCGACCTCGCGCAGCTCCTCCGCCGTTAGTGCCTGGCCGTGGGTGAAGTCGAAGCGCAGCTTGTCGGGGCGGACGGCGGAGCCGGCCTGGCGCACGTGGGTGCCGAGGCGCTCGCGCAGGGCCGCGTGCAGGAGGTGGGTGGCGGTGTGGTTGCGCATCGTCGCGTGGCGCGCCTCGGCGTCGACCTCGGCTTCGACCGGGACGCCGGGCTCGATCGCGGCGCCGCTCGGCTCGACCTCCAGCGCCTGGTCTTCGCCGAGCCGGTAGACGTCGACGACGCGGGCTTCCTCGCCGCCCCAGCGCAGCACCCCGGAGTCGGCCACCTGGCCCCCGCCCTCGGCGTAGAACGGGCTCTCCTCGAGCTTGACCAGCGCCTTGCCGTCGACCGGCTCGACCGCGGCGAGGCCGGTGGTGGCGCGCAGCGTCTCGTAGCCGACGAAGCGGGTCGGCGGCGCGGCCTCGGCGAAGGCGAGGACGCGCTCGTGGGTGTTCTCGGAGCCGTGGGCGGTGGCGCTGGCCGTCCGCGCTCGCTGGCGCTGCTCCTCCATCAGCTCCTGGAAGCCCTGGTCGTCGACCGAGAGCCCGGCTTCGGCGAGCAGCTCCTTGGTCAGGTCGTAGGGGAAGCCGTAGGTGTCGTGCAGTTTGAAGGCGTCGGCGGCGTCGATCCAGGAGGTCTCCGACTGCTTGGCCTCGGCGACGAGCCGCTCCAGCAGCTCGGTGCCGCGCTCGAGGGTGCGGCCGAAGCTCTCCTCCTCGTCGCCGACCCAGCGCGCGATCGTCTCCCGCTCGGCGACCAGCTCGGGGTAGGCCTCGCCCATCAGCTCGATCGTGCGCTCGGCGAAGCGGCCCAGCCAGGGCGCCTCGAGGCCGAGCGTGCGCCCCTGCTGGATCGCCCGGCGCATGATCCGGCGCAGGATGTAGCCGCGGTCCTCGTTGGAGGGGACGACGCCGTCGGCGATCAGGAAGGCGGCGCCGCGGCTGTGGTCGGCGACGATCCGCATCGCCCGGGTGACGGCGCCGCCCTCGTCGTAGCAGCGGCCGGAGAGCTCCTCGGCGAGGTCGACCAGCGGCCGCACGTGGTCGGTCTCGAAGACCGAGGGGACGTCCTGGAGGATGGCCGCCATGCGGTCGAGGCCCATGCCGGTGTCGATGTTCTTCGTCGGCAGCTCGGTGAGGGAGCCGTCCTCTGCCAGGTCGTAGCTCATGAAGACGTGGTTCCAGAACTCGAGGAAGCGGTCGGTGTCGTCGCCGGGCCGCTCGCCGTCGGCGCCGAACTCGGGGCCGCGGTCGAGGTAGAGCTCCGAGCAGGGGCCGCAGGGGCCGGTCGGGCCGGCCTGCCAGAAGTTGTCCTCGCGGCCGAGGCGGACGATCCGCTCCTCCGGCACGCCGGTGGCGCGCCAGATCTCGATCGCCTCCTCGTCCGGGCCGAGGCCGAGCTCCTCGTCGCCGCCGAAGACGGTGACCCAGATCCGCTCCGGGTCCATCCCGAAGCCCTCCGTGGCGAGCTCCCAGCCCCAGGGGATCGACTCCGCCTTGAAGTAGTCGCCGAAGCTCCAGTTGCCGAGCATCTCGAAGAAGGTCATGTGGCGGGCGGTGTTGCCGACCTCCTCGATGTCGGTGGTGCGGAAGCATTTCTGCACGTCGGCGAGGCGCGGCGCCGGCGGCTGTTCGCGGCCCAGGAAGTAGGGCTTGAACGGCTGCATCCCAGCCGTGGTGAGGAGAACCGAGGGGTCATGGACCGAGGGGACGAGCGAGGCCGAGGGAACGATCTTGTGCCCCCGCTCAGCAAAAAACGACAGGTAGGTCTCCCGAATCTCCTTCGCCCTCATGTTAGGAAGCCTAAATATTTGTCCGGTTTGGGGCGGCGAGGGCTAAGTGGGGCCTTACGAAGCTGCGAACGACGCGTTCAAGGGGGCAGCAAATCGATGCAAACTGTCGAAGGAGGCAACCATGAAGCAGAGCATGAAGCTCGCGTTGAGCCTTGCGGTGCTTGCGCTGGGGCTGGTTCCCGCGATGGGCATGGCGTCCGGCCCTAATTACGCGCCGGAACACCCCGCACATCCGACGCACCCGACGACCCCGAAAGGCAACGCCTACGGCAAATACTGCAAAGGCGAGAGCAAGGAGCACGTCAAAGGCGAGAAAGGGACCGCTTTCAGCGCCTGCGTCAAAGCGGTGGCCCAGGCAGACAAGAACGACGCTCTGACCGCCCGCAAAGCGTGCCAGACCCTGAGCAAGAAGCACGTCAAAGGCGAGCAGGGCACGCCGTTCAGCACCTGCGTCAAAGGCGTCGCGCAGATGCGCAAGGACAAAGCCGAGGAAGAGGCTCAGTCCTAGCTGCGGTTAAGCGGCGATGGTGCCATGGCCGACGATGCGATCGCCGGCCAGCAGCACCGCCGTCTGGCCCGGGGCCACTCCCGCGAACCCCTCCCCCAGCTCCACCTCGAGGGTGGAGTGCCGCCCCCTCCCCGCCGCCGAGACGGTGGCGGGGAGGGGGCGGGAGCGGTAGCGCAGCTTGACCGCGTCGACGTCGGCGCCGTCACGGTGCAGGACCGCGTCGCGGACGCGCACGGAGCGCCGCTCCAGCTCAGCACGGGTGCCGACGGTGACGGTGTTGGTCGTCGCGTCGGTGGCGAGCACGTAGAGCGCCTCGGGGGCCGAGACGCCGATCCCGCGCCGCTGGCCGACGGTGAAGTCGTGGTGGCCGCGGTGGCGGCCGAGGGTGCGCCCCGCCGAGTCGACGATCGCGCCGTCGCGCTCGCGTAGGCCGCCGTGGCGGCGGAGGAAGCCGCGCTTGCCCTGGCCGGCGAGGAAGCAGAGGTCCTGGCTCTCGGCCTTGCGGGCGACAGCGAGGTCGTGACGGGCGGCGATCTCCCGCACTTCGGGCTTGGTCAGCTCGGTCAGCGGAAAGCCGAGGCGGCCCAGCAGCTCGGGCGGCAGCGCGGCGAGCATGTAGCTCTGGTCCTTGGCCTGGTCGGCGGCGCCGGCCAGCAGCGGCCCCTCGCCGTCCTCGACGATCCGCGCGTAGTGGCCGGTCAGCAGACGCTCGGCGCCGACCCGCTCGGCCAGGTCCACCATCGCCGCGAGACGGACTTCGCCGTTGCAGAGGATGCAGGGATTGGGCGTGCGCCCCTCGGCGTAGCCGCCGACGAAGCGATCGACCACCCGGCGACGGAAGTCCTCCTCGAGGTCAAGGGTGAAGTGCGGAATGCCGAGCTGGTGCGCCAGGGCGCGGGCGCCGAGCACGGCCTCTGGAGAGCAACAGGCCTTGGTCCCGTCGGTCTCCGGATCGGCCCAGAGCTTGACCGTGATCCCGACCACCTCGGCCCCGTCCTCGCGTGCGAGCAGCGCGGCGACGGCGCTGTCGACGCCGCCGGACATGGCGACGGCTACGCGCTTCGGATCGGGGGATTGCCCACCCCTTCTGGGTGAGGTGGGCAATCCCCCTGAGTCCGCATTCAAGTTGAGGGACGAGGACGCAACACCCTGAAGGGCACGGTGGAGGGCATCGGTCGCGAGTTGGGCGGCGTGGCGCTTGGCGGGAGTGAGACCGCCGATGGCGGCGTCGACGGTGTCGATGTCGATAAGAGCGGCGGCCAGCACCGGCTCTCCATCGACCATCTCTGCCACTGCGGCAGTTGCAGCCCTGGTGGCCCCACAACCCTCGGTATCAACCGAGACGGAATCGATCCGCCCCTCGGAGACAGTCACCGAGATCCGCGAAAGATCCCCGCACGCAGCCCCGCCCGCAGCGCCCGTGAAGGAGCCGTCGGCCGGCGGCCCAAACCGGCTCTCGTCCTGCAAATAAGCCTCGAAAAGCTCGCGCTCCATCCGTCCAAGGGTAAAGCGCCTCGTCCGCCGGGCCATTCCCACACCTACCTGCCGAGTGGGTGTGGGAATGGCCCGACTACCCCAGCGCCAGTCTCAAGTCCGCCGCAATCGCTTCCGGTTCGTCCCGCAGCTGAAGCAGGTGACGTGCATGGTGCGGTAGCCCTCAGCCACGAGGATGCGGTCGCGCTGCCGGTCGGACTCGAAACGCTTCTTGGTCCCATGGACGCCGCGGCTGTCGAGCTCCACTGCCAGACGCTGGCTCTCCCAGAGGGCATCGATCTCGAAGAAGCGCCCGCGGAGAGCGAGGTCGGCGTTCATTCGCGGCCGCGACAGGCCGCTGGCGTCGACAAGCGCCAGGAACGCCTCCTCGAATTCGTTCCGCGAAATCCCCACAGGCTCGTCGGAGTTCAAGAGCTCCCGCAGCACCTGCGTCCCCCGCCGCCGGGGGTACCGCTCCAACAGCATCGGCAACGACACCCGATCGGTCAGCTGCTGCACTTCCGCCTCGTGCCATGCCCTCTCCACCACCCGCCTCTCCGCCACGGCCGCAAGGTCAAAAATCGTCCGAAACACCGAGGTCACCGGAATCGCGTCCTGGACAACCCACTCGTCGCCACGCAGCTCGGAGCGATGACCTACAACCCCATCCCTTCGAATGCGCCTAGTGGTCCGGGTGACATCGATCCATTCGACCGCCGGTGGTAGGAGCCGCCAGAGGCGAGCGGCCGAGCGATGACTCAGCACGGCACCATCTCCGCAGCTGAGCACGGCGGCCATCCAACGCCCTCTACGAGAGATCCGGCGCACCCCGACCACGTAAACGCCACGATGAAGCTCGTGCAGCCGTCCCTGCTCCAAGCGGCGGACGACAACCCTTCTTCCCATCCCTAGCTCGAGCAACTGCGTCCGACTCACGACCCCGTACTGCCGCCTGGCGAGCTGCTCCATCTCCCGCTCAAGAATCTCAGTGGGCAGTTGAGCACCAATACGGTGCCGAGTTGACCTTTCGCCCGCCATGACGCCGATGGTGAGGCGAGGCGGCGCACGCGTGGTGCGCAGTTCGTGCCAACTCCGTCCCCTGAGGCGTAAAAAAGGCTCCAACCCGCCGTTGCCGCCTCTAGCTTTGATCCCTTCAAGTGAAGGTGGGTGCCTGCCCCGAATCCCAAGGGACCCGGAGACTTTTCAGCTCCCGCGCCGTTTGTGTTGGGTCAAACGGTGAGACGGCTATCGAACGGGTTCGAGCCTGAGCTCAACTTACCACCGCGCGGTGGCCGGCAAACGGATCAGTCGTCGAGGTTGGAGAGATGCCACTCGGCCTCGCTCCAGCTCTCGGACGGGACCCGCAGCGAGATGTCGCCGCGGCCGAAGCGGTCGATCGGCCAGTCGGAGGTGAGGACCGCCTCGAAACCGGCCTCGATCAGCGACTGGTGCCAGGCGCGGGCGGTGCGCAGGTCGCTGAAGTCGCGCACCACCTCCCAGCTGTCGAAGGCGGGCTCGTCGATGTGGACCGGCGTCTTGCCTGGCCCGGGAGCCGGGCGCCACCTGCGGGGGATCCAGTCCCGCAGGCCCATCTCAGTGCCCCGGGAGTTTCGGTTTGTGGATGCCGATGTTGAGCTCGCGCAGCTGCAGGTCGTCGACCGGGGCCGGGGCGCCGGTCAGCAGGTCGAAGCCCGAGGCGGTCTTCGGGAAGGCGATCACGTCGCGGATCGTCTCCGCCCCGGAGAGGCGCTGGACGATGCGGTCGACGCCGTAGGCGATGCCGCCGTGCGGCGGCGCACCGAAGCGCAGCGCCTCGAGCAGGAAGCCGAACCGCGCTTCCGCCGTCTCTTTGTCGATCCCGAGCGCGGCGAAGACCGACTCCTGGGTCGCGGCGTCGTGGATACGGACCGAGCCGCCGCCCAGCTCCTGCCCGTTCCAGACCACGTCGTAGGCCTGGGCGCGGGCGGCGCCGGGGTTGTCGGGGTCGAACTCACCGGCGGGGGCGGTGAACGGGTGATGCAGCGCGTCCCAGCGCTTCTCGCCCGCGTTCCACTCCATCAGCGGCCAGTCGACGATCCAGACCAGCCGGTCCTCGCCCTCGTCGATCAGCTCAAAGCGCTCGGCGAGGTCGAGTCGCAGCTGGCCGAGCACCGCATCGGTCACCGGCCGCTCGTCGGCGACCAGCAGCAGCAGATCCCCCTCCTCGGCGCCGAGGCGCGCGTTGAGGTCGGCCAGCTCGCCCTCGCTGAGGAACTTGGCGGTCGGCGAGCGCCAGCCGTCGCCCTCGCGGAAGGCCCAGACCAAGCCCTTCGCCCCCAGCTCCTGGGCGCGCGAGATCAGCCCGTCGAGCTCGGAGCGCGGCATCTCGCGGCGGCCGGCGTTGAGGCCGCGGATCGAGCCGCCACCCTCCAGCACCGAGCGGAAGACCTTGAACTCGGTCTCACGCAGGGCATCGCCGAGGTCGACCAGCTCCAGGCCGAAGCGCAGGTCCGGGCGGTCGGTGCCGAAGCGGTCCATCGCCTCGTCGTAGCCCATCCGCTGCATCGGCACATCGACCTGCGGCCCGCCGACCCGCTCGAAGACATGCGCCAGCAGGCGTTCGTTGACGGCGATCACGTCGTCCGTGTCGACGAAGGACATCTCGACGTCGAGCTGGGTGAACTCGGCTTGGCGGTCGGCGCGGGTCGCCTCGTCGCGGAAGCAGCGCGCCACCTGGTAGTAGCGCTCGAACCCGGAGACCATCAGCAGCTGCTTGAACAGCTGCGGCGACTGCGGCAGCGCGTAGAAGGAGCCGGCCTGTTGGCGGCTGGGAACGAGGAAGTCGCGGGCGCCCTCGGGGGTCGAGCGGGTCAGGACCGGGGTCTCGATGTCGAGGAACCCCTCGCCGTCGAGGAACTCACGCATCGCCTGGACGACCCGGTGGCGCAGCTGCAGCGCCTCCTGCATCGCCCCGCGACGCAGGTCGATGTAGCGGTAGCGGAGGCGGGCATCCTCGCCGACCTCGCCGCTGAAGCCCTCGACCTGGAACGGCGGCGTTTCCGAGCCGGCCAGCAGCTCCGCCCCGGTGACCAGCAGCTCGACCTCGCCGGTCGCCAGGTCGGCGTTGACCGTGTCCTCGGAGCGGCGCACGACCTTGCCGGTCGCGCTCAGCACGTCCTCGGCGCGCAGCTTGTGCGCCAGCTCGAAGGACTCGCCGGAGCTGTCGGGGTTGAAGACGAGCTGGACGATCCCGGTGCGGTCGCGCAGGTCGATGAAGATCAGGCCGCCGTGGTCGCGGCGGCGGTTGACCCAGCCGGCGACCCGCACCTCGGTGTCGACCCGGTCGGGCAGCACCTCCCCGCTCCAGGTGTCGCGGTAGGCGTTGGCGCGCAGCGGCGGCGTATCGGTCAAGAGTTCCCTCCCGTCATCTCGTCGAGAAGCTTGCCGGGATCGGCCGGGCGCTGCTCGCCGGTCTCCATGTCACGCAGCTGGGCGCTGCCGTCGGCCTCGAGGATGAGGACGCGCCGGGCACCGAGCCGGTTGGCGTGTTTGAGCTGGCTCTTGAGGCTGCGGCCAGCGAGGTCGACCTCTGCCGAGAGCCCGGCGTGGCGCAGCTCGACCGCCAGCGCCATCGCCCGCTCGCGCTGTCCGGGGTCGGCGATCGCGACGAAGGCGTCGCGGCCGGCGGCCGGAACCTCTTCGTCGAGCGCCAGCAGGATCCGCTCGATCCCCGCGGCGAAGCCGACCGCCGCGGTGGGCGGGCCGCCGAGCTGCTCGATCAGGCCGTCGTAGCGGCCGCCGCCGCCGATCTCCGACTGCGCGCCGAGCGCGTCGCAGACGAAGGAGAAGATCGTGCGCGTGTAGTAGTCGAGGCCGCGGACCAGGGTCGGGTCGACGACGTAGGCGATCCCGGCCGCGTCGAGCAGCGCCTTGACCGCCTCGAAGTGCTCGGCGTCCTCGCCCTCGAGCTGCGCGACGATCGTCGGCGCGCTCGCCATCACCCCCTGCGTCCCCTCGTCGTCGGCGTCGAAGGCGCGCAGCGGGTTGATGTCGATCCGCTCGCGCACGTCCTTCGACAGCTCCCCCTCGTGCGCGTGCAGGTGGGCTTTGAGCTCCTCCAGGTAGGCGCGGCGGGCCTCGAAGGAGCCGAGGCTGCCGAGCCGCAGCTCCACCCCCGGCACGCCGAGCTCGCCCGAGCAGGTCGGAGAGCAGCATGATCACCTCGGCGTCGGCCAGCGGCGAGTCGCTGCCGATGCACTCCAGCCCCAACTGGTGGAACTGGCGGTAGCGCCCCGCCTGCGGGCGCTCGTGGCGGAAGAACGGGCCGAGGTAGGAGAGCTTCACCGGCTGCGCCTGCTTGTGCATCCCGTGCTCGAGGTAGGCGCGACAGATCGAGGCGGTTCCCTCCGGGCGCAGGGTGAGGCTGCGCTCGCCCTTGTCTTCGAAGGTGAACATCTCCTTGCGGACGATGTCGGTCGACTGGCCGACGCCGCGCTCGAAAAGGGCGGTGTCCTCGAAGATCGGCGTCGCGATCGGCTCGTATCCGGCGCGGGCGAAGATCTCCGCCGCGGCGCGTTCCAGCCGCGCCCGCGAGCGCGCCCCCTCGGGCAGGATGTCGAAGGTCCCGCGCGGGACCTGGTACTTGCTCGCCATTTGCGGCGACTCTAGTAGGGCCTGGCCCTACGAGGCCAGCGAGCCGAGGAAGGGATTGGTCGCACGCTCGGCGCCGAGCGTGGTCAGCCCCATGTGGCCGGGATGGACGACGGTCTCGTCCGGGAGCGAGTCGAGCAGGCCGGCAATCGAGGCAAGCAGGGTCGGCCCGTCGCCGCCCGGCAGGTCGACCCGGCCGACCGAGCCCTGGAAGAGGACGTCGCCGGAGAAGATCGCCGGCTCGCCGCGGACCGCGTAGGTGACGTGGCCGGGGCTGTGGCCTGGGGTGAAGATGACGTCGAGCTCGAGACCGGCCAGCTCCAGCGTCTCGCCGCCCTTGACGGTCTCGTCGGCCTCGTAGCTCTCGAACGGCCCGAACTCGGCCCAGGGGACGAAGGACATGATGTCGGCGAGGATCGGCACCTCGATCTCCGGGCAGTAGACCGGCGCCCCGGTCGCCTCCGCCAGCGGCGCGACGGCGCCGATGTGGTCGAAGTGGCAGTGGGTGACGAGGATCGCCTCGACCTCCGCTCCGGTCGCCTCGACCTCGGCGAGGATCCGCTCCGCTTCTTCGCCCGGATCGACGACGAGGAGCCGGTCGGAGCCTTGGCGCCGGAGCAGGAAGCAGTTCTCGGCGATCGGGCCGACCGTGAGCATCTCCACGTCGAGGGGCATTTACTCGCTCCGGGAGCGGATCGCGGGCGCGCTCACGCCGCCGCCACAACGCCATGTCGATGTAGTAGCCGGCGGGGACGTAGAAGACCATCATGAAGGCGCCGAAGAGGAGCGCGACGCCGAGCGATTTGCCCATCACCAGCGCCAGCACGGCGGCAAAGATCAGGGCTGCGACCAGCGCCGCGGCCGAAGGAGCCGCGCCAGGTCGGCGGCAGGTCCTGTTTGGCGACCGGTTTGCGTTTCGAGCGGGCGCGGGCTTTGGCTTCCTCGCGGCTGCGCGGGCGGCCACTGCGCGGCTTGTTGTCGATCCGCCCGCCCTGGGTGCCGCGCTGCTTGCGGCGGCGCTTTTTCTTCGTCTGGGCCATGGCGTGAGAATTTAGTCGGTCGGCGCGCTTCGAGCCGCCGCTCGATCACGTGCCGCGCCGGGTCGAAGCCGCGGATCGGTACCTCCGCCGGGTAGCCGGCGAGCGCCGCCTGCGGGATCAGGCCGACAAGCTCGGCCTCGATCGGGCGCGCGCCGAGCGGCGCCGCCAGCTCCCGCACGCGGGCGACGACCTCGCCCAGCGGAACCGCGAGCGGGTCGTGGACGTTGGTCGAGACCTGGGCGCGGCCGCTGGAGAGCAGCAGGCCGATCGCCCGCACCCCGGCCGGACCGCCGCCGGCCTCGCGCAGCCCGGCGGCGACCGCGCGGGCAATCTCGACGTCGCCGCTGTCGAGCTCGACGTTGAAGGCGGCGAGCGGCGGGCGGGCGGTGACCAGGGTGGCGCCCCCGGTCCGGTGCGGCAGCTCGGGGCCGAAGTCCGGGCGCAGCTCCCCCGACTCCATCCGCAGCCACAGCTCCGGCAAGCCGCCGTTGCGGAAGTAGGAGCGCTCGGCGCGGCCGGGGTCGCGCGCCAGCTCGCCATAGAGGAAGACCGGAACGCCGAGGCCGCCGACCTGGGTCGCCACCGCGACCGCCTCGGTGCGGGCGGCCTCGCGGTCCGCGGGGTCGAGCCAGACGACCGGGCAGACGTCGAGCGCGCCGATCGCCGGGTGGGCGCCACGGTAGGCGTCCATCTCGATCGTCTCCAGCGCCTCCTCGGCGCCGGCGGCGAGTGCCTCGGTCAGCGCCCCGGGGCCGCCCGCCAGGGTGAAGACGGTGCGGCCGTGGTCGGGGTCGGAATGGCGGTCGAGCAGGGAGACGCCGCGGGTGAAGGCATCCTCGAGCCGGGCCAGGCGCTCACCGTCGCCCCCCTCCGAGAGATTTGGCACCGCAAGCAGGGGTGGCATCCGCGCGGCTCCTCAGACGAGCAGGTCGCCGCCGCCGACGATCGTCTCGCCGTCGAGTTCGACCGTCGGTTCCAGCACCACGCAGTCGAGGTGGACCGGGACCTGGACGGTGCCGCCGATCGCCGCCGAGGCGCCGAAGGCGACGTGGCAGCTACCGAGGATCTTCTCGTCCTCGAGGATGTTGCCGGTGAGGGTCGCCTCTTCGTTGGTGCCGATCCCGAGCTCGGCGACGTTGGTCCCGTCGTCGCCGTGGACGGTGAGCAGCTCCAGCAGCCGGGCCCCGTCCTCGCCGCTGGCCTCGACCAGGTGGCCGTCGCGGACCGTGCAGCTCGACCGGCATGTCCAGCAGCCCGACGCCGGCGATAGAGCCGTCGACGACCAGGGTGCCGTTGGCGGTCCCCTCGACCGGGGCGATGAAGCCCTCGCCGCAGGGCAGGTTGCCGAAGGCGCCGCGATTGCCGAGTTCGCCCGCGTCGACGATCCCCAGCCGGCCCTCGAGCCCGATCCGCAGGTCGCTGCCGTGGCGGCAGGTGATGCGCGCCTCGGAGCTGCGGTTGAGGCCGGTGACCACCGCCCAGCCGCGGCGGCGGATCTCTTTCAAGTCGCCTGTCATCAGGCGGGTCAGCATCTCCTCGGTCACGCCGGGAAGCGAGCCGACCCTGACCCCGGCCTCGCTCGCGGCTTTGCGGGCGGCGGTGTGGGAGAGAGACTGGATCGTCGGCGCCAGGACCACGTCGGCCGCAGCCATCGCTGCGGCAACCGCGCGCGGCGGCTCGGCGGCGGCGGAGTCGCGCTCGGAGATCACGGCCAAGGTTGCGTCGGCGCCGTCGCCCTGCGCCTCGATCCGCATCAGCGCGCCGATTTCTTCCGTCACCGGGTTGCAGACGACCAGCACCTCCTCGCCCGGCGAGATTCCCATGCACTGCCGCACGACCGTCTTCACTGCCCTGTCCAGTTCCGCGGTCACCGACTCACCCTAGACATCTTGCGCCCCCGATGCAGTCGTTTTCCCCTGCTCTCTCCGAGCTTAAGGGGACATTACTGGAATTCGTTCTACCAAAAGGACAGAGGCGAACTCAACCGTCGTCGCGCCGGTGTCTAATGGCCCAAACCTCAAACCAAACGAGCCCGATCAGCAACGCACCGAAGGCGAGGAAGGGCGGAAACCAGCCACCGGGATGCACTATCGCCAGCGTCGCCACCGCGAAAGCGTCGGCAATTAGAAGGAACCCCACAAGCACCGGCCGCATCGCCGACCAGCCGTCCTGACGAGAGCCACCGCCTCCCTGCGCCATCGCTACGATCCCCCTCCCCGCCGGAGTAGCTCAGCTGGTTAGAGCAGCGGAATCATAATCCGCGTGTCGGGGGTTCGAGTCCCTCCTCCGGCATCGCAGCGGCAAGCGGAATGCGCCACATCCCGAGGTCAAAAGGATCCGATTTGGCAGGGGAGTGGCAAGGGTCCAACCCTGAAAAGCCCGTGGAGGCGGCGGGTATCATCGACTGCGTGAAACCCATCCGCACCGATTTCAAGGGCTACGAGGGCAAGTACGTGGCGACCGACACCCGCACGGGTCAGGTCGTGATCGCCGACGAGGACCTGAAAGTCGTGCTGGAGAAAGCCCGCAAGCTGGATCACGTCGTCGTCGGCGGGCGGGTTCCCCACGCAGACGAGCCGATCTACGTCGGCCTTGGCTGAGCCGAAGACCCCCTGGCTCTATCCCTATCGGGAGGACCCCCAGCAGACGCGCCTGGGGCAGCCGGTGTTTCGGCCCTTCGTGCCCGCTCGCCACCGACGATGCATCGACGCCCGAGCTAGAGGGGCTGATCGACACCAGGGCCGACGCGATCCTCGCAAGCGACCTACTGGCGGCCGAGCTTGGCCTCGACCTGGCCGACAACGAGGGTGAGGAACTGCACGCCGTCGGCGGACGCACCGTCGTCGCCCGCTACAAGACCGTCTCCTTGCGCCTACACCACCACGACGATTCCAGCGCTCGGTGCGAGTGGGAAGCCCCGGTGGGATTCGTCGACGGCTGGCACAGCTTCGGCCTGGTCCTGCTCGGCAGCGTCGGCTTCCTCGACCACTTCACCATCGCCGCGAGTCGCTTCTCCCAGGCAGTCGCAGTCGAGGATCGCGACAGCTTCGATGATCGCTTCGGCGCATCTTGGCCTAGCAGCGCTCTCCCCTGTGCGACCTCGCTCCTCAGAGTCCGCGGCATCGCCTCACGCCTGAATACGGCACCCGGCAGCCGAAAATACGGCAATCTCGCTGATGCGACGCCGCATTCGCGGGCCTAGGTTCGTTGTGCAACGTCAATCACACGAACTAGGAGGTATTTATGAAGCTCTACGGAATTCTGCGGCGCAACGGTTGGCGGACCCCTGAGGACCTGCAGGTTGCCGGGGAACGGTCGGCGGAAGTAGGCGACGAACCGGGTTCGGGCGTCCGCTGGATCCGCAGCTACGCACTCGCCGAGGAGAGTGGCGAGGTCGGGACCTTCTGCGTCTACGAAGGCGAGAGCCCCGAGACGATCCGCGCCCACGCCGAGAAATCGGGCCTGCCGTGCGACGAGATCGTCCCGATCCTCGACACGGTCGTGGTCCGCCCCGATCCGACCCCGGCCGCCAATTAAGGCTTTCGGGCCGGCGTCTCCGACCGCGGAGACGCCGGCCTCGCCGGGCCTAGACTGAGTGACGATGAGCACGACGACTTCCCTCGTCGGCCGGGCAAGCGAGATCGCGCGGCTGTCCGAAGCCGTGGAGAGCGCGCGCGAGGGCTCGGGTTCGCTCATCTTGCTCGCCGGCGAGGCGGGCGTCGGCAAGAGCAGCCTCGCTCGCGAAGCCGCCTCGGCCGTCGACGCGCCCCTCTGGGGCGCGGCCTCCGAGGGCGCTACCGCCGCCTATGGCCCAGTGGTCGACGCGCTGCGCTCGCGGCTGCGCGCCGAACCCGATGCGCTCGCCGAGTGCGGGCCGCTCCTCCCCCACCTCGCTCTGCTCCTCGCGGAGCTGGGCGAGCCCGCCGCCGAGAGCGACCGGGCCACCATCTTCGAGGCGATCCGCTGCGCCCTCGCCCACCTCGCGGCCGAGGAGCCCGCGATCGTCGTCCTCGACGACCTGCAGTGGTCCGACGACACCACCGTCGAGCTGCTCGCCGCGCTGGCCGAGCCGCTGGGGCAGATGCCGGTCCTGATCGTCGCCGCCTACCGCACCGACGGGCTGCCGCGCGAGCATCGCCTGCGTTGGCTGCGCAACGAGCTGCGGCGCGGCGACAACCTGCATGAGTTAACGCTGGAGCCGCTCGACCGCGACGGGGTCGCCCAATTGCTCGGCGAGCTGCTGCCCGAAGACCCCTCGCCCTCGCTGGTGCGGACCGTCCACGACCGCACCCTCGGCTCGCCCTTCTTCGTCGGGGAGCTGGTCGCGGCGCTCGGCGTGCGCGACTCGTTGCAGCCCGGCCCGCGCGGGCTCGAGCTCGCCGAGCGCGACGAGGTCCCGGTCCCCGACTCGATCCGCGAGGCGGTTCTGGTCGGTGCCTCCGACCTCTCCCCCGCCGCCCGCGAAGCGGCCGAGGTGGCGGCGACGATCGGCCCGCAGGTCGACCTCGAGCTGGCGAGCGGTCTCGCCGCGGCCGGCGGCCTGACCGAGCTGCTGGAGACGGGGCTGCTCGTGGAGGGCGACCGAGGCCAGGCGAGCTTCCGCCACGCCCTCGCCCAAGAGGCGCTCTACGCCGAGGTGCCGTGGTCGCGGCGCCGCGACCTGCACAGGAATCTCGCCGCCGCTTTGGAGACCCGTGGCGGGTCGAGCCTGGAGATCGCGACCCACTGGCTGGGCGCCGGCGAGGAGACCCGCGCCCGCGAGTCGCTGGTCAAGGCGGGTCGCGCCTCCGAGGCGCTCCACGCTCACCGCGACGCGGTGCGGGCGGCGCGACAGGCGCTGGACCTCTGGCCCGAGGACGAGGCCGAGGATTTGCGGGCGGAGACCCTCGCCCGCTGCGGCCGCTGCGCCGAGCTGACCGGCGACCTCAGCGAAGCGGCGAAAGCATGGCGCGAGCTGGCGGCGGTCCACAGCAGCCGGGGCGACAGCCTCGGCGCCGCCGAAGCGCAGCGGCGCCTCGCCGCCGCCCTTGGCTTGAACGGGGAGTGGGAGCAGGCGCAGGCCGCCCGCCGTCTCGCCGCGGAGGGCTTCGCCGCGTCCGGCCAGCCGGCGGAGGCGGCGCTGGAGCGGCTGGCGCTGGCCGACCACCACCGGCGGCGGGCCGAGTACGGGGAGGCGATCGCGTTCTCGCAGGCGGCCACCGAGGCAGCCGAGCAGGCCGAACGGGTCGACATCGCCGCCCGGGTCCTCGGCCTGCGGGGCGTGGTCGAGGCCAAGGGCGGCGACTACGAGCGGGGCCTCGCGTCTGTCCGCGGCGGCCTCGCCCTCGCCCTGGAGCACGACCTCACCCCGATCGCCGCCGAGCTCTACCAGCGCCTCAGCCTCGTCCTCTACGACGGCGCCGATTATCGCCAAGCCGAGGAGGCTCTCGACACCGCCCTCGGCCTCTGCCGCACCGACGGCGACGCCGACACCGAGGTCGCCTGCGTCACCTGCCTCGTCTACGTCCTCCGCGAGCGTGGCGAATGGGCGCGCGCCGAGGAGCTAGGTCGCGAGCTGATCGAGTCGGACACGGCGATCTGGGTGGCCGAGGGGCTGATCGGCGCGATCCACGCCTTCGAGGGCAAGCTCAGCTCCGCCCGGCGGCTGCTGACCGCCTCGCGCGAGGTCTCCACCGCGGTCCGCCACTTCAACATGTACGTCGACTCGACCACCAGCCTGGCGATCGTCGCCGCCACCGAAGGGCTCGACGACGAAGCGGCGAGCCGCTGCCACGAGTTGCTCGCCCGCTGGGAGGAAAGCGAGGACCACCACTACGCGGTCTGGGGCGTGCGCTGGGCCGCCGGCTTCTTCGCCCGCCGCGGCCGCCGCAAAGACGCCCAGCTCTGTGCCGCGGCACTGGGCCAGATGGCCGCCGACGGCGGTCACGAGGACGCCGTCGCCGCCCTCGCCCAGGCGGTCGGTGAGCTGGCCCTGCTCGAAGGCGACGCCGCCGGGGCGGCCGACAGCCTTTCGCGGGCGGTCGAGCTGCACCGCAACATGGCGATCCCGCACGAGCGGGCGCAGGTCGAACTGCGCGCCGGGGTCGCCCTCGCCGCCGCCGGGCAGCGCGAGGAGGGACTGGAGCGCCTTTGCGACGCCTACCGCTGCGCGACCAAGCTGGGAGCCCGGCCGCTGGCCGCCGAGGCGGCGAAGGAGGTCGCGGCACTGGGCGAGTCGGTGGCGCAGCGACTCGGCAACCGCGCGGCGGCCGCCTCCGAGGACGGGGTCGCCCTCACCCGCCGCGAGCTCGAGGTCCTGCGCCACGTCGCCGTCGGCCGCACCAACCGCGAGATCGCCCAGGAGCTCTTCATCAGCCAGCGCACCGTGGACATGCACGTCCGCAACCTGCTCGGCAAGCTCGACTGCCGCTCCCGGGTCGAGGCCAGCCACCGAGCCGGCGAGCTCGGCCTACTGACCTGACCCTACGCCCGACGGCGATGCAGTTTCGCCGCAGGCAGTTTTCGCGAGATCTCTGGCAGGCGGTCGGCTAAGCACCCCAGCACCGTTCCACCCACAGCCGCAGTCAGACATACAGCCGCAGCCGCGATCCCAGGACCGGCATCAAACCAGTTCAGTAGTTCAACTAGTCCGATGGCCAGCACTGAAGCCAAAGCGATCGCCGCGATCATCCGCACAGTCAGCTGAGTGTAGATCACCGCAGATAATCCCTTACAAGCATAAGAGTGCCCAGGCCAATACCGATGAAGAAGCCGAAAGCGGTCGCGCGCTCCACCGCGGCCTTTCTTTGGCCGGCGAGAATCGCCCCATAGCGAGCCGCCCCACCGAAGAGTCCAGTGAAGGCCAAGATCACCGTCGCTGCATCGGAGAGATTTTTCGGTTAGTACCCCCGCAACGGGGAGAACACACCGCCATCTGGATCCCCGCCTACAGCACCCTCTACGCGGTGCGCGGCAACCGCTGGATCACCGTCGCCTACTCGGCGCCCGCGCTATCGCGGGCGGAGCGGAAAGCGCGGGCGACGGCCCTCACCCGCGAGGCCTTCAGGCTGACGGCTCGCCGAGCGGCGGCACCTCGACCATCAGGGTCACCGGGCCGTCGTTGATCAGCGCCACGCCCATGCAGGCGCCGAAGACGCCCTTCTTCGCCCCCAGCCGCTCGCAGAAGCGGTCGTACAGCGGCTCGGCCACCTCCGGCCGCGCCGCCGCGACGTAGCTGGGACGGTTGCCGCGGCGGGCGTCGCCGTAGAGGGTGAACTGGCTGACGCAGAGCACCTCGCGCTCGCCCAGCGGCTCGTTCATCCTCCCCTCGGTGTCGTCGAAGATCCGCAGCTTGCCGACCTTCTCGGCCAGCCGGTCGCACTCCTCCTCCGTGTCGCCCACCCCAACCCCGAGCAGGATCAGCACCCCCGGCCCGATCTGCGCCACCCGCTCACCCTCGACATCGACCGCCGCCTGGCTGACGCGCTGGACCAGGGCCTTCATCTGCTGACGCTCAGGCTTCCAGCGCCTCGACCAGGGAGCCGGCGTCGTAGGCGCCGAAGAACCGCTTGCCGTTGACGTAGAAGGTCGGGGTGCCGGTGGCGCCGCTGGCCTCGGCGGAGGCGAGGTCGCGGGCGATGCGGTCGCGGTGGGCGCCGGAGTCGATCTCCGCCTCCATCCGCTCAGCGTCGAGGCCGAGGTCCCGCGCTAGCTCCAGCATCGTCTCCCGCGAAAGGCGCGGCTGGGCAGCGTAGAGCGCGTCGTAGTAGTCCCAGAATCGGCCCTGGGCGGCGGCCGCCTCGCTCGCCTCGGCCGCGAGCGGCGCCAGCGGGTGGCGCTCGGGAATCGGCAGGTGGCGGAAGCCGAAGATGAGGCGGTCGCCGAGCCGCTCGCGCACCCGACGCAGGACCGACTGCGCCCCGAGGCAGTAGGGGCACTGGAAGTCGCCGAACATCACCAGCTGCAGCGGCGCCCCCCGCTCGCCGCGGACGTGATCGAGGTCCTCCAGCGGGGGTGAGAGCAGTTCGTCCACGGAACACGATGTTATGTGCCCATGCAGGACATCGAGTCGATCCTCGTCCTCCTCCTCGCCGCCGCGCTGCTGGTCCGGATGGCCGACTACGGCAAGATCCCGGCGCCGATCGTCCTCGTCCTCGGCGGCCTCGGGATCGCCTTCGTCCCCGGCCTGCCGGACGTCGAACTGGACCCGGACACGATCTTCCTCCTCTTCCTGCCGCCGCTGGTCTACGCCGCCGCCTGGCGCTCCTCGCCGCTCGAGCTGCGGGCGGTGATGCGCCCGCTCGCCCTGCTTTCGATCGGCCTTGTCTTCCTCACCGCCGCGGTCGTCGCCCTCGTCGCCCACGCCCTGGTGCCGGCGCTGACCTGGGCGGAGGCGGCGCTGCTCGGCGCCATCCTCGCCCCCACCGACGCGGTCGCGCCGATCTCGATCTTCCGCCGCATCAACGCGCCGGAGCGGGTGCGGCTGCTGGTCGAAGGCGAGTCGATGATCAACGACGGCACCGCCCTGGTTCTCTACCGGATCGCCATCGGGGTCGCGGCCGGCGGCGCCTTCAGCCTCGGCGGCGCGGCGCTGGAGTTCGTCGGCGTCGCTGCCGGTGGCATCGTCGTCGGCCTCGCGATCGCCTACGTCTCCGACCTCGTCCTCCGCCGTCAGCACGAATCGGACCTCTCGATCATGCTCTCCGTCCTGACCGCCTACGGCGCCTACATCGGGGCCGAGGAGCTGCACGTCTCCGGCATCCTCGCCGCGGTCACCGCCGGCCTCTACGCCGGCTACCGCTCACCGCACTCGCTCGACGCCGACATCCGCCTCAACGCGATCGCCTTCTGGAGCGTCCTCGTCTTCGGGCTGGAGATCGCCCTCTTCGTCCTCCTCGGCCTGCAGCTACCCGACATCGTCGACACCCTCGAACAGAGCTCCGACGGGGTGGCCGAGCTGCTGCTGCCGGTGGCGGCGATCGCGGCTGCCTCGATCGCCACCCGCCTCGCTTTCGTCTTCGCGATGCGCGGCGACGCCGGCGAAACCCTCGGCGAACGCTTCGCCGTCGGCTGGAGCGGGATGCGCGGCGCCGTCTCCCTGGCCGCGGCGCTGGCGGTGCCGCTCAGCGTCGAAGGCCGGCCGCAGATCATCTTCCTCACCTTCGCCCTGATCCTTGTCACCCTCGTCGGCCAGGGTCTCTCGCTGCCCTTCGTGGTCCGCGCCCTGCGGCTCGAGCAGCCACGCCGCTGGTCCGACGAAGAGGCGGTGGCGCGGATGGAGGCGGCGCAATCGGCGCTCGACCGGATCGACCAGATGGAGGAAGACAAGCGCGCCAGCGAGGCCCAACTGGCGCGCCTGCGCGACCTCTACCGCGCCCGCTTCCGCATGTGCCAGGCGGTGCTCGGCGGCGAGGACCCCGAGGCGGCGGCCCGCGAGCAGCGAATCGCGGACTACGGCGAGCTGCGGCGGGAGCTGATCGGCATCGAGCGAGGCGAGCTGCTCACCTTGCGCGGAAACGGCAGATTGCGGGACCAAACGCTGAGGCAGATCGAGCGGGACCTGGACCTGGAAGAGGCGCGGATCAGGACTTAGCTGGGCCGGTAGAGGGTGCCGGTATCCCTCTCCGGAATTGACCTCCCCTCCGCTGCGCTGCGGGGAGAACCTGCTGCGCGGCTACGCCGCGCAAAGACAGATTGCATATCGCCGAACATTCCTCCGAGGGACACCGGCGCCCTCCTACGACAGCTTTCCGGCTGACGTAGAAGGACGGGAGCATCCCGTGGTTCCTTTGTCCTCTATGGGGAGACAAAGGAACCACGGGATTGCGGCAGGTCGAACTCTGGGCAAGTCGTGGTTCCTTTGTCGCCCGGGGGACGACAAAGGAACCACGACTTTGTTGCGCGCCCTCAACCGCTGTCGCCAGGAGGGACGGGTGTCCCCTTCCCGACCGGCGTCCCTGATTTTCGTGCTCGCTGAGTTAGCGAGAGATGGAGAGTTAAAGGCGAAAATCCCAGGGAGGGAAGGGGACACCCGTCCCTCCCTACGGGTAGGCGCCTAGGCGAAGAACTCGCGAGCTTTTTCGGCGACGAGGTCCGGCACCTCGTCGGCGATGAAGTGGCCGCAGTCGTCGACCAGCTCCAGTTGCATGTCGTCCGAGTGCTTCTCGTAGCCGTCGAGGAGCGTGTACTTCAAGGCTTGGTCGCCTTTGCCGAAGAGCAGCTTGGTGGGGACCTGGAGGCGGGCCTTGGCATAGCGACCTTTGGCGATGTCGCGGACCTCGTGGAGGTTGAAGGTGCGGTAGGTCTGGACCGCGGCGTTCGCCCGCGCCGGCTCGGTGAATTTGTCGCTGAAGGCGTGGAGGGTCGCGTCGTCCCAGACCTGGCGCTGGACCGAGGCGCCGGCCAGCACTTTTGGCACGAACTTGTTGCTGGTGTGCAGCCAAGGCCCGATCCCCGGGCTGAGGATCAGCCACTGGTACCAGAAGCGCCAGAGGTGGGGCGCCATCGCCCGCATCGTGGTCCAGGGCGGCAGGATGTTGAGCGCCAGGTAGCGCTCGAAGCGCTGCGGCGCCTTCAACCCCAACAGGAACCCGATCCAGGCGCCCCAGTCGTGGCCGACCAGCTTCACCCGCTCGATCCCCAGCTCATCGAGGACGGCGAGCACGTCGTCGGCCATGTTCTCCTTCTCGTAGCCGCTCGCGGGCGCGTCGGACCAGCCGTAGCCGCGCAGGTCGAGGGCGATGACCCGGTAGCGGTCGGCCAGCGCCGGCATCAGGTGGCGCCACTCGTACCAGTGCTGCGGCCAGCCGTGCAGGCAGAGGACGACGTCGTCGCCGGACCCCGCTTCGGCGTAGTGGAAGCGGATGCCGCGGGCATCGATCCAGCGATGACTGACGCCGTCTATCTCGGGTGGCTGGCTCACCAGCCAGACAGGCTATTGGGTCAGCGCAGCGCGGCCGCTGCTGCCTGGCGAAAGTCGTTCAGGAGTTGCTCCATCGCCCCGACCTCGCAGGGGACCCCTTCGGGCCAGTCCTTCTCCGGGTGCTCGTGCAGGGTCTTCAGCCCGTTGCCGCTGATGATCGCAACGACGGTCTCGTCGGGGCCGATTTTCCCTTCCTGCGCCAGCCGCGCCGTCGAGGCGATCGTGGTGCCGCCGGCCGGCTCGGTGAGGATCCCCTCGGTCGCACCCAGCAGGTCGATCGCGTTCCAGATCTCATCGTCGGAGGCGGTCGCCGCCGAGCCGTCCCGCGAGCGAACCGCGTCGACGACCAGGGTGCCGTCGCCGGGGGCGCCGATCGCCAGCGAGTGGGCCGCCGTCTCCGGCATCTGCGGCTCGATCTCACCACCGCCGACGATCGCGGTCGCGATCGGCGAGCAGCCGCTGGCCTGGGCGATGTTGATCTTCGAGCCCGCGGTCTCGGCCAGGCCGACCATCTCCAGCTCGACCAGTCCCTTGTGGACGCGCGAGGAAAGCGTGCCGCCGGCGGCCGGAATGACGAAGTGGTCCGGCGCCTGCCAGCCCAGCTCCTCGACCACCTCGAAGGCCATCGTCTTCGCCCCCTCGGCGTAGAACGGGCGCAGGGTGATGTTGGCGAACTCCATCCCGGTCGTAATCGCCAGCTCGCGGCAGGCGCGGTTGGCCTGGTCGTAGTTGGCGTCGAGCTGGATCACCTGGGCACCCATCGCCCGGCAGGCCTTGGCCTTGCCCTTCTCCATGTTGCCCGGGTAGAAGATGTAGGGACGGGCGCCGGCCTGGGCCGCCAGCGAGGCGACCGCGGTGCCGACGTTGCCGGTCGAGACGCAGCCGACCTCGTCTTTGCCCAGCTCCAGCAGGCGGGCGATCGCCATCCCGACGACCCGGTCCTTGTAGGAGAGGGACGGGCGGTTGGTCGAGTCGTCCTTGATGTAGAGGTTGCTGAGGCCGAGCTCGGCGCCGAGCCGCTCGGCGTGGATCAGCGGCGTTTTGCCGGCGAACTGGGCGACGCGCTGCTGGGCGCGAAGGTTGATGATCGGCAACAGCTCCTCGAAGCGCCAGACGTTCCCCGGGCGGCCCTCGAGGCCGCGCGCGGCGATCGCCTCCTTGGCCCGCTCGTAGTCGTAGTCGACGTCGAGGCCCTCGCCGCAGGCCGGACACTTGAAGGCCGTGTCGAGCAGGGGCGTGCGGTAGCCACAATCACGGCAGACGAGTTCGGTGGCACAGGAGCGGGTCCGGGGCCCCTCGGGCCCGGTGAGATGCGGGTCCACCGCGTCACTCATGACTCCTCCTTTGCCGCCGATGCCTCGGCGTCGATCCGGTTAATCGCACGGGTATAACACATGGTTGGACACTGCTCAATGCATTCTGCGTAAACGTAAGGGGATCGATACAGCCGATCCCCTCCAGGAAGGTAGCGAAAGCTGTGGCGGGCGCAACCCTCCTGTAGTCTCTTGTCTGTAGAGGTTCTGTCAGCAACTGAGGAGGATCGCCCCGATGACCCCGCAGGAGCGCTTCGCCGTCAACCTACGCAAGGCCCGGGTCGAGACCGGCGTCTCCCAGGAAGAGCTGGGCTACATGTGCGATCTACACCGCACCGAGGTCTCGCTCCTGGAGCGGGCCGGCCGCGAGCCGCGGATGGCGACGATCGTCAAGCTCGCGGGCGCGCTCGGCACCTCGGTGGCCGACCTCTGCGAGGGCGTCTCCTGGCTGCCGAAAGCCAAGCGCTTCGACGTCAAGCGCCCGCCCAAGTCCTAAGGCAGCGCCGGACAAAAAAACGCCGCGCGGTCGTGGCGCGCGGCGTTTAGAGCGAAAAAAGTGAAGGGAGGCGGGGCGACGCCGGCCGAGCCGACGTGACCAGGATCCGTCATGACGATGTTAGATCCTGGCTCAGGATTGGTCCTCCTTTGCCACCCCAAGGCGGTTTCCCATATCCGAGAGCCCCGCCTCCTTCACCGGTTGATCGCCCGGCAGAACCATTCATAACAGAACTACATCCATCAATCAAGGGTGTTTGCTCAATGGAGCGAATTCGCCCTTGTTTGTGACCTTTATGACGTGGGCGAGGGCGACGGCGAGACCGGAATCTCGGCCGTCTCCGGCCAGGTCTCGAGCGCCTCGGCGCTGTCCTCGGCGCCGGCGGCGACCAGCAGCTCCTCGGCGATGTGCGGGGCAAACGGCGCCAGGGTCCGCGCCAGCAGCGCCAGGGCGGCAAGCTGCGCCTCGGCGTCGGCGCGGCCGAGCTGTCCGCGGCGCTTGATCGACCCGCTTCTCGAAGTCCTGGATCCGCTCGAAGAGGCGGGTGATGTTGCGGATCGCCTTGTGCATCTGCAGCTCGCTCGAGGTCCTCGGTGATCCGCTCCAAGCCGTTCTCGCACCATTTGCGCAGGCGGTCGCGCATGTGCTCGGTGTCGGCCGCGGCCTCGGCGTCGTGCGCGAGCCGCTCCAGCGCGGCGAGGCGATCGTGGGTGTAGTTCCAGAGGCCGCGCAGGAAGCGGCTGGCGAAGCGCACCGCGCCGTCGCTCCAGTTCAGCGTCTTCGCCGGGCCGGCGGCGTAGAGGACCGCGAGCCGCACGGTGTCGGCGCCGTGCTGCGGCGACCAGCTCGTCGGGGTCGACGACGTTGCCGAGGTGCTTGCTCATCTTGCGGCCGTCGGCGATCACCATCTCGTGGAAGAGGCAGCCGGCGAAGGGCTCGCCGTCCTCGAGGAAGGCGAAGGGGCCGATGTCGCGCAGCGCCTTGGTGACGACCCGCTGGTCGAAGACGAAGCCGCCGCTGTCGTTGCCGGCGACGAGGCGCTCGGACGGCAGCCACTCGCGCAGGTCGGGGTGGGTGAACATCTGCTCGTCGCGGTCCTCGGGCGGCACCGCGGCCGGGACCCAGAGCCAGAGCGCGTCGAAGTGGCAGTCGAGGGTGTCGGTCTCGCGCTTGGCGGCGCCGCCGCAGCGCGGGCAGGCGACGTCGACGAAGTCGGGGCGCTCGGCGAGCGGGTTGCCCTCGCCGGTCGGCTGCGAGGTCGCGCGGCAGCACCACCGGCAGGTCCTCCTCCGGCACCGGCACCGGGCCGCACTCCTCGCAGTGGACGATCGGGATCGGCGTGCCCCAGTAGCGCTGGCGCGAGATCGAGAAGTCGTAGGCCCGGTAGCGCGTCGCCTCGCGGGCGCCCTCGGCCGGGGCGGGCGCCGGTCGCCTCGCCCGTCCTCGGTCGGCGCGGCGGCGGCCTCGACCCGCTCGATCCGCGCGGCGATGCCGCGATCGGCCTCGTCGATCGGCGGGGATGCCGAGCGCGGCGGTCGGCCCGAAGCGGGCGTCGACGAGCGGCGAGACGATGACCGGCAGCTCCCCGCCGCCGGGGCCGACGATCGAGTCGCCGGTGTCGACCAGCGGCACCGAGCTGGCGTCGCGGGCGCTGCGCTCCCAGCCGCCCGAGCGCAGCTCGCTCCAGCTGCTCGCGGGCCGCCGGATCGGCGACCCAGGCGTCGACCTCGGGGTGGCGCGGCGAGAGCAGAACGTAGCTGGCCAGCCCGGCGAGCTTGCGGTGCGGGGTGAAGACGTTCAGAGCGAGCCGGCCGTCGCCCTCGAGCTCGAGCTCGACCCCGTCGGTGCGGCCGAGGATGTAGCGCTGGGTCGCCAGCGAAAGCTCGTCCCAGTTGCCGCTCCGCGAGCAGCTCGGGGTTGCGATCGTTCTCCTCGAGGTAGGGGGTGATCCGCAGGAACCAGGTCGGGCGCCGGATCAGCCGCACCTCGTTGTGGCAGCGCCAGCAGCGGCCGTCCTCGACCTGGATCGAGGCGAGGGTGGTCTGGCAGGTGTCGCACCAGTCGACGGTGGTGTCGTCGCGGTAGATCAGGTCCGGGCTCGAGCAGGGTGAGGAAGAGCCACTGCGACCAGCGGTACTGGCTCTCGTCGGAGCTGTAGAAGGCGCGGTCGTAGTCGAAGGAGAAGCCGAGCCGCTTCATCTGCCCGAGCATCCGCTCGCCGCACTCCTCGACCCACTCGGCGGGCGGCACCTGGCGCTCGATCGCCGCCAGCTCGGCCGGCAGGCCGAAGGCGTCGAAGCCGAAGCCGAAGAGGACGTCGTCGCCGCGGCCGCGGCGGAAGCGGGCGTAGGAGTCGCCGATCGAGTAGTCGCGGACGTGGCCCATGTGCAGGTTGCCCGAGGTGAACGGGCTCGAAGGCTTGACGTAGACGCGCTCGCGGCCGTCGCGCAGCTTCGGAGCTGCGAAGTCGCCGCGCCCCTCCCACGCCTCCTGCCGCGCAGCCTCGATCGCCTGCGGGTCGTAGTTCGGTTTGCCGCTCACCCGGTCAAGGCTAGCCAAGCGTACGTCGGGACGGCCGTCGCGCAGGGTGGTCAGTCGACGTCCAGGTAGTCCGGGGTCGTGACCCGATAGAGGCCTGTGATCTGCATCGACACAGGGCAGAGAGGGTTGTTCGAAACCGGAATCGTCGACGACAGGGATCGAACACTGCTGTTTTGCACTCCGAAGAACGGGCTGGCTGTCAGACCACCCATGAATACGGGTTCGCCCCAGGAATAGATGCAGTCGAGTCCGCCCAGGGCCATGAGCTGTGATTTCGAATCCCCGCCATGTGACTTCGTCGTATTCGCCCCCTTCCGCACTGCCGCTGTGAACTTCCATCGTTCCGGCTTTCAGAACCGTGACCGCCGTCGTGCCGCACGATCCGAAACTGAGGCCGGTGAGTGGCCCTTTGACCGGGACCAGGAGCCCGTGGCTTTCGACTTTCCATTCCATCGCGGTCGTGGCACATGTGACCGACGCCGCGCCGTGAGTGTCGATGACCGCGTGGGTGGCGGCATTTTCGAATTTGACCGTGCCTGTGTAGGCATGCCGGCGGGCGAAGTGAGGGTGGCCGCCGAAGCGCCTGCGGCCAGATGACCATCGCACGCGGTGATCGCGAGCAGCACGACGAAGCTGCCGATCGTCGAAACCTTCATGGTTCCGACATTAAATCGAAGGTTCTATTGATGAAAGTCCAGAGCTTGTTGCCGAGGAAGTTGAACGGCATCGCGATCGGCGACCGCGATCGCCTGGGCCGGCAGCTCGCCGATCGAGGTGGCGGAGAGAAGGAATTCCAGGACGGTCGATGTTGAGACCGAGAGAGGCAAGGCTGACGGCGAAGAAACGGGCCGCCTGGAAGTGCGCCGGGACCGTCGCCGGGGCCGAAGGTCCAGTAGCGGTTCAGAGGAAGTTGTTGGTGACGGCGACGCGAAAGCGCCGACCGCAGCGGCGACGTGATGGAAGCCGAAGCTGCCGGTCAGCACGGCGAAGACGGCGAGGTTGATCAGGTAGCCGGAGCCGCCGACGAGGCAGAATTTGAGCAGCTGCACCCATTTGGCGGGCTGCTTTGCGGCAGCACCGATCCTGTAGGCGATTTCGGTGGCAGGGGTCATCGCGAACGGGCCAGGTTAACGAGGGCAATGGGCGGGCGCCCGGATGCTGCGTAGTCTTCCCGCTCCGATGGGCACGAGAAAGGCAACGGTGGCGGCCGTGGCGCTGGCCGCCGCAGCGGTGGCGCTGGCGCTCGTCTTCGGCGGCAAGAAGACCCGGAGAGCGCCAAGGCCGAGGAAGGAGTCCCCGGCGCGCCGGCGATCGAAATCATCTCGCCCCGCAACGGCGGCCGCCAGACCAGCCACGCCGCCGTGGTCAAGGTGGCGGTAGAAAACTTCCAGCTGGCGCCGCGGCAGTTCGGCGGCGAACCGCAGCTCGGCGAGGGCCACCTCCGCTTCAGCCTCAAGCGGGTGCCCGACTGCGTCGACCCGAAGAAACTGCTGGACGCGATCAATAGCCCGGTCGGCAAGGGGCGGCTGGTCGGCAAATCGTTCGACTACGCCGGCTACGCCGGGCGCCAACGGGGTCCTCGCCGAGGCGATCGGCTCCTCCGGCAGCTACTCGCCCGCGACCCGGCCGGAGATCTACTACCACGGCCTCCCCCCCGGCTTCTACCGGCTTGATCGTCAACCTCGCCCAGAACAGCGGCATGCCGACCCAATTCCACGACGTCACCAACTTCCAGATCCTCCCCCGGCACAACAACGGCCCGAAACCCTGCCCGCCCGGCAAGGTCCCCAGCGCCAAGGCCGCCCAGCGCCGCGGCAATAACACCAGTCCGCATAAACCCTCGCTTCGCAAGGGTTTTTACGTCAATACTTCACTTTGTATAGTGGTTAGGATGCGCACTTATCGCCGCCTGATGGGATTCCTGCGTCCTTACCGGGCGCAGTTGTGGGGATCCCTGGTCTTAGCCTGGGCGGGCGATGGGGATGACGGTCGCGATCCCCTGGCTGGTCGGTCGCGCCGTCAACGCGATCGAAGAAGGCGACAAGCCGGACCTGCTGCCGCTGGCGCTGGCGATCCTCGGCGCCGCGATCCTGCGGCTGGGCCTGATCGTGGTCCGCCGCCTGGTCGCCGGGAAAGTCTCGCTGGCGGTCGAATTCGACCTCCGGCAGCGCTTCTACGCGCACCTGCAGCGGCTCGAGCTCGGCTTCTTCGACTCCCAGCAGACGGGGCAGCTGATGTCGCGCGCGACGGTCGACCTGCAGGCGATCCGCTTCTTCCTCGGCTACGGGCTGATCTTCATCACCCAGAACCTGCTGACGATCACCCTCGCCGCGGCGGTGATGATCGTGATCAACCCGATGCTGGCGCTGGTCGCGCTGATCCCGGCGCCGTTCGTCGTCTTCGCCGCCACCCGCTACAACCTCGTCTCCCGCCCGGCCCAGCAGGAGGTCCAGCAGCGGATCGCCGAACTGACCGCGGAAGCCGAGGAGAACGTCTCGGGAATCCGCATCGTCAAGGCCTTCGCCCGCGAGGAGTACCAACTCCACCGCTTCCAGCGCGCGGTCGGCCGGGTCTTCGACCAGAGCATCTACTCGACCCGCCTGCAGGCCTTCTTCTCGCCCCTGATCGGGCTGCTGCCGCAGATCGGCATCGCCCTCGTGCTGCTGATCGGCGGCCGCCAGGTGATCGACGGCAACCTCAGCCCCGGCGCCTTCGTCTCCTTCTACATCTACGTCGGGATGCTGGCCGGGCCGCTGCGCTCGCTGGGGATGGCGATGGGGATGGCCCAGCGCGCGGTCGCCTCCGGCGACAGGATGTTCGAAATCCTCGACCGCGAACCGGCGATCCAGAGCCCGCCCGGGGCGCCCGAGCTGCCTGCCGGGGGCGGCGCCGTCGAGCTTCGCGGGGTCACCCTCCGCTACGACGGCGGCTCCCCCGCCCTCACCGACGTCGACCTCGAGGTCGAGGCGGGCAGGACGGTGGCGCTGGTCGGTCCCTCCGGCGCCGGCAAGACCAGCTTGGTCGGGCTGGTCGCACGGCTGTACGACCCGAGCGAGGGCGAGGTCCGGGTCGACGGAGCCGACGTCCGCGAGATCGACCTCGGCTCGCTGCGCTCGCAGATCGCCTTCGTCGCCGACGACAGCTTCCTCTTCACCGCCAGCATCGCCGAGAACATCGCCTACGCCCACCAGGAGGCGACGCTGGAGCAGATCGAAGCGGCGGCACGGCGGGCGCAGGCCGACGAGTTCATCCGCGCCCTGCCGGACGGCTACGAGACCCGGGTCGGCGAGCGCGGGCTGACCCTCTCCGGAGGGCAGCGGCAGCGGGTCGCGATCGCCCGCGCCCTGCTCGCCGACCCGCGGATCCTGATCCTCGACGACGCCACCTCCTCGGTCGACGCGACCACCGAGGGGGCGATCAAGAACGGGGCTACAGGAAGCGATGGCCGGCCGGACCACTTTCATCATCGCCCACCGCCTCTCGACCGTCTCGCTCGCCGACGAGATCGTCGTCATCGACGGCGGCCGGATCGTCGACCGCGGCAGCCACGAGGAGCTGATGGAGGGCTGCGGCTTCTACCGCGAGATCGCCGAGCACGGCCTCGCCGACTCGGTCTTCCTCCAGCACGACCTCGAGGAGCGCGAGGAGATGGCGAAGCTGTGAACGCCGAGGGGACGAAATTCGGCAACATCTGGCGGCTCTTCGCCTCGCTGTGGCGACTGCTGCGCGGCGAGGACCAGCGCGGCCGCAAGGTCCGCTGGCTGATCGGGCTGCTGCGCCCCTACCGCGGCCGGATGGCGCTGATGTTCGCGGCGCTGCTGCTGGAGACCGCCGCCGCGCTGGCGCCTCCCTACCTGGCCGGTAAGGCGATCGACAGCGGCATCAGGACCGGCGACGTCGGCGCCCTCGACCTGATCGTCGTCGCCTTCGTCATCACCGCGATCGTCTACGCCGTCGCCACCTTCTGGGAGACCTACCTGGTCGGCTGGGTCGGGACCCGGACCCTGCAGGACCTGCGCGAGCGGATCTTCACCCACCTGCAGGGGATGTCGATCGGTTTCTTCACCCGCCGCAGCCCGGGGGTGCTGATCTCGCGCATGACCAACGACGTCGAAGCGCTCCAGCAGCTGGTCACCAACGGCGTCGTGACGATCTTCTCCAGCACCCTGACCCTGCTCGGCGTCGTCGTCATCCTGCTCTTCCTCGACGTCAAATTGGCGCTGATCACCTTCCTCACCTTCCCGCTGCTGGCGATCGCCAGCGTCATCTTCCGGATCGTCTCCGCCGGCGCCTACCGGGCGACGCGGGAGCGAATCGCCGCGGTCACCGCCTACCTGCAGGAAACGCTCAGCGGGGTGCGGGTGGTGCGCAGCTTCGGCCAGGAGACCCGCCACCAGGCGGTGATGACCGACCTCAACGAAGCCAACCGCGACGTCAACATGAAGACCGTCTACCTGAACGCCTCCTACTTCCCGGCGGTGGAACTGCTGGCGGCGGTCGGGACCGCCGTGATCCTCCTCTACGGCGGCAGCCAGGCGATCAACGGGGCGATCGAAGTCGGCGTGATCGTCGCCTTCGTCGGCTACCTGACCCGCTTCTTCGAACCGATCCAGGAACTCTCCCAGCTGTACACGACCTACCAGCAGGGGATGGCGGCGCTGGACAAGATCTTCGACCTGCTCGACACGCCGCCCGACATGGTCGACGCCCCCGGGGCGATCGACCCCGGCCAGCTGCGCGGCGAGATCGAGCTCGACGGCGTCTGGTTCTCCTACGCCGAAGGCGACGAGCCGACCGAGGACGCCTGGGCGCTGCGCGAAGTCGACCTGCACGTGCCGCCCGGCCAGACGCTCGCCCTGGTCGGCTCGACCGGGGCCGGCAAGTCGACCTTCGCGAAGCTGGTGGCGCGCTTCTACGACCCGCAGAAAGGGGTCGTCCGAGTCGACGGCCACGACCTGCGCGGCGTCCAGCAGCGGGCGCTGCGGCGGCAGCTGGGGATCGTCCCGCAGGAGGGCTTCCTCTTCTCCGGCAGCGTCCGCGAAAACGTCGCCTTCGGGCGCCCGGAGGCGAGCACCGAGGAGATCGAAGCGGCGATCGCCACCGTCGGCGCCACCGAGTTCGTCAGCGCCCTGCCCGACGGGCTCGACACCGAAATCGGCGAGCGCGGGATCCAGCTCTCGGCCGGCCAGCGCCAGCTCGTCGCCTTCGCCCGCGCCCTCCTCGCCGAGCCCCGCATCCTGATCCTCGACGAGGCGACCTCCAACGTCGACGTGCGAACCGAGAAAACGATCGAGCGCGGCCTCGAGCGCCTCCTCCACGGCCGCACCGCGATCGTCATCGCCCACCGCCTCTCCACGATCCGGCGGGCCGGCAAGATCGTCGTCCTCGAAGGCGGCAAAATCGCCGAGCAGGGGACGCACGACGAGCTGATCGCGGCGGGCGGTCCCTACTCCAAGCTCTACGGCGCCTGGTCGGAAACTGCCGCGTAGGGCATCCGGTCAGGGAGGGGCGGTAGGGGGTGCCCGGGAGCACCTCCGCCGAGGGGAGCGCTTACGGCTGACGCCTCGAGGGCTTGTGGCTCGGCTCCATGCTGAGTACCCGGGCACCCCCTACCGCCCCTCCTCCGACAGCTTTCGGCTGACGGCGATTCCCGAGACCGCGAGGAGCGTCGCTATTCGACGCTTGTCGCGGATTCGGTGAGGGCTGCGGCGATGAAAGTGCTCTTGGCAGCGGTGTAAGCCTCGCGATCGTTCGGGTAGCGTGCCGCGAGGTCGCGCTTAAGTGCCGCGTAGTCGGCGGCTAGCTGGAAATTGGCACGAAGGCGATCGCGGAAGGCCAGCTCATCGCGATAGCGCGGGGAGCCCACCGGGACTAGGTGCAGGTGATGGGTGCGGTGGGCCGGGTTCGGCCTGCAGAACCAGTGCATCTCCTCGGGCAGATAGGGCGCGTAGAGGTAGTTGAGCCCCGCGAGAGGCTCGAAACAGGCACGAGCCGTCTCGAGGTCCCACACCCCGGCCAAGATGTCGATGATCGGCTTGGCCTCGAGCCCAGCCACAGCCGTGCTCCCCACATGGTGGATCCCACCCTCAACCCAATCCCCAATCGCGTCCTCCAGCAGCCTCCTCTCCAGCTCAAACCGGCCGGGCCAGCTGGGATCTGAGGGAACAAGCCGAATGGGTTCATCCGCAGCCATGCAGCGACGATAAGCCAGCGACCCGTATCCGCCGAACTCAGCAAGCTGTCGCTAGGAGGAACGGGTCCCCCTCCTCTACCGGACCGCTCTATCCAGGTCCGACGCCGCCGGATTCGCCGCCGGTTTCGGGGGCCGGTTCCGGAGCTTCGGGACCGCCGCCGGCGCCGCCGGTTTCGGGAGCCGGTTCTTCTTCGGGCACGATTTCTTCTTCGGGCGCCGGTTCGACGTATTCGGGTTCGACCCCGCCTTCTTCGCCGCCTTCGAGTTCTTCGCCGCCCGGGGCGGTTTCGCCGCCGCCGGCCGGGGTCGGCAGGCCCGGTTCGTCGCTGCAGTCTTCGAAGCCGTAGATCGCCGCCTGCGACTGGAATTCTTCGATCGCGGCGCTGGCTTCCTGACCGGCTTCTTCCATCGCCGCGACGTCTTCGCGTTCGGCAGCCAGTTTCAGTTCGCCCTCGACTTTGGCCAGCTGTTCCGTCGCTTCCATGAATTTGGCGTAGCTGCCGTCGTCTTCTTCCGGCGCGCCCAGGCCCTGCAGGCGTTCCACCATGCCGAGGTAGAGGTTGGCGACTTTTTCGCTCTGTGCCGGGG
>CAWKMK010000006.1:0-236851 GCA_963850735.1 uncultured Actinomycetes bacterium
GCCTGGGGACCAATCATCTTGCCACCGCCCACAGCAGCACGGCGTTGGCCTGGTAGCCGATGTCGACGCCGTAGCGCTTGATCTTGCCGGTGAAGCGCGCGGGCTTCGCGCCCTTCTCCGGCCCGCTGAAGACGCATTTCAGGTCGCGCGACGAGCCGAACACGAACCCCCAGCCGCTCGCTTCGTGGCAGCGCAGGGTGCCGACCTTGACGCCCTTCTTGTCCTGCGCGAGCGACGGGGCGACGGCCCTGCCAGCGCGACCGCCGCGACAACGCCCGTGATCAGTTTCTTCATGACCGGATCTCCTCAGGATCTTGATTGAACCGATGCTCGCTCAGTTGCCCGTCGGCAGCCGAGCTTGACGCCTTCGCGCTTGAGCTGCTCGCGCAGCCATTCGAACTTCTGATAGTTCGAGAGCGTGATCGGGCCCGTCGTAGCCCATGCTCTGCAGCTTGCGCGGCGGATAGTCGACGTAGGTCTTCATCAGCTCCTTGATCGCCTCGCCGATGGTGACCATCATCCAGGTGCGCTCGGTGAAGTTGTTCATGAAGAGGTCGTAGCGCTCCTGCGGGTCCTGCCAGAGGTCGAAGACCTGCGGCACGGTGGCGACGTACTTCTCCGCGCCCTTCCAGCCGAGATTGGTGTCGACCGCCAGGCCGCCGGTGGACGCGCCGTCGTCGCCGCGCAGATTGAACACGGCCTTGTAGTTGCCGACGCGCGCCGCGCCCGGCGTGAGCTCGTTCTCGGTGAAGTAGAACCAGGAGTTGCGCGCCGACTTGCCGGTGCCGAACAGGACCGGCGACATGTCGTAGCTGTCGAAGACGATCGGCTGCCCCTCGCGGTCCTTCTCCGGCAGCTTCACGCCGGCGAGCGCGGCGAAGGTGGCCATGAAGTCGAGCCCGCCGACGATGTCGTGGTTCTTCGAGCCGGCGCTTGATGTTCGGGCCCCAGGCGATCGACGGAACGCGGTTGCCGCCCTCGCGCACGGTGCCCTTGGTGCCGCGGAACGGCGTGTAGCCGGCGTCGGGATAGACGTCCTGCCAGGCGCCGTTGTCGGTGGTCCAGAACACGTAGGTGTTCTTGTCGAGGCCGAGCGCGCGGATCTTGTCGAGGACCGTGCCGATCCGCGCGTCGTTCTCGACGAGCGAGTCGGCGTATTTGCTCTTCGACAGCGACTTATGGATGAAGTCCGGGGTGCGGCATGTTCGGCTGGTGCACCTTCATGAAGTTGACGCTCATGAAGAAGGGCTGGTCCGCGCTTCGCCGCGCCGTCGAGATACTCGAGCGCCGCCTTCTCGACGTACTCGTCGAAGAACGGGATGCCGACGACGCCCTTGCGTCGGGCGTGTTCGACGTATTGGCCGTTGATCTTGAACTCCTCCGTCGCCGGCTCGCCGGCGTTGCCCGACAGCGCGCCCTTGGTCACCCTGCGAACATCGCGCGCAGCTCCGGATCCATGTCCGGGAACCAGGTCGGGTCGGCGTAGGTGTAGGCGTTGAGGTGGTAGAGGCCGCAGTACTTCATCTCGTCGTAGCCCTGCGCGTTGGGCAGCGCGTAGTCGGCCTCGCCGAGGTGCCACTTGCCGGTGAAGAACGTCTGGTAGCCCGCCGTCTTCAGCACGGACGCCAGCGTCCACTCCGCCGCCGGCAGGCCGCCGCCCTGGCCCTGGAAGGCCACGGTGGTCATGCCGCTGCGGTTGGGGATGCGACCGGTCTGCACCGCGGCGCGACCCGGCGTGCAGCTCGGCTGCGCGTAGAACGAGAAGAACGTCATGCCCTCGCTCGCCAGGCGGTCGAGGTTCGGCGTCGGCATGCCGCGGCCCGCGCCGCCGCCGTAGGGCCCGAGATCGCCGTAGCCGAAGTCATCCGACAGGATGAGGACGATGTTGGGCCGCGCCGGCGGCGTCTGCGCCACCGCGACCTCGACGGCCGAGGCCATCAGGAGCGCGGCGAAGGCGCCCGCGATCGGGCCGGTTCTCAGATTTCGATCCATGGCTCTCTCCCCAAAAAGGTCCAGGAACTGCTGCGCTGGTCGGATCCCGTCAGGGTCGTCCCAGCGCTCGTCCGACGGCGCGTGCCAGCTCGCGCCCCGAAAACGGCTTGGCGAGAAACGCGCTGGCGCCGAGGCGCGCGGCCTCGTCGCGCGCCGCGGGCGTGTCCTGGCCGGTGATGAAGATGACCGGCGAATTCGTGCCCGCCCCGGTCAGCCGGCGACGCAGCTCGAACCCCGATGGCCCGGCAGCTGGACGTCGATCACGAGGCAGGCGGCGTCGCGCGCGGCGTCGCAGGCGAGCAGCGCCTCGGCGGTCGGAAAGGCCGTGGTCCGATAACCCGCCATCCCCAGCATTCTCTCGATCGCCTGGCTCATGCTCGGATCGTCTTCCACGAGGATCACTTCCGGGATCGGGTCCGCCATCGGTCCGATCTCCCAGATCGCATCGCACCCTCGGCGTTCGGTGACTCATCCGTGACGGCAGCGTGGCGACACCGGCCCCGGCGTCGCAATTGGTCAAAGGTGCCCGTCGCACCTGCCCTTTGGTGCAGGGTCGCCGCGGTCAGGTCTTCGGGGGTGGCGCCTCGACGCCGAGCTCGTCGGCCATCCGCACCAGCTCGGCGACCGAGCGGGCGCCGAGCTTGTCCATCACCTGCGCGCGGTGAGCCTTGACGGTCCGCTCGGCGACGCCGAGCTCGGCCGCGACCTGCTTGTTGCGGTCCCCGGCGACGACGCCCGCCAGGACCTCGCGCTCGCGCGGCGTGAGCCGCTCGTAACGTTCGCGCAGGGCGCGGCCCTGCTCGCGCTTGACCCGCTCCCGCGCGTCGAAGGCGAGCGCTCCGTCGACCGCCGCGAGCAGCGTCGGCGCGACCGACCGGCTTGGTGAGGAAATCCCGCGCGCCCGCCTTGATCGCGCGCACGCTGCTCGCGATGTCGCCGTGACCGGACAGGAAGACGATCGGCATGGTCGATCCGCGCGCGGCGAGCGCCTGCTGCAGGTCGAGTCCGCTCGGACCCGGCAGCCGCATGTCGAGCAGCAGGCAGCCGGCGGTGTCGGGCGTCGCCGCGATCAGGAACTCGCCCGCGCTGGCGTAGCCGCGCGGACCTCGTGGCCGGCGGCGCGCAGCATGCGCGTCAGCGCCGTGCGCAGCGAATCGTCGTCGTCGACGACGTGGACGACGGGGCCGCTCATGCCGGCTGCTCGAGCGGCGATTTCGTCGTCGCGACGACCGATGCCGCCGCGGCCGCCGGGAGGATGATGCGGAAGAGCGCGCCGCCGCCCGGGTTGCGCTCGGCCCAGATCGGCCGCGATGCGCATCCACGATCGTGCGCGCCACCGCGAGCCCGAGCCCCATCCCGCCGTGCTTGGTGGTGTAGAAGGACTCGAAGAGCGCGCTCCATTCGCTCGGGCGCGATGCCGGGCCCGCGATCGGCGACCTGGATCTCGACTCCCCCCGCCGCGCGCGACACGCGGACGGTCACGACGCCGGTTCGCGGCAGGGACTCCGCCATCGCGTCCATGCGCGTTGAGCACCAGGTTGAGGACGACCTGCTGCAGCTGCACGCGGTCGCCGGTCACCGGCGGGAGCGACGGCGCCGCCGCGATCTCGAGCGTGGCATCGCGCCGGTGCGCCTCGCCATCCACCACGCGCACGATCTCCGCGACCGCCTCGCCGAGCTCGACCGGCTTGCGTTCGGTCTCGTGGCGCGACAGCAGCGCGCGCAGGCGCCGGATCACCTCGCTCGCGCGCAGATCGTCGCGGCGGATGTCGGCGAGGATCTGCCGCACCTCGCCGAGTCCGCGACGCGTCGGTCTCGAGCAGCATCTCCGCGGCGTCGGCGTTGGCGAGGATGGCGCCGAGCGGCTGGTTGATCTCGTGCGCGATCGAGGCGGTGAGCTCGCCCATCGTCGCCAGCCGCGAGGCGTGGGCGAGCTCGGCGCGGCGGGCCCGCGCGTCGAGCTCGGCCGCGCGGCGGCGGCGGCGCTGGAACACCAGCGAGGCGATCAGCAGCGCCTGGAGGATGATCACCGCCAGCGCTGTCCCGATCTGCCAGCGGTAACGCTCCCACACCGTGATCTCCCGGAAGCGCACCTCGCAACCGGGCGGCAGGCGACTCTCGTCGATGCCGTGCCGTTGCAGCGCGCGCCAGTCGACGATGCAGGACGGCGGCGGCGTCTCGCGGATGCCGAGTTGCGCCGTGCTCTGCCCGCCGAGCACGGCGAGCGTCAGGTCTCCCACAAGCCGCCCCGTCGGATTCGTAGGATTCGATCGAACCGCCCAGGATACCCGTACCGAGAAACGTGGGGGCGTAGCCGAGGACCGGGACCGCCGATGCGGCGCGACCTGGGCGAGCACGTCGCGCGACGCGTGGGTCACGCCCTCGCCGTCGCGCAGCACCGACACGAAGAACACGAGGGTGTCGGGCGGCAGCGTTCGCCAGCATGTCCGCCAGGGCCGGCACCGAAGGCGCGATGAAGGAGGTCAGCTCGAGGCGGGAGGCGAACCGTGCGAGGTCGTTCCGGGCCGCCGCGAGATCCTCTCGTCCACCTCCGAGCTTCCGCCGACGAGGATGACCCGACGCGCCTCGGGCCGGAGGCGAAGGCCGAGCTCGAGGGTCCCCACCGTGTCGTAGCGGACCGGGAATCCAGTCGCGTGCGGGCGTCGTGGGCCGCCGGCGAGCGAGGCCTCGAGGATGGTGTGGAAGACGATCGGCGCCTCGGGCCACAGCTCCGCGCGGTGACGGTCGGTGAAGAAGAGCGCCTGGGCCTCCCGGGTGATGACGGCGTCGAACCGGCGACGCCTGGTGCTTCCGGCGCATCAGCGCCGTGAGCTCGGCCTCGATCGCAGCCTGGTCGTTCATGGCCATGTCGAGCGACTCGACGAAGAACTCGACCTCGCGCGGAGATGCGCTCGCGGATCGCGCCTGCGTCGCCTCGTCGATCGCGACGAACGCGGGCAGGTTCGACGTCGCACCGTTGAGCACGAGTACGCGCCACGGCCGTCGGCCGCGCCGGCGGGATGCCGACGAACCACGCGACCAGCGCGGCGGCGAGGCGCGAAACTCCGTCCGCGCGGTTTCGGAGCGAACGCTCATGCGGCGGGTCGCCCGATCGGCGAACCGCCGTGCTCGAGTTCGGATCTCTCTCAGCAATGCCCCTCCGCCCATGTCCCGCGAAGGCATCGAGCGAAAGCTACGCGAACCCACGGTTACACGCGACCCTCCCGATGCTCCGTGGGACGGGCCTTCGGAAACGGACCGGTGGCCGAGCGGCGGCCCCGTGCCGAGCCCCTCCCGCGGATATTGATCCTTCGTGCAATTGCGATGCGGGGCGCGCTCAACCAACATGCGCGAACAACGACTTGGGGGAGTCGGTGGAGAATTCATCCACGCGCTCGGATGCTGCGCCTCGCTTGCGGGGGCGCGCTCGCGCTCGCCGCGGTCGCGCCCGCGTTCGCGCAGACCAAGTCCGAGGACAAGTTCTCGTTCGAGATCACCCCGTATCTCTGGGCCGCCGGGATCGAAGGCAGCTACCGGATCGGCAGCATCGCGTCGGGCGGGCTCGACGTCAGCTTCGACAGCATCTGGGACAACCTCGACATGGCCGTGATGGGCACGATCGAGGGACGCTACGGGCGCTGGGCCCTGCTGTTCGACGCGGTCTATTTCGACCTCTCCCAGACGCAACCGACGCAGGACCACCTCGCCTCGAGCGTCAAGGCGAAGATCGAGCAGCAGCTGTACTCGCTCGCGCCGGCCTACCGCGTGCTCGAGGACGAGGTGTTCGTCGACGTGCTCGCCGGCATCCGTTACCTCTACATGAAGGGCGAGCTCACGGTCGCGGAGGGCCAACACCCGCTGATCGCGCAAGGGCGCCAGGTCTCGTCAAGCGACAGCTGGTGGGGCGGCTTCGTCGGCGCGCGGGTCGCGTGGCCGCTGCCGTTCTACAAACCCGTCTCGCTGATCGGCTATCTCGACGTCGGCGCGATGGATGGCGAGTTCATGTGGCAGGGCGCCGCCGGCGAGCGGCTGGCAGATCTCGGAGATGTTCACCGCCAAGCTCGGCTACCGCTACCTGTCCCTCGAGGTCAGCTCGGGCGTCACCGAGCTCGATCTCGACATCGGCGGGGTCTACGCCGGCCTCGGCATCAAGTTTTGATCGCCGCTCGGCGGATCGGCAACCGGCCGTCGACCCAACCCTTCTCGAGGACCTCCGAACATGCGCACACGACCATCGCCGCGATCTTCCTCGCTCTCGCCGGATTCGCGACCACCCCGGCCGCGGCGCAGACGCCGGCGGCCGCCACCAGAAGGTCCAGCTGCTGTTCGTCCAGAACAGCACCGGCGTGGCGATCGAGAAGAACACGCTGCGCCTCAGGAACGTCGGCGCGTCGACGCTGTTCTTCACCGACCGGCCGGTGCGGATCGCGGGCCACTATCACACCAAGGGCGAGTTCCTGAAGCTGTGGAGCGAAGGGCCGGACAGCTTCGCGAAGAACCCGCCCAACGCGACGCTGTCCTTCATCGAACCCGAGCGGCCGCAGCTGCTCGACGTCGTGATCAACATCCGCAATCCGCGCATGCAGGGCGCCGACCTGCTCTACGATTTCACCGTCATCGAAGGCACGATGCCGAGGAAGGCCGGCGCGGCGGTCCTGTTCATCGACATCCTCGGGTTCTGGCGCCGCAACCTCGTGCGCGCGGCGATCGTGGGCAACGCCGCGTACCGCGGCGCGTACGCCGGCGAGCCGGCCGCGCAGCAGCGTCCGCTGCGCCGGCACCCGCCGCCGCACCGGCGCCGGCCTATGCGCCGCCGGCGACGCTGCCGCCGCCGGGGCCGAACGCCCAGCACACCCAGGCCTCGGCGACGGCCAAGCTCGAGCAGCTCAAGCAGATGGAGCGCGACGGGCTGATCACCTCCGCGCAGTACCAGAAGGCCGCGCAGCAGATCGTCAACGAGCTGGTGCAGTAGCCGCATGACTTCGTCGATGAGGCGCCTCGCCGCGCCGCTGGTGATCGCCGGCATGCTCGTCGTGCCCGGCGAGGTGGTGGCGCAGGGCGCCGATGCGTGGCCGCGCGAGCTGCGCGGCCGCGGCGCGACGCTGGTCGTCCACCAGCCGCAGGTCGAGGCGTGGACCGGCGAACCGCGTCGACCTGCGCGCGGCGGTCACCGTGCGTCCAGCGGCCGGCGGCGAGGAGGGCGTGGGCGTCGTCTGGGCGACGGCGCGCACGCGCGTCGACCGCGTGGCGCGGCGCGTCGCGCTGGAGGATGTCGAGCTGACGCGCGCCGAGTTCCCGCTGGCGACGGATCGCGGCGCCGCGTTCCTCGCCACGCTGCGCGAGCGCTTCGACGGCTCGCGCCACACCATCGCGCTCGACCGGCTCGCCTCCTCGCTCGCGGCCGGTCGCGCCGACCCGCCCTCGGGGATCGCGGTGCGCAACGATCCCCCGGCGATCGTCGTCAGCGAGCGGCCTGCGGCGCTGATCCAGGTGGACGGGGATCCGGTCTTCCAGCCGGTGGGCAGCACCGGCTTCGAGCGCGTCATCAACACCCGCGCGCTGCTGCTTCGTCAGATCGAGATGGGCTCGGTGTCGGGATGGACCTACCTCCTCACCCGCGGCGGCTGGCTGTTCGCCGAGAACCTCGCCGGACCCTGGCGCCGGCCGGCGGACCCGCCGCCGGGGATCAACGAGGTGGCCGTGCCGTTCGCGCGCGCTGGCCGCATCGTCGTGCCGCAGGGCCCCGGCGGATCGCCCGCGTCCGAAATTTTCGTCACGACGAACCCCGCCGAGCTGATCGTTTTCCGCGGCGCTCCGCAGTTCGAGCCGATCGCGGGCACGCCCCCTCGCCTTGGCCGCCAACACCGACGCCGATCTGATCCGCGACGCGGGCGGATCGGTCTACGCGCTGCTCGCCGGCCGCTGGTTCCGCGCCGCCGCCCTCGCCGGCCCGTGGAGCTACGTCGCGAGCCGCGACCTGCCGGCGGAGTTCCGGCGCATCCCGCCGGATTCGCGCGCCGGGGTCGTGCTCGCATCGGTGGCGGGCACCAGCCAGGCGCGCGAGGCCGCGATCGCCGCCGGGATCGTGCACACCGCCACCGTGCCGCGGGTCAACGGCCCCGCGTTCGTTCCGGTGTTCGACGGCGCCCCGCAGCTGCGAGCCGTCGAGGGCACCGCGTTGCAGGCGGTCGCCAACTCGCCGACGCCGATCCTCCGCTCGCCCGACGGCGCCTTCCACGCCGTGCGCGCGGGCGTCTGGTTCCACGCCACCGACGCCGCGGGCCCGTGGTACGTCGCACCCGCGGTGCCGGCCGAGATCTATGCGATTCCCGTGTCCTCGCCGCTGCATTTCGTGACCTACGTGAGGATCTTCAACTCGAATGCGAGCGTGGTGCGCACCGGCTACACGCCCGGCTATCTCGGCGCGGTGGTGAACCGCGAGGGCGTCCTCGTCTACGGCACCGGGTACGCCTACCCGTCCTGGGCCGGAACGGCCTGGTACCCCTCCCCGCCGACCTGGGGCGTGGCCGCGCAACCGGTCCACAACCCGGCCACGGGCTGGAGCTTCGGCTACGCCACGGCGGCGTCGAATGCCGGGTTGCCCGCGACCGGGTCGTTCAACCCGGCCAACACCGGCGGCGGGGCGCGCTGCTGCGGCTCCACCGCGGCCAACGTCTACGCGGCCTACGGCGCGCCCGCGTCGTCGGCGCGCGCGGCGCCGGCGGCGCTCACCGGTCGCTTCGTTCCGCCCGCGGCGACGCCGGGGACGCGCGACGGCGGGCTCTACGCCTCGAACGACGGTCAGGTCTATCGCCGCAGCGGCGACGGCTGGCAGGTGCGCACGCGGGACGGGTGGCAGGGCCCGGTCGGCGACACCACCGCGCTCGACCAGGAGCGCGCGGCGCGCGACGCGGCGCAGAGCCAGGCCAGCCGGTGGAGCTTCGGCGCGGCCGGCGCGAGCGCCGGCGCGGGCGATCGGCTCGGCGGCGGCAGCGGCTGGAACGACCAGGCCGGGCTCGGCGGCGGCGGCTGGGGCGGCCGCTTCGGCGGCGACGGCGACCAGGGCAGCGTCCGGTTCTGACCCGCGCCGGTCGGCGCCGGCCTCGCCACCGGAAAGGCGAAGGGCCGCCCGTCGCCGGGCGGCCCCTCTCGTCGACGCTCCGCTGGCTCAGTTCGTCGGCGGCGGACGCAGGAAGTAGGACAGGGTGTCCTCGTCGGTGCGCGGGCTCGGCATCGCCACCTTGCCCTTCTGCATCGCCCACGCCGATCCGACCGAGGCCAGCGGAATCACCGGCCGGTCGGCGCGGAACAGCGCCCCCGCCTCCGCCAGCAGCACGCGCCGCTTCTCGTCGTTGAGCTCGATCGCCGCATCCTGCAGGAGCTTGTCGACCTTCTCGTTCTTGTAGCCGCGCCAGTTGAAGGCGCCCATCCGGAGCTGCGGCGTCGTTCGAGTGCGCCGATCGACGACAGCGTGTAGTGCGCCTCGCCGGTGAGCGTGCCCCAGCCCGACATCATCATGGAGAGCTCGCCGCGCGTGCGGGCCGGGAACAGCACCGCGGCCGGCTGGCCGTTCGCCTGCACGTCGAGGCCGATGCGCGCCAGCATCTGCGCGACCGCGGTGCCGACCGCGCGGTCGCCGGGCAGGCGGTCGTTGGTGAAGTTGAACACGACCTTGAAGCCGTTCGGGTAGCCGGCCTCCTGCATCAGCTGGCGGGCGCGCTGCGAGGTTCGGCTGTCAGCTCCGGGAGCGTCCTGGTTGTAGCCGAAGATGTTCGGCGTGACGATCTGGCTCTGCGGCTTGCCGAGGCCCTCCATCGCCACCTCGGCGAGCGCCGGGCGGTCGATCGCGAGGTCGATCGCCTCGCGCACGCGCGCGTCGCGGAACGGGTTCTGCGGCAGCGCCGAGCCGTCCTTCGCCGTCACCTGCGGCGTCTTCTCGCGGAAGTCGAACTCGATGTTGAAGACGTAGACGCGTGTCGACCTTGACGACCGTCAGCTTCGGATCCTTCTCGAGCGTCGGCACGTCGGCGGCCGGCACGCGCACGATCATGTCGACCTGGCCGGCCTTGAGCTGCGCGACGCGGGCGGAGTCGTTGGGGATCTCGCGCTCGCATCACCTGCGCCACGGCGACGGCCCGCGCCAGTAGCCGTCGAATTGCGCTCGAGCACGAGCTCCTCGCGCGGCGTCCACGGACACGAGCTGTAGGGCCCGGTGCCGATCGCCGCCTTGCCGGAGTTGAACGCCTCGTTGGCGGTCTCCTTGGTCAGGCCGGCGGCGGCCTTGTGCGAGACGATGAACAGGCGGATGAAGTCGTTCGGCAGCGTCGGCGCCGGCCCGTCGGTGATGACGTGGACGGTGTGCGGGTCGACGATCTTCGTCTCCTTGACGCGGCGGACGTAGATCGTCGTCGGGTTCGGGCCCGACAGCGTCGGGATGCGCTCGATCGAGAACTTCACGTCCTCGGCCGTGAAGTCCGAGCCGTCGTGGAATTTGACGCCGCGGCGCAGCTTGAACTCCCAGGTCGTGGCGTTGAGCTGCTTCCAGCTCTCCGCGAGGCCGGGCTCGAGCTGCAGCTTGTCGCCGGACCAGATCAGCGTGTCGAAGACGTGCTTCAGCGCCTCGGCATGCGTGCCGGTCGCGGTGAAGTGCGGATCGATCGATTCCGGGCCGGCGCGCACGCCGATGGTCAGCGTCTGCGCCGACGCCGGCGCCGAGCGTGACGAGCAGCGCCGCGGTCGCCCAGCGGATCGAGCGCGGTGCGAGATTGGAATGCATGGAATTGGCCTCCCGGCAGGCGCGCGCCCCCGCGCGCGCGTTCGTGCGGACGCGTAGCTCAACCCCCGCCCTCCCGGGAGTCAAGCGCCCCGGCGGCGCGGCGCCGCCGCTAGGCTTGCCCCCCGGCGGCGGCTAGGCTCCGCCCCCGTGCTCGGCTTCGTCATCCAGCGACTGCTGCAGGCCGTGGTCGTCATGGCGGCGATGTCGGTGCTCGTCTTCATCGGCGTCTACGCGATCGGCAACCCGATCGACGTGCTGATCTCGCCCGACGCGACGCAGGACATCCGCGCCGACGCGATCGCCGCGCTACGGCCTCGACCGGCCGCTCTGGGAGCAGTATTTCGTCTTCGTCGCGCAGGTTGCTGCACCGGCGATTTCGGCCGCTCCTTCATCTTCAACATGCCGGTGCTCGACCTCGTCTTGCTCGCGGCTGCCGGCGACGCTCGAGCTGACCCTGGCCGCGGTGCTCGGCGCGACGCTCATCGGCGTGCCGCTCGGCATCTACGCCGGCTACCGCCCGCACAGCCCGCACCGCCCGGGCGATCATGGCCGTCTCGGTCCTCGGCTTCTCGGTGCCGACCTTCTGGGTCGGCATCGATCCTGATCCTACGTCTTCGCCGTGCATCTCGGCTGGCTGCCGGCCGGACAGCCGCGGCGAGACGGTGATGCTGTTCGGCGTCGAGTGGAGCTTCCTGACCCTCGACGGCTGGAGCACCTCGTCCTGCCCGCGCTGAACCTCTCGCTGTTCAAGCTCGCGATGATGATCCGGCTCGCGCGCGCCGGAACGCGCGAGGTCATGCTGACCGACACGATCAAGTTCGCGCGCGCCGCCGGGCTAGCGCGAGCGCACGATCCTGCGCCGGCACGTGCTGCAAGCTGATCCGATCCCGATCGTGACGGTGTTCGGCCTCGAGTTCGGCTCGACGCTCGCCTTCGCGGTGGTGACCGAGACGATCTTCTCGTGGCCGGGCGTCGGCAAGCTGATCATCGATTCGATCTACTCGCTCGACCGGCCGGTGATGGTCGCCTACCTCATCCTGGTCGCGTTCCTGTTCATCGCCATCAACCTCATCGTCGACCTCGCCTACGCGCTGCTCGATCCGCGCCTGCGGCGCGGCAGCGCGTGAACGCGGCGCTCGCCGGCCGTTCTGGGCCGAGTTCCGCGAGAACCGCATCGCGGTGGTCGCGCTCGCGGTCGTCGTGCGTCGTCATCGCCGCGACGCTGCGTCGCGCCGCTGATCGCGCCGCAGGACCCCTACGACCTCGCCAACCTCGACCTGATGGACGCGCGGCGCGCCGCCCGGCTTCGTCGGCTCGAACGGCTACGCGCACTGGCTCGGCACCGACGCGCAGGGCCGCGACCTGTTCTCGGCGATCCTCTACGGCCTGCGCATCTCGCTGCAGATGGGCCTCGTGGCGGGCGCGCATCGCGCTGCGCCATCGGCGCGACGCTCGGCATCGTCGCGGCCTATCCTCGGCGGCCGCGTCGAGGCGCTGATCATGCGCATCGTCGACCTGCAGCTCTCCTTCCCGGCGATCCTGCTCGCGCTGGTGCTCGCGGCGCTGCTCGGCCAGGGCAAGGCGCAGCTGGTCATCGCGCTGGTCACCGCGCAGTACGCCTATTTCGCGCGCACGGCGCTACGGCGCCGCCGCCGCCGAGCGCCGCAAGGACTACGTCGAGGCGGCGCTGCGACGCCGCTGCCGGGCGCGCGCGTCGTGTTCCGCCACATCCTGCCGAACTGCCTGCCGCCGCTGATCGTCGTCGCGACCGTGCAGGTCGCGAACGCCATCGCGCTCGAGGCGACGCTGTCGTTCCTCGGCCTCGGCCTGCCGCCGACCGAGCCTTCGCTCGGCATGCTGATCGCCAACGGCTTCCAGTACATGATGAGCGGGCCGCTACTGGATCTCGGTCTATCCCGGCATCGCGCTGATCGTGATCATCGTCGCGCATCAACCTCGTCGGCGACCAGATCCGCGACCAGCTCAATCCGCGGCTGCGGCGATGACGCGCGCCGAGTCGCTCGAGGTGCGCGGACCTCGCGACGCATTTCTTCACCAGGCCGGCGTGGTGAAGGCGGTCGACGGCGTGTCGTTCGCGTCGCGCGCGGCGAGGTGCTCGGGCTCGTCGGCGAATCCGGATCGGGCAAGAGCGTCACCGGGTTCTCGCTCATCGGGCTCGTCGACCCGCCCGGCCGCATCGTCGCGGGCTCGGTCCGGCTCGAGGGCGGGGAGCTGTCGGCCTGCCGAACGAGGCGCTGCGCGCGTGCGCGGCGCGAAGCATCGCGATGGTGTTCCAGGACCCGATGATGACGCTGAACCCGGTGCTGACCATCGGCGACCAGATGCGGCTCGCGGTGCAGGCGCACACGAGCGCGTCTCGGCGCGAGGCGGCGCGCGCCGCTCCGGCGACGCGCTCGACGCGGGTCGGCATCCCCGACGCCGGCGCGCGGCTCGACGCCTACCCGCACCAGTTCTCCGGCGGCATGCGCCAGCGCGTCGCGATCGCGATCGCGCTCCTTCACCGGCCCGGCGGTGATCATCGCCGACGAGCCGACGACCGCGCTCGACGTCTCGATCCAGGCGCAGATCCTCGCCGAGATGCGCGAGCTCGTGCCCGAGCTCGGCACGGCGCTGATCTGGATCTCCCACGACCTCGCGGTCGTGTCGCGCGCTCTCGCACCGGCATCGCCGTCATGTACGCCGGCCGGCATCGTCGAGCAGGGGCCGGCCGGCGGAGGTGCTCGCTGCGCCGCGCCACCCCTACACCGCGCGGGCTAGCAATGGACGTACTGGAACCAGTTGCTGCACCAGGCCACGTATTGCTCGGCGCCGCCAGCAGCCTCGCCGTCGTCATCGACGGCAAGAACCGCCCCTTCGGCGTCCTCGACGTCCACGCCACCGAGCCGCATCGCTTCACCGCCAAGGACGTGCCGTTCGTGCAGGCCGCTGCCAACGTCCTCGCCGACGCGATCGAGCGCCACGCCGCCGACCAGGCGCTGCGCTACCGCGTCCTGCACGACTCGCTGACCGGGCTCCCCAACCGGCTCAGCTTCGTCGACGCCCTCGGCGACGCTCTCAGCAAAGCCTCGATCTCGGGCTCGCCGGTCGGCATCCTCTTCCTCGACCTCGACCACTTCAAGCTGATCAACGACAGCCTCGGCCATCACGCCGGCGACGCCCTGCTGCGCGCCGTGGCGCCGCGCCTGCGCGCCCACCTGCGCCCGGGAGACGTCGTCGCCCGCTTCGGCGGCGACGAGTTCGGGATCCTGATCGATCGCCTCGCCGACGAAGACGAGGCGCTGGCGATCGCCGATCGCGTCGCCGCCGCCTTCACCCAGCCGTTCTCGATCGACGGCGTCGACCACTTCGTCAGCGCCAGCATCGGCGTCGCCGTCGCCGGCTCGGGAGAAGATCGGAACGTCAACGCCGAGCTGCTGATCCGCGACGCCGACGCGGCGATGTACCGGGCCAAGGAGGGCGGCCGCGCCCGCTGCGTCCTCTTCGACGCCGAGATGCGAGCGGGGGCGGTGCAGCGGCTGGAGGTGGAAAGGGAGCTGCGCGACGCCCTCGACCGCGACGAGCTGGCGCTCTACTACCAGCCCGTCGTCAACCTCCGCTCCGGCGAGATCACCGGCCTCGAGGCGCTGGTCCGTTGGCGCCATCCCGAGCGGGGGACCCTCGACCCGGCCGACTTCGTCTCGATCGCCGAGGACAGCGGTCTGATCGAGCCGATCGGGCGCTGGGTGCAGGAGCGCGCCTGCCGCCAGGCGCTGGAGTGGCACCAGCTGCGGCCCGACTCGCGGCCCTTCGACGTCGCCGTCAACCTCTCCGCCCGCCAGGTCGCCCACCGCGACCTGCCGGCCACCGTCGAGGAGATCATCGCCCGCACCGGGCTCGACCCCGCAGCACCTGCGCCTGGAGATCACCGAGAGCGTCCTGGTCGAGGAGTCGGCGACGGCGATCTCCTCGCTGCACGCGCTGAACGAGCTCGGGGTGCGGCTGGTCCTCGACGACTTCGGCACCGGCTACTCCTCGCTCGCCTACCTCAACCGCTTCCCCTTCCACGCGCTGAAGATCGACCGCTCGTTCGTCGACGCCCTGGGGATCGAGCAGGAGCCGACGGCGATCGTCGAGGCGATCATCGGCATGGCGCGGGCGCTCTCGCTGGAGGTGATCGCCGAGGGCGTGGAGAGCGAGGTGCAGCTGGCGGAGCTACGCCGCCTGGGTTGCGACTACGCCCAGGGCTACCTCTTCCACCCAGCGATGCCCGAGCGCGAGGTCAGCCGCCTGATCGCCGAAGGAGCCCTCGGCTATTCGGGAATATCGCCCGAGGGCAGGTAGCCGTTGTCGAGCAGTTCGCTCGCCTGCGGCAGCGAATCGATCAGCCCGTTGTCCCGCATCCAGCCGGCGAAGGTCGCCCACTCCTTCGGGTCCATGTAGCCGTAGGGCCGGCCCTCGGTGCGGGCGCCGAGCAGCGGCAGCGTCGCTTTCACCTCGGCGGCGGCGAGTTTCGGTTCCAGGTCCGGGTTCGCTTCGGCGATCGCCGCGGTCGCGGCTTTCGGGTCGGCCACCGCCGCCTCGGTGCCGCGCTCCAGGGCGGCGAGGAAGAGGCGGAACTTTTCCGGGTCTTCTTCGAGGGTCTGGCGGCGCGCGACCAGGACCAGCTCGTCGTAGGTGGGGACGCCCAGCTGGTCCACCGGGGTGACGATCGGGCCTTTGCCGCGCTCGCGCAGGTCGACCCCCTCGACGTTGCTGTAGCCGCCGAGCATCGCCTGGGCCGAGCCGCCGACCAGGGCGGGAAGGAGGCCGAAGCCGACGTTGACGGCCTTGACGTCGTCGGGGGTGAGGTTGACGCGGGCGAGGATCGTCTTCAGGAAGGCGTCCTGGTAGGGGATGCCGGCGGTGGCGACGGTCTTGCCTTTGAGGTCGGCGACGCCTTTGATCCCTGACTTCCCCAGCCAGATCAGCGAGGTCAGCGGCTGGTTGACCAGGGCGCCGACGGCGACCACGTCGAGGCCCTGGTCGCGGGCCAGCGCCACCTCGGGCTCGTAGGAGATCGCCAGGTCCGAGCGGCCGGCGGCGACCTGCTTCAGCGGCGCCGCCGGGTCGGAGGGGGTGTCGATGCTGACGTCGAGGCCGGCTTCTTCGAAGTAGCCGAGCTTCTCCGCCATGTAGATCCCCGCGTGGTCGGGGTTGGGGTAGAAGTCGAGCGTCAGGGCGAAGCTCTCGCCGTTCGCTGCCGCCTTCCTCGGACTTCTCGCCGCAGGCGGCGAGCAGGAGGGCGATGGCGAGGACGGCGAGCGCGAGCGCGGGGATCCGGAAGCGCGTCATCGCCAGAAGTTCTATCGCCAAGTGACGACGCGCCGCTCCGCGAGGGCCGTGCAGACCGAAGAGCGCGAGCGCCGATCGCCGAGAGAACCGCCACTGCGGCGAACAGCCGCGCGGTCTCCAGTTGGGCGTTGTCCTGGAGGATCAGGTGGCCGAGGCCCCGAGCTGGCGCCGACCCACTCGCCGAAGACGGCGCCGATCGGGGCGAACGACGACGGCGATCTTGAGCCCGGTGAAGAGCATACGGCAGGGCGGTCGGGGCTTCCAGCCGCCGGAAGATCTGCCAGCGCGAGGCATCGAGGGTGCGCATCATCTTGCGCGCCTCTGGGTCGAGCGAGCCGAGAGCCCGTCGAGGGTTGCGACGGTGATCGGGAAGAAGCAGACGAGGGCGACGACGAGGATCTTCGGGACAGATCCCGAAACCGAACCAGAGGACCAGGATCGGGGCGACGGCGACGATCGGGATCGTCTGCGAGGCGATCACCAGCGGGTAGGTCGAGCGCAGGACGAGGACCGAGAGGTGCATCGCGATCGCGAAGCCGATGCCGGTCACGACCGCGCAGCCGAAGCCGAGCAGGATCTCCCGCAGCGTCACCCAGGCGTTTTCGGCCAGCAGCGAGCGGCTGTCCCAGAGCCGCCTCGGCGATTTCTGCCGGCGAGGGGACGAGGAAGTCTTCGAGGCCGAGGAGCGTCGGCGAGGACGCCGGTGGAGGCGGCCAGCTGCCAGAGCGCCGATCAGGGACGCCAGGAAGAGGGTCGGCAGCAGCCAGCGCCAGATCCCATCCCATCGCGTGGTTCCTTTGTCGTCCATGAGGCGACTTACGAACCACGACTTCCGGCGTGGAGCGCCCGCATCGCTTCCTCGCGGGCGGCGACGAAGGCGGGGTCGGTGACGGCGGCGTCGCGGTCGTCGGCCCGCGGCGCCGGGGCGCTCAGCTCGGCGACGATCCGGGCCGGGCGGGCAGAGAGGACGGCGACCCGGTCGGAGAGGTAGAGCGCCTCCTCGACGTCGTGGGTGACGAGGACGACGGTGCGAGGGTCGGTGCGCAGGGCGGTCGCCAGCCACTCCTGCATCTCGGCCCGGGTGATCGCGTCGAGCGAGGCGAAGGGCTCGTCGAGGGCCAGCACCGGCTTGCCGGCGACGAGGGTGCGGAGGAAGGCGACCCGCTGCCGCATCCCGCCGGAGAGCTCGCCGGCCGCGCGGCCTCGAAGCCGGCGAGGCCGAAGCGCTCGAAGAGGGCGCCGGCGGCGTCGCGCGCCTCGCGCCGTCCCATGCCCCTGGTTGCGCAGCGCCAGGGCGGCGTTGTCGATCGCCGAGTACCAGGGCAGCAGCAGGTCGCTGCTGGGGCATGAAGGCGCAGCGGGCGAGCCGCTCCTCGGCCTCCGTCGCGCCGCCGACCGCGATCGTCGCCGGCGCTCGGCTCCTGCAGCCCGCAGATCAGCTCCAGCAGCGTCGACTTGCCGCAGCCCGAGGGCCCGACCAGGCCGATGACGCCGTGCGGCGCCGCCTCGAGGTCGAGCCCGGCGAGCGTCCGCAGCTCTCCGTAGGAGTGGCGGACGCGATCGCAGGAGGATGCCGCCGCCCGTCGTATCTGCCAGCAGCGGCGCCGGATCGACGGTCTGGGATTTCCCATCCTGGGGACTCATCCTGGTATCCTGGCGCACTCCGCACTCCTGACCAAGAAGGTCAGGAAAGTCGAGATCGAGTTCGTGCGGAGCCCCGGCACTTATCTTCATGGACCCGGCAATCGTCCTCTTCGGCTTCGGCATCGGCGTACTCGTCGGTATGACCGGCATGGGCGGCGGCTCGCTGATGACCCCGCTGCTGATCCTGATCTTCGGGATCTCGCCGACGACCGCGATCGGCACCGACATCTTCTACGCGGCGGTGACCAAGACCGTCGGCGGCTGGCGCCACCTGAAGATGAGGACGGTGAACATGGAGCTGGTCAAGTGGCTGGCGGTCGGCAGCGTGCCCTGCCGCGGTGGCCGGCGTCGCCTCGTCTCCTGGCTGCAGACCCAGGTCGGCGAAGACCGGCTCGACTCGACTGGTCTACGCCGTGCTCGGCGGCACCCTGCTGATGGTCGGCGTCATCACCCTCGCCCGGGCGCTGATCCTGCGCAACCTGATCGACGAGCGCGAGCGACTTCGAGGTCGAGCGGCGCCACAAGGTCGCGGCGATCGTGATCGGCGCCACCACCGGCTTCGTGATCGGGATCACCTCGGCCGGCTCCGGCACCGTGATCGCGATCCTGCTGATCGCCGTCTACCGCCTGGCGCCGAAGAAAGTGGTCGGCACCGACGTCTTCCACGCCGCGATCCTGCTCTGGGCGGCCGGCATCGCCCACTGGGTCGGCGGCAACGTCGACTTCGTCCTCGCCGGCAACATCCTGCTCGGCAGCGATCCCCGGCGTGGTGATCGGCGCCTCGCTCTCCGACAGGGCGCCGCAGGGCTTCCTCCGCACCGCGCTCGGCCTGGTCCTGATCGGCTCCGGGATCGTCACCGTGCAGAAGGGCGACCCCGACGTCTGGCCGATCGCCGCCGCGGTCGCCGCGATCGGCCTCGGCGCGATCCTCTACGCGCCGCACTGGATCAACCGCCGCCGCGAGCAGCAGATGCAGCAAGAGGCGGATCAGGCCGCGGCACTGGCGCGGACGCTGCCCGCCGACTGATTTACTAGACACATGCGCGTTTCAGCGAAGGCCGACTACGCGGTGCGGGCCGCCGCCGAGCTTGCCGCCGCCAGGCGAGGAGGGACCGGTCAAGGGCGAGCGCCTGGCCGAGGCCCAGGACATCCCCCTGCAGTTCCTCGAGCACATCCTGCTCGAGCTCAAGCACCACGGCATCGTCCGCGCCCGCCGCGGCGCCAAGGGCGGCTACTGGCTGGCGCGCCCGGCCGACGAGGTGACGTCGCCGAGATCGTCCGCGCCGTCGAGGGCCCGATCGCCCACGTGCAGTCGACCCCGCCGGAGGCGATCGAATACCGCGGCAACTCCGAGCACCTGCAGGAGGTCTGGATCGCGGTCCGCGCCAGCCTCCGCACCGTGCTCGAGAAGGTCACCCTCGCCGACCTCGTCTCCGGCGAGCTGCCGGGCGTGGTCAGCGAGCTGGCCGCCTCCCGGACGCCTGGGTCGCCCGCTAGCGCTGCGCTCTGCCTCGACCGGAACCGGGACGAGGTCGAAGTCGGTGCCGAGGCGCAGCTCGCTGTAGCGCTTGGTCCAGTCGTCGTTGATGCGGTCGGACTGGCGCTTCATCCGCGGCTCGAACTCGAAGCCGTCGGGCGGGCGAGAGGTCGAGGCGCTCGAGCAGGTTGAGGGTGCTGGTCTCGTAGTCGGCGGCGAAGTTCTCGTAGAGGACGAGGATCGGCTTGATCCCGCAGTGCTCGAAGAAGGCGTCCCAGCGAGGCCTCCTCGATCAGGAGCTGCTCGAGCAGGTGGTCGATCGCCCGGTAGTGGAAGCGCAGCTGCGGCCGGTGCTCCTCGATGAAGCTGCGGTAGGGAGGAGAGCCGTCGTCCTCGACGCGAGGCGGCCTTGGCGCTGGCCTGGTCCTCGCGCCAGGTCGCGGTCTGCACCGCCTTCCACAGCGAGACCGCCTGGCGCACCTTGTTGGCGCGGACGACGCGGACGAAGGTGAGGTCGGGGAAGACGGTCGGCAGCAGCTCGGCCAGCGGCAGGTCGCGGTAGCGCGGGGATGTTGCGCAGGAGGCTGACGAAGTCGCCGAAGTAGCCCCACATCAGCTTCGCCCCGAAGACGCCGTTGGCGGTGGTGCCGGCCTCGAAGGCCCACTCCAGGTAGCGGTCGTAGGCGGCGCGGCTCCAGAGCGGCGAGCGCGGCGGCGGCTCGGAGCCGACGCTGCGCTCGCCGAGGTGGTCGCGGATCGAGGGGTCCTCGACGCCGAGGAAGTATTCCTCCGGCCGGCGCGGGCGGCCGCTGTGGCGCAGCGCCTCGAAGTACTCCTCGGGCCGGCCGGCGACGCCGGTTTCCTCGAGCGCGTGGCAGACCAGGGTGCTGCCGCTGCGGGGCGTGGCGCAGACGAGGTAGGAGCGATCGGGTTGCATGCGTGGTCATTGCCGACTAAGTTAATCAACAAACGCTATCAACAAAGTCACGCTACGCTAGGCTCGGCTCGGTACCCGATCGAAGGGAGCATCGCTGGACTCGCAGCCGAACATCCTCTACATCCACTCGCACGACACCGGCCGCTACGTCCAGCCCTACGGGTTCCAGGTCCCGACCCCGAACATCCAGATGCTGGCCGACCAGGGGGTGCTCTTCCGCGAGGCCTTCTGCGCCGCGCCGACCTGCTCCGGCAGCCGCGCCAGCCTGCTGACCGGCCTCTACTGCCACAACAACGGCATGCTCGGTCTCGCCCACCGCGGCTGGAAGCTGAACGACTACAGCCAGCACTGGGTCCACACCCTGCGCCGGGCCGGCTACCGCTCGACCCTGATCGGCGAGCAGCACATCTCCGATCGACCCCGGGGTGATCGGCTACGACGAGGTCGTCCCGGTCGACTCCGAACCACGCCGAGTACGTGGCGCCGCTGACGATCGAGACCCTGCGCGAGGCGCCGGCCGAGCCGTGGTTCATGTCGGTCGGCTTCTTCGAGACCCACCGCGACTTCTTCGCCCCGACCTCGGTCCGCGACACGCTCTACTCGCTGCCGCCGGCCAACCTGCCCGACGCGCCGGCGACCCGCCGCGACATGGCCGCGTTCAAGGCCAGCGCCCGCTCGCTCGACCAGGGGATCGGCGCCGTCCTCCACGCCCTCCACGACTTCGGCCTGGTCGAGAACACCGCTCGTCATCTGCACCACCGACCACGGCATCGCCTTCCCCGGCGCCAAGGCGACCCTGTTCGACCGCGGGATCGGGGTGATGATGATCGTCCGCGGCCCGGGCGGCTTCACCGGCGGCAAGGTGGTCGACGCCCCGGTCAGCCACCTCGACGTCTTCCCGACCCTCTGCGAGCTCGCCGGGGTCGAGCAGCCCGAGTGGCTGCAGGGCAGCTCGCTGATGCCGCTGGTGCGCGGCGAGGTCGAGCGCCTGCACGAGGCGATCTTCGCCGAGACGACCTACCACGCCGCCTACCAGCCGCACCGCGCGGTCCGGACCGAGCGCTGGAAGTACATCCGGCGCTTCGACGACTACCCGCACCCGGTGCTGGCCAACTGCGACGACAGCGACAGCAAGGACCTGCTGGTCGCGGCCGGCTGGGGCGAGCAGGATGGTGCCCGAGGAGCAGCTCTACGACCTCGTCCTCGACCCGCGGCGAGGGCGAGAACCTCGCCGGCGACCCGGCCCGGGCCGAGGTGCTGGCGGAGATGCGCGAGCGGCTCGAGGCCTGGATGCGCGAGACCGACGACCCGCTGCTGGACGGGCCCGGTCGACGCCGCCCGCCGGGGGCGATCGTCAACGAGCAGTGGCAGGTCTCGCCCGACGATCCGGTGCGGATCGTCACGGCCGATCCCACGGCCGCTCCATCCAGCTGAGGCAGGTCCAGCCGGGGACTCGGCTGACCGAGCGGGTCGCGGCTCTCGCCGTGGGCGAAGACGCGTGAGGCCGCAGTTGTGCGAGCCGAGGTTCCAGAGTCCGCGCCGCCATCGGCGGCTCGAAGCCGTCGCCGAGGACCGAGTCGAGGAGGAAGAAGCGGGTGAAGATGCCGTGGGTGACGAGCAGCGGCAGCTCGCCGTCGGCGCCGCGCCTCGAGCTCGGCCTTCAGCCGCCGCACCCGCGCCGACCGCCTGCTCGAAGGTCTCGCCCGAGGTCAGCTCGCCGGTGTAGTCGATCTCCTCCGGCTCGAGCCCGAGCGCCGTCGCCGACCGCCTCCGCCGTTTCCCGCGCCCGCCGCAGCGGGCTGCTCAGGAGGCGGGTGACGCCGAGCTCGCGCAGGCCGGCGCCGGCGGCGTGCGCCTGCTCGCGCCCGCTGCTCGGTCAGCTGGTCGCCGCTCGGCGTCGGCCGAGTGGCTCGCCGCTGCGGTCGGCGTTGTGGACCGACTCGCCGTGGCGGAGGAGGAGCGCCCTCATTCGGCGGCGGGGGCGGCGCCGGCGACGACGTTGACGAAGTTCTCCAGGTGCGCGGGTCGTCCAGCACTCGAAGGCGCCGTCGCAGTAGCGCTCGTAGGCGGCCATCACCGAGTCGCCGTAGTTCCAGTAGAGCTTCGGCTCCGGGTTGAGCCAGAAGAGGCGGCCGGCGCGCTCGGCGATCTGGGCGAAGACCTCGGCGTGCGGCTCGCGGCCGTTGGTGCGGGCGTCGCCGAGCACGATCACGGTCGAGCGCGGGTCGAGGTCGTCGGAGATCTCGGTCAGGAACTCGAGCCAGACGCGGCCGTAGTCGGTGTAGCCGGAGACGTCGGCGACGCCGCCCTCGCTGGAGATCTTCTGGGCGACGACGGCGAAGTCGCGCTCGTGCTCGAAGACCTCGGTCACCTCGGAGATCCGCTCGATGAAGACGAAGCTGCGCAGCTTGCGGAAGCGAGTCGTGCAGGGCGTGGAGGACGGAGAGGAAGAAGACGCTGGCCGAGGTGACCGAGGTGGAGACGTCGCAGAGGACGTAGATCTCCGGCCGCCGCGGCCGCTTCGGCCGGTAGCGCAGGCGCAGCGGCACGCCGCCGGTCTCCAGCGAGGCCCGCATCGTCCGCCGCACGTCGACCGTGGCCGGCCCTTGCTGCGCCCGCGCTGCTCGTGGCCGAGGGTCGCCAGCCGGCGCTTCATCTGCGAGACCGCGCGGTGGACGGCGGCGAGGTCCTGGGTCGGGCTGGTCGGCAGCGCCCGGTCGAGCTCGGCCAGGGGGCGGGAGGGGGGCAGGGTCTCGGTGCGCTCGATCAGGTCGCGCTCCAGCTCGCGCCGCAGGTGGCGCTCGAACCCGGTCAGCTGGTCGCGGTCGATCGGCGGCCGCTCGCCGCCCTCGGCGGTCGGCGGCTGCTGGCCGGCGGTGAGGCCGAGGGTGCGGCGGATCCGCTGCACGTCGACCCCGACCACGCCCGAGCCCTCGGCGCGGCCGAAGGCGGCGATCGCCAGCCGCGCCAGGTCGCGCATCGCGTCCTCGTCGCCGGCCTCCATCGCCTCGCGGATCGCTCGCGCAGCTCGTCCATGTCGAAGCGCTCGCCGTCGCCGGCCGGCGGCGCCGCCCTCGGCGTGCTCGGTCACCCCGCGCTGGACCGCCTCGGCCTCGGCGGTGCGGAAGAAGTAGCGGTCGAAGAGCAGCTCGAAGACGCGGCGGTCGTCCTGCGACTTGGCGATCGTCGTCGCCAGCGCCTCGCGGAAGTCGGCGCGCGAGGTCCAGTCGACGTGCTCCAGGGCGGCGAAGGCGTCGAGGATCTCCGAGGTCCCGACCGCGACCCCCTCGCCGCGCAGCTCCTCGCAGAAGCCGAGCAGCTTCGCCGCCATCCCGGGCGGCCCGGCGTCAGCCTTCGGTCCGTAGGGGGTCGGCAAGTTTCACCCCGACGCGCTCGGCGACCAAGTCGATGTCGGTCCGGTGCTTGACGATGATCGACATCGACTGGGTGAAGGTCTCGCGGTCGATGTCCTCGGCGCCCATCAGCAGCAGGGTCCGCGCCCAGTCGATCGACTCGGCGATCGAGGGCGGCTTCTTCAGGTCCAGCGAGCGGACCATGCGGATCACCTCGACCAGCTTCCGGGTCAGCGTCTCGGAGAGCTCGGGGGCGTGGAGGCGGACGATTTCCATCTCCCGCTCGAGCTCGGGGTAGTCGAGCCAGAGGTAGAGGCAGCGGCGCTTCAGCGCCTCGGTCAGCTCGCGCGAGTCGTTCGAGGTGAGGACGACGATCGGCATCGTCGTCGCCTCGATCCGGCCCAGCTCGGGAATCGTCATCTGGAAGTCGGAGAGCAGCTCGAGCAGCATCGCCTCGAACTCCTGGTCGGTCTTGTCGATCTCGTCGATCAGCAGGACCACCGGCTCGGGGCTGGCGATCGCCTGCATCAGCGGCCGCTCGAGCAGGAACTCGGCGCTGAAGATGTCGTCCTGGACGTCGCTCCAGCCGGCCTCGCCTCCGGCCTGGATCCGCAGCAGCTGCTTGCGGTAGTTCCACTCGTACATCGCCTTCGCCTCGTCGAGGCCCTCGTAGCACTGCAGCCGCACCAGCTCGCGGCCGGTGGCGCGGGAGAGCGCCTTGGCCAGCTCGGTCTTGCCGACCCCGGCCGGGCCCTCGACCAGGACCGGCTTGCCCAGCTGCTGGGCGAGGAAGGAGACGAGCGCCGCCGGCTCGTCGGCGAGGTAGCCGACGTCGGCCAGCGAGCGCTTCACATCTGCGACGGAAGCATCGGCCATGGCCGCCGATGATAATCCCGGCTCGTGCTCGACCTCGCACCGCCCCTGTTCGCGCTGCTCCCACACAGCCCGACGCCGTACATAACGCTGATGCTGGCGGGCTTCGGCGTCGGCATCCTCGGCCACCTCACCCGGGCCCGCTGGCTGGTCGCCGCCGGGGTGATCCTGATCTTCCTCGGTGCCCTGCTGCTTCCCCTCGTCGCCAACCTCACCAGCGAAGACCGGCCACCGCCGATCGAGGAATCGCGCGGCGACAGCGGCGAATACGGGATCATCCGAGGATGGGAAGGCTCGACCAGGTCGATCTGACGCTCAGCCTCGGCAAGGATGAGGAAGAAGCCGGCCTGAAGCGGGAAGGCGAGCGCCTGGCGCAGCTGCGGCTGACCCTCGGCGGGCTGATCGGCGAGCAGCGGCTCGGGCCGCCGCTGGCCGTCGTCTGCGAGGGCTGGGACGCCTCCGGCAAGGGTGGGGCGATCAAGCGCCTGGTGGCGCCGCTGGACCCGCGCCATGTGCGCGTCGCCCAGTTCGCCGCCCCGAGCGAGGACGAGAAGCGCCACCACTTCCTCGGCCGCTTCTGGCCGGCGCTGCCGGGGTGGGGCGGGATGACCGTCTTCGACCGCTCCTGGTACGGCCGGGTGCTGGTCGAGCGGGTCGAGGGCTTCGCCGACGAGGAGCAGTGGACACGCGCCTACGAGGAGATCGAGACCTTCGAGCGCGGCCTCGCCGAGGAGGGGACGATGCTGGTCAAGCTCTGGCTGCAGATCTCCTCCGAGGAGCAGCTGAAGCGGTTCGAAGCCCGGGCGGAAAACCCGCTGAAATCGTGGAAGCTGACCGAGGAGGACTGGCGCAACCGCGAGAAACGGCCGCAGTACGAGGCGGCGGTGGAGGAGATGTTGGAGCGCACCGACCGTCCGCACGCCCCCTGGCACGTGGTTCCGGCGGAGTCGAAGCGCTTTGCCCGGGTAGAGGCGATGCGCCTCGTCAACGAGGCGATCGAGGCGGGGATGCGGCGCTGGGGGCAGGATCCGCCGGCCCGTCCGTAAACTCCCGCCCCGGCCCTGTTCTCCGAACCCCGAGGAGCCCGTTCTCTTGAGTCGTTTCCGAATTCTCGCTCTGCTCGCGACCCTGGCAACCCTGGCGAGCGTCATCGCCGCCTGCGGCAGCAGCGACAGCGGCAGCAGCGATGAAGACCCGCAGAAGGTCGTCGAAAGCGCCAGTCTCGAAGGCGTCAAGAGCGGCGAACTCGACCTCTCGGTGCACGTCAACTCCGAAGGCAAGGAAGGCGGGGAAGTCGACGTCAGCCTCTCCGGGCCCTTCGAAATGGGCAGCAAGGAAGAACTTCCCCAGGTGGAACTGAACGCCGAAGTCGACGGCTCGGTCAGCGGTGAAGACGTCGAATTCGAAGGCGGTCTGACCCTCCTCACCGACCGCGCTTTCATCGCCTACAAGGGCACCGACTACGAAGTCGACCCGACCACCTTCGGTTTCCTCAAGTCGGCCTTCGAACGCTCCCAGCAGCAGAGCGGGGAAGGGGACATCACCGCCTGCCAGGAGGCGGCGGAAGGGATCAAGTTCGGCCAGTTCGCCGACAACCTCGAGAACGAAGGCAGCGCCGACGTCGACGGGACCTCGACGACCAAAGTCAGCGGCGACCTCAGTGTCAACGGGGCGGTCGACGCGCTGATCAAGCTGACCGAAGACCCCGCTTGCAGCTCGCAGCTGGAAGCGGCCGGCCCGCTGCCGATCGGCGAACTCGAGGAAGCCAAGGGCGAACTCTCGAAGGCGATCGAAAAAGCCCACGTCGACCTCTATGTCGGCGACGACGACATCGTCCGCAAGGTCGACGCCGAACTGACCATCGCGCCGCCCGAAGCGGCCGACGAAAAAGTCGAACTGCAACTGGAGCTGACCCTCAGCGGGGTCAACGAAGAGCAGAGCTTCTCCTCGCCCTCCGGCGCGAAGCCGCTCGAAGACCTCTTCCAGGAACTCGGCGTCAACCCGCTTGAGCTGCTCGAAGCCGGGCAGGGTGGCGGTCTGGGTGGCCTGCTGGAAGGGATCACCGGCGGCTCGTCCTCCGGCGGCTCCGGCGGCAATGCCTACGCGGAATGCCTGCAGAACGCCCAGACCACTGCCGATCTGCAGAAATGCGCGGGTCTGCGCCAATAGCGCGCAGGCCCGTCCTGGCTTTGTGAATCCGAGCACCCCGCGCTTCGGGCTTTCATTCCTGCGGACCGCGCAGGGTTGGCCCTACCTGCTGGCGCCGCTGATTCCGGTCGCGGTCGCGCTCGAGCTGGCGGGCGCGCCGGCGACCGTCGTCTTCGCCGTCTCGGCGCTGGGGATCATCCCTACGGCGGCGCTGATGGGGCGGGCGACCGAGGAGCTCGCCGCCCGCTCCGGCCCGGGGATCGGCGGCTTCCTCAACGTCACCTTCGGCAACGCCCCGGAGCTGATCATCGCCCTCTTCGCCCTTAGCCAGGGGCTGCAGGAGGTGGTCAAGGCTTCGATTGTCGGATCGATCCTCGGCAACATGCTGCTGGTCCTCGGCGCGGCGATGCTCGCCGGCGGCTTCCGCCGCGACAAGCAGACCTTCAACCGGACCAGCGCCAGCGTCCAGATGACGATGCTGATGCTGGCCGCCGGCGCCCTGATCATGCCGGCGATCTTCGAGCTGGTCGAGGGCAAGGGCCTGCCGGCACCCGGCGCCGAGGCGATCGACTACGGCGGCACCGTCGAGCATCTCTCGCTCGCCGTCGCGATCGTCCTCATGGCCACCTACGTGATCGGCCTCTTCTTCTCGATGAAGACCCACCGCTCGCTGTTCAACCCCGAGTACGAGGAGGAGGACACCTGGGGCTGGTCGGTCCGCACCTCGGTGATCGCGCTGGCGATCGCCGGCGTCCTGGTCGGGGTGATGTCCGAGGTGCTGGTCGGCTCGATCACCGAGGCCTCGGAGTCGATCGGCCTCTCCGAGTTCTTCATCGGCGTGATCGTGGTGGCGATCGTCGGCAACGCCGCCGAGCACTGGGTCGCGGTCCTGGTCGCGACCAAAGACAAGATGGACCTGGCGGTCAACATCGCGGTCGGCTCCAGCGCCCAGGTGGCGCTCTTCGTCGCTCCGGTCCTGGTCCTCGCCTCATTCTTCCTCGGCCCGCACCCGCTGGCCCTGGTCTTCAACGGCTTCGAGCTGGGGGCGATCCTGCTCGCGATCATGGCCGGCATGCACGTCACCGCCGACGGCGAGTCGAACTGGTTCGAGGGCGTCCAGCTCCTCGCCCTCTACTTCGTCTTCGGTCTAGCCTTCTACTTCGCCTGATGGAAGCCCTGCTGCTCCTCTTCAGCTTTGCCGTCGTCCTCGCCGGGGCGCTGCTGTTCACCAACGCGGTCGAGTGGATCGGCCACAAAATGAACGTCGGCGAGGGCGCGGTCGGCAGCATTCTCGCCGCGGTCGGGACGGCGATGCCGGAGACGCTGATCGCGATCGTCGCCCTGCTGGGGGCGGCGGAGGGCTCCGAAGACGTCGCGATCGGGGCGATCGTCGGCGCCCCCTTCCTGCTCGGCACCCTGGCGATGGGCCTGGTCGGCCTCTTCGCCTACCTCTACCGCGACAAACGCGAGCAGGGGGTCGAGCTGCGCGCCCACAAGCCGACGCTGGAGCGCGACCTCGTCTTCTTCCTCGTCCTCTTCGCGATCGGCGGCCTGCTCGCCTGGGGCCCGCCGGCGCCGCTGCGGATCGCCGTCGGGATCGCCTTCATCCTCGCCTACTTCTTCTACATCGCCCTGACCCTGCGTGGCGGCGGCGAAGTCCAGGAAGAGGAGAGCCTCAACCCGCTGATCTTCGAGCGCCGCGGCGACCGGCGCGAAAACCCGGCCCTGGCCCTCTGCGTGATCCAGCTCCTGGTCGGGCTGGGGGCGATGGTCGGCGGCGCCCACCTCTTCGTCGAGGAGCTGCTCCACATCGCCGAGAGCATCGGCGTCGAGGCGCTGGTGCTGGCGCTGATCCTGGCGCCGCTGGCGACCGAGCTGCCGGAGAAGGTCAACAGCTTCTTCTGGGTGCGGGAAGGCAAGGACGCGCTGGCGCTCGGCAACATCACCGGGGCGATGGTCTTCCAGTCGATGATCCCGGTCGGGATCGGCCTGATCTTCACCGACTGGGACCTGACCTGGACCGCGGTCCTCTCGATCGGCCTCGGCATCGCCGGCGGCCTGCTCGCCTACGAGAGCCTGCACCTCTCGGGCCGCTTCAAGCTGCCGGCCGTGGTCGGCTGGTTCGTCCTCTACGCGAGCTTCATCGCTGCGGTAGCGATCAGCGCGTAGAACCGATGAATCCCGCTGACCTGTGGAGACATGGTCGCAGCGGATCCAACGCCGGGAGAGGTTTTCATTTCCAGGATGCGGTGGCTGCCGAACTTTCCGTTCGTGTTCTTGCAGGGGAAATCGATGCCCAGCGGATCGTGCCAGAGGGTCTTGAGGACTTGTCGCTGGAACTGCAGGATCGCTGGCTGCATCTTCAGGTCAAGTCTCGCCGAGAGCATCGAGGTGAGTTTGCGATGGGGGAAGTTGATGATGGATGGCGGCATCTTGCCGAACGCCTTGCTCGGGACCCGTCGGCTCACGCGGCGCTTGTCCTCGAGCGTCCTCTGATCGATGCGGCGCCCACTGGTCTCGAGGGGACGCTTGCCGACTGCGACGATCTCCAACTGAGGGATTCCGTCGCTTCGGCGGTGGGGGGACTGATCGACGAGAGGTCCTTCCTGTCTCGTGCCCACCTGCTGGTCTGTGAAGCTCCAGAGGAGGAGGGCATACGGCATCTCGAACGGGAGATGGAGGTTCCCCAGGCAAGTTGCGTTGCTCATCTGGCGATCCTGCGAAGCACACTGGCCCGCCTCGCCGACGAAAACGGTGTGCGCAGCTTGGAGGATCCGGCGGAGCTGACGGTTGGTGGCTTGCGGCGCCTACTGGACGACGTCAACGAGGCAATCGACCCCTCAGCGCTGGAGCGGGCGATAAGGGATGGCGCTGTCGAGCTAGTCGACTTCTCGGCTCCGATGGTCGACGAGGAGTTCTACCGCGGCGTAGATGTCGTTCCGGGGCACGTCGTGGCGGGTCTGCCGGTCGAGCGCGAGGAGGTAGGCACCCTTAGGGAGTCGCTGCTGATCAACTCTGTCGCCTTGGTGGTGGGCCCCTCCGGGTGTGGCAAGTCGGCGTTGATATGGCTTGCGGCGCACGCTGATCGGCATCGGTATTGCTGGTACCGGATCAAGAGGCTGAGCATGGCCGATGCGCCCAACTTGGTGAGGCTCGTCAAGAGCTTCAAGGCCAGCCAGGTGCCGCTGGCCTTCGTTGTGGACGATCTCGGACGTGCAGATCGAGAGGGGTTCGATTGGCTAGTCGAAGAGCTGAGGGAATATCCAGCGGTGAAAGTGGTCGGGGCCTGTCGCGAGGAGGATTTGCTTCTGGTGGAGACTGGCTCCACGGCGACGATCGTGCGTCCGGAGTTGACCCCGGCTCTGGCGGAGACGATCTGGTCCGAGCTTCGCGCTCAGGGGTGAGACGAGCCGTCCGGCATGGAAGGAGGACTTCGAACGCAGCTCAGGTCTGCTGCTCGAGTTTGGCCATCTGCTGACCCAAGGAGAGCGGCTAGGTAAGACCATCAACGCGCAGGTCGATCGGCGGATTCGTGAGAAGCGCGCAACCGAGCTGGAGCTCTTAGCAGTCGTCGCGACCGCCGATGTCTACGGGGCGGCGATGCGGACCGATCGCCTCTTAGGCGCTGTCGAAGGGGAGCCCGGTGAGATTAAGAAGGCGATGGTCCGGCTCGTCGACGAGCATTTGATCATCGACCGCGGTGGGGTTTTGGCGGGATTGCATCAGCTGCGTTCACGGGCTCTGATGGAAGCCGTCCACCGCACGCCTCCTCCGGATTTCAGTGACACCGTGCGTCGCGTGGGCGAGCTCGTCGACCCTCTGGGCCTCCAGTCTCTCCTGACCGGGCTGCTCATGGATGGCGCGCTGGACGACGAGGCTGTTGTTGACCTGGCTGTGCGGCGGGTGAGAGGCGCACCAGACCTCGCTTCGCTCGCATCGGCGCTTCACGCCCTTCGCCTCGCTGGTTTCCAGCGTATGACCGGATGCTGGAAGGAGGCCATCGCCGAGGCAGATGTGGCGCCGGAGCATGTCATCGTCATTTGTCACCTCGTTCTTCACGATGGGGACGAGAGCATCTTTCCCGAGCGCATCCAAAAGGTCGTACGCCATTTGCGATCCCTTCCCGTTCCGGATCTGAGGAAAGAGTTCATTACCTATGTAGACATTGCCTCGGTCCTGGAGACTGCTGCCGATTCTCGCGATCAGTCGGCCGCCTTGGCTGCGCTTGCCGGTATCGAAGGGCCGCCGCTCTCCATCGACCCTCAGGTCGTCGCGCGAGTCGCGCAAGGTGCCCCGCTGGATGAGCTCCGCCTGCTTTTGGAGAGCGTGTACCTAGCTGACAACGACCTGGCGAGGAACGTCGTCGAAGCCCTCGGTGGCTCGAATCGCTTGCTGGAGAGACTGGAGCACGAGCAGCCCTGGGTGCGACGCGCGTGTTTGTCGACGCTGGAGGACGGCAGGCTTGCCGCAAGTGCCGACTATGCCTTTGTCGCCGAAAGGCAGCAGTCTCAACCGCATGACGAAGTCGTCGATCTATGCCGGTTCTTACTCGCGTTGGCCCCAGAGAGCGAGGTGGCCGTATGTCGAGCGGTCGATGCGACCGGGAATCTCGCGGGCATCGGCGTTCCGATTGCCAACAAGACGATTCCGCGTGAGAATCTTCCAAGCAAACCGGCAATAGCCTGGAATCGCGCCCGGACGCGCGCTGCGCTGCGCGCGGTGGCCGCGCCCAGCAAAACCGAATACCTGCTCGGGGCCTTAGCGATAGTTCGCATGGCCGCTGAGGTCAGCAAGCGAGCTGCGAATGTATGGGCTCGCGAAAAGCCACCCTCGGTGGCACTGAGCAATGAACTGGATGCTCTTCAGGAGGCTGTCCAGAGGCTTCAACCTCCACCAATGGGACGAGAGAGCAGTGGGGCGCTCGACGAAGGACATCTACCGGGCAACGATCCGGCAAGTCAGATGGGGACCCTGGGCGTGAGCTTTCTCGTCGAGCTGCTTACCGAGAGTCCACATCCCTCTCGGCTCGAGGCAATCGTTGGCGACATCGACCAGCTTTCGGCCTTGAACTGGGCGCTCATCGGCGAGGAGCCCGTCTCGGAGTTGGCGAGCATGCGCCAGACCTTCGGCGATCTATACGCCGTGCTCGTGGAGCTGAGCGAGGCGGACCCTCCTGTTCGGGCGGCGCTTCAGGCGGCTAGGCGACGTGGATTCGGAGGCATGGCGCGAGTCGCGCGACAGTCGGCTTCAGAGCGTGCGCAAAAGCAGAGGGAAGAGATCGCCGGAATAGTCGGCGGACTAGGGCTCGAGGCGCAGGTGGCTTGCCCGGAGCCTGATTTGGGGGCTGCCTGGTCGGGCACGCGCTGGTTCATAGCGGTCGATGTCGCCGAGTTCTCCGTCTGGTTCCAACAACAGGAAGCTCTTGTCGGGGCACTGCGAAGTGTTCTCGACCAAGTGGGATTTTCAATGGCTCCTCGGCGTGGGGGTCTCGTCGTGGGATCCCTTGCGATCCAGGTCTACTCGAACGTGCATCCGGATCCGTCTGCCGAAGGATGGGCCGAAACCGGATTTCAACTGCTCAACGAACGGCTGGTGGGGCTGGTTCGGGACGTGCTGGCCAGCCTGTACGAGATGTCCGGGATCGTCGCATCGCTAACCGCCGGAGAAATCCACCCCGATGAGAAACAGGCATTCGATGCTGCAAACGAGTCCGTCTTGGAGGGGATCGCAGGGATCGAGGGTTGCGGCGGATCGCCGGGCGACGATCTGCTGACCGAGATCCGCGGTTCGCTGGATGAACTTCAGGAACAGGTGCGCAATGAGGTGGAGGCGTGGAAGTCCGGAGCGCCCGTCGAGCAGGCCATAGCGGCTATCGCGATGGAAGGCTTACGAGGGAAGTCAAGTGACCTGAGAGATACAGAAGCCGGTCTTGTCCTCGCGGCAGCCGAGTTCGACATCGATCCTCGAGATGCCTGGGATCGCGTCTTCGGAGATGATGCGTCAGGCGGTGGCTAGTTCTCCCAGCGCCTTCAGCACGAGGTCGTCGTGCTTTTTCGGCTGAACTTTGGGGAAGACGCGGGCGATCTTGCCCATGGCGTCGATGATGAAGGTCGCCCGCTGCACGCCCATGTACTTGTTGCCGTACATCGACTTCTCGACCCAGGTGCCGTATTTCTCGGCGACCGCGTGGTCGGCGTCGGCGAGGAGGGTGAAGTCGAGGTCGTATTTGCCGGCGAACTTGTCGACGTCCTTGACCTCGTCCGGCGAGATCCCGATCACCCGGGCGCCGGCGGCGGCGTAGTCGGCCCTGTGGTCGCGAACGCCGCAGGCCTGGGTGGTGCATCCGGAGGTGTTCGCCTTCGGGTAGAAGTAGAGGACCACGGTCTCGCCGCGCAGGTCCTTCAGCTTGACTTTCTCGCCGTTCTGATCGGGCAGCGTGAAGGCGGGCGCCCTATCTCCTGCTTCGAGCACGGGCGGCTACTGGCGATGCGCCGGCTCGACTATGCGGAGCCTGTCGGCCGGCACCACGAGAATCCGATCGAGACCGAGGTCGGCGGGCAGGCTCGTGAACTCGACCATCGCCATGTCGCCCTCGAAGACGTCAAGCACTCCGCCCGTCGCGCCTGCGGGGGCGGTCTCGAAGTCCTCTCGCAGCTCGACCAAGTCGAATTCGGCAGCAGGAGCCTTGTCTCCCTCGGCGAGCACGGCTACTCCTCCGGCTCGGGATCGGCTTCCGGCCGCTCGTCGTCTTCTTCGAAGTCGTCGTCGCTCGCTTCCAGCGCGTCGGCGACCAGCGCGTCGCCCTGGTTGGTGGTCTCGAAGGTCTCCAGGGCGCGGTCGCGCCCGTCCTCGTCGACCGGGACGTCGTCGGAGACCCGGACCCAGTCGGCGCCTTCGATCCCCTCGAGGTTGTTGAAGACCTCCTGGTCGGGCGAGGCGGAGTCGTCGACGATGACGACGACCTCGGTCTGGGGATTGAAGTAGGTCCCCGGCTGGTTCAGCATCTCCTCTACCTCGTAGAGGTTCTCCTGGGGGGTCATCAGCCCGATCCTACGAAATCGGCGAGCTGCTTTTCGGTCTCGGCCTCGACGTCGAGCGGCTCTCGCCCTTCGCGCATCCGGCGTTCGTTGCGGGCGACGACCAGCTGGCGCACCTCGGCCCGCAGCTCGGCGTCGATCGCGTCGGTTCCGCGCGGACGCTCGGCGCTCGCCAGCAGGCGCTCGGCCTCGGCCTCGACGTCCAGCGGCTGCTCGCCGCGCTGTCGCTGCCGCTCGGCTTTGGCGGCCAGCATCTGCCGCACCTCGGCCGCCTGCATGGCGGGGTCGATCGGGGGCGGAGCGCCCCTCGGGCCTCGGCTTTCGGGGGGTGCTTCGAGGATCGCGAACGGTCCGCCGCCCATCGTCTCCCAGCCGCCGCCGACGCGCTTCAGCAGCAGGCCGACCAGGGGCGCCGCCACGCCGGTGAAGGCGAGCACCGCCGCGCCCTTCTGCAGGGCGCTCAGAGCCAGCGGCAAGTCCATGGATCAAGGGTAGAGGGCGTTTCCCGAACCGGCCTGTCGGCGAATTCGGCGCTCGGACACCGGCTCGTCCGCTAACCTTGTGGACCGATTGACTGATCAGTCAATCGGTGGAACGTCAGCCTCCCGGCGGCGCTCCCGCAGACTTCAGAGAAACGCGAAGAAAAGGAGCACCGACCGGTGGTCGACTTCACCCTTACCGATGAGCAGAAGGACCTGCGCGAGCTGGCACACAGCTTCGCCGAGAAAGACATGCGCAACGTCGCATGGGAGTACGACGTTGACGGCACCTGGCCCCAGGACGTGATCGAGAAGGCCTGGGAGGTTGGGTTGATGAACACCCACATCCCCGAGGCCTACGGCGGTCCCGGCCTCGACTACCTCTCCGGCTGCCTGATCGAGGAGGAGTTTGGCTGGGGCTGTTCCGGCATCGGCACCTCGCTGGCGGCCAACGGCCTCGCCTCCGCCCCGATCACCCTCGGCGGCTCCGAGGAGACGAAGAAGAAGTACCTGGGGATGCTGACCGAAGCCCCCAAGCTCTGCTCCTTCGGCCTGACCGAGCCGGACGCCGGCTCCGACGTCAGCGGGATGAAGACCAAGGCCGTGAAGAAGGGCGACAAGTACGTCATCAGCGGCTCCAAGTGCTTCATCACCAACGGCACCTATGCCGACTACTTCACGGTGTTCGCCAAGACCGACCCCGAGGCCGGTCACCGCGGCATCAGCGCCTTCGTCGTCGACGCCGACCTCCCCGGGGTCTCGGTCGACAAGAAGGAGGACAAGATGGGTCAGCGGGCCTCCAACACCGCGACCATCTCCTTCGACGAAGTCGAGATCCCGGCCGAGAACCTCCTGGCCGAGGAAAACAAGGGCTTCAAACTGGCGATGATGACCCTCGACCGGACCCGTCCCGGCGTCTCGGCGATGGCCGTCGGCATCGGCCGCGCCGCCCTCGAATACGCCACGGACTACTCGAAGGAACGGGTCCAGTTCGGCGTCCCGATCGCGATGCACCAGGCGATCCAGTTCATGATCGCCGACATGGCGACCAAGGTCGAGGCCGCCCGCCTGCTGGTCTGGAACTCCGCGTTCCTGCTCGACCAGGGCGTTCGCAACTCGAAGGTCTCCTCGATGGCCAAGCGCTTCGCCGCCGACTCGGCGATGGAGATCACCACCGACGCCGTCCAGGTTTACGGCGGCTACGGCTTCATCAAGGAGTACCCGGTCGAGAAACTGATGCGCGACGCGAAGATCATGCAGCTGTACGAGGGGACCAGCCAGATCCAGCGCCTGGTCATCGCCAAAGAAGTGCTGCTGCCGCGCCCGGTCGAAGACGTGCCCGCCCCGGACGCCAAGGCCCAGGCCTCCGAGCAGAGCCAGTCCGACCAGGCAGCCGCCACGGTCTAGCTCGAGCGCAGCGCCGTTTCGCCAAGCCGCCGGCCCTAGGGTCGGCGGCTTTTTTTGCTCTGAGCGGTGAATGTGCTCCAGGCGGGGGGCGAAACAGGGTGTGGTTGAGCTTTGGCGTGTCATGCACGCTGAAGCTCAACCACACCCGAGGGGAGCGGGACGGCATCTGGGTCTGGCAGCGCTTGCGGATCGCCAGCATGGCGTCGTGTCGATTGGGCAGCTGAATCGGCTCGGGTATTCGAAGGACCAGGTGCGTTGGGCCGTGAAGACGGGATGGCTGCATGCGATCGACCGCAGCGTCTATGCGGTGGGACATACGCGGCTTTCGGAGCACGGCAAATGCTTTGCCGCGGTTTTCGCCTGTGGTCCTGGTGCGGTGCTGAGTCATCACTCGGCTGCTTGGTTGCATGGCCTGGCGCGGTGGAGCCCAGCTCCGTTCCATGTCACGGGGCCGGTGGCTCGCCGACCGCGTTTGCCGGTGCGGATTCATCGGGCGCGACGATTGGAGAGGGCAGATCGAGCGCTCGTCGAGAGGATCCCGGTGACCGCCCTGTCGCGGACGCTGCTCGATCTGGCCGCGACCGTTCGCTTCGACTGGCTGGAGCGGATGGTCGAGCGCAGTGAAGAGCTGGAGCTATTCGATTTGCGTGCGGTCGAAGAGCTGCTCGCCCGCACGATCGGTCATCACGGCCACGGACGGTTGCGTCGCGCGATCGGCCTCTACAAGCCCTCCAGCTTCACCCGCTCGGGCTTGGAGAAGCGGTTCCTCGAACTGGTGCTGGAGGCCGGACTACCGCAGCCTCACACCAACTACGTCGAACTCGGCTTCGAGCTCGACTGCTATTGGCCCGAGCACCGCTTCGCGGTTGAACTCGACGTATTCGAGACGCACGGGACGCGGGCGGCGTTCGAGCGCGACCGCGAACGGCAGGAGGAGCTGTTGCTGGCGGGAATCGCAATGACGCGGGTCACCGGACCGCGCCTCGAACGCGAACCTCAGCAGGTGATCGAGCGCGTCGGGCGCCTGCTCAGCGCGCGGGGGCCGTATCGCGGTTCTTCGACGCCTTCAGGCGCTTGACTTTCTCCAGCTCGACCTTGCGCAGGCGAATCGCATCAGGGGTGATTTCGACGCACTCGTCCTCGCGCACGAACTCCAGCGAGCCTTCCAGCGAGAGCCGCGTCGCCGGCGCCAGCCGGACCAGCACGTCGGCGCTGGCCGCACGCATGTTGGTCTGCTGTTTGGCCTTGGTCGGGTTGACGTCGAGGTCGTCGGAGCGGGAGTTCTCGCCGACGATCATCCCTTCGTAGACCTCCTCGCCGGAGCCGACGAAGAGCCGGCCGCGGTCCTGCAGGCTCATCAGCGAGTAGCCGGCGGTCTGCCCGCGCCGGTCGGCGACACGAGCGAGCCGGTCTGCCGCGTCCGCAGTTCGCCCGCCCAGGGCTCCCAGCGATCGAAGACGTGGTGCAGGAGGCCGCTGCCGCGGGTCGCAGTGAGGAACTCGGTGCGGAACCCGATCAGGCCGCGGGCCGGGACGAGGTACTCCATCCTCACCCACCCGGTCGAGTGGTTGACCATCTGCTCGAGCCGGCCCTTGCGGGCGGCGAGCATCTGGGTGACGTCGCCGACGTGCTCCTCGGGTACGTCGATCGCCAGCCGCTCGACCGGCTCGTGGATCTTGCCGTCGATCTCCCGGGTCACCACCTGCGGCTGCCCGGCGGTCAGCTCGTAGCCCTCGCGCCGCATGATCTCCAGCAGCACGACAAGCTGCAGCTCGCCGCGGCCCTGGACCTCCCAGGCGTCGGGGCGTTCGGTGTCGTTGACCCGCAGCGAGACGTTGCCGATCAGCTCGGCGTCCAGTCGCGAGAGGATCTGGCGTGCGGTCAGCTTGTCGCCACCCTGGGTGCCGGCCAGGGGCGAAGTGTTGATCCCGATCACGACCGAGAGAGAGGGCTCGTCGACGGTGATCACCGGCAGCGCCCGCGGGTCCTCGGGGTCGGCCAGCGTCTCGCCGATCGTCACCTCTTCGATCCCGGCGACCGCGATGATTTCTCCCGGCCCCGCTTCCTCGGCGGCGACCCGCTCCAGTCCTTGGGTCACGTAGAGCTCGGAGACCGCGGCCCGCTGCGACACTGCCGTCGGCCCGGCACCAGGCGATCTGTTGCCCGGAGCGGATCGTTTCCCTGGCGGACGCGGCAGATCGCCAGTCGCCCCACGTAGGGGGAGGCATCGAGGTTGGTCACGTGCGCCTGCAGCGGCGCCTCGGCGTCGTACTGCGGCGCCGGGATCTTCTCCAGCATCAGGTCGAGCAGGGGGGAGAGGTCGGTTCCCTCGACCCCCTCCTCGAGCGAGGCCCAGCCGGCTTTGGCGTTGGTGTAGACGATCGGGAAGTCGATCTGGTCGGAGTCGGCATCGAGGTCGATGAAGAGCTCGTAGACCTCGTCGACCACCTCGGCGATGCGCGCATCGGGGCGGTCGACCTTGTTGACGACGAGGATCACCGGCAGCTTCGACTCCAGCGCCTTGCGCAGCACGAAGCGGGTCTGCGGCAGCGGGCCCTCGGAGGCGTCGACCAGGAGCAGGACGCCGTCGACCATGGTCAGGGCGCGCTCGACCTCGCCGCCGAAGTCGGCGTGGCCGGGCGTGTCGACGATGTTGAACTTGACGTCACCCCGGGTCACCGCCGTGTTCTTGGCGAGGATCGTGATCCCCTTCTCGCGCTCGAGGTCCATCGAGTCCATCACCCGCTCGGCGACGTCCTGGCCCTTGCGGAAGGTGCCGGTCTGCCACAGCATCGCGTCGACCAGGGTCGTCTTGCCGTGGTCGACGTGGGCGATGATCGCCACGTTGCGGAGGTCGTCTCGGGTTGTGCTCATCGGAGGTGGGGAGAGTAGGGAACGCCGTCTTCAGGCAAAACGAAGCCCGCCTTGCGGCGGGCTTCGGGACTGCTTAAGCGTTCGGAAAAGCTAGGTCTGCTGAACGCTCGCTGCGGCCGGACCTTTCGGGCCTTCTTCGGACTCGTAGCTCACTTTCGCGCCCTCGGTGAGGGAACGGAAGCCCTCGCCCATGATCGCGCTGTGATGGACGAAGACGTCCTTCGAGCCGTCGTCGGGCGTGATGAACCCGTAGCCCTTGTCGTCGCTAAACCACTTGACAGTTCCAGTCGGCATGCATTGCCTCCACTTCATGTGCTGCGAACGCGGAGGATGCGGTGAAGCAACGACTGCGAGCGCTACGCACAACTTTCGCCGGTACTTACCGGCCCTAACGGTGGGGACCGTAGCAGGATCGTCAGGCGACGCGGGGTTGAAACGGTGACCCGCGACATTCGGGTCCTGGGTTTAGGTTGGCTGCCGAATCGGCCGATACCGTGATGAGGATGTTCCGAGCCAGAGCTCTCTCGCCGCCGGGCGGTGTTGCTTTCCCTGCTTGCCGTCGCCTGCGCGTCGCCGGCGCCGGCCCTTGCCGGCCCGAGCCTGAAGAAGAGCGAGGGCCCGCTCTCGCCGACTCTGACCACTTTGGCCAAGCCGGCGGTCCGGGCGCTGCCCCCGGCCAGGCAGGCGAAGATCGCCGGGGTCGCGCCCAGCGGCCCTGGCAGCCTCATCCGCCATGGTGACCGCCTGCTCGTCGACTTCCGCTTCGACCACGGGGCGATCGCGGCGCTACCGGCGCTGCGCGAAGCCGGAGCGCGGGTGATCGCCGCCAGCCGCCGCTACCAGCGGGTCACCGCCGGCGTGCCGCAGGCCGCGCTCTCGGGCCTCGCCGCCGTGCCCGGGGTCGCCGCCGTGACCCAGGTGCGCGCGCCGATCCTGCGCGCCTTCACCCCCTGCGAAGGCGGCTCGGTCGTCTCCGAGGGCGTCACCCAGCTGAACGCGCAGGAAGCGCGGGAAGACCTTCGGGGTCGACGGCGAAGGCGTCACCGTCGGCGTCCTCTCCGACTCCTTCGACCAGGCCAACGAAGCCGTGACCGGCGGCCCGATCGCGACCAAACAGCCGCAGGACGTCCTCACCGAGCGACCTGCCGGGAAAAGCAACAACTGCCCCGGTCAGTCGACCGCGGTCGAAGACCTGCGGGACTACGAAGTCGAACCCGGCGAAGAAGAACCCTTCGACGAGGGCCGGGCGATGCTGCAGATCGTCCACGACATGGCGCCGAGTGCCGAACTCGCCTTCGACAGCGCCTTCAACGGCGAACTCGCCTTCGCCGAAGGGATCGAAAACCTCGCCAAGCCGGTGGGGGAAGGCGGTGCCGGCGCGCAGGTGATCGTCGACGACGTCGGCTACTTCGAAGAGCCCTTCTTCCAGGACGGCCCGGTCGCCGCTGCGGTCAACAAGGTCACCGAAGACGGCGCCACCTACCTCTCGGCCGCCGGCAACGACAACCTCTTCGACGCCGAAGGAAACGAAATCGCCTCCTGGGAAGCGCCGGAATACCGCGACTCGGGCGCCTGCCCGCCGGCAGTCGCCGCGTTCGCCGGACTCAACGCCAGCCACTGCATGGACTTCAACCCCGGAGCGGCGACCGACCGCACCTTCGGGATCAAGGTCGAACCGGAAGAAGTCCTCAGCGTCGACCTGCAGTGGGCCGAACCGTGGGAAGGCGTCGCAGACCGACCTCGACGCGCTCCTGCTCGACGCCGACGGGGAAGTGATCTGCCGCCTCGATCGAAGAACAACGTCACCGACACGCAGGAGCCGGTGGAGATCCTCCAGTGGGAAAACGAAGGCGAAGCGGAGCAGACGGTCCAGCTGGTGATCAACAGGTTCGAAGGCGACCGCCGACCCGCGGCTCAAGTTCATCTTCCTGCAGAACGGCGGCGGGGTCAGCGGCACCGAGTACCCCAAATCCGGTGGCGGCGACGTGGTCGGACCGAGCGATCTACGGGCACGCCGGCGCCGCCGGCGCGATCGCGGTCGGCGGCCGTCCCCTTCGACGACAGCGGCGAACCCGAGCCCTACTCCTCGCGCGGGCCGGTGACGCACTACTTCGGCCCGGTCGAAGGCACGGGCCCGGCCCCGCAGCTGCTGACGCCGGAAGAGCTCTCGAAGCCCGAGGTCGCCGCGACCGACTGCGGCGCGACCACCTTCTTCGCTCGGCAGCCGAAATCCGAACCCGGCGTCTGGCGCTTCTGCGGCACCTCCGCGGCCGCCCCGCACGCGGCCGGAGTCGCCGCCCTGATGCTGGAGGACGAACCGGGCGCCTCGCCCGAGGAAGTGCGCGAAGCGCTCGCCGTCAGCGCCGCCGCGGTCGGCTCCTTCGGCCCTTGCGCCGTCGGCGGCGGGCTGATCGAAGCGGTGGGGGCGCTGAAAGCGATCGAGGGCACGGCCTTCCCCGCCGCGGGGACGTGCGAACCGCCCGACGCCTCCGGCGCGGTCTTCGTCGCGCCCGGCAACTGGGGCTCGGAAGCTGCCGCCGATCAAACCGGTGCCGCCGCCGACTCCCCCGCAGCCGGTCCCGCCGACGCCGCAGCCCGAACCGCGCGCTCCGTCCACCTCTTTCGCCAGGCATCCGCCGGCCACGGTAAGGACCAGCGCCAGCAGTGCCCGGCTCGTCTTCCGCTTCCGCTCCGACCAGGCCGACGCGACCTTCCTCTGCAAGGTCGACAAGGCGGCATTCGCCTTCTGCGGGCCGAAGCTGGTCCGCCGCTTCTCGAGCGGACGTCACACCGTCAAGGTCAAGTCGCGCGGCGCCAGCGGGCTGGTCGACCCGACCCCGGCCACCTTCAGCTTCCGTGTCGTCGCCGGCTGATCCGGCGCCTAGGCGCCCACCTGTAGAGAGGGACACCCGTCCCTCCTAGCCACAGCGGTTGGAGATACAGCTGGTTCAGCGAGACCGCAGCGAGCGTCGTATAGCGACGCTTCTCGCGGACTCGCGAATCGCCGTCAGCCAGCTGTCCCTCAAGCCGAAGAGCGGCGCGCCTGCCACCGCATCACCCAGTGACCCGCCCCGAGCAGCGCCAGCAGCGCCAGGGCGCTGCCGAGCACCAGCGGGTCGGTCAGCGAGAGGCCTTCGAGCCGGGTCCCGAAGTAGACCGAGATCGCGGTGATCGGCAGGTAGCCGACCAGGGTGGTCCAGACGAAGCGCCAGAGCGGCACCCGCGCCGCACCGGCGGCGTAGGAGACGATGCTGAAGGGGAGGATCGGGATCAGGCGCATCGCGATCAGCAGGGTGGCCCCGCCGCGCTCGATCGCCAGCTCGGCCCGCTCGAAGCGCTCCTCGCCGAACCAGCGGTCGAGCAGCGGCCGCGCCACCCGCTGGCCGATCGCCCAGCAGACGAGGCCGTTGAGCAGCCAGCCGAACATCACCAGCGCCATCGCCGGGAAGAAGCCGTAGGCGTAGCCGGCCGCCGCGTCGACGATCTCGGCCGGGTAGAAGACGACGCTGTGGAGAAGGGCGAGGGCGAGGATCAGCAGCGGCCCGCCGACGCCGAGGCGGTCGATCTGGTTGCGGACCTCCTCGTGATCGCCCTGGATCAGGGCGCTGACCGCCTCGCGTAGCGGGTCGACGGCGACGACGATCGCCGCCAGCAGGGCGATCCCGGCCAGGGTGATCCCGATCTCGGCCCAGGGCAGACGCTTCCTCTCCACCCGCCTAGGCTAGATGGCGGTCAGCCGCGCAGGCGCTCGGCCAGGCCCGAGTGGCGGCCGCCGCTGTCGTCGCGGCTCACGGCGGAGGCGAGCGATATCTGGTCGCCGACCAGGACGCAGCTGTTGCGGGCGCGGGTGATCGCCGTGTAGAGGAGGGGGCGGGTCAGCATCCGCGAGTGCGAGCGCTGGCAGACGCCGACCACCACCGGCACCTCGCAGCCCTGTGCCTTGTGGACCGAGATCGCGTAGGCGAGGCGCAGCGTCGCGGTTTCGCCGTAGGGGATGACGAGGCTGCTGCCGTCGTCGGTGTCGACGACGATCGTCTCCTCTTCCGGGTCGTCGCCGCGGAGGAAGACGATCGAGCCGTTCATCAGCCCCAGCTCGTGCGAGTTGCGGGTCTGGATCAGCCGGTCGCCGATCCGGAAGCGGTCGCCCAGGGCGCGCTTGCCGTCGGGGTTGAGCTCGGCCTGTAGCCGCTCGTTGAGGGCGTCGATCCCGACCGGCCCCCGGTACATCGGCGCCAGCACCTGGACCTCGCGGATCGGGTCGACGGCGAATTTCGCCGGCGCCCGCTCGGCGACCACCTCGACCACCGTCTCCAGCGCCCGCTCCGGCGTGCCCCGCTCGATGAAGAAGAAGTCGTGGTCCTGCTCGGGGCCGGGCTCGAGGTGGGGCGGGCGGCCGTGGTTGATCTCGTGGGCGGCGGTGGTGATCATCGAGCGCGCCGCCTGGCGGAAGATCTGGGTCAGCCGCACCACCGGCGCGGCGTCGGAGGCGATCAGGTCCTCGAACGGCTTGCCGGCCCCGATCGGCGGCAGCTGGTCGGCGTCGCCGACGAAGACGACGTGGGTCGACTCGGCCAAGCCGCCGAGCAGCACCTCGGCCAGGCGCAGGTTCAGCATCGAGGACTCGTCGACGATCACCAGGTCGACCGGCAGCGGCCGGCCGGGGCGGAATGCCGGCTCGCGCCCCGGCATCCACTCCAGCATCCGGTGGATCGTCTTCGCCTCGTGGCCGGTCGTCTCTTCCAGTCGCCGCGCGGCGCGCCCGGTCGGTGCGCAGAGGGCGATCGTCGCGTTCGCGGCTTCCGCCTCGGCGACGATCTCGCGGGTCGCTTCGGTCTTGCCGACGCCGGGGCCGCCGGTGAGGACCGAGACCCGCGCCGCGAATGCCGCCCGCACCGCCGCCCACTGCTCGTCGGTGAGTTTGCCGCGCGGCTCCTCCGCCGGCTCGTGGTCGAGGTGGGGAGGGGCTGATGACCGCGCCGCCAGCGTCGCCGCGACCGCCAGCTCGCTGGCGTGGGTCCCCTGGCGATAGATCCGGCCCTCGTCTTCGACCAGGCCGGGGGCGGCGAGGAGCACGTCGGGGTCGGGCGCGAGGCCGATCAGCCGCGCCGTGCGCCGGCCCAGCTCCTCGGCCGGCAGGTAGCTGTTGCCCTGCTGCTCGGCCTCGATCAGCGCGTAGAGCGCGGCGGCCTGGGCGCGGCGGTCGGACTCGGGCGGCACGTCGGCTGCGAGGGCGATCTTGTCGGCGCGGGCGAAGCCGACCCCCGACACCTCGGTCAGCCGGTAGGGGTCCTCGTGCAGGATCGCCATCGAGTTGTCGCCGTAGCGGGCGTGGATCGGCGCCGCCAGGTGGGCGAGCCCGTGCGGCGCCAGCTGCACGTGCAGGTCGCGGATCGCCCGGCTCGCGTACCAGGACTGGGTTGCGGCGGCGGCCTGGTCGGCGCTGACCCCGCGCAGCGAGCCGAAGACCGCTTCCGGGTTGGCAGCGATCGCCTGCAGCACCCCCTCGCCGTGCTCGTCGACCAGCCGCTCGGCCCGCTTCTGGCCGATGTGCTTCAGCGAGGTCAGGTAGGCGACCTGCCCCTCGCGGTCGGTCGGGTCGAGCGGCAGCGCACCCTGGGCGCGCAGTTGGCGCCCGTAGCGAGTGTGGGTCTGCCACTCGCCGCTGACTTCGGCCCGGTCGCCGGCATCGAGGTGGGCGACCGGGCCGACCAGGGCGAAGCCTTCGCCCGAGTCGGTCTCCTGCACCTCGAGCACCGCGTAGCCGTCGTCCTCGGCCTTGTAGATGACGCCGATCACCTCGACCGTCCCGCTGTAGGAGGCGGCGTCAGCGTCGAAGAGGGTCGCGGCTCGGGTCACGCACAAAGGCTAGGCCCCGCGGGGGCGGGACCCGCCGGTCCCGAGGCCGCAGTTTCCGGCCGCGGCGATGCTCTAGGTTCGAGCGATGGCGCCCCCGGGACCCCAGGCCGGCCTCTGCGACCGTTGTTGCCACCAGCGGCTGGTGCCGAACACGCGCGGTTCGGTCTTCTCGCTCTGCGAGCGCTCGCGCACCGAACCGGCCTACCCGCGCTACCCGCGGCTGCCGGTGCTCAGCTGCCCGGGCTTCGAGCCGGCTCCGGCTCCGGGTCCCGAGCGGCGCCGATAGCGGCGCCGATCAAGCCGAGGCCGAAGACCACCGCGGCGAGGCCGACGAGGAAGCCGAGGAAGGGGACGAGCGCGGCGACGCGCAGGATCGCCAGCCCGGCGAGGAAGGCCCAGAACTGGCTGTGGGGCTCGCCGACGACGCGGCGGCCGAGCGCGTAGCAGGCGACGACGTAGGCGACCGCCGCCAGCGGCAGCAGGGAGAGGCCGATGACGAAGGCCAGGGGGATCCCGACCAGGGTGACGAGGGCGATCGCCGCTGCCAGCGGCAGGCAGATCCCGATCGCGACGCCGATCGCGATCACCGGCCCGACCCGTTCGCGCGAGCGCGCTTGGAGCGCCTCGGCGGCGCGCGGGGCGATCAGCAGCAGCAGCACGCCGAGGAGCGCCATCGAGATCCCAGTCGCGAGCCAGAAGACGAAGGCGCCGAGGAAGGGGAGGAAGTCGACCGAGTCGCCCCAGTCCTCCTTGGTGACGTCGCCGCGGACGATCGCGGCGCCGGAGACGATCGGCCGCTCGTCGCCGTAGCGGACGTCGCCGCTGACGTAGGCGCGGGGCAGGAGCCGGGCCTGGCCGCCGAAGGTGACCAGGTCGCCGTCGATCTTGCCGCTGACCGTGGCATCGCCGGCGGCAAGGACGACGTCGCCGTCGACGTTCCCCGCCAACCGCAGGTCGCCGCTGGCGATGTAGATGCCGTCGACCGTTTCCCCGCGGGGGACGGTCACGTCGCCGGAGATGACGACGATCGCGTCCTCCTCGTGATCCGAGGTTAGCGCCGCGGGGGCGACCGCCGGCAGGGCCAGCGCCGCAAGGACGATGAGGACGACTAGGGACGAGACGCGTCGCATCGGGCCCCAGCCTATCCGCCCCTCCTACTGCGCCATCGGGTCCGGCTCGCCCAGCCGGCTGATCGGGGGTGCCTCGTAGACCGCTCCCGGCACGCCGCCGACGATCACCATCCGCATCCCCTCCGCGCCCGGCCAGACCTTGCGCTTGGTGCCCGAGGCGACACGGACCATGTGGTCGGGGTCGAGCGGGAAGCGCTCGCCCTCGATCTCGATCTCGCCGCCACCGCGGATCGCCATGAAGACCTCCTCCTGGCCGTCTTCGGCGTGGTCGTGCTCCGGGTAGTTCTCGAAGTCCGGCGGCAGGTCGATCACCTGCAGGCCGAACGATTCGACCCCCAGTTCCGCCCGCGCCCGTTTGAAGGCGCCGAGGTAGACCGCCTCCATCTCGTCGATCTTCTTCACCGCGTACTCGCCCATCTCTCCTCCTCCACCGCGTTCCCGCGGCCTTGCCGGGCTATCAAAACGAACGTTCGTGCTTTTTTATATCCTACGTCTGTGACTCCCGTCACCCAGAAGGGCAGCGAGACCCGCGCCTCGATCCTCGACCGCGCCGTCGACCTGGCCTCGGTCGAGGGGCTGGAGGGACTGACGATCGGCCGCCTCGCCGCCGAGCTGCGGATGAGCAAGAGTGGCCTCTTCGCCCACTTCGGCTCCAAGCAGGAGCTGCAGCTGGCGACGGTCGAGGCGGCGGCGCAGCGCTTCCGCGAAAAGGTGATCGTCCCCTCGCTCGACGCCCCCGAGGGCGCGCCGCGGATTCGGGCGATGGGGGAGCGCTACCTCGCCCAGCTCGACTCCTACTCGGGCGGCTGCTTCTGGGCGGCGACCTCGGCCGAGTACGACGATCGCCCCGGCCCCGTCCGCGACGCGATTGCCGCCGCGCTCGATGCCTGGCTGGGGGAGCTGGAGCGCCAAGCGCGCCTCGCCGGCGTCGAGCGGCCCGAGCGCTTCGCCTTCGAGCTCTACGCGCTGGTGATGGGAGTCAACTCCCGCTACCGCCTCAGCGGCGACGAGCGCGTCTTCGAGTACGCCCGCGAAGCGCTGGACCGGCTGCTGGCCGATCTGCCCTGAGCGCCTCAGACGCGGTCAGAGGATCGCGTACTCACGCACCATCTCGTAAAGGTCGCGGGTCTCGAACATCAGCGAGAGCAGGCCCTCGCGGATGTCTTCGCCGAGTTGTTTGGCGGTCCGGTAGGTATCCGAGTCGGCCCGCTTCTCGTGGGCGAGCGTTTCCAGCTCTGAGCGGGTCGTCTCGTCGTCGAGCATCGCCAGGAAGGAGTCATAGGCGAGCAGCGTTCTGACCCCCGAGTCCGCTCTGCCGTGCCGGAGGAAGCAGGCGGCGACCCTGTCCAGGGGCGGCGCGCGGAACTGCTCGGCCAGGAAGGGCGAGTAGTCCTGGCTGCGCAGCCGGCGGCATTCGAGCGCCGGCAGCAGGCCACTCGCGAACAGCAACGGGCGCGAGGTGCGCAGCTTCGCGTTTCGCAAGCCCCACTCCCTGCCGTAGCGGTCCCGGTGTTTGCGCTCGAAGTCGACGGCGATCGTCCGCCAGTACCTGAAGATGTCGTTGAGCAGGAAGCGGGGCGGGTGGTAGTCCAGGCTCAGATCCCGCAGGTAGCTGTCGATCAGCTCCTGCTTCACCTTCTCCGCGACCTGGTCTCCGGCCGCGGACTTCGACTCCAGAAGCAGCAGCATCCTGCGCGTGAGGTTCCTGTTTCCATCGTCGTCCAGTCCGATCTTGCGGAGATTGGAGGAGAACACCGGCACGCCGAAGATGTCCTCCTTTCCCGGTGCCTTCGCTGAGCTGCCCAGCGCCTTCCAGGCCGCCTCGATCGACGGCCGAACCTCGTCCTCCGGTCGCGGCTCCCCGTCGACCAGGCACATGAAGTCGTCGTCGCGGCCGCCGGTCACCTCCAGTCGACCCCACGACCCCATCAGGACGACGGCGACGTCATCGTCGCGCTCGACTGCCTGCATCGAGCGACGGCGCTCCTCAAGTCGTTCGAGCGTTCGCTCGCGCGCGGCGAGCAGGGCGGGGAACGTTGCCCCGCTGCTCGCTTCGAGGCGGCTCAGGCCGCCTGTTGCAGCCAGTGTGTCGGGCTCTCGGCCTCGAGTATCCAAGGGACGTCGCGGCAGCGGTCGAGGAGGGGCTGGAAGAGCGCATCGTGCTCGGGGAGCACCGGCACGTGCTTGCCGTTTTGCAGTGAGCTGAGGTGGACGTGTCGAAGGCGGCCGCTGAAGCGATCCAGCAGTTCGCCGCCTACCTCCATCGTCGGGTCGATTGACCACGCGTGGGCGATGTCGAAGCAGAAGCCGGCATCCGGCAGCTCCGCGAATACCGGTGCGCAGCTCATCGGCGGTGCGCCCGGCCTGCTTGCGGCTGTCCATGTTCTCGATCACCAAACGACTTCCGAGCGAGCGGTACAGCCGGGAGTCGTCGATGGTGTCGGGGTGGGCGACGATTGCGCTGACCTCTGGGGGTAGCGCCAGCAACCAGTCGACCATCTCGCCCTCCTCCACCTCGAGGTGCTTGACGGGCGCGTGGACGCTGAGATACCGGAAGGGAAGCGGGTCGGCATCGACGAGGAAGTTGCGAAGTCCCTCCAGCTCCGGCTCCGAGAGGGCCGCGAGCTCGGTGGCGAAGGTGGAGGTGTGCTCGACCGCGTCCACAAGTCCCTGCCAGTCGCCCCGCAAATGGGTCAGGTAACCGGTTGAGGCGCCGATCGGATGGTGCCTGGCCAGCGGGCTGTAGACGGTCGGAACCATGGCCACTGACACTAGAGGTGGCCGAGGCGGTAGGGCCACAGTGGCGGTTGGCTAGGGTGATTCCAAGTCCCAAATCAGGAAGTGAGGAGCCATGGACATCGCGATCGGTCTTCCCAACGCAGTGCCGGGAACCACGGGTGAGCAGTTGACGGAGTGGGCGCGACGGGCCGAGGCCCGCGGCTTCTCCAGTCTCGGCACGATCGACCGCATCGCCTACCCCAACCTGGAGCCGCTGGTCGCGCTCGCCGCCGCCGCGGCGGTGACCGAGCGGATCGGCCTCGCGACCACGGTCCTGCTCGGGCCGCTGCGGCGCAACCCGGTGGCCTTGGCCAAGCAGGTCGCCAGCCTTCACGCGATCTCCGGCCAGCGGATGACGCTGGGTATCGGTCTCGGCGGCCGCGACGACGACTATGCGATTGCCGAAGTCGACACGGAGACGCGGGGCAAGGACCTCGACGCGATGCTGGAGCGCATCTGGGAGGTCTGGAAGGGGGATGAGATGGGGCCCGATACCGCCTCGTATCCGCGCGTCCTCGTCGGCGGCTCGGTCGAGGCCTCCTTCAAGCGCGCCGCCCGCTTCGCCGACGGCTGGATCGCCGCCGGGGCGCCCCCGCAGATGTTCGCCGAGTGGCGGGCGGACTTCGAGAAGGCGTGGTCGGAGTCGGACCGCAGCGAGGCTTCGCAGAATGCCGCCCTGGCCTACTTCTCGCTCGGCGACCGCGCCGAGGAGGACGCCAAGGCCTACCTGACCGACTACTACGCCTGGCTCGGCGAGGACGTCGCCAACTTCATCGCCGACTCGGCGGCCAAGGACGCCGAGGCCGTCCAGGGCGCGATCACCGCTTTCTCCGATGCCGGCTGCCAGGAGCTTTTCCTCTTCCCGAGCTCCAGCGACCCGGCGCAGGTCGATCTGCTGGCCGACGCCGCGGGGCTGTAGCGCCATAGGCTCGGCCGCGAGATGGCCGAGGAGCTGCCGATCCGACTCTTCGCCGACCCCGGCGAGCTGGAGGCCTGGCTGGAGGAGAGCCACGGCTCCTCCGCCGGCGTCTGGCTGAAGATCGCCAAGAAGGGATCGGGGGAGCGCAGCGTCACCTACGCCGAGGCGCTCGAGCTGGCGCTCTGCTTCGGCTGGATCGACAGCCAGAAGCGCGGCTTCGACGCGGCGTTCTTCCTGCAGCGGTTCACCCCGCGCCGGCCCCGCGGGCGCTGGTCGAAGATCAACCGCGAGAAGGCCGAAGCGCTGATCCAGGCCGAGCAGTTGCGCCCGGCCGGTCTGGCCGAGGTGGAGACGGCGAAAGCCGACGGCCGTTGGGAGGCTGCCTACGCGGGTCAGCGCACCGCCGAGGTGCCCGACGACCTGCAGCGCGAGCTCGACGCCAACCCGGCCGCCCGCGAGTTCTTCGAGCTTCTCGACGGCGCCAATCGCTACGCGATCCTCTATCGGCTGGACGAGGCGAAGAAGCCGGAGACGCGGGAGCGCCGCCTGCGGAAATTCGTCGCCATGTTGGAACGCGGGGAAAAGATCCACGGTCCCTAGACTCGGACCGTGGACCGCGAGCTGCTGACCGCCACCTTCGCCGAGACCGGCGAGCCCTCCTACCGCGCCGAACAGGTGTGGGAGTGGGTGGCGCGCGGAGTGCGGTCCTACGAGGAGATGACCAACCTGCCGGCGGCGCTGCGCGAGCGGCTGGCGGCCGAGGTGCCGCTCTCGACCCTGACCGTCGCCGCCGAGGCGAAGTCCGACGACGGCACCGTCAAGACCCTCTTCCATACCGCCGACGGCCGCCCGATCGAGGCGGTGCTGATGCGCTACCGCGACGGCCGTCGCTCGGTCTGCGTCTCCTCGCAGTCGGGCTGCCCGCTGACCTGCACCTTCTGCGCCACCGGGCAGATGAAGTTCGGCCGCAACCTCGAGGTCGACGAGATCCTCGACCAGGCACTCCACTTCCGCCGCAGCGAAGACATCGACCACGTCGTCTTCATGGGAATGGGGGAGCCGACGATGAACATCGACAACGTCCTCGCCGCCTGCGAACGGTTGCCCGACCTCGGCGTCACCCACCGCCGTACGGCGATCTCGACCGTCGGCTGGGTGCCGGGGATCGACCGCCTCGCCGAGTGCGAGATGCCGATCAGCCTCGCCCTCTCCCTGCACGCGCCGAACGACGGCCTGCGCTCGCAGATCATGCCGGTCAACGAGCGCTACCCGATCGCCGAGGTGCTCGCCGCCTGCGAGCGCTACCGCGCCGCCCGCCGGCGCAAGGTCTTCGTCGAGTACGTGATGCTCGACGGCGTCAACGACCACCCCGAGCACGCCCGCGAACTCGTCAAGCTGCTCGACCCGCGCGGCTACAAGGTCAACCTCATCCCCTACAACCCGACCGGCGCCTACGACGGCTCCTCGCCCGAGCGGATCGAGCGCTTCCGCGCGATCCTCGCCGAGCACCACGTCATGGCCACCGTCCGCCTCACCCGCGGCCGCGACATCGACGCCGCCTGCGGCCAGCTCGCCGCTGTGGCTGGCTGAATCCGCAGAAGTCCCTATTCCGTCACGAAATCGGCCCAATAATTCTTCAATAGCGTCTTGTTCCGTCACAGACGAAACATTACGTTAGGATCATGCCGACGATGGAGATGGAGAGCAGATCGACCGACAAGAGGATCGATGACCTCAACGCTCGGATGTCGGAAGGCTTCCAGCGCGTCCACCGGGAGATCGACGGACTCGACCAGCGGATGACCGAAGGCTTCAAACGGGTCGACGGCGAGATCCATCGCCTCGACAAGCGGGTGACCGAGGGCTTCAAGCGGGTGGACCGGGACATTGCAGGACTCGACAAGCGGATGACCGAAGGCTTCAAGCGGGTGGACCGGGAGATCGACGGACTCGACCAGCGGATGACCGAAGGCTTCAAGCGGGTCGACGGGGACATCCGCGAACTTCGTGGCGACATCAAATCGATCGACACCCGGTTCGATGCAATGCATCGGACGATGATGCGCGGCTTCTTCGCCATCGGTGGCATCACCGTGACCCTCTTCCTCGCGCTGGCCGGGCTTCAGGGGCTCTAACTCACGGGTCTGACAGAAACTGGCCAGCCAGCCAGTTACGATGCCGGCATGGCAACGGTCGACACCACGGCGCCCGTCGAGCGGCCGCCGGAGATGTCCGGCAACCCGGTCCGCCGGGTGGTCGAGGATCTCGTCGACGAGTGGCGGGGGAGGGGGAAGTTCCCACCGGGCGTGACCGACTTCAGCCTCGCCCGCACCCACCAGATCGCCCACGACCCGCTGCCGCTGCTGCTCGGCGCCTACGAAGAGTTCGGGCCGATCTTCAGCATGCGGCTGCTGCACACCCGGGTCATCTTCATGCTCGGCCCGGAGGCCAACAACTTCGTCACCGTCGCCCACCCGGAGAACTTCCACTGGCGCGAGTCGAGCTTCGGCGACCTGATCCCGCTGCTCGGCGACGGCCTGCTCACCGTCGACGAGGACTACCACGACCGCGCCCGGGCGATCATGATGCCCGCCTTCCACCGCGAGCAGATCGTCGCCGCGACCGAGGCGATGACGATCGAGGCCGACGCGGCGATCGACGCCCTGCCGGTCGGCGAGGTGGTCGACGTCTACGAGTGGATGCGCAACCTGGCGATGCGGATCGCGATGCGGGCGCTGCTCGGCCTCGACCCCGACGAGGCCGGCAAGGGCGCCGCCGCGGCCGAGCACTTCGAGCGCGCGCTCGGGTACTACGGGATCGACTTCGCCCTGCGCCTGCTGCGCGGCCCGGGCTCGCCCTGGCGCAAGATGAACCGCTCGCGCGAGGTCCTCGACGAGATCGTCTTCGGCGAGATCTCCCGCCGCCGCGCCCACCCGGACCCCGGCCGCAGCGACATCCTCAGCCTCCTGGTCGGCGCCCGCGGCGACGGCGGCGAGGAATTCAGCGACCGCGAGATCCGCGACCAGGTGATGACCCTGATGTTCGCCGGCCACGACACCTCGACCTCGACCCTGACCTTCATGCTGCACGAGCTGGCGCGCCACCCCGAGGTGACCCGGCGCTTGCACGAGGAGCAGGACCGCGGTGCTGGGGAGCGGCGCCCCGAGCGCGATGCAGCTCGAAAAAGAGATGCCCTACCTCGACATGGTCCTGGACGAGGTCCTGCGCCTCTACCCGCCGGCCTGGATCGGCCCCCGCCGGGCCGTCCGCGAGTTCGAGTTCGGCGGCTACACGGTGCCGAAGGGCGCCTACGTCAACTACTGCTCCTGGGCCAGCCATCGGCTGCCGGAGGTCTTCCCCGAGCCCGAGGCCTTCATCCCCGAGCGCTTCACCCGCGAGCGCAAGGCGGCGCTGCCGCGCGGCGCCTACGTCCCCTTCGGCGGCGGCTCGCGGATCTGCATCGGCAAGCGCTTCGGCCAGACCGAGGTGAAGCTGGTGGCGACGAAGCTGCTGCAGCGCCTCCGCATCGACGCGCTGCCCGGCCGCACGGTGACGATCCGCCAGATGCCGACGCTCTCGCCGCGCGGCGGACTGCGGATGCGAGTCCTCCCCCGCCCTTAGCCGACTGCGGCGCGCTCAGCTGGCTGCCCACGCAGGTTTGCCGCCAGCTCCTTTCGCGTTTGCTCGTGGTTCGCCATCGCCCCGACAAGGGTTACGAAGGTGAATAGAAGAAGCAGCAGCGCGGCCGTTCCGCCCTTGGTCAGGTCATTCTCGAATATCAACCAAACCAGCAGGGTGATCGCGCCGCTGGCGCCTGCGCCGCAGGCATCGATCCATTGTCGCCTGCGGTATTTGCGCACGGTCGGCCAAAGGGTGGGTGAATACATGTCCTCCCTGAGCCTGCTGGCGACCGAAGTAACCACACAGGCAGCGAGAACCTGCCATGAACCGAGGGCAAGGAACCAGTACTCGGGAACGGCCGCAGCCTTGGGTTTGGCGCCGGCCATCCCGATCACGACAAACTCGGCCACCGTCAATGCCATCGGCAGGAGAACATCAACGAGGTTGGTCCGAAGGTGCACCACGGTTTGCCCGACGAGGGCGCCGTTATAGGTGATCGCTATTGCGAGGAGCCCGACGGCGAAGAGCGGCAGTCGCTGCCACGGATAGCCCCCCGTGAGGCGGATCAGGGTGAGGCCCGCGGCCGCGAGGGTCACTCCCTTCATCACGTTGTAGAGGCCTGTGTAGTGATCCGCGCTGTGGTCTTTCAGGCGCTCCAGCGCGTCTTCACGATCGAAGCGCAATAGGAAATCGCGGCTCGAGGCCGAGCCGGCGCCGCCGATTTCCCCCTCCGGTGCCCCCTGTTGGCGGCGTCTCCAAAAGAGGACGGAAACAGCCACCGCCAGCGTTAAGAGCCGGCTTGGTAGGCGGCGTTTTGAACCGGCGCCCGGCTCTTTCGGACCGGGCGCCGGCCAGCTACTTGATGAACAGCATCTCCTCGTACTTCGGCAGCGGCCAGAGGTCGTCGGCGACGACCTTCTCCAGCTTGTCGGCCGCCTCGCGGACCTTGTCCATCGCCGCCAGCTGGCTTGTCGCGGGCGTAGATCGCCAGCTCGAGGCCCTCGAGGTCGTCCGGGTACGGCGTTGGCCTCCTTCAGCTCGCCGAGCGCGGCGACCAGCTCGTCGACCAGCTCGCGGACCTCGCCCTCGAGCGCCGAGACGCCGGCCTCGGTGATCAGCGCCAGCTGGCGCAGGCCGGCCGGCAGGATCATCGTCTGGGCGATCGAGAAGGTCTCCTCCGCCTCGATGTTGGCCCGGATCGCGTACTGCTCGATCCAGACCTCGTAGCGGGACTCGAGCTCGCGCTTGGAGAGCACGTTGTACTTCTCGAAGGCCGGCGACGGTGTCGTCGGCGAGCACCTCGGGCAGCGCGTCGGGGGTCGTCTTCAGGTTCTTCAGCCCGCGCTGCTCGGCCTCGGCGTGCCACTCCTCGGAGTAGTTGTCGCCGCTGAAGCAGACCGCTTTGTTGGCCAGGTAGGACTCTTTGACGATCTCCATCACGGCCTCCGGCATCTCCGCGCCGGCGTCGAGCTTCTCCTCCAGCTTGCCGGCCAGCTCGTCGATCGCCTCGGCGGCGATCGTGTTCAGGACCGTGTTCGGGAAGGCGAGCGACATGCTCGACCCCAGCGCCCGGAACTCGAATTTGTTGCCGGTGAAGGCGAACGGCGAGGTCCGGTTGCGGTCGCCGCCGTCGCATCGGCAGCGGCGGCAGCACCGTCGGCGCCGAGGTCGAGGAACGAGGCCGGCGTGTTGGGGTCGCCCTCGCCGGTCGCGATCGCCTCGAAGACTTTTTCGAGCTCGGCGCCGAGGAAGATCGAGATGATCGCCGGCGGCGCCTCGTTGGCCCCGAGCCGGTGGTCCTGGCCGATGTTGGCGACCGAGGCCCGCAGCAGGCCCTGGTGCTTGTTGACCGCCTGGATCACCGCCGCGCAGAAGAACAGGAAGTGGATGTTGTCCGCCGGCGTGTCGCCCGGGTTCGAGCAGGTTGGAGCCGGTGTCGGTCCCCATCGACCAGTTGTTGTGCTTGCCGGAGCCGTTGACGCCGGCGAACGGCTTCTCGTGCAGGAGGCAGACGAGGCCGTAGCGGCGGGCGACGTTCTCCAGCGTCTGCATCAGCAGCTGCTGGTGGTCGGAGCCGACGTTCGAGTTCTCGAAGATCGGCGCGATCTCGTACTGGGCCGGCGCGACCTCGTTGTGGCGGGTCTTGACCGGGATGCCGAGCTTCCGCATCTCCAGTTCGGACTCCATCATGAAGGCGAGCACCCGCTCCGGGATCGAGCCGAAGTAGTGGTCGTCGAGCTCGTGGCCCTTCGGCGGCTTGGCGCCGAACAGGGTGCGGCCGGTGGCGATCAGGTCGGGCCGCTCGAAGAAGTACTGCTCGTCGATCAGGAAGTACTCCTGCTCGGGGCCGACGGTGGTGAAGACGCGCTGGCTCTCCTCGTCGCCGAGCAGGCGCAGCGCCTTGATCGCCGAGCGCGAGAGCGCGTCCATCGAGCGCAGCAGCGGGATCTTGGCGTCGAGCGCCTCGCCGGTCCAGGAGGCGAAGGCGGTCGGGATGCAGAGCAGCGCCCCGTTCGGGTTCTCGAGGATGAAGGCGGGGCTGGTCGGGTCCCAGGCGGTGTAGCCGCGGGCCTCGAAGGTGGCGCGGACGCCGCCGGTCGGGAAGGAGGAGGCGTCGGGCTCGCCCTGGATCAGCTCCTTGCCGGAGAAGCCGGCGATCGAGCTTGCCGTCGCCGGAGGGCTCGAAGAAGGAGTCGTGCTTCTCCGCGGTCGAGCCGGTCAGCGGCTGGAACATGTGGGTGTAGTGGGTGGCGCCGTTCTCCAGCGCCCACTCCTTCATCGCCTCGGCGACCGCGTCGGCGAGGCTCGGGTCGAGCGCCTCGCCGCCGGCCAGCGTCGCCTGCAGCTTCTCGAAGACGTCCTCGGGCAGGCGTTCGCGCTGCACGGCGACGGAGAAGACGTTGGCGCCGAAGGCGTCGTTCTCGGGGAGGGTCAGGTCGAGCGCGCCGAGGGCCTCCCCGTTGGAGCTCCACTGCGCTGCGGTCACGTTCTGCTGGCGGATACGGGTCATCGCTTGGGTTGTCCCCCTAGGCGCGCGCTCGAGTCTCCCGGCGCGATTGGTTTGAAAGTCTTGGTCCCTCGAAAAGAGCACCACAGAGCCTAATAGGGCCTCCCAGATCGCGCTTTTGTACCGCCGTATAAAGCTTGGCCTCAGGCGCTTATCCCCACTGTCGGCGCTCGCCTGAAGACGTGGAGGACGCCGCAGTGCTTGAAGCCGAGCTTCTCGTACAGCAGGCGCGGCCAGTCCTCGGCGTCGGCGACGATGAAGGTGACCTCGTGGCCCTCTTCGCGCGAGGCCACCAGGGCGGCGGAGATGACCGCTTTGGCGTAGCCGTTGCCGCGGGCCGAGGCCAGGGTGCCGACGTCCTCGACCTGTCCGATCCCCGGACCGCTGAGGAGGCAGCAGGCGGCGGCTGGTTGCTGCGCCGGCGCCACGAACCAGCGATCGCCGGCGGTACCGCTGAAGCGCCGGTTCATCTCCAGCAGCTGCGCGGCGGTCGCGTCGCGGTCCGGCATCTCGGGCGAGAACTCGCCGCGGATCAGCTCCCGGCGCAGGTCTTCGCACTCGGCCAAGGTGCACTCTCGGACGTCGCCGCCGGGGACGATCTCGGTCTCGCGCCAGACCATGTAGAGGTTCGTCTCCGTCTCCCAACCGGGGATGGCGGTGATCTCCGGCGCCAGCCGCTCCCCGTCGGCTTCGTCCTTGATCGCGGCGGCGCGGTGCTCGTATCCCGCCAGGCTCTCGTCGGCCGCCGCGGCGACCTCCGCCGCGCTCATGCCCGGCCGCTCGATCAGCGCCCAGTTCGCATCCCAGGCCAGGGGCAAGGTGGGGGAGAGGAAGGCCCGTCCCCACTCGTACTCGATGACCTCCTCGTTCGCCCGCTCGTCGATTGCGAGCTCGAAGTCCAGCAGTCGGTCGCGCATCGCGCGAGCCTAGAGGACAGTCGGCAGCGGAGCTAAGCGAGCGGCGTCGTGCTGAAGAGGCCGAGCGGGTGGCGCAGGCGGAAGCCGCCGGTGGGGCGCATCGCTTCGCTCCAGCCGGGGCCGGTGCGGTCGCCGTCTTCGCTGTAGGAGGTGTCCCAGCGCAGGCCGGCGATCACCGCGAAGACGTGTTCCTTGTTGGCGTAGATGCGGACCCAGCTGCCGGCGCCGCCGCCTCCCCAGCGCATGAAGCCGGTCGAGTCGAGCGGCCATTCGAGCAGGCCGGCGGCGTGCATCACGTAGCTGACCGAGCCCGAGCAGTCGTAGCCGCGCGAGTTCCAGCTGCGGTGGCCGCCGCCCCAGACGTAGGGCCGGTGGCGGATCCGGTTGGCGGCTTCGATCATCGCCTTCACCGCCGGCGGGGCCGAGGGCGGGGCGACGGCGCGGCCGTCGCGCAGCAGGGTCGCCTGCGGCACCTCAGCCGAGGCCGGCGCAGCGAAACCGGCGAGCGCGCCGCAGCAGAGGAGCGCGCAGACGAGCGTCGTGAACAGCATCCCCTGCCTTCGCATGAAGGAGCTGTATCGGCAGGCTCGCTCAGGGGACTTAAGGCAGGTCCGGCGGCGTCCGGTGGCGATCAGGGCGCCCATCAGCACCCCGAGCAGCAGGTCGCGCAGCTCCTCGCGCTCGATGTCGCGGTGCTCGATCCAGTTGAGGCAGGCGCCGTCCATGAACCAGAGCCAGCCGCTGACCGCCGTCCGCGCCTTCGGCGGCGCGCCGCCCGGGTAGAGCGCCGTCGAGGATCCGCTGCGCCGTCACCCGCCGCACCTCTTCGATCAGGTCGCGGATCTGCCGGGACGCCGGTGGCGCTGCTGCATCAGGTTGCGGTAGGCGACGGCGTTCTCCTCGACCAGGGAGAGGAATGCGTCGAGGCTCTTGGTCAGCTGCTCGACCGGCGCCAACTCGGGATCGGGCTCGGTTCGCTCCCGTAGTCTGCTCCGCCCAGGCGCTCAGAGTCGCCTCGAAGAAGGCCTGCTTGCTGGGGAAGTAGTGGTAGAGCAGCGCCTTCGAGATCCCCACCTCGGCCGGCGATCTTGCTCATCGAGAGCTCGTCGTAGGGGTGGGCGGTGAACAGCTCGGCGCCCCGCTCGAGCAGCTGTTGACGGCGCTCGTCGACGTCGAGGCGGCGGTAGGCGGGACGGCTCACGCACCCGATTGTAGCGGCTTATTGACCGAAGGTTGACAAGATTGCTACGGTATCTGACCGACGGTCAACAAGCAATATGGGGAGTGATCTGAATGAACGACGAGACGAAGTACGTGCCACCCGCCTGTCGGCATGAGCCCGAGTGGGACCCGGATGAGCCGCCGCCCTCCTACAACCCGATGTCGAGAATCGAGTTCGAGCGCCTCTTCGGCGGTCGCGTGCTCGCCTGGATCGGCGGCCTCGCGACCCTGCTCGGCATCGTCTTCTTGCTGCGCAGCGCGGTCGACAGCAGCTGGTTCACGGAGGAGATCCGCACCCTGCTGGCCGCCTTCGGCTCCCTGGTGCTGCTTCGTCGTCGGCGTCTGGCTGCACGAAAGGAAGGGGCACCTCGAGGCCGCCCGCGTGGCGGTCGCCATCGCGATCCCCGGCTTATATGCGACCGACGGTCGTCGCCACCCAGGTCTATGAGCTGATCTCGCCCGTCCTCGGACTCGAGGCGGCGGCGCTGATCGGCGTCGTCGGGGTGGTCATCGCCGTGCGCTGGTCCTCGATGCTCGTCGGCAGCGTCGGCATGCTCGGGGCGCTGGCGGCGCCGATGCTGGTCGGCACGGCGAACCGACGGCGGCTACGATCGCCTTCGTCGCCCTGGCGCTCGCCGCCAGCGTCGGCGTTCTGCTCTGGCAGCGCTGGAACTGGCTGGCGCTCGGCGCCTTCGCCGTCTCGGCGCCCCAGTTGTTCTCCTGGATCTGGGACGGCGGGATCTTCATCACCTATCGAGGGGGTGAGCCGATCCCAGCGAGCCCGCCCTGCTCGTCTCGCGGTTCTGGTCGGGTTCTGGGTCCTCTATGCCGCTGCGGCCTTCGGCTACGAGCTGCGAAGGCGGGGCGAGGAGAAGCTTCCGGTGTCTTCCTGGCTGCTGCTTCTCTGCAGCAGCGTGTTCGTGGTCGGCACCGGCTGCATCGTCCTCGGCGGCGATTCAACGCTCGCCCTGAACGCCTGGATCTTCGGCTTCGCCGCCGCCCATCTTCTGCTCGGCGCCGCCGCGATCCGCTTCGGCATCCACCGCGAAATCGGCTCGCTGCTGATCGGCGGCGGGATCGGCCTCGGCAGCTTCGGTCTGGCCAATGCCTTCGATGGGCCCACCTTGGTGGCCGTCTGGTCGGGCATGGCCGCAGCGCTGGCCTACATGGCGACGCGCGTGGACCGCGGTCCCGCGCCGGCCCTCTCCGATGCCCAGCGGCTGCTGATCGGGGCATTCGGGTTCCTCGGCCTCGCGATCCTGCACATGCTGGTCGTCGAGGCGCCGCCGATCGCGATCGCCGAGGGCGTCGACGATCTCGGTAGCTCGTTGGTTGCGATCGTCTGTTGCGCGGGCGCCGCGCTCGCCTGCTGGTACTGGGGCCGGGAGATCGAGCCGAAGACCGCGACGGTGGCCGGCTTCATCGGCGCCGCCGGATTCGTCTACCTCGGCTCGGTCTCGATCATCGACGTGATCGGCGCCAACGGCAGCGGCGAAGCCCGCGAGATCGGCCAGGCCTGGCTCTCCGCCTTCTGGGCGGCGACGGGCCTCGGTGCGGTCGTCTGGGGCATGGTGCGCCACTCGCCGAAAGCCCGCCTCGGCGGCCTGGCGCTGCTGGCGGTCGCGATCGCCAAGGTCTGGACCTACGACCTCGCCGAGCTGGAAGAGCTCGCCCGAGCCCTCTCCTTCGTCGCCCTCGGCCTCCTGCTGCTGGCCGGCGCCTTCGCCTACCAGCGGTTCAAGCCGGACGAGAAGGAAGAAAGGGAGGTCGAGGCGCGGGAGCCGCAGGCCTCCGTCTAGGCCGAAGAGCGGGAGCCGCAGGCATCTGTATAGCCTGCGGTTCCGCGGCCCGCGCCGCACTGTCAAGCCGAAAACCGGAGGAAACCTCAGCCAATGTTCGTCTCCAAGGCCGCCGTCGTCGGCGGCGGCACCATGGGCGGCGAGATCGCGCAGGCGATCGCCGCCGCCGACATCCCGGTCGTCGTCAAGGACATCGACCAGAAGTTCGTCGACGCCGCGCTCGAGAAGGCCCGCGCGCGTCACCGAGGGCCAGCTCGCCCGCCTGGTCAAGAAGGAGAAGCTGACCCAGGAGCAGGCCGACGCCCGGCTCGCCGAGGTGATGGGCAACGTCACCGGCACCACCTCGCTACGAGGAGTTCGGCGACGTCGACTTCGTGATCGAGGCGGTGCCGGAGAAGATGGCGATCAAGCAGGCGGTCTTCCGCGAGCTCGACGCCGCCACCCCCGGCCACGCGATCCTCTCCTCCAACACCTCCTCGCTCTCGATCACCGAGATCGGCGAGGCGACGCTGCGCGCCCGACAAGGTCGTCGGCTTCCACTTCTTCTACCCGGCCTCGATCATGCCGCTGGTCGAGGTGATCGTCGGCGAGGACACCTCGCAGGAGACCGCGACCGCCGCCTACAACTTCGCCCAGGCGATCAAGAAGCAGCCGATCGTCTGCGGCGAGGTCCCCGGCTTCGTCGTCAACCAAAGTCCTGATGGCGACGATGGGGGAGATCTGGCGCGCCCAGGAGGAGCAGGGGCTCTCGCTGAAGGCGATCGACGAGGCGATCGCGGGGGCGAAGCTGGCGCCGATGGGGCCGTTCTTCCTCACCGACCTGCTCGGCCTCGACACCGTGCTGCCACGTCGCCGAGCACCTCAACGACTCCTACGGCGAGAGCTTCTACGTCCACAAGGGCCTGCAGGGCCTGGTCGCCGACGGCAAGCTCGGCGTCAAGAGCGGCGGCGAGGGCTTCTTCAAGGACGGCGAGCAGAACATCCCCGGCGACGCCGAGCCCGACGCCGAGGAGCTGGTGGCGATGTTCAGCTGCCGCGCGCTGATCGAGGCCTGCCTGCTGGTCGAGGAAGGCGTCTGCTCGGTCCGCGACATCGACCTCGGGATGATGACCGGCGCCGGGCTCGACCCGCGCAAAGGCCTGCTGCCGCCGTTCTGGAAAGCCGACGTCGAGGGCCTCGACAAGGTGCTGGAGACGATGGAGCAGCTGGAGGAGAAGCACGGCGAGCGCTTCGCGCCGCCGGTCACCCTCAAGCGGCTCGTCGCCCAGGGTCGCCTCGGGCTCGCCACCGGCCAGGGCTTCTACCCCTACCCGCAGCCCGACGAGGGCGAGCAGGCCGAGACGGTGAAGCTGGAGACCCGCGGCGACGTCGCGATCGCCTGGCTCGCCAACCTGCCGATGAACGCGGTCTCGCCCGCAGGTGATCCGGGACCTGGAGACGGTCTGGGAGCGGGTCAAGGCGGACGACGGCGTCGGGGCGATGGTGATCGCCTCCTCGGTCCCGATCGTCTTCTCGGCCGGCGCCGACATCAAGGCCTTCACGCACGATGGACGAGGCGAGCGGCGAGGAGCTGATCAACACGCGCCCACGCGCTGTTCGCGCGACTTCGGCGAGGCACGCGTGGTCGACGATCGCCGCGGTCAACTCGATCGCCTTCGGCGGCGGCTGCGAGCTGGCGATGGCCTGCGACGTGCGGATCGCCGCCGAGGCGGCGGTCTTCGGCCAGCCCGAGATCAAGCTGGGGATCATCCCCGGCTTCGGCGGCACCCAGCGCCTGCCGCGCCTGGTCGGTCAGAACAAGGCGCTGGAGATGAACCTGGTCGGCGACGCGATCCTCTCCGAGGAGGCGCTGGAACTGGGCCTCGTCAACCGCGTCGTCCCCGACCACGAGCTGTTCGAGACGGCGCTGATGTGGGGCCGCAAGCTGGCCGGCCAGGCGCCGGTCGCGGTCGAGCAGATCAAGTCGGTCTCCGCACAAGGGCGACCTCGACGAGGGCATCGAGGCCGAGAAGCAGGGCTTCGCCGCCGCCTTCGGCAGCGAGGACGCGAAGGAGGGCATCGGCGCCTTCCTCGGCAAGCGCACGCCCGAAGTGGAGCGGCAAGTAGCGACGCGCGAGGTGGCGCGACTGGCCGAGCTGCTCGGCCGAGTCGCGCCGCGCCGTCGCCCTGACCGGGGCCGGGGTCTCGGTGCCCTCCGGGATCCCCGACTTCCGCACCCCGGAGACGGGGCTGTGGGCGAACGTCGACCCGATGGAGGTCGCCCACATCGACGTCTTCGAACGCGACCCGGCGCGCTTCTGGTCCTACTACCGGCCGCGCTTCCAGTCGCTCGGCGACAAACGAGCCGAACCGCGGCCCACGAGGCGCTGGCCGAGCTCGAGCGGCGCGGGCTGATCGAGGGCGTGATCACCCAGAACATCGACCGCCTGCACCGGGCGGCGGGCTCGCGAGAACGTGATCGAGGTGCACGGCTCGATCGAGACCTCGTCCTGCACTCGCTGCGCAGCCGGCTTCGAGCTCGACGAGGTCGACGAGCTCTTCGACGAGCGACGGGGTGGCGATCTGCACCGCCTGCGGCGGCCCCGTCAAACCCGACGTCGTCCTCTTCGGCGAGATGCTGCCGCTGAGCGGCGATCGCGCGGGCGACCGAACTGGCCGAGGGGGCCGAGCTGATGCTCTGCGTCGGCTCCTCGCTGGCCGTCCACCCGGTGGCCGGGCTGCCGCAGCTGACCCTCGAAGCGCGGCGGCCGGCTGGCGATCGTCACCAAGGGCGCGACGCCCTACGACGACGACGCCGAGCTGAAGCTGGACGGCGAGGTCGACGAGGAGCTGGCGGCGCTCGTCGACGCCTTGGGCTGAGCGGCTCCTCGCCCGGGCCTGCGCCTAGAACTTGACGCCCTGCGTCCTGCAGTCGGCGACGATCGTTTCGGCCCGGGCGCCCTCGAAGCCCGCTGCGTGGGTGCAGACCTCAACCGCTTCCTGACCGCAGGCGCTGATGGTTTCCGCGCCGACGATCCCGGCGACCTGCGAGCGGATGCAGCCTTGGGCCGGACCCGGGTTGCTGTCGCCGACCGTGAAGAGGACGACTGCGAGCATCGCGACCAGGGTCACGACCAGGTGCCCGAAGGCAGCCCTTCGATCTCGCGCGGGCTGAGCCTGTAGAGCGGGGTCGTCTGCCGCTCGTAATGTCCTTCCAGTGGCATCGCGGGGCCACCATATCGACTCCCGTCGAGCCGGATCTACGCCATCCGGGCGAAGCCTGGCCGTCGATCTTTGGACAGTTGTACGTATGTGCCTTACAGGCGACGCGGCGACGAGGGTGGGGCGGTCCGGAGCTCTAGGGCTAGAAAGAAAGGAAGCACCAGTTCAATGGAATAGTCTGAGCGAAGGCGCCAACTCATGGCAGATGACCGCCGCGACCCTGGTGGGCCTGATGAGCATCCCGGGGTTGGTCGTTCTCTACGGCGGCGTTATGCAGAAACGCTGGTCGGTGAACTCGATGATGATGGCGTTCGTCGCCTTCGCGATCGTGCTCGTCCTCTGGGTCCTGGTCGGCTTCAAGATGGCCTTCGGCGATCCGATCCACATCTTCGGCGACACCAGCGGCTTCTTCGGCAACATGTGGGGCAAGCCAGGGTCGATCCTGAACAGCCACAGCCTGCTGGAACAGGCGCACATCGGCGGAGCTCGCCGGAAGAAGAATTCCTCTTCCCGAAGTCGACGCTGGCGTACTTCCAGATCGTCTTCGCGGCGATCACGCCGATCCTGATGCTCGGCTCGGTGCTCGGGCCGCTTCAACTTCAAGGCCTGGATCCCGTTCGTCGCCCTCTGGACCCTGCTCGTCTACACGATCAACGCCTTCATGATCTGGGGCGGCGGCTTCTTCGCCCAGCAGGGCGCCATCGACTACTCCGGTGGCTACGTGATCCACCTCGCCGCCGGAGTCTCGGGCTTCGTCGCCGCGGCGGTGATCGGGCCGCGGCTGCAGCGTGACCGCGAGGTCGACGCCCCGAACAACCTGGCGATGGTCGCGGTCGGCGCCGGGCTGCTGTGGATGGGCTGGAACGGCTTCAACGGCGGTGACTGGTACAGCGCCGGCGAACATCGCCTCGGCCTCGGTGCTCAACACCAACCTCTGCACCGCGGTCGCCTTCCTGGTCTGGGTCGCGCTGGACTACGCTGACCGGCCGCAAGCCGAGCCTGATCGGCAGCGTCAACGGGATGATCGTCGGCCTCGTCGCGATCACCCCCGGCGCCGGCTTCGTCAACGGCTGGGCCGCGATCATCATCGGCGTCGTCGCCTCGATCGCTCGTCTACCTGGCGCTCAACTACCTGAGCCGGGTGCGGCCGTTCCGCAACGTCGACGACACCCTCGGCGTGGTCTACACCCACGGGTTCGCCGGCGTCGCCGGTGGCCTCCTGGTCGGCATCTTCGCCAACAACCTGATGGCGGGCGAACACGAAGGCCTGATCTCCGGCGGCGGGCTGCACCTGCTCTGGGTGCCAGGCCTACACGGCCGCCTGGGTGATCGTCTTCTCGGCGATCGGCACGTTCATCCTCCTCAAGCTGGTCGGCCTGGTGGTGCCGCTGCGGATGACCGAGGAGGACATGGAGACCGGCGACATCGCCGTCCACGGGCACGAGGTGTACCCGTCGGACGTGCCGTCTCTCGGCTACCCCGACGGCGTTCCCTCGGGGCAGGCCGCCGGCCCGCCCGCACCGGCCGGAGGTACCGCGTAGCAGCCGGATGCCATATGTGTACCGGAACCGCCCCCTCTCCTGGCGGTTCCGGTCTGCAACTCTGGCCTGACCCTTGTTCGACCCCTCGGAGGCAGCCCTAAATGTCACTGAAGATCATCGTTTCCTACGACGACACCGACAACGATCGCGACGCGCTGGCGCTTGGCCGTCTCCTCGCCTCCTCGGGGGCCGAGCTCTCACTCGCCTACGTCCGCCACTCCTTCGGCGAATCCCTGGAGCAGGAGCAGGCCGAGCAGCTGCTGGCGCGCGGCGCCGCCTCGGTCGGCACTCCGGAGATGCCGAAGCACGTGGTGGTGAATCCCGCCACCAGCGTCGGGCTCACCGAACTGGCCGAGCAGGAGCAGGCCGACGTGATCGTCTTCGGCTCCGAATACCGGACCGCTGCGGGCTTGGTCAAGCCGGGGATCTCGGCCCACAAACTGCTCCTGGGCGGCCCGGCGGCGATCGCCGTGGCGCCGGCCGGCTTCCACGCCGATCCCGCGCCCGGCGTCAACGTCGTCGGAGTCATCGACGAGGGCGACTCGGCCGCCCGGGGCACCGCCAACAGCCTCGCCGGCGCGCTGGGCGCCGAGGTCGCCGACCATGGCCCGGGCCGAGTCGACCTGCTGGTCGTCGGTTCTCGTCCCGAGGCACCGGACGGCAGGGTCGTCCTCAGCGCCGCCAGCGACTACGCGGTCGAGGCCGCCAACTACCCGGTGCTGGTGATTCCCCGCGGCGTGGCAGCTCGACTTCGGCTCTACGCCCCAGCCTGCCGGCTGGACTGACCGACGGATCACGGCCGCGACCTCGGGGTCGCGGCCGTCGATCCGCTCGCCGAGGCTCTGCAGGTCGACGCTTCGTGCCCCGTGGGTGGAGGCGAGCTCGGCCACGCGTCTTCACCGCGGAGTCGGTTTCGATCACCAGGGCGGCTGGGCCGGGCGCCGAGCCGCGGGCGTCCTGCGCCGCCCCGAGGACCCGCCGGGTGACGTCGTCGGACGCCCGCTCCGCGTTCGCCCAGCCCTGTCCGAAGGAGAGGTCGGGATTGCTCATCATCGGCCCCTCGAGGATTCGCAGATCGCACTCCTCGGGGTCCCACTTGCGGTCGCCCAGCTCGAAGGATCGCCGCGAGAGCCACGGCTCGAGCACGGCCGCTCGCAGCTCCTCGTCGCCGAGGTTGAAGGCGCGGGCGCGCTGGAGACCGGAGCTGACCTCGACGTGGAAGGGCATCCCCGCGACGCTAACGGTTCGGCGAATCGATAGCTGGGATGATCCCGCCGATGCCCACCGCCCTGCCCGCCGCCGTCGTCTTCGACAACGACGGCCTGCTGCTGGACACCGAGTCGGTCTGGACCCGGGCTGAGGAAGACCTCTTCGAGCGCCGCGGGCTGGAGTTCACCCCCGCCGACAAGCGCGAGCTGGTCGGCACCTCGGCCGAGATCGCGGGCGGCATCCTCGAGCGGCGCCTGGGCGAGCCGGGCCGGGCGGCCGAGCTGATCGAGGAGCTGAATGTGCTCGTGGTCGCCGAGCTCGAGCATGGGGTGGAGGCGATGGTGGGTGCACGCGAGCTCCTTGAGCGCCTGCGCGAGCGCGGCACCCCGATCGGCCTCGTCTCCAACTCCCCACTGCGCTTCGTCCAGCGCTCGATCGAGATCGTCGGCCTCGAGTCCCACTTCGACGTCATCCTCAGCGCCCACGAAGTGGCAGCCCCGAAGCCGGCCCCGGACCCCTACCTGGAGGCGTGCCGGCGGCTCGGCGTGGAGGCCGGGCCGTCCGTCGTCGCCCTCGAGGATTCCCCGACGGGAGTAGCCGCCGCCCGCGCCGCCGGCCTCACCGTGATCGGCGTCCCCTCGGTCGAGGGAATAGCCCTCGAGGAAGCCCACCACCTGGCCGAGTCGCTACTCGACGCCGTGGTGGCCAAACACCTCTCCTTCTAAGCGAGAAACGACAGCCTCGCCTGTGCATGCGGCGCTCCAATGGAGACGCGCGCCAAGCCGTTCAACGAGATTTGCAGCGATTTCTGCTTTTCGAATCGAGCAATCCGATCCAATTTTGCCGTCATGCTCCAACTTCCTTGATCAGTTCGATTCTTCCCACTAGGAATCGTTCTCGGAAACAACTCCGGCAAATTGCCGGATCAAGGAGGAAAGAAATGAGGTACGTCAAGATTTTCGGTCTGCTCGCGGTTGCCGCAGCAGCCCTAATGGCGTTCGCCGGTAGCGCGTCGGCAACGACACTCACATCGCCGCTAGGCACTACGTACACAGGCGAAATCCACGCCGACAACGAGAACGGGCACGTCAAACTCGAAAACCCGATCGCCAAAATCGAATGCGCCTCGACAGTATCGGGCCATATCGAAAGGCACGGGACTGGGGTGACAGTCGGGGGTAAAATCACAACACTCGACTTCACCGGGTGCACAAACAGCTGGCACGTAACATCGATTGCCAATGGCGAACTCGAACTCCATTACGTCAGCGCTGGTGTCGGGACACTGACATCTACCGGCGCGAAGGTGGATACGACACGCCTCGGCGTTACATGCGTGTACCAGACGAACGAAACCCACATCGGCACGGCTACAGATAGCAGTATCACTAAAGGAACAGCGACATTGCATGTTTCAGCAGAAATCCCGATCAACTCCACGGAAAGCAGTGGGCTCTGTGGCTCCGGGAAAGCGAAATGGGAAGGCGCCTACACGGTGACAACCCCGATGGAACTGTGGATCGACCCTTGATCCGAACTCCATAGCGGAGAAAGTATCGAGCTGAATGCGGTCGGCTGTGGTCGGCCGCGTTCAGCTACTAAGTAACGGCACGTTCCTTGACAAAACCAGCGTTGGTGCATATGTTGGATCTGCTTGTCAAGGCAAGTCAAGGGACATTGGGATAGAAAGCGGGGGCTGAGCGAGGATGAATACCTCAGGGTTCAGGGGTTCGGTAGTTGTAATGGGATTGATCCTTGCCATGGTCGCGCCGCATGCGAGTCGTGCCGCTGAAGCGCCCCTCTTCGAATCAGATCCCACCCTTTCGCTCATAGGCAACTGCACCACCCTCGCAGTCGACCCGTTGCCAGATCCTGGCTGTAGCGGAAAACCATTGGCCTACCCACCGCCGCCTGGAGGACCCACCGGTCAGTTCGCTGAACCACGCGCAGTCGCTATCGACCGCGCCGGTAACCAGTATGTCACGAGTTTTGCCGGTGGCGACGACGCGAAAGGGCGAGTTGACGTCTTCGACGATGAAGGGGAGTTCATCACCGAGTTCGCCGCGCCCGACATTCAGACGGCGGCGGTCGACAGTGAAGGAAATTTCTATGCCTTCAGGAACGACGGCGCGGTAATCCGCTACGAGCCATTGGAATACGAACCCGAAGAGGGGAAAATCGAATACGGGGACGCACCGGTGACGATTTCCACCGGTCTCTTCGTGGGCTCTGTCGCGGTCGATTCCGACGCAGCTCACCTCGATCAGGTACTGGTCGCGAGGCCAAACGAAATCACCCGCTACAAATCCGCTGCAAACGGCAACGAACTGATTGAAGGCTTTAAACCAGCCAGCCTGGGCCCTTGGCCGGAAGCGATGATTATAGATTCACAGCGCAGGCGGGTCTTCGTCGTCGCCTGCAACAGCGGGGCGGTTGAATGTGGGGTAATGGTGGTCGAAGCAGATGCTCCGCACGCTGTCCTGAAAGTCGTGGATGGCTCGACCACTCCTGCTGGCAAATTCGCCGCTTTTTCTGGGCAGCTCCCGCTCGCCGTCGATGAAGTGACGGGTGATCTATTTGTCGCCGAATCGTTGGCTAAAGCTATCTATCGCTTCAACGTGAGTTATGAATTCCTCTCGCAGCTTCCTTTCAGTGAACTTGAAACGGGATCGCAGATCGCCATAGGCAATGGAACGCGATCGCCTACGGCTGAACCGTGTAAACACCCGAGCCAGCCCCCCCCGCCCGCCGGCGACGCCTGCAACCGCCACTACCTCTTCGTCACCGTCTTCAAGGGCAAAGGACGCTTAGCCGCCTTTCACCCCCCGAACCAGAAGGCGCCCGTGCTCGACGAAGTCTCGACGCAAAGCGTCGGTGGGGGAGAAGCAGAGCTTGCGGCAACGATCTTCCCCGGAGGCCTTGAAACGACCTACCACTTCGAAATCACCACTCAGGCCAACTTTGAAGCCAACGAATGGTTGGGCGCCACCAGCCTTGGCGAAGGGACGATCTCAGCCGCGAGTCTGGCCACCCAGGTCAGTGCCTTTGCCACCGGCCTAGCCTCCGGGCAGACCTACCGCTTCCGCGTCGTCGCCGAAAACAAACTCGGCCCCGCAGAAGGCCAGAGCGAAGCCATCTTCACTACCTACAGCGACACCCCGATCTCACCCGGCTGCCCCAACGAAGCTCTGCGGATCGGCCCCTCGGCGCTTTTGCCTGACTGTCGCGCCTATGAGCTGGTCACGCCGGCCGATACCAACGGGCGTCCCCCGAGAGGTACCGGTTTCCTCGGCAGTCTCTTCTCGACCCTGCAGAGCACTCCTTCTGGAGGCGCGGTCTCCTTTAAGATCGACGGCGGCGCTCTGCCGGGCACCCCGGGGGTGGGCAGCTTCGAGGGAGATCCCTACGTCTCCCGGCGCACTTCCTCAGGCTGGAGCACTGCGCTCGCCGGTCCCACCGGCTCAGAAGCGCCGGTCTCGGTTCCGGCCAGCTTCTCGCCTGACCAGGGCTACTCGTTCTGGACCGCCCGCGTAGAAGGACCTTTGGTGATCGAAGGTCGCTCGACCGAATATCTGCGCTACCCCGACGGGCACTCGGAGCTGGTCGGTCGCGGCAGCGAAGGCACCGACCCGATCGCGCTCGGCAAACTCATTACCGAGGATGGCTCCCATGTCATCTTCCAGACGTTCAACCTTGCGCCCACGGTGGCGGTCAAGCTGGAGCCCGACGCGCCGCCGACCGGCACCGAAGCGGTCTATGACCGCACCATCGGGCCCGCAGGTGAAGAGCAGACCCACACGGTCTCCCTGCTGCCCAACGACGTCACCCCCGCGGCGGGTGAAAACGCCAGCTATCTGGGTGCCTCCAAAGACGGCGAGGGCATCGCCTTTTCAATCGGCGGCAAACTCTACCTCCGCCTCCACAACGAAACCAGCTACGCAATCGGCAAAGGAGAAGTCGAATTCGCCGGCGTCTCCGAAGGCGGCCAGCGCATCTTCTACGTCGAAAAAGGAGACCTCGAGGCCTTCGACACCTCAAGCGAAGAAGTGATCGACTTCGCCGCCACCGGCGACGCGATCCCGGTAAACGTCGCCGAAGGCGGCACCCGCGCCTACTTCGTCTCCCCGAGCGTGCTCCCCAGCCCCGGCTCTCCGGCTGAAAATCCCCAGGGCGACACCCCCGTCCCCCCGGCAAGCGGCCAGGGCACCCTGGGGGCCAAAGGCACCGGCACCCTCTCGGCGGCAAAAGGCGAAGGCACCCTGGAAGCCGAATCTAAAAAAGTCACCGGCGTCACGACCAGCGAAGGCACCTTCGAAAAAGGCATGCAGATCACCGGCACCGGCATCCCTGTGGGCACTACGATCAAAAAAGTCGGTGCAGGCACCCTGACGCTCTCCAAGCTCGCCACCAAAGGGGGCGCCACCCCCCTCGCCGCCGGCTCCACCCTGATCACCGGCGTCTCGACCGGCGCGGGGGAATTCCAGGCCGGGATGAAAATCACCGGCTCTGGTATCCCCGCAGGCACGACCATCAAAACCGTGGCGGGCAGCACCCTGACCCTCTCCCAGGCCGCCACCAAACCGGGCGTAGGCGTCGCCCTCACCGCCGGCTCGACCCTCATCACCGGCGTCACCACCGGCAGCGGGACCTTCCAGGTCGGGATGAACGTCACCGCCACCGGCATCCCCGCCGGGACGATCATCACCGCGATCGACGAAGGCGCCCAGACCCTGACCCTCTCCAGAGAAGCCGCGGCCTCCTCAGGTTCACAGCCGCTCTCGGCCTACGCCCAGAACCTCTACCTCTCCGAAGAAGGTCAGATCTCCTTCCTCGCCACGGTCACCGGCCGCGATGTGGAAGGGGAACCCGAACCGCTCGGCACCTCCCGCTTCGACGGTCTCGGACTCTGGACCCAGCAAGTCGGCAACCAGCCTGCTCGCGACCCCTCGCGCACCAACCCCGACGGCTCGGTCCTCCTTTTCCAGTCGCGCGCCGAGATCACCGGTTACCCGGAGACCGCATTCCCCCAGATCTACCGCTACGACGCAACCGCCGGCGATCTGCAGTGCATCTCCTGCATTCCCACCGGCGTGCCGGCGACCGGGGGAGCGGCCCTGGAGAGCTACGGATTCGACTCTTTCTCGCCGCGGCCCTTCAGCCCCAATGGCTACGTTCCAAATCTCACCCCCGACGGCGGGCGGATCTTCTTCGACTCCACTGAAGCGCTCGTCTCCACCGACACCGATGAGGTCACCGACGTCTACGAGTGGGAGGCGAATGGAATCGGCAGCTGCACCCGACCGGCGGGCTGCCTTTACCTGATCTCCTCCGGTCAGAGCGATCGCGACAACTATCTCTACGCCCACTCGACCAGCGGCGACGACGTCTTCTTCACCAGCGGCGACAGGCTGACCGGTTCCGATAGCGGCGAAGGGTCGACCTCGATCTACGACGCCAAGGTGGGTGGTGGGTTCCCTGAATTTGATGGCGGAGGGGTGTGTACCGCCGGAACCTGTCCGCAAACGGACCATGTGCCCGTGGTTCCGGCTGTGCAGAGTTCCGCTCAAGGAAGAAGCGGCAATATTGCGAACCAGAAGCCCAAAACCTGCCCGAAAGGCAAGCGCAAGGTCAAGCAGAACGGCAAGGTCCGCTGCGTCAAGAAGCACAAGAAACACAAAGGCAAGAGCGGCAAAGCCAAGAAGCGAGCCGGCGCCAACCGGGAGGCGGGCAAGTGAGCGCCCGCGCGATCAAGGCCGTCGGCTTGCTGTCCTGCCTAGCGCTCTGCCTGGCGACGAGCGCCAACTCGGCCAGCGCCGACAAAAACTACGCCGAATACGCGATCGAATCAGTCTCGGCGCAACTGTCCACCAAACAAGCCGGCGCCCACGCTGACCTGACGACCAGCTTCGAGCTGAACGCGACCGAAGAAACGCCGCCCAAGCCCTTTGCCTTCACCCGCGACATCGTCTTCCACCTGCCTCCCGGCGTGATCGGCAACCCGCAGCATTTCCAGCGCTGCACCCTGGGCGAGCTGGGCGCAGAACCCGAAGAAAGCGAATGCCCCCAGGACGCCCAGGTCGGCGTCACGGAAGTGCGCCTCGCCGGCTCGATCAACTCGACCTTGGTCGAGCCGATCTACAACATGGTCTCCCCGGGCGGGGAGATCGTCGCCCGCTTCGGCTTCTTCGCCGGTCCCTACCCGACGGTGGCGAACGTGCGGGTCAACCCGATCGACTACTCGCTGGAAGCCGCGGTCGAAGGCGCCTCGGCTGTGGCTGAAGTGATCGCCGCCGACACCACGATTTGGGGAGTCCCTGCCTCGCCGCTCCACGACGACCTGCGCCTCACCCCCCAGGAAGCAGTTGAAGAAAAACTGCCCCCCGAAGGCCGCGAATCAGGCCAACCGGAAATCCCCTTCCTCTCCAACCCGACCGACTGCACGCTGCAGCGCCAGATCTCGGTGACCGCGATCAGCTACCAGCAGCCCGACGTGGAAGTGAGCAAAAGTGCTCCCTTCCCGGCGATCGGCGGCTGCGACAAACTGGTCTTCAAACCGAGCTTCACCGCGACCCCGACCAACCCCGAAGCTTTTGCCCCGACGGGCCTGGACGCCGTCCTGACGATCCCCCAAGACGAAACGCCCCAGGGCCTTGCCACCTCGATGATGAGGCGGGCGGTCGTCACCCTGCCGCAGGGGATGAGCGTCAATCCCGCCGCCGGCGACGGCCTCGAGGCCTGCTCGGCGGAGCAGGTGGGCTTCGGCACCACGAATCAGTCCCACTGCCCCAACGCTTCCAAGCTCGGCTCCTTGGAAGCAGACATCCCGGCTCTGGAACGGACTCTGAACGGCTCGGTCTACCAGCGCACCCCGGAACCCGGCAACCTCTTCCGCCTCTGGTTCGTCACCGACGAACTCGGCGTGCACCTGAAGCTGCCGGCCGAAATCCAGGCCAACCCCCTGACCGGGCAGCTGACGAACCTGGTTGCCGGCATCCCGGCCCTGGACGGCATCCCCCAGGCGCCTTTCTCCCAGCTGCGCCTGCACGTCTTCGGCGGTCCCAGGGCGCCACTGGCGACGCCGGGATGCGGCAACTACGCCACGCACTACGAATTCATCCCCTGGTCGGGTAGGCCGGCGGCGGTCGGCGATGCGCCGATGCAGATCACTACGGGCTGCAACAAGGGTGGGTTTGCGCCGCAGTTTCAGGCAGGGACGACGAACTCGGTCGCGGGAGGGTTCGCGAGCTTCGTCTCCACCCTCACCCGCCAGGACGGCGAAGCCAACCCCCAGACCCTCTCGGTCCACCTGCCCCAGGGCCTGATCGCGAAGATCGCCGGCGTCCCCCTCTGCCCCGAGCCCGGCGCCTCGGCTGGAGAATGCCCGGCAGGCTCCAGGGTCGGCTCGGTCGCCGCCGCCTCAGGCGTCGGCAGCGCCCCCCTCTGGATCCCCCAGCCAGGCAAGGCCCCCACCGCGATCTACCTGGCCGGCCCCTACAAGTCCGCCCCCTACAGCCTGGTGATCCGCGTCCCCGCCCAGGCCGGTCCCTTCGACCTCGGCACCGTTGTGACCCGAGCTGAGATCAACGTCGACCCGAATAGTGCAACCGCCACCGTCTCCACCGACCCGCTACCCCAGATCCTCGAAGGGGTGCCGATCGCCTACCGGGCGATCGCCGCGGTAGTCGATCGCGATCAGTTCATCTTGAACCCCACCGATTGCGACGAAAAGAAGATCGAGGCCACGGTGGTGGCCACCAACGGCGCCACCGCCACCCCCTCGGCCTCCTACCAGGCCACCAACTGCGCCCGCCTCCCCTACACCCCCAAGCTGAAGCTGACCCTCAAAGGCCCGACCAGGAGAAGCGGCCACCCGGCCCTGAAAGCGGTCCTCACCCAGAAGCCCAACCAGGCCAACAACGCCAAGGTCTCCGTCCAGCTGCCGACCAGCCAGTTCATCGACCAGGACCACATCAACAACCCCTGCACCCGGGTCCAGTTCAACGCCGACGCCTGCCCACCGCTCTCGATCCTCGGCAGCGCCAGGGCGATAACCCCGCTGCTCGACCAGCCCCTAGAAGGGCCGGTCATCTTCAGGTCAAACGGCGGTGAACGCGAACTACCCGACATCGTCGCCGATCTCAAAGGTGGCGGCCTCAGAGTGATCCAGGTCGGCTTCGTCGACTCGGTCCCGGTCAAGGGCACCGAACTCGCCCGCCTCAGAACCCGCTTCCTCTCGGTCCCCGACGCCCCGGTCTCGAAGATCACGATCAGCCTCTACGGCGGCAAGAAACGCGGCCTCCTGGAAAACAGCCGCAACCTCTGCAAGACCAACCGCCTGGCCAAGGTCTCCTTCACCGGCCAGAACGGCGCCACCCAGAACGGGAACCTGAAGATCGGGACCGGGTGCGGGGGGAAGTAGTAGCGGCTCCCAGCTCCATACTCAGCTGTGATCGAGATGGTTGGCTTCGAGGCCCACTTCGGCCGCGTCTTCAGCGCCCATGAAGTGGCGGTCCCGAAGCCGACCCTGACCCCTACCCGGAGGCCTGCAGGCGTCTCGGTGTTGAGGCCGCCGCCCGTACCGCAAGCCTCCCGGTTATCGGTGTTCCTCAATCGAAGGGAATAGCCCCTGTGAAGCGCACCACTTCGCCGAGTCACTCCTAGATGCGGTGGTGGCAATGAGCCTTGTCTCTAGGCGATAGCTATCTCCTCGCGAGTGACAGCACCGCCTCAATGCGGGCGCGCGCCAGTTCGTTCATCGAGATTTCCAGCGAACTTCGCCAAGCCGGTTTTGACTTTAAGGTCAAGGCAGGCTTTTCACCTCAGGCTTCTTGATAGTTTGCATATTTCGACTAGAACTCTCCTTGGAATCAATTCCGGCCCAGATTTGGATCAAGGAGGAATACGCATGAAGTACGTCAAGATTCTTTGCTTGCTGGCGGTTGGGGCCGCGGCCATGACGGCATTCGCCGCAAGTGCCTCGGCGGACACATGGACAACAACAACCCCCTCTGGCACGGTGGAGACACCAACGGTTCACTGGGTCAACGAGGGCGGTCACGTCACGCTCGCGAACCCAATCGCCAACATCTCATGCTCTTTGACAATTGAAAAAACCGTCACAACCCATGAAAAAGGCAAACCGGTGGTAGCCCACCTCAACGCCCTGATTCCCAATGGCTGTACAAACAGCTGGCACGTGACAACGATCACCGCCGGTACGGTCTCGGCTGAGGCCAGCAACGGTGAAGTGAAATCAAGCGGGGCCAAGGTTGACACGACACGGCTCGGCGTTACATGCGTGTACGAAACCAGCAACACCAAAATCGGCACCATCACAGGCGGCAGCCCGGCGACACTGCACATCGAAGCCAGCATTCCGATCAACACCGGGGAAAGCAGTGGCCTCTGCGGGACCGGCAATGCCAAATGGGAAGGCGACTTGGTCTCGACAACACCTCTTCATACTGATGACAACTAGCTGATGCCAGCTCGTCGACGAGTTGACGCATTACGCGGCCGTCCTTCGGGACGGCCGCGCCGTCTAGCATCAAATGGTAGGTGCTAGGTAGCTGGTCAACACATCGGCGTTGTGCGTCGCTATCTAGCCCCGAAGCACGCGCCGGCGTCGCAGGACCCGCTCGCAAATTCGCAGCAGGTCCTCAACGCCGGCGCGCTGTTCGGCGCTCAGACCGCCCTGCAGAGCCGCGTTGGCGGCTGAACCGGCCTCGGCTTTGCGCTCGGTGAGGGTGCCCATGTCCTCCTCGTGGCCCGGGTCGCTGAGGGCGCCCTTCAGCTCGACCAGCAGCGCCTCGAGGCCGACCCGCAGCTGCAGCGCCGCCTCGCGGTCGCGGCCGGCGTCGAGGTCGGCGCGGGCGCGCAGCAGCAGGGTCTCGCAGGCGTCGAGCTGCTCGCGGCCGCCGAGCACCGCGGCGACCCGTTCCTGCGGGCGCAGCTCCTCCTCGCGCCGGCGGCGGCGCGAGGCGCCGCTGGCCCGGACGTCGACCTCGCGGGCGGCGCGTGAAGCGGCCGGCGGCGACCTCCTCGCCGCTGCCGTAGCCGATCCGGACCGCGTCGGCCGCCTCGGCCGCGAGCTCGCTTGGCCCGTGGGGTCGGCGGCGGCGACCGCCTGGGCGTGCAGGGCGCGGTTGAGCAGCGCGAGCCCCTCGTCGACGAGGACGTCGACGGTGTCCTCGGCCTCGCAGGCCTCGTCCAGCCAGCGCGCCGCCTCGCCCTCGTCGGCGAAGGGGGCGAAGGCGCGGATCGCGGTCGCCCGGGTCAGGGGCAGGGCGGCCGGCTCGGCCTCGGCTCCGACCCGGCGCGGCCGCCGCCGGCGCCGGCCGGCGGCCGGCGGCGCGCCGCCAGCGTCTGCAGGACCAGCACGCTCTCCGCCCCCTCGAGCCCATCGGCGCGCGCCAGGTAGCGGCCGTCGGCCAGCGGCAGCGTGCCGGCGAAGTCGAACTGCGACGAATCCGAAGAGCTTGGTCAGGGGCCGGATTCTCCCGCTCAGCGGCGATCTGCGCCGTGGCGGAGTGCAGTCGCCGCCGCCGGCGGCGAGCCCGCCGTCGGTCGTGTCCGGCACCGAGTACTTGCGAGGGGCTGATCGGCACCTTCGGGTTTTCGATCTCGCCGAGGCGGTCGATCAGGCGCTGCCACTGGTCGGTTTCAGCAGCGCCGCGAACTGGGCTTCGAGCGGGCCGCCTTCGAGCGGGTGGTAGCCGACGTGGACGTGGTCGTAGTGGTCGGCCAGCGCGAAGCTGGTTTCGCCGGGCAGGTCCTCGAGCGAGATCACCTGGTGGGGGTGCATCGTCCCCTGCAGCTGCAGCACGGTCGTGGATCAGCTCGTCGGTGAGCGTGCCCGGGCCCTGGTGGCCGGTGACCGGGACGCCGTTGATCACGGCGATGTCGACCGCGTCGCCGGTGGAGTGCTCGGAGACGTTGCCCGAGGTGGTCAGGCAGCCGTGGCCGCACTCGAGCGAGGTGATCGTCAGCGTCGAAGCCCTTCGACGCGCAGGTACTCGAGCATCGCCAGGATGCGGCGGTCGATCTGGCCGGCTGGCGATGTCTTCGCGGCCGCATTCGTAGATTTCGAGGCCTCTTGTCGGCGAGGACCCGCTTCTGCAGCGCCTCCTTGGAGAGCAGCAGGACGCCGGCGCCGCTGAGCTTGGCGGCGAACGGGTTCTTGCCCTTGGCGCGGTAGATCGCCGTCGCCTCGAGCAGCTTCCAGCCGTCGAGGATCGGCTTCGGGTCGATCCGCGGCGCGCCTTTGCCGGCCGGGCGGATCGAGAAGTTGATGTGGGGGTCGATGCCCTCTGTCGCCCGCGCCGACCCGGGCCAGGACGGTGCCGGCGATCACCTTCGAGCCCGACCTTGAGGGATGCCGTCGGCGCTCGGCGGCGACCGCGGCTGTCGACCGCGTCGTTCGGCGGTCTGCGCCGCTCGCTGTCGGTCCGCTCCGGCAGCGCGCGCAGGCGCGGCCGCAGGTTCTGGCTTTCGACCGGGACCCGCTTCTCCTTGCCGGTCGGCATCACCACCAGCCGGTGCTCGCGGACGATCTTGCCGAGCTCGGCGTAGGTGTAGCGGTTGCCGTAGGTGTCTTCGAGGACGACGAAGTTGCCGAGCTTGTCGGAGTGCCCGAGCTTGCGGATCACCCCGTCGTTGACGGCGACGACCGGCGCGCCCTCGTCGGCGAAGATGTTGATCCCGCGCCGGGTCGGCGAGGAGGAGATGACTTCGGCGGCGTTGCCGTAGTCTCGCGGCGCTCGGTGTCGCCCTTCTTCAGCGCCTCCCGGGCCGAGATGTCGTCGGCGTAGCGGGCGTCGGCGGCGATCGGGAAGTGGGCGCCCTCGGTCAGCCCGGTCAGCGAGCCGACCAGGTCGGAGGGCAGCTTGCCGTAGGCGCGGGCGTAGAGGAGCACCTCCTGCACGTACCAGTCGGCGTGGTTGTAGGCGAAGATCGCGTCGTAGAGGTCCTTGTCGCCGCCGGCGAGCTTCAGGTAGTGGGCGGCGGCGCAGATCGCGTCGACCGGGTTGTAGGGGTCTTTGCGGCCGTCGCCGTTGGCGTCGAGCCCGTACGCTTCCCAGCTCGAGGGCAGGAACTGCATCCAGCCGACGGCGCCGGCGCTGGAGACGTTGAGGTTGGTGCCGAAGCCGGTCTCGATTTTGTTGATCGAGGCGAGCACCTCCCAGGGGATCCCGTATTCGGTGCCGCAGGCCTGGTAGATCGGCAGCAGGAAGGGCGGGATCTCGAAGGAGTCGATGACGAAGTTGGGGACGCCGATCGGCGCCGGGCCGAAGGGCGCGATCGTCGTCGTCGGGTTGGCCGCGGTCGGGGCGCCGCCGGCGTCGAACTGCGAGCCGCCGTCGGCGCCCTTCGGCCAGGGGCTGGTCGCCGCCGCCGGTTGCGCTCGGCGCCGTGCACCGCCGCCGTGCCGCTGCCGCCGCTGGCGTCGCCGAGGCCGTCGTTGCTGGTGACGCCGCCTTGCTTGGCCGGCCGGTGTCGCTGCCGTCGATCGCTGCTGCCCTGCTTGACGCCGCCCTGCTTGGCGGGGGCCGATGCGGGGGCGGCGCCGGGCTCGGTACCGGCGCTGATTCGCTCGGCGCGGAGGCGCGGCGGGGTCGGCGCCTCGCTGGTGTCCGTCCGGGTATTCGCAGTCGGGTCTTCGAGGTCGACCAGGCCGTCGCCGTCGTCGTCGACGCCGTTGGCGCAGGCGGGGGCCTGCAGCGAGGGGATGGCGGTGGTCGTGGTCGCGGCGGGATCGACCGCCGAGCCTTCCGAAGCGGCTCGGCGCCGGCGAAGGCAGCGCCCAGCGCAGTGACCGCCAGGAAGCTGGCGCAAGCGAGCAGTAGTCAGTGCGAACTTGGTTCTCATCCCAGAAGCGTCCCTGCCCACGCTCGGATACCCCTCCCTGGGCAGTGGTCTGGAAGCTACCCACTCGTACGTGCGTCCGCAACGGCAATCGGGCGCCCCCAACATGGCCTTAATCAACGTCTGCAACATCCTGTAACGGCAGAGTTTCAGCCGAGCCGGATGCGCTCGTTAAGCTGCTGTCAGACTTTGAGCCTCGAGCGACTGACGAGCAGGACGGGCTGCGGGCGCGCAGCCGAGCAGGCGATCGGCGAGCTGGCGCAGGCGCTGGTCGACAACCCGACCCTGCACAACGCCGATCGCCGCCGCCTTCGGCGCCCGCGAGAAGGCGATCGAGGCCCAGCAGGCGGCGATGAGCGCCCTCAACCTGCCCTCGGCGACCGACGTCGAACGGCTCGAGCGCCGCTGCGCTCGTTCTCGCAGCGCCTGGAGGACGTCGAGGAGCAGATCGACGACCTCAGCCGCGAGCTCGGGTCGCTGCGGCGCGAGAACGCCGCGAAGGCCGCTAAGAAAGCGCCGAAGAAAAGCAAAGCCTAACCCTCGACTTGAGGGTTAGAGTACGGCCTGACGGCAGCTGTTCCGGCCCGTTTCGCCGCTTCCTCCAGCTCCTCGTCCCGCAGCTGGCCCGGTCGCTGCGTCTCGGCGACGATCAGGACCGCCGCCGCGGCGAGTCCGAGCTCGGCCGCCGCGCCGAGCAGCGCCGCGGTCTGCATGTCGGCGGCCTCGGCCCGGCGCGACTGGGTCGCTCGCGCTCGGCGGTCGTGCAGGGTGTCGAGGCTGGCGACCGCGACCGCCGAGCCGTCGCCTAGCGTCGCGCGCAGGGCTCGGCTCAGCGCGCGTCGGTCAGCTCCCGGTCGCGGCCGCGCGGCGCGCCGCCGCCAGGCGTGCGCCGCCTCGGCAGACGACCAGCAGCCGGCCCAGCTCGCAGCTCGCCGAGCGCAGCGCAGGTGCCGACCCGGATCGCCCGCCGCACGCCCAGCTCGGCCAGGTCGGCGAGGACCACCGCGGCGCTGGGCCCGCCCATCCCGGTCGACTGGATCGTCAGCTCGCTGCCCGTCCGGGGTCTGGCCGGAGTAGCCCCAGAGCCCGCGCGCGTGGTTGCTCATCTTCGGCTGCTCGAGCAGCTCCTGGGCCAGCAGCAGCGCCCGGCCGGGGTCGCCGACGAGGATCGCGTCGGCGGCGATCGGGGCGGTGGGGCGGAGGCGGGCCGGCATCGTGCGCCGGAACCTAGCCGCCGCAGGCACGGCGCCGACATCGGGAGAAACGCGTCCCTGCCGGATTTGCTCCAGCCGTCGACAAAGAGCCTTTGGCCGCCCGTCCATAGCTTGGCATCGAGCTATCCAAACCGCGACCGCCGGGGCAGTGAACTCCGGCGGGCAAGGAGGAATCGAATGAAAAAGAGGCTGATGATCGCCGGCTCCGGTGGCCGCGATCGCCTCGCTGGTGCTGCCGGGGGTGGCCTTCGGCGCCGAAGCGACGCCGATCCTGGAAACCCCGGAGGCCAGCATCAACGCGATGTGGGTGATCGTCGCCGGCGTGCCTGGTGATGTTCATGCAGGCCGGCTTCCTGCTCTTGGAGGTCGGCTTCTCCGGGCCAAGAACGCCGGCGCCGGCGTCGCCAAGGTCCTCGTCAACTTCTCGATCGCCTCGCTCTGTTACTGGGCGGTGCGGCTTCGCGCTCGCCTTCGGCGGGCTCGGCGAGATCGCCGGCGACGCACGGGTTCTTCCTCGACGTCGGCTCCTCGATCGAAGAAGCCGGGCAAGAGCATCCCGTTCGTCGAAACGTATTCGATCAGCCCCGCCGCGTTCATGTTCTTCCAGTTCGTGTTCTGCGCGGTCTCGCTGGCGATCGTCTGGGGCGCGACCCTGGAGCGGATCAAGTTCGGCGCCTACATCATCTACGCGATCATCTTCAGCGCCGTGCTCTACCCGATCCTCAGCCACTGGATCTTCGGCGGCGGCTGGCTGCAGGTGAACGTCGGCATGCAGGACTTCGCCGGCTCCACGGTGGTCCACCTGATCGGCGCGACCGGTGCCTTCGCGGCGCTGCTGCTGCTCGGCCCGCGGATCGGCAAGTACACGAAAGACGGCAAGCCGCGGGCGATCCCCGGGCACTCGATGCCGCTGGTCGGCCTCGGCGTGCTGATCCTCTGGCTCGGCTGGTTCGGGTTCAACCCCGGCTCGACCCTGGGCGCGATCGGCGGCCGCTTCGCCGAAGTCGTCGTCGTCACCAACCTCGCCGCCGCGGCCGGTGTGGTCGCCGCGGTCGCGGTCATGTGGCTGAAGACGAAGACGATCGACATCGGCATGGCCGGCAACGGCGCGATCGCCGGTCTCGTCGCGATCACCGCCCCGTCCGGCTACGTCGAGTACTGGGCGGCGCCGATCATCGGCGCGATCGCCGGCGTGATCGTCGTCTTCGGCGTGCTCGCGATCGAGAAGTTCATCGACGACCCGGTCGGCGCCACTCTCGGCTCACGGCCTCGCCGGTATCTGGGGCACCCTCGCGTGCGGGATCTTCACCTCGCCGCGCCTGGCCGAATTCAACGAAGTCGGCGATCCGGGCCTCTGGTACAGCGGCTCGTTCCACCAGCTCGGCGCCCAGGCGCTGGGCGTCGGGGTCGCCTTCGCCTGTGTGTTCGTCGTCTCCTACGCGATCTTCTTCGTGATCAAGAAGACGATCGGGCTGCGGGTCACGCGCCGAGGAGGAGGACGCCGGCCTCGACATCTCCGAGCACGGGATGTACGGGTACCCGGAGCAGTTCATCCCGCAGCCGGAGTACTCGACCGGGCTGCCGCTCGGTGGCACGCCGCCGACCGCGGCGTCGCCGCGCCCGGCTGTCGCCAGCCCGATGACCACGACCGAGTCCATAGGAGGCATGAACGCATGAAGAAGATAGAGGCGTTCATCCGCCACGAGGCGTTCGAGCCGATCCGGGCCGAGCTGCTCGACAAGGGATTCCCCTCCCTGTCGATCATCGAGGCCAAGGGCTCGGGCCGCCAGAAGGGCATCGTCGAGCGGTACCGCGGCTCGACCCTCACCGTCAACGTCCGGCCGAAGATCAAGCTGGAGGTCGTGGTCGAGGACAAAGACAAGGACGTGGTCGTCGAGACGATCCTCAAACACGCCCGCACGGGCGAGGTCGGCGACGGCAAGATCTTCGTCCTGCCGGTCGAGGAGGCGATTCGCATCCGCACCGGCGAGGACGGGGAGCCGGTCCTCCAGCTGCACGAGGAGTCGGAGATCCCGGCCTAGGACGGCTGCGGGCGCGGCAGGGGTCCTCCGAACGCGCCGGCGCGAGGCAGGCCCACGGCGCCCGCGCTTCCGGCTCCCTCCTCCTCCGAGCCTTCGGAGGAGGTCTCACCCCTCCGCGGCTAGCCTCGCGCGCATGGCCGACGAGCGGATCTCCCTGAGCGAGGCCGCGCGGCGCTCGGGCGTTCCGGCCAGCACCCTGAAACGCTGGGCCGAGGAGAAGATCGTGCCGGTGCGGCGCGGCCGCTGGACGGCGGCCGCCGCGGCGCAGGCGCGGGTGGTGGCGCGGATGCGCGAGCGCGGCTACTCGCTGGAGGACCTGAAGCGAGGCCGGGCGCGAGGGCCGGCTCGCCTTCGGCTTCGCCGAGGAGCTCTTCACCGAGCGCCGACGAGGCGAGGTCACGGTCGAGCGAGGTCGCCGCGGAGACCGGCCTGGAGCCGGAGCTGATCGAGCGGATCCTGGTCATCCTCGGCACCCCGATCGGGCGCGAGCGCCAGCTCAGCCCCGAGGACGTCGCGGCGCTGCGCCACTGCGCCCGCGTGCTCGCCGCCGGCTTCCCGCTCGTCGCCTTCCTGCAGCTGGTCCGCGTCTACGTGCAGTCGATGCGGCGGATCGCCGACGCCGAGGTCCGCCTCTTCCACCTCTACGTGCACGAACCGCTGATCCGCGACGGCGTGCCGGAGCTGGAGATGGCGGAGGAGATGGGCGACCTGGCCGCCGACATCCTGCCGCTGGCGGCGCCGCTGACCGAGTACCTGCACACCCGCTACCTGCGCTTCTTCCTCGAGCAGGACGTGGTCGGCCACATGGAGGCCGAGCCGGCGACGCGACACCGCCGAAATCGAGCTCGGCCAGGTCCACGTCACCCTCTGCTTCATCGACCTCACCGGCTTCACCCGCTACACCGAGGAGGAGGGCGACATCGAGGCGCTCGACGTGGTCGAGAACTTCGTCGAGACGGTCGAGGCGACGCTGCCGCGCGAGGCGACGATCGTGAAGACGATCGGCGACGAGGTGATGGTCGTCTCGCCCGACGCCGCCTCGCTGACCGAGTGGGCGGTCGGCTTCCTCGGCCGCTTCCCGCAGCGCCCGCAGCCGCGGGTCGGGATCCACTGCGGCGACGCCGTCTACCGCGACGGCGACTACTTCGGCAGCCAGGTCAACCTCGCCCACCGCGTCGTCAACCGCGCCCTGGCCGGCGAGGTGCTGGTCACCGACCGCGGTCGCCGAGGCGATCGCCGGCAGCGAGCGGCTCGAGCTTCGAGCCGATCGGCGAGGTCAGCCTCAAGGGCTTCCCGGTGCCGACCGAGCTCTTCGTCGTCCGCGCCGCCGGCTGAGCGAGCCTGACGCGCCGGACGCCGAGCATGCTCGAGCGGGTCGCGCGCCGGCGGCCTGCTGGCCGCCCGGCGCCGGTGGTGGCGATGCTCTCCGGCGGGCGCGACTCGGTCTGCATGCTCGACCTCGCCGTCCGCGCCGCTCGGCGCCGGAGGCGGTCACCGCGCTGCACGTCAACTACGGGCTGCGCGACGACTCCGACGAGGACGAGCGCCACTGCGCCGAGCTCTGCGAGCGGCTCGGGGTCGAGCTCGAGGTCGAGCGGCCGCGCCGGCCCGAGGGCCCCGGCAACCTGCAGGCCTGGGCGCGCGACGCCCGCTACGCGGCGGCGGCGCGGCTGGCGCGAGGCGCGCGGGGCGACGATCGTCACCGGCCACACCGCCGACGACCAGGTCGAGACGATCCTCTACCGGCTCGCCTCCTCGCCCAGCCGCCGGGCCCTGCTGGGGATGCGGCCGCGCGACGGCAGCCTGGCGCGGCCGCTGCTCGGCATCACCCGGGCGGAGACCACCGCCTACTGCGAGGAGCGCGGCCTCGCCTGGCGCGACGACCCGACCAACGCCGAGGCCGGCCTACGCCCGCAACCGCGTCCGCCACGGGCTGCTGCCGGCGCTGGCGAAGATCCACCCGGCCGCGGCCGCGCAACGTCCTGCGCACGGCGGCGCTGCTGCGCGACGAGGCCGAGGTGCTCGACGCGCTGGTCGACGCCGAGCTCGACGGCTCCGGCGAGGCGCCGCGCGGCACGATCGCGCTGCGAGCGCTTCGCCGAGCTGCCGCCGGCGCTGCGCCGCCTCGTCGTGCAGCGGCTCGCCGACGCGCGCCGCCGGCCGCCCGGTGGCCGGCGCCGCCCGCTTCGCCGAGCAGGTCGCGGGCCTGCGCCGCAGCGGCACCGCGATGCTCGACCTCGGCGGCGGCGTCCGCGCCGTCGTCGAGCGCGGCGTCCTCCGCGCCGAGCGCGACTGACGTCAGCCGCCCATCTATCTAGACTGCGGCGCGTGACCGACCCCGCGATCGGCGAGACCCTCGTCTCCAGAGAGGACCTGCAGCGCCGCGTCGCCGAGCTGGGCGCGGAGATCAGCCGCGACTACGCGGGCCGCGACCTGGTCATGGTCGGGGTGCTGAAGGGCGCCGTCCTCTTCCTCGCCGACCTGATGCGCCACATCGACGTCCCCTGCGAGATCGACTTCATGGCGGTCTCCAGCTACGGCTCGCAGACCGACTCCTCCGGCGTGGTCCGCATCCTCAAGGACCTCGACGCCCCGATCGAGGGCCGCCACGTGCTGATCGTCGAGGACATCATCGACTCCGGCCTCACCCTCCAGTACCTGATGCGCAACCTCAGCGCCCGCGACCCCGCCTCGCTCGAGGTCTGCGCGCTGCTGACCAAGCCGGAGCGCCTGCGCGTCGACCTCTCGCCGCGCTACGTCGGCTTCGAGATCCCCAACCGGTTCGCGATCGGCTACGGCCTCGACCACGCGCAGCGCTACCGCAACCTCGATTACGTCGCCGCGCTGGCCGACTAGAGCCGCGAAAAACCGCCCTGGTACGCTGATTTTCTCCCTTGAGGCGTTTTTTCAAAAGCGCGGCATTTCCGATCCTGCTGGTGGTCATCCTGGCGTTCGTCGCCCAGCGGGTGATCAGCAGCGACGCCGGCACGAAGCGCCTGCCTACAACGAACTGGTCAACCCGAAGCAGCGGTCTGATCGCCAAAGGCAAGATCGAAGAAGTCACGGTCAACACCAAGGACAACACGCTCGACGTCAAGCGGACGCAACGGCGAAAGCTTCTCCACCGGCTACCCGCCCAACACCGAGCAGAGCCTGATCAACCTGCTCGACGCACAACGAACGTCAAGACCGACGTGCACGGCACCGGCGGCTCCGGCCTGCTCTCGCTGCTCACCTACATCCTGCCCTTCGTCCTCTTCTTCGGCTTCTGGATCTTCCTCATGAACCAGATGCAGGGCGGCGGCTCGCGGGTGATGAACTTCGGCAAATCGAAAGCGAAGCGGATGTCGGTCGACGCGCCGAAAATCACCTTCCGCGACGTCGCCGGGGTCGACGAGGCGGTGCAGGAGCTCGAGGAGATCAAGGAATTCCTCGAGAACCCGAAGAAATTCCAGGCGCTCGGCGCGCGGATCCCGAAGGGCGTCCTGCTCTACGGCCCGCCCGGCACCGGTAAGACGCTGCTCGCCCGCGCCGTCGCCGGCGAGGCCGGCGTGCCCTTCTTCTCGATCTCCGGCTCGGACTTCGTCGAGATGTTCGTCGGCGTCGGCGCCAGCCGCGTCCGCGACCTCTTCGAGCAGGCCAAACAGAACTCGCCCTGCATCATCTTCATGGACGAGATCGACGCCGTCGGCCGCCACCGCGGCGCCGGCATGGGCGGCGGTCACGACGAGCGCGAGCAGACGCTGAACCAGCTGCTGGTCGAGATGGACGGCTTCGAGATGAAGGACAACATCATCTTGATCGCCGCCACCAACCGGCCCGACATCCTCGACCCGGCGCTGCTGCGGCCCGGCCGCTTCGACCGCCAGGTCGTCGTCGACCGCCCCGACCGCAAGGGCCGCAAGCAGATCCTCGAGGTCCACACCCGCGGCAAGCCGCTGGGCCGCGAGATCGACCTCGACACGCTCGCCGGCCAGACCCCCGGCTTCACCGGCGCCGACCTCGCCAACCTGATCAACGAGGCGGCCCTGCTGACCGCCCGCACGGGCAACCGCGAGATCACGATGAAGGAGCTCGAGGAGGGGATCATGCGCGTGATCGCCGGCCCCGAGAAGAAGACCCGGGTGATGAGCGAGAAGGAGCGCCTGATCACCGCCTACCACGAGGTCGGCCACGCGATCGTCGGCCACCTGCTCGAGAACACCGACCCGGTCCACAAGATCTCGATCATCAGCCGCGGCCAGGCGCTCGGCTACACGATCAGCCTGCCGACCGAGGACAAGTTCCTCACCACCCGCGCCGAGCTGACCGACACGATGGCGATGACCCTGGGCGGCCGCGCCGCCGAGGAGATCGTCTTCGGCGAGATCACCACCGGCGCCTCCAACGACCTCGAAAAGGTGACCGAGACGGCGAAGCAGATGGTGATGCGGTTCGGCATGTCCGAGCGCCTCGGCCCCCGCGTCTTCGGCCACGATCGCGGCCAGCCCTTCCTCGGCCGCGAGTTCTGCGCCGAGCCCGACTACTCCGACGAGATCGCGCGCGAGATCGACGACGAGATCCGCCGCATCGTCGAGAGCGCCCACCAGACCGCGAAGAGCCTGCTCGGCGAACGCCGCGACGAGCTCGAGCGGGTCTCGAAGCTACTGCTGGAGCGGGAGACGATCGACGCCAAGCAGTTCGTCGCCCTGCTCGAAGGCAAGTCGGCCGACGAGGTCTTCGCCGACGAGGAGGAGCCGCCCTCGAGCCGGCCGAGCCCGCTCCCGAGCCGGAAAAGGCCGCCCGCGAGGGCGCCCGGCCGAACCCGCGCCCGCGTCCCGGTTTTGCCGGCGGCGACGCTTCCTAAGCGGAGCTCCTCATGACCCAGCTGATGGGGGTGGTCAACGTCACCCCCGACTCGTTCTCCGACGGAGGGCTCTACTTCGATCCCGAGGCGGCGATCGCGCACGGGCGCGAGCTGGCTGCGGCCGGGGCGGCGATCCTCGACGTCGGCGGCGAATCGACCCGGCCCGGGGCCGAGGTCGTGCCCGAGGACGAGGAGCTGCGGCGGGTTGTGCCTGTGATCGAGGGATTGGTCGCCACGGACGGACAGGTCTCGGTCGACACCTCGAAGGCGGCGGTTGCCGCGGCGGCGCTCGATGCCGGCGCCGCGATCGTCAACGACGTCACCGCCCTGCGCGGCGACCCCGAGATGGCGGCGCTCTGCGCCGAGCGCGGTGCCACCGTCGTCCTCATGCACATGCGTGGCGAGCCGCGGACGATGCAGGACGACCCGCGCTACGACGACGTCGTCGCCGAGGTCAAGGCCTTCCTCGCCGAGCGCCTGGGAGCGGCTGTCGCCGCCGGCATCGCCGAGGAGGATGTCTGGCTCGACCCCGGGATCGGCTTCGGCAAGACCGCCGCCCACAACCTGGAGCTGCTGCGCCGGCTCGGCGAGCTCCGCGAGCTCGGCCGGCCGCTGGTGATCGGCACCTCGCGCAAGAGCTTCATCGGCAGGGTCGACGGCTCGGCCGCCGGCGAGCGGCTCGGCGGCACGATCGCCTCCTCGGTGCTCGCCGCCGCCGAGGGCGCCGAGGTGCTGCGCGTCCACGACGTCGCCGAGGTGCGCCAGGCGCTGGCGGTGGCGACGGCGATCCTCGGGTAGGTTCAGCCCATGGAGAGCCACGGGAACGGGATCGAGTCGAGCGCCGAAATCGATCTGCGCGGGCTCTCGATCTACACCCACCACGGCGTCTCCGAGGCCGAGCAGGAGGTCGGGCAGCGGCTCGAGTTCGACATCTCCTTCGACGTCCCCGACTGCGACGCGGTGCTGACCGATCGCCTCGAGGACACCGTCGACTACGCCCAGGTCTGCGACATCGTCACCCTCGCCGCCACCGAGCGCAGCTACAGGACGCTGGAGCGCCTGGCGCAGGTAGTCGGCGAGCGACTGATGGAGCGCTACGGCTCCGAGACGGTCCGCGTCCGCGCCGCCAAGCCGGAGCCGCCGCTGCCGCTGGCGATCCAGGAGGTGGCGGTCGAGGTGACCCAGGAGCGCACGGTCGAAGGAGACGAAGAAGGCGAGGGCTAGCCGCTTGGCCGCCGAGCAGCGGATCGGCTACCTCGGCCTCGGCTCCAACGTCGGCGACCCGGCCGGACACCTGCGCGCCGCGGTCGAGCTGCTGGAAGCGGAGGGAATCGCGGTCGAGGCCGTCTCCTCCGCCTACGTCACCGAGCCGGTCGGCGAGGTCCTCGACCAGCCCGACTTCCTCAACGCCGCGGTCCGCATCCGCACCGCGCTGGAGCCCGAGCAGCTGCTCGACGCCTGCAAGGGGGTCGAGGCCGAGCGCGGCCGCTCCTTCGACGCCCCCCGCCACAGCCCGCGACCGCTCGACGTCGACCTGCTCCTGCTCGGCGAGCTGGAGCTCAGCACCGACCGCCTCACCCTGCCCCACCGCGAGGTGACCAGCCGGCGCTTCGTCCTCGTCCCGCTGCTCGAGCTCGACCCCGAGCTGACGCTGCCGGACGGGACCCGGCTCGCCGCGGCGCTGGCGGCGCTGCCCGCGGGGCAGCGGGTGGAGCGCCCGCCCGCCCGCTGAGGCCGGCTACTTGACCCGGACCTGCTGCGCGGTGCTGCAGCTGAGCGGGTAGCGACGGTTGCGCGGGTCGCCGGAGTAGCCGACGCTGAGGCGGTAGATCCCCGGCTTGGTCGCCAGGTATCGGGCCAGCGAGAAGGTGCCGTTTCGCTTCACCGTGACTTTGCCGCCGAACTTCGGCTTGCGGCGGCAGCTCTTGTCGCCCGGCCCGTAGAGGCGGAAGCTGATCGAGCCAGAAGGGGAGACGCTGCCGGAGAGGTGGGCGCGGATCGAGATCTGCCTGCCGACGAGGACGGCGCGCGGCTTCACGCTGGGGGATCGCTTCAGCACCTGGACCACCTGGCTGGGCGAGTCGCAGGGCTCGGAGGCACCCTGGTTCTCGGCATCGCCCGAGTAGCTGACCGCGAAGCTGTAGCGGCCGGGCCGCAGGGCGACGAAGGGGTCCGAGTTGACGGTGCCGTTGCCCTTGACCCCGACGATGTTGACGAAGGCGGGCCCGGTGCAGCCGCTGGCGACCGGGCCGTAGATGCGGAAAGTGACCGTTCCGTTCGGGGCGAAGCCGCCTTTCAGGGTCGCCGCGTCGCTGAAGGGGGTGCCGACGGTGATCTGCTGCGGGACCACGCCGGCGATCGAGGGCTTGGCCTGGGAGATCGACGAAGCCGCTTTCCCGCAGGCGACCGAGGCGGGGTCGTGGTTGGCGTCGCCCGAGTAGGCGACGGTCCAGCGGAAGGTGCCGACCCGGTTGGGCTCGAAGGCGTCAGAGCGGTAGCTGCCGTTGCCCGCGACTTTGACGGTCGAGCTGAACACCGGGGCGCCGGAGCAGGCGGTGTCGTTGGGCGGGAAAGCAGTGAAGACGAGTTGCCCCGTCGGGGTCGCGCCTTCGGAGATGATCGCGGTGGCGGCGACGGAAGCCCCGACCGTGCCCCCGGCGGCGCCGGCCGTCAGGGTCACGGCGATCGTCCCCACAGCGGAGTTTTGCCCGCTCGCGTTGCAGGCCAGCCCGGCCGTCTCGTTGTTGCCGTCGCCTTCGTATTCGGCCGTCCACCGATACACCCCCGGTCCCGGGGCAAAGCCGGCGGGGGAGTAGGAGCCGTTGCCTTTGTTGACGGCAACCGTGGCTTCGTAGGCGGGGGTCGTCCCGCAGGTCGCATCGCCCGGGCCGTAGGCGCGGAAGGCAATCTGCCCCCCGGGCGAGAAGCCGCCGCTGAGGCTCACCTGGTCGGTGATCGTGCCGCCGACGACCACGGTCGAGGTCGCCGACCCCGTCAGACCGGGCGATGCCTTGGCGACGGTCGAGGTCTGGTTGGCGGAGTTGCACGGCAGTTCGGCCGCTTCGTTGTCGGCGTCGCCCGGGTAGCTCGCTTTCCAGCGGAATTCGCCGGCCTGGGTCGAGGCGAAATCGCCTGAGGTCGCTTTGCCGCCGGAGATCGGCACGGTGGTCGTTTCCAGGACCGTCGTACAGGTCGTGTCTTCGGGCGCGTAGACGCGGAAGGTCACTTCGCCGCTCGGCGAGGAGCCTCCCGTCACCGTCACCGTGTCGTGGATGTCGGCGCCGACCACGCCTGAGCTGGCGCCGCCGGTCAGCCCGGGGGTCGCTTTGGTGACGGTGGAGCTCTGCCCGCCGGCGTTGCACGCCAGGCCGACCGTCTCGTTGTTGCCGTCGCCTTCGTATTCGGCCGTCCACCGATACACCCCCGGTCCCGGGGCAAAGCCGGCGGGGGAGTAGGAGCCGTTGCCTTTGTTGACGGCGACCGTGGCTTCGTAGGCGGGGGTCGTCCCGCAGGTCGCATCGCCCGGGCCGTAGGCGCGGAAGGCAATCTGCCCCCCGGGCGAGAAGCCGCCGCTGAGGCTCACCTGGTCGGTGATCGTGCCGCCGACGACCACGGTCGAGGTCGCAGCCCCCGTCATACCCGGCGAGGCTTTGGCGACGGTGGAGGTCTGCCCGCCGGCTTCGCAGCCGAGCAGGAACGGTTCGTTGTCGGCGTCGCCTTCGTAGCCGGCCGACCAGCGGAATTCCCCGGCCCCCTGCGGAGTGAAGTCTTCGGAGACGGCTTCGTCGCCGGCGACCGTCGCGGTGCTCGTGTCCAGCGGCGTTTCGCAGGCGGTGTCGTTCGGTCCGTAGACCGAGAAGACCACTTCGCCACCGGGGGAGAAGCCGCCGCTCAGCGTCACTTCGTCGTGGATGGTTTCGCCGAGGGTGCCTGAGCTGGCGCTGCCGGTCATTTCCGGGCTCGCCTTGGCGACGTCGGAGGTGGCGCCGCAGACCGCTTCGGCCGGTTCGTTTCCGTTTTCGTCGCCCGAGTAGCGCGCCGTCCAGTAGTAAGGGCCGGCGGTGGGCGGTTCGAAGTCTTCGGAGAGGTACTGGCCTTCGCCGTTGACCGCGGCCGAGCTCTGCGCCAGCGCCGTCCCGGTGCAGGTCGGGTCGTCGGCCCCGAAGACTTCGAAGCTGATTTCTCCTTCGGCGCCCGGGCTTTCGGAGAGTTCCGCAGTTGCGTGGATGGTCCCGCCGATTTCCGCGTCGCTGCCTTCGACGACGAGGTTCGGTGGGGCGGCCGGGGCGCTGACGGAGATGAGGAGGCCGACGGCCGTCGCGAGCATCGCGCCGGCCGCTCCTCCGAGCCAAAACCTCAACTTCTTCTCGCTCCAAGCAAAGTTTCTCCGCAGCATTTGGGCATACCGAACTAGAATATCCGTCCAGGTATGCGATCGATGACGAGCCGAGGCCGGAGATGAAGAAGTTGCGCGGCGCTCGTCGTCTCCCTCTTTCGTTCTTGATTGTGGCATCCGCCCTGCTCATGTTCGCGCCCGCGAGCGCGATGGCGGAAACCACCGAAACGACCGAATCGACGGCCGAAAGCCCGCCGCCGTCGACGGGCTGGGTCCCGCAGGGCGGCGCCTCCGAAGGCTCCAGCGGCGGGTCGACCGGAACCCAGCAGGGAAGCTCGCTGGGCAGCGGCGGCAGCTCGAGCCCTTCCACCCCGAAGCCGGCCCCCAGTCCACCGCCGGCTCCAAGCCCCGCGCCTGCGCCGGAACCTTCGACCGGCTCCTCCGGAGCCGCGCCGCAGCCCGAACCCCGGGAACCCGTGAGCACGCCCGCGCCGGAACCCGAACCGGCCCCGGTGAAGCCGGCCCCCGAGCCGCCCGCTCCGGTCGATGCCCATGTCGGCCTCGGCAAGGCCGACGCGCTGCTGACCGGATCGAGCGGCGTCAAGGGCGTCTCGGCTTCTTCGGCGACCGCCTCGGCTGCCGCCGCGACCGCCGAGGTCGCCCCGAGCTCCGGTGGCCTGCCGTGGCTGGCCCTGATCGTCTTCGGCCTGATCCTGATCGTCGCCGGTACCCGCTTGGTCTACGGCCCGATCGAAGCGGACTCGCTCCGCTACAGCCGCTTCAAGCTGCTCCGCCGCGCCGCCCCGCGGCCCTGAGCCTGCCTCAGCTGCCGCGCAGCGGCGTCAGCCACTCGGCCGGCAGCACCGGCGGCATCTTGCCGGGGTAGTTCGGGACTAAGCGCTGCGCCAGCGACTCCGCGGGGCGCCCCTCGATCGCTGGGCGCAGGTCGTCCAGCGTCATCGCCAGGCCGATGCTCGGCGCGATCTGGAAGTCGGCGGCGTTCGGCCGCTCGCCGCCCAGCAGGTCGCTCTGCACCCAGGCGTCGACCTGGTCGAGCATCGCCGGCAGCGCCGCCAGGGCCTTGCGGGCGTTCTCGTCGCTGGCTTCGTTGAAGCGGGCCGAGAGGGCGACGATCGGCGCCGCGGTCTTCATCGCCAGACCGATCGGCATCCCGATCTTGGCGCCCTCCGAGTAGCTGCGCAGCGGCGCGCGTTCGTGCTTGATCGCCCACCAGAGGATCTGGCGGATCGGGTGCTGCAGCTCCTCGTCGCCGAAGCGCTCGGCCTCTTCGACTTCGGCCCGTTTGGCCGGGTCGGAGGGGAAGAGCGCCGGCTCGGGGCGGACCCGCTCCAGCTCCCGGGCGATCTGCCGCGAGCCCTGGACCTTGTCGCCGTCGATCTTCAGCGCCGGCACCGTGTTGCCGGGGAAGCCGACCGCGCGGAGGGCCACCTTGGAGATCACCGGCAGCAGGTCGGTGCGCTTGTACTCGATCCCCTTGTGCTCGAGCATCAGCTGGACGGCGATGCTCGGGTGCGAGGCCGGAATCACGTAGAGGCGGGTGCTCATCTGGGCGATCCTATGCGCAACGGACCCGAACTGGCTACCTGGCCAGTCGCCGCCCGCGATAATCCCGCGATGCTCCTCGCGGTCGACGTCGGCAACACGCAGACCCACCTCGGCGCCTTCGACGGCGAGAGCCTGGTCGAGCACTGGCGCTTCCAGACCCGCTCCGGGGCGACCGGCGACGAGCTGGCCGAGCGCATCGCCGGCCTCTTCTCGCTCAGCGGCTGCGCCTTCGGGGATGTCGACGCGGTCTGCGTCTCCTCGGTCGTGCCGCCGCTGGGCAGCCAGTTCGAAGAGCTCTCGGCACGCTACCTCGACGCCGAGCTGCCTGACGATCGGCCCCGGGGTCAAGACCGGGATGCCGATCCGGATCGAGAACCCGCTCGAGGTCGGCGCCGACCGCCTGGTCAACGCGATCGCCGCCTACGAGCGCTTCGGCGAGGCCTGCGTCTCGGTCGACTTCGGCACCGGGATCAACATCGACTGCGTCTCCGCCGACGGCGAGTACCTCGGCGGCGCGATCGGCCCCGGCCTCGCGCCCTCGCTCAGCGCCCTGATCGAGCGCGCCGCCCGGATCACCCGGATCGACCTCGAAGAGCCGCAGGAGGCGATCGGCCGCTCGACCCGCAGCGGCGATCAACTCCGGCTTCATCTTCGGCTTCGCCGGCCTGATCGACGGCATCGTCCGCCGCATCGAAGAGGAACTGCCGAACCCGCGGCTGCTCGCCACCGGCGGCTACGCCGCGGCCGTCGTCCCCTTCACCGAGACGATCGACGAGGTCGACGATCTGCTGACCTTGAAGGGACTGCGACTGATCCATGAGCGCAACCGGTGACAACGGCGCGGCCCGCCCGGCCCTGACCGACCCCTTCGAGATCGGCGGCGTGCCGATCGCCAACCGGGTCCTGCTGGCGCCGCTGGCCGGGATCGGCAACTGGTTCGTGCGCCTGCAGGCCAAACGCCACGGCGCCGGGCTCGCCGTCTCGGAGATGGTCTCCAGCTTCGCCCTCCACTACCGCAACGAGCGCACCCTGCGGGACCTGATGCGGATCCACCCCGACGAGCACCCGGTCTCGATCCAGCTCTTCGGCCACGACGCCGAGGTGATGCGCTCCGGCGCCGAGATCGCCGCCGAGGCCGGCGCCGACCTGATCGACATCAACATGGGCTGCCCGGTGCCGAAGGTGCGCAAGACCGGCGCCGGCGCCCAGCTCCTGCGCGATCCCGAGCTCGCCCTGGCGCTCGCCCGCGGCGCCGCCGAGGGCAGCGGCCTGCCGGTGACGGTGAAGCTGCGCTCCGGGATCGAGGCCGGCGACCGCTCCGGCTTCGAGCTGGCGATCCGCCTCGCCGAGGAGGCCGGGGTGGCGGCGATCGCCTTCCACCCGCGCGCCGCGACCAAGGGCCACAAGGGCAAGCCCGACTACGAGCTGACCCGCGAGCTGGTCGAGCGGGTGGAGGTGCCGGTGATCGTCTCCGGCGGCCTCGCCAGCGCCGAGGCCGCCCGCCGCGCCTACGAGGAGTCCGGCGCCGACGCGGTGATGATCGCCCGCGGCTCGCTCGGCAACCCCTGGGTGTTCGAGGAACTGACCGGCCGCCGCAGCGAGCCGCCGGGCCGCGAGGAGATCGTCGCCGAGCTGCTCTGGGTGATCGACCGCGCCGAGGAGCACCTCGGCGAGCGAGCGGGCGAAGCGCTACCTGCGCAAGTTCTACCCCTGGTACGTGGAGCGGCTCGAGGCGCCGCAAGGAGGTCGCCGACGAGCTGCAGCGCAGCGCCGATCTGCCTCGGGCGCGGGAGCTGATCGGCTCCCTCGCGGCGCCTGCCGCGGTCGCCTGAACGGGCCGTCCAGGCCCTATTGGCCGGCCGGCCACCCTCGCTATAATCCCGCGACTTCCGTGCCCGGGTGTGCCGCCGTTGATTGGGCGCATCCGGGCGTTTTTTTCGGTCTGGGAGACCGGCCAGGCTCCCTCTTCCAATCCAAAGCGAGGTCGTTCAAGTGAGTCGTCAGGCCGTCATCACCCCCGAGGGGCTGGAGAAGCTCAAAGAGGAAATCGAGTACCTCTCGACGACCAAACGCCGCGAGGTCGCGGCGCGGATCAAGGAGGCGCGCGAATTCGGCGACATCTCCGAGAACGCCGAATACGACGACGCCAAGAACGAACAGGCCCTGCTCGAGGGCGCGGATCGCCCAGCTCGAGGAGCGACTGCGCCGCGCCCACGGTGATCGACGAGAAGGCGCTCGGCACCGACGAGGTCGGCTTCGGCTCGATCGTCCACGTCAAAGACCAGAAAACCGGCGACTCGCAGAAATTCCAGATCGTCGGCTCGACCGAGGCCAACCCGCTCGAGCACAAGCTCTCCAACGAGTCGCCGATCGGCAAGGCGCTGATCGGCAACAAGCGCAACGACATCGTCACCGTCGAGGTCCCGCGCGGGCCGAAGAAAAAACTCAAAATCACCAAGATCGAGAAAGCCTGAGCGGTCGGTAGGCTCGCGCCCCGATGAGCGAGCCCACTGAGCAGCAGGAGCTCTCCGACGTCCTCGGCGACCGGCGCGAGAAGCTGGAGCGGATCCGCGAGGCGGGGATCGAGCCGTTCCCGCACGAGTTCTCCGAGCGCGAGGAGATCGCCGAGGTGCGGGCCGCCCACGAGGGGCTGGCGGCGGGGGTCGAGACCGACTCCCGCCACCGGGTCGCCGGGCGGATCGTCGCCCGCCGCGGCCACGGCAAGGCCTGCTTCCTCGACCTCCGCGACGGCAGCGGCCAGATCCAGCTGCACGCCCGCGAGGACCTGCTCGGCGACGAGGCCTACGAGCTGCTGGTCGACCTCGACCTCGGCGACATCGTCGGCGTCGAGGGGACGGCGATGGCGACCCGGCGCGGCGGCGAGCTCTCGCTGGCGATCGACCACTGGCGCCTGCTGGCCAAGAGCCTGCGCCCGCCGCCCGACAAGTTCCACGGCCTCGAGGACACCGAGACCCGCTTCCGCCGCCGCGAGCTCGACCTGATCGCCAACGAGGAGAGCCGCCGCATCTTCCGCGACCCGCGCCCGCACGATCTCCGAGATCCGCCGCTGGCTCGACGAGCACGGCTTCGTCGAGGTCGAGACGCCGGTCCTGCAGCCGCTCTACGGCGGCGCCCTGGCGCGCCCCTTCACCACCCACCACAACGCGCTCGACCGCGACTTCTACCTGCGGATCGCGACCGAGCTCTACCTCAAGCGCCTCGTCGTCGGCGGCATCGACCGCGTCTACGAGCTCGGCAAGGACTTCCGCAACGAGGGCGTCTCGCACAAGCACAACCCCGAGTTCACGATGCTCGAGTGGTACGAGGCCTACGCCGACTACGAGAAGACCGCGCACGACCTCGAGCTGCTGGTCGCCGAGGTCGCCGAGCGGGTGCTGGGGACGACCAAGGTCGAGCGCGGCGAGGTCGAGATCGACTTCGCGCCGCCCTGGCGGCGGATCACCCTGCGCGAGGCGATCCTCGAGCGGGCCGGCATCGACATCGCCGAGCACCCGACCCGCGAGGCGCTGGCCGCAGGCGATGGGGACCGAGCCCGACCCGAAGGAGGGCTGGGGCAAGCTGGTCGACGGCCTGCTCTCGCAAGCGAGGTCGAGCCGGGGCTGATCCAGCCGACCTTCGTCTTCGACTACCCGGTCGAGCTCTCGCCCTTCGCCAAGGCGCACCGCTCCGAGCCGGGGCTGGTCGAGCGCTGGGAGGCCTTCGTCGGCGGGGTCGAGATCGCCAACTCCTTCAGCGAGCTCAACGACCCCGACGAGCAGCGCCGCCGCTTCGAGCAGCAGGCGGCCGAGCTCGAGCGCGGCGACGAGGAGGCCCAGCCCTACGACGAGGCCTTCGTCGAGGCGCTCGAACAGGGGATGCCGCCGACCGGCGGCGTCGGGCTCGGGATCGACCGCCTGGTGATGATGCTGACCGGGCGCCGCAGCCTGCGCGAAGTGCTGCTGTTCCCGGCGATGCGCACCTGAAGGCTCGACGAATTCGTGCCGGAAGCCGCCTGAAATCCCGCTCTTAGCGTGCTCGAGGCGCTCAGAAGCCGGACTGGCGACTCCCGGTAGAGTTAAGGGACACATGGGCGCCTCCCGATATCGATCAAGGCGTCCGCCGGTACTAACCCGGGTCATCCCGGGTTTCGACCAGGAAGAGGTATTCATTTGTTCGAGCGATTCACCGAGCGAGCTCGCCAGGTCGTCGTCCTAGCGCAGGAGGAGGCGCGGACGCTCAAGCACAACTACATCGGCACCGAGCACATCCTGCTCGGGCTGCTGCGCGAGGAGGAGGGCCTGGCCGCCCGCGTCCTCGAGTCCCTCGACATCACGGTCGAACGCGTCCGCTCGCAGGTCGTCCGCATCGTCGGCTCCGGCGAGGAGGTCACCTCCGGCCAGATCCCGTTCACGCCGCGCGCCAAGAAGGTGCTCGAGCTGGCGCTGCGCGAGGCGCTCTCGCTCGGCCACAACTACATCGGCACCGAGCACATCCTGCTCGGCCTGGTGCGTGAGAACGAGGGCGTCGCCGCCCGCATCCTGCTCGACTTCGACGCCGACTCCGACAAGATCCGCAACGAGGTGATCCGGATGCTCTCCGGCCCCGGCGGCCGCCGCCAGGGCGGCGGCGGTGGCGGCGGCCAGGGCGAGGGCAAAAAGTCTTCGAAACTGCTCGACCAGTTCGGTCGCAACCTGACCCGCCTCGCCGAGGAGGGCAAGCTCGACCCGGTGATCGGTCGCGAGACCGAGATCGAGCGGATCATGCAGATCCTCTCCCGCCGCACCAAGAACAACCCGGTGCTGCTGGGCGAGCCCGGCGTCGGCAAGACCGCCGTGGTCGAGGGCCTGGCCGCGCGGATCAACAAAGGCGAGGTGCCGGAGCTGCTGAAGAACAAGCAGATCTACACGCTCGACCTGGCCGCCCTGGTCGCCGGCTCCAAGTACCGCGGCGAGTTCGAGGAGCGCCTCAAGAAGGTGATGAAAGAGATCACCCAGCGCGGCGACATCATCCTCTTCATCGACGAGCTCCACAACCTGGTCGGCGCCGGCGCCGCCGAGGGCGCGATCGACGCCGCCTCGATCCTGAAGCCGGCCCTGGCCCGCGGCGAGCTGCAGACGATCGGCGCGACCACGCTCGACGAGTACCGCAAGTACCTCGAGCGCGACTCGGCGCTGGAGCGCCGCTTCGCCCAGATCAGGGTCGACCAGCCCTCGCCCGAGGACACGGTCAAGATCCTCGAGGGGCTGCGCGAGCGCTACGAACAGCACCACCGGGTGACGATCAACGACGACGCGCTGGACGCCGCCGCCGAGCTCGCCGACCGCTACATCTCCGACCGCTTCCTGCCCGACAAGGCGATCGACCTGATCGACGAGGCCGGCTCGCGGATGCGGATCAAGTCGATGAGCACGCCGCCCGTCTACCGCGACCTCGAGGAGGAAATCGAGACGACGCGGCGCGAGAAGGAGGCCGCGATCGAGGCCCAGGAGTTCGAAAAGGCCGCCAACCTGCGCGACACCGAGCGCCAGCTGACGACCCGCAAGCGCCAGCTCGAAGACGAGTGGGCCGAGGGCGAGAACGGCGAGCGGCCCGAGTCGTCGGCGAAGAGGAGATCGCCGACATCGTCTCGATGTGGACCGGCATCCCGGTCTTCAAACTGACCGAGGCCGAGACCAAGAAGCTGATCCGCATGGAGGAGGAACTCCACAAGCGCGTGATCGGCCAGGAGGTCGCGATCACCGCCGTCTCGAAAGCGATCCGCCGCTCCCGCGCCGGGATCAAGGACCCGAAGCGGCCGGCCGGCTCGTTCATCTTCCTCGGCCCCTCCGGGGTCGGCAAGACCGAGCTCGCCCGCACCCTCGCCGACTTCCTCTTCGGCGACGAGGAGGCGATGATCCGGATCGACATGTCCGAGTACATGGAGAAGCACGCGGTCAGCCGCCTGGTCGGCTCGCCTCCGGGCTACATCGGCTACGACGAGGGCGGCCAGCTGACCGAGGCCGTGCGCCGCAAGCCGTACTCGGTGCTGCTGCTCGACGAGATCGAGAAGGCCCACCCGGACGTCTTCAACATCCTCCTGCAGATCCTCGAGGACGGGCGCCTCACCGACGCCCAGGGCCGCACGGTCGACTTCCGCAACGCGATCGTGATCATGACCTCGAACATCGGCGCCTCGGAGATCTCCAAGAACACCTCGATCGGGTTCACCGTCTCCGACGAGACCGGCATGTCCTACGACGACATGAAGAACCGGATCATGAGCGACCTGAAAAAAGTCTTCCGGCCCGAGTTCCTCAACCGGATCGACGAGGTGATCGTCTTCCACAAGCTCGCCAAGGACGAGGTCAAGGAGATCATCGACCTGATGATCACCCGGGTCCGCGTCCAGGTCGCCGAGCACGAACTGCAGCTGGAGCTGACCGAGGAGGCCAAGGACCTCCTGGTCGAGAAAGGCTGGGACCCCTCGATGGGCGCCCGCCCGCTGCGCCGCGCGATCCAGCGCTACATCGAGGACCCGCTGGCCGACGAAGTCCTGCGCCAGGGCGAGATGACCCCCGGCTCGACCGTGATGGTCGCCCGCGACGCCTCCGGCGACGAGGAGGACAAACCGCTGAGCCTGGAGATCATCGCGCCGAAGAAGCCGAAAGCGAAAGCGGCCGAGAAGCCCGAGCCGCGAGAAGGTCGGCGTCGGCGCCAAGCAGGACGACGGCGAGCAGCGGGCCCGCGGACGACGGTCCCGACGACGGCCGGCGACGGCAGCCAGAACCTGAGCCGGGCGACAGCCGGTGAGCGAGCCCGGCCGCACGCGCGATCGGCACCTGGAGCGGCGGGCGCTTCCTCCACTTCGGCGAGACGATCGAGGAGGAGCGGCTGGTCGCGCTGCTGCGCCCCGGGGGCGGGATCGACACCGTCCTCACCGCCGACGCCTACGGGCAGGGCGAGGCCGACCGGGTGCTCGGCCGGGCGCTGGAGGGCGTGCCGCGCGAGGAGCTACAGCCTGGTCGGCGCCGTCGGCCACGACTTCTACGAGGGCGAGCGCGAACGGCCCGAAAGGCTTCCCGCGCTTCACCGACCCGCGCGCTGCGCGGGCCCGACGAGTACGCGCAGCTACCTGCGGATGGCGACCGAGGCGAGCCTGGAGCGGATCGGCGCCGACTCGCTTCGACCTGCTGCTGCTCCACAACCCCGACCGCATCGGCTACTCCAGCGAGGTCGTCTGGGACGGGATGGCGGCGCTGCGCGAGGCCGGGCTGACGGCGCGGATCGGCGTCGCGCCGGGGCCGGCCAACGGCTTCACCCTCGACCTGATCGCCTGCCTCGAGCGCTTCGGCGACCGGATCGACTGGGCGATGGTCATCCTCAACCCGCTCGAGCCCTGGCCCGGCGAGCTCTGCCTCGACGCCGCCGCGCGCCACGAGGTCAAGGTGCTGACCCGCGTCGTCGACTACGGCGGCCTCTTCTGGGGCGACCTGCGGCCGGGGATGGAGCTGGCCGAGTACGACCACCGCAGCTTCCGTCCCGACGGGCTGGATCGAGGCCGGGGTCGAGAAGCTCGACCAGCTGCTGCCGATCGCCGAACGGGCCAAGCTGACCCCGATCCAGCTCGCCTGCCAGTGGAACCTCGCCCACCCCGCGGTCGAGTGCGTCGCCCCGACCCTGATCCAGGAGATCGGCGAGGAGGCCTGCCCGATCGAGGCCAAGCGCGCTCGAACTGGCGAAGATGCCCGCCGAGCAGCGCCTCACCGCCGAGGACGTCGCCGAGATCCGCGCGATCGGCGACAACACCGGCTCGCATGGCCCTGAAGGGCGCCAGCCCCGAACACGAGGGCGAAGAGCGCCCCGACCGCTGGCCGCTCAACGACGATCTGGCCGCGGTCGGCGACCGCTGGGGCATCGACCCCGCGAAGGATCTGGTCTCGACGCATTAGCGGTGGGGAGGGTGCCGGTGGGGGTGCCCCGGGAGCACCTCCGCCGGGAGGAACGAAATTCGGCTGACGCCTCGAGAGCTTGCGGCCCGGCTCCATGCTGAGTACCCGGGACACCCCCACCGGCACCCTCTTACGACAGCTCTTCAGCTGACGCCTGTCGCGCCAGTGCCCCGTATAGGTGTACTGACGCGGACTCGCTGAACCAGCTGTTCCCCCCTACAGGTGAGCCTGGAACCTCCGCCTTAGGAGATACCGTCGCCGCCGTGGATCGCAAGTGGTGGACCTTGGCGGGGGCCTGCGCGGGGCTCTTCATCTTGATGCTGGACTCGACCGTGGTCGCCTTGGCGCTGCCGGAGATTCGGCATGACGTGGATGCGAGCGCCGAGGGGCTGCAGTGGGTGATGAACGGGTACCTGCTGACGATCGCGGTGCTGGTGGTGACCGCCGGGCGGCTGGGCGACATGTTCGGGCGCAAGCGGGTGTTCCTCGTCGGCATGGTGCTGTTCGCCGTCGGCTCGGTCGTCTCCGGCGCCGCCGGTAACCAGGAGGCGCTGATCCTCGGCCGGATCCTGCAGGGGGCGGGGGCGGCGCCGATGCTCTCGCTCTCCCTGGCGCTTGTCTGCAACGTCTTCCCCGCCGAGGAGCAGCCGCGGGCGCTGGGGATCTGGGCCGCCGTCTCGGCGATCGCCCTGGCGATCGGACCGCTGGCCGGCGGCCTGCTGATCGAACTCGACTGGCGGGTGATCTTCTGGATGAACCTGCCGATTCTGGCGCTCGGGATCGCGATCACCGTTGCCGCCGCGCCGGAGTCGACCGATCCCGGCGCCGGCTCGCGGATCGACTGGCCCGGCCTCGCGGCGCTCAGCGCCGGCCTCACCGCCGTGGTTCTCGCCCTGGTCCAGTCGCAGGCCTGGTCCATTGGCATGGTGCTGGCCCTGGCCGCCGCCGGCCTCCTCGCCCTCGGTGCTTTCTGGGCGATCGAGCACCGGGTCCGCGAGCCGATCGTCGATTTCGCCCTTTTCCGCAACGGCCCTTACTTCGGCGCCAGCGCCGCCGCCTTCGCCCTGGTCGGCGCCTACTGGGCGGTGATGTTCTTCCAGCCCCAGTACCTGCAGGACGTCCGCGATCACTCGCCGGTCCTCAGCGGGCTGATGATCCTGCCGGTGACGGCGCCGATGGTCTTCATCTCGCCTTTCTCCGGCCGCCTGATCGGCCGCTTCGGCGCCCGCCGGCTGATGACCGCGGGGATGCTCTGCGGCACCGTCGGTCTGCTCGTCCTCACCCGGATCGATGCCGACAGCCCCTACGGGTTGCTGCTCGTCGGCTACCTGCTGTTCGGGATCGCCCTCGGCCTCGTCTACGCGCCGATGTCGACCGCGGCGATGGCGGCGATGCCGGGGGAGAAGGTCGGGAATCGCCTCCGGGGTGCTGGCGATGGACCGGGTCCTCGCCGGTGCCGTCGCCCTCGCTGCCACCGGCGCCGTCTTCCACGCCCTGCTCGGCGACGGCCACTCCTTCGCCGCCGCGATCGCCGACTCGACCTGGGTCGCGGTCGCCCTCTGTGCGATCGGCGCCGCCCTCACCTGGGCCTTCGTCCGCGACCCCGGCGCCCTGCCGGAGGGGCATCCGCGGCACCACATGCACCACAAGCGCTTCCATCTTTAGGCTCGCTTGACAAACGGCAATTCCGACCTGTCCACATGGATATCGCCAGACCGCATTGCAGAGCCGTTTCTGCCATTCTCTTAGGCGATGCCTGATTTGTCTGGGGATGAGCTTCACGAGCTTTCAGAACGCCAGGATCCCCGACTTCTAAGAGCCCTCGACGTGGTTGCGCCAGGCGGCGCGCTGCGGGAGGGGATCGACAACATCGTCCACTCGCGTACCGGCGGTCTGCTGGTCGTCGGCGACCTCGATGACATCTCGCATCTGCTCTCCGGCGGGATCAAGCTCGACGTCGACTACACGCCGGCGATGCTCTACCAGGTGGCGAAGATGGACGGCGCGATCGTCCTCAACGGCGAGGCGACGAAGATCGCCTGGGCCAACGTCCAGCTGATGCCGGACCCGACGATCCTCAGCTCGGAGACCGGCACCCGGCACCGCACCGCGGAGCGCGTCTCCAAACAGACCACGGCGCTGGTCATCGCGATCTCCCAGCGCCGCGACGTCGTCTCCCTCTACGTCGAGGGGACCAAGTACATCCTCCAGGACATCCCCGCCGTGCTCGCCAAAGCGAACCAGGGCCTGGCGACCCTCGAGAAGTACCGCCAGCGCCTCGATCAGGTCTCGGCCCGGCTGACGCAGCTCGAGTTCGACGGCGGCGTCGTCCTCCACGATGCCCTCTCCGCCCTCCAGCGGGCCGAGCTGGTGACGCGGATGGCGGTCGAGGTCGAGCGCTACATCGTCGAGCTCGGCACCGAGGGCCGGCTGATCGAGATGCAGCTGGAGGAGACGATGGTCGGCGTCGCCGCCGACAAGACCGCGCTGATCCGGGACTACAGCGTCGAAGACTCCGAGGGGAACCTGACCGCGGTGCTGCAGGCGCTGGGCCGGATGCCCCACCAGGACGTGCTCGACTTCGGTCGCCTCGCCGAGCTGCTCGGCTACGACCGCAAGGTCAACACCCTGGACTTCCCGGTCGCGCCGCGCGGATACCGGGTGTTGGGCCGGGTCCCGCGGATCCCCAAGCTTGTCGTCCAGAAGATCACCCAGGAGCTGGGCGGGCTCGACGAGGTGCTGGCGTGCCTCGGGCGAAGAGCTCGCCGCCGTCGACGGAGTCGGGCCCGCCAGGGCCAAGGACATCCGCGAGGGCCTGCGCCGGCTTCAAGAGGTCGATCTGGTCGACCGGTACTTGCAGAGCTGACGGCACCACCGCCGTCGAACAACGAAAGGAGTCACCGATTTCCGAGCTAGACGAGGCCACCGTAGAAGCCGTCTTCGAGGAGGACGTGGAATACGTCTGCGACTTCGAGGAAGGTGACAAGGTCGTCTACCCGCACCACGGCGCGGGACTGGTGATGGCAAAAGAGACGCGAGAGCTGATGGGGGAGGAGCGTGAATACCTCACGATCAAGATCCTCCACAACGAGCTGACGGTGATGGTTCCCTGCGAAAACGCCGGCAAGGCGGGTTTGCGGCGGATTATCGACGAGGACGAAATCAAGAAGGTCACAAACGTCCTCACTGACGACGTCTCCGAGATGCCGAAGAACTGGAACCGGCGCTTCAAGTACAACCGCGAGAAGATCAAGACCGGCGACGTCTTCGAGCTGGCCGAGGTCGTCCGCAACCTCGCCATCCGGGAGATGGAAAAGGGTCTCTCCACCGGCGAGAAGCAGATGTACACGCGGGCGAAGAAGATCCTCGCCTCGGAGTTCATGTACGCGCTCGACAAGGACGAGGAAGGCGCGGAAGAGTACCTCGACGGACTGCTGGAGGAGCGCTTCGCCGCCACGGCGTCCGCGTAGAGGATCGGCAGTAACCGCCGTCATCGCGGCAGCCGGCTCCGGGGAGCGTCTCGGAGCCGGCGGCCCGAAGGCCTTCGTGCTCGTCGCGGGGAGGCCGATGGTCGAGTGGTCGATCGATGCCTTCCGGGCGTGCGACTCGGTGCGCTCGATCGTCGTCGCCGCCCCGCCGGGGCACATCGGCGACTTCGGCGGCCACGACCTCGGCGTCGTCGAGGGGGGTGCCACCCGCGCGCAGTCGGTCGCCAACGCCCTCGAGGCGGTGGGGACCGAGTACGTCGCGATCCACGACGCCGCCCGGCCGCTGCTGACGCCGGAGCTGGTCGAAGCCCTGGTCGCCGACCTCGACGCGGCGCCGGAGGCCGCCGGCGTCATCGCCGCCGCCCCGGTCACCGACACCGTCAAGCGTGGTTCCTTTGTCAACCAGGAGGCGACAAAGGAACCGACAAGTCGTGAGAGACGACTCAGGATCGCTCCCAGCTATGGGGTGCGCAGACGCCGCAGCTGTTCCGCACTGAGGCGCTGCGAGCGGCGCTGGCCGCCGCTGAGCGGCCGGAGGAGGCGACGGACGAGGCGATGCTCGTCGAGCGGACCGGTGGCACCGTCCTCATCCACCCGGTCGAGGTGGAGAACCTGAAGGTGACGACGCCGCTCGACCTGCGCGTCGCCGAGCTGCTGCTGGCCGACCGCGACCGCGGCTAGTCCCGCAGCAGTACGAAGACCAGGACCGCGGCGAAGCAGAGCTGGCCGATGCCCATCGCGGTGCCGAGGTTTTTCGCGCCCAGCAGCAGGGCCAGCCCGGTGCCGGCGGCGAAGGCGACAAGCAGGAAGAGGAGCTGACGGCCCATTCGGCGCGAAGTCTATGCTCGCGTTCGCATGCTGACCGACTACCACCTGCACCTGCGCCCGGACGAGGGTGGGACCACATTCGAGCGCTACTTCACCGCCGAGAACGTCGAGCGCTACCTCGCCGCGGCCGAGGCCGCCGGGATCGAGGAGCTGGGCGTCTCCGAGCACGTCTACCGCTTCCGCCAGGCGCTCGACCTCTGGACCCACCCGCTCTGGGTCGAGAACGCCGTCGACGACATCGACGCCTACTGCGAGTTCGTCCGCGGCACGCCGCTGCGGCTCGGGATCGAGTGCGACTACGTGCCCGGGGCGGAGGAGCGGATCGCCGCCCTGCTCGAGCCGCGCGACTTCGATTACGTCGTCGGCTCGGTCCACTTCGTCGGCGAGGGCGACGCCGCCGTCGACCACGACGGCTTCGACGTCTGGGACGGCGTCGGCGACGCCGACGAGATCTGGCGCCGCTACTTCGAGGCGCTGGCCGCTTGCGCCCGCTCCGGCCTCTTCGACATCCTTGCCCACCCGGACCTGGTCAAGGTCTGGGGCCGCGCCCGACCGCTGCCCGACCGCGATCTGCGCGCCTTCTACGAGCCGGCGGTGGAGGCGATCGCCGAGAGTGGGATCGCGGTCGAGATCTCGACCGCCGGGCTGCGCAAGCCGGTCGGCGAGCTCTACCCCTCACGCGAGTTCGCCGAGATGTGCGTCGAGGCCGGCGCCCCCTTCGCGCTGTCCTCCGACGCTCATTTGCCCGAGCAGGTCGGGTTCGAATATGACCGCGCGGTCCGAGTTTCTCGACGAGCTGGGTATCTCCGAGATATGCGTCTTCGAGGAGCGCCGGCGGAGCCTCGCTCCGCTCGGCAGCCGCGTCCCCTGATCATGGTCGGGCTTGGCTACGACAGCCACCGCTTCGCGCCCGGCCGGCGGCTGGTCCTCGGCGGGGTCGAGATCGAGCACGACCAGGGCCTCGAAGGCCACTCCGACGCCGACGTCCTCACCCACGCGGTGATCGACGCCTTGCTCGGCGCCGGCCGGCGGCGGCGACATCGGCACGATGTTCCCCGACGACGACCCGGCCTGGAAGGACGCCGACTCGATCGACCTCCTGCGCACCGTGGTCGGCACGATCGCCGGCCCGATCGTCAACATCGACGCCACCCTGATCTGCGAGCAGCCGCGCCTCGGCCCGTACAAGGCGGAGATGGAGCGGACAATCGCCGAGGCCACCTCCGCCCGGGTCAGCGTCAAGGCGACCAGCAACGAGGGCATGGGCTTCATCGGTCGCGGCGAGGGGATCGCCTGCATGGCCGTAGCGAGCGTCGAGAGCGAATAGTCTTCCCGGCGCGATGGCGAACTCCAAGCTGAACGCGGCCGGCATCCGCGCTTCGATCTCGGACTCGATCTTCGAGGTCAAGGTGCTGCGCGAGGCGGGGATCGTGGCGCCGATGCGGCCCGACAAGGCGATGAAGAATCGGCGGCGCCTTCCTCCGCTGGGGCGCCTCCCCGGCTCTCGGTGTAACGACCGCGGCGATCCACCACCCGCACGAGCTGGCGATCGTCGACGAGCGCGGCGCCCTCAGCTGGGAGCGCCTCCACCGCCGCACCAATGCCCTCGCCAACGCCTTCGCCGCAGCTCGGGATCGGCCCCGGCGACGGGATCGGGATCATGTGCCGCAACCACCGCGGCTTCGTCGAGGCGACGCTGGCCGCGGCCAAGATCGGCGCCAGCGCGCTCTACCTGAACACGATGTTCGCCGGCCCGCAGCTGGCCGAGGTGACCCGTCGCGAGGGCCCGAAGGCACTGGTCTACGACGAGGAGTTCAGGGACCTGCTCGGCGGACGTTGACGACTCGGTGACGCGGATCGTCGCCTGGTGCGACGGCGAGGTCGCGGGCCCGATTCTCGACAGCCTGATCGAGGGCGGCGACGAGGCCGATCACAAGCCGCCCCCGGAGAAGCCGAAATTCGTGATCCTTACCTCCGGTACCACCGGCACCCCGAAGGGCGCCCAGCGCTCCAGCCCCGATGGGCTGATGGCGATCGCCTCGCTGATCGACAAGATCCCCTTCCGCACCGGGATGACGATGATGATCGCGGCGCCGCTCTTCCATTCCTGGGGCTTCTTCCACTTCGTGATGAGCCTGCCGACCGGCTCGACGATGGTCCTGCGTCGCCGCTTCGACCCGGAGGAGACGCTGCGGGCGGCCGAGCAGAGCCGCGCCGACGTCCTCGCCGCGGTGCCGGTGATGGTCCAGCGGATCCTCTCCCTGCCCGACGAGACGCTCGACCGCTACAGCCTGCCGGATCTGAAGATCACCTCGCTCTCGGGCTCGGCGCTGCCCGGCGAGCTGGCGATCGAGTGGATGGACCGCTTCGGCGACAACGTCTACAACCTCTACGGCTCGACCGAGGTCGCCTACGCGACCGTCGCCACCCCGGAGGACCTGCGCGCCGCCCCCGGCACCGCCGGCAAGCCCCCGCGCGGGACCAAGATCTGCCTCTACGACGAGGCCGGCAAGGAGGTCCCGCAGGGCGAGGTGGGCCGCATCTTCGTCGGCAACGAGATGGCCTTCGAGGGCTACACCGGCGGCGGCGGCAAGGAGGTCATCGACGGCCTCTACTCGAGCGGCGACGTCGGCCACTTCGACTCCGCCGGCCGACTCTTCATCGACGGCCGTGACGACGAGATGATCGTCTCCGGCGGCGAGAACGTCTTCCCGCGCGAGGTCGAGGACCTGCTGGCCGACCACGACTCGGTGGTCGAGGTCGCCGTGATCGGGGTCGAGGACGACGAGTTCGGCCAGCGCCTGAAGGCGTTCGTCGTGGTCGAGGCAGATAACGAGGTCTCGGCTCAGGACCTGACCGCCCACGTCAAGGCGAACCTCGCCTCTTACAAGAGCCCGCGTGAAATTGAGTTCCTTGACGAGCTGCCGCGCAACGCCACCGGCAAGGTCCTGAAGAAGGACCTGCGCGCCCGCGAGTCCGAGAAGTCCGCCTAAGCGCAATTTGCGGGCTTTGCGGCGGGGTCCCCTCCGGGCGGGCTAGTAGTTTGCGATGGGATGAGCGACCCAGCTAGGCAGCTGAAGCAGGTCGGGGAAGCGACGCGCGCGGTGCGCGGCGTCGCCGACCAGGCGCTGGAGTGGGTCAGGGTCAGCGAGAAGCGGGTTGAGGCCGCCGAGAAGCGCGCCGACGCGGTCAAGGAGCAGGTCAAAGAGGCCGCGATGCTGACGATGCGTAAGGTCAGCGCCGAGGCCCGCGAGCGGATCGCCGCCGAGCGCAAGGCGAAAGTCGAGGCCCAGTCCCGCGTCGCCGCCGCCGAGGCCGGGCGCGACCGTGCCGAGAGCGGTTTCGAGGAGCTTCAGCAGCGCTCGCAAAAGGAGCGCGAAGCGATCGTCGCCCAGACCTCGAAGGCGCGCGAAGCCGCCGAGCGCGAGGCGATCGAGGCGAAGGCCGCTGCCGAGAGCGCCGTCGAGGAGGCGCAGAAGTCGGCCGAGATGGACTTCAAGGTCAAGCTCGAGGGCGCCCGCCAGCAGATCCACGCCGAGGCGGACAAACGGATCGCCGCCGCCGAGCAGCGCGCCGCCGAAGCCGAGGCCGCGGCGGCGGAGTCGCACGAGGCCGCGGTCCGGCTCGAGACCGAGATCGAGCGCCGGGTGATGGAGGGGACCGAGGAGGTCCGCCGCGAAGCCGAGGAGAGCGTGCGCCAGCTGCTCGAGAAAGTCGAGCACCAGGCCGAGGAGGCCGCCCGCGCCCGCGCCGAGGAGCAGGTGAGGATGGAGTCAGATCGGATCCGGGTCCAGGCGCAGCGGCGCGAGGAGCGGGTCCGGGAAGCGACCGAGGACGAGATCAAGGCGAGCGTCAGCAAAGCCCGGCGCGAGGCCCAGGCGAAAGCCGAGGAGGTCGCTCCCAGCTGGCTGCGTGGCAACGAGTCCAAAGCCTCGACCGCCGGTTACCGGACTTTTTGATCTAACCTCGCCTCCGCAATGCGGGAGGTGAGGATCAAAGACACCCTGACGGGGGAGCTGCGCCGCCTGGAGGGCGAGCGGGTGGGGATCTACGCCTGCGGCCCTACCGTCTACAGCCGCATACACATCGGCAACGCCCGACCCTTCGTCGTCTTCTCGCTCTTCGCCCGCTTCCTGCGCTCCGAGGGCTACGACCCGAAGCTGGTCGTCAACGTCACCGACATCAACGACAAGATCTACGTTGCCGCGCGCGGGGCGAGGAAGGGCTCGGCCGAGTTCGCCGCCGAGATGACCGCCGCCTACTTCGCCGACACCGATCGCCTCGGCCTCGGCCGCCCCGACTCCGAGCCGCTGGCCAGCGAGACCGTCGATGGGATCGTCTCCCTGATCGCCGAGCTGGTCGAGGGCGGTCACGCCTACGAGTCCGGCGGCGACGTCTACTTCCGGGTCCGCAGCTTCAAGCAGTACGGCAAGCTCTCCAACCGCCGGCCCGAGGACATGGACCAGGGCGAGGACGCCGGCTCGGCCTCGCTGAAGGAGGACCGGCTCGACTTCGCCCTCTGGAAGGCGCACAAGCCCGACGAGGACACCAGCTGGGACTCGCCCTGGGGCCCGGGGCGCCCCGCCTGGCACATCGAGTGCTCGGTGATGGCCGAGCAGGAGCTGGGCGCGAGCTTCGCGGTCCACGGCGGCGGCTCCGACCTCGTCTTCCCCCACCACGAGAACGAGATCGCCCAGTCCGAGGCGGCCGGCCGGCCCTTCGCCCGGGTCTGGATGCACAACGGGATGATCGAGACCGCCGCCGAGAAGATGTCGAAATCCGACGGCAACATCTTCCAGCTCTCCGAGGCGCTCGACGCGTACGGGCGCGAGGCGGTCGTGGCGTACTTGATCTCGGGTCACTACCGGCAGCCGCTGGCTTTCGGGCCTGAGCAGATGGAGGAAGCGGTCGCCAGGGTCGAGCGGCTGCGGAATTTCTTCAGGGACAACCCGCTGGGAGCGTCGGGGGAGGGGTTCGGCAGGCTAAACGGGGAGGATCCGGAGGACCCGCTCTACGCTGAAAGCGAGGCGGTTGCCAGTCTCGCGACGTTCCGCTACGCACTGGCCAATGACTTCAATACGCCCAAGGCGCTGGCCGAGATGTTCGATCTGCTCGGCGAAGCGAATCGGGGTGAGGTGGATAGGGGGGAAGCAACTGCTGCACTGGCGGAGATGCTCGACATGGTCGGCCTCAGTTCCCTTACCCAGCCCGATGAGGGAGCTGGGGCCGACGAGCAGGCCCAGAAGCTGATGCAGGAGCGGGAGGAGGCTCGGGCGGCTAAGGACTTTGCTCGGGCAGACGCGCTGCGCGACCAGCTGGCGGGAATGGGGTGGACGGTTCGGGATTCGGCTGACGGTCCCAGCCTCGTCCCCAGGTCCTGATGGCGAACCAGTTCATCTACGGGCGCAACCCGGTTGCCGAGGCGGAGCGGGGGAGACGGCGTGTGCACCGCGTCTGGCGGGCGCCGGAGACCTCGGGGGAGGAGCTGGAGCATCTCTGCGGGTCGCCGGACCACCAGGGCGTGGTCGCCGAGGTCGATCCCTACCCGTATGGCGACCCGGTGGGGATGCTGCGGCAGGAAGGCGCGCTGCTGGTGGCGCTCGACCAGGTCCAGGACCCGCGCAACCTCGGCGCCGTCTGCCGCTCAGCCGAGTTCGCCGGCGCCGCCGGGGTCGTTGTCCCCGAGCGCCGCTCGGCGGCGGTCACCGCCGTCACCTGCAAGGCGTCGGCGGGCGCCGTCGAGCACCTCGAAGTCGCCCACGTCCGCAACCTCGCCGACTGGCTGGCCGAGGCGAAGGAGGCCGGCTTCTGGATCTGGGGCGCCGACGCCGAGGCAAAGCAGGCGCCTTGGTCGACCGACCTGACCGGCCCCACCGTCCTCGTCCTGGGCGGTGAGGGCAAAGGGTTGCGGCCGCGGGTAGCCGCCGCCTGCGACGGCTTGATCGCGCTGCCCCAGCGGGGACAGGTGGAGTCGCTGAACGTCTCAGCCGCCGCCACGGCCCTGCTTTTCGAGGCTCTGCGCCAGCGCTCCTGAAGTCCTCCAGTTGCAACCCGATTTGCATTTCTCGCAATTTGGGGTTGACAGAACTCTGCGCACACGTAAACTAGCGGCGCAATAAGGGTGAACCTCAGCTTGAGGTTAGCCTGATGAATAGGGCGCCTCGGGGGAGGTAAGTGGCGCCACGACCCTTCAGCAAGGAGAAGGATCTGTGGCACTATCGTCGCCTACGCAGGAAATGCCGGTAACGGTCGCTCAGGCAACCGCTCGCATCCCCAACCCTAACCCTCAAGTTGAACTTGATGATCACTATTTGGTCGCCCTCGCCAAGGAGGGACGCCCAGACGCCTACGACACGATCGTCAAGCGCTACCGCGGCTTCGTCCGCCTCAAGGCGTCGTCCTACTTCCTCCTCGGCGGCGAGTCGGACGATCTGATCCAGGAGGGCCTGCTCGGCCTCTACAAGGCGATCCGCGACTACCGGACCGACCGCGAGTCGAGCTTCCGCAACTTCGCCGAGCTCTGCATCACCCGCCAGATCATCACCGCGGTGAAGACGGCGACCCGGAACAAGCACACCCCCCTCAACCAGTACGTCTCCTTCAGCCAGACCCCGGCCGCGGCGGGCGACTCGGAAACCACCCTCGACGAGATCCTGCCCGGGCCCAGCGTCCACGACCCGGTCAACCAGGTGATCGCGACCGAAGAGCTGGAGAGCCTCGTCTCCTGTCTCTCCGGCGTCTCCGGTGTCCTCTCCGACCTCGAGAGTCGGGTGCTCTCGCTCTACCTCGACGGTCACTCCTACGAGGTGATCGCCGAGCGCCTGGAGTGCGACACCAAGACCGTTGACAACGCCTTGCAGCGCGTCAAGCGCAAGGTGGGGACCCACCTCGCCTCCCGAGAGGTCGCTTCTTAACCGGCCTGCGGCAGGTCCGAAAGCACGTAGTCGAGCAGCTCGCGCCCGTGGTCCGAGGCGACGGCGACGTCGTCGGCCTTGACTCGGACCCGGTGCAGCGACTGCATGCGGAGCACGTCGCCGTCGGTCCTGGGATTTGGGAATACGCCCGCGTAGGAGACGCCGAGGCGCTCGAGATGGTCGGCCACCAGGGCGGTGGCCGGCTTCTCCAGCGGCAGGTCGATGTAGACGGCGTCGAGGCAGCGGCGGTGGAAGAGGTGGTGCCGCTCGGCGGCGATCACCTGCTCGAGGTCGGCGCCGGGCACGTGCACGGTCAGCAGGGCGAGGTTGTGGTCCTCGTCGACCTCGCAATGCAGCTCGGTCCGCTCTGAGAGCTCGCATTCGGGCGGTGGGTCAGCGAGCCGGCCTTGCAGCTCGCACAGCTCGATCGTCTGGCCGACGATCTCCCGGTGCGGCTCCGGCGCGTAGGCCTCGCGCTGGTGGCCGTCGTTCAGCTTCAGGTAGAGCAGCGCCGCCGACTGGCGGCCACCGCGCCCGCCGGCGGCGTCGTTGGTGACCGAGGCCGGGATCCAGCCGAGGAGGAAGCCGGTCTCGTGCGCGCCGAGCTCGATGTTCGCCTTCTGGCTGTAGGGGTGAGCGGCGGTCGCCTCGCTGTACATCCCGGCCAATCCGCGCCCTCGCGCCCACTCCATCAGGTGCCGCTTGGTGCGGGTGAAGAGGTGCTGGCCCCGCGCCGCCGGCAGGGTCACCGCCTGGCCGGAGTGACCGACCGCGTCGCCCGCTGCGCCGAGGCTCATCCCGATGTGGCAAAGAAGGTCACCTGCGGGGCTTTCTGCGATGCAGGAGACGTAGGTGCCGGAGCCGATCCGGCGGCCGACCTCGGCGGCGTCGTAGACCCACCGCACGTCATAAGTCTGACCATAAGCGGCTTCGATCGCGCCCGTCAGCACGGTACCCTCGTCGGGCTCCAAGAATCTGAACGTCACGTCCATTCCGGACATCATTGCCACCCCGCCCGCCTAGCTCAACCTGGGAGAGCGCCTCATTTGTAATGAGGAGGTTGCCGGTTCGATTCCGGCGGCGGGCTCTTTCGAGCCCTTCCCGATTGCTGACACGAGGGTTCCTCGTCTCCGTCCCGCAACTTTCCTCACCCTTTCCGTTTAGCGCAAACGGCGTCCAACGCCGGGAGCGTAATCAACCGAAGGGAACCGAATATGCGGCAGCAGCAGGGGAGAGTTGTTCGACGTAGCGGCAAAGACCGATCGCGCCGTCTGGCGATCGTGGTGGCTTGCGTGGCCAGCGCCATGGCGCTGATGGCGGCCTCGGCGCAGGCGGCGGTGATCAGCATCGGCAGCGTCCTGCCGAAAGAATTCACCGCGACCAAATTCGAACGGGTCCAGACCCTCTTCAACACCGGCCTGCCTCAGGCGGGAGCGAACCTCGTCTCACCGGTCGACGGCGCTGTGGTGCGCTGGCGGATCCAGGGCGCCAGCGGCGGTCCCTTCTACCTCCGGATCCTGCACCCGAACGGCAAAGGAGCCTACGAAGCGAGCGGCACCAGCCTTCCCGCCACCCCGGTCGACGAAGGCCTGCAGACCTTCTCGACCAACCTGAAGATCAAGGCCGGCGACCTGGTCGGCATCGACCCGACCAACGCGACGGACAAAATCGGCGTCGCCGAGACGTCGGGGGCCAGCCACGCCTCGATCTTCCCGACCCCGTTCGACGGCTCTGTCGTCGCTCCGAGCGAAACCTTCAGCGGCAAAGAGGTCGAGCTGAGCGCCGAAATCCTGCCGGTGCCGGAAATCGCCTCGGTCGGCCCGGCGTTCGGCTCGGTCACCGGCGGCACCGTGTTGACGATCACCGGCAAGAACTTCGCCAACGCCTCGTCGGTGAAATTCGGCACCACGCCGGCCGCCAGCTTCAGCGTCGATTCCGACACCGAGATCACCGCGACGGCCCCCCGCGCCCTGCGCCCGGGCAAGGTCGACGTGACGATTACGACGCTCGCCGGCGACAACGTCAACACCCGGTTCGACGACTACGTCTACCGCGCCTGTGTCGTCCCGGCCATCAAAGGCAAGACGCTGCAGAAGGCGAAAAGCCTGCTACGGCGCCGCGGCTGCAAGCTCGGCCACGTGAAGAAGGTCCAAGCGCCGGCGAAAAACGAGGGCAAGGTCCTCAAGCAGACTCCGCGCGCAGGCAAGATCCTGGCGCCGGGCGCCCGCGTCCGGACCAACCTCGGGAAGTAGTTAGTCCTGGGGAGAGTCGCCGCCGAGAAGCCGCGCCTTCTCGGCGGCGAACTCCTCATCGGTGAGGATGCCTTTGTCGCGCAGTGACCCGAGGCGCTCCAGTCGCTCGAGGCGGGCATCGTCCGCGCTGGTGGGAATGGTGGCAGTCGGCGCCTCGGCCGAGTCCTCCTTGGCTCCCGGCCGGTGCATCTCCGGCAGGCGCAGCTTCGAGGCCTGCTCGCCGACCTTCTCGGAGATGTTCGCCCCTTTGACCGCGCCGACGACTTTGTCGCGGGTGTCGCCGAAGACTTCGTCGTAGGTCGCGTCGGGGAACTCCTCCTCGGTCTGCTTGCGCAGCTCGTGGATGCCGAAGGCGGCCATCCCGGCGACGACCAGCGTCGTCAGGAAGGTGCGGAGCCCCTGCGTCGGCCCGCTGAGGAAGTAGAAGCAGACGACGAGCGCCAGCCCGGTGTAGACGTAGGCGGGGTGCAGGCGCAGGACCGGGGCGAGGACGCGGCGGACGGCGCGGGCGCCGTTGGTCGGCGAGGCGAGCCAGCCGGCGACCAGGAAGAGGATGCCGATCACGATCACCGTGGTGGCGATGCTGGTCATCAGCGAGGTGCCGATGTCCCAGGCCGCTTCGCCCGCCGGCTTCGCACTTTCTGCCGTCACCAGCTGGTCGACGACGACGCCGCCGGCGATGTGGCGGACGACGATCACGGCGAAGCCCGCGGCGACCAGGCCGACGCCGCTGAGCAGGACGGTGACCCAGCGCCCGTCGCGGGAGAGGTAGATAGCACCGCCGAAGCAGACGAAGGTGAGCAGCGAGAGGATCAGCGCCAGGCCTTTGATCGCGACCACGATGTCCTGGGCGGTCTTCAGCTGATCCGACTTGAGGATCTCGATCTGGGCGGCGTCCGGAGGCAGTTTTTCGGCCAGGCTTTCGCCGATCCCGACCTGCTGGGCGAGGTTGGTGAGGAGGCTGCCAAGGTTGAGCTTGACGTTGCCTTCGTCGGTTTCGACCGCTTCTTTCTTGTTTTCCAGGACCGCGAGGAGTTGTTCGTGGGTGGTCCGGTTGGCCTCCTCCCACAGCTGCTGTGCGGTCGAGGTTTCGAGCGCCTTTTCGGCTCCCTGCCCCGCCACTTGCCGCAGGCCGCCGGCCGCCGGGCCGGCCAGGTCCTTGGTGTCGCCGGGGAGGATTTCCTCCAGTTCCTTGCGCACATCGACGTTTTCGTAGAGCTGGTCGACCAGGTAGTCGCTCAGCGCTGAGCGGATCGTCTCGTTCTCCAGCAGCCGGCCGCTGGTGTTGACCCAGTCGTCGGTATTGAGCGCCTGGCGCTCGGTCCAGATCGCGAAGACGCTGAGGAAGGCGAGGAAGGAACCGAGGATTACTAGGCCTCTGACGAGGCGACGGCGTCCGCGGCTCATTGCCGGATGGTATACGTGCCTCATGAAGCTAGAGGGAATTCACCACATCACCGCGATCACCGAGGACGCTCAGAGCAACGTCGACTTCTACGCCGGCGTGATGGGTTTGCGGCTGGTCAAGAAAACCGTCAACCAGGACAACCCGACCGTCTACCACCTCTTTTTCGCCGACGAGGCGGGGGACGCCGGCTCCGATCTGACCTTCTTCGAGTACCCCGGCGCGGCCCGGGGACGGGCGGGCGCGGGGATGGTGCACCGGATCGTCTGGCGGGTCGCCTCCGCCGAGGCCCTCGACTTCTGGGCCGAGCGCTTGCGCGCCAACGGCGTCGAGTCCGAGCGCGACGGCGCGGGCCTCGTCTTCTCCGACCCCGAGGGGCTCGACCACGAGCTGCTCGTCGTCGACGTCCCCGACCAGCCGTTGATCGCCGACCACCCCGAGGTGCCGAAGGAGATGGCCCTGCAGGGTTTCCACGCGGTGCGCGCCTACAGCGCCGCGCCGGGGGCGAGCGAGGGATTGCTGGAGGCGCTCGGGTTCGAGCAGGTGGACGGCGCCTGGGAAGCGCGCGGTGAGCAGCGCGGCGGCCGCTATCTCTACGACGAGCCGCCGGCCGAGCGCGGGCTGCAGGGAGCGGGGAGCGTCCACCACGTGGCCTGGGCCTCGACCCCGGAGCAGTTGCTCGACTGGCGCGAGAAGGCGGTCGCCGGCGGCGCCCAGCCGACCCCGGAGATCGATCGCTTCTACTTCCGCTCTATCTACTTCCGCGAGCCGAGCGGGGTGCTGTTCGAGATCGCGACCCTGGGTCCCGGCTTCACCGTCGACGAGCCGGTAGAGAGCCTCGGCGAGAAGCTCTCGCTGCCGCCCGCCTTCGAGCACCTGCGCGACGAGGTCGAGCCGAACCTGCGGCCGGTGGTCAACCCGCGGGTCAAAGCCCAGGGTTGACGGCCGACTTCACCTGGCGCGACGCCGGGCGCACCGTGGTCTTCCGCCGCGGTGGGGTGGCGGACGCGGTCGAGGTTCTGCGCGAGCAGGGGATTGAGGAGTTTGAGCTGCTGAGTACGGAGCGGGCGCTGGCGGGGGCAAAGGGACTGGCGGAGGAGGCGGCTGGCGTTCATCTCGTTGCGCCGGGGCCTGTTCCGGCCGCCGCCGCGGCGTTGACGGGCGCACTCGCACCCCCACCACAAGCAGAGGAGGGGGTGCGAGTGCGCCCGCTCGTGGCGCTGGGCGGCGGCCGGGTGATCGATGTCGCCAAGGCGATCGCCGCGGTTTCGGGGGCGGAGGTGGTGGCGATCCCGACGACGCTTTCGGGGGCGCCGATGACCGCGATCCACCGCTTGCCTGAAGGGGCGGAGAGACGGGCGCGGGGGTTGGTGCGGCCGTCGCTGGTTGATCGCGGACCCGGAGGCGATGACCGGGCAGGAGGAGTCCGAACTGCGGGCGAGTGCGATGAACGCGCTGGCGCACGGGGCCGACACGCTGTACCAGCCGCTCTCGAACCCGATCTCGGAGATGACCGCACTGCGAGGTGCGTGGTTGATCGCGAACGCATTGGACGAGGAGCGGGAGGAGCGCGATCGCGCCGCACTGGCACTTGGCTCCTTGCTCTGCGGCTACGCGATCGACTCGGCCGGCTTCGCCCTCCATCACCTCATCTGCCAGACCCTGGTCCGCGTCTGCGGCACCCCGCACGCCGAGACCAACGCGGCGGTCTTGCCGCATGCGCTGGCGTTTCTGGCCGAGCGAGCGCCGGGGCCTTACGAGGGCCTGGCGGCTGCACTGGGAACGGGGAGGGGTGGGATGCAGGGACGGATCGAAGAGCTCGGCCGGCCACAGCCACTCGGTGTGCTGGGTGGGGACGAGTCGAAGCTGGGAGAGGCGATCGACGCGATGCTCGAACGTCCTGAGCTAGCGCGAGTGCCGGGTGCGGTCTCGCGCGACGACCTGGAGCAGTTGGTTCGCGAGGCCTGGTAGTCGGCTCCTCCTCGTCTATCTCTCTATCCCCAGCAGCAACGAGCGAAGATCAGAGGCGATGGCGCCCGGTTCGTCATCCAGCTGGTTCCAGGTGATGTGGGTGACCGAGTAGCCGGCGGCTGCAAGGCGCCTGTCACGGGCGCGGTCTTCTCGGAAGGCGGTCCTGGTGCCGTGGCCCTGCCAGCCGTCCAGCTCGACGATCTGGCGGACCTCGGGCCAGTGGCAGTCGACCGTGTAGCGAGTGGCTCCCAGGACGATCTGGTCGTTGAAGCGGGGTATGGGGAGGGTGTGCAGGCGTAGGAAGGGGGCGAAGCGCTCCTCCAGGCGCGAGCGCCTGCGGCCTTCGGGCTCTTCTTCCAGGCGCTTCAGGGCCAGGTGGACCTTGCGGGTGCCTCGTTTCCCGGGGTAGCGCTCGAGGAGGTCGGGGAGCGAGAGCCGGTCGGAGAGCTGGAGGAATTCGGCCTCCCTCAATAGGTTCTCGACCAGGTCGGTGGACTCGGTCGCAGCGAGGTCGAGGATCGTGCGGGGCATCGTGGTCACCGGGATGCCTTTCTCCACGGTGCGCTCGTCGGCCGGTAGCCGCGAGCAATGGCGGTGAATCTGCCTCGTCGAGGTGCTCTTGCGCGGAAGGGTCACGTCCACCGCGCGTTCGGAATAGCTGCGCAGGTCCCAGAGGATCGCTGCCGAGTAATGGCTCAGCACAGCTTCGGGTCCCGAGGCCAGCACGGCGGCCATCAGCCAGCCGTGTCTCGGAATCAATCGATGGCCGACCGCGTAGACGCCCGGATGTAGACGATGCAGACGACCGACCTCGAGGCGGTGCTGGATCGCCCGCGTCCCCAGGCCCAGCGAGATCAGCTGCCCGCGACCGACTACGCCGTGCTGGCGTCTGGCGAGCTCGCCGATCTTCGCGTCCTCTGGGTGCTCCTCCTCACGAGACCGTCCCCATGACCCCATGGCGGTAGCTGAGACGGACTCGGTCGGCATGGCCTGAGCCTGGCGGGAAAGAGCGCGCGTGTGGCGCGTGGTTTGTAACCGGACTCGCACGCCTGTGTAGCGCTCTGCGTGACCCCAGAGCGTCTGGCCGGCTACCACGCCTACACCCGCAAGCACAGCGTCAACTGGCCGCTGTACCACCTTGCGCGGCTCTTCCTGCTGCCGTTTTTCCTCATTTACTTCCGGCTCGACCGGCGGGGGAGGGAGTACGGGCAGGTCAAGGGCGGGGTGATCGTCGCCGCCAACCACCGCAGCTTCCTCGACCCCTTCGCCGTCGGTGCCTGCCTGCCCTGGCGGCGGCCGATGAACTATATGGCCAAGGTCGAGCTCTTCGAGCGGCGCTGGCAGGGCTGGATTCTCTCCCGCCTCGGTGCCTTTCCCGTCCGTCGCGGCGAGTCCGACGAGGACACGATGCTGACCGCGCGGATGGTCGCCGAACGCGGAGGCGCCGTCTGCATCTTTCCCGAGGGCACCCGGATCCGCCGCGGCACCCTCTCGACCCCCAAGCGCGGCGTCGGCCGGCTGGCGCTGCAGACCGGCGCCGTGGTGATCCCGACCGCGGTCCTCGGCACCGAACACGTCCGCCGCGGCTGGCGCATCCGCCCGCGCAAGGTCGCGGTGCGGCTCGGGCCGCCGATGACCTTCCCTCGTGCCGCGGAGCCCTCGCCGGCGCTGGCGGAAACGGTGACGGGACGGATCTGGCCCAACGTGCTGCTGCAGTGGGAAGATCTCGGCGGCCTGCCGCCGATGCGCCGCGCCGCGGTGATCGGCGCCGGTAGCTGGGGCACGGCGGTCGCCGTCCTGCTCGCCCGCGGCGGGCTCGAGGTCCAGCTCGGCGCTCGCACCCCGGAGCGGGTCGAGGAGCTGATCGACGACGGCGAGAACCGGCGCTACCTGCCCGGCGTGCCGCTGCCGGATTCGATCGACGTCCGTCCCGCCTCGGCGATCGAGCTCGCCGGCCTCGACCTGATCTGCCTGGCGATCCCCTCGGCCCAGCTGCCGCAGGCGGTGGGGGCGATCGCCGACCGGGTCAGCTCCCGCAGTGCGGTCCTGATGCTGACCAAGGGCCTGATCGCGCCGCAGGGACAGCTGCCCTCCGACTACGTCAGCGAACGGGTGCGGGCGCGTGGCATCGCCTGCCTCGGCGGCCCGGCCCACGCCCGCGAGGCGGTCTCCGGCTCCGCGGCGCTGGTGCTCGGCTCCGCCGACGAGGAGCTGCGGGTACAGGTCGGCGAGGTCTTCGATCGCGCCGGGCTCGTCTGCGAGCGCTCGCGCGACGTCACCGGGGTGGAGATGGCCGGCGCCGCAAAGAACGCCGCCGCCCTCGCCGCCGCCGCGGCCGAGCCGCACGGCCTCAACGCCGCCGGGATCGCCGTCGCCGCGATCTGGCGCGAGTGCATCGAGCACGCCGTCGCCCGCGGCGCCGAGCCGGAGACCTTCGCCGGCCTCGCCGGGGTCGGTGACCTGACCGCGACGATGATGGCCCCCTCCGGGCGCAACCGCCGCGCCGGCGAGCTGCTCGGCACCGGCACTCCCGCGGCCGAGATCCCCGGCAAGATCGGCCAGGCTTCCGAGGGCCTCGACACCGTCCCGCTGCTGGCCGACACCGTCGCTTCATCCGGAGTCGAAGCCGAGGCGCTGGCCGCCCTCGCCGCCCTGATCCGCGGCGAGCTCGACGCCGAGGAGTGGATGGCGAGCCTGCGCCGGGTCGAGCGCGACAGGCAGGCGGCCTGAGATGGGCGCCGGGGTAGGCTTGGCGGGTGAGCGCCCCCGAGGAGAACGTCGAGCCGGCCGAGCTGGCTCCGGCGGCCAAGGCGGAGCTGGACCGCGCCTTCGAGGACTTCTACCGCTCGCACCTCCGCGACGTCTACTCCTACGCCTACTACCGGGTGGGGAACCACCACGACGCCGAGGACCTGACCGAGCAGGCGTTTCTGCAGGCCTACCGTCACTTCGACCGCGCCCGGCGCGAGTCCGACGGCCGGCCGCTGCGGCCGTGGGTGATCCGCATCGCCCACAACCTCGCCTCGAACTACTACCGCGACCGCTCGCGGCGGCCGCAGACGCCGCTGGAAAACGCCGACCCGATCGCCGCCCGCCACGACACCGTGGCGATCGCCGAGGGCCGGGAGGAGCTGCGCCAGGTGATGGAGCATCTCCAGCACCTGCCCGAGGATCGGCGCGAGGCGCTGATCATGCGCTTCGCCCTCGGCATGGACAACCGCGAGATCGCGCGGGCGATGGGGCGCTCCGACGGGGCGACCAAGGTGCTGATCCATCGCGCGATCAAGCAGCTGCAGGAGGAGATGCAAGATGAGCGAGCCGCGTGAGACCCTGAGCGGGTCGACCTGGGACGTCGAGGCGCTGCTGAGCGACGCCCTGCGACCGATCGACCCGCCCGAGCGCCTCTCGGCCCGGGTCGAGGACACCCTCGCCGCCGTCACCCAGGCCGCCGCCGAGGAGCTCTCCGACTGGGCCGAGGAGCTCTCCGAGAGCGAGCTGCGGGCGCTGCGCGACCCGCGCAACTGGGTGCGGCCGGTGGTCGCTGTCGGGGCCGGCGGGGTGGCGACCGGCGCCCTGGTGCTGCTGGAGCTGCGCCGCCGCAGCCGCAGCAAGAGCCAGAGCGGGCTAAGTGCGCTTACCAGCGAGCTTCGCTCGCGGCTTTGAGTCGCGCGGTTCCTTTGTCGCCTGTGGGGCGACTTTCGAACCACGCTTTGCCTTAGAAGTCCCGATGGCGGTCGCGAGGCCTAGGACGCCGATCGCCAGGAACAGCCAGCCGCTGCCCCAGCCGACGATCGCCAGCGCGGTGTAGAGGAAGCCGACCGTAAGCGCGTAGCCGCGCGAGGACGCCCCGGCCACCAGCACGCCGATCGCCCCGGTGGCGATGTAGAAGAGGTTGAGCCAGCCGTTGACCTGCAGTGCCCCAAGCGCCTCCTCGTAGCTGTCGAGACTGCCGAACGAGGCGTCGTAGAAGAAGCCGACGATGCCGAGGACGACCAGCAGCGCACCGATGACGGCGGTGTAGAGACGGGCGGGGCTGGGGGGCTCCATCGGCGGCGATTGTAGGCTGACGAGCCCGATGGCTGAGACTTGTTACCGCCACCCCGACCGCGAGACGCGCGTCTCCTGCTCCTCCTGCGGCCGGCCGATCTGCCCCGACTGCATGACCCCGACCCCGGTCGGCATGCGCTGCCCCGAGTGCGCGAGCCAGCGGACCAAGGTCGTCCGCAACCCGACCGGCACCCCCGGCGGCAGGGCCACTCCGGCCACTTACGCGCTGATCGCGATCAACGTCGCCGTCTTCCTGATCGAGCTCGCCAACGGGCCGGGAGGGCTGTCCACCGGCCCCGCCAGCAAGTTCTTCCGCGAATTCGCCCTCTTCGGCCCGTCGGTGGCCGAAGGCGAGTGGTACCGCCTCGTAACCAGCGGCTTCCTCCACGTCAGCATCATCCACATCGGCTTCAACATGTTCCTGCTGCTGGTCCTCGGCCGGCTGCTGGAGCCGGCGCTGGGGACGCCGCGCTTCCTCGCGCTTTACTTCGCCTCGCTGTTGGCCGGTTCGTTCGGGGCGCTGGTGGTCGAGCCGAACGCGCTGACGGTGGGCGCCTCCGGCGCGGTCTTCGGTCTCGCCGGCGCGGTCTTCATCATCGCCCGCGGCCGCGGCATGGACGCGCTCGCCGGGGAGATCGGCTTCCTCATCCTCTTCAACCTGGTCTGGAGCTTCGTCGGCTCCAACATCAGCGTCGGCGGGCACGTCGGCGGGCTGATCGGCGGCGCGATCTGCGCCTTCGCGATCGTCGCCGGCGAGAAAGGGATGCTCGGCTCGGCCCGGCAACCGGCTGAGTACGCAGTGATGTTCGTCGTCGCAGTCGCCTCGGTCCTCGGCGCGCTCGCGGTCGCCTAGGAGGGACTGCTAGCTGCGCTGGTCCGGCAGCCGGCGTTCGCCGCCCGCGGCCGGTCGCGTCACCGGCGCCCGCAGCGGCGTGAAGCCGATCGTCCCGGGAGGGTCGACCAGGTCGGGGTGGAGGATGTGGCCGAGCAGCTCGACGCCGTCGACCAGGCGCTGGCCGGGATCGGCGAAGACGGTCCCGTCGACCGCGTAGAGGCGGGTCGCCCCGAGCCCGGCGATCTGCTCCCAGTGCTCCATCGCCTGCGCCTGGGCGTCCTCGAACCCGACCTCGGGCAGCACCACGACCACGTCGGCGCCCAGGCTGGCCAGCTCCCCCCAGCCGACCGAGGGCGGGTTGAGGCCGGGGTCGCCGGCGACGTCCTCGCCGCCGGCGATCGAGATCATCTCCGGGATCCAGAAGCCGCCGACCCGGACGGGGTCCAGGCGCTGCAGGGCGATCACCCGCGGGGAGCCGGCGCCGGCGAGCGCCGCGCGCACCGTCGCCAAGCGGCCCTCGAGCTCGCCGCGCATCTCGTGGGCGTGGTCCTCCATGCCCGTCGCCTCGCCCAGCCGCACGATCTCTTCGAGCATCTCGCTGAGCGTTGCGACTCTCATCGTCCGCTCAATATCTCAACTCGCCGCCCCGGGCAGCACCTCGCCGCCGGGACGGGTAGCTATATTCACGATGCCGAATGGCCGAGGACGTCCCAGCCCGAAGTACCGGGCCGCATAGCCGATGAGCGTCCTGCTGCTCGTCTTCCTGCTGCTGTTGATCGCGGTCAACGGCTTCTTCGTCGCGGCCGAGTTCGCGATTGTCCGCTCGCGCCGCGCCCGGCTCGAGAAGCTGCGCGACGAAGGCGCCCGCCGCGCCTCGATCGCGCTCGACCAGATCGACCACGTCGACCAGTACGTGGCCACCTCTCAGGTCGGGATCACCCTCGCCTCGCTGGGCATCGGCTTCCTCGGCGAGCCCGCCCTGGCCACCCTGCTGGAGCCGATCTTCGGCGGCGTCTTCTCGCACGCGGTGGCGCTGGCGATCTCGATTGCGATCGCCTTCACGATCGTCACCTTCCTCCACGTCATCCTCGGTGAGCAGGCGCCGAAGATGTTGGCCATCGGCCGCGCCGAGGCGGTGCTGCTGCGGGTCGCCGGCCCGCTCCGCTTCTTCCGCCGCATCCTCCACCCGCTGATCATCGCCACCAACGTCCCCGCCAACTTCATCGTCCGGCGCATCTTCCGGGTCGACGTCGACGGCAGCGAGGAGACCTCGCCCGAGGAGCTGCGCCTGCTGATCTCACGCGGCGCCCAGCGCGGTCGGCTCGACCCCGGCGAGGCGGGCATGCTCGGCGGCGTCTTCCACCTCCACGAGCAGGAGGCGCGCGAGGTGATGACCCCGATCCCGGCTGTGATCACCGTCGACGTCTCGGACACGGTCGAGGCGGCGCTGCGCCGCTGCGTCACCTCCGGCCACACGCGGCTGGTGGTGATCGAGGACGACAACCCCGACCGGGTGAAGGGCGTCGTCCACAACAACAGCCTCGCCCGGCTCTACATGAGCGAGGGCCCGGAGGCCACGCTGGACACCGTCATCCGCGACGCCCTGATCGTGCCGGAGACGCGGCCGCTCGACGACCTCCTCCACGACCTGCAGGTGCAGCGCACCTCGCTCTCGGTGGTCGTCGACGAGTACGGGCGCACGGTCGGAATCGTCACCGTCGAGGACATCCTCGAGGAGGTGGTGGGGGAGATCGAGGACGAGACCGACCCCCGCGCCGCCGCCGTCCGCCGGCTCGCCAACGGCGACTGGTTCGTCCGCGGCCACGTCTCGCTCGGCGATCTCGAGGACGCCGGGATCGAGCTGCCGGTCGATTCGGAAACGTACAACTCGGTCGGCGGCTACGTCTTCGGCGAGCTCGGCCGGCTGCCCAAACGCGGCGACTCGATCGTCACCAACGGCTACACGATCCGGGTCGAGGCGGTGCGGGAGAACCGCATCGAGGCGGTCCGGATCAGCGGCAGAAGCGACGATTCCGTCCGCACCCCGGCCTAACTTCATCGGGCAACCCGCTTCCGCTCGATCTTGGAGGTACCGCATGTGGGTTGTACGCCTGACCGACAAGCAGCTCGAGGTCCTGAGGGCCTTGCTGCGCTCCGAGGAGCACCTCGGGCCCGCGCTCAAAGGCTCGATCGAGGCCCTCGACCTCGCCCGCTGGGACGACCTCCCCGAGGCCGAGCTTCCCTGGGGCGAGATAGAGACCGTCGCCCGCAGGCAGGGAATCAGCGAGGCCGACGTGATCTGGGATATCGCTGGAGGCAGAAAAGCGGCTTAGTTCAAGCGCTTACCTGCAGGGAGGGACGGGTGTCCCTCTCCCTCCCTGGGATTTTTGCCGTTAACCACCCGTCTCTCGCCAACTCAGCGAGCACAAAAACCAGGGACGCCGGTCGGAGAGGGACACCCGTCCCTCCTGGCGACAGCGGTTGAGGGCGCGCAACAAAGTCGTGGTTCCTTTGTCGTCTCCTGGGCGACAAAGGAACCACGACCTGCCTGGAGCCCGATCTGCTGCGAACGCCTGGTTCCTTTGTCCTCTATAGGGCGACAAAGGAACCACGGTTGCCTGGGTCTCTCTACCGTCCGGCGGGACGCTGTCGGAGGAGGGTGCCGGTGTCCCTCGCAGGAATGTTCGGCGATATGCAATCTGTCTTTTGCGCGGCGTAGCCGCGCAGCAAGTTCTCCCCGGAGCGCAGCGGAGGGGAGGTCAATTCCGGAGAGGGATACCGGCACCCTCTACCGCGAATGCATTCTCAGTCGTAGCTGTAAAAGCCTGCGCCGGACTTGCGGCCGAGCTTGCCCTCGCCGACCAGCTCGACCAGGAGACCCGGAGGCTTGCTGGCGGCCTCGTTGTTCTCGGCGTAGAGGGCGTCGCCGATTGCCTGGGAGACGTCGAGGCCGACGAAGTCGAGGAGGGCCAGCGGGCCCATCGGGTGGCCGGCGCCGAGCTTCATGCAGGTGTCTATCTCGCCTGCCTCCATCCCGGTCCGCTCCATCAGGCGGACGGCTTCGAAGAGGAAGGGGAAGAGCAGGCGGTTGACGACGAATCCGGCCTGGTCGGGGACCTCGACCGCGGTCTTGCCGAGCGCGGCGCACCAGGCGAGGACCTTCTCGCGCGAGGCCGCCGCGCCGTCGGGAATGCAGACCTCGATCAGCTTCATCCGCGGCACCGGGTTGAAGACGTGCAGGGCGAAGAGCTTGTCGACTCCGGCGGCCTCGGCGATCGCGGCGATGCTGAGCGACGAGGTCGTGGTGCCGAGGTCGGCGTCGGGGCAGGCTTCGGCGATCGTGCTGAGCAGCTCGCCCTTCGGCGCCACTTCCTCGACGATCGCCTCGATGATCACGTCGCAGTCGGCGAGGTCCTTGGGGTCGGTGGTGACGCGCAGTCGCGAGGGCTCGGCGCCCTCGATCTTGGCGCAGGCGGCGACCACTTTCTCCTCCGCGCGCCAGGCGGAAGCCTCGCTGCGGGCCAGCAGAATCGTGTCGGCGGTGGTGGTTGAGACCGCGGCAAGGCCGGTGGCGATTGCCCCGCTGCCCGCGATCCCCGGACTCGAGTACCCCTGATTAGCGCTCATTGGCCGGGGTTCCTATCACGCCGCCCTGGGCCGGTGACGTGCGACCGCGGCGGGCTGCCAATCCTGGCTGACTGACCAGTCAATCGGCTACCCTCAATGGAGAGGCCGCGCGGTGCGCGCCCGTGATCTTCAGAGGAACGGAGGCTGGCGATGGACAACGGCAAAGGCAAGTTCGGCGGCAACGAGGTCGTCATCGTCGAGGCGGCGCGGACCCCGATCGGACGTGGCCACCCGGAGAAGGGCTACTACAAGGACCTGCATCCCTCGAACCTGCTGGCCCGCACCTATGCCGAGGTGATCGAGCGGTCCGGGATCGACCCCGACGAGGTCGGCGACGTGATCGCCGGCTGCGTCCAGCAGTTCGGCGAGCAGGGCCTCAACATCGGCCGCAACGCCTGGCTCGAGGCCGGCCTGCCCCAGGAGGTCCCAGCGACCACGGTCGATCGGCAGTGCGGTTCCGCCCAGCAGGCGGTCAACTTCGCCGCGGCGCTGGTCGCCTCCGGCGTCCACGACGTCGCGATCGGCGGCGGGGTCGAGCACATGGGCCACATCTCCTTCGCCGACTCCTACTCGGTGATGGAGGAGCACGGCTTGGCCTTCTCGCCCGAGCTGATGGAGAAGTACAACCTGATTCCGCAGGGCCTCTCGGCGGAGATGATCGCCGACAAATGGGAGATTCCCCGCGTCGAGCTGGACGAACTCGGCGTTCGCTCCCAGCAGCTCGCCAAGCAGGCGACCGACGAGGGCCGCTTCGAGCGCGAGATCATCCCGATGCAGGTCAACGGCGACACCTACGTCACCGACCAGGGCCTGCGCGAGACGACCATCGAGGGACTCTCGCAGCTGAAGCCGGCCTTCAAGGAGGACGGCAAGATCACCGCCGGCAACTCCTCCCAGGTCTCCGACGGCGCCGCCGCGGTGCTGCTGATGACCCGCGAGAAGGCCGACGCGCTGGGGCTGAAGCCGCGGGCGCGGATCTTCGACCAGACCACCGTCGGCGTCGACCCGGTGATCATGCTCACCGGCCCGATCCCGGCGACGCAGAAGCTGCTCGAGCGCAACGGGATGAAGATGGACGACATCGACCTGGTCGAGATCAACGAGGCTTTCGCCTCGGTGGTCGGCGCCTGGCGCCGCGAGCTGGAACCGGACATGGATCGGGTCAACGTCAACGGCGGCGCGATCGCCCTCGGCCATCCGCTCGGCTCGACCGGCGCCCGCCTGATCACCAGCCTGCTGCACGAGATGGAGCGCGCCGACAAGGAGATGGGCCTGGTGACGATGTGCTGCGGCGGCGGCCTCGGCACCGGCACCCTGATCCAGCGCGTCTAAGAGGGTTGCCAAACCCTCCCGGGGGACTTATGCTGCGCGCGCAATGCGCAGGATCCTCTTAGTACTCGCGCTGCTCGTGATCGGGGTTCCCCTGGTCTTGGCCGGCTGCGGCAGCAGCTCGGAAGCGGAAGAGAGGACGCTGACGAAAAAGCAGTTCGTCAAGCTCACCGAAGCCTTCTGCAACAAGGAATACCGGGCCGAGGAAGTGGAGATGGAAGCCTACGCCGACAAGCACCTGCTGCTGTTCGGCGGCGGCGAGCCCTGGGAACAGGAAATCCTCAACGAGATTCTCTTCGAATACGTCGTAGACAAAATCGACTACTTCAAGTCGCTGCCGGTACCGGAAGGCGACGAGAAGGAGGTGCGGGGGATGATCACGGCGTTCGAAGAAGGCCTGAAGAACAGCGAACGCAACCCGGCTTCCCTGGCGGAACCTCGGATCCACGCGAAGAAGAAGCAGCCGGACTGGTACTGGGACAAGAGCTACGAAACCACCAGGGCCTACGGTCCCTGGCTCTGCGGTCAGCCCTGACCTCGTCCTCGCCGGCGACTAGCTTGCGCCGCTCGTCCAACTAGCGAAGGAGAACCGTGAGCAAGCTTCTGACCGCGGCTGCCGCTGCAGCCGTCCTCGCCGCGCTGGTCGCCGGGTGCGGTGGCGGTGACGAGACCACCGACGAGACCGTGACCCTGACCAAGGTGGAGTTCATCAAGCAGGGCGACGCGATCTGCAGAGCGGGCAACAAGGAAATCGAAGAAGGCTTCGAAGAGTTCGCCAAAGAAAACAACCTGCCCGAAAACAAGGAACCGAGCAAAGAGCAGGGCGTCGAACTCGTCGAAACGGTGCTCCTGCCGAGCATCCAGCAACAGGGCGAGGAACTCCGTGAGCTGGGCGCGCCAGAGGGCGACGAGGAGCAGGTCGACGAAATGCTGACCTCGCTCGAAGACGCGGTGGCCGAAGGCGAAGACGAACCCGAAAGCCTTTTCAGTGGAGACACGGATCCGTTCGGCGACGCCAACCAGCAGGCCGAGGACTACGGCTTCAAGGTCTGCGGCGAAGAATGATCGATAGGGAGTGACTGGCCAGGCGGCCAGTCACTCCCTATATGCTGGCCCCCGATGGACCTGACGCTGTCGCCATCGGAGGAGGAGTTCCGCGAAGAGGTTCGCTCCTGGCTGCAGGAGAACCACCCGGGGCCTGAGCCCGAGGCCGGTCTCGACGAGGTGATGGCGTTCCGGCGCAAGTGGCAGCTGAAGCTGCACGGGGCCGGCTGGGCCGGGATTTCCTGGCCGAAGGAGTACGGCGGTCGCGGCGCGACGATGATCGAGCAGGCGATCTTCGCCGCCGAGGCATCGCGCCAGGAAGCGCCGGCGCCGGCCAACGTCCTCGGCCTGGCGATGGGCGGCCCGGTCGTCATCGCCCACGGCAGCGACGAGCAGAAGGCCCGCTACCTGGAGCCGATCCTGACCGGCGAGGAGATCTGGTGCCAGGGCTTCTCCGAGCCCGAGTCCGGCTCCGACCTCGCCTCGCTGAAGACGCGCGCGGTCAAGGACGGCGACGAATGGGTGGTCAGCGGGCAGAAGGTCTGGACGACCTTCGCCCAGTACGCCAAGTGGTGCATGCTCGTCGCCCGCACCGACCCCGACGCGCCCAAGCACCAGGGGCTCACCTACTTCCTGATGGACATGGAGCAGGACGCGGTGCAGACCCGGCCGCTGGTCCAGATAACCGGCGAGGGTGAGTTCAACGAGGTCTTCTTCGAGGAGGCGCGGGTGCCCGACGCGAACGTCGTCGGCGGCGTCGGCAACGGCTGGGCGGTGGCGATCACCACCCTGATGAACGAGCGCGCCGGGCTCGCCTTCGGGGCGATCTCGCAGATCCAGAACAGCCTCGGCCGGCTTGCCAAGCTGGCCCGCGAGACGCCGGCCAACGGCGGCACCGCGGCTGAGGACCCCTACTTCCGCCAGCGCATCGCCCAGCTCAACATCGAGGTGGAGACGATGCGCCTCAACGCCTACCGTGGCCTGACCAAGACGATGCAGTCGGGGATCCCCGGCCCGGAGGGCTCGCTCGGCAAGTGGCAGTGGGCCGACATCAACCAGGACCTGACCGAGCTGGCGCTGGAGATCGAGGGCGCCTACTCGGTGCTGATGCGCGGCTCCGACCACGCGGTCTCCGGCGGCGCCTGGCAGTACGGCTTCCTCCGCTCCCGCGCCAACTCGATCGAGGGCGGGACGACGGACATCCTGAAAAACATCATCGCCGAGCGGGTCCTGGGCCTGCCGCGGCTGCGCTAGGGCTAGGAAGCTCCATGTACTTCGACCTCACCGACGAGCAGCAGGCGATCAAGTCGACCGCCCATGACTTCCTCGCCTCGCGCTTCAAATCGGAGCGGATTCGCGAGATCGCGGCCGGCGAGGACGGCTTTGACGAGACCGGCTGGAAGGAGATGGCCGAGCTCGGCTGGGCCGGCCTGGCGCTGCCGGAGGAGTGGGGGGGACAGGGCCTCGGCGTCGTCGACCTGGCGGTGCTGTTCGAGGAGATGGGCTACGCGCTCGCCCCCTCGCCGCTGCTCTCGAACATGGTCGCAGGTCTGGCGCTGACCTTCGCCGGCTCCGACGAGCAGCGCGAGCGCTGGCTGCGACCGCTCGCCGCGGGCGAGTTGCGCGGCGCGCCGGCCCTGCTCGACGCCGGCACCTCGGCCGAGCCGCTGCGGTTCGAGCTCGAGGCCGAGGAGACGGGTGACGGCATCGTCCTCAGCGGCGAAAAGGTGCTGGTGATGGACGCGGTCAGCGCTGACTTCTTCCTCGTCGCCACCGCCGACGGGCGCCGCCACATCGTCGAGCGCGGCGCCGACGGCGTCACCGTCACGGCTGAGGAGTCGATCGACCTCACCCGCCGCCTCTCCTCGGTGAAGCTCGACGGCGTCGAGGTTGCGGCGGAGAACACGCTGCCGGGCGCGGCCGAGGACTACCTGCCGGTTTTCCACCGCGCCTGCGTCGCGCTTGCCGCCGAGTCCACCGGTCTCGCCCAGCGGGCGCTGGAGATGTCGGTCGAGTACGCCAAAGACCGCCAGCAGTTCGGCCGGCCGATCGGCGCCTACCAGGCGGTCTCGCACCGCTGCGCGCAGATGCTGCTCGAGACCGAGAACTCGCGCTCGGCTGTCTACGGCGCTGCCTGGGCCGCCGACGCCGAGCCGGAGTCGCTGCCGCTAGCCGCCTCGATGGCCAAGGCCTACGCCTCTGACGCAGGCTGGCGGGTGCCCGACATGGCGATCCAGGTCCACGGCGGGATCGGCTTCACCTGGGAGCACGACCTCCACTTCTTCCTCAAGCGCGGGCGCGCCAACGCGGCGAGCTTCGGCGACGCCAAGTGGCACCGCGAGCGGGTCGCCGACGCGGTCCTCGCCGGCGCGACTGCCCCGGCGAGCGCTTGACAGACGCGGACGTGGGCGCGCTCGACCGTATCTCCGTCGCCGCGATCGGCACCTCGATTGCCGACCTCGAGGCGGAGACGCTGCGGGCCGAGGCGGCCGGGGTCGAGTGCGTCTGGGCGCCGGAGCTGTTCCGCAGCGCCGTCACCCAGGCCAGCTACCTGGCGGCAAAGACCGAGCGGATCGGGGTCGCGACCGGGATCGTCTGGGCCTTCACCCGCAGCCCCTTCATCCACGCGATCAGCGCCCTCGACGTCGACGAGATGTCCGGCGGCCGCTTCCGCCTTGGGATGGGCGCCGGGGTCAAACGCCTGAACGAAACCTGGCACAACGCCGACTACGGCAAGCCGGCGCCGCACCTGCGCGAGGCGATCGAGGCGACGCGGCTGATCATGCGCCAGGCCGGCGCCGGCGAGCCGATCCGCTACGAGGGCGAGTACTACGACATCGACATCAAGGGCTGGGTCCGTCCCCACCCGGCGCCGCGCGAGGCGGTGCCGATCTACACCGCCGCCGTGCAGGCGGGGATGGCGCGGATGGCGGGCGACGTCGCCGACGGCCTGATCGGCCACCCGATCCAGAGCCTGCGCTGGATCGACGAGGTCGTCGTCGATGCCTTCGAAACCGGGCTGAAGCGCTCCGGCCGCGAGCGCTCCGACTTCGACTACCTGCCGACCGTCTGCTGCGCGATCGACGACGACGAGGGGCGGGCGATCGAGATGGCCCGCCGCACGATCTCCTTCTACGCCACGGTCAAGACCTATATGCCGCTCTGGGAGCTGCACGGCTTCGTCGACAACGCGGTCGAGGCCGGAGAGGCGTTCCGCCGCGGTGACCTCGCCGCCGTGCCCGCCGCGATCAGCGACGAGATGGTCGAGGCCTACTGCGCCGCCGGCCCGCTCGACAAGGTCCGCGCCCGGGTCGAGGCGACGGCGGAGCGCGCCGACGGGCTCTTCCTCACCCCGCCGACCTACTTCATCTCCCCCGAGGAGCTGAGCGAGTTCCAGAATCGGATCATCGACGCCTTCGGCCCGGAGGCTTGAGCGCCGAGCTGGAAGTCCTGGAGCGGGTGCGGGGGATCCCGGAGGGGTTCGTCAGCACCTACGGTGACGTCTCGCCGGGCGCGCCGCGATTTGCCGGCACCGTCCTCTTCCAGGCCGACGAGCCCGACCTGCCCTGGTGGCGCGTGGTCCGCGCCGACGGCTCGCTCGCCAAGGGCGACCGCCAGCGCGCCCTGCTGCTGGCCGAGGGCGTGCCCTTCCGCGGCGCCCGCGTCGACATGGCCGCCGCCCGAATCACCGAGTCCGCCTGAATGCCCCTATATGGGGCACTGAGACGGACTCGGTGAACTCCCGTTCGTCAGGGGCAGATGACGATCAGGTGGAAGTCGGCGTCCTCGTTGTTGCCGTCTTTGTCTTTGGTCCGCACTTCGATCGCGTTCGGGTTAGCGGCCGAGACGTTGGTCTGGGCGTAGCCCGCGTTCGGGACCGAGGTGCCGGCATTGTTGCGGCCGGCGACGTCGGCGCAGCCGGAGACGTTGAACGGGAAGGTGACGGCGACCGCGCCGCCGCCCTCGACCGCGGTGATGTTGGGGCCGCTGGCCCGCGCCAGCGCCGCGTTGCCGGGGCTGGCCGGGTTGTTGACTACGGCCCAGAAGGTGTGGGTCGCGACCTGCGCGAACGGCACCGTGCCGAGCTTGTTGGTGTTGATCTGGAACCCGGTCAGGGTCTTCTTCTTCAGCTTGCCCCCGCCGATCGTCTGCTTCTTGATCGCCCCGCCGTTGATCGTCTGCGCTGCGTAGGCGGTGCCCGCCAGGGCGACGATCAGGGCGATGACCGCCACCACCATCGCCGGCGACGGGCGCCTGTTCAAAAGCGTTCTCATTCTGGACTCCCTTCCAGTCGTAGCCGAGTACCCGAAATCAAGTAACCCGCCGGAGGGCGAGTCGGTGCGGTCGGTCTACCCAGGAAGGGCGGCGGCGAAGCGCTCGAAGGCGCCGATGTCGGTCACGGCGGGGCCGTGGCCGGGGAGGATCAGCGAGGGGTTGAGCTCGGCCAGCTTGCGGATCGAGCGGCGGTTCTCGGCCGGGTCGGGGGTGAGTTCGGCGGGCGGCTCGGCGAGCTTGGTCCGCGTCGTCACGTAGGTGCAGTTGCGGATCACGTCGCCGCAGATCGCCACCCGGTCCTGCTCGCGGAAGAAGATCACCTCGCCTGGTGCGTGGCCGGGAGCGTGGACAACGCGGAAGCCGGCGACCTCGTCGCCCTCGTGGAGCACGCGGTCGACTTTGTGAGGCGGCCCTTCCCACATCCGGGCGAAGAACTTGGCGCCGGGGTTGTTGGTCGCCGCGACCGGGCGGCGGCCCTCCATCGCGTCGACGTCGTCCTGGTGGCAGGCGAGCGGCACCCCACGCGCTTCGCAGACGGCTTTGGCGCAGCCCTGGTGGTCGGGGTGGACGTGGGTCAGGGCGACCATCGAGATCTCCCGCCCCTCGAGCTCGGCGAAGATCCGCCGCTTGTCCCAGCGCCGGCCGGCATCGATCAGTACGTCCTCGGCGAGGTAGACGTTGATCAGCGGCCGCGGCGACCTCCTTCAGCCGCCAGACGCCGGGGGCCATGTACTTCAATGCGAGATCCCGAGGGTGTGGCGCGGCTCGCCACTGTTCTCCGCCAGCTCTTCCAGGCGGGCGATCTGGCGCTCGCCTTCGCGCCGCGCCGGGTGGTCGGCGGGCAGGCCCTCGACCAGGCGGCGGATGCGGTTGCGCACCTGCAGCGCGAAGTGCGGGGTCACCGGCCCGGCGAGGGCGCGGATGTCCTCCGGAGTGACCTCCTTCGCCCCTCCGAGCAGCTCTGGGTTCTCGGTTTCGCTCATTCTCCGCCCCCGATCTTCGCAAGCTCGGCCAGTTCGTTCACTTCCGCCTGCTGGTCGACGCTGATCGCGCCCGCGTCGCCGATCACCCAGACGTGGTTGTAGAAGGCGCGGGTGGGGTCGGTGGTGTAGCCGGGCTTGACGTCGAGGAGGTAGTTGCGCAGGTCGTCCGGCAACGCAGCGGCGTCGTCGGTGAGCAGCAGCGGCCCCCAGGTGCCGGAGGCCGAGAGCGGCGCCGCGGCGGCGGCGTCGGCGGGGGAGTCGTCGCGGGCGAGGACGAAGCCGTGACCGGGGTCGTTGACGTTCCAGCCGAAGTTGCCGTCGCGGTAGCGCGCGAGGGCGAGGGCGTTGGCGACCGGGTCCTCGCCGGAGACGCGTTTGACCTGCTTGGAGATCTCGCCGATTTCGCGGACCACGTCGGAGGAGATCGCGGTCGAAGGGCCGAGGACGTAGACCGGCACCTTGGGGTGCTTCTTCAGGGCCGTGGCGGTCGCCGCCGGCAGCTTCTCCGTATCCGAGTAGAGGACCGGGTCGCCGGAGCGCGCGGCCCAGGCGGCGGCGGGCATCGCGAAGTCCGGGTGGGAGCTGGAGGCGACGACGATGTGGCGCGGCGGCTCGCCGGCCAGGCGGTCGCGCAGGGTGGCGATCTGGGCCGCGGTCGTCGCCGGGTCGCCGGAGTCGATCGGCGCGGCCTGGCCCGGGTAAGCGACGCGGCCGACCGCGAACAGGGGCGCCTCGCCGGTGGCGGGGCTGCCCCGGGGGTCGAGCGCGTCGAGCGCTTCACCGGTCACCTCAGGGATGTCTTCGGGGCGGGAGAAGAGCATCGGCGCCCGCACCGGTTCGGCCATCAGCACCGCGGCGGCGATCGCCCCGGCCCAGTCTCCTTCGCCGACCACCGTGACCGCGGCCGGCCGTTGGGTCTCGGTGGTCGAAGGAAAGGCGGCGAGGGCCGCAGCGGCGGCGTTGGCGGCCGGGTCGGAGCCGCCGATCCGGGTCGTGTTGTTGGTCGCGAAGCTCGGGTAGCCGAGCGCCTCGGCGCTCTGCGAGGAGGGAGCCTCCGCCTTCGACCCGCCGCTGGTCGCGGTCGGAGCGGGGGCCGGCGATTCGGAGTCGTCCCCGCCGCCGCTGCCCCAGACGATCGCCACGACGATGAAGACGACGGCGAGCGCGACGAGCGCGATCAGCCCCTTCGGCGCCCTGGCGTTCTCCGGCTTCAGCTCCTTCGTCTTCTCCTCGGGCTTCGGGGCGGGCTTGTCCTCCGCCTCGGGCGGCGCTTTCTGCTCTTTCTCCTCCGTCGCCGGGACGTCGGCGTTGATCGGCCGCTTGGGGATCACCCGGGCAACGTATCGATCGCTCGGCGCGGGGAGGAGTAAAGTTCCGGACTGGCTGACTGACCAGTCAATCGGTAGGCGGCGAGAGAGGAAGAGATGGATTTCGCACTCAACGAGGAGCAGAAAGAGTTCAAGGCGCATTGCCGGAAGTTCGCCCGCGAGGTGATCCGCCCGGCGGCGCGCAAGCACGACGAAGAGGAGAGCATCCCCTGGGAGGTGATCAAAGAGGCGCGGAAGCAGGGCTTCGGCACGCTCGAGTCGATTCAGCGCTCCGCCGCCGATCCCGAGGGCCAGTTTCAGGTGATCTCCGCCGAAGAGTTCCACTGGGGCTGCGCCGGCACCGCGCTGGCGATCTCCGGCTCCGGCCTCGCCGCGGCGGGCATCGCCTCCTCCGGCACCCCCGAGCAGATCATGCGGTGGGTCCCCGAGTGCTTCGGGACCAAGGACGAGATCAAACTCGGCGCCTACGCCGTCACCGAGCCGCAGGCCGGCTCCGACGTCAAGAGCCTGAAGACGACCGCCAAGCGCGACGGCGACGAGTGGGTCCTGAACGGGACCAAGGTCTTCATCACCAACGGCGGCATCGCCGATGTCCACGTCGTCGTCGCCACCGTCGACCCGGCGCTCGGCACCCGCGGCCAGGCCTCGTTCGTCGTTCCCAAGGACACTCCGGGGCTCTCCCAGGGCAAGAAGGAGTCGAAGCTCGGGATCCGCGCCTCGCACACCGCCGAGATCGTGCTCGAGGACTGCCGCGTCCCGGGTGACTGCCTGCTGGGCGGCGAAGAGAAGCTGGAGAAGAAGCTGCAGCGCGGCCGCGAAGGGAAAAAGTCCCGCGGCGCCGACGCGCTGGCGACCTTCGAGGTGACCCGGCCGCTGGTCGGCGCCTCGGCGCTCGGCATCGCCCAGGCCGCCTACGAGTGGACCCTGGAGTACCTCGACGGCCAGTCAGAAGGCGGGGTGCCGATGCTGCAGGCACAGCGGATCCAGCAGACGCTGGCCGACGTCGCCACCGAGATCGAATCGGCGCGACTGCTGGTCCAGCGGGCCGCCTGGATGGGCCGCAACGGCGTGCCGATGACCGGCGGCCAGGGCTCGATGTCGAAGCTGAAGGCGGGCGACGTGACGATGTGGGCGACGACGACCCTGATGGACCTCGTCGGCCCCTACGCGCAGAGCACCGAGTGTCCGCTGGAGAAGTGGTTCCGCGACGCCAAGATCTACCAGCTGTTCGAGGGGACGGCGGAGATCCAGCGGATGGTCATCTCCCGCATGCAGGCCCGCGAATACGCCGAGAAGCTCGGCTACGCCGCCGAAGTCGCGGCCGAGGCGGCGAAAAAGGAGCCGGTCGCGGCCTGATCCGGGCTTATCCTCGGAACCGTGCACGGCCCGCACGGACATAGCCACGCCCACGCGCTGGACGCCCGCCGCGCCGACAGCCGGCGGCGGATGTGGTGGGCGCTGGGGATCAACCTCGGCCTGCTGGTGGCCGAGGCGGTCGGCGGCATCCTCACCGGCTCCCTGGCGCTGCTGGCCGACGCCGGCCACGTCCTCTCCGACGCCGGCTCGATCGTCCTCGCCCTGATCGCCGCCCGGCTGGCGTCGCTGCCGGCTGCCGGTCGGCGCACCTTCGGCTACCAGCGCTCGGAGGTGCTGGCGGCGCTGGTCAACGGCCTGCTGCTGGTCGTCGTCAGCATCGCGGTCGCGATCGCCGCCATCGGCCGCTTCAGCGACCCGCCGGAGATCGACGGCTGGGGAGTGCTCGGCGCTGGGCGTGCTCGGCCTCGCCGGCAACGTCGCCGCGACCATCGTCCTCGCCCGCGGCCAGCGCGAGGACATCAACCTCGAGGGGGTGCTGCGCCACTCGGTCGCCGACGCGCTCGGCTCGATCGGCGTGGTCATCGCCGGCGCCGTCGTCCTGCTCGGCGGCTCGCCGATCGTCGACCCGATCGTCGGCCTGCTGATCGCGGTGCTGATCCTCGCCTCCTCCTGGCGGCTGATCAAGGAGCCGGTCGACGTGCTGATGGAGGCGGCGCCGGCCGGGGTCGACGTCGACGGGATCGGCGCGGCGATCTGTCGCGAGGAAGGGGTGCGATCGGTCCACGACCTCCACGTCTGGACCGTCACCGCCGGCTTCGGGGCGATCGCCGCCCACGTGGTCGTCGCCCAGGGTGTCGACCGCGACCTGATCCGCCGTCGCCTCGAGCTGACCCTGCGCGAGGGCTACGGGATCGAACACACGACGCTGCAGATGGAGGAGGAAGCGAGCCAGGAGCTCCTCCACGTCGAAAGCACGCCGCCCGCCTAGGCACGACTTCAGGCACTCGTCTACTTAATTTTAGTAGTTCTTCTTGCCTCCGGGTGTCGCCGGGCCTAGTTTGGGTAGCGCGAGGACGAATGGTCAGGCAGGCGAGGAACTACATGGTGGGAGCGATGTCGGGCGCGGGCTTGATCGCCGCTGCCGTCGTTGTCTTCGTCGTGCTCGTTTCCGCTCTGGTCTTCGAGGATCTGCCTGTCGTCGGCCTGGGTGGCGGGGGCGATGAGCCCTCGGTCTCGGCTGCCAGGCCGGCGGCGGCGGGAACCGCGGTCGCCGGTGCGGCGCCCGCCTCCGCCGTGGGGCAGGCCGGAGCTGCCGGCGCCGGCGCGGCCAAAGGCCGGGGGGCCAACGGCGGAAACGCCGGCGGCACCCAGGGCGTAGGGGCCCGTGGCCAGCAGGCGTCAGGCGGCGGTGGCGAAGCGACCACCGGCGGCGGTGGAGGCGGCGGCTCGACCACGGCAGCGAACAACGGCTCCGGCGGTGGCGCCACGGGCACGGCTTCGAGCGGCGGCGGTTCCGGCGGGTCGGGCGGCTCCGGCGGCGGCTCGGAAAGCGGTGGCACGACCACCTCCTCGACCTCAGGCAAAGTCACCAGCACCGTCAACGAAACGGTCAACCAGGTCGACCAGACCGTGACCGGCGGTGCGCTCGGCGCGACCGGCGTCACCCAGGTGACCGAAGAAACCGTCAACGGGGTCGCCGGCCCGGAATCGACCGTCGGCAAAGTCGTCGACGAAACCGTCGGCGCCGTCGAAGGCATCCTCGGCGGCAAAAAATAGGTCGCCGGCCATCGCGTGGTTCGTTACGCACCTATGTCGTGCAAAAGGAACCACTGAATGACGGACGCTCCTGCCGGGCCGCTAATCGTCAAAATGCCCGTCCTATGGCGGAGAGCGGACAGGCAGGGTCGGTAGCGAGCGATCCGATCGCGGGCTCGGCGGTCTACCCGCAGGGCAGCCGGGTCAACGAGGAGGGGCACCTCGAGATCGCAGGCTGCGACGTGGTCGAGCTGGCCGAAGAACACGGCACTCCCGCCTACCTTTACGCCGAGGACGACATTCGCGCCCGCGCCCGCGCCTACCGCGAGGCGTTCGAGCGCCGCGGCGCCGACTTCGAAGTCCTCTTCGCCAGCAAGTCGCTGCCCTGCACCGCCGCCTACCGACTCTTCGCCGAGGAGGGGCTCGCGGTCGACGTCGCCTCCGGCGGCGAGCTGCACATGGCGCTGAAGGCCGGCTTCGACCCCGACCGGATCCACATGCACGGCAACAACAAGTCCGACGAGGAGATCCTCTTCGCCGCCCGCTCCGGCATCCGCCACCTGATCCTCGACTCCTTCGACGAGATCGAGCGCTGCGAGCGCCTGCTCGACGAACCGCAGCGGGTGCTGATCCGGGTCACCCCCGGGATCAAGCCCTCGACCCACGACTACATCACCACCGGCCAGCTCGACTCCAAGTTCGGCTTCGGCCTCGAGGACGGGCTGGCGGCGCGGGCGATCGAGCGGGTGCTCGCCTCCGACAAGCTGGAGCTGGTCGGCCTGCACGCCCACATCGGCTCGCAGATCTTCGAGCTCGAGCCCTACGCGCTGGCGATCCGCGCGCTGGGTGAGCTGGCCGGCGACTGGTGCCAGGTGGTCAACGTCGGCGGCGGGCTCGGCGTCGCCTACACCGCCGAGGACGAGCCGCCCTCGATCGACTCCTACGTCGACGTCAAGGTCCGCGGCGTCGCCGAGGTCTTCGGCGACGGGGTGCAAGATCCTGGTCGAGCCGGGCCGCTCGCTGGTCGCCAACGCCGGCGTCACCGCCTACCGGGTCGGCACCGTCAAGGAGATCCCCGGCGTCCGCACCTACGTCGCCGTCGACGGCGGCATGTCCGACAACCTGCGGCCGATGCTCTACGGCTCGAAGTACGAGGCGCTGATCGCCGACCGCGCCGCGGCAGCCCCCGACACCCTGGTGACGATCGCCGGCATGCACTGCGAGTCCGGCGACGTGATCGTCCGCGACGCGATGCTGGCCGAGCCCGCCGTCGGCGACGTCCTCGTCACCCCGGCCACCGGCGCCTACGGTTACGCGATGGCCAACAACTACAACGGCGTGCCGCGGCCGCCGGTCGTCTTCTGCCGCGAGGGCGAGGCGCGGGTCGTGGTCCGCCGCGAGACCTACGAGGACCTGACGGCGAGGGACGTCTGAGCGCCGTGGCCTCCGAAGGCTCCAAACCCGTGCGCATCGGGCTGCTGGGACGCGGCACGGTCGGCGCCGCCTTCGCCGAGCTGCTGGCCGAGCGAGCCGGCGCGGTCGAGGCGGCGACCGGGCGGCGGCCGGAGATCTCCGGTGTCCTGACCCGCAGCGAGGGCGACTTCGAGCAGATCCTCGCCGGCTCCGACCTGATCGTCGAGCTGATGGGCGGTACCGAGCCGGCGCGCGAGCACGTGCTGGCGGCGCTGCGGGCCGGCAAGCCGGTCGTCACCGCCAACAAGCAGCTGCTGGCCCAGCACGGCGACGAGCTCTTCGCGGCCGCCCGCGAGGCCGGCGTGCAGTTGCGCTTCGAGGCGGCGGTGGCGGCGGTGATCCCGATCGTGCGGACGATCCAGGAGAGCTTCGGCGTCACCGAGATCGCCAAGGTCTTCGGGATCGTCAACGGCACCACCAACTTCATCCTCAGCGAGATGGCCGCCAGCGGCGCCGGCTACGACGAGGTGCTGGCGCGCGCCCAGGAGCTGGGCTACGCCGAGGCGGACCCCAGCGACGACGTCAACGGCGCCGACGCGGCGGCGAAGATGGCGATCCTCGCCCGGCTCGCCTTCCACACTCCGGTGACGCTCTCGGAGGTCGCCTACGAGGGGATCGAGGCGATCCAGCCCGACGACCTCGCCTACGCCAAGGAGCTGGGGCTCTCGCTGAAGCTGCTCGGCGTCGCCGAGCGGCGCGACGGCGGGATCAGCGTCCGCGTCTTCCCCTGCTTCCTCTACCCGGGCCACCCGCTGGCGCCGATCGAGGGCGCCTTCAACGCGGTGATGGTCGAGGCGCCGGCGATCAGCGAGGTGACGATGTCGGGGCCCGGCGCCGGCGGCCTGCAGACCGCCTCGGCGGTGCTCGGCGACGTCGTCTCGATCCTCGTCGGCGATGCGCCGGTGCACGAGACCCGGGTCGAGCTGCCGATCGTCGAGGACGTCACCTCCTCCTTCTACCTGCACCTCGAGGTCGCCGACCAGCCGGGTGTGCTGGCGCGGGTGGCGACCGTGCTCGGCGACCACGACGTCTCGGTCAAGAGCGTCGTCCAGCGCGGGATCGGCGACGAGGCGCGGCTGGTGATGGTGATCCACGAGTGCCTCGAGTCCCGCTTCGCCGCCGCCCTCGAGGCGCTGGCGAAGCTCGACGAGCTGCGCTCGCCGCCGCGCTCGATCCGGGTTATCGAGGAGGAGTACTCGGCGTGACCTGGTGCGTGTTGATGGTCTGGGGGGCTTGCTGATGGCGGCGGGCCTGATCGATCGCTATCGCGACCGTCTCTCGCTGGAGCCGGGCGACCCGGTCGTGACCCTGAACGAGGGCGCGACGCCGCTGATCGAGGCGCCGCGACTTTCGGAGCGGATCGAGGCGCGCGCCTACTTCAAGTTCGAGGGCCTGAACCCGACCGGCTCGTTCAAGGACCGGGGGATGACGGTCGCGGTCTCGCGCGCCAAGGGGCGTGGGGCGGAGGCGATCATCTGCGCCTCGACCGGCAACACCGCCGCCAGCTGCGCCGCCTACGCGGCGCGGGCGGGGCTGCGGGGGGCGGTGATCGTCCCCGAGGGGAAGATCGCGATCGGCAAGCTCGCCCAGGCGCTGATGCACGGCGCCCGCGTGGTCGCCCTGCAAGGCAACTTCGACGACGCCCTGCGGATCGTCCGCGAGCTTTCGCAGAAGCACCCGATCGAGCTGGTCAACTCGGTCAACCCGCACCGGATCGAAGGCCAGAAGACGGCCGCCTTCGAGGTGGTCGAGGACCTGGGGGAGATGCCGGGCGCGCTGGCTATCCCGGTGGGGAACGCCGGCAACGTCACGGCCTATTGGCGCGGCTTCCAGGAGGTCGGCGACGGCGCCGATTCTCTACGGCTTCCAGGCCGAGGGCGCGGCGCCGCTGGTCCGCGGCGAACCGGTCGACCACCCCGAGACCGTCGCCTCGGCGATCCGGATCGGCAACCCGGCCCGCTGGGAGGAGGCGATGTCCGCCTTCACCGCCAGCCGCGGCCGCGTCGCCGCCGTCACCGACGAGCAGATCCTCAACGCCTACCGCTGGCTGGCCGACAACGAAGGCGTCTTCTGCGAGCCCGCCAGCGCCGCCTCGGTCGCCGGCCTCCTCGCCCACGGCCTGCCGGTCGTCGAGGGCACGCCCCGCCCCGAGACCGTCGTCTGCGTCCTCACCGGCCACGGCCTCAAGGACCCCGACACCGCGCTCTCGAAAGCCCCCAAGGTGATCAACTGCGAGAACGACCTCAGCGCCGTCGAGCGGGCTGTGTTCGACTAGCTCCCTACAGAGTTGCCTGCAGACTGGCTCTGGTGAAATTCCAGCGCCTCTGGCATCTCCTCGAAGCTCAGTAAATCGCCGGCGACCGCGAGCAGATGCTCTTTAACCTCGGTTGGGGTCGCGTAGAAGAACTCGCGGCGCATATTGACTTTGTTGACCCTGCGATCTGCCAGCCTCCGATGCATCTCGGCCTCGATCCCGACGGCGTCATCCGAGAAGTGGATGGCATGGACGTCGAAGCGGAACGGAACAGAAGCATCACCTAGCTCACGGACGCGATCAAGAGGCTCGAGCCGACGGGTGAGGCCAACCTTCACGATTCCCTCGCCGAAAGATCCGAGGTTGGAAATCACATAGACATAACCGGCGCGGACGTTTGCCGCCCGATAGTCGACGTCGGTAATCGCCTTCTCGATCTCGCCCAGCTCGGCTTCGAGACGGGCAATGGCCTCGGTGTCTCCTTTGGCCCGTAGGGCCTCCAGCGAGTTGAGGTAAAGCTTGCGCTCCTTCTCCAGCCGGGTCCGCTCCTTCTCCAATTCTTTCTGCGCCCGTTGCTCCTCCCGTAGGCGCTCGCGCTCTTCGCGCTCTTTCTCCTTCTCCTCCGCCTGCTTCTGGCGGTAGTCGGCGGTGAGTTCGAGCTCGTAGACCCGAAGCTCGTGGTAGGGCCCGGAGATGTGGATGTCCATGGTTCTGCCGAGTCGGGCAATGGTTGCGGCGACTTTGGTCAGACGCTCGATGGCTGACTCGAGTTTGTAAGCCTTCATCCCGCGTGCCAAGTTGTCAGCCTCGGCGTTGTACGCGCGCAGCATCAGCTTTGAGAAGTCGCGCACCATTTTCCGTCCCTGCGCAGCGGAGCCGTTCACCATCCAGTCGGTGTTGCCACGCACCGCGCCGCCTTCGGCCCGGGTCATTTCCTTGATCCGTTCGCGTACCCCTTTGAGCGCGTCCTTGTACTCCACGGAGTCGCTCAAGGGGTGGCGGTACTCGTACACGCCGGCCTCTTGCAGGAGCGCGGTCTCCTCGGTGACGAGCACTTCCTGCCGGAGCTCCCGTTAACCGTTGGACGAGCTCGTCCCGCTCCTTAGTGGCTGACTCCAGCTCCTGCCGCAGGGATGCCTGGGCCTCTTCGGCCTGTTGAATGAGCTGAAGCTCCGCTTCCTTCCGCTCCTCCTCTAGTCGACTTCGCTGCGACTCGATCTCGGCCGCGAGCTCATCTCTCTGATGCTCTAGTTCGATCGTGGTGAAAGCCCCGAAACGATCGAGCTGCGCACGCAGCTCCTCGGCTTCTTTGACCAGCTCTCGCGCTTTCCGGCGGGCGCCGAATAGGGGTACGCCCGTATTGGTTGGTGCCTGCGCGCGATCGTCCTGCGCGACTTCTCCTTCGCTCACGGCCGAAAGAGTATCCAGACAGAACTCAATTGGTTTATCTCTCTCTTGGTGGAGCGGCCTTTAGTCTCCGCCTCTGATGACCGCGCGCCACCGACTCGTCCGCGTCCCCGCCTCCTCGGCCAACCTTGGTCCCGGCTACGACGCGATGGCGGCGGCGATGGCGATGCACCTGGAGCTGGAGGTGGAGGAGAGCGGCGAGTTCTCCTTCGACCCCGGCGGGCTCGCGGTCTCGACCGGGCGCGACAACCTGATCGTGCGGGCCTTCGAGAGCCTGCGGCCGGCGGACGGGATCGCCTTCCGCCTGCGCAGCGAGGTCCCGCTGGCGCGGGGGCTGGGGTCGAGCGCGGCGGCGATCGTCGCCGGCCTCTACGCCGCCGACCACCTCTACGAGCTGGCGCTGACCAAAGAGGAGATGCTGGCGCGGGCGACCGAGATCGAGGGCCATCCCGACAACGTCGCCGCGGCGATCTACGGCGGCTTCGTGGTCTGCGGGCGGGGCGCCGACGGGGCGCCGACCGCCGCGCGCTTCGACCCGCCTGAGGGGCTGGAGGGGATCGTCGTGATCCCGCCTGACGAGGTCTCGACCCAGCGGGCGCGCGAGGCGATCCCGGCCGAGGTGCCGCTCGCCGATGCCGTTGCCAACGTCTCCGCAGCGGCGATGCTGGTGCTGGGCCTGCGCAGCGCCGACCTCGACCTGCTCTCGCGCGGCCTCACCGACAGCATCCACCAGGACCGCCGCCGCGACCTCTACCCGCGCTCGATGGAGATCGTCGACTCGGCTCGCGAGCTGGGGGCGCTGGGGGCGACGATCTCCGGCGCCGGCCCGACCGTCCTGGTCTGGACCACCTGGCAGGACGCCGGCAACGTCGCCGCGGCGTTGGAGGAGCGCTGCGCCGGCTGGGCCGAGGTCAAGCGGCTCCCCTTCAGCCCCCTCGGCGCCGACGTTCCGGAGCTCTAGGCGCCGTGGACTGGGTCGTGCGCATCGGCCTGGTCGAGCTGGCGCTGGGCGGGCTGCTGGGCTGGGCGATGGTGGTGCGCGCCGAGCAACCGGAGTGGCTGCGGCGGATCGGCATCGTCGCCCCGCAGCGGATCCGCCAGGTCCACCTCGACTACGTGATGATGGGCCTGATCCTGATCGGGGTCGGCCTGGCGGTCCCGGACCTGCCGACCGCGGTCGCCGCCGCTCTGGTCTTCGGCACCTTCGTCAACCCCCTCCTCTTCGTCCCGCTCGCCTTCGACCCGGAGATCGATAAACGCCTCTGGTACCGGCTGCTGGCGGTAGGCAGCTTCATCGGTGTCAGCGGCGGGCTGGTGGTAGCGGCCATTGTGGGCCCCGCTTAGCCCGGTTCAAAGTACTGGACAGTTTCTGCCAGCACTGCACAATCTTCGGATAGGATCGCGCCGAAATGTCGCTCCTAGCGAAGTCGAAGCTGCTCCTGGTCCCCCTCGTTCTCGTCGCCTTGCTGGCTTTACCGGCGGCTGCGGGCGCGACGATCGCCTACGTCAAGTACGGGCACTACCCGCTGGCGCCGAAGGTCTTCGCAGCGGGGAACGACGGGCTCGACGATCTCGTCCTCGGCCGGGGGACCGACCCCAAGGTCTCGCCTGACGGGTCCCTCGTCGCCTACGTCAGCAAGCGCGGGAAGCGCGAGCGGTTGAAGGTGAAGCACGTCTACGGCGGCCCAGCGGACCTGCTGATGGACGCCGCGAAGATCACCTCGGTGACCTGGTCGCCGGAATCGAACCGGATCGCCGCCGTGCGGGCCCCGGCGCACGGTCGGGCGAAGCTGGTCCTGGTCAACGTCCCCAGCGGCGGAGGGGAGCACGCCATCGCCCGCGGTCGGTTCGGCCGCGTCAGCTTCTCACCCGGGCGAACAGCTGGTCTACTCCCGCCTCCGCAAGGGTCACAGCGACATCTTCCGTTTCGCGGTCGGGGGCCACGGGTCCAAGCGCCTCACCTACGACCACCGCTCGCAGGAACCCCTATGGGGGCCGGGTGGTCGCATCGCCTTCCAGAAACAGGTGGGGAAGAAGCGCAAGCTCGAGATCTTCACGATGAAGTCCGACGGCGGCGACGTGAAGCGCCTCACCCGCACCGGGTCCGCTCGCCCGCGACGCGGGCTGCTGCCGACTGCCTGGTCGCCGGACGGAACCCGCCTGCTCGCGAACTACACGGTCCGCGGCAAGGAGCAGTACGGCGTCGTGGTCTACGTCCCGACGGGAGCGCTGGGGCGCCTGCGACACAAGAAGGCACATTTCGTCGGCGCCGCCTTCTCCTGCGACGGGAACTTCGTCCTCGGCTCCAGCGGCCCCCGCGGCCCGGTCGCAAACCACAAGGTCGGTCTGGTCCCTGTCGCCAGCGGGACAATGCATGTGCTGACCGAATTCGCGTACGAACCCGACCTGGGTGGTTGCTGAGCCAAGCTCGGATCGCGACGCGGGCGCGTCCGTCGGCCCGGGATAGCATCGCCGCATGTCGACCCTCGCGAAGCCGAAGCTGCTGCTGCCCGTCCTCATCCTCCTCGTCGCCCTCGCCCTCGCCGTTCCGGTCGCGGCGCAGGCGACGCTGGCTTACGTTCAGACCCCAAGGCTCGAGGGAAGAGCCAACTCGGTGCACCCCTCAGGTCCACATGTGATGGTGGCGGCCGACGACGGCTCGGAAGCGGAAAGGGTCGGGACCGGTCACAGTCCTCGCGTCTCTCCCGACGGGCTCTCGGTTGCCTTCCTTCACGAAGGCGGTGGGCATGCGCAGGAACTGAAGCTCGTGCAGCTCGCTGATGGCGCCATCCGCACCCTGATGGTTGGATGGCGCGAACCCTTCTACCTTGCATTCTCTCCGGACTCGAAAACGATCGCGGCGCTGCGCGGGCCCGAAATCGGCAAGCGCAACCTGGTCCTGATCGATGTCGCCACCGGCCTGCAGAGCGTCGTCGCAAATGGCTACTTCAGCGGCTTCAGCTTCTCCCCGGACGGGACCGAAATCGCCTACTCGCGCGCCGGCAGCGAAAAGTACCCGCCGCGCAGCGACGTCTTCCGCTTCCCGGTCCCGATCCCCGGCGTGGTCAACGTGCGGGCGCCGGAAGCAGTGCGGCTGACCAGCGACCACCGCTCCTCCGACCCGCTCTGGGGGCCGCAGAAGATGGTCTTCGTCAAGACCCTGGGCAAGAACCGCAAGTACGGCCCGAAGAACGAGCTCTTCCTGATGAACCCGCGGGGCAAAGGGGTCAAGCGCCTGACCCACACCAAGGTGCCGGCCGCTGCTGCAGGGCCTGTTCCCGACCGACTGGTCGGCCGACGGTAGCCGCCTGCTGACCGAGTTCCAGGGCCAGGACACCAGTTACGCGGTCGTCGTCAACCCCAAGACGGGGGCGCAGCGCCCTGTGGCGGGCACGGGGGAGACCGGCTTCGTCGGCACCGACCTCTCCGCCGATGGCAGCCTCGTCCTCGGCTTCAACGGCGGCTTCGACCCGGGCCTGAGGAACCACAAGGTCCAGACCGTCCCCTACGGCGGCGGCAAACCGAAGACCCTGGTCAAGGAAGCCTTCGAACCCAGCTGGAACCGCTGAGGGAGTGTCGCTTTCTTCCCTGATGGGTGGGAAGAAGGCGACACGCCTAATCCAGCAGCCCCACCTGGCGCAGGATCGAGACGCTGTCGGAGTAGACGTCCTTGCGCTTGACGAGGCCGTCCTCGAAGGGGATCACGTCGAGGCCGTCCCACTCGACCCGCCGGCCGGTCGGCTCGGCGACGAGGTCGCCGCGGCGCATCGTCTGGGTGTGGGTCGCGGTCGCGGTCCATTCCTGCACGATCAGCCCCTCGCGCACGTAGAGGCGCCGGGTGGCGAAGGCGATGTCGGGCCAGGTCGCGAAGATCGAGCCGATGTGGGCGCGCGCCGCCTCGCCCTCGGCCGCCTCTCCCGCGGTGTGGTTCTCGAAGACCATGTCGGGCGCATGCATCGCCATGATCGCGTCGAGGTCGTGATCGTTCCAGGCGGCGTTGTAGCGGTCGATCGCCGCGTGGAGCGCCTCGGGGGAGTCCTTGCTCGGGCCGGTCATCGGGGTTAGGGTCGAACCTAATGGCGAGCGACTACTCGATCAAGCACCGCGACGAGTTCGAGCGGATGGAGGGGTCAGGCGAGTGCACCTGGATGCTGGCGCGAAAGGCGCTCGGCACCGGCGCCTTCGGCTACAACCTGGTCGAGATCGCGCCCGGGGGCCAGATCCCCGAGCACGACGAGTCCGGCAGCGGCCAGGTCGAGCTCTACGTGATCCTCGAGGGTGAGGCGGTGCTGCGGCTCGACGGGGAGGACCATCCGGCGCCGGCCGGCACCTTCGCCTCGATCGAGCCCGCCGCCACCCGCACGATCCTCAACCGCTCCGAGGCGACCGTCACCGCGATGCTGATCGGCGTCCAGCCCGAGGGCGGCTACGAGCCGATGTCCTGGGCCTGAGCAGGGCTTTTTCCGGGTTTGACCCCTGCCCCTATAATCCCGTAACCCGTCAACCCGTCGCGCGCCCTCTCGGAGAAGGCGTGGAACCCGGGAGGTACGAATTGAAGGCCCAGTCCGATCGCGGCGCTCGCGTCGAGCGCTACTCACCAGAGCGCCCCTACCGCCCCCTCGTTTCGCCGCCCAGCGTCGAGGACAAGGACGCCTGCGCCATCTACGCCTCGGTCCGCAAGGACGCGACGCCGAGCCACGAGCCGATCGAGCTGGCGATCCCCGCTCTGCAGAAGATGCTCCACCGCGCCGGCAACGTCGACGGCGAGGGGGACGGCTGCGGCCTGCTGCTCGACATCCCGCGCAAGATCTGGGCTGAGGAGGTCCGCTCCGGCGGGCACGACCCCTCGCTCGCGACCGACGACGCCTTCGCCGTCGCCCACGTCTTCATCGAGCGCTCCCAGGACGTCGAGAAGATCAAGCACGACGCCCGTGAGCTGCTCGCCGAAGGCGGCTTCCGCGTCCTCGCCGAGCGGGTCGGCGTCGTCAACTCTCCCGCCCTCGGCCCGACCGCGCGCGAGGAGGAGCCGATCTTCTGGCAGCTCGGCGGCCTCGTCCCCGACGCGGGGAGCCGCGACGCGGTCCTCTTCGACCTGATGATCTGCCTGGAGAAAGAGCTCGGCGTCCACGTCCCCTCCTTCTCCGCCGTCACCTGCGTCTACAAGGTGATGGGCGCGCCGAACGTGCTCGGCGAGTACTACCCGGACCTGCGCGACGAGCGCTTCGAGACGATCGGCTGCTTCGGCCACAACCGCTACTCGACCAACACCTGGCCCTCGTTCAAGCGGGTGCAGCCGTTCTCGGTCCTCGGCCACAACGGCGAGATCAACACGATCCAGCAGCTGCGCCAGGAGGCGAAGATGCTGTCGGTCCCGATCCAGCCCGACTCCTCCGACTCGCAGGACCTCAACCGCACGATCGACACCCTGGTCAGCCGCGAGGGCTTCAGCCTGGCGGAGGCGATGGAGATGGTCGTGCCGCCGATCGTCGAGGAGGTCAAGGGCCTGCCCGAGGACCTGCACGCCTTCTACATGTACCTGCACCAGACGATGGGGCCGTTCGCCCAGGGCCCGGTGGCGCTGATCGCGCGCCAGACCGACGAGTGCGTCTTCTCCGCCGATGCGATGGGCCTGCGCCCGCTCTGGCAGGTCGAGACCGAGGACGACTACGTCTTCAGCTCCGAGCCCGGCGTCGTCTCGGTCGCGAAGATGTGCTCGGAGCCGAAGCCACTCGCCCCGGGCGAGAAGGCGCTGGTGCTGATCGACCGCGCCGCGCGCAACTCGACCCTGCACCCCCACGACGAGATGCTGCGGATCGTCCGCGACCGCTGGTTGGCGCGGAACGGGGCCGAGGCGGTCGCCGGCTACGAGCGCGCCCTGGAGACCGGCGGCCCGCTCGAGGGCACCGACGTCCCCGGCTACTCCGACGCCGGCCCCGAGGAGCCGGTCAAGGTCACCGACCGCGTCCTCGCCGGCTTCGGCTGGCAGCGCGACGACGTCAAACTCGTCCAGCAGATGGCCTCCAACGGGGCCGAGCCGGTCGGCTCGCTGGGATACGACGGGCCGCTGGCGGCGCTCTCGCCCGAGCGCCAGAACCTCGCCGACTACTTCAAGGAGACGGTCGCCGTCGTCACCAACCCGGCGATCGACCGCGAACGCGAGATGGAGCACTTCTCGACCCGGGCGCTGTTCGGGCGGCGGCCCTCGCTCGACGACGCCGGCGCCGACACCGGCACCGTCGAAACCGGGTTCCCGGTGATCCTCGGTGGCCACCACGGCCTGGCGCCGCTCGCCGAAGAGCCCTACCGCCGGATCGCGCGTGAGCACGACACCTACCTGCTCGAGGACCTCTGGGAGGAGTTCGCCGGCCGCAACGACGCCGTCGACATCTCCCTGCTCGAGTCGGAGACGACCCGCGGCGCGATCGACCGCGTCAAGCAGGAGGCGGTGAAGAAGGTCCGCAACGGCTGCGAGTTGCTGATCCTCACCGACCGCACCGTCTACGACGCCGAGCGGCGCTACCTCGACCCGCACCTGGCTGTCTCGGCGATCGACCAGGCGCTGAAGCAGTTCAAGGTCGAGAAGGGCGAAACGAACCTGCGGCGGCGCTGCAGCCTGGTCCTGCGCTCGGCGGCGATCCGCAACGTCCACGACGTGATGCTGGCCCTCGGGCTCGGCGCCAACGGCGTCTGCCCGTACACGATGGTCGAGGTGATCTGCGTCGAGGACTACGAGTCCGACGTCTCCAACCTCTGCGCGGCGCTGCGCAAAGGGATCGAGAAAGTGATCTCGACGATCGGCATCCACGAGGTGCGCGGCTACGCGCGCCAGTTCAGCTCGATCGGGATCAAGCCGGAGCTGGCGGAGATCTTCCAGACCGAGCACTACGCCGCCTCCGAGAAGGCGGGGACCGGGTTCTCGGACCTCGACGACGACACCGACTCCCGCGCCCACGCGCTGCGCGGCGACGACGCGGCGGCGAAACCGGCGAAGACGTTCCGCTTCTACCCGAAGGTCTACAAGGCGGCGATTGCGACCGCCAACGGGACCGGGACCTACGAGGAATACTCGGAGAAGGTCCGCGACCTGGAGAAGCAGAGCCCGATCTCGATGCGCCACATCATGGGGCTGAAGGGCGACCGCCCGGCGATCGACCCGGCCGACGTCGACGCCGGCGTCGGCCACCACGACTACCCGATCGTGATCTCCTCGATGAGCTTCGGCTCGCAGTCCGAGCCGGCCTTCCGCGCCTACGCCGACGCGGCGAAAGCGATCAACGTCCTCTGCATCAACGGCGAGGGTGGCGAGATCCGCGACATGTACGGGCAGTACCGCAAATGGCGCGGCCAGCAGGTCGCGTCGGGCCGCTTCGGCGTCTCGGCGGAGATGCTGAACAGCTCCTACGTCGCCGAGATCAAGATCGGCCAGGGCGCCAAGCCCGGCGAGGGCGGCCACCTGCCCGGCAAGAAGGTCTCCGAGAAGGTCGCCGCCGCGCGTAACGCCGCGCCCGGCACCGACCTGATCTCGCCCTCCAACAACCACGACCTCTACTCGATCGAGGACCTGGCCGAGCTGATCGACGAGCTGAAGACCGTCAACCCGGACGTGCGGGTCTCGGTCAAGGTGCCGGTGGTGCCGAACATCGGCACGATCGGCCTCGGGATCGCCAAGGCCGGCGCCGACATCATCACCCTCTCGGGCTTCGAGGGCGGGACCGGCGCCGCCCGCCAGCACGCCCTGCGCCACGTTGGCCTGCCCAGCGACATCGGCACCCGCGCGGTGCACCGGGCGCTGATGGAGGCCGGGCTGCGCAACCGGGTCGAGATCTGGGCCGACGGCGGCTACCGGACCGGCCACGACATCGTCAAATTGCACTGCCTCGGCGCCAACCGGGTCGGCTTCGGCACCCTGGCGATGGTCAGCCTCGGCTGCACGATCTGCCGCGGCTGCCAGCTCGACACCTGCCACGTCGGCATCGCGACCCAGATCGAGACGCCGGCCGAAGCGGAGGCCCACGGGCTGAAGAAGTTCACCCCGCAGGAGGTCGACCGCGCCGCCGAGAGCTGCGCCCGCTTCTTCTCCTCGATGGGCGAGGAGGTCAAGCAGGTGGTCGCCTCGCTCGGCTACGACCGCGCCCAGGACCTGGTCGGCCGCTACGACCTGCTGGAGCAGGTGGCGGCGAAGGACACGGTCGACCTGACGCCGCTGATCGAACCGCTGGAGGAGCACCTCGACCTCGAACCGCTCGACCTGCCGGTGGCGGAGGAGAACGAGGCGCGGGCGGAAGCCGGCCTGGTGATGGCCCGGCCGATCCGGATGGAGGCCAAGGAGGCTTCCAGCGAGATCGCCAAGCTGGCGCCGGAAGTCTGCGGTGGCTCCCATGTCCGCAACCAGTTCCCGCGCGCCACCGACGCCAACGACCGCGTGCTCGGCACCGAGCTGGCGGGGGCGATGGCGCGCTGGCGGATCTTCGACGGCGGAGCCGAGGGGAGCGAAGACGACGTTCTCGCCAGCCTCGAGTTCAACGGCGGCTCGGTCGCAGGCCAGGGCCTCGGCGCCTTCAACTCCTATGGGGTCGCGATCCGCATCGAGGGCGGCGCCCAGGACGGCGTCGGCAAGACCATGCTGGGCGGCTCGATCTCGATCCTCAAGGGCAAGGGCGCGCGCGGCAAACGGGTCAACGGCTCGGTCGGCAAGTCCTTCGCTTACGGGGCGCAGCGCGGCAAGCTCCACGTCCAGGGCAGCGCCGACTCGCGCTTCTGCATCCGCCTCTCCGGGGCGGACGTGGTGCTGGCCGGCGAGCCCGAGGCGCGGATCGACGACAGCCGCGGCGCCCTCGCCGACCGCGCCAACGCCAAGGGCTTCGCCTTCGAGTACATGACCAGCGGCCGCGCCGTCGTCCTCGGCGACATCGGCCCCTGGGCCTGCGCCGGCATGACCGGCGGCCGCGTCTACGTCCGCCAGAACGCCTTCGGCATCGACCGCAGCGCGATCGAACGCCGCCTAGGCCGAGGCGCCAAAGTCGAACTCAAAGACCTCGACGCCGAGGCCCTGATCGACATCGACGACCTCCTCGGCGGCTACGCCAAAGAGCTCCGCGCCACCGACCAGGACGAAGAGGCCACCCGCGTCCTCGACCTAGCCGCCGACGCTACCAGCAACTTCCTGATGATCGTCCCCCTCAAGGTCCAAGCCGATCCGAGCATCAGCACCGAGTGATCACCCCGAGATGAAGCGGTTCTGGGGACTGCTGGCGGTTTTAGCTGTATTGCCCTCTGCGTCAGGGTGTGGTGAGAGCGGGGGATGCTTGACCCGGAGCCAGGTGGAACAGGAAGTCAACAAGATCGCCGGCGGCTTCGAGAACTCGACTGCAGAAGTCGAAGCCAAGCAGGAAGAAATCAGCGAAGTACGCGCCAGAGAATGCGCGTGACCCTACGGCGCTTTTCCCTCCAGCCTGTCCGCAATTCCTCGTACCTCGCTGAGCAGCCCGTCGAGCATTTGCTCGGTGTCGGAGTGGATGCGGTATTCGGCTAGGCGGCGCTCGGCGGCTAGGTCGTCTAGACGTTGCTCGAGGGTGGAGGTGCGGTCCTCTAGGCGGTTGATGCGGCGGTCGGTGCGCTTTTGGGACTTGCGGATGCGGGTTTTGACGTAGCGACGGAGGTCCTCCTGCATCGTGTCCAGCTCGGAGCGGAGGTCGTCGTTGAGGGGGGCGTCCTGTTCGTCGAGCATCTGCTCAACCCCCTTGCGGACGCGTTCGATCTCGGCGTGGAGCTCCGCCCGGGCGCGCTCGGCGGTGGCCGAGATCGACTCCTCTCCGCCCGTGGGGCGGCTGGGGTCATCCGGGTTCGGGGCAGCGTTCACCGGCTCGAATCGTAGGGACGGGGGTGGCGGGAAATGATGGTCTGCCCGCGAGTCCGCGACAGGCGTCGTTATACGACGCTTGTCGCGGACTCGCGATCAGGCCTGCAGCAGATACAGCCGGTAGCGGCCGATCGAGAGCTCGTCGCCCGGCTCCAGCTCGGCATAGTCGACCTTGCGGCCGTTGACCAGCACGCCGTTGAGGCTGCGGTCGTCGAGCACTCGCGGCCGGCGGCCGCCGTCGGTCGCGAGCATCGCGTGGCGGCGGGAGACGCTGGGGTCGTCGAGGCAGATGTCCGCCGTCTCGCAGCGGCCGACCCGGGTCCAGCCCTCGTTCAGGGGGAAGGTCCTGACCTCGCCGTGGTCGCGCAGCGCCAGGTGGTACCCGGCCCCGGTCAGCGCCTCGCGCGCCTCGTCGAGCCATGCCGGCGCCTCGTGTTTGGCGACGGAAGGCGAATTCGGTGGTGGGGGAGCCGTGCTCCTGCCGCGAGGAGAAGATCGAGTCGCGGCGGAAGTCTGCGGCGCCGCAGTAGGAGCACTCGGGCAGCTCGTCGGTCTCCCGCAGCGAGAGCTGGGTGCCGCAGACGAGGCAGAAGTACGTGCCCTCGCCGGGCATGGTGCCGGTGGCGATTCCCTCGCCGGCCGGACTGGCGGCGGCGCTCTTAAAAATGGAAAACAACTCCTTCCCGCTAGTTGGATCGATCCTACTCCGGCCTCCAGTGCCTGTCACTCGAAATCGCTATAGCGGTCGCGGCGCGCCCCCGACCCATAGAATCCGCGCCCCGATGGGCCCGATCAGCACCGAGATCGAGATCGACGTTCCCCGCGAGCAGGCCTTCGCGGCGCTCGCCGACCTCGCCAACCGGCCCTCCTTCACCGACCACTTCCTCACCGGCTTCCACCTGCTGCGGATCGACCCGGTCGGGGTCGGCGCCGGGGCCCGGTTCCGCGCCAAGGGGCCGCTGCGCAGCCCCTGGATGGACACCACGATCGTTTCCATGGAGGAGCCGTTCCGGATCGTCGAGGAAGGGCACGGCGGGCGCAGCAACCGAATCCCCAGCCACACCGTCTGGGAGCTGACCGAGGCCGCCGGAGGCCTGACCAAGGTGCGGGTCAGCCACTGGACCGAGCCCGGCCACTGGACCGCGGCCTGGAGCTGCTGAGCGCCGGCTCGCGTCTGGCAGGCCCGTGGCTGGCGCGAGGCGCTGCGCCGCCTGCGCGACCGGCTCGAGTCCGGCCAGCCGCAGGCCGAGCGGGTCGCCGATCGCCGGCGGCAATCGCTTCGCGACGGGCATCCCCTAGTACGCGACGGGCATCCTCCCCTCCGATATAGACTCCGCGCCGCCGATGTCCCAGCACCGCCGCCCAATGCTGCCGCCGCTCGCGCTCCTGGCGCTGCTCCTGCTCGCGTGGGGGTCTCCGCCTGTGGCTACGAGAGTGACTCCAAGAACGTAGACGAGGGCCAGTCGGTCGAGCTCGGCGAGCTGAAGTACAACGTCACCTTCTCGCGCTACCTCAATCCGAACGACTCCGAGGACGAGGCCTACCTGGTCGGCCAGCCGGAACCGCCGAAAGGCGAAAGCTACTTCGGGATCTTCCTCGAAGTCCAGAACGAAAGCGACGAGCCGCAGTTCCTGCCTTCGACCGCTGACGATCACCGACGTCGACGAGAACGAGTTCGAGGTGCTGCCGAGCGAAAGCATCTACGCGCTCGAGTTCGACGGCGAAGTCGAAGCCGAAGAACAGGTGCCGAAACTCGACACCACCGCCCAGCTCGGTGCGATCGAGGGCTCGCTGGCGCTCTTCCTGCTGCCGGAATCGGCCTCCGAGAACCGGCCCCTCACCCTCCACATCCCCGGCGTGGAGGGACGAAGAGGGCGCCGAAGTGACGCTCGACCTCTAGGCGCTCCCGGCGCCGGGTCAGAGCCCGGCCGAGAGGATTTCCGAGGCGATCGGCGCCGCGACTTCGCCGCCCGCCGCTTCCGCTTCGATCAGCATCACGCCGACCGCCAGGCGGGGCTTTTCCGCCGGGGCGAAGGCGGTGAACCAGGCGTCCTTGATCTGCACCGGGTTTTCCTTGTTCTCTTCGCCCGGTTTCGGCCCCAGCTCGGCGGTCCCGGTCTTGCCCGCGACCTGGGCCTCGGTGATCGCGCCGGCGGTGCCGGTCCCTTCGACGACGACGCCGATCATCAGTTCGGTCAGTTCCTGCGCCGTCTGCTCGGACATCACCCGCGTCGAATCCGCGTCGGGCCGCAGCTTCTTGTTGAGGACGATCGAGGTCGGCTCGCGGACGCCGTCGTTGGCGACCGTCTGTGCCACGCTCGCCATCTCCAGCGGCGTCGCCAGCACTTCGCCCTGGCCGATCGCCGAGACGCCGAGGTCGATTTCTTCGCCGATTTCGGTCGGGATCGTCGATTCTTCGGGGTCGACTTCCTGGACGATCTGCGGCGTCGTACAGCGTCAGCGGCGAGTTGAAGCCGTAAGCCTTCCGCGGTTTCGACCAGCTTGTCGTTGCCGACCGCCGGGCCGAGCGGGGCGAAGACCGCGTTGCAGGACTCGGCGAAGGCTTCGCGGAAGGTGCCGCCGCAGAACTCGCCGTTGGCGTTGTTGAGGAAGCGGCCGCCGACGTTGACCCCGTCGGTGATTTCGAATTCGTCGTCGAGGCTGACCGCGTCGGCTTCCAGGGCGGCGGTCGTGGTGACGACCTTGAAGGTCGAGCCGGGCGGCTGCGGGGCGGAGAAGGCCTGGCCGGCCAGCGCCCGCACGTCGCCCTTGCGCGCGTCGAGCACGGCGACGCCGCCGGCGCGGCCGGCCAGCGCCGCCACCGCCGATTCCTGCAGGTCGGGGTCGATCGTCGTCTTCACCGGTGCTCCCGGCCTCGGCTTGGCCTTGGCCAGGGTGCGAACCGTGGTGCCGTCGGCGGCGACCGCCAGCAGCGAGCCGCCCGGCTTGCCGGCGAGGCGGTCGTTGAAGGCGCGCTCGAGGCCGCTGATCCCGACCGGCGTTTCCGGCGGGAAGCCGTGGCGGGCGAGCCGCGCCAGTTCGTCTTCTTCGGTGGCTTCGCCGACTTCGCCGGTGACGTCGATCGCGGCGGTGCCGATCGGGTGTTCGCGTTCCTGGGCGGGGCCTTCGGCCAGCTTGGTCCCGTCGCGGGCGAGGATCGGCGCCCGTTCGGCCAGTTCGACGTCGGCGGCGAGTTCCTCGCCGGTCTTCAGGCCCGGGAAGGCGAGGCTCGGGTCCCAGTCGATGCCGCCTTCGGCGTAGGGCAGCTCGACCTCGGCTTCGACCGCGCCGAAGGCGACCGTCCCGATCGCCATCTCGACCGGCACGACCTGACCGGCGTCGGTCTCGGCAGGGTCGCCGGCCGATCCCGCCTGGATCGTCCGCGCCGTCGCCACCTGTTCGGCTTCGCGGTAGGCGGCTTCGAAGGCCTTGCGATCGACCGCCGCTTTCGAGGCTTCGTTCAGCTCCCCGTACATGCCCCGGAAGTCGCGCGCTTCCCAGGCTTCGACGAAGCGATTGGCGGCGTCCTTTTCGGGCGATCCGGGCGAGCCCTTGACGGCGCCGAAGATGAATGCGAGCAGGGCGATCGCGGCCAGCGGGCCGGCGCGGGTGAGGAGGCGGCGACGGCGCTCCGCCTCGGAGGGGAATGAACTCACCGGCGAAAGGTAATGGAGGTCAAGGAGGGATTCCCGGCATGCTTCTATTCCGGGGGTGACCGTGTTGGACTGGGCGATCGTCGCCTTCACCTTCGCACTCGCCCTCTGGGGCTACCGGCAGGGCCTGATCGTCGGCGCGCTGACCCTCGTCGGCTTCGGCTTTGGTGCCTTCGCCGGCAGCCGGATCGCGCCGCTGCTGCTGACCAAGGGCTCGCACTCGCCCTACGCGCCGCTCTTCGCCGCCCTCGGGGCGCTGCTGGTCGGGGCGCTGACGGCGGTGACGGTGGAGAGCTTCGCCCTCGGGCTGCGGGAAAAGTTCGTCCGCCGCCCGTTTCTCGAGGCCGCCGACGGGGCCGGCGGGGCGGCGCTGATCGCCGCCGTCGCCCTCGGCCTCGCCTGGATCTTCGGCGCCGTCCTCCTCCACGCGCCCTCGACCGCGCGGCTGCGGGCCGACATCCAGCAGTCGGTGATCCTGCGCAGCCTCAACGACGTGCTGCCGCCCTCGGGGCCGCTGCTGAACGCTCTCGACCGGGTCGATCCCTCGCCGACCGTGTTCGGGCCCGGCGCCGCCGGTGGCGCCGCCGGACGCGAAGATCGCCCAGGACCCGGAGGTGCTCGAGGCCGGCGACTCGGTCGTCCGCGTGCTCAGCACCGCCTGCGGGCTGGGGATCGAGGGCTCAGGCTGGGCGGTCGAACCGGGGATCGTCGTTACCAACGCCCACGTGGTCGCCGGGGCGGACGACACCACCGTCACCACCCAGGACGGGACCGAGCTCGACGCGACCCCGATCTACTACCAGCCCCGCCGCGACCTGGCCCTGCTTCAGGTGGGGGCGGCGCTGCCGACGCTGCCGGTCAGCTCGCAGCGCAAGGTGGGGGAGGGCGCCGCGGTCCTCGGCTATCCCGAAAACGGGCCCTACGCGCTGGCGCCGGCGCGGCTCGGAGAGACCCAGGCGACGATCAGCGAGGACTCCTACGGCAACGGCCCGGTCGAACGGACCATCGTCGCCCTCAGCGGCGACGTGCGCAGCGGTAACTCGGGCGGGCCGCTGGTCGACCCGCGCGGCGACGTCGTCGGCACCGTCTTCGCCGCGACTACCGGCGGCACCACCCACGGCGGCTTCGCGATCCCGGCCGAGCAGGTGCGGGAAGCGCTGGGTCGGGTCGATCCCGAAGGGGTCGATACCGGACCTTGCACGCGGTAGGCGACTTTTAGGCCCGTCACTTACGTTCGGTAAGCTCGCGAAATGGAGCCCACTCAGGCTCAAGAGGGGGTTGGGAATGCGGTCTGTCCGCACTTTCACTGCGCGATCGAGCTGATCGGGAAGCGGTGGACGGGGGCGATCGTCGTCGCATTGACCGAGCGGCCGATGCGCTACGCCGAGCTCGGCAAGGCGGTGCCCGGGCTCTCCGACCGGCTGCTCTCGCAGCGGCTGCGCGAGCTGGAGGAGGAGGGCCTGGTCGAGCGCCGGGTCGAAGCCGGCACCCCGGTGCGGGTCACCTACTCGCTGACGGTGGTCGGGCAGGAACTGGACCCCGTCCTCGGCGAGCTGAAGTCCTGGGCCAGACGGTGGAAGAAAGCCAGCTAACGGCGGCAGACGAGCGCCGGGCCGCAGTTGCCCGGGCCGTTCGCCGTCGGCCGCTACGCGCGCAAGCTCCAGGAGGAGATGCGCAAGCGGGCGCGGGTTCAGCTGATCGGCGAGGTGACCGGGATCGGTCGCAGCAAGGTCCAGGCCTACTTCGAGCTGCGCGACGGCGAAGGGGCGGTCCCCTGTGCGATCTGGCTCAACGACTTGGAGGAGGCGGGATTGGGCGACGGGGCGCTGCGCGACGGCGCCGAAGTCGTGATCTCCGGCGGCCCGGACTACTACCCCGGCGGCGGCCAGGCCTCGCCGAGCTTCTCCTTCCGCGCCACGCACGTGCGGCTGGCGGGGGAAGGCGACCTGATGGCCCGCCTGGAGGCGCTGCGCAAGCAGCTGCGCGCCGAAGGCCTGTTCGAGCTGCAGAAGCAGCTGGCGCGGCCGCTGCTGCCGAAGACGATCGGGGTGGTCACGGCGGAGCGCGGGGCGGCGCGGCGCGACCTCTGCGCCGGCCTCGAGCGGCGCGGCTGGGGCGGCTCGGTGATCTGGGCCTTCGCCCCGGTCCAGGACCGCCACGCGGCGCCGACGATCGGGCTGGCGCTGCAGGACCTGGCGGCGCGGCCGGAGGTAGAGGCGATCGTCGTCACCCGCGGCGGCGGCAGCCTCGCCGACCTCTGGGCCTTCTGCGACGAGACTCTCTGCCGCACGGTGGCGATGCTGCGGGTGCCGGTCGTCAGCGCCGTCGGCCACGAGCGCGACAGCACCCTGATCGACGACGTCGCCGCGGTTGCCTGTTCGACCCCGACCCACGCGGCCGAGGCGGCGGTGCCGCTCGACTGCCTGGCGGCGCGGACCCAGCCTCGAGCGCAGCGCGCTGGCGCTGCGGCGGGCGGGGGAGGGGGCGGTCGAGGCCCGCTCCCGTCATCTCGGCGCCCTGGCGCGCGGGCCGGCACGGGCGCTGCAGCGGGAGCGCACCTCGCTCAACCAGAAGATCCGCGAGGTGCGCGCCGCCTCCGAACGCGGTCTCGCCGACCGCGTCTCCTTCCAGCGGCGGATCGGGACCGTGGTCCTGGAGCGAGCGCGGCGACGGGCGCTCGGCGCCGACATGGAGCGGCGGCGCGAGGCCCTGCACCGGGCTGCGGTGGCGCTGCGCGCGCACGAACCCGAGCGCACCCTGGAGCGCGGCTACGCCCTGGTCGAGGGCGAGGGCGGCGAGCCGCTGACCAGCGCCGCCGAGGCGAGCGCCGCGGAGCGCATTAGCCTTCGCTTCAGCGATGGACGGGTCCGAGCAAAGCCAGAGCGTGACGACGAAGCCTGACTCCTACGAGGCCGCGGTCGAGCGGCTGGAGGAGATCATCGACCGGCTCGACTCCGGCCAGGCCGGCCTGCGCGAGACGCTCGACCTCTGCAAGGAGGGCAAGGAGCTGGTCAACTTCTGCGCCGCCGAGCTGGACGAGGTCGGCGAGGGGCTGAAGGAGCTAAACCTCGACGATCTCGCCGCCAAGCTCGACAACTCCGGGGCCGGAGCAGAGACCCCTTAGCGCTGGGCAGCCGCGGCAGAGGGACCAGTCGCGTTCCTCGGGGGCGGCGACCGGGAACTCGGGCTCGGTGATCTGGGCGATGGTCCGCTCCAGTTCGGCGCGGGCGGTCTCCATCTCCTCGGCGCTGAGGAGCGAGACCGCCGGCTCCTCGGGTCGCTCGAGGAAGACGTAGGCGACCTCGACCTCTGAAGCGCCGAGCGCCTCGGCGACCGCCAGCGCGTAGACCGAGCGTTGGACCCCGTAGTGGGCGGCACGCTCGGCCGGATCGGCACCGTCGAGGCGGTCGGTCTTGTAGTCGATCACCAGCGGTGGCGCCCCAATTCTCTCGACCAAGAGATCAATCGAGCCGCGCAGAACGGTGCCACTAATTCCCAGCAGCAACGGCACCTCGGCTCGCACCCGGGTCGCTTCTGCGGCGATCCGCTCCCGCAGCGGCGAGCCGATCCACTGCCGCACGGGCTCGAGCAGGTCTCCTGCTTTTTGAAGTCCATTTGCTGCGGCGTGACGGAGGGCCAGTTCCTCACTCGGCTCCGCCCAATCATTCGCCTGGCTCCACTCGAGCAGCGCGTGGACGGCGGCACCCCTGGCCGTCCGTTCTTCGCGTGCCGAGGGCTCGCCCTCGCTCCTCGGCTGTGAATCGCTCCGGGTCAGCCCCAGCACCCGCTCCATGTAGAAGCGGTAGGCGCATTCGCCGTAGGCGGAGATCGCGGTGTAGGAGAGGGGGCGGCTGGGGACGATCGGCGGCTTGCGCTCGACCAGCGGCGGCGGTCCCTCGCCGAGCCCGCGCTTGCCGGCGCCTTCGCGGCGCAGCTCCCGCAACTCGGCAGCGCGCTCGGGAGATGGGAGGTTGACCCGCACCCGGATCTCCGAGGGCTCGAACTCGGCCTCCAGGCCCGGCCGCGGCTCGGGCGGCGCCACCGGCACGCTCGCGTCCTCGTCGCGCGGGACGCCGAGCGCCTCGACCAGCCGCTCGATCACCGCCCTGCCTTTCGTCTCGCGCCCCGCGTTCGGGTTGACGACGCCGCTGAGGACGAGGTGCTCGCGAGCGCGGGTGGCGGCGACGTGGAAGAGGCGCAGCTCCTCTTCGGCTTCGCGCTCCTGGGCTTCCTCGCAGAGCGCGCCGTAGTCGTAGAGGTCGATCTTCGGTCTGCCGAGGCGGACCAGGCGCAGGCCGACCCGCGGGGGCTCCTCGCGGCCGATCGCCAGCAGCGGCGAGCGGTTGCCGTTAAGCAGACCGGCGGGCGAGGTCGGGGACGGCGACGACGCCGAACTCGAGGCCCTTGGCGTTGTGGACGGTCATGATCCGCACCCCGTCGTGCCCCTCGGCGGCGGTCGCGGCCTGGGCCTCGGCTTCGCCCTCGGCCCGCGCGGCGAGGAAGTCGAGCAGGCCGCGCAGGTCGCGCCCCTCGCGTTGCTCGAACTCGGCCGCCAGGCGCGCCATCTTGCGGACGTTGGCGAAGCGGGCCTCGCCTGCCGGCCGCGGTCAGCACCGCCAGGTCGTAGCCGGTCTCGGTCACCACCGCCTCGACCAGCGCCGGCAGCGAGAGCCGCGGCGCCCGCTCGCGCAGCGAGGCGATCGTGGCGACGAAGCTCGTCCAGCAGCTCACGCTCGGACGTCGGGGATCCCGTCCAGCCGCTCCGGCTCGGTCAGCTCGGCCTCGCCGGCGCCGCCCGCCCGCTCGACCGCCGGCCAGACGTGGCGCCGCTTGCCGGCCGCGGCGCGCAGCAGCCAGAGCGTGTCCGGGGCGACCGCGCAGGCGGGGGAGGCGAGGGCGCCGAAGAGGGCGTGGTCGTCGAGCGGGTTGGCGACCACCGCCAGCAGAGCGCAGACGTCGGCCACCTGCTGCTGGGACCAGTAGCCGCGGCCGCCGACCACGTAGGGGCGCAGGCCGGCGCGTTCGAGCGAGTCCTCGTAGGCGTCGAGGTGGGTGAAGGCGCGCAGCAGGACGACCATCTCGCCCCGCGGCACCCCGGCGTCGGACAGCTCGCGCAGCCGCTCCGCGACGAACCGCGCCTCGGCCAGGCAGTTGAGCGGGGTCGAGCCGTCGATCGCCGGTTCCAGCTCGATCTCCTCGGCGTCCCAGTCGTCGCGGGCGGTCAGCAGTAGCTCGACGGCCGGCTCGGCTGGTCTCGAACCAGCGACCTCTCGCGTGCGAGGAGAGCCATCGCCCACCCGCAGCGGCGTGTATGCGTCTCCGAGCAGGGCCTCGCCGCAGAGGTTGACCGCCGCGATCACCTCCGGGCGCGAGCGGAAGTTGCCGCTCAGTTGCATCAGCTCGGCGTCGGCGCGGCGGTCGATCTCCTCGCGGCGGCGGCGGAAGACCTCGAGGTCGGCGTGGCGGAAGCCGTAGATCGATTGCAGCTCGTCGCCGACCACGACCAGCTCGGCCTTCGGCCCGCGCAGCGCCTCGATCAGCCGCAGCTGCAGCCGGTTGGTGTCCTGGAACTCGTCGACCAGGATCTGGCGGAAGCGGGAGCGGTAGTGCTCGCCGATCTCGGCCCGCTCCAGCAGCCGCGCGGCGAGGATCTGCAGGTCCTCGAAGTCGATCCCGGCGCGCCGTTCCTTCGCCGCCTCGAAGCGGGCGGAGAACAGCTCCAGCAGCTCGGAGAGGTGGCCGTAGACGACACCGCCCTCGCCCGCCTCGGCGACCCGCGCGACCGCGGCGTCGACTGCCTCCTTATAAGGGGCGAGCGCCTTCGCCTTGCTTTTCGTCGCCAGCGCCAGCAGCTCTTCCAGGTTCGGCTCCGCCCCCGGCGCGCCGAGCAGGGCCAGCGCCCGTTCCAGTAGTTCGCGGTCGGCCTCGCCCCGTTTCCCGTTCTTCTCCCGCAGCTCCTCGAGGCACTCGCCGGCGGCCTCGGCGGCTCGGGCGATCGCCGCCTCCGGGTCGGGCTGTGGCGGCTCGGGCAGCCGCGGGTCGGCGATGCCGCGGCTGCGCAGCTCGTCGTGGACGGCGGCGATCATCGCCCGCAGTCCTTCCAGGTCGTAGGCGGCGACGGTCTCCTCGCGCGCCGCCTCGCCGTCGGCGAGGAACTCGACCACGGCGTCGTCGAAGGCCTCGCGGGCGGCGCGCGCCGCCTCCGGCGCGTCGAGGACGCGGAAGTCGGGATCGACCCCGGCGGCGACCGGGTGGGCGGCGAGGACCCGGTTGCAGAAGCCGTGGATCGTCGTGATCCAGGCGCCGCCGATCCCGGCCAGCGCCGCCGCCGCGCGCTCGGAGCCGCGCTCGGCCCGCCGCGCCAGCTCGGCCCGGATCCGCTGCCGCAGCTCAGCCGCCGCCTTGTCGGTGAAGGTGAAGGCGAGGATCGAGTCGGGGGAGAGGCCGGAGTCGCAGACGAGGCGGCAGTAGCGGTCGACCATCACCCCGGTCTTGCCGGTCCCGGCGCCGGCCTCGAGCAGCACGTCGCGGCCGCGGACGGCGATCGCCGCCGCCTGCTCGGGGGTCGGCTCGCGCGCCGGCGCCACCGTCGCCTCGGCGCTCATCGCTCCTCTCCCTCCTCGTCCTGCTCCCAGCGCGGGGCGCGGTCGCGGCGGCAGATCGGCGCGAAGGTGCACCAGGCGGGGCAGACGTCGTGGCCGCGCAGGCCCTGGCGTGGGCCGGGGTCGCGGCGGATCATCGCCGGTCCGCATCCGGGCGACGATCTCGCCACCGCGGCGGCGAGAGTCCTCCAGCAGCTCCTCCAGCTCCTCGGGCTCGACCACGTCGTTGGGATAGAGGTCGTAGCCGGCGAGGTCCCCGGCGGCCGTCGGTGGAGACGACCCCGCGCGGGCGGCGCGAGCGAGGTGCCGCGCAGCGGGTGGTAGAGGGCGCCGGCCGGCTCGCCGCCCCAGTGCTCGGCGACCGCCAGCAGGTAGAGCGGCAGCTGCAGCTTCGCCCGCTCCTCGAACTTGTCCCGCGGGGTGACCTGGGAGGCGAGCTTGTAGTCGATGACGACGGCGCGGCCGTCGCTGGCGCGGTCGACGCGGTCGACGGCGCCGTGCAGGCCCCAGCCGCCGAGGTCCAGCACCGGCCGCTCGGCGTCGGGGTGCTCGCCGAAGCGCGCCTCCAGCAGCCAGGGCTCGAAGCCGCCGGGGTCGCGCTCGGCCTCCTCGGCGAGGAAGCGCTCCAGCAGCCGTTCGACCCGGCGCGCCATCGCCCGCTCGGCCGGGTGGTCGCCCAGTTCGCGCTCGGCGACGATCTCCGCCAGCAGCTCGCGGCCGCGCTCGGTCCAGGCGGCGAGCGTCTCCGGCCGGGGGAGGGGGTCGCCGCCGGGTCGCTCGCTGAAGAGGCGGTCGAGCGCCTCGTGCATCAGGCCGCCCTGGACGAGCGGGTCGGGGACCGGGTCGAGCAGCTGCGGGTCGAGCTCGTGGCCGGCGAACCAGCGGTAGGAGCAGACGTCGAACTCCTCCAGGGTGGTGCCGCCGTAGGCGGCGACCGCCGCCAGCGACTCGAGCGCCGCCGGGTTGGTCAGCGGGCCGGGGGCGCGCGAGGCGGCCTCGGCGCGGCGGGCGTCGGCGATCCGGGCGGCGATGCCGCGCCGCCCAGCTCGTCCTCGACCCCGACCTCGGCCAGCAGCGCCGGCGCGTCGGCGCCGGGACCGTGGGCGGCGAGCGCCCGCGCCAGCTCGTCCGCCGAGGGCGCCTCGGCCAGCGGGGCGACGACCTGCGGCCAGGTCGCGGGTGACGGTGATCTCCGCCTCGACCGGGTCGGGGGCGGCGCCGTCGGGCGCCGGCGCCAGCAGCGCCCGCACGTCGTCGAGCAGCGGCGAGCGCGCCGTCGGCGGCGCCGTCCTCGTCGCTGTCGCGGTAGGAGAGGACGAGGCTGCGGCGGGGGAGGGCGAGGCAGGCGTGGAAGAGGTAGCGCTCCTCGGCCTCGGTGTCGCGGCGCGGGTCGAGCCCCAGCGTCTCCCGCTGGGCCTCGGAGAGGAAGGGGTCGGCGCCGCGGTCGCGGCGCGGGAACTCGCCGTCCTGCAGCGAGCCGACGACGACGTGGTCGAAGCGGGCGGCGCGCAGGCGGTAGGGGCTGGCGATCCGCACCCGGCCCTCGACCGGCCCCGACCAGACGCGGAAGTCGAGCTCCTCGATCGTCCGCGCCAGCTCCTCCGGCCGCGGGGCGAGGTCGCCCAGCTCGGCGAGGTCGGCGAGCGCGCGCGGCGATCGCCGCCGGCGGCGCGCAGCTCGAGCCCGTCGCCGGGCTGCAGCGCCGGCCCGTCCTCGGCGTCGCGCAGCGGCCGCGCGGCCATCGTCGCCGCCAGCGCCGCGACCTCGGCCGCCAGCTCGGCGGCGGAGCGCTCGGCGGCGGCGCGCAGGCGCAGCAGGTCGCGCGGCGGCTCGCCCTCCTCGCCCTGCCAGAGCGAGCAGCGCCGTCTCCGCGTCGCGCGACCCGGCCGCGCCGGATCCGCCGCTCGAACCAGTCGACCCGGCCGAGCGAGAAGCCCGAGGGGCCGCGCAGGTAGCGGAGGAAGTCGGCCGCGCGGCCGCCGCCGAACTCGGTCTCCAGCAGGGCGATCAGGGCGCCGCCGACGCTGGTCCGCGCCACCGGCAGCTCGGCCTCCAGCGCGGTCGCGATCCCGTTCGCCTCCAGCGCCGCCTGCGATCTCGGGGCCGCGGCGGGAGGGGTCGCGCAGCGCGACCGCGATCTCGGCCGGGTCGGCGCCGCCGTGGACGAGGCGGGAGACGCGCGGCGGCGATCGCCTCGGCCTCGGCCCGGGTTCCGGCCGAGCGCAGCAGGGTGAGGCTGTCGTCCGGCTCCGTCCGCGCCGGCCGCGGCGGCGCCGAAGGAGCGCTGCGAGGTGGAAGAGCAGCGGGCTCTCGGTGTTGCCGGGGTCGGCCTCGGTCTGCGACCTCCTGCGCCGGCTCCGAGCCGCTCCCGCAGCCGCTCCAGCAGCCGCGCCGCGCGCCTGCCAGCGCCGCGCTGCCCTCCTCGTAAGGGAGGGCGACGGTCACCTCGGTCTGCGCGGCGAGGGCGGCGACGAGCTGGAACTGGTTCTCGGTCAGGTCGTCGAAGCCGTAGAGGAGGACCGGCCGGTCGCCCCAGAAGGAGCCGTCGCGGCGCAGCTGGGCGATCGCCTCGCGGGCGATCCCGTGGGCGTCGGCGCGGCCGGTCCGCTCGCCGCACCTCCTCGTAGCCGCCGTAGAGGGTGGCGAGGTCGCTGAGGTAGGCGGAGCCTTCGAGGGTCGCGGCGCTGGCCTCGACCTCCTGCGGCTCGACCCCGGCCGCCTGCAGCTCGTCGAGCAGTCGCTCGAGGGCGCCGGCGAAGCGCGGGCGGGCGGCGGAGCGGCGCAGCGGGCCGAGCCGGCCGCGGCGCGCCTCGATCGCCACCGCGATCGCCCGCAGGCGCTGCGGCGGCGGAGAGCTCGGCCCCGGGCGGCGCCCCGGCGGCGGTGGCGACGGTGCGGAAGAGCGCCCCGAAGGTCATCGCCGCGCCGCCGAGCAGCGGCGCCCTGCGCGCGCAGAGCTCGCGCTCGAACCAGAAGACGTCGTCGACGGTCGGCACGACCAGGATCGGGTCGCGCTCGCGGGCGGCGGTGAACTCGCGCCGGACCAGCCCGGCGCGGCCCGAGTTGGGCGGTCCGTGGATCAGCTTCAGGGGCACTCGCCCGAGCCTACGGACGGCTCCGGCGCCGCCTTCGCGGGCACCTCGCGCCGACCCCGCAAACTGGGGGATTAGCGGGCATCTTTTGGCGTCCCCAGCCGCCTCTACCTTTCTCCGCAGCCGATGTCCCTCTGCTTCGTAGACCCCGCCGACGCCATCCGCGCCATCGCCGACTCCGTCGGCCGCGAGGCCCGTCGCCAGCTGCTCGGCGAGGCGGTCCGCGCCTGGGTCGACGAGATCCCCGAGTCCGAGCTCGAAGTCCACTACGCGAAGGCGATCGCCGAGCTCGACGAGCACGACCTCTCGATGCTCGCCGCCTGGCACGGCTCCCTCGAGGCCGGCCAGCCGGTCCCCAACCGCGACTTCCTCATGGCCGCCTTCGGCTCCCTCGGCGAGAACCGCCGCGAGGCCCTCAAGCTCGCCGCCGGCTTCCGCGGCGAGGAGGCCGTCGACTCCGGCGTCACCGAGGAGGACGCCCTGGAGCTGGTCCTCGGCCTCCTCGGCCCACCCCGCCTGATGGAGCTCGCCACCGAGGCGCTCGAGCTCTACGTGTGGGACCGGGCGGGCAGCGACAACTGACGGACTACCGGCCAAGTTCGCGAGGCCCAAGCGCTTGGACTAGGCGGCTTCGGCCAGCCGCCTGTTGTCTGGACTTCCAGCATCAAGTGCTCTTTCGGCTTCATCGAGCTGTCGTCGCAGCCGGTTGGTCGAGGTAGCCAGTTCGCGATGGCGCTCAGCGCTGGCCTCGAAATCTTTGTCGTCGGCGGAGGCATCAGCGTGAGCCAGGTGATTCTCCTGTTCTTCCAATGCGGTGCGGAGGCGATCAACGGCGTCGAGGTCGATCGAGTAGACGCCAGGCTGAGTGCTTGCCTTGACCAGCGGCGAGCGGGTTACCTGATTGAGAAATACGGCGTCGGGGCGCTGACCTAGAACTTCATAGCCCGCTTTCCCAAGAAGCTCGTACCAGTGCTTGTAGTGAATTGGGCCCTCTCCGGCCTCTCGTAGGAGCAAGGGCACGGCCACCTCTCTGATGGTTGCCCCGCGCAGAACGATTTTTCCCTCGGGTCCCGCCGCTCGGAGCTGCGGAGTGGGTGCGCTGTCAGCGGCCAGCTCACCCAAGAGCTGGACCCGCTCTTCGAGGGCTTTCGTGGCGCGGTCGATTTCCTCGATGGCCTGCTCGTGCTCTTCGCGCCTTTCTGCCATGCGCGAAAGCTTGCGACTCAGACGGTCGCGCTCGGCAGAGGCGGCGCGGGTGAAGCGAAGTGAGGTTGCGGGCGTGGGGTCGGGCATGGCCAGCTTTCTATCCCAATTCCTGACCCTGTGAATATCTCTGCTCCTCCTGACGAACGCTCGGGTTGAGATCCACCTCTAGAGCCAAGTAGCGCGATTCGAGACGAAATCCACAGGAGTAGAGCGGATCTGGGGATAACTCCTGAGACTGGTGCTTGAGCAGGGAATCTCCTGTTGATATCGGCGGCAATCGGCTCCACCGGTGGCCTTTCGGCCCTCTCCGATGATCCCCTAATTTGGGAATTCAGCCTGGCGATCCGTATTCGCCAATCCGTTTTAGATTTTGTTTGAAGGAGAATTTTTTGTGCTGGAGAAGTCTGTTTCGGAAAGTGTCTCCGACGCAAAGTACAATCGGAAGACCAGCGGGTTCAAGACCAGAGAGGAGGTACATATCGATTGCCCGCTCTAAGGAAGTTGCCATCGCAGCCGAAGGTCTTTCTCGAAGAGGACTCTGCGGCTGTTGTCCGTGTTAGCGCGGACACCCACCACCGTGAGCCGCCCGAGGGCGGCTTTTTTGCGGCGAAACGCAGACTCAATCAGGCGGAGACGCAGCGGCTGTATGCCAAGCTGGCCCGGCTCCGCCCCGAGATCTGGAGTGCGCAGCGCACGGTGGAAGAAGCGCGGGAGGTGAGGCTCCAGGCTGAATGTGCTGGCCGACAGGACATTGTTGAGGACATCAACATGCGGCTCGGCATCATGCAGACCCGGAACTTTCCTTCCGCTGTACAACAGAGGTAACCCCAAAAGCGGGGCTGCGGAGAGAATAACCACTCCGCAGCCCCGCTGTCCACTCGGAAGGGCAGCTCACGCGGTGCGCTGGCTAAGCTCGTTGCTTGGACGTTCCCCCGCAAGCGATAGTCATCTTCGGCGCTACCGGCGATCTCGCCCGGCGCAAGCTGCTGCCGGGGCTGCTGCGGCTGTTCCAGGCGGGGTTGATGCCGGAGTTCCGGGTGATCGGGGTCTCGATGGAGGAGATCAGCGACGCCGAGTTCCGGGCGATCGCCGAAGAGGCCTGCCGGGAGTTCGCCCGCCACGCCTTCGGCGGGGAGGAGTGGCACGAGTTCTCCTGCCGGCTCGCCTACGTGCCGCACTCGCGCGGCGCCGGCGGGGTTGAAGGCGGCAGTCGACAAGGCCGAAGCGGCGCTCGGGGCCGGAGATGCGGCCTGCTCCACTACCTCAGCGTGCCGCCGACCGCGGCCCCCGACGTGATCCAGATGCTCGACGACCTGCGGGCTCTCGGAGCGCTCGCGGGTGATCATGGAGAAGCCGTTCGGGACCGACCTCGCCAGCGCCCGCAAGCTCAACGCAGATGGTCCACGAGGTCCTCGACGAGGACCAGGTCTTCCGCATCGACCACTTCCTCGGCAAGGAGGCGGCGCAGAACATCCTCGCCCTGCGCTTCGCCAACGGCCTCTTCGAGCCGATCTGGAACCGCAACCACATCGACCACATCCAGATCGACGTGCCGGAGACGCTCGGGGTCGGCTCGCGCGCCGGCTTCTACGAGAAGACGGGCGCCTTCCGCGACATGGTCGTCACCCACCTGTTCCAGATCCTCGCCTTCGTCGCGATGGAGCCGCCGACGGCGCTGGCGCCGGAGCCGATCACCGAGGAGAAGAACAAGGTCTTCCGCAGCCTGCAGCCGCTCGACCCGGCCTAGGTCGTGCGCGGCCAGTACGAGGGCTACCGCGCCGAAGCCGGGCGTCGATCCCGACTCCAGCACCGAGACCTTCGTCGCCCTGCGCTGCGAAATCGACAACTGGCGCTGGAGCGGCGTCCCCTTCTACCTGCGCACCGGCAAGCGGATGGGGGAAGGCGCCCGGATCATCTCGATCGCCTTCCGCGAGCCGCCGCAGAGCGATGTTCCCCGAGCACTCGCGGGTCGGCCGCTACGGCCCCGACCACCTCACCTTCGACCTCGACGAGTCCTCGCGCGTCTCGCTCTCCTTCTACGGCAAGCGGCCGGGGATGGGGATGGTGCTCGACAAGGCGAGCATGCAGTTCTCGCTCGAGGAAACCGACTACCGCGGCGAGACCCTCGAGGCCTACGAGCGGCTGATCCGCGACGCGATGATCGGCGACCGCACCCTGTTCACCACCGCGCCCGGGCATCGAGCGGCTCTGGGAGGTCTCCGAGCCGCTGCTGCAGGACCCGCCGCCGGTCAAGCCGTACCCGCAGGGCTCCTGGGGGCCGACCGAGATCGGCGCCCTGATCGCGCCCCACAGCTGGCGCCTGCCGTTCGCCCGCCGCTGGCGGGAAGCGCCACGGCCCAGCGGCAACGGCGCCGCGATCGAGCGCGAGCGCGCCTAGGCCGTCTAGGCGAGCGCGGCGCGGATCTCGGCGATCGCCTGCTCGTTGTCGCGGAAGTGGACCGCGTTGAAGCCGAGCCGCCTCGGCGCCCTCGATGTTCGGCTCCAGGTCGTCGATGAACAGGCACTCCTCGGCCGGCAGCCCGAGCCGCTCCAGGGTCAGCTCGTAGATCCGCGCTTCCGGCTTGCGGCAGCCGACGAAGGCGGAGTCGACGATCGTCCTCGAAGATCTCGTCGACCGGCAGCATCGCGCCGCCAGAGCGGCTCCCACTCGCGCACGTTGTTGGTCAGCATCGCCATCCGCAGGCCGCTCGCCTTCAGCTCGCGCATCAGCTCGATCATCTCCTCGTTCGGGTGCGAGCGCGCCCGATGAACTTCTGGCGGAAGCGGTGCAGGTGCGGGGCGGTGGTCGAGCAGCGATTCCAGCCCGTCGCCGAGCCGCTCGAGGAACGCTGTCCTCGCTGATCTCGCCCCGCTCGAGCTGGAAGAGCGGCAGGTCCTCGCCCTCCGCGAGCCCCGCCCGCATCGCCTTGCCGAGGTTTTCCGGCGAGATCCCGACCTCGTCCTGGAAGGCGGCGAAGGCGGCGAACAGCGGCGTCGTCAGGACGCCGCCGAAGTCGGAGACGACCGCCTTGATCTTCAGCCATCGACGCTGCGCGGGCGACCTCGTAGGTGCCGAGGCCCTCGCGGCCCTCGACCGACCAGCGGAAGAAGGCGATCTGCGGCGTCGAGTCCCGTCGCGCCTGACCGCGACCGAGCTGATCAGCGTGCCGGCGCCGCGCAGCGGCCGCATCTCCTCGGCGTCGGGCCACAGCTCCAGCGTCGCCCGCCGCTGCACCCCGTCCTCGCCGTACTCGGTCGAGAGCAGCGCCTCCTCGAAGGTCGAGCGGGGCGGCGTCGGGGTCGCAGAGGACGGCAGCGACCTCCTCGTCGCCGTGCCCGCGGCCGCCCGCTGGCATGGTCGCGGTGAGGGCGAGCAGGCCCCCGTCGGAGAAGACGATCCCGATCGACCGCCGCACGATCTGGCTCCCATCGCTCATTGCCCCGGCAGCCTAATGACCGACGGGGCGTGGTCGAGCTTTGGCGCGTCATGCACGCCAAAGCTCAACCACACCCCGTCGGTCTAGATTGCACGCCCGATGCCGGAGCTGACGATCCGCGACGCCGACTCCAGCCACGCCGCCGCCTGCGCCGCGATCTACGCGCCGCACGTCGAGGGCAGCCCCATCTCCTTCGAGGAACGGGCGCCGGACGCGGCCGAGCTGGCGGCGCGGATCGAGCGCTACGGCGCACAGCCACGCCTGGCTCGTCGCCGAGCGCGGGGGAGAGGTCGTCGGCTACGCCTACGCGACCGCCTTCAACGAGCGCCCGGCCTACCGCTGGAGCGCCAGCGTCTCCGTCTACGTCGCCGAGGGCGCCCGCGGCCAGGGCGTCGGCCGCGCCCTCTACGAGGCGCTCTTCGAGCGCCTGCGCGAGCGCGGCTTCCGCATGGCCTGCGCCGGCATCACCCTGCCGAACGAGGCCAGCGTCGGCCTGCACGAGAGCGCTCGGCTTCGAGCGGGTCGGCATCAACCGCGAGATCGGCTGGAAGGAAGGCGCCTGGCGCGACGTCGGCTGGTTCCAGCTGGAGCTGGCGCCCGCCGCCGACGGCCCGCCGCCGGAGCCGCGCTGAGCCCCGGCTACCATGCAGCAATGACCGATAACACCGCACCGACCGACGCGACCAGCCGACGAAACCCTCACCGAGGAGGACGTCTACGAGGTGCTCGAGGAGGTCATCGACCCCGAGCTCGGCCTCGACTTCGTCTCCCTCGGCCTCGTCTACGACGTCAACATCGAGGGCACCGAGGTCTACGTCACCTTCACCCTCACCACCCCCGCCTGCCCGATCGGCCCCCAGGTCTCCGAACAGATGCGCGAGTTCGTCGGCGACCTGCCCGGCGTCACCGGCGTCCACCCGAAGATGGTCTTCGACCCCGCCTGGACCCCGGAGATGATGACCGAGGACGCCAAGTTCGCCCTCGGGTTCTGAGGTTTCGACGATTGGTGAATTAGGTGCCCTATAGGCACCACAACTCACCAATCGTTCACGCCGGAGCCAGATCAGCGAACGGTTAACCGGAACAGCATGTGCGGCAGGCCGGCGTGCTCGACCTCGCCGTTGCGCTTGCCCCCGACCTTCTCGGCGACGCGCCGGGAGGGGACGTTCGCGGGTAGCACCAGCGCCACCAGCTCCTCGATCCGCATCTCGCGGGCGCACTCGATTGCCGCGTTCGCCATCTCGGTCGCGTAGCCGCGGTTGTGCAGGGAGGGCTCGATGCTCCAGGCGAGCTCGATCATCGCCGTCTCTTCGACCACGGTCCAGTGCAGGCCGCCGCGGCCGGCGAAGGCGCCGCTCTCCTTCTCGATCAGGACCCAAGGGCCGAAGCCGTGGTCTGACCAGTGGGCCTGGTCGCCCTCGACCAGCTCGTCGAGGGCGCCGGCGTTGAACGGCGGCAGGGGAGGGGGTCGCAGCCAGCGCTCGACCTCCGGCTGGGTGAAGTGGGAGTGGTAGAGGGCTCGGTCGTCGGCGGTCGGCTTGGCGGAGGAGGAGGCGCTGCGTCTGGCGCTCCTCCACCGCCTCAGCCCCGGTCGGCACCGGGCAGGCGCGGTTTGCCGTTGTCCTGGGGGGGCACCTCTTCGGCCGTCCCCTCGAAGTCGTAGTCGCGGCTCGGCGGATGTCCCTCGCTCCCGGGCGGGGGACCGAACGGGCTGCGGCCGCCTCCCGGCATGCCGACCACGGTGAAGCGCCCTACCGTGAACCGCTTCAGCAGCTTCCGGGCGATCGCCCGGGTCGGCGGGATCAGCAGAAGCAGGCCGAAAATGTCGGTGAGGAAACCGGGCGCCAGCAGCAGGGTGCCGCCGATCACGATCAGCAGCCCGTCGGCGACCTCCTTGCCGGGGAACCGCCCCGCCGAGAGCGCTTCGTTGAACCGCCGCCACGCACCCCGGCCCTGGTGTTTGAGCAGCATCGAGCCGAGCAGCGCGTCGGCCAGCAGCAGCGCCAGCGTCGGCCAGACGCCGATCAGCTGCCCCACCTGGATGATCACGTAGAGCTCCAGGATCGGGACGACGATGAAGAGCAGGACCACGAAAAGCATGGGGAAAGCCTAGAGAGGTCGTTGTGTCGCCTTTGTCCTCGACGGGGAGGACAAAGGCGACAGCTAGGCGGCTTTGACCTTCTTGCCGGCCGCTTCCTCGAGCTCGGCCAGCGCTTCGCCGAGGCCGTTGCTGACCACCTCGACGTCCTCCATGCAGTCGTAGTCGGCGAGCAGGCCGAACCCGACCTTGCCGTTGTAGCTCATGATCGCGACCGCCAGGCAGTGGTTCTGCGGCAGGAAGGCGACCGGGAAGACTTCCTCCAGTTCGCGGCCGAGCACGTAGAGCGGCATCTGCGGGCCGGGCACGTTGGTGACGATCAGGTTGAAGAGGCGGGTGGAGAAGTTGATCCGCGAGGCCTGGGCGAGCAGGGTCGGCGGCGCGAAGTCGTTGAAGCGGGAGATGACTTCCGCCCCCAGCGCCTGTTTGGAGCGCTTCAGCCCCGCCATCGAGTCGCTGATCGTGCGCAGCCGCCGCACCGGGTCCTCGATGTAGACCGGCAGCGGCCCCCGCATCAGCGCGATCCGGTTGCCGAGGTTGCCGCGCTCGTCCTCGCCGCGGATCGAGACCGGCACCAGCGCCCGCATCTCCAGTCCCTCGGTCCGCACCCCGCGGCCGTGCAGCCACTTGCGCAGCGCCCCGGTGACGACCGCGAGGACGACGTCGTTGACGGTGCCGCCGAGCGCGTCCTTGATCTCCTTGAAGGTCGCCAGCTCCGAGCGCGCCCAGACGTAGCGCCGGTGCGGGCCGATCTCCTGGTTCAGCGGCACGTCCGGAGCCGGGTCGGCGAAGGCGGTGACGATCTCGCCGACGCCCTCCAGCGCCTCGACCGCCTTGCGCGCCGCGGTCTCCGGGTTGCGGACCACGTCGGCCGCGCGCTCGGCCAGCTTGACCGGGGCGGCGACCAGGTCGGCGAGCCGCGCGCGCGACCAGCTCGGTCGTCCCCGGCTCCGGCTGCGGCACCCAGTCGTCCTCCAGCTGCAGCGGCTTCGCCTCGCGCTCCATGTCGAAGAGCACCGTGCCGATGTCGACGCCGGAGATCCCGTCGACCATCGCATGATGGGTCTTGGTCAGGATCGCGAAGCGGTCGTTGCTCCAGGTTCTGCGCCAGCCACAGCTCCCAGAGCGGCTTCGAGCGGTCGAGCTGCTGGGAGAAGACCCGCCCCGCCAGCTGTTTCAGCTGCGCCTCGCCGCCCGGTTCGGGCAGCGCGGTATGGCGGATGTGGTACGTGAGGTTGAAGTTGACGTCGTCGGCCCAGAGCGGCCGGCCCGCCTCCAGCGGCGGCACGACCAGCTTCTGGCGGAAGCGCGGCACCAGCGGCAGGCGGCTGCGGACGTGCTCGACCAGGTCGGTGTACTTCGGCGGCGGACCCTCGAAGATCAGGCAGGCGCCGACGTGCATGTGGCTGTTCGAGTGCTCGTTGGTCAGGAACGAGGCGTCTACAGCGGTAAGTCGATCGAGGTGACGTCCGGAAGTTGCCATTGCAGCAAGGCTACTTATGCCCGAGTTTGCGGGTCTCCAAGCCTTGTACCCTGAAGGAATGCCTGCCACTGCCATCGCGCCCAAGCGGGTGCTGCTCGCCGCCCCCGCGGCTACTGCGCCGGGGTCGACCGCGCCGTGCAGACGGTCGAGCGCGCGCTCGAGCTCTACGGCGCCCCCGTCTACGTGCGCAAGGAGATCGTCCACAACAAGCACGTCGTCGAGGAACTGGCCAAGCGCGGCGCGATCTTCGTCGAGGAGGAGACCGAGGTGCCGGAGGGCGCGATGGTCGTCTTCTCCGCCCACGGCGTCGCCCCCAGCGTGCACGAGAACGCCGCCGCCCGCCAGCTGCGGACGATCGACGCGACCTGCCCGCTGGTGACCAAGGTCCACGTCTCCGCCCGCCGCTTCGCCGCGCAGGGCTACACGATCATCATGATCGGCCACGAGGGCCACGAGGAGGTCGAAGGGACGACCGGCGAGGCGCCCGACAGCATCGTCCTGATCGAAACCGCCGACGAAGTCGAGACGCTCCAGGTCCCGGACCCGGGCAAAGTCGCCTTCATCACCCAGACCACGCTCTCGGTCGACGAGACCGCCGAGGTGATCGCCGCCCTGCGGGCCAAGTTCCCGGGCATCGTCAGCAGCAAGTCAGACGACATCTGTTACGCGACCACCAACCGCCAGATCGCCGTCAAGCAGCTGGCCCGCGAGTGCGACCTGGTCCTGGTGATCGGCTCGACCAACTCCTCCAACTCCAACCGCCTGGTCGAGGTCGCGCGCGAACACGGCGCCGCCTCGCACCTGATCGACAACCACACCCAGGTCCAGGAGGAGTGGCTGGAGGGAGTGGAGACGGTCGGGATCACCTCCGGCGCCTCGCGCCCCCGAGGAGCTGGTCGAGAGCCTCGTCTCCTTCTTCCGCGAGCGCGGCGCCGACGACGTCTCCGAGCTGCGGACCGTCCACGAGGACGTCCGCTTCATGCTCCCGAAGGAGATCCGCGAAGAGGTGGCGGCGCGGGCCTAGCCCGCACCGCCCTCCCACGTTCGCAGTGCCTTCAGCCCTTCGGGGTGCAGGGGCGGATGACGGTGGCCGAGGCCTTGGTGCTGTCGGCGAAGACAGCGGTCCCGTGCGCTTGGAGTTTGCCGTCCGGGCATTTCCCGAACAGGATCCCCTTGTCGAACTTCAGTTTGAAGTAGGTGACCGAGCCGGAGCCGCCGGCGATCTTCGGGATCGTCGCCAGCGATTCGGTCCCGTACCGGCCTTTGTGGACTTTCTTGATCTTCACCGTGGTGACGATCGCGGCGGTGACCGGTGCGGTCAGGTAGGCGTGGATGAAGAGGGTGGTGACGCCGCCCTTGTAGCCGCCGTTGAAGGCCAGCAGTTCGCTGTGCACGTCGATCGCCTGCTGTTCGGGAAATTTGACCTCGACGTCGGTCGTGCCGGAGCCGACGATCGCCGGGCCGCACACTTTCCGGGCGGCCGCGGTGGTCTGCGATTGCAGTTTGCCGGAGGTGCAGGCCGGCACGCCTTTGACGTCGATCTGCACGTTCTTGTCGCCCTGCAGCTGGAATTCCTTGATCGCGGGCGGGTGTTCCCCGGCGAGCGTCCGGATTTTCGACCAGAGGAAGAAGCCGATCGGCGTCAGCTTGTTCTTCGGCAACGCCTTCGGCGAGAAGCCGCCGTCGTATTCGACTTCGATGTTGCCGACGATCACGTTCTGCGGCTTGGCGAAGACACTGCCCACCGCTGCGAGCCCTGCGAGCAGGACAACTGCAATTACGGCGGCCGCATAGCCGCCCCGTCTCCCGTTTTTCATAGTCCCTACCTCCTTGGGCCGGGACCGTACCACCACCTGTCAAGTATTCCTTGACATTCGGGTTTATCAATCTAGTCGTCGTAAGGCGCGTAACGGTTGTGCAGCATCAGGTCGTTGCCGTCGGGGTCGGTGAAGAGAGCCATGTGGCAGACGCCGGTGTCGAAGGTCTCGCCGGCGAACTCCACGCCCTTTGCCTCCAGCTCCTTGCGCGCCGCCTCGACGTCGTCGACGTGGAGGGCCGGGTGGGCGTTCTTCTGGGGCGCGAACTCCATCCCCTGTTTTGCCGGTTCCCAGATCGCGAAGCAGGTGTCGCCGGCCCAGCACTCGAAGCGGCCGTGCTCGTCTGGCCGCAGGCCGAGGGTGTCGACGTAGAAGGCGCGGGAGCGCTCGGCGTCGGTTGACGGAATGCCGATGAAGTCGGTCTGGTGATCATGGTTCCTCCTTTGGCCGGCGGCGGGCCGCGCTTTACGGGATACCGGCGGCGAAGCTGATCGACCAGACCCTTATACCCGGGGCAGGGCGGAGTATCAGGCTGTGGGCCTCGTGGCTGGGGTGCTCGGCCAGGGTGCGGAGCCCGGGCGGGCCGGCGGGCAGCGTGCTCCACTCGCCGTCGATCTCGACCTCGATCTCGCCGTCGCCCTCGACCGTGGCGAAGGCGCCGCCGGCCTGGTAGTCGAGCGCCAGGTCCTCGCCGTCGGTGCCCGCCACCCAGGGCCGCTCCCAGGAGCCGCCGGGGAAGACCTCGGGGGTGGGAGGGATGACCCGCGCCCCCGGCGTGTCGCCGAGGCGTAGCGGCGCCATCGGCTCGGGCAGGTCCTGCAGCGCGTCCATCTCTCGCAGCTCGGCCTGGATCGCTTCCTCGGTCGCCCGGTATTCGCCCTCTCCGAAGTGGGCCCAGGAAAGGGCGCCGCCGAGGCTCCAGAGGAAGAGGCTCGGCCAGCCTTCGCAGCCGTAGGCGCCCCAGAGCTCGTGCTCGGCGTCGATCGCGACCGGGAACTCGACCCCGGCCGCCGCCAGCCCCGCCGCGACGTTCTCCGGCTCGGCGGCGAAGGGGAAGCGCGGCGCCTGCACGCCGATCACGCTCAGCCCCGCTTCGCGGTAGCGCCGCTGCCACTCAGCCAGATAGGGCAGGGTGCGGACGCTGTTCAGCTGTGCGTATTCGACGAAGTGGACCAGCGCCGGACCGCCCGCCGTGAGCGCCGGCATCGACTCCGGTTCGGTCCCGACCCAGGCCAGGCCGGCGGGCAGATCGGGGGCGGCGATGTTCTCGCGTCCGGGGCGCACGGGGAGCGGACGTTATCCTGGCTGCCGTGACCGAGCTCGTCACGTTTCTGCTTCCGGCGGTGCCGCTGCTGGCACTGCTCCTGGCCCTGCTCTTCGGCCGCTACCCCGGCTGCGAGGCGATCGTCCGCCTCTCCGAGCGGATCGCCGCCTCCCGGCGCCCCCAGTTGAGGGCTGCCGCCCGTCGCCGGCCGACCCACCGGCCGCCGTCCTTCGCTCGCCGCGGCGGGCTCCTTCTCGCCCTCTCGCTCTCCGGCCGCGCGCCGCCGGCTGCGGCCTAGCGCCGCCCCGCCGCTTCGGCGCGGGCGCGCACGCCTGCCCACGCAAAGAAGCGAAGAGAGGACTCGAAGATGAAGAACGCAAGGATGTTGATGGTTGCCGTCCTGGCGCTGGTCGCGGCCGGCGCCCTCGCCGCCTGCGGTAGCAGCGACAGCGGCACCACCGAGACCGTCGGCGACGGCAGCGCGCCGGTCAGCGGCCAGTTCGCCCCCGTCGCCGACGCCCCCGCCGGATACTCGGAAGTCGACGGCGAAGCCGAACTGACGCGCGCCGACGGCGGCACCACCGTCTCGCTCTCGGCCACCGGCCTGGAACCGAAGACCGCCTACGTCGCCCACCTCCACACCGGCGGCTGCGACCAAACCGATCCCGGCGGCCCGCACTTCCAGTTCGAAAAGGGCGGCTCGGACGAGCCCCCGAACGAGATCCACCTCGAGTTCACCACCAACGCCGCCGGCGAAGGCGAAGCGGAAGCCACGAGCAAGCGTGAAGTCCCGGTCGGCGAAGCCGGCTCGGTCGTGATCCACCTGGCCGACGGGGAGCCGCACCACGAGATGGCCGCTTTCGTCCACGAAGGCGAGGACCACGGCGCGGGTGGCGAAGGCCACTCGCACAGCGAGAAGATCGCCTGCGCCGAACTCGAAGGCGCCGCTGCGAGCGGCGAAGAAGGCGCGAGCGGCGAAGCCGGCGACGTGCCGACGATCGAAGTCCGCAACGGCGAACCGGTCGGCGGCATCCAGACGCTCGAATTCAGCGCCGGCGAAGAGGTCCGCTTCCGGGTCTCCTCCGACGAAGCCGAAGAGATCCACGTCCACGGCTACGACATCGCCAAGGACGTGCCGGCCGGCGGGACGATCGAATTCGACTTCCCGGCCGAACTCGAAGGCATCTACGAGGCCGAGCTCGAGGGTCAGGGCGTGCAGATCGCCGAGCTGCGGATCAACCCGTGAATTTCCTGCCGCTGGCGCACGCCCTGGCGTCCCGGCAGGACCTGCCGGTTCCCGCCTGGCTCTTCGCCTGGGGGGCGTCGATCGTCCTGGTCGTCTCCTTCTTCGCGCTGGCGGCAGGTTGGCGCAGCCCCCGCTTCGAGCAGCCGCATGAGCGGTCGCTCGGGGCGGGGCTGTCCCGCGTCCTCCTCGGCCTGCCGGTGCAGGTCCTCTGCGGCGCGATCGGCGTCTTCCTGCTCGGGCTCGCCGTCTACGCCGGGCTGAAGGGCACCGAAGCCCCAGATCGCAACTTCGCTCTCACCTTCCTCTTCGTCACCTGCTGGCTCGGTTTCCCCTTCTTCTCGGCGATCTTCGGCGACCTCTTCCGGCCCTTCAATCCCTGGCGGGCGATCGGCCGCGTCGCCGGCACCGGCTTCCGGGCGATCGCCGGCCAGCGCGCCGCCCATGCCCCCTATCCGGAGCGGCTGGGCCGCTGGCCGGCGGCGATCGGCCTTCTCGCCGTGGTCTGGCTGGAGGTCGTCTACGGCAAGGGCGGGGTGGGCTTCGACCCCGAAACCGTCGCCACCGCGACCCTCATCTACAGCACCTACACGCTGGCGATGATGGCCGTCTTCGGGACCGAGGAGTGGTGCGAACGCGGCGAGGTCTTCTCCGTCTACTTCGGGATGTTCGGCCGACTCGGGATCTTCGGCACCCGTGACGGTCGTCTCGAGCGGCGGCGCCCGTTCTCAGCCGCGACCACCTGGGCGACGATCCCCGGCTCGGTCGCGGTGGTGATCGCCTCGATCTCCTCGACCAGCTTCGACGGCGGTCAGGAGGGCGCGTTCAAAGACGGGATCGAAAACCTCACCGACTGGATCGAAGGCCTGGGTTTCAGCCTCACCACCTCGCTGCGCCTCTCGGGCACCGTCTTCATGCTGCTCGTCTTCGCCGGCGTCGGCCTCATCTACCTGCTCGGCGTGCGCGGGATGCGGACCGTCCCCAAAGCGCCCTCGTTCCCCAAGCTGCGGACCGGCTTCGCCCACACCCTGATCCCGATCGCGCTCGCCTACCTCGTCGCCCACTACTTCAGCTTCTTCGTCTTCCAGGAGCAGGCGCAGTTCACCTTCCTGCTTTCCGACCCGCTCGGCACCGGCACCACCGACCTCTTCGGCACCGCCGGCGCGGGGGTCGACTACACGGTCCTCACCGCCAACACCATCTGGTACGTCCAGGTCGGCGCGCTGATCGCCGGCCACGTGATCGGGCTGATGCTCGCCCACGACCGCGCCCTCGTCTACTGGCCCGACTACCGCAACGCCACCGCCTCGCAGTACTGGATGCTGGCGGTGATGGTCGCCTTCACCTGCTTCGGCCTCTACCTCCTCTCGGTCGCCAACGGGTAGGGGAGGGGAGTGCTGCCATTAGCCCACGCCGGCCACTACGCCCTCTGGGTCTTCTACGCCCTGCCCGTCCTGGTCGTCGTCGGCGCGATCGCCCGCAGCGCGGTCCTCACGCGGAGGGCTGAGCGGGACGGCGGACGGAAGCCGGAGGGCTAGAGGATCTCGGCGAGGCGCGTCTCTAGTGCCTCGGAGATGCTGTCCCGCACCGGGCCCTCGGCCAGGCGTTCGACCAGGGACTCGAGGAAGCCTTCGATGATCAGTGCCTTCGCCGCCTCGTCGTCGAGGCCGCGGGAGGTGAGGTAGAAGAGCTGCTCCTTGTCGACCTGGGCGATCGCGGCGGCGTGGGTGCAGCGGACGTCGTCGGCGAGGATCTCCAGGCCAGGGATCGCATCGGCGTGGGCCTCGGGCGAGAGCAGAAGGTTGCGGCTCTCCTGGAAGGCGTCGGTCTGCTGGGCGCCGGGGTCGACCTTGATCATCCCGCGCCAGACGGCGGTCGAGCCGGCGGCGAGGACGCCGCGGAAGGCGAGGTCGGAGTTGGTGTTCGGCGCCGCGTGCTCCTGCAGCGTGTCGAAGTCGAGGTGCTGGCCGGGGCCGCCGGCGTAGCCGCCGGTGACGCGGGCCTCGGAACCGGGGCCGGCGAGCTTGGTCTCCATCCGCACCTTGCCGCGGGCCGAGCCGAAGCCGAGGGCGGCCCAGTCGAGGCGCCCGTCGCGCTCGACCTCGGCGCGCTGGGTGGCGAAGATCCAGGCCTTCTCGGAGATGTCCTGGGTGTTGACGTAGCGCAGGGTCGCGGCCTGGCCGACGGCCAGCTCGACCACTGAGTTGAGGACCGCATCGACCTCGTCGCCCGGCGAGGACCAGTGCTCCCAGACCTCCGCTTCGGCGCCCTCCTCGAGCACGATCAGCGTCCGCCAGTTGACCGCGGTGCCGGCCGCCTCGACCGGCAGCTCGATCTGGATCGGCTCGCTCAGCCGCACGCCTTTTGGCACGTGAATCAGGACGCCGTCGCTCCAGGTGGCCTCGTTGCGGGCGACAAACGGGTCCTCGACCGGGACCAGCGAGCCGAGCCGCTCGTGCAGCAGGCCATCGTGGTCGGCAAGTGCCTCGCTCAGCGGTAGCACGGTTGCGCCCTCGGCGCCGGAGATCGTCGGCGTAGCGCCGGTCTCCTCGTAGGCCTCGAGGTCGAGCCCGGAGAGGTCGGTGAATTCCCAGCCCTTCGCCTTCTGGTCGGGGAGGGGGAGGCTCTCGGCAAGAGAGGCGCCGCGCTGGCGCCTCTCGTCGAGCCAGGCCGGTTGCGTCGCGACCTCAGCCAATTGAACCCTCCATTTGGAGCTCGATGAGCCGGTTGAGCTCGACCGCGTACTCCATCGGCAGCTCCTTGGTGACCGGCTCGATGAAGCCGTTGACGATCATCTTCGAGGCCTCCTCCTCGTCGAGCCCGCGGCTCTGCAGGTAGAAGAGCTGCTCGTCGCCGATTTTCGAGACGGTCGCCTCGTGGCCGATGTCGGCGTCGTTCTCGTCGATCCGGATCGTCGGGTAGGTGTCGGAGCGCGAGTCCTCGTCAAGCAGCAGCGCGTCGCAGACGACCTTCGAGCGCGATTCGCTCGCCCCGTCGGCGACTTCGAGCAGGCCGCGGTAGGTCGCCCGGCCGCCGTCCTTGGAGATCGACTTGGAGAAGATCGAGGACGAGGTCCGCGGCGCCGCGTGGATGATCTTGCCGCCGGCGTCCTGGTGCTGGCCCTCGCCGGCGAAGGCGATCGAGAGGATCTCGCCGTGGGCTTCGGGCCCGAGCAGGTAGATCGACGGGTACTTCATCGTCAGTTTCGAGCCGAGGTTGCAGTCGACCCACTCCATCGTCGCCTTCTCGTGCGCGACGGCACGCTTGGTGACGAGGTTGAAGACGTTCTGCGACCAGTTCTGGACGGTCGTGTAACGGACCCGGCTGCTCTTTTTGGCGACGATCTCGACCACGGCCGAGTGCAGCGAGTCGCTGGAGTAGACCGGCGCCGTGCATCCCTCTATGTAGTGGACGTCGGCGCCCTCCTCGCAGATGATCAGCGTCCGCTCGAACTGGCCCATGTTCTCGGTGTTGATCCGGAAGTAGGCCTGCAGCGGCATCTCGACTTTGACCCCGGCCGGCACGTAGACGAACGAGCCGCCGGACCAGACGGCGCTGTTCAGCGCCGCCAGTTTGTTGTCGTTGGGCGGGATGATCGTCGCCCAGTGCTCGCGCACCAGATCCTCGTGCTCGCGCAGGGCGGTGTCCATGTCGGTGAAGATCACGCCCTGGGCCTCGAGCTTCTCGTTCACCTGGTGGTACACGACCTCGGACTCGTACTGGGCGCCGACCCCGGCGAGGAATTTGCGCTCCGCCTCGGGGATCCCCAGCCGGTCGAAGGTGTTTTTGATGTCGTCCGGGACCTCGCTCCAGTCGCGGCTGTTCTTCTCCGAGGCGCGGACGAAGTAGTGGATGTCGTCGAAGTCGATCTGGTCCAGGTCGCCGCCCCATTTCGGGGTCGGGCGCTGTTCGAAGTGCTCCAGCGCCTTCAGCCGGAAGTCGCGCATCCAGGCCGGCTCTTCCTTGAAGTCGGAGATCGTTTCGACGACCTCGCGGGTCAGGCCCTTGGGGGCTTTGTAGGCGTATCCGGACTCCGAGTCGTGGAAGCCGAACTTCTCTTTGTAGTCGGCGTTGATGCCGGCCAGCTCGCGTTTCTCGGCGAGAACCTCGGGCGTTGCCATGTCAGTTGACCTCCAAAGTGATGGTGTCGTCCTCGATCGCTACCGGGAACGTCTGGACGGGCTGGAAAGCGGGGAGCGTCTTCGGCCTGCCGGTGATGAGGTCGAAGAGGGAGCCGTGGCGGGGGCACTCGACCGTGCAGCTGGCGGCGTCGAACTCGCCCTCGGCGAGCGGCCCGTTGTCGTGGGAGCAGCGATCCTCGATCGCGTACAGCGTGCCATCGCAGTTGAAGACGCCGATCTTGGTGCCGTCGTGCTCGACCAGGCGCATCTCGCCCGGCGACAGCTCCGCCGCCGGGCATACGGGGATCTTGGTTCCAGCGGTGTCGGTCAAGAGGGGGTGCTCCATCTGCCGCGATTGCGGCCTAGTGCGGATCGAGACTTAATCCTACTTCTCCGGTCGGATTTTAGCGGGGTGCCTGGGCGGGCAATTCACATCGCGGCGATGACTTCGGCCCGCCGCCGTGGTCTTATCTACAGAACCCCACCGACGAAAGGATTCTGAGGATGAGCGAGAGGACCAGTTACGCACCCGGGACGCCCTGCTGGGTCGACCTGGCGACGCCCGACCTGGAGGCCGCCGAGAGCTTCTACAAGCCGCTGCTCGGCTGGGAGATCCCCGAGCTGCCGAACTCGTCCGAAATGGGCGGCTACCGGCGGGCCGAAACTGAACGGCAAGGACGTCGCCGGGGCGATGCCGCTGATGCAGGAGGGCCAGCCGCCGGCCTGGAGCACCTACGTCTCCGTCGACGACGCCGACGCGATCGCCCGCGCGATCCAGGAAAACGGCGGCACGATGATCGCCGAGCCGATGGCGGTTGCCTCATACGGGCGGCTCGCCATCTTCACCGACCCCGAGGGCGCCTTCTTCGGGATCTGGGAGCCGGCCGACTTCGCCGGCGCCGAGCTGGTCAACGAGCCCGGCGCCTTCTCCTGGAACGAGCTCAACACCGGCGACGCCGCCGCGGCGAAGGAGTTCTACGGCCGAGTCTTCGGCTGGGAGTTCGAAGACCGGAGAGTCCGAGAACGCCGACAGCTACATGATCTGCATGGTCGACGGCGATCGCGTCGCCGGGATGCTGGAGATGTCCGCCCGGGTTCCCGCCGAGGTCCCGCCGCACTGGAACACCTACTTCGCCGTCGAGGACGCCGAGGCGGCGATCGAGCAGATAGAGGCGGACGGCGGCGCCAAGGTCATGGGTCCGATGGACGTCGAGGTCGGCCGCATCGCGGTCGTCCACGACCCCTGGGGCGCGATCTTCTCCGTGATCCGCCTGAACGAGACCGCGTAGCTACACGCTGGCCGAGGTCGGCGACCGCTTCACTCGGGTCGCCGGTCTCGCCCTCGTCCTCCCATTCGGCGGACTCGCCGAGGGAGGCGCTCTTGACGATCTTCAGGCCCAGCATCGCGCACTTCATCCGCGTCGCCGAGATGTCGATCCCGAGCAGCTCGAGGACGAACTCTTTCGGCAGCTTCAGCAGTTCCTCCCGGCTCTTGCCGACCAGCTCGTCGGTCAGCAGCGAGGTGGCGGCGGTGGAGATCGCGCAGCCTTTGCCCTCGAAGGCGATCGCCTCGACCCGGTCGTCGGCGTCGAGCTTGATCGTCACGTGCTGCTCGTCGCCGCAGAACGGGTTCGTGTCCTCGAACTCGAGGTCGGGCTGGTCGAGGTGGCCGAAGTTGTGCGGCCGCTTGTAGTGCTCGAGGATCTGGTCGCGGTAGAGCTCGTCCATGCCCAGCCGAGGCTAGCGAAGCGCTCCGCTGGTGGAGACAGAGAAACATTTAGTACTGCACTGAAATAGAGTTCCGCGCCGTGTACTTGGCTTACGTGGATGACTCAGGGGACGAAAATTGGGACCTTCTTGGCGCGGTCCTGTTGCCACTCGATGGATGGCGGGATTGCCTCCGGAGCTGGCAAATTGGCGGCGCTTCCTTTTCCGGAAATGGGGAATTCCGGCGGATTTTGAGCTGCATGCTGTCGATTTCCTTCGTCATCACAAGCATCCGATTCCGACCGCCCACAGTCGCGGTGAAGTCGTTGAATCGTCGGGGATAAATACTCAGGCAGGCCAACGGCATGAGGTCTATCGTCGGTCCCTCAATGCGGTGAAGTACATACCCGGCGTCCGAATCGCCACGGTCTGCCAACCCGGTTCAAATCGAGTCTCCACCTATCAAGCTCTTTTAGACGCTCTCCAGCAGACGATGGAGGAAACGGGTGAGGATGTACTGGTGATGGTGGACGGCGCCAAACCGGACCCTCGCTTGAGAGGAGAGCATCGACTTCTGAAGCTGAATGATCGACGAGTCATCGAGGATCCCTGGCCCGAGCGGTCCCATCACAGTCAGCTCTTACAGATTGCCGACCTGGTGGTTCACGCTGCCTATCAGCACGTGGTCCGGCAGCCCAACAGGCGATTCATGTGGGACTGGCATCCACGGGAGTTATCGACCGCAGTGCGCTTCGATCTTGGGGATGGGTGTGCCTGCGGCATCGGCGCTTCCTGTGAGCTCGACCCCATGAACGACTCGAGCCCCAGGTAAACCTGGGGCTCGATCAAACTTCCTTGGACCGGCTTCTCGCCTAGACCGGCGACCGGCCCAACTGCACGATACCACTGCGACTAGACCCGCATGCTCCAAACGCGCAAGTTTTGCTGCACATTGCACCCGACGCTAGAGACCGAACACCTTACGCGCGTCTTCGAGGCCGTCGACGAGGCGGTCGATCTCCTCGGGGGTGGTGTAGACGCCGAAGCTGGCGCGGGCGGTGGCGGCGATCCCGAGCCGGTCCATCAGCGAGCTGGGCGCAGTGGTGGCCGGCGCGGACGGCGACGCCGTGGCGGTCGAGGATCTCGGAGACGTCGTGGGCGTGGATGCCCTCGATCTCGAAGGAGACCGGGCCGAGGCGGCCCTCGCCGCGCGGCGGGCCGAAGACGCGCAGGCCCGGCACCTCGGCGACGCGCTCCAGGGCGTAGTCGGCGATCTGCTCCTCGTGCTCGCGCACCGCCTCCATCCCGACCATGTCGAGCCAGCGCAAGGCCGAGGCCATCCCGATCGCCTGGGCGATCGCCGGCGTCCCCGCCTCGAAGCGGGCCGGCACGTCGGCGTAGGTCGTGCCCTCGCTGCGTCACCTTGCGGATCATCGAGCCGCCGCCGAGGAAGGGCGGCATCTCCCGCAGCAGGTCGAGCCGGGTCCAGAGCGCGCCGATCCCGGTCGGCGCGTAGAGCTTGTGGCCGGTGATCGCGTAGAAGTCGACCCCGAGCTCGGCCATGTCGAGCGGCAGCTTCGGCGCCGACTGGGCGCCGTCGACGAGCACCCTGGCGCCGGCCGCGTGGGCCAGGCGGGAGATCTCGGCGATCGGGTTCTCGGTCCCGAGCACGTTGGAGACGTGGGCGACGGCGACCAGCTTCGGCCCGCGCTCGAGCAGCGCCGCGAAGGCCTCCATGTCGAGCCGGCCCTCGTCGTCGATCGGCGCCCAGTCGATCTCCGCCCCGGCCCGCTCGGCCAGCTGCTGCCAGGGGACGATGTTGGAGTGGTGCTCCATCTCGGTCAGCAGCATGCGGTCGCCGGCGCCGACGTTGGCGTCGCCCCAGGCGCGCGCCACCAGGTTGATCGCCTCGGTCGCGTTGCGGACGAAGACGACCTCGCGGCGGTCGGCGGCGCCGATGTGGTCGGCGACCGTGGCCCGCGCCCCCTCGTAGGCTTCGGTCGCCTCGGCCGAGAGGGTGTGGGAGCCGCGGTGGACGTTGGAGTGGTGGCGCCGCTCGTAGCGGTCGACCGCCTGGATCGAGGCCAGCACCCGCTGGGAGCTGGCGCCGCTGTCGAGGTAGGCGACCGGCTGGCCGTTGACCTCGCGCTCCAGCGCCGGGAAGGCGGCGCGGACCTTCTCGATCGGAGAACGGCGCCGCTGCGCGGGGCTCTTGGCGCTCACCGGCTCCATCGCCTCGAGGTCAGGCGGCTGCGCCTGCCTCGACCTCCTCGCGGATCCAGCCGTAGCCCTTCTCCTCCAGCACGCCGACCAGCTCCGGGCCGCCTTCTTTGACGATCCGGCCCTCGAACATGACGTGGACGAAGTCCGGTTTGACCATGTGCAGGATGCGCTGGTAGTGGGTGATGATCAGGACGCCCATGTCCGGGCCGGCGAACTTGTTGACGCCCTCGGCGACGGTCCGCAGGGCGTCGATGTCGAGGCCCGAGTCGGTCTCGTCGAGGACCGCGATCTCCGGCCGCAGCAGCGCCAGCTGCAGCAGCTCCATCCGCTTCTTCTCGCCGCCGGAGAAGCCGTCGTTGAGGTAGCGGCTGGAGAAGTCTTTGGGGATGTTCGCCAGCTCCATCGCCTCCTGGGCGGTGCTGGCGAAGTCTTTGATCTTGATCTGCGTCTTCGCCGCGCGCCTCGCGCTGGGCGTTGATGATCATCCGCAGGTACTTGCTGACCGAGACGCCGGGGATCGCGACCGGGTACTGGAAGGCCATGAAGAGGCCGGCCTGCGAGCGCTCCTCGGGGGCGGCCTCGGTGATGTCCTCGCCCTTGAAGGTGATCGTGCCCTCGGTCACCTCGAGCGCCGGGTGGCCCATGATCACGTTGGCGAGCGTCGACTTGCCGGAGCCGTTCGGGCCCATCAGGGCGTGGACCTTGCCCTTCTCGACGTCGAGGTCGAGGCCTTTGAGGATCTTCTTGTCCTCGACGCTCACGTGCAGGTTGCGTATCTCCAGCTCAGCCAATTTCGCTCCGTTTCTGGGGTTGTTCGAAGTGTGGTGATGCTAGGCGGCGCTGCCGATGACGGCGGCCGCGCTTCGGCTGCGCTGTGCGCCGAGAACTCGACCAGCTCGGCCAGCGTGGTGCCCGGCGAGCGCCTTGGTGACGCCGCCCTGCACGCGCATCCACAGCAGCTTGGTCGAGCAGGCCTGGTCGCCGTCGTCCTCGTGCGAGCAGAGGACTTTGCCCTCGGGCGTCTCGTGGAAGCACTCCATCGGGGCGATCTGCCCTTCCAGCGCCTCGACCACCGCGTCCATCGTGATCTCCTCCGCCGGCTTCGCCAGGCGGTAGCCGCCGTGGGCGCCGCGGGTCGAGGTGACGAGGCCGGCCTTGCGCAGTTTCGCGACCAGGTGCTCCAGGTAGGAGAGCGGCAGGTCGCTCGGCTTCGGCGACGGTGTTCAGCGAGATCGGCTGCGAGCCGGGCTGGCGGCCCAGCTCGACCATCAGGCGAACTCCGTACTCGGCTTTGGTCGAGAACAGCATCGACCTCAAATCCTACCGAAGCGGTCGGTTATGCCGCTCGCGTCATGGCTCGATCAGGCCGCGGCGGATCGCGTAGCGGACCAGCTCGACCCGGTCGCGCATGCCGAGCTTGCGCATCGCGTTGGCGCGGTGGTTCTCGACCGTCTTCTCGGAGAGGTGGAGGAGCTCGGCGATCTGCTTGGTCGTGTGCGCCTCGGCGACCAGCTTGACGATCTCCTCCTCGCGCGGGGTCAGCTCCTCCTCGCCGCTGGAGCCGCGCTCGAGCACGTCCTTGATCAGCGTCCGCTGCGCCTCGGGGGTGAGGAACGGCTCGCCGCGCTCGACCGCGCGGATCGCCGCCAGCAGGTCGGTGTCGGCCTGCGCCTTCAGCACGTAGCCGGAGGCGCCCGCTTTCAGCGCCTCGAACAGGTAGCGCTCGTCGTCGTGCATCGAGAGGATCAGGACCGAGACCTCGGGCGCCTGCTGCTTGATCTCCCGCGTCGCCTGCAGCCCGGTCAGCTTCGGCATTTTCACGTCGAGGATCGCCAGGTCGGGCCGCTCGCGCACCGCCAGGTCGCGCGCCTCGGCGCCGTCGGCCGGCCTCGGCGACGACCTCGATGTCCGGCTGGCGCTCCAGCAGCAGCCGCATCCCGGAGCGGACGATCCCGTGGTCGTCGGCGATCAGCACCCTCATCGGCCGGATTCTCCCGGGACCGTCGAGGCGGACGGTGGTGCCGTGGCCGGGCCGGGACTCGATCGTCAGCTCGCCGCCGACCAGCAGCGCCCGCTCGCGCATGCCGCCGATCCCGAGGCCGCGCTCGGACTCGTCGAAGGCGAAGCCGCGGCCGTCGTCGGCGACCTCGAGCTCGACGCCGCCGTCCGCGTCGCGCCGCAGCCGCACCTCGATCCGGCTCGGCGCCGCTGTGGCGGGCGGCGTTGGAGAGCGCCTCCTGGGCGACCCGGTAGACGACCAGCTGGGCGTCGTCGCCGAGGTCGGAGAAGTCGCCCTCGACCTCGAGCTCGGCGTCGATCTCGCCCCGGCGCGAGCTGCTCGACCTGGCCGGCGATCGCCGCCGCCAGGCCGAGGTCGTCGAGCGCGGTCGGGCGCAGCTGGCGGGCGAGGGAGAGCAGCTCGCGCATCGCCTGGTTGGCGAGCGCTTTGGTCTCGGCGAGCTCGCGCCTCCAGCTCCGGCGGCGCCGCCTCGCGCGCCGCCTCCAGCCGCAGCAGCAGCCCGGTCAGCGACTGGTTGACCTCGTCGTGGAGGTCGCGCGCGACCCGCGCCCGCTCCTCCTCCTGGGCGTGCAGCGCCGCCGAGCCGGCGCGCCGCCGCTCGGCTTCCAGCCGCCGCATCATCCGCAGGAAGGCGAGCTCGATCCGCTCCACCTCCTCGGTCTCGCCGACGCCGTCGATCGAGGCGGGGGAGGGCGGCGCCGGGCTGGAGAGGTCGACCTTCTCCATCTCCTCGATCAGGTCCTCGAGCGGCCGCAGCCGCCGCCGCTCCCGCGTCAGCGCCAGCATCAGCGCGACGACCACGAGCGCGAGCCCGATCACCAAGAGAGTCATGTCACAAGCCTAGAAGGCGGCGCTCTACCGTCGTCTGTTCCTTTTCGTTGCTTGAGGCCGAAAAGGAACAGACGAACAGATAGGGGCTGGACTGGGCGATTAGGGGGATTCCACCTATAGGCGATTTCGCGCTTTCGTCGGATACTTCGCGCGACACCCCGACTCCTAGGAGCGACTACTCGATGACCACCACCAAGCAATCCACCTGGGGCGCGACGCTGCGGACCACGATCCTGATGGCCTAGCCTCGGCGGCCTGCTCGTCGTGATCGGCGCCTTGATCGGCGGCGCCGAGCACCGCTGGCCTCTTCCTCCTCATCGCCCTGGCGATCAACTTCTTCAGCTACTTCTTCAGCGACAAACTGGCGCTGAAAATGAGCCGCGCCCAGCCGATCGACGAGTCGGAAGCGCCGCGGCTCTACCAGATCGTCCGCGAACTGACGACCCGCGCCGGACCTGCCGATGCCGCGCCTCTACATGATCCCCCAGGATCAGCCCAACGCCTTCGCCACCGGCCGCAACCCGAAGCACTCGGCGGTGGCGGTGACCCGCGGGATCACCAAGCTGCTCTCCGAGGACGAGCTGCGCGGCGTCCTCGCCCACGAGCTCACCCACATCCGCAACCGCGACATCCTGATCCAGTCGGTCGCCTCGGCGATCGGCGCGGCGATCACCTACCTCGCCTACATGCTGATGTGGTTCGGCAACGACGACAACTCGCCGCTGAGCCTCGTCTCGGCGCTGGCGATGGTCATCCTGGCCCCGATCGCGGCGAGCATCATCCAGCTCTCGATCTCGCGCCAGCGCGAGTTCGCGGCCGATGCCGGTGGGGCCGAAATCTGCGGCAACCCGGAGTCGCTGGCGAGCGCGCTGCTGCGCCTCGAGCAGGGCGCGGAAGCGATGCCGATGCAGGTCAACCAGGCGGCAGAGCCCCTCTACATCGTCAAGCCCTTCAAGGGCGGGGGCATCGCCGGCCTCTTCTCGACCCACCCCCCGATCGAGGAGCGGGTCCGCCGCCTGCGCCAGATGCGCCCGACCCTCGCGTAAGAAACGCGAGCAACTTCTCGGCAAGAAGAAAAGCGGCTCCGGGTCCCTTCACCCGGGGCCGCTTTTCGTTCTTTGGCGTGCGGTCAAACTCTCGCTATACTTTTTGAAGTAAAGCTGATCCGGATTAGGGGATTTACTTCATGGCCATCGACACGACGCGCGTTCAGACGATCGAGGAGATCGAACCTTTCGAGGCTGCCGAGGAGATCAACGGCGGCAATGTCGTTCTGATCGATACGCGCGAGCCGCATGAGTATCAGGAGGCTCACCTCGAGGGTGGCAAGCTGGTGCCGCCCGGGTTGCTGGCCGACGAAATCGCCACTGCCGCGCCCGACAAGTCGGCGCGGACGATTCTCTACTGCCGCTCCGGCAACCGCTCGGCGATCGCCGCGGCGCAGCTACAGCAACTCGGTTACGAGAACGTCGCTTCGATGAGCGGCGGCATTCTGCAGTGGCAGGAGCAGGGCCTTCCGGTTGTCGCCGCCCACGGCATGACCCCCGAGCAGCGCGAGCGCTACTCGCGACACACGCTGCTGCCCGAGGTCGGGGTCGACGGCCAGGTGAAGCTGCTGAACGCGAAGGTGCTGCTGCTCGGCGCCGGCGGGCTCGGCGCCCCGACCGCGCTCTACCTCGCCGCCGCGGGAGTCGGGACGATCGGCCTCGTCGACGACGACGTGGTCGACGCCTCCAACCTGCAGCGCCAGGTCATCCACAACACCGAGCGGATCGGGATGCCGAAGACCACCTCGGCCCGGATCTTCATCGAAGGGCTGAACCCCGACGTCAAAGTCGTCGAGCACAACGGCCGGCTCGACGCCAGCAACATCCTCGACGTGATGAAGGACTACGACATCGTCGTCGACGGTGCCGACAACTTCCCCACCCGCTACCTGCTGAACGACGCCTCGGTGCGGCTGCGCAAGCCGGTCGTCTCCGCTTCGATCCTCGGCTTCGACGGGCAGATCTCGACCTTCGTCCCCTTCGAGGGGCCCTGCTACCGCTGTCTCTACCCGACCCCGCCGCCGGCCGAGCTGGCGCCGAGCTGCGCCGCCAACGGGGTGCTCGGGGTGATGGCCGGGACGATGGGCACGCTGCAAGCCAACGAGGTGATCAAGCTGGTGCTCGGCAAGGGCGAACCGCTGATCGGCCGCCTGCTCCTCTACGAGGCGCTCGGCACCCGCTTCACCGAGCTGAAAGTCCGCCGCGACCCCGATTGCCCGATCTGCGGCGAGCACGCCGAGGAGATCCCGGAGTCGGAGATGGGCCAGTTCCCCGACTACGACGCCTTTTGCGCGGGAGCGGGCGGAGACCGCTAGTCGGTCGCCGCTCGACTAGGATCACCCGCCTCATGGCGACCGTTCGCATCCCCCCAGTGCTGCGCCAGAAAACCGGCGGCCAGGCCGAGGTCGAGGCCGGCGGCGCCGACGTCGGTGAGGTGCTGCGCTCGCTGACCGGCGAGTTCCCCGACACCGAGGCCCAACTCTTCGGCGAGGACGGCGAGCTCAACCGCTACGTCAACGTCTACCTCAACGACGAGGACGTCCGGGTCCTGCAGGGGCTCGAGACCGCGGTCAAAGACGGCGACACCGTCGTCATCCTGCCGGCAATGGCCGGCGGCGCTGGCTAGCTTCCTCAGCGCTCGAGCACCAGCCCGAGGAACTGTTTCGTCCGCTCCTCGCGGGGTTCGTCGAGGACCTCGGCCGGTTTGCCTTGCTCGACGATCACGCCGCCGTCCATGAAGACGACCTGGTCGGAGACTTCCTTGGCGAACCCCAGCTCGTGGGTGACGACGAGCATCGTCATCCCTTCCGAGGCCAGCTCCCGCATCGTGTCGAGCACCTCTTTGACCAGCTCGGGGTCGAGCGCGCTGGTCACCTCGTCGAAGAGCATCACGTGCGGCTCCATCGCCAGCGCCCTGGCGATCGCGACCCGCTGCTGCTGACCGCCGGAGAGCCGTTCCGGATACTGGGCGAGTTTGTCGGCGAGCCCGACACGCTCCAGCAGGGCTTTGCCTTTCTCCCGGGCCTCGCCCTTCGAGCGGCCGAGGACCTTTTCCGGCGCCATCGTCACGTTTTCCAGCGCGGTCTTGTGAGGGAAGAGGTTGAACTGCTGGAAGACCATGCCGACCCGCTGGCGGACGAAGTCGAGGTTCCAGCTCTGCTCGCCGGTGCCCGACCCCGGCCCCTTGCATATGTCCTGACCCTCGAGCAGGATCTCGCCCTCCTCCGGCGGCTCGAGCAGGTTGACGCAGCGCAGCAGCGTGCTCTTACCCGAGCCGCTGGGCCCGAGGATGCAGACGACTTCGCCGCGCTGCACGTCGAGGTCGATCCCCTTCAGCACCTCGAGCTCGCCGAAGCGCTTGCGGACTCCGCTCAGCCTCAGCATCGGCTCGGCCACGGCTCAGGCGACCTCGATGTGGGAGCCGCGGGTGACTTTCAGCTGCTGGCGGGCGATCAGTTTGTCGACGACCCGGGCCAAGGGCAGGATGATGATCACGAAGAAGATCGCGGTCAGCGTCAGCGACGAGCTGTTCAGTCGTTCGGAGAGCACTTCGCGGCTGACCAGCACCGACTCGCTGAGCGCGATCACGCTGACCAGGGTCGTGTCCTTGAGCAGGGAGATGAGTTCGTTCAGCATCGGCGCCGGGATCTTGGTCACGCCTTGCGGCACGACCACATAACGCATTGCCTGGAAGTGGCTCATGCCGAGGGAGCGGGCGGCCTCCATCTGGCCGCGGGGGACCGCTTCGATGCCTGCCCTGTAGACCTCCGCCGAGAAGGCCCCGTAGACGATCACCAGCGCGGCGACGCCGTACCAGAAGGGGTCGGGCCGGCCGAACCAGTGGGGGATGCGGACTTCCTGCGGGAGGAAGCTGAGAAACGGGACGCCCCCGGAGATCATCAGGATGATGATCAGGATCGGGACCGCGCGGAAGAAGTCGATGTAGGCGATCGTCACGAACCGGATCGGCATCAGTTTCCTGCCCGGCAGCTGCCGCAGCAGAGCCAGGATCAGCCCCCAGGCGAGCGCTATTACAGCCGCCACGGCGAAGACGAGGAGGTTCTGGAGGAAGCCGACGAGTACTTCCCCGAAGTGTTCCTGCATCACGTCGAAGTTGAAGTACTGGTTGAAGAACTGACTCATCGCTGTGTCCTGGTCGGCTCTGGAGACGGAAAGGGGGCGCCGTCGCCGGCGCCCCCTCGCTCAGGTCGATCTAGCTGCCGAGGAATTCCTTCGGCGGTTCGAGGTGGAACCACTTTTCGTAGATCGTTTTGTAGGTGCCGTCTTCGATCACTTCCGCGAGGCCTTCGTTGATTTCCTTCAGCAATTCCGTGTTGTCCTTGGAGACTGCGATTCCGTAGGTTTCTTCGGTCGGGACTTTTTCGGAGATTTCGACGCCGCCTTCTTCTTCGACCGCGTTCTGCGCCACCGGCGCATCGATGATTACGGCTTCGACGGTGCCCGCCTTGAGGGCGTTGATCGCGTCGGGACCTTCGGGGTAGGGGCGGAGTTCGCCGGCGTCGGCTTTTTCCTTGCCGAGTTCGAGCCCCGTGGTCCCCTGCTGGGCGCCGACGGTCTTGCCTGAGAGATCTTCGATGCCGCCGACGTCGCTGCCTTCCTGGACCAGGATCGCCTGTTCGGAGAGGTAGTAGGGATCGGAGAAGGCGACTTCTTTTTCGCGTTCTTCGGTGATCGTCGCGGCCGAGATCACCGCTTCGAACTTGCCCTGAGCGACATCGCGGAAGATCGTTTCGAACGAGGTGTCCTGGAATTCAGGCGAGCGGCCGATCTTTTCCCCGATCGCTTCCATCAGTTCGATGTCGAAGCCTTCGTAGTTCGGGGATTTCCCCTGCTCGAACGGGGGATAGGGGATGTCGGAGCCGACGGTCAGCGGTTCGCCGCCACCGCCTCCACTGGCGCTGCCACCGCTGGTGGTGCTGTCGTTGCTGCTGCCACAGCCAGCCGCGGCCAGCGAGGCGAGTGCCACAAGGAAGACCGCGAGCAACGCGGTCAGCCGGGTCGATCTCATCGAATTCCTCCTTTCGAGTTTGGACAGACCGGATAGGTATACCGGCTGAGCCTTATCTCTCCAATGGAGGGTTTTTCTAATCCCCGTCCGCGGCTCGATGACCCCTCGCTACACTTTCTGAAGTAACGGGCGGAGCAATGGCGGACGAGCAACTACTCAACAAACCCTGCGGGGGCCGTTTCGGCAACATCGTCGAGTCGATCGGCAACACGCCGCTGGTCGAGCTGCCACGCCTTTCGCCGAAGCCCGACGTTCGCATCTACGCCAAGCTCGAGGGGCACAACCCGACCGGCTCGGTCAAGGACCGGGTCGCCAAATCGATGATCGAGGCGGCCGAGGCAGAGGGCGCGATCGAGCCCGGCCACACGATCCTCGAACCGACCTCGGGCAACACCGGAATCGCTCTGGCGATGATCTGCCGCCGCAAGGGCTACCCGCTGAAGGTGGTGATGCCCGACAACGTGACCGAGGAGCGGACCCAGCTGCTGCGCATGTACGGGGCGGAGATCGTCTACTCGGAGGGCGCCAAGGGCTCCAACGGCGCCGTCGAGGTGGCGCTGGAGATGTCCCAGGACCCCGGCTTCTACATGCCCTACCAGTACGGCAACGAGGCGAATCCGCTGGCCCACTACAACGGCACCGCGGTCGAGATCCTCGAAGAGCTTGACGAGGTGACCGCCTTCGTCGGCGGCCTCGGCACCGGCGGCACCCTGATGGGCAACGGCCGCCGCCTCAAGGAGGCCAACCCGGAGACGCTGATCGTCGCCGCCGAGCCGATGCAGGGAGAGCTGGTCCAGGGGTTGCGCTCGCTCGACGACGGCTTCATCCCGCCGATCATCGACATCGCCATGTTCGACCGCAAGATCATGGTCTCCAACCGCGACGCGATCGTCTGGACCAAGAAGCTGCTCGACGAGGAGGGCGTCTTCTCCGGCGTCTCCGGCGGCGCGATCGCCTACATCGCCCACCGCATCGGCAGCGAGCTGGAGTCCGGCAACGTCGTCTTCCTGATCCCCGACGACGGCTGGAAGTACCTCTCCTCCGGCGTCTACACGAAGCCGATCGAGGAGATCGAAAACCTCGACTCCACCGTCTGGTGGTAGTCGGCCGTAAGCTGCGGCCGATGAAGATCTCCCAAGATCTGATCGACGAGATGGTCGCGCACGCGCGCGAGGACCTGCCGAACGAGTGCTGCGGGATGATCGGCGGCCGCGACGGCGAGGCGACCAGCGTGGTGCGGGTCGAGAACGCCGCCGCCAGCCCGCTGCGCTACGAGATGGACCCGCAGGGCCAGTTCGACGCGCTGAAAGCGATCGAAGGCGCCGGCGACGAGCTGCTCGGGATCTACCACTCGCACACCCGCAGCGCCGCCTATCCTTCGCAGACCGACGTCAACCAGGCGGTCGCCTGGCCCGAACAGGTCTACGTGATCGTCTCCCTGGAGAACGAAGAGGCGCCGGACGTCAAGGCCTACGACCTCGCCGACCTGAAGATCGCCGATGTCGATCTCGACCTCGCATAAGAAGCCCCCGAGCGGGCATCAGCGCGGCGCCCACGGCGGTGGCGGTCCCGGCGGCGGTGGCGACGAGGGCGGCGGCGGAGGCGGCGGTGGCGACGGGCCGATGGTCAAGGTCGCCTTCGCCCGCAACCAGGTCGAAGGCGAGATGCTGCAGGGGCTGCTCTCGGAGGCCGGCATTCCCTCGATGCTGAAACGGAGCGCCGGCTTCGACAACCCGGACTTCCTCTCCAGCGGCCCGCGCGACGTCTACGTCGCTTCCAGCCAGGCTCAGAAGGCGCGCCAGGTGCTGGCCGACGTTTTGATCGAGGACGAAGCGGACGAGGTCACCGAGCTGGAGCAGGAACGGCGCCTGGCCCGCGGGGAAACCGGCGTCACCTCGCCGGCGCGGCTGGCATTCTGGATCGCCGTCGCGGTGATCGGCGGCGGCCTGTTGATCTGGGCGCTGTACCAGTTGAGCTAGGGGGCTCGATGGGAGATCTGGTCGAGGTTGCGTTCGTGGGGCACGAGTTCGAGGGGGAGATGATCCGGGCTCTGCTCGAGGAGCACAGGATCCCGAGCATCCAGCAGCAGGTGACTCCGAGCGGGCCCCAGCTGGGCTATGGCCTGATGAACCCCGGTGGCGGGGCGCGGCGGATAATGGTGCACGCGGAGTTAGCCGAGCGGGCGCGGGTGCTGATCGAGGCGACGAGGGCCGAAGGGTCCCTGCCCGAGCCCGTCAACGCCGAATACCTGGAAGACGCCGAAGGCGGGCGCGGCCCGCGTAACTACGGGCTGATCGGCGGCTACGCTCGGGCCTTCTTCTGGTCGATCCTGGCGATGGCGGCGTTTTCCGGCGTCTGGCTGCTCTTGCGCGCGGCCGGGCTTACCTAGACCGCGACCGGGCCGCGGACCATCTCGCGCAGGTAGTCGCGCCAGGCGTCCTCGATCTCGCGGAAGCGGGCGTCGAAGGCGTCTTCGAGTTGCACCTCGGGGCCCTGGGGGAGAAGCTTGGCGACCAGGCGCTCGCAGGCCTCGGGGCCGCGTTCGTTCTCCAGCAGGTCGAAGATCGTGCCGCCGAGGATCACCGCGTCGCGGCGCGAGGGCGGGAAGGAGGGGCGGGCGCTCTCGCGCAGGCGGCGGATTACAGCGGCGCGGTAGAGGCCGACCTGGCGGGAGAAGTATTGGGCGCCGCCTTCGACCAGCCAGGCCCAGCGCAGGTAACGGGCGAAGCGGCGCGGGGTCCAGGAGGGGGGGAGGGCGGTGTTGTTGGCGGCGACCACCATCTGCGCGTAGAGGCGCTCGGCGGTGCCGCGCAGGGCTTCGTAGGAGTCGTCGCCGGCGGCGCGGCGTTCCATGTGGGGGTCGTTGAGGACGTGGAGCTCGGTCGACATCGGCCAGCCGGCGAGGTAGCGGCGGCCGGCGGGGGCCGACGACCAGCGGGCGGCGGGGAGGAAGGGGTGGGCTGCGGTCAGCCACAGCGGGTTGGTGTGGACGACGACCGTCACCTCCTCCGGCACCGTCTCGAAGCGGTCTTCGAGCCGCAGCCGCAGTTCCTCGAGCCGGTCAAGCGTGCGCTCGGCGAAAGCGGAGTCGTCGGAGTCGTGCCTAGCCGTGAACGACAGCGACTCGGTCTCTACCCAGGACATCGAGGCGAGGGTAGCGGGCGCCGGGGTTGCTCAGACCAGGGCGGGCTCGGAGGCGCCGGCCCGTTCGCGAATCTCTTCGCGGGCGCGGTCGAACTCTTCGTCGGCCATCACCGGCGTGCCCTCGAAGGGCAGATCGCGGTCGATCTCGACCCAGGAGCGGCAGCCGTGGTACTCGTCGCGGACGCGGACCGTGACCGGGCGCGGGATCCGGTGGACCCGCAGCAGCAGCACGTGGAGCGGGTGCCGGCGCTTCCAGGCAAGCCGCTTTTCGGCGTAGTCGGGGGTCCAGATGTAATAGGGCGAAAGCGCGTCGAGGCTGCGGCGGTCGTTGATCGTGACGTGGTCGACGACCTCGGCCCAGGCGCGCAGGCGGACGCGGTCGGGCTGGGGGATGCCGCCGTCCTGGAGCAGCGCTTTCGGCGGCGGCTCCTCGTCGGGCCAGACACCCTCCTCGAGCGCGCGGCGCAGCTCCGGGTGGTGGGACTCGCGGACCAGGTTGTTCCGCTGGTGGTCGAAGGTCGGGTAGAGGAAGAACCGCTCGTGCTCGAGCTCGAAGTGCTTGTTCTCCTCGCGGATGCCGCCCTTACGCAGGGTCAACAGCTGCTCGCCCTCGGAGAGGGCGCGGACCGTTACGGCCCATTCCTTGAGAGCGATCGGCATTGAAGTATCCCAGCGAAGATTCGTAGATTCGAGAAAAGTATGGGGTGGGCGCGTTGGACTGGGCCTGCTTAGGGCCGATTCCGCTCACCCGGAGGCGCGCATTCTAGAGGAGTGCAGCGAAATCTCAACTAAAAAACCGCGAAATTTGCGAAATGTGATCTAACTCCACCCGCCGCCGCCCGGAGTTTCGACCCGCAGACGGTCCCCGGGGCGCAGCTCGCCGTCGGCCTTGGATGGCAGCGGGGAGCCGTTTAGGAGGTTGATCCCGGCCGCTCCGTCCTCGCCGCCGCTCCCCCGCGGCCGGTGACGGCGACGCTCGGTTATTAAGGTGAAGTGCATCGGCGCCAGCGCTTCGAGCTCGCGCACGATGCCCTCGCCGCCGCGGTGAGTCCCGGCGCCGCCGCTGCCCTCGCGCAGCGAGAGCTGCCGCACCCGCAGCGGGAACTCGGTCTCCAGCGCCTCGACCGGGGTGTTGAGGGTGTTCGACATCGCCACGTGGATCGCGCTGGGGCCGTCGGCCTCGGGGCAGGCGCCTTGGCCGCCGCCGAGGGTCTCGTAGTAGGTGAAGTCGTCGTTGGCCAGGGTCAGGTTGTTCATGGTCCCCTGCCCCTGGGCGGGACCCGGCCGGGCCTGGGAGAGGGCGGCGAGGACGAGGTCGGCGACCCGGCTCGAGGTCTCGACGTTGCCGGCGGCGACGGCGGCCGGGTAGCGGGCGTTGAGCAGCGAGCCGGGCGGGGCGAGGACCTCGACCGGGCGGTGGGCGCCGGCCGAGGGCGGCGCGTCGGGGTCGGTGAGGACGCGAACGGCGAAGAAGGCGGCCGACTTGGTCACCGAGAGGGGGCAGTTGAGGTTGCCGTCGACCTGGCCCTCGGAGCCGCTGAAGTCGAGGCGGAGGGAGTCGCCGGCGATCGTCGCCTCCAGCCGCAGGTGCAGGTCGCGCTCGGCGCCGTCCCAGTCGCCCTCGAGCACGTCCTCGGCCCGGTAGCTGCCGTCCGGCAGCTCGGCCAGGGCGGCGCGGGTGCGGCGCTCGCTGTAGGCGAGGATCTCGGCCATTCCGGCGCGCAGCGCCTCGGGACCGAGGCGCTCGTGCAGCTCCAGCAGGCGCGCCGCCCCGACCCGGTTGGCGGCCTCTTGAGCACGGAGGTCGGCCAGGCGCTTGTCCGGGGCGCGCATCTGGGCGGCAAGCGCGGCCAGGGTCTCGGCGTCGGCGACGGTCGGCGGGATCACCACGCCCTCTTCCTCCAGCGTGCGGGAGAAGGCGGGCATCGACCCCGGGGTGGGGCCGCCGACGTCGGCGTGATGGGCGCGGCCGGCGGCGAAGCCGAGCAGCTCCTCGCCGGCGAAGACCGGGGAGATCAGGGTGATGTCCGGCAGGTGGGTGCCGCCGCGGTAGGGGTCGTTGAGGATCCAGCTGCGGCCGGGCCGCAGCTCCTCGCCGAGGACGGCGGCGACCGCGTCGGGCATCGAGCCGAGGTGGACGGGGATGTGCTCGGCCTGCATCACCAGCTCGCCGGCGGGGTCGAAGAGCGCGGTCGAGCAGTCGTGACGCTCCTTGATGTTGGCCGAGTAGGCCGAGCGGATCAGGGTCGCCCCCATCTCGTCGCAGGCCGCGCGCAGCCCGCCGACGAGGATCTGGAGCGCGATCGGGTCGAGCGAGGTCATCCCGTGGTTCCTTTGTCGCCTGTGGGTTGACAAAGGAACCACGCGATTAACGTTCCGTGCTCGTCGACGCGCGTGGTCCAGTGCGGGGGCACGACGAAGGTCGCCTCGGGCAGCTCGAAGACAACCGGGCCGTCGGCCTCGGTGTCGGCGGCGGGCTCGCCGCGCAGGACCGCAGTCTCGATCCACTCGCCGTCGAAGCGGACGCGCCGGGAGCCGCGCTCGACCGCGCCCTCGTCGGCCGCGACCGGTTGGGGCGCCGGGCCGGGGACGACCAGCGCCAGGTCGATATCGACCAGCACCACCTCGCCCTCGGGGTCCCGGTGGCCGTAGCGCTCCTCGTGGGCGCGCTCGAAGCCGGCGATCAGCTCGGCCGGGTCGGGGTCGACGGAACCGGGCACCGGCAGCTCGAAAGCCTGGCCCGCGTAGCGCAGCTTGTAGGTGACCTGGGGCTCGGCCTCGCCCTCCAGACCGGCGCCGGTCTCGGCGACCATCGCCGCGACCTCGGCCGCGATCCGCTCGCTGGTCAGCTCCGCGCCGCTCAGCATCACCGTGCGGGCGGTGTCGCGGCGGCGCTCCGAGGCGCAGAGGCCGAGGGCGGAGAGGACACCACCGGCGCGCGGGCAGAGGATCGTCTCGATCCCCAGCTCTTCGGCGATCGCCGCCGCGTGCATCGGCCCGGCGCCGCCGAAGGGCAGAAGCGCGAAGTGCCGCGGGTCGACGCCGCGCTCGACGGTGACGACGCGCAGCGCCCGCACCATCTCCTGGTTGGCGACGCGGAGGATGCCGCTCGCGGTCTCCAGGGTGTCGAGGCAGAGCGAGCGCCCCAGTTCGGCGACCGCCCGCTCCGCCGCCCCGGCGTCGAGCTCGACGCCGCCGGCCAGCTGCGAGTCGCCGGCGAGGTGGCCGAGCAGGAGGTTGGCGTCGGTGACCGTCGGCTCCTCGCCGCCGCGGCCGTAACAGGCGGGCCCGGGATCGGCGCCGGCCGACTGGGGGCCGACGCGGAGGGCGCCGCCGCTGTCGCGCCAGCCGATCGAGCCGCCGCCGGCGCCGACGGTGTGGACGTCGACCATCGGCAGCTGGATCGGCCGGCCGTCGATCTCGCGGGAGTCGGTGCGGCGCACCTCGCCGCCCTCGACCACGCAGACGTCGCAGGAGGTCCCGCCCATGTCGAAGCCGAGGGCGTCGCCGTCGCCGCTGACCTGGGCCAGCAGGCCGGCGCCGACCGCGCCGCCGGCCGGGCCGGAGAGGACGCTCCAGGCGCCCGACCGCGCCGCCTCATCGGCCGGGGCGACGCCGCCGGAGGAGCGCATCACCAGCGGTTGCGGCAGGCCGGCCTCCGAGGCCGCCTCGCCGAGGCGCCCGAGGTAGCGGCCGAGCAGCGGGCTGAGGTAGGCGTCGATCACCGTCGTCGAGCAGCGCTCGTACTCGCGGAAGCGGGGCAGGACCTCGTGCGAGGCGGAGACGTGGACGCCGGGCAGGCGCTCGCGCAGGTGCGCGGCGATTGCCTCCTCGTGGCCGGGGTCGAGGTAGGAGAAGAGAAGGCAGACGGCGACCGCCTCGGCCCCGCTGGCCTCGATCGCCGCCGCCAGCCGCTCTGGCTCGTCCTCGCCAAGCGGCGCGACGACGCCGTCGGGGCCGATTCGCTCTGCGGCCTCGAACTTCAGCCTGGGATCGACCAGCGGCACAGGCTTCGCCGCGCAGAGGCGGTAGAGCTCGGGCCGGTCCTGGCGGCCGATCTCCATCAGGTCGGCGAAGCCCGCGGTGGCGACCAGCGCCGTCCGCGCGCCGCGCTCCTCGAGCAGGGCGTTGGTGCCGACCGTCATTCCGTGGGCGAAAACGTCAACGTCGCTCGACGCAGCGCCTGCGCGACGAAGCACCGCCTCCACCGCTTGCATCACTCCCAACGACTCCTCACGCGGCGTGGTCGGCACCTTGGCGGTGTGGACGGCGCCGCCGTCGAGCAGGACGGCGTCCGTGAAGGTTCCGCCTACATCGACCCCTAGAAGCATGGGCCGACGGTAACCGACGCGGATCAGTCCCAGCGCTCCTCGCGTACGCCGCCGTCCGGGGCGACGAGCACGTGGATGCCGTCCAGCGCCGGGTCGGTCTGCGGGAAGTCGCGGCGCAGGTGGCCGCCGCGGGACTCGCGCCGGTCGAGAGCGCTGGCGGCGATCGCCCGCGCCAGCGGGTAGGGGCTGGAGATCAGCCGGGCGAGGTCGTCGGGATTGCGCGTCGGGCCGGCGTAGCGCCAGACCGCGTCGCGGGTCTCGTCGCTGGGCGGGTCGAAGCGCCGCTCGGGCGGCTCGGGTCGCTCAGGCGCCCGCTCCTCGCCGAGCGCCGCCGCCGCGGCGCGGTTGCCGAAGACGAAGCACTCGCTGAGCGAGTTGGAGGCGAGCCGGTTGGCGCCGTGCAGGCCGGTGCATGAGCACTCGCCGACGGCGAGCAGGCCCGGCAGCGAGGAGCGGCCGTCGACGTCGACCACGATTCCGCCCATCGTGTAGTGGGCGGCGGGGGAGACGGGCACCGGCCGGCTGTGCGGGTCGAGCCCGGCCTTGGCGAGCGCGGCGAAGACGTTGGGGAAGCGGGCTGGCTCAATCTCGCGCAGATCGAGCTCGACCGCGGCGGTGCCGTCGAGCCGTATCTGCTCGAGGATCGCCGCGGTCACCGCGTCGCGCGGGGCGAGCTCGTCGGTGAAGCGCTCGCCCTCGGCGCCGAGCAGCTTCGCTCCCTCGCCGCGGACCGCCTCGGTGATCAGGACCCCGTCGTGCGGCGTTCCGGGCAGCGCCAGCGCGGTCGGGTGGAACTGGCAGAACTCGAGGTCGGCGAGGTCGGCGCCGGCGAGCGAGGCGAGGACCGGCCCGGCGCCGATCGCACCGCGCGGGTTGGTCGTCCGCCGCCACAGCGCCGCGGCGCCGCCGGTGGCGAGGATCGTCGCCGCCGCGGCCACCGGCCCGGTGTCGGTGACGACGCCGTGGCAGCGCTCGCCGTCGCTCCACAGCGCCAGCGCCGAGGCCCGCTCCATCACCTCGATCCGCTCCTGCGCGGCGACCATCGCCGCCAGCTTCGAGGTCAGCTCATAGCCGGTCTGACTGCCGCCGGCGTGGACGATGCGGCGGTGGGCGTGGCCGCCCTCGAGCCCCAGTGCCAGCCGTCCCTCGTGGTCGACGTCGAAGACGACGCCGCGGGCGACGAGGTCGCGGACCATCGCCGGCGCTTCGTCGACCAGCACCCGCACCGCCGCGGTCCGGCAGAGGCCGCGCCCGGCGGCGATCGTGTCGGCGGCGTGGAGGTCGGGGGAGTCCTCGGGTTCGAGCGCCGCCGCCAGCCCGCCCTGCGCCCAGTAGCTGGCGCTCTGCGAGAGCTGGGTGCGGGAGACGAGGCAGGTGCGGGCGCCGAGCTCGGCCGCTCGCAAGGCACTCCAAAGTCCGGCGGCGCCGCCGCCGACCACGGCGACGTCGAACTCGGCGACTGCGGCTATCGCCCCTCAGCCTCTCGGCGCAGGGCGTCGAGCTGACCCTGCAGCCAGCCTGCGGCGGACTCGCGCGCGCGCGCCAGCTCGTCGGCGACGGTCTCCTCGGCGACGTCGGCGCGCTTCTCGGCCGCCTCGACCCGCTTCTCGGCCGCCTCGACCTGGGCCTCGATCTCGCCCAGCCGCTCCTCGGCGGAGGCCAGCGCTTTCTCCTTCTCCTCGCGCTCGCGCTCGAGGTCGGCTTCCAGCGCCTTGATCTCCTCTTCGGCCCGTTTCTCGGCCTCGGCGGCCAGCGTCGCCGCCTCCTCCAGCCGGCGCTCCGCCTCGCGGATCTGCTGCTCGAGGCCTCCGTCTTTGCCGCCGCTGGTCTCAGCGCTCATCGCGCCTCAATCTATTACCGCTCCGGCGTCAGCGTCGGGGAGCACCGCCCGGTAGGCCTCGATTACCCGCTCCGCCATCGCCGCGGCCGAGAGCGTCGCTGCCCGGGAGAAGCCGGCGACGCGCGGGTCGGCGGCCTCGAGGTGGCGCCGCGCCGCCGCCGCCCAGGCATCGGCCTCAAAGGGCGCGCAGAGGCAGCCGTCGATCCCGCGCAGGGCGTAGGGCGCGATCCCGACCGGGGTGGAGAGGACCGGTACCTCGCAGGCCAGCGCCTCGATCGCCGCCATCCCGAACCCCTCGTAGTCGGAGGTGACGAGGACGGCGTTGGCGGCGTTGAGCCAGACCGGCATCTGCTCCGGCTCGATCGAGCCACCGGTGAGGAGGTCGGCGCCGCAGGCGGCCGCCACCTCGGCGGCGCGGTCGTGGCGCTTCTCCGGCCGCGACGGGTTGGCGGGGAAGAAGAGGTAGCGCCCCTCGGGGTCGAGTCCCAGTTGCCGCCGCGCCTCGGCCCGCGGCAGCGGCTCGAAGCGCCGCAGGTCGGGGCCGCAGGGGAGGACCGCCGAGCCGGGGACCGGCGGCAGGCCGGGCCGCCCGTCCTCGGCCTCGAACAGCGCCCGCGAGACCCCGGCGATCAGGTCGACCCGCCAGGCGAGCCGGCGCGAGAGGTGGCCGACCAGGTGGTGGCGGACGTCGGTGCCGTGGAAGGTGACGATCAGCGGCTTCGCCCCGGCCAGCTTCGCCACCCAGCCGGCGAGCCCGTAGTGGGCGTGGACCAGGTCGAAGCGCTCGCGCCGCAGCAGCGCCCGCAGGCGGCGGGTGGCGGGCAGGTACTCGTTGCGGCCGCGAGCGAATTCGAAGACGTCGACCTCGATCCCGCGCCGGCGCACCTCGTCGACCTGGTCGCGGACCCAGCGCCCCCGCTGCGGAGCCGCGGCGTCGGGCATGAAGTTGGTGACGACGAGGACACGCACCGGCGTCAGGGTAGCCGCGGCGGTGGCAGGCGATAGGTCGCGGGCGTCTTCGAGAGCTTGATCGGGCTGCGGGGGAGGCGGACCGGGGCGCCGTCCTCGCGGGGGATCTCGACGATCGGGGCGAGGCCGATCCGCTCGGCGAAGGCGAAGGCGGCGCCGACGTCGTTGACGACCCCGGCCGGGACCCGGCGCGCGGTCAGCAGCTCGACCCACGCGGCCGCCGGCCGGGCGGCGAGTGCCGCCTCCAGCAGCGGCCGCAGCTCGTCGCGGTGCTCGACCCGCGCCGGGTTGGTCGCGAAGCGCGCGTCGTCGGCGAGCTCCGGTGCGCCGAGCGCCTCGCAGAGCTCGGCGAACTGGCGGTCGTTGCCGACCGCGAGGACGAGCTCGCCCTCCTTGCAGCGCAACAGTTCGTAAGGGGCGATGCTGGGGTGGCGGTTGCCCATCCGCCCCGGCACCGCGCCGGCGACGGTGAAGGCCGAGCTCTGGTTGACGAGGCCGGCCAGCAGCGCCGAGAGCAGGTCGACCTCGACCAGCTGCCCCTCGCCGCTCTCGCGTCGGTGCTCGAGCGCGGCGAGGATTCCGACCGCGGCGTAGAGGCCGGCGATCACGTCGACGAGGGCGACGCCGACCTTCAGCGGCTCGCCGTCGGGCTCGCCGGTGACGCTCATCAGCCCGCCGAGCGCCTGGACGAGGAGGTCGTATCCCGGCAGCTCGGCCCCCTCGCCGCTGCCGCCGAAGCCGGTGATCGAGCAGTAGACGAGCCCCGGGTTCGCGGCGCGCGAGCGCCTCGTAGTCCGAGCCCGAGCTTCGCCATCACCCCGGGGCGGAAGTTCTCGACGACGACGTCGGCTGGCCAGCGCCAGCCGCCGCGCCTCGGCCAGGTCTCGCGGCTCGGCGAGGTCGAGGACGAGGCTGCGCTTGTTGCGGTTGACCGCCTGGAAGTAGGTCGCCTCGCCCTCGGCGTCGTGTGGCGGGCCCCAGGAGCGGGTGTCGTCGCCGCCGCCCGGCCGCTCGACCTTGGTCACCTCGGCGCCGAGGTCGGCCAGCGGTCATCGTCGCCAGCGGCCCGGCGAGGACGCGCGAGAAGTCGAGGATCCGCAGTCGCGCTAGCGCCGAGTCGGCCATTAGGTCACGATCCTAGGGACCCGCAACCCGACGCCAAGGACGCTTCATGTCATCGACCACCGCCGCCGCGCCGCCGATCCGCCCCCAGGACTTCCTCGCCATCGACGCCCTGCTCTCCGACGAGGAGCGCGACATCCGCGACACCGTCCGCGCCTTCGTCCGCGACAAGGTCGTGCCGAACGTGGGCGACTGGTTCGAGGCGGCGCACGGTCCCGGTAGCCGAGCTGGCGCCCGAACTGGGCAAGCTCGGCGTGCTCGGCATGCACCTCGAGGGCTACGGCTGCGCCGGCGCCTCGGCCACCGCCTACGGGCTCGCCTGCATGGAGCTGGAGGCGGGCGACAGCGGCATCCGCAGCCTCGTCTCGGTCCAGGGCTCGCTGGCGATGTACGCGATCTGGCGCTGGGGCTCGGAGGAGCAGAAGCAGGAGTGGCTGCCGCGGATGGCCGCCGGCGAGGCGATCGGCTGCTTCGGCCTGACCGAGCCCGACGCCGGCTCGGACCCCGGCTCGATGCGGACCCGCGCCCGCCGCGACGGCGCCGACTGGATCCTGCACGGCCAGAAGATGTGGATCACCAACGGCTCGGTCTCCGAGGTCGCGGTGGTCTGGGCGCAGACCGACGAGGGCGTCCGCGGCTTCCTCGTCCCCAAGGGCACCAAGGGCTTCACCACCCAGGACATCCACAAGAAGCTCTCGCTGCGCGCCTCGGTCACCTCGGAGCTGCTGCTCGACGACGTGCGGCTGCCGGCCGACGCGGTCCTGCCCGAGGTCGAGCTCGCTGAAAGGCCCGCTCTCCTGCCTCAACGAGGCCCGCTACGGGATCGTCTGGGGGGCCGCCGGCGCCGGCCGCGCCTGCTTCGAAGCGGCGCTCGAGTACGCCACCGAGCGGGTCCAGTTCGACCGCCGATCGCCTCCTTCCAGATCCAGCAGCAGAAGCTCGCGGAGATGGCGCTGGAGGTGAACCGGGCGACGCCTGGTGGCGCTCCACCTGGGGCGGATGAAGGACGCCGGCACGCTGCGGCCCGAGCACGTCAGCCATGGGCAAGCTCGGCAACGTCAACGGGGCGCTGGAGGTGGCGCGCAGCGCCCGCCAGGTGCTCGGCGCCAACGGCGTCACGCTCGAGTATCCGGTGATCCGCCACATGAACAACCTCGAGTCCGTCGTCACCTACGAGGGGACCGCCGACGTCCACGCGCTGGTGATCGGCGCCGCCGTGACCGGCATCCAGGCATTCCGTTAATCGCCCCGCCCGGTTTCCCCCAATGCAGTGTGGGTATTTGACCATTCGCCTGGCGGAACCGAGCAGGAGGGAAGATGGACCAGTCGAGCGGCAGCCCATCTCTGGTTTTGGTCGAGCAGCACGAGGCCTTGCGTGATGGGCTGGCGGTGCTGCTCGAGCGACGCGGCTTTGCGGTTTTGGGCTGCGCGACGACCGCGGCGCGGGCCGAGGAGATGATCTTCGAGCGGCACCCGGACGTGGCTGTGGTCGGGGTCGACCTTCCCGACGAGCGTGGGACCGAGCTGATTCGGCGCCTCCAGAGCCGGGTCAACGGGACCAAGTTCGTGATCTACACCGGGCTGACCGAGACCGACATGCTGGAGGCGGCGTTCAGGAGCGGCGCCTGCGGGCTGGTCGCGAAGCCGGCCGGGCTTTCGGCTCTGGTCGATGCGCTGCGCAAGGTCTGGCGCGGCGGCCGTTACTTCGACCCGCTCTTCGCGCCGGAGCCCGGTGAGGCCGCACCCCCGGCCAAGGTGCTGAGTGGCCGCGAGGCGGAGATCCTCGCCCTGCTCGCCCGCGGCCTGACCGGCGAGGAGATTGCCCAGCGCTTCGTCCTCTCGCCGGAGACGGTGCGCACCCACGTCCGCAACGCGATGGGCAAGCTGGAGGCGCGGACGCGGACCGAGGCGGTGGTCAAGGCGCTGGAGCTGGGAGAGATTCAGGCGGCGTGAATCGACCCCGCCAGCCGGGCGGCGGCCTCGAGCCAGACGGCGAGGTTGAGGAACAGCATCCCCAGCTCGACCCAGATGGTCGGCACCCAGGCGTGGACGTTCACGTCGCTTGAATCGTCAGCGAAGTGCTCGCTGGCCATCCCCGCATTGAGGTAATCCCGGGCCGTTCCGGTGGGCACGAAGATTTTGCAAAAGGTTTCCTTTTCCGGCGCTTTTGCGTCTTGTTCCGTGCGTCGATGCCGCCCAGCATCCCCTCCCAACCAACCGAGGGAGGCAACGATGATCTACAAACTGGCCGGCTACCTGCACGCCGCGATCCTCTGGCGCGTGAACCGGCTTCGCCGCCTGGCGGGGGAGACGGGACAGGGCACGGTCGAGTACGTCGGCCTGATCCTGCTCGTCGCTCTGCTGATGGTGGGGATGGTCGCCGGGATGAAGGGTTTTCAGGGCAAGCAGGGGACCGAGCTCGCCGACGTGATCGTCAACAAGATCAAGGAGGCAGTCGACAAAGTCGCCTTCAAATAGGCGGTGGGGCGCGCCGGTCGGTCTGGCTAGGCTTGCCCGGTGCGCCCAGTCTGCGTGGACCACATGACGTTCCCGGTCGGCGATCTCGCCCGATCGGTGGCCTTCTATCGAGCGGCGCTGGTCGAAGGAATGGGCTGGGTCGAGTGCGAGGTCGAAGGGGCGCCGACCTTCGGGCCGGAGGGGGGCCGAGGACCTGAGCCTCGTCGCCGGCGGGCCGCTGCGGCCGACGATCCACCTGGCCTTCGCGGCTGACGACTTCGCTCAGGTGGAGGGGTTTCACCGGGAGGGATTGGCCGCCGGCGGCCGCGACAACGGCGCCCCGGGTCCGCGCCTGCAGTACTCGCCCGGCTACCACGGCGCCTTCCTGCTCGACCCCGACGGCCACAACGTCGAGGCGGTCTGGCATACAGACAGCGGGGTTCGTTGAACAGCGGCAAGATGACTGATTAGGCAGGGACCATCAACCGATTGCCGGGAGGCACAGATGGCTCCACAAGAGTTAGTCGACAAAGGCCATGGGAAAAACGAACCCCGCGGCATCAAACGGGTTCCTCGCTCCGCTCTCTTCGAGGGCCGCTTCGGACGGCTGTTCCGGCAGTTGAAACCAGCCCCGGAACTGGGCGACAAAGAGCTGGCGAAACTCGCCGATGGCATGCGCGAACCCAAAGGCTCGGGAGCAAAACTCGACAACCCGAAAATCCCCGCCGCCTACACCTACTTCGGCCAGTTCGTAGACCACGACATCACCTTCGACCCGGTCTCCGACCTGCAGCGCAAAAACGACCCCGACGCGCTGGTCGACTTCCGCTCGCCGCGTTTTGACCTCGACTGCGTCTACGGCGGCGGCCCCGCCGACCAGCCCTATCTCTACGACCAGCCGGCCCGGCTGAAGCTCCTGATCGACAAAAAAAACGTCAAAGGGGAACCGGACCTGCAGCGCAACGCCGAGGGTGTGGCCTTGATCGGCGATCCCCGCAACGACGAGAACATCATCGTCAGTCAGCTGCAGCTGATCTTCCTGCGCTTCCACAACAAGGTGGCGGCCAAAGTTGCGGCGGACAAATCGATCCCGAAGGAGCGCAAGTTCGAAGAGGCGCAGAAGCTTGTGCGCTGGCACTACCAGTGGGTGATCCTCGAGGACTTCCTGCCGCGAATCGCCGGGAAAGACGCGGTCAAAGACCGGGTCAAACGCAGCAAAGGCGAGATCTCGATCGACCTGCGCTGGTTCCACCCGAAAAACAACCCGTTCATGCCGGTCGAGTTCTCGGTCGCGGCCTATCGATTTGGACACAGCCAGATACGCCCCGGCTACGACCTCAACCAGATGGTCAGCAACCGCCCGATCTTCATCCCGGGCGAAAAAGTCGGCGAACTCGAAGACCTGCGCGGATTCCGGCCGCTGCCGGGAGCCTGGACCATCGATTGGTCCTTCTTCCTCGACGACGTCCCCGGCAAAGCGAAAAAACCGCAGCTCTCGCGGAAGATCGACGCGAAGCTGGCTGGCGGTCTCTTCGACCTGCCGGGATTCCCCAACGCGGAGTCCTCGCTCGCCTTCCGCAATCTGAAGCGCGGCCAGGCGCTGCGGCTGCCCTCGGGCCAGGACGTCGCCAAACGGATGGGCCTGAAACCGCTCAGCGGCAAAAAACTCGGCGCCCCCGAGCCGACCCCGCTGTGGTTCTACATCCTCAAGGAGTCCGAGCTGAAAGGCGGACAGCAGCTGGGTCCGGTCGGCGGCGGGATCGTCGCCGAGGTCCTGCTCGGATTGCTGAAGGGGGACAGCCACTCGTTCGTCAACGCCCGTCCCGAGTGGCGACCGACGCTGGGATCGAAAGCCGGCAAATTCACCCTCTCCGATCTGGTCAAGGTCGCTTTGAGCTGAGTCGGGGTCGAGAACCCGTCCATTTCAAGGGCCTGTCGCCTTCCTCTCGGTATGCGAGAGGAAGGCGACACTGCTGGGCGTCGCCGCTTGCGTCCGCATGAGAGACTCGCGCGATGCCAGCTTCTCGTAGCTACGACCGCGCTCCCGCCGACATCCGGCCGGTGACGATCGACCCCGGTTTCGTCGAAAGCGCAGCCGGCTCGGCGCTGATCTCGATCGGCCGCACGCGGGTGATCTGCACCGCCTCGATCCAGGAGCAGGTGCCGCGCTGGATGACGGGCAAGGGCAAAGGCTGGGTCACCGCCGAGTACGCGATGCTCCCGGCCTCGACCGGGGACCGCAAGCAGCGCGACATCTCGAAGGGCAAACAGGACGGGCGCGGGGTCGAGATCCAGCGCCTGATCGGGCGCTCGCTGCGGGTCGTCGTCGACTTCAAGGCGATGGGCGAACGCAGCGTCTACGTCGACTGCGACGTGCTCGAAGCCGACGGCGGTACCCGCTGCGCGGCGATCACCGGCGGCTACGTCGCCCTGCGCCAGGCCTTCCAGAGGCTGGTCGACAAGAAGGCGCTGGACGCGCTGCCGCTGACCGGCAGCGTGGCGGCGGTCAGCGTCGGCATGGTCAACGGCCGCGCCCTCTGCGACCTCGACTACGGCGAGGACTCCAACGCCGAAGTCGACGCCAACGTGGTGATGACCGGCGATGGCGGCCTGGTCGAGGTGCAGGCGACGGCGGAGCGGACGCCGCTCTCGCGAACCTCGCTCGACGAGCTGCTCGGCCTCGCCGAGCTGGGCATCGGCCGCCTGCGGGAGGTGCAGGAGCGGGTCGCATGATCCTGGCGACCCGCAACGACCACAAGGTGCGGGAGATGGCCGAGCTGCTGCCCGGCGTCGATCTGCGAGCGCTGCCCGACGAGGTCGCCTCGCCGCTGGAGACCGGCGACAGCTTCGAGGCCAACGCGCTGATCAAGGCCCGCTCCGCGCGGGCCGCCACCGGCGAGGTGACGATCGCGGACGACTCCGGGATCGAAGCCGCCGACCTCGGCGGCGCCCCCGGCATCTACTCGGCCCGCTACGCCGGCGAAGGCGCCAGCGACGAGGCCAATCTGGAGAAGCTCCTGCGCGAGGTCGACGCCGCCGGCGGCGATCGCCGCGCCGCCTATGTCTGCGCGATCGCCCTGATCGACGAGGGTGGCCACGAGTATGTCTTCGAGGCCCGCTGCGAGGGGACGCTGCTGCGCGAGGGTCGCGGCGACGGCGGCTTCGGCTACGACCCCGCCTTCGTCCCCGACGAGACCGGCCACGGCGACGGCCGCACCTTCTCCGAGCTGACGCCAGATGAGAAGAACGCGATCAGCCACCGTGGCAAGGCGGTGCGGATGCTCGCCCGCCACCTCGGCCTCGAGCCGGAGTCGCAGCAGTGATCAGGACCAAACGCGGCGCCGCCGCGCTCTCGATCGCCTCCAACGCGATCCTGATCGCACTGAAGCTGGCCGCCGGGGCGATCACCGGATCGATCGCGATCATCACCGAGGCGATCCACTCGCTGATCGACCTCGTGGCCTCGGTGATCGCCTTCATCTCGGTCCGCAAAGCCGACGAGCCGGCCGATGAGGAGCACCCCTACGGCCATGAGAAGGTCGAGAACCTGGCCGCCAACATCGAGGGGATCCTGATCCTGGTCGGCGCCGCGGTGATCGTCTACGAGGCGACCCATCGATTGGCCGTCGGCTCCTCGGTCGAATCGCTCGGGGTCGGCATCGCCGTGATGGGCCTCTCGGTGATCGCCAACCTGGTCGTCTCGACCGTCCTCTACCGGCAGGCGCGCGCCCACGAATCGCCGGCGCTGGAGGGGGACGCCGCCCATCTGCGCACCGACGCGATGACCTCGGCCGGGGTCCTGGTCGGCCTCGCCCTGGTCGAGATAACCGGCGCCGATGCCTTCGACTCGATCACCGCGCTGATCGTCGCCGGGGCGATCGTCTGGGCCGGGATCAACATCATCCGCCGCTCTTCCGGGGTGCTGGTCGACGAAGTGCTTCCGGACTCGGAGATGGACCGGATCGAGGCGGCGATCGCCGCCGCCCGCACCCCCGAGGTGGCCGGGTACCACAAGCTCCGCGCCCGCCGCGCCGGCCGCCGCCGCCACATCGACTTCCACGTCCAGTACCGCTCCGGCACCAGCCTCGAGCGCGCCCACGAGCTGGCCCACGAGATGCGCGACTCGATCGAGGCCGAGATCCCCCAGGCCGAGGTCCTGATCCACGCAGAGCCGGAGACCTCCTACCGCGAGCGCGAAAGCGGCCCCTACCGCTCGGGCTAGTGTCGCCTTATGCGTCCATATGGGCGCCTAAAGCGACACGCTAAGCAGGCGGCAGCAGGTTGACGCTGGCGGCAAGGCCGACGGCGACCAGGGTGACCGCGTAGCCGGTGTAGCCGCTGAAGGCGAAGAGGACCGCGGCGACGGCGCAAATGACGACGGTGATGATCCAGGAGGCTCGGGCGAGGGGCACGGTCGGTATTTTCACGCAAGTGATGGACGCTGCCCAATCCGCCGCTCCCGACCGAGAGTCCGCGGCGGCCGCTTTGGAGTTCCTGGAGGAGATGTCGCCCGACCTGCGCGGCGCCGCGATCCTCGGCTCCGAGGGCGAGGTGCTGGCCGCGACCGGGGAGGAGGGCGAGCGCTGGGGCGAGGACGCCGCCGCGCTGTTCGCCGCCGCCGACGGCGCTGAGGGCGCGCCGGTCGAGCAGGTCCACATCGCCACCGAGCAGGGCGAGGTCTTCGCGATCCGCAACGCCGGCCTGGCGGCGGTCTCGGTCACCGACCGCTTCGCCCTCGCCTCGCTGATGCTCTTCGACATGCGCTCGATGCTGCGGGAGATCGCCACTCCGAACTTGACCCCGCCAGAGCAAGGTAAATCTCGGAAGGGCGAGGGCTGATGCCGCCGAAGCCGCACCGCATCCTTTTCGACCGCGTCTCCGTCTACGCCGACGAAGCGGCCGCCTTCATGCGTCGTCGCCGCATCTCCCGCCGGCCCTTCGCCCGCCTCTACTACCCGCACGGCCGCAGCGCCGACCACGCCGAGGACTCGCGCAGTGGCGCCGAGCTGTTCGTCGCCGCCGGCCGCCTGATCGAGGTCGCCGGCAAGAAGGGGAAGGGATGAGCGAGCTGATCGACCAGGCGGTCGCCGAGCGGGCGCTGGCCCGCGCGCTCGCCAACGGCGGCCGCTTCGCCGAGGTCTTCGTCGAACGGCGCCGCGGCCAGACGCTGGCGATCGACGAGTCCCGCATCGAGTCGGTCCAGTCCGGCGCCGAGGAGGGGGCCGGCGTCCGCGTCGTCGACGGCAACACCACCTACTTCGCCCACGTCGACGGCTTGGAGCCGGCCGAGATCGAACGCGCCGCCGACGAGGCCGCCGCCGCCCTGCGCACCGAGCGCCGCGAGCCCCGTCCGCTGCAGGCGCGGCAGGTGACGCCGCTGCCGATCGAGCACCGGCCCGAAGAGGTGCCGGCGCAGCGCAAGGCAGAGATGCTGCGCGAGCTGGACGATCGGGCGCGGGCCAAGGGCCCGGAGATCGCCCAGTTCATGGCCTCCTACGCCGAGGCCCGCCGCCAGGTCGCCGTCGCCAACTCCGACGGCCTCTTCAGCGGCGACGACCGCACCCGGACGCGGATCGGTGCCCAGGCGGTCGCCCGCCGCGACGAGGTGGTCGAGACCGGGGCCGAGACCCTCGGCGCCCACCGCGGCTTCGAGCTGCTCGAAGACGACCCCGGCCAGATCGCCGAGCAGGCGGCGGCCAAGGCGCTGACCCTGCTCGACGCCGTCCCCGCCCCCTCCGGCTCGATGCCGGTCGTCGTCGGCGGCGGCTTCGGCGGCGTCCTCTTCCACGAGATGACCGGCCACGGGCTCGAGGCTGACCACATCCAGAAGGGCGCCAGCGTCTACGTCGGCAAGCTCGGCGAGCAGGTCGCCGAGCCGCTGCTGAACGCCTACGACGACGGCCGCCTGCCGGGCGAGTGGGGGAGCGACGCGATCGACGACGAGGGCCAGCCGACGCAGATGACCCAGGTGATCGAGGGCGGCCGCCTCACCTCCTACCTCTACGACCACCTGACCGCCGAGCGCGATGGGGTCTCCTCGACCGGCAACGGCCGCCGCGAGAGCTTCCGCCACCTGCCGATCCCGCGGATGACGAACACCTACATCGCCCCCGGCGAGGCCACCCCGGAGGCGATGATCGCCGAGGTCGAGCGCGGCTTCTACGCGGTCTCCTTCGGCGGCGGCCAGGTCGACCCGGCGACTGGCGACTTCGTCTTCGGCGTATCCGAGGGCTACCTGATCGAGGGCGGCAAGGTGACCAGCCCCTGCCGCGGCGCCACCCTGATCGGCAACTGCCTCGAGGCGCTGGCGGCGATCGACGCGGTCGGCGACGACTTCTTCATGAAGACCGGGATCTGCGGTAAGGGCGGCCAGAAAGTCCCGGTCGGGACCGGCCAGGGCCACGTCCGGGTGCGGGCGATGACGGTCGGGGGGACCGAGAGATGACAGCGGGAGCGTTTGATGACTGAACTGAGCACGGTCGCCCGCCGCGCCGTCGAGGCCGCCACCGGTGCCGGCGCCAGCGACTCCGAGGCCTACGTCTCGCGCGAGACCGGCCGCGAGGTACGGGTCCACGGCGGCGAGGTCGAGAGCCTCACCGCCGCCACCCAGAGCGGGGTGGGAGTGCGGGCCTGGGTCGGCCACCGGGTCGGTTACGCCTACGGCACCGACCTCTCCGACGCCGGCGTCGCGACGATCGCCGCCCAGGCGGCGGAAGCCGCCGCGGTCGCCGACGAGGACGAGTTCGCCGCTCCGCCCGCGCCGGCTGAGGTCGAGGCCCTTCCCGGCCTCGGCGACCCCTCCACGGCCGAGTGGGACACCGGGCGGGTGGCCGAGCTTGCGCTCAGCGTCGAGCGCACCGCGCTGGAGTCCGACCCGCGGCTGGTCGGGGTCGAGGTTGCCGTCTACGCCGACGCCGACGAGCAGGTCGCGATCGCCTCCTCGGCCGGGGTCGCCGGCGAATACGAGTCCTCCACCTGTTACGCCTACCTGCAGGCCCTGGCCGAAGGCGACGGGGCGCGCGAGACCGGCCTCGGCTTCGGCCTCGCCCGCGGCCCGCGCGGCCTCGACCCGGAGGCGATCGGTGCCGAGGGGGCGCAGCGGGCGCTGGCGATGATCGGCGCCGGCAAGCCCGCCTCTCGCTCCTGCCCGGTGGTCCTCGACGAGACCGTCGCCGCCAGCTTCGCCGGCCTGATCGGCGGCGGCCTAAGTGCCAAAGCGGTGCAGCGCGGGCGCTCGCCCTTCGCCGGCCACCTCGAAGAGAAGGTCGCGAGTGCCGCCTTCGCCCTCCACGACGACGGCCGCGATCCGGAAGGCCCGGCCTCGGCACCGTTCGACGGCGAGGGGGTGCCGCGGCGGCGCACGGCGCTGATCGAGGGCGGCCGCCTGCGGTCCTACCTCTACGACACCTACACCGCCAACCGCGAGGGCGGCGCCTCGACCGGCTCGGCCGCGCGTCAGGGCTACCGCTCGCTGCCCTCGGTCTCGGCCTCGAACCTGATGGTCGCCCCCGGGGAGCACTCGCTGGAGCAGCTGCTGGCACAGGCTGGGGACGGGGTCTACGTCACCGACGTCGCTGGCCTCCACTCCGGCGTCAACCCCGTAACCGGCGTTTTCTCGGTCGGCGCCTCGGGCCGCGCGATCCGCAACGGGCAGCTCGCCGAGCCGCTGCGCGAGTTCACGATCGCCGGCGAGTTGGGGGCGATGCTGGGCGCCGTCAGCGCCGCCGGCGCGGTCCCTCGCTGGGTTCCTTTTGGCGGCTCGGTCAGTACGCCGCCGCTGCTGGTCGCCGAGATGGCGATCAGCGGTTCGTGACATTTGGCTCCAGGCCGCGAGTTCTTACGCCGAAGCCGCTGTTAGATTGCGGCCGTCTTCAAACCCCCGAGGAGGAATCTCGACGTGACCAAGGCTGAATTTCTGGACCAACTTTCAGGCGACGATCGTCTCGGCAGCAAAAAAGCCGCCAGCGACGCCGTTGACGCTGTTCTCGATGCGATCACCGGCGCCCTGAGCAAGGGCGAGGAGGTTGCGTTCACCGGTTTCGGCAAATTCCACGTCGCCGAGCGCGGCCCGCGCCAGGGCGTCAACCCGCGTACCGGCGAAAGGATCACCATCCCGGGCGGCAAAGTTCCCCGCTTCTCCGCCGGCTCGGCCCTGAAGACCAAAGTCAAGGGCGGCTGATTCGCTGAGTCCCTTCGCTGATCGGCTGACGGCGCTCGTAGAGGAGCGCCGCAGCCAGATCTGCCTCGGCCTCGACCCCGACCCCGCCAAGCTGGCCGGGTCGGGGACGCAGGCGGGCGATCCGCAAGCGCCGGCCGCCGAGCTGGCAGCCACCGCGGTCGCCGACCACTGCCGCGCCCTGATCGACCGGGCCGGCCCCTCTTGCGTCGCGGTCAAGCCGCAGTTGGCCTGCTTCGAGCGCCTCGGCGCCCCCGGCTGGCGCGCCCTGGAAGAAGTCTGTGCCGCCGCCCGCGAGGCCGGATTGCTGGTCGTCGCGGATGGCAAGCGCGGCGACGTCCCGGTCACCGCCGCCGCCTACGCCCAGGCGCTGGTCGGCGAGACGCCGACCCCCTGGGGCCCCGTGCGCGGCCTCGACGCCGACGCCTTCACCGCCAACCCGCTGCTCGGCCGCGACGCGCTCGAGCCGCTGGTCGCCGCCGCGGCCGAGGCTGGGGCGGGTGTTTTCGCCCTGGTCCGCACCAGCAACCCCGGCGCCGCCGACCTGCAGGACCTGCCGGCGCCCGAGGCGCCCCTGCACGAGCGCCTCGCCGGCCTCGTCGCCGAGCTCGCCGACCGGCTGCCGGGCGCGGGTGAGCTGAGCGGGATGGGGGCGGTCGTCGGCGCCACCGAGCCGCGCCACTTCGGCCGCATGCGCGAGCTGATGCCGCGGGCGATCTTCCTGATCCCCGGGGTCGGCGCCCAGGGCGGCAAGCCGGAGCTGCTGGGAGCCGCCTTCGCGGCCGGTCGTGCCGCCGGGCTGGTCGCCGCCTCGCGCGGGATCGCCGCCGACCCCGATCCCGCCGCCGCGGCCGAGCGCCTGCGGCAGGCGGTTTGGGAGATATCGACCGCCTGAGAAGCCCGAACGCGATTACGATCAGCCCGCCCCAACCGATCCGCCCCTCCCCGTCCAATGGAAAAACGCACCAGCGCCGCCACCCGCCTCGCCGCCGCCCTCGCCATCCTGGTCGCGGTGCTGGTCGTCGTCGTGGTCGTCAGCGCGGCGATGAGCGGCGACGATTCCAGCTCGAATCGCCACAAGGGCCAGCCCCACGCACAGAAGGAAAAGAAGCAGCGGACGAAAGCCAAGACCTACACGGTGGAATCGGGCGACACGCTGACGACGATCGCCCACAAGACCGGGGTTCCCGTCGCCGAACTCCAGGCGCTCAATCCCGAAGTCGATCCCCAGATCCTGACCGTCGGGGAAACGCTGCAGCTCAGGTGAGCGCCCGCCGCCGAGGCGCCCTGCTGCTCGCGGCGCTGGTCTGCCTGCTGCTGCCCGCGGCCGCCTCGGCCCAACCGCAGAAGCCACGGTTGCCCGAGCAGCCTGGGCCACAACTGGCGGCGCGGTCGTGGGGGGTGATCGACGCCCGCACCGGCGACGTTCTCACCTCCCACGCCGGCAACCGCGAGCTGCCGATCGCCAGCACCACGAAGTTGATGACCGCCTATGTGGCGATGAAGGAGATGCCGCTGGGCAAGATCGTCCGCGCCCAGCCTTACGAGGCCGAATACGGCGAGTCGCTGATGGGCCTGCGCGCCGGCGAGCGGATCAGTGTCCGCGACCTCGTCTACGGCCTGATCCTGCGCAGCGGCAACGACGCCGCCCACACGCTGGCGATCGCCGCCGCCGGTTCCGAACGGCGCTTCGTCGCCGAGATGAACCGCTACGCCGCCGCCCTCGGGCTCTCCCATACGCATTACGCCAACCCGATCGGGCTCGACGAGAAGGGCAACTACTCCAGCGCCTTCGATCTGATGACGCTTACCCGGCGCCTGCTGCAGGAGCCGGCGTTCGCCAAGATCGCCGATTCGCGCACCGCGTTGCTGCGCAGCGTCCACCCGCCGCGGCGGATCGCGACGATCAACGAACTGCTGCTGATGGCGCCCTGGGTGACCGGGGTGAAGACCGGCCACACCTTCGGCGCCCTCTATGTCCTCGTCGGCTCCGCCAGCCGCGACGGAGTCAGCCTGGTCTCGGCCGTGGTCGGCACCTGGACCGACGAAGAACGCTTCGACGACAGCCTCGCCCTGCTCGAATACGGGTTCTCGCAGTACCGGCGGCGGCTGCCGGTCAAGCGCGGGCAGAACCTCGCCGAACCCGAGATCCGCTGGTCCGGCGGGCAGTTGCCGCTGCGGGCCGAACACTCGCTCCAGGCCGGGGTCCGCAAGGGCGAGGAAGTCGACGTGCGGGTGCGGGCGCCCGGGGAGATCGAGGGCCCGATCCAGCGCGGCGAGCGGCTCGGCACAGCCACGGTCTTCGTCGAGGGACGACGGGTCGGGACGGTGCCGCTGCGCGCCGGGCGGGCGATCCCCAAGGCCGGCTTCTTCGACCGCGCCCGCGCCACCGTCGCCGACAACTTGATCCCTATTCTGATCGTGGCGTTCGTGATACTCATGGCAGCGGTGCTGCTCCTGTTGCGCCGGCGCACCCGCGGAAACGACCTTTAGGAGTGAACGGGGTGAAGGGGAAGTGATCCTCACGGTGACCTTGAACGCGGCGATAGACCGCACCGTCGCGGTGCCGAATTTCCGCCTCGGGCGCCGCCACCGCGCAGTGGAGAGCCGCACCGTCGCCGGCGGCAAGGGGATCAACGTCGCCCGCGCCCTCAGCCTGCTGGGCCGGCCGGTGATCGCCAGCGGCTTCGTCGGCGGCCCGACCGGGACCCGGGTGCTGGAAGGGCTGCAGGAAGAATCGGTGCTGACCGACTTCACCCGGATCGCCTCCGAGACCCGGATCAACCTCGCCGTCATCGACCCCACCTCGGGGGAACAGAGCGAGATCAACGAGCGCGGCCCGGCGGTCAGCCCGGAGGAGGTGAAGCGGCTCTTCGACCGGATCGGCTACCTCGCCAACGGGGCGAAGATCTGCGTCCTCGCCGGCTCTGTGCCGCCCGGGGCGGGGGACGACCTCTACGCGCGGCTGGTCGACGATCTCTCCCGCCGCGGCGTGCCGGTGGTGCTCGACGCCGAGGGCGAGGCGATGATGGCCGGTCTCCGCGCCGGCGCCTCGATGGTGACCCCGAACGAGGCCGAGGCCGAGGAGCTGGTCGGCCAGGAGTTCGCCGACAAAGGCGACCTCGCCCAGGGGCTGCGGGAGCTGGTGCGGCTGGGGGCCAGCGAGGCGGCGATCACCCGTCCCGACGGCTGCGTCGCCGCGGTCGGCGAGGGCAACTCGCGGCGCCTGCTCGGAGGTCCACACCGAGCCGCTGGAGGCCGGTCTCGACGGTGGGTTCCGGCGACGCCTTCGTCGCCGGCTACGTCGCCGCCCGCTACGAAGGCCGCGAGGCCGAGGACTGCCTCGCCTACGGGGTCGCCTGCGGGGCGGAGTCGACTCAGCACTTCGGCGCCGGCACCGTCGACCGCAATCAGGTCGAGAGACTGCTGGGCGAGGTCTCCGTGCACGATTTGGAGGTCCCCGCCGAAGTGTAGGCTGGCATATTCAACGCCACGCCCTGGAGGACTAACTTGGAAATCGAAATCGGCCGCGGCAAGAAGGGTCGCCGCGCCTACGGATTCGACGACATCGCGATCGTTCCTTCCCGCCGGACGCGGGATCCCGACGACATCGACATCAGCTGGACCCTCGGTCCCTACCGCTTCGAGCTGCCGCTCGTCGCCTCGGCGATGGACGGGGTGGTCAGCCCCGACACCGCCGTGCTCGTCAACGAGCTGGGCGGCCTCGGGGTGCTCAACCTGGAGGGGATCTGGTCCCGCTTCGAGAACGCCGAGGAGAAGTTGGAGGCGATCGCCGCCGCGCCCAAGCACGAGGCGACGCGGCTGATGCAGGAGATCTACACCGAGCCGGTCAAGGCCGAGCTGATCGCCAAGCGGGTCGAGGAAATCAAGTCCCGCGGGGCGGTCGTCTGCGGCTCGCTGACGCCGCAGAAAGTGCGCGAGTACTACGAGGTGGCGGTCGAGGCCGGCCTCGACATCCTCGTCATCCAGGGCACGGTGATCTCGGCCGAACACGTCTCGACCACGGTCGAGCCGCTCAACCTGAAGGAGTTCATCGCCGAGGTCCCGGTCCCGACCGTGGTCGGCGGCTGCGCCTCCTACTCGACCGGGCTGCACCTGATGCGGACCGGCGCGGTGGGCGTACTCGTCGGGGTCGGCCCCGGCGCCGCCTGCACCACCCGCGGCGTGCTCGGGATCGGCGTCCCGCAGGCGACCGCGATCGCCGACGTCGCCGCTGCCCGCGCCCAGCACATGCTGGAGACGGGCGAGTACGTCAACGTGATCGCCGACGGCGGCATGCGGACCGGCGGCGACGTCTCCAAGGCGATCGCCACCGGCGCCGACTCGGTGATGATCGGCTCGCCGCTGGCACGGGCCAAGGAGGCCCCCGGTCGCGGCTTCCACTGGGGGATGGCGACCTTCCATCCCTCGCTGCCGCGCGGCACCCGCGTCACCACCAAGCAGGACGGGACGATGGAGGAGATCCTCCTCGGCCCGGCCAAGGAGAACGACGGCACCTTCAACCTGATGGGGGCGCTGAAAACCTCGATGGCCACCTGCGGCTACGAGGACATCCGCTGCTTCCAGCGGGCCGAGGTGATGGTTGCCCCGGCGCTGATGAGCGAGGGCAAGAAGCTGCAGAACGAGCAGCCGTGGGGATGGGCTCGAACGGACGTGCGGCTGTGTCGACTGGAGTAGCCGTATCGGATGACTGAGCCAGGCTCGGCCACCCGTCCCGGCACTCAGCCCGCGGAGCGGGGTGCGCACCCGCGGATGAGCTGTGGAGGAGGTGCTGGTCCTCGACTTCGGGGGGCAGTACTCGCAGCTGATCGCCCGTCGGATCCGCGAATGCGGGGTCTTTGCTGAGTTGCTGCCGGCGAGCACGTCGGTGGAGAAGATCAAGGAGCGGGCACCGAAAGCACTGATCCTCTCCGGCGGGCCGGCTTCGGTCTACGAGCCGGAAGCGCCGAAGTTCCCGACGCAGCTGCTCGACCTCGAGATTCCGATGCTGGGCATCTGTTACGGGATGCAGGCGATGGTGCTTGCTCTCGGTGGCAGGGTCGAGTCGGCCGAGACGGGCGAGTTCGGTCGCACCGATCTGGTCCTCCGCGACGGTGGCGGCCGGCTGCTCGGCGGGCTGCCGGAGGAGCAGAGCTGCTGGATGAGCCATCGCGACGCCGTCTTCGAGGCGCCCGAGGGGTTCACCGCCCTGGCCTCGAGCCCGAGCTCCCCGGTCGCCGCCTGCGAGCTGCCCGACCGCGGCCTCTACGGGATTCAGTTCCACCCCGAGGTCGTCCACACGCCCTACGGGACCGAGATCCTCACCCGCTTCCTGCGCGACGTCGCCGGCTGCACCGAGCAGTGGTCGCCGCAGTCGGTGATCGCCGAACAGGTGGAGAAGATCCGGGCGCAGGTGGGGGAGGGCAAGGTGATCTGCGGCCTCTCCGGCGGGGTCGACTCCTCGGTCGCGGCGCTGCTGGTCCACAAGGCGATCGGCGACAAGCTGACCTGCGTCTTCGTCGACCACGGCCTGATGCGGATGAACGAGGCCGAGCAGGTGGTCGAGGCCTTCGGCCAGTTCGGGATCCCGCTGGTCCACGTCGACGCCGAGGAGCGCTTCCTCGCCAAGCTGGCCGGGGTGGACGACCCCGAGACCAAGCGCAAGATCATCGGCGCCGAGTTCATCCGCGTCTTCGAGGAGGAGGCGGCGAAGCTCGAGGACGCCGGCTACCTGGTCCAGGGCACCCTCTACTCGGACGTGATCGAGTCCGGAGGTTCCGACCACGCGGCGACGATCAAGTCCCACCACAACGTCGGCGGCCTGCCCGACGACCTCGAGTTCGAGCTGGTCGAGCCGCTGCGGATGCTGTTCAAGGACGAGGTGCGGGCGGTCGGCGCCGAGCTCGGGCTGCCCGAGCGGATGGTCTGGCGCCAGCCCTTCCCCGGGCCGGGCCTCGGGATCCGCATCGTCGGCGGCGAGGTCAACAAAGAGCGCCTCGACATCCTCCGCGCCGCCGACGCGATCCTGCAGGAGGAGATTCGCTCGGCGGAGCTCTACCGCCAGCTCTGGCAATCGTTCTGCGTGCTGCCGGTGGTGCGCTCGGTCGGCGTCCAGGGCGACGGCCGCACCTACGCCTACCCGATCGTGATCCGCGCCGTCACCTCCGACGACGCGATGACCGCCGACTGGGCCCGCCTCCCCTACGACCTGCTGGAGCGGGTCTCGAACCGGATAATCAACGAGATCCGCGACGTCAACCGAGTAGCCCTCGACATCAGCTCAAAGCCGCCCGCAACGATCGAGTGGGAGTAGCAGCTCCCGCAAGCGACATCTTTCTGCGAAACCGCGAGAGTCCCCGTATGGGTGGACTGTCACGGTTTCGGTGAAAACCGTCCCTCCCTCGACCACTAAGCAGCCTCGATTGACCCCGCCGTCTCGAAGGCCGCCATCCCGACCACGGTCGAGGCGGTGTCCTCGTTTTCCCCCTCGCTGAGCCGGTCCTCGAGGTGCAGCGGCATCCAGCGGAAGACGGTGTCGTCGCGGCCGTCGAGCGTCCCGGCCTCGAGGGCGGCGATCGCCTTGTCGAGGAAGGTCTGCAGGGTCGCCGCCGAGACGCCGCCGCGGATCGCTCGCGGCACTTTGCGCCAACTGGGGCCGCCGACGAACGCGCCGGGGTGGGCCTTGTAGAAGTGCTCGGTTGCGCCGCGGCGCTGGGCCGTGTCGACGAGCTCCAGCGCGCCGTAGCGATCGAGCGCACGCGTGTGGTAGGCGACGTCGCCGAGGGCGGCTTCAAGCTCGCCGGCGATGCCTGTCGGGCTCGCCACCCGGTCGGTGAGGAGCTCGAGTGCTGCTTCGGGCCTCTTGTGTCGGGTACGCACGTGTCACTCACTCGCTACGACCTTGGCTCATAACACGTCGCGGTCCATTCAAACGCCGGCGAGGGCGTGATCGCGAAGATCACCGCGAAGCCAGTGGCCGTCAGCGCGACGCGGGCCCAAGAGCCCTGGGAGTGGGCCTCGGGCAGCAGGTCGCTGGCCCCGATGTAGAGAAAGATCCCGCAGTAGACGCAGAGGACATACCCCAATGCGTGGTCGGAGATCGAGATCTGCGAGCCGATGATCGCTCCCAGGAGGGGCGCCAGGGCATCGATCGTCAGCCATCTGACGGCGGTGCGGCGGCTGCCGGAGCGGCGCAGCACGTAGCTGACGGTGTTCAGCCCGTCGGCGAAGTCGTGGCTGATCACGGCGAGGAAGACGAGGAACCCGGTGGCGGAGTCGACGCCGAAGGCGAAACCGATGCCGAGGCCGTCGAGGAAGCTGTGGGCGGAGAGCCCGGCGGCGCCGAGGATGCCGACCCGTTCGCTGGAGAGGGTCTCGACCGCCTCCTCGCGGTCGTGCAGGACGAGCAATCGCTCGGCGAGGAAGAAGGCGAGGAAGCCGGCGGCGACGAGAGCGGTCGCCTGATCGACGTCGCCGACTCCGTCGATGCCCTCGGGCAGCACGTCGAAGAGGGCGATCGCGACGACGACCCCGCCGGTCAGCGCCAGCAGCGTCTGCAGGCGGTCGGAGAAGCGCAGGCCGATCTGGCCGCCGAGCAGGGTGGCGAGCACGGTCAGCCCGGCGAGGGGGATCGCGATCGACATCTCAGTCCTTCCCCTGGCAGTCGGGGCAGAGCCCGCGCAGGAGGACGTCGTGGGAGACGATCTCGAACTCGACCGTCTCGCCGACGGCGTGGATCGCCCGCTCCAGGCGGCTGTCCTCGAAGGGGAGGAGGCGGCCGCAGCGGACGCAGACGATGTGGTGGTGGTGCTCGCCTGGGTCGTTGCGCTCGTAGGCGACCACCTCGCCGCCGACGTCCACCCGGTGGACCAGGCCCAGCTGCTCCAGCTGCTCGAGCGTGCGGTAGACGGTCGCCCGCCCAACCGAGGGGAGGCGCCGGTCGATTTCCAGCGCGGTGACCGCGCAGTGCTCCCCGTCGAGCAGCTCGATCACCCGGCGGCGCGCGGCGCCGCTCCTGAATCCCGCCTCGTTAAGGCGCGTCTTCGCTCGTTCGGCCCAGGTCACGGCCGAACACCCTACATGAAAATGAGACTCGTTATCGTTTAGCCCACGCCGGCGAGGAGCTCAGCTGTAGGCGTCCCACTTTTCGAGATAGGGCAGCGGGTCGAAGGGGGAGCCGCCCTCGTACCAGCCGGGCGGGCCCCACATCTCGAAGTGCAGGTGGCAGCCCTGGGCGTCGCCGGTTTCGCCGACGATCCCGATCGGCTGGCCGGTGCGGACGGTGTCGCCGGTGTGCAGCGGCGAGGGTTCGGCCAGGTGGGCGTACATGAAGTCGTAGCCGGTGCCGCGGCCGTCGACGACGACGTAGTTGCCGGCGGCGCCCTGGTAGCCGGAGTACTGGACGATGCCGCCGCGGGCGGCGACCAGCGGCGTGCCGCAGGCGGCCATCACGTCCTGGCCCTGGTGGGTGTGACCGCTGCGGCCGGCGCCGAAGCGGCCGGCGCTCAGCCCGTATTCGTGGGCGCCGAGGATCGGGAAGGCGTAGCCGTAGAAGGCGAAGGCGAGGCTGAGGGTGGTCGAGGTCGAGGCCTTGCGGGCGGCCGGCGCGGTCGGGCCGTCTGGGGGCCGATCCGGAAGCTGTAGCGGCCATTGCGCGCCGGCTTGCCTTCGTTGGTCGTCCCGTCCCAGCGAACTTTGTTTTCGACGTCGGGGGCGACGTCCTCGCGGTAGAAGGTCTTGACGACTGCGCCGGCCGAGTCGAGGACATCGATTTGCAGATCGTTCTGCGGCTGGCTGCTGCCGATCGTGTAGCTGAGGCGCGGGTAGCGGTAGCCGAAGTAGAAGGACTTGCGCGGCGTGGTCTGGGCGGCGACGAGGGTCAGGGTTCCGGCGCTGGGGGCGCTCGACGGCGTGCCAGAGGGGCTGCCGTTGGCGGTCGGGGCGGCCACCCGGGGTCCCTGCGCCACCGGTGCTGGTCGCCGCCGCGGCGCTGCCCGCGAAGCAGGTAAGCAGCACAAGCACCGCTGCTATGCCTATTTGACTGGCCAGTCCGTGACGGACGAACCCCTTGCTGCTCAAACCGCTAGCCCTCTCTTTCGATCGCCTGCGGAGTTAGCTGACGGGCTCGCGCTGAAAGAGTCGCGCTACGGACGGGATTCGTCCGATTCGCCCCTGAGACCTGCAAGGGTCTCTTCGGTTCCTCCGCTCCCGAACGGTGGTCCGCACGGGATTCGGCATTGCTCGGGCGGCAGCATAGCCGACTGTCCGGCGACGGTCGGTGCGCGAATGCGGCTATCATCCCCCGGCCGCGTCGGTGAATCCGCGCGGTTTTTGCGCGATGAAGACCTTTGTAGCCACTCCAGCCAACCGCCAGCGCGACTGGTACGTCGTCGACGCCGAGGGCCAGACCCTGGGCCGACTGGCGACCCAGATCGCCGACACGCTGCGCGGCAAGCGCAAGCCGGAGTACACGCCGCACATCGACACCGGCGACTTCGTCGTCGTCGTCAACGCGGAGAAAATCCGCGTCACCGGCGACAAGCTGGCCCAGAAGACTTACTACCGCCACAGCGGCTATCCCGGTGGGATCAAGTCCCGGACGCTCGGCGAGATGCTCGAGCGCAAGCCGGAGGAAGTGATCCGCAAGGCCGTCAAGGGGATGCTGCCGCGCAACCGCCTCGCCCGCCAGCAGCTGACCAAGCTGAAGGTGTACGCCGGGCCGGACCACCCGCATGCGGCGCAGCAGCCGAAGACCATGGAGACGAACTGAATTGATGGACGACGAGCAGCGCAAACGACGAGACGACTGCGAGGGTCAAGAGGCTCAGGACGAGGGTGCCGGGGCCGCGGGTCCTGTCTCCGATACGTCCTCCTCGCCTACCGGCGAGGATCCCGCATCGTCGCCACCCGCGGCAGATTCCGCTGAGGAGTTGCCGTCCGAGGAGGGTGGAGATGAGGGGCCGTCCGAGGAGGCCACTGACGAGGGGCCGTCCGAGGAGGTTGCTGAGGAGCCTGTGGCTGAGGAGGTGACTCGAGGAGGATCGACGAGCCCAAGGCGCCGAAGGCTGAGGAGAAGAAGAAAGACGTCATTCCCGGTGCCGACCTGGAGCCGATCCTGGTTGAGCCGGATAAACCGGAGCTGAGCGCTGAGGAGAAAGCGCGCCTGGAAGCCGAGGAAGAGGAGAAAGCGCGTCGCGAAGCCGAGCTGGTCGGGAGCCGAGGAGCCCGACGCCGCGGCCGCCAGCCGGGCGCCGGCGAAGATCGAGAAAGGCGCCCGCTTCCTCGCCACCGGCAAACGCAAGAGCGCGATCGCCCGCGTCACCTTGGTGCCGGGCAACGGCAAGATCGAGGTCAACAAGCGCAGCCTCGAGGAGTTCTTCCCCCGTCCCATGCACCAGACGATGGTCAAGCAGCCGCTGACCGTCTCCGGCTATGAGGGCAACGTCGACGTCCGCGTCCGCGTCCACGGCGGCGGCATCGGCGGCCAGGCGGGCGCGATCCGCCACGGCGTCGCCCGAGCGCTGACCGAGATCGACTCGAGCTGCGCGGCGACCTCAAGCGGCGAGGCTTCCTCACCCGCGATGCGCGCGTCAAGGAGCGCCGCAAGGCCGGGTTGAAGAAGGCTCGCAAGCGGCCTCAGTTCAGCAAGCGCTGACGGGAGCGGGGTGACGATCGCGCGCAAGCTCTTCGGAACCGATGGGGTCCGGGGAGAGGCTGGCACCTTCCTCAGCGCCGAGCTGGCCACTGCTCTCGGCCGGGCGACCACGGCGACGCTCGAGGCCGAGCGCCCGCAGGTCCTGATCGTCCGCGACACGCGTGAGTCGGGACCGATGCTGGAGGCGGCCCTGGCCGCCGGGATCGCCGCCGCGGGCGGCGACGCGCTGCTGGGCGGGGTGCTGCCGACGCCGGCCGCCGCGATCCTCGTCAAGCGCCTCGGTCTCGACCTCGCCGCCGTCGTCTCGGCCTCCCACAACCCCTTCCACGACAACGGGATCAAGTTCTTCGACGGCCGCGGGGTGAAGCTCGCCGACGCGGTCGAGGCGGAGATCGAGGCGAAGATGGACGAGGCGCCCGCCGCCGCGCACGCCGGTCACGTCCGCGAGCTGAACGGCGGCCTCGATGACTACCTGCGCGAGCTGGAGCGGGCCTTCCCGCTCGACCTCGCCGGCCGCAAGGTCGTGCTCGACTGCGCCAACGGCGCCACCTACCGCGCCGCGCCGGCGATCTTCGAGCGGCTCGGTGCCGAGGTCGAGGCGCTCGCGGTCGAGCCCGACGGCCGCAACATCAACGCCGGCTGCGGCTCGACCCATATCGAGACGCTGGCCGAGCGGGTCGCCGGCTCCGAGGCGGAGATCGGCTTCGCCTTCGACGGCGACGGCGACCGGGTGCTCGCAGTCGACGGCTCCGGCCGGGTCCACGACGGCGACGAGCTGATCGCCCTGGCGGCGCTGGGGATGGCCAAGCGCGGCGAGTTGCGCGGCGGCGTGGTCGTCACCGTGATGAGCAACTTCGGCTTCCATCAGGCGATGAAGGAGGCGGGCGTCGAGGTTGCGGTCACCCAGGTCGGCGACCGCTACGTGATCGACGAGATGCGTCGCCGCGGCTGGGCGCTGGGCGGCGAGCAGTCGGGCCACATCATCGCCTCCGACTTCGTCTCCACCGGCGACGGGATCGCGGCAGCGCTGATGACGATGCGCGAGCTCGGCGGCGCGCCTCTCGAGGACGCGACGCCGATGCGCAAGCTGCCCCAGGTCCTGGTCAACGTCGAGGTCGCCGACCGCGAGCGCGATCCAGAGCGCCACCGCCGTCTGGGAGGCGGTCGAGCGCGAGGAAGAGACCCTCGGCGATCGCGGCCGGGTGCTGCTGCGGCCCTCGGGGACCGAGCCCCTGGTGCGGGTGATGGCCGAGGCCCCGAGCGCCGAGGAAGCCGAGGCGGTCTGCGGGCGGCTGGTGGACCTCGTGCGCCGCGAGCTCGGCTGAGCAGCCCGGGCACTCCGGCCGACTACCCTTACTCGCCTTCTATGTGCGGCATCGTCGGATACGTGGGCGCCAGGCCCTGCGAGGAGCTCCTGCTCTCGGGCCTGGAAAAGCTCGAATACCGTGGCTATGACTCGGCCGGCCTCTCCGTGCTCGCCGACGGCGAGGTCGAGAGCGTGCACGCGGTCGGCAACCTCGCCAACCTGCGTTCAGCGGTCGACGCCCGCGCCGACAACGGCGCCGGGCGCGCTGCCGCCGTCGGCGACCGGGATCGCCCATACTCGCTGGGCGACTCACGGCCGCGTCACCGAGGAGAACGCCCACCCGCACGACGACAGCTCGGGCCAGGTCCACATCGTCCTCAACGGGATCGTCGAGAACCACAGCGAGCTGCGGCGGCGGCTCCAGGACGAAGGCCAGGTCTTCACCTCGGAGACCGACGCCGAGGTCGTCGCCCACCTGATCGCCGCCCACTATGACGGCGACCTCGCCGCCGCCGTTCGCGCCGCCTTCGGCGAGCTGCGCGGCCACTACGCCTTCGTCGCCATGCACGCCGACGAGCCGCAGCGCCTGATCGGGGCCCGCAAGGAGTGCCCGCTGGTCGCCGGCATCGGCGAGGGGGAGACCTTCCTCGCCTCGGCGATCCCCGCCTTCCTCGCCGACACCCGCACCGCGGTGCCGATCGAAAACGACGAGATCGTCGAAATCGAAGCCGGCGAGGTGCGCGTCACCGACGCCGAGGGCAACCCGATTGAAGCGCGAGAGCGAAGAGGTGACCTGGGACGCCGATGCCGCCGAGAAGGGCGGCTACGAGACCTTCATGCTGAAGGAGATCCACGAACAGGCCGACGCGGTGGCGGAGACGATCACCGATCGCCTGCCCGGCTACCGACGGCGTCGACCTCTCCGACGTCGATATCCCCGACGAGTTCCTGCGCGGCCTGCGGCGGATCGTGATCGTCGCCTGCGGCACCTCCTACCACGCCGGCCTGGTCGGCCGTTACGCGATCGAGGAGTGGGCGCGGGTGCCGGTCGAGATGGACATCGCCTCCGAGTACCGCTACCGCAACCCGGTGGTCGGCCCCGACGACCTGGTGATCGGGATGACCCAGTCGGGCGAGACCGCCGACACCCTGGCGGCGATGCGTCTGGCCCGCGAGGCCGGCGCCACCGTGCTGGCGATCACCAACATCATGGGCAGCCAGGCAACCCGCGACGCCGACGCCGTCCTCTACATCCGCGCCGGGATGGAGATCAGCGTCGCCGCGACCAAGACCTTCGTCGCCCAGGTGGCGGCGATGTACCTGCTGGGGCTGCGGATCGCCGAGCTGCGGGGGACGCTGCCGCCCGAGCGGCTGACCGAGCTGGTGGCCGAGATGAAGGCGCTGCCGTCGAAGATGGAGGAGACCGCTGGCGGCGACCGAAGAGCCGGCCAAGGAGGTCGCCGCGCGGCACTCCGAGCAGAACTTCTTCCTCTACCTCGGCCGCCACATCGGCCTGCCGGTCTGCCTCGAGGGGGCGCTGAAGCTGAAGGAGATCAGCTACATCCCGACCGACGCCTACGCGGCGGGGGAGATGAAGCACGGCCCGATCGCCCTGCTCGACGAGTCGACGCCGGTGATCAGCATCGCCACCAACAGCCCGGTGCTGGAGAAGGTCCTCTCCAACGTCGAGGAGGTGCGGGCCCGCGGGGCGCAGACGATCGCGATCGCGACCGCCGGCGACACCCGGGTCAGCGAAGTCGCCGACGAGACGATCGAGGTCGCCGCCAGCGACTGGATCCTGCAGCCGATCCTGGCGATCCTGCCGCTGCAGTTGCTCGCCTACGACATCGCCCGCAACCGCGGCCTCAACGTCGACCAGCCCCGCAATCTGGCCAAGACCGTCACGGTCGAGTGAAATCGTCCAAAGCGGCCGCTAGGATGCCGCGCTCCGTGAAGCTCCGTCTCCTCCCACTCCTGCTGCTGGCGGCCCTCGCCGCCCTCTTCGTCGCCGGTTGCGGTGGCAGCGGACGACGGCGGAAGCGGCGGCACCGATCCCGCCAGCGTGGCGCCGGCGACGGCGCCGGTCTTCATCGACGCCACGATCCGCCCGGAAGGCGAAACGAAGACCAACATCGAGGCGCTGGCGCAAAAGATCGCCGGCATCGACGATCTCGGCGAACTGATCGTCGAAGAGCTCGAGAGCTCGGCCTCCGATGATGGCGAAGAACTGGACTTCGAAAAAGAAGTCGAGCCCTGGCTTGGCGACGAGGCTGGCATCTTCCTGCAGGAATACGAAGAAGACGACTTCGAAGGCTACGGCGCCGCGATTCAGGCGAGCGACGAAGAGGAAGCTCGCAGCTTCGTCAACGAGCAGATCGAGGCCGACGACGAAGCGGCCGAGGATGGCTCCTACGACGGCGTCGACTTCAAGGTGCAGGAAGACGGAACGACGATCGGCGTCTTCGACGGCGTCGTCGCCTTCGCCCAGAACGAAGCGATCTTCAAGGAAATGGTCGACGCCTCAAATGGCGAGAACCTCGCCGGCTCAGCGGCCTACGGTGACGCCACCGCCGACCTTCCCAGCGACAGCGCTGCCGACGTCTTCGTCGACATCGGCGGCCTGATCGACGAAGCGGGCGCGGAAATCGACTCCGATACCCAGCTGTTCCTCGACAGCCTCGGGATCGAACCCGACGAAGCGACCGCCGTCGCCAGCGTCGTGCCGGGCTCCAACCACGTCGAGATCGATTTCAGCACCGACCTCAGCGGCGAAAACCCGCCCTCGGGCGACGCCTCGGAGCTGCTGGGTACGCTGCCGGGCACCGCGGTCGGCGCCCTCGCCTCAGCCGAATTCGGCAAGCGCTTCAACGAAGGGATCGACCAGATCGACAAGGAAGGCATCCCCGGCTCGGTGCCGCCGAACGAGCTGAAGAAGACGCTGAAGGAAGCTGGCATCGACCTCGAAGCGATCGCCGGCTCGATCGGCGACGTCGGCCTCTACGTCACCGGCAACAGCGAAAAGACCCTCGCCGGCGCCCTGGTGATGGAAACCGAGGAGGAAAGCGAAGCGAAGAACACCGTCTCCAACGTCGGTCTCTTCCTCCGCAAAGCCGGCATCTCCGGCGTCACCAAAATCAGCGGCGAAGCCAGCGGCTTCTCGATCCGTAGCCCGGAACTGGGTCGCCAGCCGGTCGTCGTCGCCGCCAAGGGCAACCGCATCGCGATCGGTTACGGCCTCGCCTCGGTCGGCTCTGCCTTCGAGGAATCGGGCAAGAGCCTCGCCGACAGCGCCGCCTACAAGGACGCGACCACCGCCCTCGGCAGCACCCCGATCGCCATGTTCGTCAACGGCCCCTCGGCTCTCAACTTGGCCACGGCGCTGGTGCCAGTCGGGGACGAAGGTTTCGAAGAAGCGAAGCCGTACCTGCAGAAGATCGAATACCTGGCGCTCGGGTCCGAAGCGTCTGACGATCTCGCCACGGCGAAGCTGATCGTCGGCCTGAAGTAGTTCCAGCGCTGGCGGGGGGAGGGTGCCGGTATCCCTCTCCGTCATTGACCTCCCCTCCGCTTCGCTGCGGGGAGAACATGCTGCGCGCTCCGCGCGCAAGCACCAGATTGCATATCGCCGAACATTCCTCCGAGGGACACCGGCACCCTCCCTCGAGCGCGTCCGGCAGGACGGAAGGAAGGTAACCCTTGGTTCTTTTGTCCGGAAATAGCGGACAAACGAACCACGGGATCGAGCGCTCGAAGTGCCGCAGTGGAGTCGTGGTTCCTTTTGCACCCATAGCGTCTGAAAGGAACCGCGGGATCCAAGATTTGATCGAGGCGACGATGTCGTGGTTCCTTTCGGTCGGCATGGGTCCGAAAAGAACCACGCGATGAGGGCTGATTAGGCTCCCTCCATGGAGAGTTGGTTGGGAGCGCTATACGACGCCGAGGGGATGCGGGGGGTCGATCGGTGGGCTATTGAGGAGGTGGCCCGAGCCCGACTGGACGGACCGCGAGGCCGCGATCGCGTACCTGCTCGAGGGCGAGCGGCCCTATCTCGGCGCGCGCGGCCTCGACGAAACCGCGCTGCGCGGCGATCGCCACCGCCTACGACCGCTCCTCCAACATGGCGAGCGCCAACAACCACTTCATGGCCGGCGGTTCGGAACAGGAGCGCCCGATCGACGAGCGATCGCGCGCCCACGCTCGTGATCCACGGCACCGACGACCCGCTGTTCCCGCTCCCGCATGGTCAGGCGCTGGCGGAGCGAGATCCCGGGCGCGAAGCTGCTGGTGCTCCCCGGCCTCGGCCATGAGTTCCGCCTTCCGCGCGGACGAGGTGCTCCCGGAGCTGATCGCGCATACGGGTTGACGGCCGTCATCGACCGGTGTAGACCCTGCACATGGAGCGCCCCGCTCGCGAGATCGACCCGCAGCCGGAGCCCGCCGCGCCCCTCGAGCAGTCCACACCCGCGGCCTTAGGCCCGGTCGGGCCGCGACGTCGCGGCGCACACGCTGGCCCACGGCGACATCGGCTCGAAGGCGCGGATGCTGCTCGGGATGCAGCGGGGCGCGGGCAACGCCGCCGTCGCGCGGCTGCTCGCCCGCCAGCACGACCACACGACCACGAGGACGATCCGACGCTCGAGTGGTCGGAGTTCGAGGCTCCCGCGCCCGCCGCGTCGAAGTTCGACGCGGCGACGTCGAGCGGATTCGAGTACGAGCTCCGAGCGGGCCCCGCTCGAGGTCGAGCGGATGGGACCAAGTGGAAGGCGCGCGTCCCGTTCGACCCGGCGACGCTCGACACCGCCAAGGCCTTCATGGACCCCGACCAAATCGTGGGTCAAGGAGGGCCATGCCACGGACGCCCTGCTCGCCCACGAGCAGGGCCACTTCGACATCTCCGACGTGATCGCGGAGAAGACCGAGACCGCGATCGAGGGGATGCTGACCTCCAAGGGCGTCGGCAGCTGGTTCACGAAGTCCAGCAAGAACGCGGCGTCGAACGCCGCGATCGCCAACTGGAACAAGTGGTCGGGCAAGGCCCACGCGGGCAAGATCTACAAGAAGGGCCAGAAGGTCCTCAAGCGCGCGCAGGCCGACTACGACGCCGACCCGCCGAAGGGCATCAAACACGGGCTCGACGCGACCGAGCAGGCCCGGTGGGTGGGCGACATCGCCGGCGGCCTGCCGGGCTACGACGTGACATGAGCGCGAAGGCGGAGCTGTTCACCGCCTGCCGCGAGAAGACCTGCTGCCGGGTCGACACCTCTATCCGACAGGGATGGACGTGTGGCGGATCGCGAGCGCACTGCAGGTGCCGCCCTGGGCGTTCGTGACCGCGGTGCCGTGCGCTAAGCGCGGCGACCCTGACGGCTTCGTCCTGGACGCGGGACTCGCGTCGTCCCGGCTCGCGCTCGTGCGCCGCGAGCCCGGGGCCTGCGTCTTCCTGCTCGAGGTCGGCGGCGCCGCGCGCTGTTCGCTCGGGAGCTGCGGCCGGACGGCTGTCGCAGCTTCCCCTCGGTGCTCGACGGCGGCGCGGTGCGCGTGCGCGACGACGGCGTATGCACCTGTCGTGACTGGGCCGCGGCCGGCCTCGACGAAGCGCACGAGCGAGCCCTGCTCGACGCAGAGGCCGCGGAACGCGACCGCTACCGCCGCGTGCTCGCCCGGTGGAACCTGTACGCCGGCCGGCTGCCGGAGGACGATGCCGCCGACGTGCAGGACCTGTGCCGCGACCCGCTCGACGTCTACCAGCAGTTCGAGGCCTGAATGCCGCGCGGGAACGTGAGCGGCTGCCAGGGCTGTCGCGGTCAGTGCTGCCGGATGTACACCGTGCCGCTCACCGGGCACGACGCCTTCGTGATCGCGCGCGAGCTGCAGCTGTCACTGGAGCAGTTCGCCCACCTGCTGCCCGAGCCGGAGCCGACCGCCACCGGCGTGCGGCTCGCGCCCGACGCCCACCCGGCGTCGCTCTCGTTGCGACGCGCGACCGACGAGGCCGCGCCGCACCGCTGCGTCTTCCTCGTCACGCTCGACGCCGGCTTCGAACGCTGCGGCATCCATCCGCAGCGCCCGTACGTCTGCCGTACCTATCCCGCGCGCTTCCGCCATGGCAGCGTCGCGATCCGCGACGACGCGCCTGTGTCCGCCCGACGCCTGGAACATCAGCGGCCTCGACCTTCCCGCGTGGCGGCTGACGATGCTGCGCCAGGAGCTCGAGTGGACGGTGTACGCCTACGTCGTCGCGCGCTGGAACGAGGCCGTCGGCGAGCCCGTCGAGCCGGGCGCGTACTTCGCCTGGCTGCTCGACGTCTACGCGCGGCTGGAAGGCGATGCGGGCCGAGCTCGCGCCCGGTTGCGTTCGATGACAACGGTCCGTCGCTCGGCTCGACGTCTCGGGTTCAGCCCGTTCGCCGGCCTCATGGCGCACGTCGAAACCGCCGTCGGTTCCCGGATAATGCGCGGCCATGCCCGCGCACGCCGCCGCCGCTTCAGCGGCCGCGACCCGGACGAGGCGCACCGCGCCGCCACGCCGCTGGAGCTGCTCTACGACCTGACGATCGTCGTCGCGTTCAGCACCGCCGCCGACGAGCTCGCGCACTTCGTCGCCGACGATCACGTCGGGCGCGGGCATCGCCGGCTTCGCGTTCGCGACGTTCGCGGTCGGCTGGGCGTGGATGAACTACACGTGGTTCGCGTCGGCCTACGACACCGACGACTGGGTCTTCCGGCTGGCGACGATGGTGCAGATGGTCGGCGTGATCGTGCTCGCGCTCGGCCTGCCGCAGATGTTCGAGTCGATCGACCACGGCGACACGCTCGACAACGGCGTGATGGTCGCGGGCTACGTCGATCATGCGCGTCGCGCTGATCTTCCTGTGGTTGCAGGTCGCGCGCCACGACCCGCGAGCGCGCGCCGCCGGCGCGCACCTACATGACGACGGTCGGCATCGCGCAGGTCGGCTGGGTCGTGCTCGTCGTTCCTCGACCTGCCGGTCGCGCACGACGTTCGCGGCTGCGCGCGTGCTGTTCGCGATCGAGCTGGCCGGCCCGTACCTGGCCGAGCGCAAGGCGCCGACGCCGTGGCACGCCGCACCACATCGCCGAGCGCTACGGCCTGCTCGTGATCATCACGCTCGGCGAGGTCATCATCGGCACCGTCGCCGCGCTCAACGCCCTCGTCCACGGCGAGGCCGGCTGGACGCTCGACGCCGCGCTGCTCGCGGTCGCCGGCGTCGGCTGGCGTTCGGCTGCTGGTGGATGTACTTCGCGATCCCTTGGGCGAGCCGATCGTCGCGCCGCCGCGAGCGCGTGTTCGCGTTCGGCTACGGGCACCTGGTCATCTTCGGCGTCGCTCGCCGCGATGGGCGCGGGCCTGCACGTCGCCGCGTACTTCCTCGAGGGCGAGGCGAAGATCAGCGACACGGCGATCCGTCCTCAGCGTCGCGATCCCGGTCGCGATCTACATCCTGGCGCTCTACGCGCTCTACTCGCGTGCTGATGCGCGACGCGCGACCCGTTTCACCTCGGCCTGCTCGCGGCACCGCCGCGGTGCTCGTCGCTCGCCGTCGTGCTCGCGGCGGCGGGCGTGAGCGTGGCCGTTTGCCTGCTCGTGCTGACGCTCGCGCCGGTCGTGACGGTGGTCGGCTACGAGACCATCGGTATGGCCATGCGCGAGGCACTCACCGCCTGGAGCCGACGCTCCGCTCCCGCCCCGCCCAGAACGGCTCGCGCAGGCCTGCCGGCCCTTGAGCAGCTTGCCCGCGCCCCACTTCGGCAGCGGCTCGGAAGCCGGAGATTCGATCCGTTCTCGGCACCTTGTAGCCGCCGATGTGGGCGCGGCAGTGCTCGATCGCGCCTCGGCGCGTCGCGCCCTCGGAGCGACGCACCACGACAGCATGGACGGCCTCGCCCCACCGTTCGTCGTCAATGCCGAACACGGCGGCCTCGTGCACGGCCCGGGTGCAAGCAGCACGCCTCCACCTCGACCGGATAGATGTTCTCGCTCGCCGGTGATGATCATGTCTTTCTCGCGCCCGACCATGTACAGATAGCCCTCCTCGTTCTGCGACCCAGCCGAGGTCGCCGGTGCGGTACGGCCGTCGACCAAGGCCCGCGTGGCGGCGGGAGGGTCCCAGTAGCCGTCCATCACGTTCGGGCCGCGCACCCAGAGCTCGCCGATGCACGTCGAGCGGCGTCGCGGATCTCGGTCTGCACGCCGGGTACCGGGGTGCCCATCGAGCCGAGCCGGTCCGGCCGCGAACGGTGGTC
>CAWKMK010000007.1:0-415840 GCA_963850735.1 uncultured Actinomycetes bacterium
GGAGATCCAGCAGGCCTGGCCCGCAGTCCTGAAGAAACTGGAGGAGACCGCCCCGCCCTCGCCGGGGCCCTCGAAGGCGCCCGTCCGGTCAGCTTCGGCGACGCCGGCCTCGAGGTGGGCTTCCCCCCGACCTGACCTTCCTGAAGAAAAATGCCGACAGCCCGGAGAAGCGCGACACGGTGGCGGCGGCGTTTGCCGCCGTGACCGGCAGGCTGCGGCCCACTTATGTGCTGCTGGAGGGGGAGGCGCCGCCGGATACGCCGGCCCCGGGCAGCGAGGAAGTTGACGAGGAGCAGCTGCTGGAGCGGCTGAAGAGCGAGTTCGACGCGGAGGAGGTCAGTTAGGTGGCACGAGAGGCGGTCCCGGAGGCTTCGACATCAACGCCCTGATGAAACAGGCGCAGCAGATGCAGGCCGACATGGTGGAGGCACGGAGAAACTCAAAGACGAGATCGTCGAGGCCAGTGCCGGAGGCGGCATGGTCAAGGTGAAGATGGGCGGCGATCTGACCCTGCGGGAGATCGTCATCGATCCGGAGGCGATCGACCCCGAGGACGCCGAGCTGCTGCAGGAGATGGTCCAGGCGGCCGTCAACGAGGGCCTGCGCGCGGCGCAGGAGCTCGCCAGCTCGAAGATGGGCGGCATCGCCGGCGGCGATCTCGGCGGCACTCGGGGGCCTGCTCGGTTGAGGAGCGAGGGACCGGCACCGCTGGCGCGCCTCGTCGCCGAGCTCTCGCGGCTGCCGGGGATCGGCCAGCGGACCGCGCAGCGGCTCGCCTTCCACCTGCTGCGCGCCCCCGACGAGGAGGCCTTCGCCCTCGGCGAGGCGATCCGCGAAGTGAAGGAGAAGGTCGGCCTCTGCGAGGAGTGCTTCAACCTGGCGGAGGGGCCGCTGTGCCGGATCTGCTCCGATCAGAACCGCGACCGGACGATGATCTGCGTGGTCGAGGAGCCGGCCGACGTGATCCCGATCGAGCGGACCCACGAATACCGCGGCCTCTACCACGTGCTCGGCGGCGCCCTCTCGCCGATCGACGGGGTCGACGTCGAAGACCTGAAGATCGGCGAGCTGGGGCGGCGGGTCGAGCGCGGCGGGATCGGCGAGGTCGTGCTGGCGACCAACCCGACCACCACCGGCGAGGCGACCGCGCTGTACATCGCCGACATGCTGCGCGGCCAGGTGACGGTGACGCGCCTGGCCAGCGGCCTGCCGGTCGGAGCCGACCTCGAGCACGCCGACGAGGTGACGCTCGGCAAGGCGCTGGCGGGCAGAAGAAGCCTGGAATAAGCGGGGAACGACATTCGTCCTGGACGAGTGTCGAGCCGCAAATAGCGCCTTTTCGGGAATCCGGTGTCCGGGTCTTTCGACAAGGTCACTGCGTGTCTGACCAGTCCCAGCCCCAGCGGCGCAGGGAGCGATCGCTCCTCGGCGAGGCACCTGGCTCTCAAGATCTCCGAGCTACACGCCGATCTTCTTAAGACGTTGCACGAGGAGATTGGCACCGATGAAGATCGCTTCGCCCAGATCGCGGCGCGCCTCGCGAGCGACTGTGGATCGGTGACGGCTACTGCGGTTGAAGCTTCAGAGTGGCTTGCTGAGGGGAGCCGGGGGGACACCCTCCGGAGCAACAACGGGGAGGGCTCCTCGGGTGTGCCCCCGGCTCCCGGCCGACCCGTTCGAAGAGCTGGCGGAAGAACTTCCGAGCCTCTACCGGCCGGGCCATATGCGCCGCCGGCTCGACCAGCTGCTGGAGACGAACCGGCGCTACGGGCACCCCTTCGGGCTGGCAGTGTTCGACGCCTCCGGTCCTGGCGTCCGCCCCGGCGACGTCGCCGGCGGTCAGGACACGGTGCTCTCGATCGTCGGCGCCGCGCTGCGCGACAGCATCCGCATCGTCGACGAAGCCTTCCGCCTCGAGGAGGACGCGATCTGCGTCCTCGCTCCGAACATGCGGCACGGTGGAAGGGGTACAGATGTGCGAGCGGCTGCTCGGTCAGCTCGACGACCTGGAGCGGCGGGAGGCCTGCGGATCGCGATCTCGGCCGGGGTCGTCGCCTGTCCCGACCATGGCGCCGACGCCAGTGAACTTCTGCACAAGGCAGACGCGGCGATGTGGCGCGCACGCGCGGTTGGCCAGCCCGTGGGCGTGGGCGCCTTGCAAGATCGCTAACAATTTCTGCGAAATCTGTCGATAACTGGTGTAAACCCGCAGAACCGGTGGGAGAATCTCCATCCGGCGTCGAAAAGCGCTGCACCGCCACCCGATCGACCTTCTTATCTAAATGCCTGGAATCCGCACCAATGCCGCCGCCGAAGTCCTCGGCGTGAGCCCCAACACCCTGCGTAGTTGGGAGCGTCGCTACGGCTACCCGAAACCGAAGCGGACCGAGGGCAACCACCGTAACTACGAGCTGGTCGAGCTGCAGGCGCTGCGCGACGCGCTGGGGGAGACCGGAAATATTTCCTCGGCGATCGAGCTGGCCCGCCAGCGCCAGGAGGCGCCCGCCAACGACGGCAGCCTCTTCACCGCCTTCGAGAACTACGACGAGACCGCCGCCGATCGTGCGGTCGAGGAAAGCCTCGCCATGCGCTCGCTGGAGCGCACGGTGGAGGAGCTGCTGCTGCCGGCGATCGACAAGCTCGCCGCCGACGCCGAGCGCGAGGCCGAGCTGGAGTTCGCCGCCCGCTGGGCGACCGGCTGGCTGCACGGCGCCCGCCGCCTCGCCTCCGCCGCCGCCCGGCCCGCCGGCATCCTGCTGCTCGACTCCAGCCACGGCCAGGACGCCGAGGAGGTCTACACCCAGGCCCTCGACCTCGCCCTGCGCCGCGCCGGCTTCCGCGTCCTCGTCCTCTCGAACGAACTCGGCGACGAGCGGCTCGACCGCGCCCTCGGCGCCCTCGACCCGACCGCGATCGTCCTCTGCGGCCCCGGCGCCGACACCCAGAGCGCCGTCAGGCTGGTCCGCAAGATCCGCGAGCTCGGCTTCGTCGCCCCGCTCTACGGCTACCGCGCCGACGGCCTGATCGGCGCCGCAGTCCCGCCCGCCGGCAACCGGCCAAGCGAGGTCACCGGGATGCTCAACGCCGACCTGCGGCGTCGCGCCACCCAGGCCTTCGCCTGATCAGCTCCTGCTCGGCGCAGCCGCGCTCTCGCTGATCCCCCAGCGTTCGTGCAGCTTGCGCAACGGCTTCGGCGCCCACCAGTTCCACTTGCCGAGCAGCTCCATCAGGGCGGGGACGAGCAGGGCGCGGATGATGCTGGCGTCGATCAGGACCGCCAGCGCCGTGCCGACGCCGTTCTCCTTGATGAAGATGATCTGCGAGGTGGCGAAGGCGCCCATCGCGACCGCGAAGAGCAGCGCCGCGGCGGTAACGATCCGCCCGGTCCGCTCCAGCCCGATCGCCACCGACTCGGAATCCGAAGCGCCGTTGTCGCGCGCCTCCTTGATCCGCGAGAGGAGGAAGACCGCGTAGTCGGTGGAGAGGCCGAAGGCGACGGCGAAGAGCAGGATCGGCATCGTCTGCTCGATCGCCCCCGGGCTGGAGTAGTCGAGGAAGCCTTCGAGCCGGCCGTCCTGGAAGATCAAGACCAGCAGGCCGAAGACGGCGGTGAGGTTGAGGAAGTTCATGATCAGCGACTTGATCGGCAGGATCACCGAGCCGGTCATCAGGAAGAGGATGATCAGGGTCGCCGCGATCACGATCGCCAGCGCGATCGGCAGGTGCTCGGCGAGGCTCGACTGGAAGTCGACGAAGTCCGCCGTGGCGCCGCTGACCTGCACCGTCGTCCCTGACGGCGGTTCCAGGTCGCGGATCGCCTTCACCGTCGCCTCGCTGGCGTCGGAGGCGAAGGGGTTCTCGGAGACGACCTGCAGCGCGGTCACCCCCGGCGCCAGCCGCTGCGGCGGCTGCACTTCGGCGACGCCCTCGACCCCGCGCACCGCGCCGGCGACCTCGGCCGCCGCCTTCGGCCCGCCGCCTTCGACGTCGATCCAGATCGGCGTCTCGTGGTAGGGCGGGAATTCGGTGCTGACCTGGTCGTAGGCCTGGTGGGCGCTGGCCGAGTCCGGCAGCACGGTCGGGTCGACGGTGTTGAACTTGATCTGCAGGAAGGGCAGGCCGAGGAGGATCAGGAAGAGGGCCGAAACCGTCGCAACCGGCAGCGGCCGCCGCATCACGAAGCGCGAGAGCCGGTACCAGAAGCCGTGCTCGTCGGGCCGGGCGTCGGCCTCGGCGCGGCGCTGGAGGAACTTCGGCGCGCCGGCGTTGACCCGGTTGCCGAGCAGGGTGAGGACGGCCGGCAGCACGGTCAGCGAGATCAGCGCCGCGAACAGCGCCACCAGCGCGCCGCCCAGGCCCATCGAGTAGAGGAAGCGCTGCGGGAAGACGAGCAGCGAGGCGAGCGCCGCCGAAACGGTCAGCGAGGAGAAGAAGACCGTGCGCCCGGCGGTCGCCAGGACGCGCTTCATCGCCTCCAGGCCGGGTCCGCTCTTGGCGATCTCCTCACGGTAGCGGGAGACGATGAAGAGGCTGTAGTCGATCGCCAGGCCCAATCCCAGCGCCGTCGTCAGGTTCAGCGCGAAGATCGAGATCGAGCCGACTTCGCTGGCGATTCGCAGGATCAGGAAGGTGCCGACGATCGCCAGGCCACCGATCATCAGCGGCAGGACCGCGGCGACGAGGCTGCGGAAGAAGAGCAGCGAGAGCAGGAAGAGGAGCGGGAAGGCGATGCAGCTCGGCCTTTTTCAGGTCTTCCTCGACCTGCTTGTTGACCTGCTCCTGGGCGACCGCGGCGCCGCCGACGAGGACGCCGGGCTCCTCGTTCAGTTCGTCGGCAATTTCGGCGCCGGCATCCTGCCAGGGCTTGTCTTCGGTCGCCTTGAGGGCGACCGCGAAGTAGGTCGACTGGCCGTCTTCGGAGACGAAGGCGCGCGAGCGGGTGTCGTAGAAGCCGGTCACCGAGGCGACATCGGGGCGTTCGCGGATCTGCTGCTCCATCGCCTCGATCCGCTGCCGGGTGGCGGGCTTCGCCACCGGCGCGTCCTCGACCACGGCGATCACCGCCGGGATTCGCAGGCCGGCTTCCTCCAGCCGGTCCATCGCCTGCACCGTCTCGGTCGCCGGGTCGTCGGCGCCGTAGGGGTCGAGCCGGTCGGCGACGCCGCCGCCGACCGCTCCCGCCACGAGGAAGAAGACGAGCGCCAGCAGGGCCACCCGTTTCGCTCTGCTGTCCGCCAGCCGCGCCAGGGAATCGAACATCAACCGCTCCTTTCCTCGAGAGCGGCATCGAGGAGCTTGGCCTCCATCCGCTCGCACCATTCGGCAAACCACTGCGTGTACTCCAGGCCTCCCTCGAGGACCATCATCGGGAAGGGGTCCTCGATCTCGCCTTTCAGCTCTTTCAGGGCCAGCAACTGCTCATGGACGGCCTGGCGCCGGGATCGCATCGAGCGCAGGATCGCCAGCGCCTCCTCGCGCGGCAGCGCGTCGGCGAAGAAGAGCTTCAGCAGCCCTTCGTCGCGCATCTCGAAGGTCTCCGGCTCCTGCCGCAGCCAGGCCCGCAGCTCGTCGGCGCCGTCGGCGGTGATCTCGTAGACGGTCCGCTTGCGCCCGCCGGTGGGGGAGTCGGAGCCGACGATCAGACCGGCTTCGGAGAGCCGTTTCAGCTCGGGGTAGATCTGGCCGTAGCTGGCCGCCCAGAAGAACCGGGTCGAGTTGTCGACCAGGGCTTTGATCTCGTACCCCGACCGCGGTTCGGTGCGGACGAAGCCGAGGATCACGTAGGCGGTGGCGCTCAGCTGGTCCATGTTGGAATCATATATATCTGCTCGATATATCGTCAAGTGTGATTACCGTCACGTTCCGTTCGCCCGTGAAGAGCCGTAGCCGACATTTGCCACACGGGGGTGTGGTCAAAGTCGGCAGCGCCGTGCAGGCCGGCGAGGGTTCTCCAAGAGTTCGAGAGGCAGCCGCGGTACTTTCAAGATCGTGAACGTGCTGATTCCTGTCGTCGTCGGTCTAGCCGGTGTTGTGGTCGGCGCCCTTTTGGCTCGACGCAATGAAAAGAAGGCTTATGGCGAGCGCCTGCTGGTGGAGGCATTGAATGACGCCGTTACGGCTATTGCGGAGGTTGCGGGCGGCGAGGGTCGAGCCGCGCAGAACCGGTATGCGTCGGCAATGTCTCGCATCGCCTTGCATGCCTCGCCCGAGGTGATTTCTCAGTTCCGGGATTTTCAGGCCGATGCAACGACGGCAACTGAAGACGGCCGAGAACGTTTCATCGCGGCTGTTCAACGTGCGCGCCTCGAACTGGGGCATGGCCGGGCAGATGATTCGGACCTTTCCGACTTGATGTTTGGGTCCGAACCTGCCGAGCGATTCACGGCGCGATGCAATACCCGTGTCGGCGACTTCGAGGATGTAATCCGATCGCCGCGAGCGCGCTTACCGGTGGAGAGGCAGATCGGCGAGGAGAAGTCCTAGCAACCGCGGGAAGCCGGGTATGGTCAGCAGTCCGTGCACCAAGACCAGCAGGAGGAAGGAGCTTCGGATGTCGCTTGACCAGAGCAAGGTCGGCCGGGTCGTGGCCGAACAGATGGAGGCGATCGAGAACGATTACGGCGACGACTGCGAAATCGGCGACGTTTGCACGATCGTCGAGGTGGTGGGCCCGCACGGCTCGCACGTCCGCGTGCGGAGCAGCGACATGCGCCCCCACAGCGGCCTCGGCCTGATCCGAATGGCCGAACAGGCGATGCTCGGCAACCTCGGCGGCTCGGCCGAGTAGGAAGCCGGCGCCGACTATCCTCAGCCCCATGTCTGGGGATGGCTCCGACATCGTCGTAATGAAGTTCGGCGGCACCTCGGTGGCCGGCGCCGAGCAGATCAAGCGTGCCGCGGGGAGGATCGTCGCCGCCCGCGAGGCGGGCAACCGCGTCGTCGCCGTCCTCTCCGCCCGCGGCAAGACGACCGACGAACTGGTCGAGCAGGCGCACGAGATCTCCGAGCGCCCGGTGGCGCGGGAGATGGACATGCTGCTCTCAACCGGGGAGCGGATCTCCTGCGCGCTGGCGGCGATGGCGATCCACGACATGGGCCACGAGGCGATCTCGCTGACCGGCTCGCAGGCGGGGATCGTCACCGACTCCTCCCACACCAAGGCGCGGATCATCGACGTCCGCGCCGACAGAATCAGCCAGGCGCTGCAGCAGGACCGGATCGTCCTCGTCGCCGGCTTCCAGGGGGTCTCGACCGATAGCCGCGACGTCACCACCCTCGGCCGCGGTGGCTCCGACACCACCGCCGTCGCCCTCGCCGCCGCCCTGCGGGCCAGCGTCTGCGAGATCTACACCGACGTCTCCGGCGTCTACAGCGCCGACCCGCGGATCGTCGCCGACGCCCACAAGCTCGATCGCGTCTCCTTCGAGGAGATGCTGGAGATGTCGGCCTCCGGCGCCGGAGTGCTGCAGCTGCGCTCGGTCGAGTACGCGCGCAACCACGGCGTCCGCATCCACTGCCGCAGCAGCTTCGAGGACGGTCTCGGTACCCTCGTCGTCTCAGAGGAAGAGACCATGGAGAACCCTTTCGTAACCGCGGTGACGCATTCCGACTCGGAGGCCCGGGTCACCCTCAACGGCCTCCGCGACGAGCCCGGGGTCGCCGGCCGCGTCTTCGGCGCCCTGGCCGAGGCCAACGTCAACGTCGACGTGATCATCCAGAACGAGCCGGTGGGTGGCGACCAGCTCGCCGACCTCTCCTTCACCGTCGACCGCGACGACCTGCCGACCGCCAAGGACACGATCGCCGCCCTCGGCGACGTCTCGTTGACGGTGCTGACCGACGAGCGGATCGGCAAGGTCTCGATCGTCGGCGCCGGCATGCGCTCACATCCGGGCGTCGCCGCCAAGGTCTTCAAGATCCTCGGCGAGGAAGGGATCAACATCGAGATGATCTCCACCTCCCCGATCAAGATCTCGTGCGTCATCTCCGCCGACCGTGTCAGCGATGCGGTCAACGCCCTGCACAAGGCGTTCGAGCTGGGCGAGGACGCGATCCAGCCCGAGGACCCGACCGGCCCCGGCCACCGGCCGACGGTCGCCGGCTAGCCCGTCCGGAGGAACGGATGAGCGACGGCTACAGAGTCGGAGTGCTGGGCGCGACCGGTCTGGTCGGGACGACGATCATCGAGCTGCTCGCCGAACGCGACTTCCCGGTCGCCGAGCTGCGGCCGCTGGCCTCCGAGCGCTCGGCCGGCAAGACGATCGAGTTTGGGTCCAAGGTGCTGACCGTGCAGGCGGTCAGCGACGAGTCGATCCAGGGGCTCGACCTGGTCCTCTCCTCGGCGGGCGGGTCGGTCAGCGCCGAGTGGACGCCGAAGCTGGTCGCGGCTGGGGCGACGGTGGTCGACAACACCAGCTACTGGCGGATGAAAGACGACGTGCCGCTGGTCGTTTCCGAGGTCAACCCCGCCGCGCTCGAGGGTCACAAAGGCATCATCGCCAACCCGAACTGCTCGACGATGCAGATGGTCGTCGCCCTGAAGCCGCTCTATGACGCCGCCGGGATCGAGCGGCTCGTGATCTCCACCTACCAGGCCGTCTCCGGCACCGGCAAGGGAGCGATCGACGAGCTCCGCGCCCAGGCGCGCGCCGTGGTCGGCGGCTACGACGTGCCCGCGGCGCAGATCTACCCGCACCAGATCGCCTTCAACGTCCTCGCCCAGGCTGGCAGCTTCCCCGACGGAGACGACCACACCGACGAGGAGCGCAAGCTGATCAACGAGACCCGCAAGATCCTCGGTGACCCCGAGATCCGGGTCAGCGCCACCTGCATCCGGGTCCCGGTCGAGACCGGCCACTCCGAGGCGGTCAACGTCGAGACCCGCGAGCCGCTCGACCCCGACCAGGCGCGCGAGCTGCTCGCCGCCGCACCGGGGGTGACCGTGGTCGACAATCCCGCCGCCGGCCGCTATCCGATGGCGATCGACGCCGCCGGCAAGGACGACGTCTTCGTCGGCCGCATCCGCCGCGACCCCGGCAACGAGCGCGCCCTCGATATCTGGGTCGTCTCCGACAACCTGCGCAAGGGCGCCGCGACGAACACGGTCCAGCTCGGCGAGCTTCTGATTGAGCGCGGCCTGCTCAACCGCGGCTAAGTCGCCGTAGGCCGAACGGCGCTATGAGCGTCGTCAGCACCGCCATCCCCACCACCACGGCGAAGAGCTCGGCGTCGACGACCCCCTCGGCGGCGCCGATCGAGGCGACGACGATTCCCACCTCGCCGCGGGGGACCATGCCGACGCCGACGATCGCCGCTTCGGCCCGGCCCAGCGGCCGCGCCGCGAGGTAGGCGGGGACGAGCTTGGTCGCCGCGGCGAGGACGGTGATCGCCGCCAGCAGCCAGAGGGCGTGGCTGTTAAGCAGCGCGCCGAGGTCGAGCTCGATGCCGATGAAGGCGAAGAAGAAGGGCGGGAAGAAGGCGTATAGCGGTCTCACTTCTTCCTCGATCGAGGTGTGGTCTTTGGTCTCGGCGACGATCATTCCGGCGAGGAAGGCGCCGATCAGCGCCGCCAGGCCGATGTTGGCGGCGAAGGCGGCGAGCCCGAGGCAGAGGAGGACGGCAGGCAGCAGCGACGATTCGGCGAACCGCGGCGTCTCCAGCAGCTGCGGGCGGCTGCTCAGCAGTTTCGTCCCGCCGAGTGCGACGAAGGCGACGAAGGCGATCGCGATGGCCAGGGCGATGAGGATCTTGCCGGCGTCGACGCCGCCCTCGGCCGCCATCCCGACCGCGACCGAAAGCAGGAGCAGGGCGAGGACGTCGTCGACGACCGCGGCGCCGAGCACGGTGCGGGCCGCCCGCGTGCGGGCGATGCCGAGGTCGAGGAAGGTCGCCGAGGTGATCCCGGCGCTGGTCGCCGCCAGCGCGGCGCCGAGGAAGACGCTGGTGTCGGTGTCTTCGCCCAGTGCCAGGCCGAACCCGATCCCGGCGAGGAAGGGGACGATCACCCCGGCGCCGCCGACCGAGATCGCGACCCTGCCCACCGCCCGCATCTCCGAGAGCCGCGTCTCCAGTCCGACCCAGAAGAGGAGGAAGACGACGCCGAGCTCGGAGAAGACCCGCAGCACCTCGCCGACCTCGACCAGCCCCAGCACCGAGGGGCCGACCAGGACCCCGCCGAGGATCTCGCCGACGATCGCCGGCTGCCCGATCCACTTGAAGACCTCGTCACCGAGCTTGGCCGCCAGCAGGACGAGGAAGAGGTCGGTCAGCACCGAAGCGGTGTCGCCGGCGGCAAGGGGGAGGGATGAGGCGAGGTCCAAGGCAGTCTCAGGGGTCGGCTAGGCGGGCGCCGACCAGTCTTCCCGGCTCACCAGACGCCGAGGCTATCGAACGGCGGCGGATCGGCTAGATCGCGATCAGGCCCGGGATCCAGCGGCTCGCTATCCGCAGGCCCCAGAGGGTGAGCAACGGGTACATCCCGTCGGCGATCGACCAGCCGAGGATGTAGGCGCCGTTGCCGTGGAAGACGTGGAAGAAGTTGTCCTGGTCCCAGGTGCCGAAGACGATGTTCTCGGCGTACTTGACGATCAGGCTGAAGGTGGTGAAGAGGATGATCTGGGTCAACATCGACTGGTTCGAGCGGACGCCGAGGTAGAGGAAGGTGAGGCAGATCCCGATCCAGAGGAAGGTGTGCATGAAGTTGTTGACCCAGGGCAGGAAGCTCATCAGGTCGGCCTTGTAGAGCAGGTAGTTGGCGACGAAGACCGGGGCCGCCCAGGTGATGCCGATGGCGATCGCGGTGCGCCGCTCGTCCGGTTCGATCGACGGCTTGATCACGCGGATGATCGTCAGCAGGCCGCCGTAGAAGAGCAGCACCGCGATCACCCGTAGCGGCGTCACCTCGTACATCTCAGCCGATCCTCGGCGCTGCGTAGTGGGCGAGGGACATCACCGTCAGCTGCGGGTTGACCGTCAGGCTGGTCGGGAAGACGCTGGCGTCGCAGACGTGCAGGTTGTCGAAGCCGTGGACCTTGAAGTTTTCGTCGACGACGCCGCGCTTGGGATCGTTGCTGAGCGCGTTGCCTCCCTGGGGATGGCCGGTGCCGAGGGAGATGTAGTCGGGGTCCTGGCAGATCGCGTCGAGCCGGTCGAGGTCCTCGACGCTCCTGAACTCGTCGCCCGCCCAGGTATTGGCCATCAGCCGCAGGGGTGCCGGGTCGGTCGCGAAGAGGATTTTGCCGAGCAATTTCATCCCGTTCGCCAGTTTCTGCAGGTCTTCCGGCCGCGGCCGGAACGAGACCCCCGGGCCGCCGGTGAGCGCTCGCTGCACCTTGCCGTCGGAGGCGGTCCCGACCACCACGCCGACCGCCATCAGGTGGTCGTAGTTGAGCATGTTCTGGGCGTGTTGCTCGAACCATCCGGGCATGTTCAGCGCCTGGGAGACGGGAGGGTTGAACCAGGTCTCGAAGACAAAGCCCTCTTTTGGATCGGGGATGCCGTAGTGGGAGATCTGCAGCCCGTCATAGGCGCGGATCGGGTCGCCGTCGTATTCGGCGGTCAGCGGTGCTCCCATATTTGCCGAGAAGCCCTCTCCGACCGGCAGCCCGCGGGCGACGCCGCTGCGCATCAACAGGTAGCTGGAGGCGATCGCACCGGCCGAGAGGATGAAGCGGTCGGCCTTGATCCTGAGCGGACGCCCGTCGGGAAACTTGGCGAGCAGCTCGGTGACGCGCTTGGGCCGCTCGTTGATCGCAAAGATGCGCTCGACTTCGCACTCGACCACAATTCGTACTCGGCCGCGTCCTGTCTGCTGCGCCCACGGCAGCGCCGTCTCCAACATCGAGAGTTTCTTCCCCCAGCGGCAGCCGATGTTGCAGTAGCCGGAGCCATAGCAGTCTTTGATGTTGGCGTTGACCACGCCGACCCGCAGCTCCTCGGGCGACAGGCCGGCCGCCGCCGCCCCTTCGACGTATTTGACGCCGGAGGGATTGAGTTGGACTCCCGGCGCCTGCGGCCCCACGGTGAGCATGGCTTCGACGGCTGCGATGCTGGCGGCGAGGTCGCCGCGGTCCAGATGAGCATCATGGTCCGCGCTATTCCAGCGGTCGAGGACGTGCTCGGGGGGCTGGAAGCACACCCCGTTGTTGACGGTGGTCGAGCCGCCGACGCAGTTCCCCTGGAGGATCGTGAAGCGCCAGTCTTCGGTCTGCTGCATCAGTCCGTCGGCGTAGAGGCGGCCGATCATTTCGGTCTCCGACTCGGTGAATTCGCGAGGTTCGACGTACTCGCCGCGCTCGACGATCAGAACATCGTGGCCTTCCTGGGCCAGCCGATGGGCGAGGATCGCCCCGCCGGCGCCGCTGCCGACGATGCAGATCTCGGCCTCGATGGTCTTTGCGCCGACCTCTTCGGGCCGCTCGACCTCGAGTGGGTGCTCACCCGGTTCGTCGATCTCGAGATCGCGGTAGCGGTCGCGTTTGGTGAACGGCTCGTAGCCGATCGAGTCGAACGAGCGCTCGTCGCCGTAGTAGCCGGCGTAGGTGAGCTGCAGGCAGATCCTGATCACGATCTGCTTCAGGTTCTTGAGGAAGCGGAAGCGGCTCTGGCGCGGAAGCCGCTGGAAGTGCGCTTCGAGGAAGCGCCGCCTGCTCTCCGGGTCGAGCTCCGAAAGCGGCGGGTTGACCCGCGGCAGCGGGCGCAGCTCGACCAGCGGTGCGAACTGCAGGGTGGCGAGGGCGACCTTGTAGAGCCAGCGCCGCCGGGCGCGGAACCGCTGTAGGAACGCCTCGACGCGGGCGGCGACATCCTCGGCGGGGATGCCGGCCGTGGTACCGGCGAGCAGCACCTCGGCGCCTGCGGCGAGGGCGCGATAGGAGGACAGCCAGAGGAACCCCAGCCGGTAGCGCCGCCGCAATGCGTAGACGTAGGCGGCGAGGATGATCGCGCCGCTCACAGCTTCGTGCCCGACTGCCCACCACATCACCGTAGTCAGCTGTGGTTCGCCGCCCAGCAGCGGCACCGTCGCGTCGGCCGCGGTCGCGTACTGGTCGATCAGGTAGGCGCCGCCGACCGCCACCCCGAGGAACTGGGCGAAGACCACCGGCCCGACCAGGGCGACGTTGCGGCGCAGGTTGACCGCGGCGTAGACGCAGAGCATCGCCAGGGTCGCCATCCGCACCACCGAGTTGGTGACGAAGGGCAGTTCGTGGGCGAACTCCTTGCTGGTGCCGAGGAAGGGGGCGAAGCCGTAGCCGACGCCGCCGAGCGCGAACAGCACCGCGAAGACGATCAACACCCAGCGCAGCAGCGACTCCGCCCCGGCCTCGCGGGACGCGCCCGCCGGCGCGGGGCGCTCGAGGCCGCGGCTGGACCGCCAGGCCGCGTAGAAGAAGCCGGCCACCCCGAGGGTGATGACGCCGTCGAGGCCGATCGCGTAGAGGAGGACCGTGCCGACATCGGGCGTCGCCAGCCCGAGGTCGACTTCTTTGCCGGTTTCGGCCCAGAGCAGCATTGAGCCCATCGCCGCGACCGAGACGAGATGGGCGAGGATGAGGATTGCCACCAGTCCGTAGCGGTCGCGGACGTTGCCGGCGGCGTAGAGGCTGACCAGCCCGAGGATCGTCACCTTCACCACCGAGTTGGCGACGAACGGAAGTTCGTTGAAGAAGCCCTGGGCCGGTCCGACGAACGGCCCAAGTGCGTATACGACTGCGGCGACGAACAACCCGAACGCGGTCAAGCGCAGAACCACACCCAGCCGCTGCTCCGCCGCAGTCAGCATTTAAAAACTCACCTGATAACTAGAGTAAGTTTTCGGCATAAGGAGCCGACCCTAACCGGTGGGTAACCGGCGGGTCAATTCCCTATGTAAGAAACCGCCTTGTCGACGGTTAAATCGCGGCGCCGGCGGTGAGGCGCTCCTCGACCCAGCCGGTCGAGGCGATGTGCTTGCTCATCCCCAGCTCCTTCGGCTCGGCGCCGAGAGCGAGGCCGACGAGCTGCGGCAGGTGGAGGACGGCGAGGCCGAGGTCGCGGTTGACGACCTTGGCCGCCTCCGGCTGCTGCATGTCGAGGTTGAGGTGGCAGAGCGGGCAGGGGGTGACCAGGCAGTCGGCGCCGGCGTCGATCGCGTCGCCGACGTGGGTGCCGGCCTGGCGCAGCGAGGTCTCGCGGTTCATCGTGATCACCGGGAAGCCGCAGCACTTGCGGGCGCCGTCGTACTCGACGACCTGGCCGCCGAGCGCCTCGATCACCTGCTCGAGGTAGATGTCGCGGTCGGGGTGCTCGCCGTAGCCGAGCCGCTCCTTCGGCCGCACGATGTAGCAGCCGTAGAAGGGGCCGACGCGGAGGCCGCTGAGCGGCCGCACGACCTGCTCCTTGAGGCGGTCGAGGCCGTAGTCCTCGACCAGCAGCCAGAGGAAGTTCTTGTTGGTGAACCCGTTCTGGTCCTTCTTGTAGGAGAGGCCCTGGCCGGAGAGGGTCTCGTTGATGTGGGCGCGGTAGGCCGAGTCGGCGTCGAGCCGCTGCTGGCACTCCGACTGCGCGCCCTGGCAGGTCGAACAGATGTTCATCATCGAGAGCCCGGTCTGCTGGGCCAGCGCGAAGGTGCGGGCGTTGAGCGTGTCGGCCAGCTCCTGGTTGTGCTCGGCGATGACGCCGGCGCCGCAACAGTTGGCGCGGTCGAGTTCGACCAGCTCGATCCCGAGCTTCTGGGCGACGATTGCCATCGAGCCGTGCAGCTCGGGCGTGAAGCCGCGCGAGACGCAGCCCGGCCAGTAGGCGACCTTGATGTTCTCAGGCATTCGGGACCTCCTCGGCCGCAGCGCCGTCGGGCTGCGGCGTCGTCGCCCTCCTCGCCGCGGATGTACAGGTTCAGTTCCTCGTTGTGCTCCTCGGCGTGGGCGTAGATCGCCTTCACGTCGTCCTGGTCGGGAAGCTTGTGGTGCACGCCGGGGATCAGCTTGGACAGGGAGCGCATCTTGCCGGTTTTGATCCCGCGGATCGCCGTCGGGATCGAGCCCAGCATTTCCTTGATCGCCCGTTTGCTCGGTTTTGCCTTGCCTTTGAAACCGGGGGCGAAGGACTCCTGCAGCAGCAGCGACTCGTCCAGGGTGCCCTTCTTCTCGATGATCTTGACGAAGGCCATCTCGTGGTCGTGGCCGCTGTTGGGGTCTTCGATCCCCTCCTCGCCGGCCTTGCGGCGCAGGCGCATGATCTGGTCCATCGGCGCCACGCCCTTGGGGCAGGCGTCGATGCAGCTGAAGCAGTGGGTGCAGTCGTAGATCCCGTGCGGATCGTCGGCCAGGTCGTGCAGGCGCTCGTGGGTCTCGGCGTCGCGCGGGTCGCCGACGAAGCGGTAGGCCTTGGCCAGCGCCGCCGGGCCGATGAAGTCGGGGTCGGCTTCCATCGAGAGGCAGGAGGAGACGCAGGCGCCGCACTGGATGCAGGCCATCGACTGGGTGATGTCGATCATCGATTCCGGCTCGACGATGTACTCGCGCTCCGGCGCCTCGCCGTGCGGCAGCAGCCAGGGGGTGACGCGGCGGATCTTGGTCCAGTGCGTCGACTCCATGTCGGTGATCAGGTCCTTGACGACCGGCATGTTGCCCATCGGCTCGATCACGATCGGGGCGTTGTCGACCTTCGCGCCGGCCGCGCTCGCCTTCTTGTTGGCCAGCTCCTGCGCCTCGCCGATCTGGGTCTTGCAGCCGAGGCCGGACTGGCCGTTGATCTTCATCCCGCAGGAGCCGCAGATCGCGGCGCGGCAGGAGCAGCGGACGGCCAGCGAGCCGTCGTCGCGGTCCTTGGCCTGCAGCAGGCCGTCGAGCACCGCAGAGCGAAGGCTCGAGGTCGACGTTGAACTCCTCCCAGTAGGGCCCCTCGCCGCTCTCGGGCTGGAACCGCCGGACTTTGATCGTGTACTCGGCCATTAGTAGGTCCTCTCTTGCGGTTCCCACTGGGTGATCGTGACCTCGGAGTAGGAGATCGCAGGACCGTCGTCGGTCTGCTCGAGGTCGATGTGTTTGAGCCACTCCTCGTCGTTTCGCTCCGGGAAGTCGGTGCGGTACTGGGCGCCGCGGCTCTCCTTGCGCTCCAGGGCGGCGACGCAGGTGCACTCGGCGTTGTCGAGCATGTACCCGAGCTCGATCGCGCCAAGCAGGTCCTGGTTGAAGACGCGCCGTGGTCGTCGATGTAGGCGGTCTTCGCCTCCTCCTTGAGGCGCTTGACGATCTCCAGCGCCTCCTGTGATCCCGGCCTCGTCGCGGAAGACGGCGACTTTGCCGTCCATCGTCTCGCCCAGCTCGCGCTTGATCTCGGAGATGCGGCGGCCGGAGCCCTTCTCGCGGGACATGACGTCGGCGATCAGCGTTCTCCTCGTCCTCCAGCACCTTCTTCGAGGCGCGGGCGTGCGTCGATCCGCTTGGCGCGGGCGGCGGCGTCGCGGCCGCTGCGCTTGCCGAAGATCAGGGTGTCGAGCAGCGAGTTGGCGCCGAGCCGGTTGCCGCCGTGGACCGAGACGCAGGCGGTCTCGCCGGCCGAGTAGAGGCCGGGGATGTCGGTGCGGCCGTCGACGTCGGTCTTGACCCCGCCCATCGTGTAGTGGTTGCCCGGCTTGATGTGGATCGGTTCGCGGGTGATGTCGACGCCGGCGAAGTCGCGGCCGACGAGGACGATCTCGCGCAGTGCCTCGTGCACGCGCTTTTTCGGCACCACGGTGATGTCGAGGGCGACGGTGCCGTCGGGGAAGCCGCGGCCCTCGTTGATCTCGGTCTGCTCGGCGCGGGAGACGACGTCGCGCGAGGCCAGCTCCATCTTGTTCGGCGCGTACTTCTCCATGAAGCGTTCGCCCTTGGCGTTGAGCAGGTGGGCGCCCTCGCCGCGGGCGCCCTCGGTGATCAGGAAGCCCTTGCCCGCCAGCGTCGTCGGGTGGTACTGGATCATCTCCATGTCCATCAGCTTGGCGCCGGCCCGATAGGCCATCGCGATCCCGTCGCCGGTGCAGATAAGAGCGTTGGTGGTCGGCTGCCAGACCTGGCCGTTGCCGCCGGTGCAGAGGATCACCGACTTGGCCTGGAACAGCTCCATCGAGCCGTCGGCGACGTTGCGGGTGACGACGCCGCAGCACTCGCCGTTCTCGTCCATCGCCAGAGAGCTGCAGAACCACTCCTCGTAGCGGGCGATCTGCTCGGAGTACTTCATCAGCTGCTCGTAGAGCACGTGCATGATCGCCTGGCCGGTGATGTCGGCGACGTAGTAGGTGCGGGCGGCGGAGGCGCCGCCGAAGGCGCGGGTGCCGAGCTTGCCCTTCCTCGTTGCGGTGGAAGGTGACGCCGAGGTGCTCGAGGTGGAGGATTTCCTCCGGCGCCTCGCGGGTCATGATTTCGACCGCGTCCTGGTCGCCGAGGTAGTCGGAGCCCTTGATCGTGTCGAAGGCGTGGGACTCCCAGGAGTCGCCGGGGTTCAGTGCGGCGTTGATCCCGCCCTGGGCCGCGTTGGAATGGGAGCGCACCGGGTGGACCTTGCTGATGATCCCGACCGATACGCCTTCCTCGGCGGCGGCGAGAGCGGCACGCTGGCCGGCGAGCCCGGCCCCGATTACGAGTACGTCATGGGATGGCACGGGCGCGGATGCTATAGCGCCAAATCCCGAGCGCGTAGTCGGGATTCGTCACGTTGCAATCCGTCACTTAAAGCCAGCCGTCGCCGAGGCGCCGGGTGGCCGAATCGCTGATCTCGACCGCCCGTTGGAGGGTCTCGAAGTTGACGTTGCTCGGCCACGTCGTTGGGCCAGTGGTAGCGGCCCGGCTGCTTCTGGTCGGTGCAGCTGCAGAGGGCGACGGTCTCGTAGCCGGCGACCCGCGGCTCGAGCGCGTCGGTGCCGTTGTAGGTGCGCAGGTTGGGGTAGAGCCAGACGCCGAGTTCTTCGGCGATGCCCTCGACGAAGGCGAGGGCGCGCGGCGGGTAGTCGCGCATCTTCAGGAAGCCCTCGCCCTGCAGCGCCAGCAGGTGGGTGGCGCCGAGCGTCTCCAGGCAGAGGAAGAAGGTGCTCTCGCGTCGGCAGCTCGGCGAAGTGGCGCTCGCCGAAGGCTTTGATCCCCTCGCTGAAGCTCTCCTCCGAGCCGGTCGAGAGCAGGATCACCCGCACGCCCTCGGGTGGGTCGGCTCCGAAGCGGCTGCGCGAGCGCCAAGCAGGGCGACCACGGCGGTGCCGTTGTCGTTGGCGGCCGGGACCGAGCCACGGCTGCCGATGTCGGCCATCGCCGCCATGCTGCCGAGGCCGAGGAGGAGGCCGAGCTTGGCGAGCAGGCGGCGGCCGGTGAGGGCGCCGAGCGCCGCCAGCACCGGGCCGCCGACCACCGGCGCCATCAGCGGCGGGCTGGTGTCGGTGCGATCGAGCATCCCGAGGCGGTCGGCGAGCTCGGGGATCGCCGGGTGGAAGACGAGGCCGGAGTGGGGGGCGTCGTGGTGGGCGCTGATCACGATCGTGCGCTCGGCCTCCGGGTCGCCGAGCTCGCAGACGACGTTGTAGGTGGTGCGCGTGGGGAGGACCCGGCGCAGCCGTCGCTGGCCCGGCGGGAAGTCGTCGGCGATGGCGGCCGCGCCCGACCGCGCCCAGCAGGGTGCCGAGGACGCGCCGGCCGCGCAGCGCCGCCACCGCGCCGAGGGAGCCGAGCGCGGCGCCGATCCCCAATGGCCACCAGTAGGTGCCGTGAGCGGGCTCGGCCTCGATCCGGGCCTCGGCGCCGAGCTCGGCGAACCGCTCGACCAGCCACTCGGCCGCCTGCCGCTCGCCGTCGGAGGCCGACGGGCGCTCGATCCGCTCCAGTTCCTCGAGCCGCTCCCGCAGCCAAATAGCTTCGTCAGGCATCGTCTGGGGAAGCTAGCCGCTTACCATGGGCCGATGCTCGGCGGTGGCTCGATCACGCTCTTCCACTTCCGCGGGATCAAGGTCTCCGTCGACTGGTCCTGGTTCCTCGTCCTCTTCCTGGTCATTTCTGTACATGGCCGACTTCTTCGAACGGCTGCTGGGCGAACGGAGGCTCGACGCCGTTCCTGCTGGCCGTGCTTGCCGCTGTCGGGTTCTTCGGCTCGATCCTCCTGCACGAGTTCGGGCACGCGGTGGTGGCGATGCGCAACGGGATCGGCATCTCCAGCATCCAGCTCTGGATCTTCGGCGGGATGGCGCGGATGGACCGCGAAGCCGACTCGCCCGCGACCGAGCTGAAGGTGGCGCTGGCGGGGCCGGCGGTGACGGCGGCGATCGCGATCGTGCTCGCGGCGGTGGGCACGGCGGTCGCCGGCCCGAACGGGTTCTGGGAGGCGGTCGTGCTCGAAACCCGCTCCGACGTCTCCGGCCCGATGGCGCTGGTTGCCTGGCTGGTGACGATCAACGCCCTGATCCTCGTCTTCAATCTGCTGCCCGCCTATCCGATGGACGGCGGCCGCGTCGCCCGCGCGATCGCCTGGTGGCGCTCCGGCAACCGCAACTCGGCGACCCGCTTCGCCGCCAACCTCGGCCGCGTCTTCGGCTACCTGTTCATCGGCCTGCGGCCTCGGCCTGGGCCTTCAGCGGCAATCTCTTCGGCGGCATCTGGCTCGCGTTCGTCGGCATGGTCATCAACGGCTCCGCCCGCGGCGCGGCGATGCAGACCGCGCTGACCAGTCGCATCGGCGACGTGCGGGTAGCCGACGTGATGGACCGCGAGCCGGTGGCGATCCCCGGCGACCTCAGCGTCGAGCGCGCCCTCGACGAGTACTTCCTCCGCTACCGCTGGCCCTGGTTCCCGGTGGTCGACGCCGCCCACCGCTTCCTCGGCCTGGTCCAGCGCGACCGCGCCGACGAGGTGCCGGAGATCGACCGCGCCAGCTCCCACGTCTCCGACCTCGTCGACCACGACATCGGCCTCTTCGTCCGCGACGACACCCCCCTCGACTCCCTGCTCGCCAACCAGAACCTCCGCCGCCTCGGCGCCCTGATGGCAGTGGACGCCGAAGGCCGCCTCAGCGGCGTGATCACCATCGAGCAGGTCGGCCGGGCACTGAGGGATGCGACGAGTTCGGCAAGTTAGCTTCCAACCGGCAATTGGCGAAAGGAATCTTTAGGTACTCCCCGAATCTCGATAGATGGCAATCGCGGCCATGGTTACGGAAGTGGGGAAGAAGGATGTGATCACCGCCATGTTGGGTGCGGCGGCAGGTCTCGGTGGGTTCACCCTGGTGTTCCTCGGCGTCGTCATTTCCAGCTACCAGGGTCTCAAGCCCGAAACCATGAAATTGGTTAAGGAGCCATATAAGGAGGCAGCGGGCTGCCTCCTCGGAGTCTTCGGGGTCAGCCTGCTCGTAGTCGGGCTCGCCGCGGCGTGGATGGTGTCCGGGCAGCCTGGAACCCTTTACACGCTGACCATCGTGGTGTTCAGCTTTGAGCTTTTGTTGATCGCCGTCGCGGCGCCATACACCGTCTACAAGCGGCTCTTGGCATAGAGCGATGGGGCTGACCGCCACCAAACATAAGGCCCTCGAGGACGCCGGATTCATCAAACTTTATTCGGATCATGAGGATCTCTGGAGAGCACTTGCCGAACGCGCGTATCGATATATCCGCGGCCCCGTCGCCGACAGTGGCGAAGAGATCCGGCGAGACGACGTCATCCAGCCCTTGGTCGCCGCAATCGAGGTCTCGGAAGTACTGAGGGCCCACGTGCAGAAAAACACGCAACGACAGAAATATTGGCCGGAACGTTTTGCCGAGCTGATCATCGACGAACTTTGGACCGATCTGGAAGGACTACCGCAACAATGAGCCAGAACGAGGACGCAACCCGCCGCGCAGCCGCGTACATCGATGACGTCAAGGACATCGCGGCAAGGCTCGGATATGGCACCGCGACGAACTCACCCGACGTCTATCACCGGGCGGTCGAAACCGCTGCCTCACCGGTCACGGAGTTGATGCGACGCGGCGAGAGTTAGCAGCGCAGTAGGCCTCAGGCCGTCTCGGCTAGGGCGCCGGAACCGGGTTGTGTCGCTCGATGATGCGGGCGAAGTCGATGCCGGCCGGGAGGGTGCCGAAGGCTTGGCCCCAGTCGCCGGAGAGGCGGGAGGCGCAGAAGGCGTCGGCGACGGCTTCGTCGCCGTAGCGGACCAGGAGGGAGCCCTGCAGGGCGAGGGCCATCTTCTCGACCACGCGGCGGGCGCGGGCCTCGATCGTCTCCAGGTCGCCGGGCAGCTCGTCGCGCAGCGAGTCGGCGTAGGCCGCCAGGCGGGGCTCGGCGGCGGCGCCGTCGCCGACCTCGGCGAAGAAGGCCTCGAGCGAGGCCGGGCTCTTGACCATCGCCCGCAGCACGTCGAGGCACTGGACGTTGCCCGAGCCCTCCCAGATCGAGTTCAGCGGGCTCTCGCGGAAGAGGCGCGGCATCCCCGACTCCTCGACGTAGCCGTTGCCGCCGAGGCACTCGAGCGCCTCGCCGGCGTGCATCACCGCCCGCTTGCAGATCCAGTACTTGAGCACGGCGTTGGCGACCCGCTTCAGCTGGGCGGCTTCCTCGTCGCCGGCGATCGCTTCGTCGTAGGCGCGGGCGAGGCGCATGGCGCCAGATCGTCGCCGCCTCCGACTCGACCGCGAGGTCGGCGAGGACGTTCCGCATCAGCGGCTGCTCGACCAGCTCGCGGCCGAAGACCGAGCGGTGGCTCGCGTGGTGGATCGCCTGCGCGACCCCGGCCCGCATCCCGGTGGCCCCGCCGAGGACGCAGTCGAGGCGGGTGTGGTTGACCATCTCGATGATCGTCCGCACCCCGGCGCCCTCCTCGCCGACCAGCCAGGCGGAGGCGGAGTCGAACTCGACCTCGCTGGAGGCGTTGGAGCGGTTGCCGAGCTTGTCCTTCAGTCGCTGCAGGCGGAAGCGGTTGCGCTCGCCGTCGGGCGTCCAGCGCGGGAAGAGGAAGCAGGAGATGCCGCCGTCGGCCTGGGCGAGGACGAGGAAGGCGTCGCACTGCGGCGCCGACATGAACCACTTGTGGCCGGTCAGCTCGTACTCGGCGCCTGGCCCGCCGCCGTTCGACCGGGCGGGCGATGGTGGTGTTGGCGCGGACGTCGGTCCCGCCCTGCTTCTCGGTCATCCCCATCCCGGCCAGGGCACCCTGCTTCTCCGGCGCCGGCCGCGTTGCTCCGGTCGTAGCTGGAGGAGAGGAAGCGAGGCTCCCACTCGGCGGCCAGCTCCGGCTGGGTGCGCAGGGCCGGGATCACCGAGTAGGTCATCGAGATCGGGCAGCCGATCCCGGCCTCGGCCTGCGACATGCACATGAAGGCGGCGCCGCGGGCGACGTGGGCGCCGGGCCGCGGGTCCTTCCAGGGGGAGGAGTGCAACTCGAAGCCGACCCCGACGCCCATCAGCTCGTGCCAGGCGGGGTGGAACTCGGGGGTGTCGACGCGATTGCCGAAGCGGTCGTGGGTCTTCAGCTTCGGCCCGTTCTCGTTGGCGAGCCGGCCCAGCTCCTGGGCCGCGCCGCTACCGGCGTACTCGCCCGCGGCCGCGATCCGCTCCCGGTCCCACTCGGCTCCCTCGCGCTCGACCGCCTCGACCAGCACGGTGTCGGCCTCGAAGACGTTGTAGTCGACCAGCGGCGGCGGCTGGTTGACCACCTCGTGGTTGCCGAAACCGGTTCGCTCGACGGTTGCCATCAGGTGCTGATTGTGCCATGCCCTGGCCGGTCAGCCAGAGCGCCGGGTAGATAGCATCGCCGCCGGTGACGAAGATCGCTGTCAAGAACCCGGTCGTCGAGCTCGACGGCGACGAGATGACCCGGATCATCTGGTCGTTCATCAAAGAGCAGCTGATCCTTCCCTACCTCGACGTCGAGCTGGAGTACTACGACCTCGGGATCGAGAGCCGCGACGCGAGCGAAGACCGGATCACGGTCGAAGCCGCGGAAGCGATCAAGCGGCACGGCGTCGGCGTCAAGTGCGCGACGATCACCCCCGACGAGGCGCGGGTCGAGGAGTTCGGCCTGAAGGAGATGTACCGCTCGCCGAACGGGACGATCCGCAACATCCTCGGCGGCGTCATCTTCCGCGAGCCGATCGTGATCGCCAACATCCCGCGGCTTGTGCCGGGCTGGACCAAGCCGATCGTGATCGGCCGCCACGCCTTCGGCGACCAGTACCGGGCGAGCGACCTGGTGGTACCGGGCGAGGGGACGCTGACCCTTACCTACACGCCCAAGGACGGCTCCGAGCCGGTCGAGCTCGACGTCTACGACTTCCCCGGCGGCGGCATCGCGATGGCGATGTACAACCTCGACGAGTCGATCCGCGAGTTCGCCCGCGCCTCGATGCGCTACGGACTCGACCGCGGCTTCCCGGTCTACATGTCGACCAAGAACACGATCCTCAAGCGCTACGACGGGCGCTTCAAGGACCTCTTCGCCGAGGTCTACGAGGCCGAGTTCAAAGCTGAATTCGAGGCCGCCGACCTGACCTACGAACACCGCCTGATCGACGACATGGTCGCCGCCGCGCTGAAGTGGGAGGGCGGTTACGTGTGGGCCTGCAAAAACTACGACGGCGACGTCCAGTCGGACACCGTCGCCCAGGGGTTCGGCTCCCTCGGCCTGATGACCAGTGTGTTGATGAGCGCCGACGGCAGCACGGTCGAGGCCGAGGCGGCCCACGGCACCGTCACCCGCCACTACCGCCAGCACCAGGAGGGCAAGCCGACCTCGACCAATCCGATCGCCTCGATCTTCGCCTGGACCCGCGGCCTCGCCGCCCGCAGCCGGATGGACGACACCCCCGAGGTCTCGCAGTTCGCGCTGACGCTGGAGCGCGTCTGCGTCGAGACCGTCGAAAGCGGGAAGATGACGAAAGACCTGGCGCTGCTGGTGGGTGGCGGCCAGGAGTACCAGACCACGCAGGAGTTCCTCAGCCTCGATCGACGAGAACCTCCAGCGCGCGATGGCCTAACGGTCTTCAAAACCCCGACTCCGAGGAGACGATTTAGTGAGCATCACCCCTGTCAAGGTCACCGTTACCGGCGCCGCCGGCCAGATCGGCTACGCGCTCCTGTTCCGCATCGCCAGCGGTCAGATGCTCGGCCCCGACACGCCGGTCGAGCTGAGCCTGCTGGAGATCCCCCAGGCGGTCAAAGCCGCCGAGGGCACGGCGATGGAGCTCGACGACTGCGCCTTCCCCCTGCTGAGCCGGATCGACATCGCCGACGATCCCAAGCAGGCCTTCGACGGCTGCAACGTCGGCCTCCTGGTCGGCGCCCGCCCGCGCGGCCCTGGCATGGAGCGGGCCGACCTGCTCGAGGCCAACGGCGGCATCTTCAAGCCGCAGGGCGAAGCGATCAACGCCGGCGCCGCCGACGACATCAAGGTGCTGGTGGTGGGTAACCCCGCCAACACCAACTGCCTGATCGCGATGTCGAACGCCCCCGACGTCCCCCGCGAGCGGTTCACCGCGATGATGCGGCTCGACCACAACCGGGCGATCTCGCAGGTTGCCAACAAGCTCGGCAAGCCGGTCTCCGCGGTGACCAACATGACCGCCTGGGGGAACCACTCCCCGACCCAGTACCCCGACCTGGTCAACGCCAAGGTCGACGGCTCGAGCGCCTGGGAGGCGGTCGACGACGAGGCCTGGATCGCCGACGAGTACATCCCGCGGGTGGCGAAACGCGGTGCCGAGATCATCGACGCCCGCGGTGCCTCCAGCGCCGCTTCGGCCGCCAACGCGGCGATCGATCACGTCCACGACTGGGTGCTCGGCACCCCGGACGGCGACTGGGTCTCGATGGCGGTGCCCGCCGACGGCTCCTACGGGATCGGCGAGGGCATCATCTGCGGCATGCCCTGCACCTGCACCGGCGGCGAGTGGAGCATCGTCCAGGGCCTCGACGTCCCCGACTTCTCGCGCGAGCGGATCGATCACAGCGTGATGGAGCTGCAGGAGGAGCGCGACGCGGTCAGTCAGCTCGGGCTGGTCTGAGGTTCGCCTTCCATACCTAAAGAAAGAGGCCGGCAATTGCCGGCCTCTTTCGTAAGTAACGGTTGGTACCGATCAGCCGGCCGGGTAGTACTGACGCCCGTCCTTTTTGACCCGTCCCTCTTTCTCGAGGTCGCCGAGGACCCGGTAGAGGTAGTTGGGCTTGATTTTCATCGTCTTGGCGACCTCGGAGGCGCTGATCCCGGGCTGGCTCTCGATCAGTTTCACCGCCTGGTCGGCGCGGGTGCCGCCACGGCGTTTGCGGCGCCGGCGCGGCGCGCCTTTAGTGCTACCGGCAGCGGCTTTTTTGGCGCTGCCGCGCGGCCGTCCTGGCCCACGGCGAGTGACTTTGCCGCCGAGCGCAGCGAGGGCCTGCTCGGCCTGCTTGAGCTGGTCCTCGAGCTCGCGAACGGTCCTCTCGAGGGCCTCGCGGGCGACGTCCAAATGGTTGGTGCTGGGGGGCATCTAGTTCCTTTCCATCCAAAGTTCAGAAAATACCCTGAAGGGGAGTTTGTCAGAGTCACACCACACTGTGACACTCGATTGGACTAAATCAACTATTTGTCCCAGATCAGGAGGCGCGTTCCGCCTGTCGCTCGGCTGAGATCCGAATCACGCTACGCGCGAGGCCCAGCTTCTCCATGGTGACGATGACCAAGGCCGAGGGGTCCGGCTCCCAACGCTTCAGGCCGTGCTTCGCCGAGCGGGGGAACGCATGGTGGTTGTGGTGCCACGACTCGCCCAGCGACGGCAGGGCCAGCCAGAAGACGTTGGTGGAGTGATCGTCGGTGTCGAAGCGCCGGCTGCCGAGGAAGTGACAGATCGAGTTGACGCTCCAGGTGACGTGGTGGACGAAAAAGATGCGGACGAAGCCGCCCCAGAGGAGAGCGGTAAGGGTGCCGAGGAGAGTGCCGCTGACGAGGTAGCCGGCGAGGGCGGGGAGGGCAAGGCTGGCCAGTACCAGGAGGGGGAACTGGCGGCTGATCGTCCGCATCCCCCGGTCCTCGTAGAGATCAGGGGCATATTTCTTCCAGTCGGCCCGCCCCTGTGAGGTCATCAACCAGCCGGTGTGGGCGTGCCAGAGGCCGGAGAAGACACCCTTCACCCCGCCGTCGGGGCTGACGTGGGGACTGTGCGGGTCACCCTCTTCGTCGGTGTGGGCGTGGTGCTTGCGGTGGTCCGCCACCCAGGCAATCACCGGTCCCTGCACGGCCATCGAGCCGAGGATCGCGAAGGCGTACTCGATCGGCTTGAAGGTCTGGAACGAACGGTGAGTGAGCAGGCGGTGGAACCCGACGGTGATCCCGACCGCGGTCACCAGGTACATGACGGCGGCGATGACCAGGTCGGCGGCGCTCACCCAGCTGTTCCAGAGCAGGACGATCGCCGCCAGGGTGGCGAAGAAGGGAACGACGACGGCTCCCAGGTTGACGGCTTTCTCGAGGCTGCTCATTTGGTGCATGGGAGCAAGATAAGTGAAGATAGAGAAGATGTTTTGGCGATTTCCTATGAGTCCTGCGCTATAAACTTGTAAGACAAATGATAAATAACCTCGATTCCGAGCCCTGGCGGTCGCTCCCGGTCGCGGTCGCCGACCTGATCGAGCCCGAGCTGCCGGCGATCACCGAGGAGATCCTCGAGACGATCGCCCGCGAGGTGCCGGAGTACGCGCGCCCGCTGGAGGGGAGCTTTGGCGAGGGGATCCGCACCGGGGTGAACGAGGCACTGCTTCAGTTCGTCGCCCTGGTCCGCGACCCCGACGCCGGCCGCGAGCCGGGCCGCGAGGTCTACGTGGCGTTGGGCAAGGGGGAGCAGCGGGTCGGCCGTACCCTCGATTCGCTCCAGGCCGCCTACCGGATCGGCGCCCGGGTGGCGTGGCGGCGGATCGCCGCCGCCGGCCGCCGTGCCGACCTGAAGGCCGAGCCGCTGACCGTGCTGGCGGAGGCGATCTTCGCCTACATCGACGAGCTCTCCGCCGACTCGGTGGACGGCTACGCCGAGGCGCAGGCAACCGTCGCGGACCTGCGCCGCCGCCGCCGGGGAGAGCTCGCGGCGCTGCTCCTCCGCGATCCACCGGTCGAAGCCGCCGACCTCGCCGCCGCTGCCAAGGTGGCCGGCTGGCCGCCGCCGAGGTCGCTGGCGGCGGTTGCCTGCGAGGACGATGACCTGGCGGCGATCGCCGGCCGCCTGCCCGCCGACGCGCTTGTGACGGTCGATGACGGAACCGGGTGCGTGCTCCTGCCCGATCCGAAAGGGCCGGGCCGTCTCGAGCAGCTGCGACGCGCCGCCGCCGGCGCGACCCTCGCTCTCGGCCCCGCCGTCGAGCCCGTCGGAGCGGCGAGGTCCTGGGGCCTGGCGAGGTCCCTGCTCCGCGCGGTCGACGTGGGGGAGGTTGCCGACCAGGGGCTGAACCGGGTGGAGGAGCACCTCGTCGACCTCCTCCTCGGCGCAAGTCCACGGCTGACCGACTTGATCGTCGCCCGTCGACTCGCCCCGCTCGAGGGCCTGACGGCGCGCGGTCGGGAGCGGATGCTGGAGAGCGCCCGCGCCTACGTCCGCCACCACGGCAACGCCGTCGCGATGGCCGCCGAGCTGGAGGTCCATCCCCAGACCGCCCGCTACCGGATCGCCCGCCTCGAGGAGCTCTTCGGCGATGGGCTCGAAGACCCCGACGCCCGCTTCGAGCTGGAGCTGGCGCTGCGGGTCAGCGGCGCGGGAAGCTCGACCGGGAAGCGCTCCGGGTTATTGAAGAAGCGAATCGCCTGGATCGCGCCGTCGGCCACTTCCACCGCGACGATGCTGAGGAAGCCCTGCGAGGCGCTGTCCATCCGGACTCCCGGGTCGCCGTTGACGAGTACCCGGGTGTAGACGGGATCGCCGGGGAACGCCGCCTTGCCCTGGATGCCGACCATGAAGCGGGCGATTTTGTCGGCGCCGTAGATCGGCTTGCGCGCGGCGACGACGACCCCGCCCCCGTCCGAGTACAAGATCGCGTCGGCGGCGAGCAGGTCGCGGATCCGGTCGACGTCGCCGGAGATCGAGGCGAGCATGAAGGCGTCGGCCAGCCGCCGACGCTCCTCCTCGCTCACCGCGCGCCGCCGGCTCGTGTCGCCGGCGTGGTCGCGGGCCCGCTTCGCGATCTGCCGCACGTTCGCCGGGGTGCGGTCGAGGATGTCGGCGATCTCCGCGTACTCGAGGTCGAAGATGTCGCGGAGGACGAGCGCCGCGCGCTCCACCGGGTTCAGCCGCTCCAGCGCCCCGAGCAGGGCGAGATCGAGGCGCTCGGCCTCGATTGCCTTCGTCTCCGGCGTCTCGGGGTCGGTCAGCAGCGGCTCCGGCAGCCAGGGGCCGACGTAGACCTCGCGCCGCGCCCGCGCCGAGCGCAGGCGGTCGAGCGCCAGCCGGGTGGCGACGGTGACGAGGAAGGCTTCGGGGTTGCGGATCGCCTCGGCGTCGGCGCTCTCCCAGCGCAGCCAGGCGTCCTGGGCGACGTCTTCCGCCTCGGTCAGCTCTCCCAGCATTCCGTAGGCGATGCCGAGCAGGCGGGGGCGGCAGGCTTCGAAGGCGTCTTCGCTCACGCCGGCGTCGCAACCCGGCTGCGCAGCGCGGCCGCCGCTGCGGCGGCGCCGCTGGCGAGCGCGGCGTCGACCAGCCAGCCCTCGCCGCCGACCCAGTCGCCGGCGAGGTAGAGACGGTGGCCGCGGTCGACCGCCGGTCGCCCGGCGAGCCCCCCGGTGGCCGGCGTAGTCATCGCCGAGACCGCGACCATGCGGGGCAGGAAGCGCTCCAGCGTCGCCCGCTCGCGCCAACCCGGCTGCACGGCATCCGCCAATTCCTCCAGCGCCTGGCGCGGTTGGCGCGCGTAGCCGGCGAGGGAGAGGAGCACGCCGTCCCGGTGGTCGGGCGGGGAGTGGCGCGAGAGGTAGGTCGGCTCGTCGACCCCGAGGGCGAAGCGCCGGAAGCGACGCGGCAAGCTCTCCAGCCCCAGGTCGAGCACGCTGATCTCGACCGCCGGCCCAGGCGCGGCCGGGGCCAGGTCGCCGAGCAGTTGCGCGACCGCGTCGGGACCGCCGGCGGCGACGACGAGAGCCTCGGCCCACAGGGTCTCTTCGTCGAGCTTCACCTCCCAGCCGTCGGCGGTGCGCCCGACGGCGCGCACCGCGGCGCGGGACCGCAGCACCGCACCGTCGGCCTCCGCCCGCCGGGTGAGGGCGTCGACCAGGGACTGCCAGCCGCCGCGCAGGTAGCGAACTCCTGGGTAGGCGCCGATCTTCAGCTGGGTCGCGGCGACGTCGGCGCTGAGACTCTCCTGGTCGGCGACGAAGGTGGTCACCCGCACGAAGGCCGCCGCGCTGGCCCGCGCCGTTTCGGAGCGCAGGCTTTCCCGCAGCCACTGGGCGGTCGAGATCCCGGCCAGGTCCCCGGGCTCCAGCCGTCGCATGCCGGCAACCCAGCGCCCGAGCTGCCCCGAGCCCCCGGGGTTGCGCTTCATCCTGCCGTTGCGGGGAAAGACAGAGGCGGTGGGCGAGACCGGGTTCCACCAATCGAGCTCGATCCCCTGCGCCTTCAGCTCGCGCCCCGCGGGACCGCCGATATAGAGCGCGTGCGGTCCCTGGTTGAGGTCGAACCCGCCGCGTTTCTCCGACGCCGCCCTGCCGCCCAGATGGGGCCCGGCCTCCAGGAGCACCGTCTCGACCCCGCCTGCGGCCAGCCTGCTCGCCGCGATCAGCCCGGCGGGCCCACCACCGACAACCACCGCTTTTCCGGTTCCGTTCATGCCCTCTAGACGAGGAAGCATGCCGAGTTGTGACAGGCGAGTGCCGGAAAGCTAGGCGCGGTACTTGCTGCGCTTCCTGGGATAGGTCCGGAAGACGTGATCCCAGAGCGGCGAGGAGACGCCGTAGCCGGCGCTGTGGTCCTGGAAGTGGTGGCGCATGTGATGTTCGCGCAGCCGCTTGCCGAAGTCGGTCTTGGGGACGAAGTGGTGGACGTAGTAGTGCGTGTAGTCGTAGAAGAGGTAGCCGAGGAGGAAGCCGGCGAAGAGCGGGAAGGCGGCGTTGCCGAGGATCGCCCAGAAGCCGAGGAAGAAGAGCGCCGCGAGGGGGATCGAGACCGACGGCGGCATCACCAGCCGCATCTTGTCGTTGGGATGGTCGTGGTGGATGCCGTGGATGATGAAGTGCATGCGGCGGCCGAAGGAGTTGTCGGGCTCCCAGTGGAAGACCAGCCGGTGCAGCCAGTACTCGGTCAGGGTCCAGACCGCGCCGCCGGCCAGCGTCAACAGCGCCAGTTGCCAGACGGCGTAGCCGCGATCGACCCCAAGCCACTCCATCGCCACCACCACCGGGACGAAGATGATCGCCGGCACCGCGGGGTGGACCCGGGAGAAGTAATTGAGGAATTCGCTTTTGAAAAGTGGCGGAGAAGCGGAGAGCTTCTCGCTGCGGGAATGACCCTCCATCGCCCTCGATCTTAGCGCCGTGGACCCGTGTTCCCGGAAGACGCAGGGAAGCTGTGACGAAGCTGTTTCAAAGAGGTGGCGATTTGCGGAAACGCCCCTCGCGGGCTCCGGGGGCGGATGCAAATATGCCCGCCGATGCCGCGCAAGCCCAAGCCGCCGACCTGCGAGGACTGTTACTTCCGCAAGAACAGCCTCTGCGCCCTGGAGCTGAACGAGGCCTGCACCACCTTCCGCCCCAACCGGCCAGAGGGTCTCGTGCCCCCACGCCAGCCGGTTCTACTGATGCGAGCCCCCCGCTGGGCCTCGCGCCCCGCCTGAGCCCTCGCGGGCCCCGGCGGGCTATTTTGTGGCCCATGCCCCAGCGCGATCTATATGTCGACTGGAGCCGGGCCAGGTACGTGACCCGCCGCTCGACCGGCTTCTCACCCAACGTCGACGTCTACTACTGCGGCGACCCGCAGCGGGCGATCGTCAAGGTCGACCTCGCCGGGATCGAGCTCTCCGAGGTCGGGATCGAGGTCAGCGGCCGCCACCTGGCGATCGCCGGGGAGCGACACATGCAGGAGACCGAAGGCCGCGTCTACCAGCAGATCGAGATCCCCTCCGGCTCCTTCCGCCGCGTCGTCGAGCTGCAGGTCGAGGTCGACGCCGAGCGCGCCAGCGCCACCTACGAAGAGGGGATCCTGCGGATCGAGCTGCCGCTGCGCGACCCCGACGCGACCACCCGCCGGGTGCCGATAGGCCGCAAGTGATGGAGGGCGCGCCGGTCCTCGAAGTGGTCGACTCGCCGCTCGACGCGGAGGACGCGATCCTCGCCGACCAGCCGCTGCCCGAGGCGCTGCCGGTCCTGCCGCTGCGCGACACCGTCGCCTTTCCCGAGACCCTGGCTCCGCTCGCGGTCGGCCAGGAGCGCTCGATCCAGCTGATCGACGACGTCCTCGGCACCAACCGGATGCTGGCGATGGTCACCGCCCGCGACCCGGAGAACGAGGTGCCGGGACCGGAGGACCTCTACGACGTCGGCGTCGTCGGCGCCGTCGCCCGGATGGTGAAGATTCCCGACGGGACGCTGCGGATCCTCGTCCAGGGGATGCAGCGGGTGAAGCTCGGCGACTTCGTCACCGAGCAGCCCTACATGGTCGCCCGGGTCAGCGAGATGCCCGACGTGATCGAGCCGACCCAGGAGCTGGAGGCGCTGAGCCGCAACGTCCAGCGCACCTTCTCGGAGATCGTCGAGCAGATCCCCTACCTGCCCGAGGAGCTGCAGATGGCGGTCGCCAACATCGACGACCCCTCCGACCTCGCCCACCTGATCGCCGGGGCGCTGCGGATCGGCACCGAGGAGAAGCAGAAACTGCTCGAAGAGGTCGACGTCGCCAAGCGGCTCCGCCACCTCTCGCGGATCCTCGCCCGCGAGCTGGAGGTGGTCCAGCTCGGCAGCCAGATCCAGTCGCAGGTGCAGTCGGAGATCGACAAGGGCCAGCGCGAGTTCTTCCTCCGCCAGCAGCTGAAAGCGATCCAGGAGGAGCTCGGCGAAGAGGACGAGCAGCAGGCCGAAGCAAACGAACTGCGGGAGAAAATCGAGGCGGCCAAACTGCCCGAGCACGCCCTGAAAGCGGCCGAGCGCGAGCTCTCGCGGCTGGAGAAACTGCCGCCGGCCGCCGCCGAGCACGGCGTCATCCGCACCTACCTGGAGTGGCTGGTCGAGCTGCCCTGGTCGGTCGAGACCGAGGACGACCTCGACATCAAGCACGCCCGCAAGGTGCTCGACGCCGACCACTACGACCTGGAGAAGGTCAAGGACCGGATCCTCGAGTACCTGGCGGTGCGCAAGCTCAACCCGGACTCGCCCGGCCCGATCCTCTGCTTCGTCGGCCCGCCCGGGGTCGGCAAGACCAGCCTCGGCAAATCGATCGCCAAGGCGCTCGGCCGCGAGTTCGAGCGGATCTCGGTCGGCGGCGTCCGCGACGAGGCGGAGATCCGCGGCCACCGCCGCACCTACATCGGCGCCATGCCCGGCACCATCGTCCGCGCCCTGCGCGACGCCGGCTCCCGCAACCCCGTCTTCATGATCGACGAGATCGACAAGATGGGCGCCGACTTCCGCGGCGACCCCGCCTCGGCGATGCTCGAGGTCCTCGACCCGGCCCAGAACGACAGCTTCCGCGACCACTACCTCGACCTCGAGTTCGACCTCTCCGACGTCGCCTTCATCGCCACCGCCAACGTCCTCGACACGATCCCGGGGCCGCTGCTCGACCGCATGGAGACGATCGAGCTCGCCGGCTACACGCTGGAGGAGAAGCGGCAGATCGCCCGCCGCTACCTGGTCCGCCGCCAGGTCGAGGCCAACGGGCTGAAGCCCTCGCAGATCGAGTTCACCGATGCGGCGCTGACGGCGATCGTCGAGGAGTACACCCGCGAGGCCGGGGTCCGCAACCTCGAGCGCCAGATCGGCACCGTCTGCCGCAAAGTCGCCCGCGACGTCGCCGAGGGCAAGGCGAAGGGCAAGGTGCGGATCTCCGGCAAGAAGGCGCGCGAGCTGCTCGGCCGCCGCCGCGTCTTCGCCGAGCAGCGGCGGCGGACCAAGGTCCCCGGCGTCGCGACCGGGCTCGCCTGGACCCCGACCGGCGGCGACGTCCTCTTCATCGAGGCGACGGCGATGCCCGGCGCGGGCAAGCTGACGATCACCGGCCAGCTCGGCGACGTGATGAAGGAGTCGGCGCAGGCGGCGCTCTCCTACGTGCGCGGCCACTACGCCCGAGATCGCGCCGAAGCTCGACGACAAGTGGTTCGCCGAGCACGACATCCACGTCCACGTCCCGGCCGGCGCCGTGCCCAAGGACGGCCCCTCGGCGGGGGTGGCGATGACCGTCGCCCTCTCCTCGCTGATCCGCGGCCGCGCCGGTCCGCAACGACGTGGCGATGACCGGCGAGGTGACGCTGACCGGGCAGGTGCTGCCGATCGGCGGCCTCAAGGAGAAGTCGCTGGCGGCGCAGCGCGCCGGGATCAAGAAGGTGATCGTCCCCAGCCGCAACGAAGGCGACGTTGCCGAGATCCCCAAGCACGAGCTCGGCGACCTCGAGTTCGTCTACGTCGACGAGGTTTCGCAGGCCCTCGAAGCCACCCTCCCTTAGTGCGCAACCGCTCCCGCTTCTTCTGGCTGCTGGTCGGCGTCACCGCGCTGGGGGCGGTGCTGCGCTTCGCTACCCTCGGCGCCCAGTCCTACCACCACGACGAGATCGTCACCGCCAGCCGGGTGCTGCGGGTCGGCTTCGGCCACGCGATGGACGCGGTCGGCTTCTCCGAGTCGGCGCCGCCGCTCTACTACGCGCTTGCCTGGCTCTGGACGCAGGTGGCGGGCACCGGCGAATGGGGACTGCGTTCGCTCTCGGCGGTCGCCGGCGTCGCCACGATCCCGGTCGCCTACCTCGTCGGGCGCGAGCTGCGGGGGGAGCGGGTCGGCCTGCTGGCGGCGGCGCTGGTCGCGGTCAACCCGATGCTGCTCTGGTACTCGCAGGAGGCCCGCGCCTACTCGCTGCTCTGTTTCCTCTGTGCGCTTGCGCTGCTCTACTGCGTGCGGGCGCTGGACCGCGAGCGGGGGGAGAGGCGCGGACTTCGTCCTCTGGGGGGTCTTCTCGGCGCTGGCGATGGCCACGCACTACTTCGCCGTCTTCCCGCTGCTCGCCGAGGTCGTCCTGCTCTGGCGGCGGCGCGGCCGGGCGATCGCCCCCGGGCTCTGGATCGTCGGCCTCACCGCGGCCGTGCTGGCGCCGCTCGCCTACCACCAGATGTCCTACGGGCACGCCGAATGGATCGGCAAATTCAGCCTCGGCCACCGGCTCGGCGAAATCGCGATCAGCTTCCTCGTCGGCGAGACCGGCGACGTCATCGGCCGGGTCGAGACGCCTGGGCCGGCGCTGCTGCCGCTGGCGCTGGTTATCGCCGCCTTTGTCTTACTGACGGTGCGGGGGAGCAGGGACGAGAAGCGGGCCGCCCTGGTGCCGCTGGCGGTGGGGGGGACCGCGATCGCGATCCCGCTGCTGCTGGCGCTGGGCCCCGGCGGCAAGGATTTCGTCCTCGCCCGCAACCTGCTGCCGGCCCTGGTCCCGTTCATCCTCGCCGCCGCTGTCGCCTTCGGAGTCCGCCGCGCCCCCCGCCTCGGCAGCGGGCTGGCGGTGGCCCTGCTCGTTTACTCATTCGGCTTCTGCATCTGGGTCAGCGCCTCACCCGACCTGCAGCGACCGGACTGGAAGGCGGTCGCCGACCGCCTCGGCGAGCCCGACGGGCCGCGGGCGACGGTGACCTGGGTGATCGGCGAGGCGCCGCTGCGCTACTACCTCGAGCACGGCGCTACCCAGAGCAAGCCCTCCGAAGGGGCGATCCAGCTGAAAGCGTCGGAAGGCTACGACTGGCTGGTGCGCGAGGTGAACTTCGTCTCGCTCGGCCAGGCGCCGCCTCCGCCCCAGCGCCTGCTCGGACCGCGCCTGCGGGAAACCGCCTACGAAAAGGTCGGCGAGCTGTACATCCGTCGATACCGGGTCCCCGGCCCGGAGCTGGTGCCGCTGCGCCTGCGCAGCCTGCGTAACGCCGACACCAACTTCCGGAACAACGGTGTGTTGCTGGACGGAATCGGCCCCGGGTAGGCCTTGGTGATCGCGGGTAAGGGTTGGAGAGTTATCCTGGTGTCGGCCACGGAACCCAGCGAGGAGAAGGCATGAGCAAGACGACTACGGCGCGCGCCGGTGACATCTACGAGACCGCCCGCGAAAACCCCTACGTGCAGCGCTTGATCGAAGACGACGAGCTGCGCGACAGCCTCAAGGACGCTTTCGAATCCGCCAAGAGCGCATACGGCCGCGCGACCGGCAACGGCAAGAGCACGGTCAAGGCGGTCACCAGCGACAAGAAGGTCCAGAAGGACCTGCGCAAGGCCGCCGAGAGTCTGCAGGAGGCATCCGAGAGCCTGCGCGCGAAGCCGAAGCGCAAGGGCGGGCTCGGCCGGCTGCTCCTGATCGCGATCATCGGCGCCGTCATCGCCCTGGCTGTCAGCGAGGGTGCGCGCAAGGCCGTCCTCGACGCCCTCTTCGGCGCCGAAGAGGAGTTCGAGTACACGAGTACCACCAGCATCAACGGGTCCTAGGGCCCGCTTGATGGAGGCAGCCACCAAAGAGCGGGAGCTGAGCGGCGACAAGGCGCAGCGGATCGTCGACGCGATGCGCGAGTCCGTCGCCAAGCGCGGCGCCGCCGGCTCCACCTTCGAGCACGTCGCCGGTGAGGCGGGGGTCAGCCGCGGGCTGCTCCACTACTACTTCGGGACCAAGGAGCGGCTCCTGGTCGAGGTGGTGCGGCGCGACACCGAGCTGCGGGTCGATCGCCTCGACGAGCGTCTCGGCTCCTCGAAGACGGTCGACGACGTGGTCAAGGCGCTGGTCACCAGCCTCACCGACATGATCGAGAACGAACCCGGCTTCTTTCTCCTCCTCTACGAGCTGTTCTCCGCCGGCCGTCGCAACCCCGACATTCAGCGCGAGGTCGGCCAGCTGTTCGAGAAGACCCGCTCCCACGTCGCCGAGGTCCTGCGCAGCAAGGACGAGGAGGGCGTGCTCAGCCTCCGCTTCGCCGCCGAGGACGTCGTCTCCTACCTCTTCGCGCTGGGCGACGGCTTCGCCCTGCAGGCGCTCTCGGACCCGACGCGGGACAGCAGCGGCGCGATGGAGGTCGGCGTCGCCTCGGCCCGCTACCTGCTCGGCTCCGACTAGCCGGCTTCGCCCGCGCCCTAGAGCCAGCCGGCGCGCTTGAAGCGCCAGTAGAGGTAGAGGCAGATGGTGAGGATGAGGACAAGCACTGCCGGGTAGCCGAGCCGCCATTTGAGCTCCGGCATGTGCTCGAAGTTCATCCCGTAGATGCCGGCGACCATCGTCGGCACCACACCGATCGCAACCCAGGCGGAGATTTTGCGCATGTCTTCGTTTTGGCGCATCGAGACCTGGGTCAGGTTCGCTTCGAGGACGCTGTCGAGTAGCTGGCGGAAGTTCTCGATCCGGGTGGTGACGCGGCGCAGGTGGTCTTCGACGTCGCGGAAATACTCGTGCAGCCCGGTCGGGATCGACCTCGCAGTCGATCCGGCAGAGCTTTTCCAGCGCTTCCTCCAGCGGCGCCGCTGCGGCCTGGAACTCGAGCACCTCGCGCTCGAGCTTGTAGATCCGCTCGGTCGGGTTCTGGCCTTCGCCGAAGACCTGCAGCTCGACTTCGCGCACGTCTTCGTCGAAGCCGTGGCCGGCCTCCATGTAGCGGTCGACGACGTGGTCGGCGATCGCGTAGAGGACGGCACCCGGCCCTTTCGCCAGCAGGTCAGGGCGCTGCTCCAGTCGCTCCCGGACCGGCGCCAGGTCGGCGTCGCCGTGGCGCACGGTGATCACGAATCCGGGAGCGACGAAGACCGAGATCTCGCCCAGTTCGATCACCTCTTCGGGGTCGACGTAGCGCGCCGTCTTCAAGACCACGTGGATCGTCTCCCCATACTCCTCGACCTTCGGCCGCTGGTGGGCGCGCACCGCGTCCTCGATCGCCAGCTCGTGCAGCCCGAACTCGGCCCCGATCGCCTCGAACTCCGCCTCGGTCGGCTCGGCGACCCCGAGCCAGACGAAGGTCCCCGCCTCGGCCGCCGCCTCCCCGGCCAGCTCAAGCGAGAGCTTGCCCTCGCGCCGCTTTCCCTCCACGTAGGCCGCGCAGTCGACGATCACCGGCCCCAGGGTACGGACTGCGAGTGACGGCCCTCACGTAGTGATGCGGCTCACAGACCCGGGTCCCGCCCGGGCGAGAGGCTCCGTCCTACGCACCAAACCGGCATTGAGAGGGAGAAGCGGCATGAGAGACGCGATGAGGTCACTGGCGGGGTTCCTGGGGAGAAGGCGCCGCTGGGTGGTTGCGGCCTGGGTTCTGATCGTGCTGCTGGCGTTTCCCTTTGCCATGAAACAGACCGATCACCTGACCGGCGGCGGCTTCGACGTCCCCGGCAGCCAGTCGATGAAGGTGAGCGAATCGCTGCAGGAAGACTTCGGCTCGCAGGCCGACGGGATCGCGGTGGTGCTGAAAGCGGAGCCGGGGGCGACGGCGGCCGAGCGGGACGCGGCGGTGGTGCGGGTGCAGAAGGAGGTCGCGCACCCTCGACGACGTCACCCTGCCGCCGCCGGCCGCGGCGCAGGCGCGGCGGGAACTGCAGGGGACCGACGTGGTCCTGGTGCCGCTGCGCAGCGACCTCTCCTCCGACGAGCTGATCGACCCGGCGGCGACGATCCGCGAAGACCTCGAGCTGGGCACGGCCGACGCCGGCGTCACGCCCTACATAGTCGGGCAGCCGACGATCTGGGCGGGGATGCAGGAAATCTCCAAGGAAGACCTGGCCAAGGCCGAGGGGACCGGCTTCCCGATCGTCGCGATCATCCTCCTCGTCGTCTTCGGCTCGCTGGCCGCGGCGGCGCTGCCGCTGGCGCTCGGCTTCGTCAGCGTGCTCGTCACCGGGGCGCTGATCTACTTCATCTCGCTGGAGATGACGACCTCGGTCTTCGTCACCAACATGGCCTCGATGATCGGGATCGGGGTCGCGGTCGACTACTCGCTCTTCATCCTCGCCCGCTACCGCGAGGAGCGCGAAGCCGGGCATGACAAAGCCGAAGCGCGGGCGCTCTCGCTCTCGACCTCGGGCCTCGCCGTCACCTTCTCCGGGCTGGCGGTGATCATCTCCCTGGCCGGCCTCTGGATGGTCGACAACCAGGCGCTGCGCTCGATGGCGCTGGGGGCGATGACCGTCGTCGCCGTCTCGATCCTCACCGCGACGACGCTGCTGCCGGCGCTGATCGCGATGCTCGGCGACCGGGTCCTGCCGGGCGGCGTCGTCGGCCGGGTCGAGCGACTTCTTCCGGCGCCGCTTCTACCGGCGCAGGACCGCCGAGCAGGCCGCGACCGAGAAAAACCGCTTCTGGCGCGCCTGGACCGAGCGGGTGATGGCGCACCCGTGGACGGCGATCGTCGGCGTCTCGGCGGTGCTCCTCTTCCTCGCCAGCCCGCTGCTCTCGCTCGAGACCGGGACCGAAGCGATCGGCGCAGTTCCCGAAGGACAGCGACGTCCGGGTCGGCAACGAAATCGCCTCCGACGCAGCTCGGCGGCGGCACCGACCCGGTCCAGATCGTCGCCAGGCTTCGACGGCGACGGCGTCGACAAGGCGGCGGTCGCCGGCTTCGCCCGCGAAGTGGAAGGGACCACCGGGGTCGCCTCGGTGGCGCCGCCCGCCTACGCCGGCGACGCCGCCCTGATCCAGGCGACGCCGAGCGCGCCGAGCGAGTCCGACGCGGCGATGGCGCTGGTCGGCCGCCTGCGCGACACCGTCGTGCCCGGCCTCGGCCCTGGCGCAGCAGGCCGAAGTCAACGTCGGCGGCGAGACCGCCCGCAGCGACGACGTCCGCAACCAGGTCGGCGGCTCGATGTGGAAGATCATCCTCTTCGTCCTCTCGCTCAGCTTCCTGGTCCTGATGGTGATGCTGCGCTCGCTGATCCTGCCGCTGAAGGCGGTGTTGATGAACCTGCTCTCGATCGGGGCGGCATTCGGCGTCCTCGTCGCGATCTTCCAGTGGGGCTGGCTCGACGGCTTCCTCGGCTTCGAAAGCCAGGGGGCGCTGGACACGATCAACATTCCGCTGATCTTCGCCATCGTCTTCGGCCTCTCGATGGACTACGAGGTGTTCCTGATGTCGCGGATCCGCGAGCGCTACATGGTCCACGGCGACAACGAACGCGCCGTCGCCGAGGGCCTCTCGACCAGCGCCCGCACGATCTCCTCGGCGGCGCTTGATCATGACCTCGGTGTTCGCCGTCTTCGTCCTCACCGGCGTCCCCTCGATCAAGGAGCTGGGCCTCGGCTCGGCCGTCGCGATCGCCCTCGACGCGACCCTGGTCCGGCTGATCCTGGTGCCGGCGGCGATGAAGCTGATGGGATCTTGGAACTGGTGGATGCCCAGCTGGCTCGATCGCTTCATCCCTGACTTCTCGTTCGAGGGTGGGGGCGACCGTGAGCCGGAGGCTGAGCCGGCAAAGGCGTAGTTCTGGCGCTCAGCGGTAGGGAGGGACGGGTGTCCCCTTCCCTCCCTGGGATTTTCGCCTTTAACTCACCATCTCTCGCTAACTCAGCGAGCACGAAAATCAGGGACGCCGGTCGGCAAGGGGACATCCGTCCCTCCCAGCAACAGTGATTGGACATACAGCTGGTTCGACTCGTGAATCGGCGTCAGCTGAAGAGCTGTCGAGGAGGGTGCCGGTGGGGGTGTCCCGGGTACTCAGCATGGAGCCGGGCCGCAAGCTCTTGAGGCGTCAGCAGTAAGACGTCTCTCCCGGCGGAGGTGCTCCCGGGACACCCCCACCGGCACCCTCTACCACCAGACCCTGGCTGATCAGCCAATAGGATGGCCGGCATGACTGGAGAGGAGCTGGCATTTGTCGGGGCTGCGCGGCAGGCGGAGATGGTTCGGGCGGGGGAGGTCTCGCCGAAGGAGCTGGTGCAGCTATCGCTGGACCGGATCGCGAAGTTCGATCCCGAGCTGAACGCGTTCCGCAAGGTCTTTGCCGAGAAGGCGCTGCTGGAAGCCGAGCAGGCCGAGGCGCGGATCAAAGCCGGGGAGGGGCGGCCGCTGCTCGGGGTGCCGATCGCGATCAAGGACGAAGTCGACGTCGCCGGCGAGGTCAACACCCACGGCACGGACGGCTTCACCGAGCCCGCGAAGGCGGACTGCGAGATGGTCCGCAGGCTGCGTGAGGCCGGGGCGATCGTCGTCGGACTGACCCTGCTGCCGGAGATGGCGATCTGCGGCTTCACCGAGTCGGCCACCTACGGCGTCACCCGCAACCCCTGGAATTCGCAGCGCACCCCCGGCGGCTCGAGCGGCGGTTCCGCCTCTGCTGTCGCGGCGGGTCTGGTGCCGATTGCCTCCGCCGGCGATGGCGCCGGCTCGATCCGCATTCCGGCTGCTTCGTGCGGCCTCTTCGGCCTCAAGCCCTCACGTGGCCGGGTCTCGCTGGCGCCGAACCTCGAGGGCTGGCGTGGGCTCGCGGTCGAAGGCTGCCTCAGCCGCTCGGTCCGCGATACCGCGCTCTGGCTCGACATCGTCTCCGGTGGCTCACGGGAGGACGAAGCGCCGCCCCCGCCGGAGCGGCCGTTCGTCGAGGCGTCGAAGAGTCCGCCCGGCAAGCTGCGCGTCGCTTACTCAACTCTCGCCCCGCGGGCGCTGGCCCCGCCCACGGTCTCCGACGAGGCCAAGCGGGCGGTCGCCGACGGCGCCGAGCTGCTGCGCTCGCTCGGCCACGACGTCGCCCCGAGCGATCCGAACTGGGGCGGCATCGGCGATGCGATCTCGGCCCGCTTCCTCAAGGGCGTCGCCGAGACCGTGGAAGAAGTGCCACACCCCGAGCGCCTCGAACGCCGCACCCGCGGCTTCGGCCGGCTCGGCAAGATCCTCCCCGACAAGCTCTACCAGGCGATGATTGCGCGGCGGCCCGCCGAACAGGCCCGCGTCAACGCGATCTTCGAGGACCACGACGTGCTGGTGATGCCGGTGATGGGCGGAACGGCGCTGCCGGTCCGCCGCTGGGAGGGCAAGGGCGCCCTGCAGACCGTGCTCGGGATGAGCCGCTTCTATCCCTACTGCGTCCCCTGGAACCACCTCGGCAACCCGGCTATGGCGATTCCCGCGGGCTTCTCGCCCGAGGGCATGCCGCTCTCGATCCAGGTGATCGGCCGCCGCGGCGAGGAGGCGACGCTGCTCTCGCTTGCCGCCCAGATCGAGGCCGAGAGGCCCTGGGCGGACAGCCGCCCGCCGATCTCCTAGGTTCCAGGGGACATCGACCAGGTGATGGAGCGCTCCATCGCCTCTGCGGTCGCATCGATTTGCCGCAGGAGGTTGACTTCGTCGTCGGCGACGACGGTCCATGCGGCGACAAAGTCGCCGGAGTGGCGATCGCCATACCGGGCACCGAAGAAATCTTCTCCCGGAGAAGAGCTGACCTGAAGGTCTTCGACTCCGGGCGGTGGTGCATCGGGCAGCTCTACGAGCTGACCATTACGGGGCGGCAGGCCGAAGCTCCCCACCAGAGGCAGATGTTCGAGACGGCGGTGGATGCCCACCCAGTCGACGGGCAGTCCGCACTGGACACGCGCCCATAGATGACGGATGTCAGCCCCGAGCCGTCGCGTCAGCATCAACGGGATGGCGCCCCCGCCCCCCCGGCTGGCCACCTCGCAGAGGAGGATCTCGTCTTCGGAGAGGAAGAACTCAGCGTGGATCGCGAGATCCGGGGGGCCGGGAAAGGATTCTGCGACTCGTTCCGCACTCTTCACAAGTCGCTTTGCCAAAGGGATTGCGGGCGAGAGCGTATAGCTGCCGATGCCATTGTCGGTCCAGTGGGAGATGCAGCCGGCGCCGATGTACGCGCATGGGACTGCGAGGACGAACTTTCCCGCTACGCGCATCGCGTCGACGTGGAAGGTGGAGCCTTCGACGAACGACTCTACGAGGTAGGTGTCGGGTACGAGGGATAAGGCGGATGCAGCCGCAAGATCGTCTATACGCCGAATGCCAACGGCCCCCAACCCCATTCGCGGCTTCACCATCACCGGTGCACCATGGGTCCTGATGAACTCAACTACGTCGCTCGAATCGTCTGCCGGCGCGAACGGCGGCACGGGTAGGCCCTTCTCCGATGCTTCCTGTCGCATCTTCAGCTTGTCGCGATAGACCCAGGCGCTGGTCTCCCATTGGCCCACCAAACCAAGCCTCTCCCGAATACGGGCAGCAGGAATGATGTCCACCTCTCCTAGGCCGATGACTCGATCGAAGCCGAATTCTTCGTGCATACCCTCGGCTCTTGCGACAAGCTCCTCCACCTCCCAGCTCGACGAGAGACTGGTGTGCGTGAAGCTCGAGCTAGGTGGCCTCATCTCGTTCCCGATCGCCAGTAGGGGGGCGTCGAGGTCTGTCAGCCAGTCGGCGTATGGATGGCCGGCATGTTGGGAGCTGGCAAGCACCAGCACACCTTGTTCGGCGGGCCTATCTGCTGACGATGCGTTGTTGGGCCGGGTCATGCTCCAAGCCCTTGCAGCGCTTGCTCGATCCTCGAGCACGCCTGCTCGAGAGTTGCCGGCGAGCGGCCGCAGTTAATTCGGACCCAGTGCTCCATCCCCGGCACTCCCTCGGCGAATCGGCTGCCGTCGATGGTGGCGACGCCGGCCAGCTGGAGCAGAAACGAGGCGGCGGACCCGTGGCCGCGCATGGCGTAGCGGCTCGCCTGGGCCGAGAAATCGACAAACAGGAAATAGGCGCCGTCCGGTATCTCCACGCCGAGCCCGTCGATGGCAGCAAGTCGTCGCGCCACCATCTCCAGCGAGCTCCGGGCCGACCGCACCCGCCCTTCGACCACTTCGTCCATGTCTTCCTGGAGAGCCCGGTGACACGCGACCTGGGCGTAGGTCGATGCAAAGGAGTTGGTGTTCGCCTGTACGTTGGAGGCGATTTCGAGCACCCGGGGAGTGGCGATCAGGTAGCCCAGCCGGTCTCCATGCATGCCGTAGGTCTTGCCGGGTCCCGACACGTAGACGGTGCAATCTCTCATCGAGTGCCGACCGGAGGGAAGATCGACATCGATTGCGGCAAAGTGGACCGGTCTGGGTGCTTGGACGTGCGCCTCGTATGGCGAGTCGAGCACGACGTTGACGCGCGGCGAGCCGGTTGCCGCGCGATCTGCGTTATGCCGAGCTATAGCGGCAGCGAGGGCTTCCAGCTCCTCGCTGGAATAGACCTTTCCGGTGGGGTTGATGCAGTCGCCGAGGATGACCAGGCGGGTGGCTCTGGACAGGTGGGCTTCCAGATCCTCCGGGGTCAGGCCGGACCTCAACCCTCCCGAAGGGAGCACTGGTCGCGCGATGCCCCGGTGGAGCCTGATCATGTCCATGTAATGGGGCCAGTTCGGGATCGGGACGACCACCTCGTCGCCAGGATCGAGAAAGGTGTGAAAGGCGACGGTAAGCGCGCCCTTCACGCCTCCAGGAGTCACCAGTACTTCACGCATCGGATCCGTCGCGAGGCGATGCAGGCGTTCGATGCGCTCGCTGATCGCCCTCCGAAGAAACTCATGCCCTCGCACCGGGGAGAAGGCGTGGAGCAGTTGCGGTTCGCAACGCAGAGCCTCTCCTACCGCGTCGGCAATCCTGGCATCGGTCGGTTGGTCGAGCGCGCCGATGCCAAGGTCCAGGATCGGTCGCGAGCGATTTCCCGCGTTGAGGCTGTCCGCCAGGGCCTTGGTGCCGTGCGTGACCGATTCGGATAAAGCAGACGCGCTAGAAGAGAATCGGTCGGTCGCTGCGTCTCGCGCGCCGTTCATCTTCGGTAGGCATCCATGGGATCAAGCGATTTGTCCCTGAAGCCGTACTTCCCGGACGCAATCGTGGATCTCCGGCGAGATGCCATTGATCGCAAGCTTGGCGTCCTCCTGTTCCTCGATCACCCTGACCGTTCCGTTCCAGAGATCGCGAAGGTGGAGGCTGACTGCGTTCATTGTGCGGATCGACAACAGTAGGTCGCGGTCGTCGTAGAGGTGGTCCAGCACGGCTCCCAGCGCTTGCTCGGCGTGGTCGTCCTCGACGCTGTGGCCGTCGTAGCCGGCGTCATCCCCGAGTTCCTCGTCGATATGGACATCGGACCACCAGAGGGCATCGGCTATGGCGGTCATGTCCGAGCCCAGGTGCCCGCCGTAGCGCGCGATCATCTTCGATAGGGAGTGGAAGATGTTCTTGGGATCCGATGCCGCGGCCTCGCGCACCGCGAGGAGGGAGAGGAGTTCGAGGTATCCCTCATGCGAGAGGCCAAGCAGCTGGGACTCGACGATGCTGGCCAGGGTCTGCATTCGCCAGCGGTAGCACTGGACGGACTCCTCGGCGATCAGGTCTGAATATTCGCGCGCGACTTGGAAGGCGGTGACGAGTCGCTCGCCATCGATCCGCTGACCGAACTCATCCAGCAAGAGCGTGTCTCGAACCAGTGCCAGGCCCTCTTCCTCGGTGCTCCACTCGCCCTCCTTCAATCGCAACAGGAGTGCGGCCAGCCCGATTCGAGTGCTGATCGGCGGGATGCCGAAGATGCCTGAAAGTGCCTGTGCGCTGCGGTTGAACAGCGCCGGATGGGTTCGCAAGGGGTCGCCCCCGCCCGCCTCGTCGTTCACGTTCAGGGCGATCAGGCCGTAATTTCGCAAGTCTCCCTGAGCCCCATGGAGAGCGAGGTTGAGGGGGATCTCCGAATAGGTGGGTTGAACCCTCACGAAGGTATTGGCCATGAGGGCCATGAAGCCCCGGGGCGAAAGTTCCCCCTCCACCAAGATGTCGCGGACCGCCACCGGTTCCACGCTGAACCCCTCCAGGCGATCGAGTTCCCTGAGCACATCGGCCGAGCGTTCGGCGCTGATTGCCCCCTCCGAATGGAGGCTTTCGCTGACCCGTCGCATGGTCGAAGCGAGCGTTCCGAGGGCGGTCTCCCCGGGCTCTACTAGGTCTCTGACGTCGCGCGGCAGAGGAGCCGAAACCGGCTCAGGGGTCGATGGCGCCTTGGCCTCCATGGCATCTCAGATCCGTGTAGGGGTCAACATTGGGCGCCATCATACAAAAAAAATTGCGGAAACAAAATCTCTTGTTTATTATCGCGGTCTCGATGGATTCGCAGATCGATAACTGGCGAGGTCGGAGCTGGGTAAGGCAAGATCCCGCAGGCTCGATCGAAGGCCGTCCGCGATGCGCTTCGCAGTAGTCGAGGGCGAGGCGGCGACCAGAAGCTCGCTGGCAGTTGCCCCAGCCTCCGCTTGCGAGCTGCTCGTCGACCGGGAGGGCATGCCGGTCTGGCCGACCGCCGATCCGCACGACGAAGCGGACCTGAAGGCGCTCAGCCATCTGTTCGGAGTGGAGATCGTGCGGCAGGAGGCGAGGCCCCTCGAGGGATCGATGCCAGGGGAGGGCCTGGTTGTCGCGATCGGAGATGTCGAGGAGGAGGCGCGGCTTTACGCCCACCTGACGGGCCGCCGCCTTGAGCTGCTGGACAGACCCGGCGACCTCGGCTCTGAGCTGCCCGATGTCATCGTGATCCAGGGTTTGCGACTGGACGACGGCCTGGTCGAGTTGCTCAGCCTTGCCCCCTATGGCGAGCAGGCGCCCGGCATCGTCTGGGGTCGGACTCGCGAGGAGTTGCGCCGGCAGGTGCTGGTCAAATCGGCCGCAGCCTTTCTCAACGGCCCGGTGGCGGTTCGGAGAGTGGATCAGTGGAGCCTCGACGGCTCGCTGAAGGTGTCGCCGAACGAGATTGCCCAGCTTCGCGAACGGCTCGGGCAGGGGGCCGGCGTGTTGACCCTGTTCGCCCACAGCGACGGAGTCGGGCAGCGACTTGGCTCGGGAGTGGCGTTATGCGGTCGTCTCTCGGCTGCAGGAGGCGATTCGAGCCGGGCCCCCCAATGCCTGGAAACGGGCCATTGCCATCGTTTGAACAAGCCGGTCCAAGAAGCGCTCGACAAGGGATTGCTGATCAGCCCGATGGAGATGTCGGCGAGGGTCCTCGTCAACACTGGATGCCATGGAGCGTTCGTCGGCAATCCTGCCGTCGACTCTCCCTGGGGCGCTCTACCCGGCTTCGTGAACAACCCCCGGATCGGGGCATTGATGGTGAATCCGTCCCTGTCCTATCTGCTTCCGGGCCCGCTGCTGAATGAGCTGGCCAAATACCTGGAGTCCGGCGTGCCGGTCGGCCGAGCAGTGGTGCGTTTCGAAGAAAACCCCAACGTCCGCGACGTCGGCTTACGGATGCTGCTGTTCGGCGATCCGAAGGTTCGAGCTGCGCCCCCCGCAGGTCCGACGATAGTCCGGCGGGAAGGGGTGGCAACCGGACTGCGGCCAGCGGTGAATCCAGCCGTCGGACCTGTGGTGATCAACGACCCGATACTCGAGAAGCTGGAGTTGGTCAGGCTCATCGCACAATCCATCCGGCCCGAGACGCGCGAGCGGGGCGCTGCCACCTCGAGTGCTCTGGTCGAGTGCATCCGCAGCCATGAGGATGCTCTGGATGACCTGGGGGAGGGCGAGGCTGAAGTGACTACGGGCGCAAGGCTGCGTGCGGCGGTGTTTCAGCATCTGGCAACGACCAAAGCGCGCCTGTATGAGGCCTGGGAGAGCGTCGCAACCGTGAGGAAGATCGACGAGCCACAATCCTGCATCAACTGTGGCTGGAGGGCTCGGCCACAAGAAGCTTCTCTGCCGGGCGGCAGCTCGAGGCTTTCCTTCATCTGTCCCCGCTGCAGCGATGTCATGGACGTACCCATGCAGGGTGAGCCCCTGGGGGTCTCGATGTCGACGTCGACGATCGAGCTGGCGCGTCGGCTGCCGGCAGATCGCTGCGATGGAGCGATCTTCGTAGTTCAGTTCAGTGCCGGAGATACGAAAATGATTCCGTGGGCCGTCGAGGAGGGAATGCTGGCAAGCCGGATCGACTTGACCGAGCACGATCCTCCGGGCGGGCCGGTACGGGTCTACGCGGTAATTGCGGAGGGGTTGGCGATCCACTCCTTCGGGGCTCCCATGCGGATCAAGTCCACTGCACCCCTCGCAACGGCTAGTTGAAGACCTTGCGGAAGCGCGCCAGGTCGCGGACCTTGCCGCGCGGGCGCAGCCGGCGTTCCAGCATCATCTTCAGCTGGTTGGCGTCGGGTTTGCCGGCGGCGATCCAGTCGCCCCAGCTGGTCTCGATCGTGACGTTGGCGTTGGGCGCTTCGCCCGGCTCGGCGCGGGTCGAGCCGTTGTCGAGGACCAGGTGCCACGGGTCCGCGTCGGTGAAGCGCCACTGGACGACGAAGGGCGAGCCGTTGGCGGCGGCCGGGTCGGCGACGCGGCCGATCAGGTCGAAGTAGAGGCGCTGGATCTCGGGGTCCTTGCTCGGCGGCGGCCCTTCCGGGGAGCCGATCACGCCGGCCATCATCATCTTCACCTGGCGCTCGGCGAGGCCCTTCTCGTCATCCTCGGGCGGGAAGGGGAAGACGCCGGGGGGGAACTCCTCGGTCGGGAAGCCGATCGTCCGCCAGCGCTGGCGGATCAGTTTCATCCCGAAGGCGTAGATGTCCTCGAGGGTGAAGCCGTAGCACTCGGTGTAGGAGCGGTCCATGTTCGGAGGCGAGAAGACGGCGGGTCCGTAGGGCAGGACTTCGCGCAGCAGCTCGGTCACCGCGTCGCGGTTTTCCTGCCAGCCCGGGGTCGGCTCGTTGAGCAGCTCGGAGAGGACCTTGACGCCGAAGCCGATATGGCGCTGCTCGTCCCGGGAGACGTTCTCCATCCCGGCGGTGAAGCCGGGCATCGTCTCCTCGGAGGCGAAGAAGTCCTCGATGAAGTGCTGGCCCGGCTGGGCGAGGCTGCCCTCGACGATCAGGTGGTAGAGGGTGATCGCCTGGGCGAACTTCGCCACCGAGCGGTCCTTGCGCAGTTCCTCGGCCATCACGTCGAGCCGGTCGAAGATCCCCCGGTAGCCCCAGTTCAGCTGCGGCAGGGTGGAGGCGAGGGTCTGCTGGACCGAATCGCCGCCGACCCCGATCACCTCCTTGAAGAAGCGATGGAAGAAGATCGAATGGCGGACCTCGTCGACCTGCTGGGTGGCGAGGAAGTAGGACATCTCCTCGGTCGGGGCGGCGGTGACGTAGGGGGCGAGGGTGTCGGCGACCCGGTCCTCGCCGTAATAGAACATCGAGTAGATCCACATCGCCGAGCGCCGCTGGATGTCGCTCAGCGCCTCCCAGCCCTCGCGGTCCTTGGAGAAGTCGAGGTCGTAGGCACTCCAGTTGCCCTGCTCCCAGCGGTGGTACAGGTCCGTGTAGGTGATGTTGTCCATCAGGCGCTGGGAAGCGACGCTCATCGTGTCTCCTTTTGGTGTCGCAGTAAGGGCACCGGGAGACTAGCGCGATCCTGGCTGGCTGGCCAGGATCGCGCCGTGACAGCTATTTGACGAATTCGCGGACCTGTTCGTAGACCGTTTTGTCCGTCGTCAACGCGGTGTGCGAGATGCACGCGGTTTTCGTGTTCGTCGCTCCGCTGAGGGCAACGCTCGAATCCGGGTTGATGATTTCGTCGCAGGGCGACCACCAGGTGCCGTAGTTGACGGTGCCCGGCGTCTCGTCCCCGGCGTTCAGTTCGCCGAGGAATTTGGAGCCGACCCGCATCTCCACGCACGAGGTGCTGAAGCAGAAGTTCGCGGTTTCGGTTCCGTGGTTCGGGCCGCCGAGCGAGACCCAGTCGTCGACCTTCGCTTCCCCGCCGAGGAACTTGATGTACCAGCGGCTGTTGAGGCTGCCCATCGAGTGGGCGATGATGTCGACCTTCGTCGCGCCAGTGTTTTTCAGCAGGGTTTCGACCCGCGATTTGACTTCTTCGGCGTCGACTTTGTTCGACTGCGAGGTGTTGTAGCTGTAGGCGCTCAGAAACGATTTCGAATAGCCGTCTTTTTCGAAGTTGGCGATCATCGTGTTCCAGAGCGACGCGCTCTCCACGTATCCGTGGACGAACAGGATCGGATCCTGAGCGCTGGCGCCGGCGGGTGCCAGCGCGGTACCGGTGATGCAGAGGGCGATCGCAGCAAGGATCGCCGTCAGTCGTCTACTGACCATTTTCTCTCCTAGTTGATGAACGCAGGCGCCTCCCTTAGCGCGCTGCTGTGCGTGACCCGAGCAGACCGGTGAGTACTCGGAAGAGCTTGAGTAAATCAGATCGGGCGCTGGGGCGTGAGCGGCTGCCAGCGCCTGTCTAGGCGGTGGCCGGCGCCTCGATCTCGCGCTTGAGGATCTTGCCGGTCGGACCCTTCGGCAGGTCGTCCATGAACCAGACGACGCGCGGGTACTTGTAGGCGGCGATCCGCTCCTTGACGTAGGCGCTGATCTCCTCCGGGGCCAGCTCCTCGCCCTCGTGGAGGACGACCGCGGCGCCGATCTCCTCGCCCCATTCGTCGTGGGGGATGCCGAGCACCGCCGCTTCGCGGATCTTCGGGTGCTCGTAGAGGACCTCCTCGACCTCGCGCGGGTAGACGTTGTAGCCGCCGCGGATGATCAGGTCCTTCTTACGGTCGACGATGAAGAAGTAGCCCTCCTCGTCGACTTTGGCCATGTCGCCGGTGTGGAACCAGCCGCCGCGCATCGCCTCCTCGGTCGCCTCTGGTCGCTGCCAGTAGCCCTTCATCACGTTGTGGCCTCGGATCACGATCTCGCCGACCTCGCCCTGCGGGACCTCCACGTCATTCTCGTCGACGAGCTTCATCTCGACTTCCCGCAGGGGGGTCCCGATCGAGCCGGGCTTGCGCTCCCGGCCGGGGTGGGTGCTGCAGGCAACGGGCGAGGTCTCCGAGAGGCCGTATCCCTCGAGCAGTTCGCAGCCGAACGCCTCCTCGAAGCCATGCAGCACCTCGACCGGCATCGAGGCGCCGCCGGTGATGCAGATCCGCAGCGCCGAGGCGGCGTACTGCTCGCGGTCGGGATGGTGGAGCAGCGCTCCGTACATCGTCGGCACCCCGTAGAAGTGGGTGACGCCCTCGCGCTGCATGATCTTCAGCGCCTCGCCGGGGTCGAATTTGGGCAACAGGGTGAGGGTGGCGCCGACCCGCAGGGAGGCGTTCATGCTCACCGTCTGGCCGAAGGAGTGGAAGAGCGGCAGGGAGCCGAGGACGACGTCGCCCTCCTCGATCTTGCAGGTGGTCTGCGAGGCGATCTCGGCGTTGCGCGAGAGGTTGAAGTGGGTCAGCTCGGCGCCCTTCGGCTTGCCGGTGGTGCCGGAGGTGTAGAGGATCACTGCGGTGTCCTCCTCGTCGGTCTCGGCGAGCTCGGTCAGCGGCTCGCGGTCGCCGAGCAGCTCGGCGAAGGCTTCGGGCTCGACCTCGATCAGCTCGGTACCGGCGTCGGCCGCGCCCTCGCGGGCGTCGTCGCCGAAGCCGTGCCAGGCGAGCAGCAGCTTGGCGCCGGAGTCTTCGAGGTAGAAGGCGATCTCGCGCCGCTTCAGCAGCACGTTCATCGGCACCACGACGCCGCCGCCGCGGAGCACGCCGTAGTAGGAGATCGGGAACTCGAGGACGTTCGGCAGCATCACCCCGACCCGATCGCCCTGCTCCAGCCCCCTCTCGCGCAGCAGCGCCGCGAGGCGGGCGCTGCGGTCGTCGAGGTCGGCGTAGGTCATCTCCAACGGGCCCAGGCGCACGGCCACCGCGGCCGCATGCAGAGCGGCGCTCTCGGTCACGGTCGAAGCGAGATTCAGGCCCATCTTTCCTCCAGTCAGAAGTTTCTCCCCAGCGTCAGTGTAGAGCGGGAGTAGCGGCCCCAGACGACAGCGAAGGGGCTGCGATGGCGGCGTCTGCATCCTTCCTCGGAACTCGCTCTATATACTCAAATGTATCTGTGTGATCTGCGCTCCGAGGAGAGAGTGATGGAGTCTCCCAAAACCTTTCTCGCCTCCGCCATCGTCGCGGCCGCGCTCTTGGCATTTGCCGCCGGCGCCTCCGCGACCACCATCACAACGCCCACAGGCACCGCCGGCACACCGACGTTCGAAGCGCTCACCGAGAATGGGCACGTCACGCTCGACAATAAAATTGCGAAGATCGAATGTGCGTCGATAGTGGGAGGAGCTGTGGAAGTGCACGGCGCTGGCGTCACAGCCAGCGGCAGGATTTCCACATCCCACTGGAGCAACTGCACAAATGGGTGGCATGTAACAACCGTTGTGCCTGGACGTCTTGAAGTGCATTGGACGGCTGCCTACAACGCTCTTCTCACATCAACTGAAACGCGCGTCGATGCGACAAAGTTCGGGGTCACATGCGTGTACGAAACTGGCAGCACCCCGATCGGAACCGTCACAGGTGGCAGTCCAGCCACACTTCACATCGAAGCCCTCATTCCGCTCAATACGGTCGAAAGCAGCGTTCTCTGCGGTCCCAATCCAGCAAAATGGGAAGGGAATTACGTAACGGCGTCGGCCTTGTACATCGACAAATAGAGGAGCAGTGATGCGGCCCTCTCGGGGCTGCGGAAGCACGGCGCCCGGCTCTGTCGTTCGCTAGGGTCGGCGCGATGGAGGATCTCGGCCACCCCGTCTCCTACCTGGTGGCCAAAAAGGGCATCCCGGTCTTCTCCAGCGATGGCCAGAAACTGGGCCGGGTGATCAAGGTGCAGGCCGCTCCCGAGGCCAACATGTTCGATGGGATCGTCTTCGACACCACTTGGGGACCGGGCGGCCACCGCTTCGTCGACGCGCCGGAGGTCGACGGGATCTACGAGCGGGGCGTGGTGCTGAAAATCGACGCGGCCGAGGCCGAGGCCCTGCCAAAGCCGCGCCGCTGAGCGCCCCTGGCAGGCACGTTTTCGCGTAGGATGCCGCGGATGCAAAGACTTCTCTTGATCATTGGCGCCTGTCTGGTCCTCGTCGTCGCCGGTTGCGGCAGCGACGACTCGTCGACCACCTCCGACTCGACCGCGGCTTCGACCGAAGGTGCGGAAGCGCCGAAGGAAACCGAATCGACGAAGAAGAAGACGAAGCCGAAGGTGACGGTGCCGAAGGGCGCGCCGCCGAAGGAACTGGAGATCAAAGACCTCGAAGAAGGCAGCGGCGCCACCGCGGAAGCGGGCGACGCGATATCGGTCAACTACGTAGGCGTCAACTACAAGAGCGGCAAAGAATTCGACTCCTCGTGGAGTCGTAGCGAACCGTTCACCTTCAACCTCGGCGCCGGCGAAGTGATCCCCGGCTGGGACCAGGGTCTGGAAGGGATGAAGGTCGGCGGCCGTCGCGAGCTGATCATCCCGCCCGAACTCGGCTACGGCTCAACCGGCTCGCCGCCGGCGATCCCGCCGAACGAAACGCTGATCTTCGTCGTCGACCTCGAAGCGATCGAATAGCGGCTCGGCGCGGCATCATCGCTTCGTGCCGCGCGCCCCTCTTCCGGAACGACTGACCGCCCAGGCGCTCGCCGGCGAGCCGCTGCGCTCGCCGGAGGCGGTGGCCGAGCGGCTGCTCGCGGTGCAGGGGCAGGACCCGCGTGGCGCCCGGCTGGCGGTGCGGGCGCGGACCAGCGGGGTGACGGCTGCCGACGTCGACCGGGCGCTGAGCGAGGACCGCTCGCTGCTGATCACCTGGCTGAACCGCGGCACGCTGCACCTGGTCCGCAGCGAGGACTATCCGTGGCTGCACGCGCTAACCGCGCCCACCCACTTCGCCAGCTGCAAGCGCCGGCTGCAGCAAGAAGGGATGTCCGAGCGCGAAGGGGAGCGGGCGATGGAGGCGATCGAGAAGACCCTGGCCGAGGAGGGGCCGCTGAGCGGGAAAGACCTGCGGGCGCGGCTCGGGGGTGCCGGCATCCGGGCCGAGGGCCAGATCTTCATCCACCTGATGTTCATGGCCGCCGCGAGGGGAATCCTCGTGCGGGGGCCGATGGTCGGCAAGCAGCATGCCTACGTCCTCGTCCGCGACTGGCTCGGCGAGCAGAAGCCGGTGGATCGGGAGAAGGCGGTGACGGAGCTCGCCCGTCGTTACCTGGTCGGCCACGGGCCGGCCGACGATCGCGACCTCGCCCGCTGGGCCGGGCTGCCGCTGCGCGACGGCCGCGCCGGCCTGGAGGCGATCGCCTCCGAGCTGGAGCAGCGTGACGACGGCTTGGTCGAGCTGAAGAAGCGACCGGCGACTGGACCGATGCCGCCGCCGCGCCTGCTCGGCGCCTACGACCCGCTGCTGCTCGGCTGGACCTCGCGCGAGGAAGTCGTCGGCCCGCATGAAGTGCTGGTCACGATCAACGGCATCTTCCGCCCCTTCGCCCTGGTCGGCGGTCGCGCGGTCGCCCGCTGGGGGCTGGCCGGCGGCAAGGTGTCGATCGAGCACCTCGCCAAGGTGAGCAAGAAGGACGCCGCTGCGCTCGAGGCCGAAGCGCAGCGGGTCCTGGAGTACCTCGGAAACTAGGGCTGGTCGTCGAGGCGCGGCGGCATCGCGTCGCTGGGCGGCGGCGGCGCGTCCTGGCCCGGCAGCGGCTCGGCCTCCTGCTCCCAGACGTGGTTGAGCGAGACCTGCAGGTAGGCGAAGAAGGCCGGCGAGAGCAGCAGGTAGAGGATGATCGAGATCCAGCCGCTGACCGGCTCCTGGCCCGTCAATTTCGCGGCGCCCATGACCCGCTTGGTTCCGCGCCAGTAACTGACCAGCGGGGGGACGATGATGAGGAAGCCCGGAACCAGGGCGAGGAGCGAGTTGGTCGGGTTCTGGCCGAGGTCGTAGCCCTTGGCCTCGCCATACGCTTTCAGCTCCTTGTTGATCTTGTACCACCAGACAAAGTGGTAGATGCCGAGGGTGATGATCGGCAGCAGGGCCACAGCCCAGGGGCTGCGCACCTTCACCTCATGCTCGGTGCCGCGAATCTTCATTTCGTAAGCCATGGCTATCTCTCTATTCGTATACGGACGGGGTGGTCGGCAGGCAAACCGGCGCTGATTGGATCAGTCGGGAGTGCGTTCGCCCTCGCTCGGCGGGGGCATCTCGCTCGGTGACGGGCCTTGGGGAGCCGGCGGTGGCGGTGGCGGGAGGGTCTGCCCCAGCGGCGAGGTCGCGGTCAAACCGCCCTTGCCGTCGGGTCCGTCTCCGTACTCGTTGGGGGATCCGGAATCGGTGCAGGCGAAGACAATCAAGACGATGGCGCCGACGAGAGGGATGAGTCCAATCAGTACCCACCATCCGGAGTGGTCCGTGTCGTGCAGGCGGCGCACGAGAACCGCGAGGTTCGGAATGATGAACGCCAGCCAGGTGAGGGTGGTCAAGACCGGGACCTGGATGGCTGCATCGACGATCGACGCGCCAATGATGACGAGGACGTAGAAGAGGGTCCACCACCAGTAAGCGGACCGCGAAGATCGTCCGCTGAACGTTGCGTATTTCGAGAAACCGTCTCCTATTGCGTCGCCGAAAGTCATGTGTCTGTCACTCCTGTGGGATTGAGGGCTGGGTCGGACACTGGAATGGACTGTCGCCGCTCGGGCGGACGCTTAGGTTCGACCGCGAGCCAGATGAGCGCGGCGAAGACGAAGGGAGACGCGGGATTTGCCCTGATCGCCTGCCGCAGGTGGCCGCGCCACAGCAGCACGAAAGCCCGGCACATTCCACAGCCGGGGCAGTTGTGGCCGGTCGCTCGGTGAATGGGACAGAGGCTGGGCAGGGGGCTGCCCCCGACGACCAGCGCTCTGCCCGCAGCGGGATTTCGGGTTGCGACCGACAGCGCCGCGCTCGCAAATAGGGCTCCTGCGGCGGCGGCGCTAGGCCTTACCGAGGTTCTGCCAAAGGACATTGCCAAACTCGTCGACCACCACCATCTGCCGTTTCTCGCCACCGGTTGCAGCGATGATCGCCCAGACGATTCCCCAAAGCAAGCAGGTGAAGATCGTCAGGATCGCGTGCAGGACGTGGTTCACGGGTTTGCCCTCCACGAGGACGGCCTGGAAGTCGCTATGGGACTCGATGCGCAGTCCGCGCGCTGCCGCCGTCTGGAGCTGCTGGGCGAGGATGACCTTCCGTTCGTCATCCGTCCGCCGAGTGGCGCTGATCTCGCTCCCGCGCTGGACCCTCTCCGTCCAGGCGGCGCCGTCCCAGTAGCGCATCAGGTTTGCGCCTCCGGCATTGGGATCCGGATACCAGCCCGGGGAGGGATCGGAGGACTGCTCAGGCTCGGCGGTGCCGGGAGCTGGTGGCTCGGGAGTCGGCTCCGGCTCGTTGGCTTCGGTTGGCCCTGCCATGGCGGACCGGAAATCTATGTCCAATCCAAGGCGGCTGTCAACTCAGGGCAACGAGGTGGGGACTAACCCAGCTTCGGGCTGCGCCAGGGGGCTTCGAGGCGCTTGACCAGCTCGTCGCCGAGGCCCTCGATCGGGACGCGGACCTGCTCGAGGGAGTCGCGGTCGCGGAGGGTGACGGTGTCGTCCTCCATCGTCTGGTGGTCGACGGTGATGCCCCAGGGGGTGCCGATCTCGTCCTGGCGGCGGTAGCGCTTGCCGATCGAGCCGCCCTCGTCGAACTCGGCGGGGAGGCGGCGACGGAGGTCCTGGAAGAGCTCGCGGGCCTTCTCCGGCATCCCCTCCTTGGAGACCAGCGGGAGGACGGCGACCTTGACCGGGGCCAGGCGCGGGTGCAGGCGCAGGACGGTGCGCTGGCGGCCCTCGACCTCCTCGACCTCGTAGGAGTCGACGAGGAAGGCAAGGGTGGCGCGGTCGGCGCCGGCGGCTGGCTCGATCACGTGCGGGACGTAGCGCTCTTTGGTCTGCTGGTCGAAGTACTCGAGCTTCTCGCCGGAGAACTTGGCGTGCTGGGTGAGGTCGAAGTCGCCGCGGTCGGCGATCCCCTCCAGCTCCGACCAGCCGATCGGGAAGAGGTACTCGATGTCGCTGGTCGCCGAGGAGTAGTGGGAAAGCTCGTCCTCTCCGTGGGCGCGGACGCGCAGGTGGTCGGGGCGGATGCCGAGCTCGGTGTACCAGCGCTCGCGCTCGTCCATCCAGTGCTGGTGCCATTTCTGCGCTTCGGCCGGCGGCACGAAGAACTCCATCTCCATCTGCTCGAACTCGCGGGTGCGGAAGATGAAGTTGCCGGGGGTGATCTCGTTGCGGAAGGACTTGCCGACCTGGGCGATCCCGAACGGCGGCTTCTTGCGGGCGAAGCCGAGCACGTTCTTGAAGTTGATGAAGATGCCCTGCGCCGTCTCCGGCCGCAGGTAGACGGTCGAGCCCTCCTCGGCGACCGGGCCGACGTGGGTTTCGAACATCAGGTTGAACTGGCGCGGCTCGGAGAGCTCGCCGCCGCACTCGGGGCAGCGCAGCTCGGCGTTCGGGTCGCCGCCTTCGGCCTCGACCGCCTCGCGCAGGTGGTCCTCGCGCCAGCGTCGCTTGCACTTGCCGAGGCACTGGACCAGCGGGTCGGTGAAGCCGTCGAGGTGGCCGGAGGCCTCCCAGACTTTCGGGTGCTGGAGGATCGCCGAGTCGAGGGCGACGATGTCGTCGCGCTCCTGCAGCATCGCCCGCCACCACTCGGCCTTGACGTTGTTCTTCAGCAGGACGCCGTAGTGGCCGTAGTCGTAGGTCGAGCCGAGGCCGCCGTAGATCTCCGAGGAGGGGAAGACGAAGCCGCGCCGTTTGCACAGCGCGACGATCTCCTCCATCGTCACCTCGGTCGGGCGGGTTCCCTGCTCGGTCGCCATGGCGGGAACGGTAGCGGCTGCGATAATCCCGCAGCCCCATGCCTATCTACGAGTACAAATGCGAGAACGGCCACGTCTTCGAGGTGATCCAGAAGATGACCGACGAGCCGCTGCGCGAGTGCGAGGAGTGCGGCGCCCCCGCCGCGCGGGTTCTGAGCGCCCCGGCGATCCACTTCAAGGGCTCCGGCTTCCACAACACCGACTACGGGACGCGCAAGAGCGGCGCCAACGGCGGCTCCTCGGAGGGCGGCTCGGACTCGGGCTCCTCGAAGCCGGATTCGGGCAAGAGCGAGTCGAAGCCGGACTCCAAGCCGGCCGCCTCGACCGCCGACTGAGGCCGATGTCGAGTCAGGTCCGGGTCGGCCTGGTCTGGAAGTTCGCCTTCGGGGTCGGCGCGATCGTCGCCCCGGTCCTTGCCTACGGGCTGACGGCGCTGCTGGTCGACGGGCACGCGCAGAAGGAGTACTTCGAAGCGGTCTCGCAGATCTTGCCGGTGCTGTTGCTGGCGCTGGCGATCGAGCAGCGCTACTTCGCCCGGGCGGGCCGCGAACGGGCGCCGGAGACGCCGCTGCAGCTGGAGCTGGCCGGCCGCCGGCTGGACGACCGCGCGATGGCCCGCTGGTACACGCTGGCGGCCCGCGTCTACGCCTTGGTGGTCCTTTTCCTGCTCGGCTTTGGCGAGTGGATCGCGGTTGAAGTGCTGGCCACCGGCGAGTCCTCGACCGCCGACCTGAAGAACACCGCCGGCTCTCTCGCCGCTGGCTTCACTGCCCTGATCGTCAGCGCCCTAGTGGGGACGAAACAGACCAGCGAGTGACGATTGGTGAGTTGACCTCGCTATAGGGGGGTTAACTCACCAACCGCGAGTCACTCAACCGTCGATCAGCTTGTCGACGGCCTTCTTGCGGACCGACTCGGGGACTTCGACCGAGCCTTCCGGGCCGGGCGGGCATTCGCCGTTGCTGCAGAGCACTTCGGCCGGGGCGCTGCCGCCGATCCCGGCGGCGAGGACCAGCTGCGGCATCGTGAAGAAGCCCATGTCGCTGACGAACGCTTTCGGGGCGTCCCAGCCGATGATCGGGCCGTGGATGAAGTTGTAGGGGAGGCGGAGCGGGTCGGTGAGGCGGTCCTTGATCCCGTTGATCACGTCCTGCTGGGCCTTCTCGCGGTCGAAGTCGTCGTAGCCGCCGAGCGAGTAGACGCTCTTGCCGGGGCCGGGGCATTCGCTGACGTGGCGGACCCGCGAGTAGGCGAGCGCCTTTTCGCCGTCGAGGGTGTTCTCGCCCTTGTGCAGGCGGATGGAGACTCCGCCCTGGCCGCCGCCGGCGCCGCCGGAGATGTCGGCGCAGAGCTTCACCGGGACGTCGACCTTGACCCCGCCGACCGCGTCGATCAGGTCTTCGAAGCCGGTGAAGTCGACGATCGCGACGTGGTCGATCTGGATCCCGAGGAACTGTTCGATCGTCTTGATCTGCAGGGCGGCGCCGCCGAAGGCGAAGGCGGCGTTGATCTTCGTCGGCGCATTGCCGGGGATCTCGGCGTAGGCGTCGCGCGGGATCGAGAGTTTGCGGAAGGTGCCGCCGCCGGCCCGGATCAGCATCAGCGTGTCGGCGCGGAATTCGCCTTCGAAGCAGGGCTCGTGCGGCTTCTCGCCCTTCGACTGCTGTTCGAAGCACTCCTCGGAGGTGTTCGCCCGTCGCCGCTGCCGGGCGGCCGCGCGTCGGTGCCGAGCACGAGGATCGTCTGCGGCTTGAACAGCAGGAAGGGGTTGCCGTGCAGGGCGTCCTGCGCTTCGCCGGAGAGCTTGAAGGACTGCAGCTGGGCCGAGACGCCGAAGGCGAGGAAGCTGAGCAGGATCCAGCCGAGGGCGGCGAGGCCGACCCATTTGAGCAGCGCGCTTGACGTTGAACGGCGCCCGCGGCGACCCCGGCCGGCGCGGCTCGCGGTCCTTGCGCGGCTTGCGTGAAGGCAACCTTGCGCGGTCGCGCAGGGACGACAGATCGGCGCCTTTCAGGCGGGAAAACAGCCCCTTGCGGGAGCGGTAGACGTTGTACTCGGGCTTGTCTTCGGGCGGCTCAGGGGGCCGCTGCTCGCCGTCGGGGGTCATGAAAGGGCTAGAAATCATGGCGATGTACTCGGTCATCCGCCTCCCAGCCTCCTGCTCGCCCGTGAGCGGCGGCGAGACGATCGGGGTCGATCTCGGGGGCACGAAGATGCTCATCGGCGTTCTTTCCGAGGCCGGCACCGATCCCCTCTACGAGCAGCGCGAGGCATCGACCGGCCAGACCGAGGACGAGCTGGTCGAGCTGCTGGTCCGCGAGGTGACGCGAGGCGCGCGACGCGCGCCCCGACGTCGAGGCGGTCGGGCTGGGGATCCCGGCGACGATCGACCACGACGACGGCATCGCGGTCTCGGCGGTCAACCTGCCGCTCGCCGACCTGCCGATCCGCGACATCGTCAGCGAGCGGGTCGGCCTGCCGGTCTTCGTCGACAACGACGGCAACGTCGCCGCGCTCGCCGAGTACCTCTACGGCGCCGCCCAGGGGATGCCGCACATCGGTGATGCTGACGGTCGGGACCGGGATCGGCGGCGGGCTGGTCCTCAACGGCGAGATCTACCGCGGCTCGACCGGGGCCGGGGCCGAGCTCGGCCACATCGTGATCCAGGCCGACGGCCCGCCCTGCCAGGGCAACTGCCCCAACCACGGCTGCGTCGAGGCGCTGGCCTCGGGCACGGCGCTCGGCCGCGAGGGCCGGGCGGCGGCGGAAAGCGCGCCCGGACTCGGCGCTCGGCAAGGTGCTCGCCGAGGGCGGCGAGGTCGACGGCAAGGTGGTCACCGAGTGCGCGCTCGCCGGCGACGAAGTCGCGATCGGCGTCTTCGAGCTGATCGGCAGCCGGCTCGGCGTCGCCTGCTCGAGCTTCGCCAACATCTTCCAGCCCAACGCGATCGTCGTCGGCGGCGGCGTGATCGCGGCCGGCGACCTGCTGCTGGAGCCGGCCCGGCGCGAAGTGCGCGAACGGGCGCTGAACGCCGATGAACGAGACGCCGATCCTCGAGGCGACGCTCGGCAACGACGCCGGGATGATCGGCGCCGCGGCGATGGCGCGCGACCGAACTCGAACAAGGGCGCGGGCTGATGCCCGGCGCGCTCGTCGTCTGCCCGACGCCGATCGGCAACCTCGACGACGTCACGCCGCGGGTGCGCGAGGCGCTGGTCAGCGCCGACTTCATCGCCTGCGAGGACACCCGCCGCACCGGCTCGCTGCTCGACAAGCTGCGGGATCCGGCCGGCGCCGCGGCTGGTCTCCAACCACGAGGGCAACGAAGCGGCGCGGGCGACCGAGCTGGCGCAGCGGATCGAGCGCGGCGACATCGTCGCCCTCGTCTCCGACGCCGGGATGCCGGCGATCTCCGACCCCGGCTACAAGCTGATCCGCCGCTGCATCGACCGGGCCCTCGAGGTGACGGTGCTGCCGGGCCCGTCGGTGGTCCCGGTCGCCCTCGTCGCCTCCGGGCTGCCGACCGACCGCTGGCGCTTCGAGGGCTTCCTGCCGCGCCGGGCGGGGGAGATGGAGCGGGTGCTGCGCTCGACCGAGACCGTCGTCGCCTTCGAGTCGCCGCGCCGGGTTGGCGAGTCCCTGGCCGCGCTCGCCTCGCTCGCGCCCGACCGCGAGGCCGCCGTCTGCCGCGAGCTGACTCAAGATGCACGAGGAGGTCGCCCGCGGCTCCCTCGGCGAACTCGCCCGCCGCTTCCGCGGCGACGTCAAAGGCGAGATCGTCCTCGTCATCGGCCCCGCCGCCTCCAGCGAGCACGACAAAGACGTCGGCTTCGCGGTCGACGCCCTCCGCCACCTGGTCCAGTCCGGCGCGCGGCCCCGCGCCGCCGCCAGCGTCGTCGCGGCGCTCACCGGGACCCGCGCCAACGACCTCTACAAAGCGCTGACCGGGCGCGAGGCGCGGCGGTGAGATGCCGCTTTCCTCTCGGTATGCGAGAGAAAGGCGACAGTCTCCAGTCGAGGCGCTAATCGCTAGCGTGCTCGCCCAGGATGAGCGGTAACAATTCTACGTCACCACCCCGATCTACTACGTCAACGCGGAGCCGCACCTCGGGCACGCGTACTCGACGATGGCCGCGGACGTGCTGGCGCGGCACATGCGGCAGCGGGGGGAGGACGTCTTCTTCCTCACCGGCACCGACGAGCACGGGGAGCCGATGGAGAACGCGGCGGAGCGGGAGGGGATCACGCCGCAGGAGCTGGCCGACACGCAACGCGGCGAAGTTCGAAGCGACTGATGCCGATCATCGACGCCACCAACGACTTCTTCATCCGCACCTCCGATCCGCGCCACACCGCGCAAGGTCGCCGAGATCATGCAGCGGGTCTACGACAACGGCTGGGTGAGCAAAGGGGTCTACGAGGGCTGGTACTGCCCGCGCTGCGCCGACTTCAAAACCGAGCGCGAGCTGGGGCCCGGCAACACCTGCCCGATCCACGAGATCCCGCTGCGAGAAGGAACGCGAGGAGAACTGGTTCTTCCGCCTCTCCGCCTTCCAGGAGCAGCTGGAAGGCCTGTATGAGGAGCAGCCGGACTTCGTCGTCCCCGACTTCCGCCGCAACGAGGCGGTCTCCTTCATCAAGGGCGGGCCTCGAAGACGTCTCGCTCTCGCGCCCGAACCTGAAGTGGGGGCTGCCGCTGCCCTGGGACCCCGAGCAGCGGATGTACGTCTGGTTCGACGCGCTCCTCAACTACGTCACGGCGCTGACGTTCGCCCGCGAGGGGGAGGACCTGACCGAGCGCTACTGGCCGGCCAGCCTGCACGTGATGGCCAAGGACATCCTCAAGTTCCACGCGGTGATCTGGCCGGCGCTCTGCTTGGCGGCCGACCTCGAGCCGCCGCGGCGGATGACGATCCACGGCTACCTGCTGATGGGCGAGAAAAAGATGTCGAAGAGCCTCGGCAACGTGCTCGACCCGTTCGAGGTGATCGAGCGCTTCGGCGCCGACGCGCTGCGCTTCTACCTCTTCCGCGAGGTCAGCTTCGGCCAGGACGGCTCGATCTCCACCGCCGGCTTCGAGGCGCGCTACGAGACCGAGCTCGCCAACGACTACGGCAACCTCGCCAGCCGGGTGCTGGCGATGGTCGAGCGCTACCGCGACGGCACCGTCCCGGTCGGCGCCGGTCGACGCCACCCTGGCCGAGGACTTCGAAGGCGCCGTCGCGCCGCTTCAGCGAGCTGCTCGACCGGGCCGAGCTGACCCAGGCGCTGGAGGTGGCCTGGGTCCTGGTCCGCCGCCTCAACCGCTTCGTCGAGGAGACCCAGCCGTGGGTGCTGGCCAAGGACGAGGCCGACCCCGAGCGGCTCGACGAAGTCCTCTACAACCTGGTCGAGGGACTGCGGGTGGCGACGCTGCTGCTCGTCCCCTATCTGCCGCAGACGAGCGAGACGCTGCTGGCGGCGCTGGCGCGAAGAGGGCCGGGAGCTGGCCGAGCTGGGCTCGCGCCCGGGCGGCCAGAGGGTCGAGCGGGTGCCGCCGCTCTTCCCGAAGATCGACTGAGCATCGCGGTGCGCTTTTGGTCGCTATGGCGGACAAAAAGCGCACCGATTTTCGGCGAGTAGCGGTCCAGGTGCGGCCGATCTCGCTCGGGCCGGGTCAGGCCGCAGAGCGCCATCGTCAGGTCGAGCTCGGCGAGGACCATCTTCAGCACCGCTTCGACCCCGGCCTGGCCGTCGAGCGCCAGGCCCCAGACGTAGGGGCGGCCGAGGCAGACGGCGTCGGCGCCGAGGGCGAGCGCCTTCAGCACGTCGGCGCCGCCGCGGACGCCGCTGTCGAAGAGGATCGCGAGGTCGCCGCCGACCGCCTCGGCGATCGCCGGCAGCGCGTCGAGCGAGGCGATCGCGCCGTCGACCTGGCGGCCGCCGTGGTTGGAGACGACGATCCCGTCGACGCCGCGGCCGCACCGCCTCGCGGGCGTCGTCGACGTGCTGGATCCCCTTGACGACGATCGGCAGCGAGGTCATCGCTCGCAGCTGCGCGAGGTCGTCCCAGCTCAGCGCCGGGTTGGCCTGGACGCCGAGGAAGTGGCCGGTGGCGGCGCCGACGGTCCTCCTCCGGCGGCTTCTCCAGCGCCGCGCGGAAGACCGGGTCCTGGAAGTAGTTGGCCGACGCCCATGCCGTTGAGGAAGGGCAGCCAGGCCTGCTGCAGGTCGCGCGGCTTCCAGCCGGGGATGAAGGTGTCGACGGTGAGGACGATCGCGCCGTAGCCGGCCCGCTCGGCGCGCTCGACGAAGCTGCGGGCCAGCTCGGGATCGTTGGGCCAGTAGAGCTGGAACCAGCGCGGCGCCTCGCCGCCGGCCTCGGCGATCTCCTCGAGGCTGAAGTGGGAGGCGGTGCTGGACGATCATCGGCGCGCCGACCGCGGCGGCGGCGCGGGCGGTGGCCAGCTCGCCGTCGGGGTGGACGACCGCCTGCACCCCGATCGGCGCCAGCAGCAGCGGCGCCGGCATCGCCGTGCCGAGCACGGTGGTGGAGAGGTCGCGGGCGGAGACGTCGCGCAGCATCCGCGGCACGATCCGGCGGCGGCGGAAGGCCTCGACGTTGGCGTCGATCGTGTCCTCGGTCCCGGCGCCGGCCCAGACGTAGTTGGCGGCTTTGGGGTCCATCGCCGCCATCGCCTTGGCCTCCAGGTCGGCGACGGGGACGGGGATCGCCGGCGTCTCGCCGCCGAGGCCACGGAGGTAGATCTCGCGGTAGTAGTCGGCGGGGTCCGGCATCGCGGTGAGGCTAGCCCGTCGCGCCGAACAGCGCCGGCGCCAGCGGCCGGGCCGAGCGGGCGAGCCGCAGCCGCGGCAGGCCGAAGTGGTCCTCGATGCTCGCGAGCAGCGAGTAGTGGTTGGCCGGCCGGCGGATCTCGGCGCCGCGGGGGACGCCGGGCCCGACAAGAATCGTCGCCACGCGACCGCCGCCGGGGACCCCGCAGCAGCCGGCGTCGCTTGTCCCCTCGTCGAAGGTGATCACCCAGAAGGCCGCCCGGGCCGAGCTGGCGGAGGATCGGCGGGCCGAGCCCCCGCAGGTGCTCGTCGGCCTCGGCGAGGGAGCAGTCGTGGCCGTCGTCGCAGAGGTCGGGGGTGAGCCAGCTGAACCGCGGCAGGCGGTGCCGCGCGAGGTCGGCGCGCAACCGCGTTTCCGGGACCAGCTCCCGGCAGCGCGCCGGCACGGCGGCGATCGACGGGAAGTAGGCGAAGGGGTTGTGGCGTTTCGCGTAGCTGCCGTACTCGGCGCCGGCGAAACAGGGGTGCGGCAGGTCTCCCATGTAGGCGCGCCAGGAGACGCCGGCACGGGACAGCTGGGTCGCCAGGTTCGACCCGTTGACGACGCAATCGGTGCAGTTCTCGGCGATCCCGAAGGTCGAGCCGGCGAAGAGGGCGAGGTAGTTGGGCAGGGAGGGATGGGTGACGCCGAAGTAGTTGGTGGCGATGGCGCCCCGCCGCGCCAGGCTGTTCAGGTAGGGCGCTTCCGGGCTGCCGATGACTTCGTCGTACTCGCGGTTCTCGAGCACGGTGAGGACGACGCGCGCCGGCTGGGGGAGGCCCGGCGGCGGCGGTTCCGCTGCCGAGGAGCAGCAGCGCCGCGACCATCGTCAGGCAGAGCCGGCGGACCATCGCACGAGGATAGGCTGACCCCTCCGATGATCGACTCCCACACCCACCTGATGCTCTGCGACGGCAGCGAGGAGGAGCTGGTCGCGGCGGCCGCCGAGGCGGGCGTGACGCGGATGCTGACGATCGGGATGGGGCCCGAGTCGAACCCGGTCGCGGTGGCGAGCGCCGAGCGCCACGAGGCGGTCTTCGCCGCGGTCGGCCGGCACCCCAACGACGCCACCGGCTTCGATGCTGAGGCGGAAGCGGAAATCCGCCGCCTCGGCGCCCACGAGAAGGTGCGGGCGATCGGCGAGACCGGCCTCGACTTCTACCGCGACACCGCTGCGCCGGAGGATCAGCGGCGCGCCTTCGCGGCGCAGATCGAGATCGCCCGCGAGCTGGGCCTGCCGATCGTGATCCACGCCCGCGACCCGGAGGGGGAGACGAGCGCCAGCGACGAGATTTTCGCCACCCTCGACGCGCACGCGGGCGACGCGCCGGTCATCCTTCACTGCTTCTCGGCCCCGCACCGGGTCGACGACGCGGCCGAGCGCGGCTGGTACTGCTCGTTCGCCGGCAACGCCACTTACCCCAGCGCCAAGGAGCTGCTGTTCGCCGCCGCGAAGGTGCCGGCGACCCGGATTCTGGTCGAGACCGACGCGCCCTACCTTGCCCCGCAGCCGATGCGTGGAAAGCGCAACCAGCCCGCCTTCGTGGTCGAGACCGCACGCGAAGTCGCCGCCGTCCGCGAGGTCTCCTACGAGGAGCTGGAGCGGACCGTGGAGGCCAACGCGCGGGCGCTCTTCGGCTGGTAGCCGTGGTTCGGCTCGGGCAGAACTTCCTCGCCGACCCCAACCTGCTCGACGCGATCGTCCGCGACGCCGAGCTGGGTCCCGAGGACGTGGTGCTCGAGGTCGGCGCCGGCGAAGGGGTGCTGAGCGAGCGGCTGGCGGCCGCCGCGACGCACCTGCACATGGTTGAGATCGACCGCGGGCTGGAGGGGGCGCTGGCGCCGGTCGCGGCGCTGCCGAACGTCGACCTGCACTGGGGCGACGCGATGAAGCTCGACCTCGCGGCGCTGGAGCCGGCGCCGACGGCGATGGTCGCCAACCTGCCTTACTCGGTGGCGACGCCGCTGATCCTGCGGACGATCGAGCAGCTGCCCTTGCTGCGGCGCTGGACGGTGATGGTCCAGCGGGAGATCGCCGACCGGCTGCGGGCGGCGCCGGGCAGCCGCACCTACGGCTCGCCGAGCGCGGTCGCCCAGCTCGCCTGCGAGGTGGAGCTGCTGCGCGCCGTCGACCCCGCCGTCTTCAAGCCGCGGCCGCGGGTCGATTCGGCGATCCTGCGCCTGCGGCGGACCGGCCCCGGCGCCGACGCCGAGACGCGGCAGCTGATCCGCGCCGCCTTCGCCCACCGCCGCAAGTCGCTGGCCCGCTCGCTCGAGCACGCCGCGCCGGGCGGTCGCGCCGCGGCTCGGGCGGCGCTGGCCGAGCTGGGCCTGGCGGAAGACGCCCGCGCCGAGGCGCTCGCGCCGGAGCAATTCGCCGCCCTCTCCGCGAAGCTGCGCGGCTGATGCTGCTCCGCGCCCCGGCCAAGCTCAACCTCTGCCTCTACCTGGGCCCGACCCGCGAGGACGGGCTGCACGAGCTCTGCTCGCTGTTCGAGCCGCTCGAGCTGGCCGACCTGATCGAGGTCTCCCCGGCCGAGCGCGACGAAGTCCTCTGCCCCGGGGTCGAGGGCGAGAACCTGGCGGCGAAGGCGCTGGGCGGGCTGCGCGAGCGCGGCTGGGAGCACGAGCCGCTGCGGATCGAGATCGATAAGCGGGTACCGGTCGCGGCCGGCCTCGGCGGGGGGAGCGGCGACGCCGCAGCGGTGCTCCGCCTCGCCGCCGGCGAGGTCGCCGACCTGCCCGAGCTGGCAGCCGAGCTCGGCGCCGACATCCCCTCGCAGCTGCGCCCCTCCTTGGCGCTCGTCCGCGGCGCCGGCGAGCTGGTCGAGCCCCTGCCCGAGCCGGCTGAGCACGCGGCGGTGCTGCTGCCGGGCGGCGGCGGGCTCAGCACCGCGGCGGTCTTCGCCGAGTGCGACCGCCTCGGCCTCGGCCGCCCGGCGGAGGAGCTGGGCGAGCTGGCGGAGCAACTACGGCGGGCCGCCGGGGCCGGCGCCTCGCCGCTCGGCTATCCCGAGCTGCTGGTCAACGACCTGGAGCCGGCGGCGCGCTCGCTGCGGCCCGACGTCGGCGAGGCGCTCGATGCCCTCCGCGACGCCGGCGCCCCGCTGGCGATCCTCAGCGGCTCCGGCCCGACCGCGGTCGGCCTCTTCCCGGACCTGGCCGCCGCCGAGGCCGCGGCCGATCTGCTCGCCACTACCGAAGCGATCGTCTGCGCCGCCGGGCGCGCGAAACTGGCGCCATGAAGCTGCCCGGCGAGGGAGAGGGGAAGAGCACCCGCAAACGACTGCTGATCGCCGCCGCCGTCGCGACGGCCGCCGTCGCCTACTACTTCATCGGCCGCCAGCTCGGTCACCTCGACCTGCAGAACCTGCTGGAAGACATCTCCGAAACGCTCGGCGCCTGGACCTACCTGCTGGTCGGCTTCTTCGCCTTCGCCGAGACCGGCGCCTTCATCGGCCTGGTCGTGCCGGGGGAGACGGTGATGCTGCTCGGCGGCGCCGTCGCCGGCCAGGGCGCGATCGACATCTACCTGCTGATCGCGATCGCCTGGTTCTCCGCCTGGCTCGGCGACACGACCAGCTTCTTCCTCGGCCGCCGGCTCGGCCGCGAGTTCGTGATGAAGCACGGGCCGCGGGTCGGGATCAGCCACGAGCGCTTCGAAAAAGTCGAGGACTACTTCGGCCGTCACGGCGGCAAGACGATCTTCATCGGCCGCTGGATCAGCCTCGTCCGCGCCTTCGCCCCGTTCATCGCCGGCAGCTCGGGGATGGGGTACCGCGCCTTCGTCCCCTACAGCATCCTCGGCACCGGGCTCTGGGCCTCGCTCCACATCCTGATCGGCTACTTCTTCAGCCGTAGCATCGAGACCGCCGGCCACTACGCCGCCCGCGGCGCCTTCCTGCTGGCGACGCTGATCGTCGTCGTCGCCACCACCGTCTGGGTCGTCCGCCGCCTGCGCGAGCAGCGCAACCGCGACGCGATCGTGGGCTGGATGGAGGGCCACCGGGCGACCGCCTGGATGGTCGACCTCGCCCGCCGGCGCGAGCTGCGCTTCCTCTGGGACCGGGTGACGCCGGGCGGCACCTTCGGGCTCGAATTCACCTCGCTGATGGCGGCCCTGGCGGTCTCGCTCTTCGTCCTGATCGCCTACACGGTGATCGTCAGCGGCGACCCAGGCCCGACGCCCGGCGACGAAACCGCCGCCGAAGTCGTCGAATGGCTCCATACGGGCTTTCTCACCAGCCTCGCCAAGGTCATCACCTTCTTCGGCTCCAGCGGATTCACCTCGGCCCTGACCCTGGTCGCGGCGGCGCTGCTCGCCTGGCGGCGGCGCTGGGTCGAGCTCTGCGTCCTGCTCGCCGGGGTGACGATCATCCAGATCGGCGTGACCGAGCTCAAGGACGCGGTCGCCCGCCCCCGCCCGCCCGAACCGCTCGTCTCCAGCTCCGGCTCCTCCTTCCCCAGCGCCCACGCCGCCCACTCGGTCATCTACCTCTGGCTGGCGGTGACGATCGTCCTGCGGCTGCGGCCGGGGATGGCGCGCGCCACCGCGGTGGTCGTCGCCGGGATCGTGCTGACCGCGCTGGTCGGGCTCTCGCGCGTCTACCTCCAGGTCCACTACCTCTCCGACGTCAACGCCGGCTGGGCGCTGGGCGCGGCGGCCTTCTCCTTCTGCGCCCTCGTCGGGCTGGTCGTCTCGCAAGTGCGCCAAAATCCAATCCAGTGACCCTTCTTGCTCTGACCGACCTCGGTCACCAGTACGTGCTCTACGGGGCGGCCGCCGTGATCTGCCTGGCGATCTTCGTGACCCTGATCCTGGTCCCGGCGCTGAGCTCCTACGGCCGGCTCTGGGAGAAGGCCGCGGCCGGATTCCTCTCACTCTTCGTCCTCGCGGCGCTGGTCATCGGCGGCGTCGTGATCGGGCTGGCGGTCGTCTACTACTACACGGACATCGTGAATTTCATCAACGGAACGTAGGCAGGGGGCGGCGGATCCGGCGCCGTCAGGCACGCATCCGGATAATGGCTGGATGTCTGGCTCTACGAGCACCGAGAGTGCGGGCCTGCTCGACGCGCTTTCCGAAGCGGTCGAGTCCGGCGCCGGGCTGCCCGCGGTCGCCCGTGCGGCGGCGCGGCTGCTCGACGCCAGCGTCGCCCTGATCGACCGCTCCAGCGCGGTCCTCGCCGTGGCGGGCGCTTCCTCCGACCAGGAGCAGAAGCTGCTCTCCGGCGGCGAGGGCGTGACCGCGGTCGAGCTGCGGGTCGCCGACACCGTGGTCGGCGAGCTGCGCTACCGGGCCAAGGTGGCGCCCGACCCGACGATCGCGCGGATGGTGACGACGCTGCTGGCGCTGGAGCTGGAGCGCTCGCGCTCGCCCGAGTGGGAGAGCGAGGAGGCCGCTGGCGCCTTCGTGCGGGCTGTGCTGCGGCGCGAAGTGACCGACCGGCGCGACATCGTCGCCCAGGCCTCGGAGCTGGGCGCCGACCTCGACCGCGGCGCCGGCGTGGTCGTGCTGCGGGCGGCGCCGCGGGCGGCTCAGACGGGAGAGTGGCGCGAGCGGGTTCTGGTCCTGGCCCAGCGGGCGCTGCGGGCGCTGGCGCCGGGCTCGCTGGCGGCCAGCGACGGAGGGGAGGCGGCGGCCGAGATCGCCGCGATCGTCCCCGCCGAGGACGACGAGCGCCTCGCCCGTGCCGCGGCCGGGCTCTCGCGTGAGCTCGACGACAGCCTTTCCGGCTTCCACCTGACTGTCGGACGCAGCCGCCGCGCCGCCGACCCGGTCGACCTCTACCGCGCCGGCAGCGAGGCGCAGCTGGCGGTCAACGTCGGCGAGGCGGAGGGGCTCGCCTCGCTCGCCTTCGAGGACACCGGCGCCTACCGCCTGCTGCTGCCGGCGATGAGCGAGGACCCGGCCGAGCTCGAACGCTTCTATGCGGAGACGGTCGAGCCCCTGGTCGCCTACGACGAGCAATACGAGACCGAGCTGGTCGCCACCGTCGAGGCCTACCTTGACAACGACGGCAACGTCGCCGCCACCGCCAAACAGCTCTTCACCCACCGCCACACGATCCGCTACCGCCTCGAGCGCGTCCGTGACCTCTGTGGCCACGACGTCAGCGCCACCGAAGGCCGCGAGAAGCTCGGCCTCGGCCTGAAGGCGATGCGCGTCCTCGGCATCGCCTCCCCCCGCGGCCCGGCGCTGGAGCCCGGAGCGAAGGGCGGCAAAGTGGTCCGCTCGGCGGAGGAGTAGGCAGGTCGCTCTAAGCTGTAAAGGCCCTTTGGGGAGTGGTGTAATAGGCAACACTGGTCACTTTGGATGACCCATTCCCGGTTCGAGCCCGGGCTCCCCAGTAGTAACTTTCCGTCTGCAGCATCTGCGATGCTTCTCCTATGGCAGGGAGGCCACTGAGCTACACGGAGGAGCAGGCCAGAGCAGCGATAGCCGCCTCTTATTCGTGGGCAGAGAGCCTGCGCAAGCTCGGGCTCTGTCCTAGTGGTGGCGCTTGGCGGGTGCTGAAGAAATACGCGGATCTCTGGGAGATCTCCACCGAGCACTTCGATCCCACGCGATGCATCGAGGGAAACTTCAGCCTGCCGGCGCGTCCGCTGGACGAGGTGCTTGTTGAGAAATCCACCTATTCGCGTCAGCACGTGAAGCGACGGCTTTTCCAAGAGGGCTTGAAGGAACCGGTATGCGAGATGTGCGGCCAGGACGAGATGTGGCACGGTCGGCCCATGGGGATGATCCTCGACCACATCAACGGTGTACGCGACGATCACCGTTTAAAGAATCTGAGGATCGTCTGCCCCAACTGTGCCGCGACCTTGGACACCCATTGCGGGCGTAAGAATCGGGTGGAGAAAGCGAAGAGATCCTGTCGGCGCTGTGGAAGCAGCTTCGTGCCTGGAAGACCCGAGCAGCGTTACTGCTCGCGTGCGTGTGGAACTCGCTGGGATCGCTCGAAACTACGAGGCCGGCCGGGCCAGTCAGCCAGACAGGTTGAGCGCCCTCCGTACGAGCAGCTCCTCGCCGAGATCGAGGCGACCAGCTACTGCGCGGTCGGCCGCAAATACGGCGTCTCTGACAACGCGGTTCGCAAGTGGGTGCGGTTCTACGAGCGCGAACGCGAGCGAAACTCCTGCGAGCCGTCCGCGTAGGCGTTTAGGTTTCGTCCCATGGAGATCGGAGGAGCTTCGCTCGACCCTGAGGTGCGCGAGGGGCTGAGCCGCAGCTGGAAGGCGCTGATGTTCGTCGGCGTCGCGGCGATCGTGCTCGGCTGCATCGCGATCCTGGTGCCCGCCGTGGCCTCGGTCGGGACCGCGATCTTCATCGGCTGGCTGCTGCTCTTCGTCGGCATCGTCCTGGTCGCCGCCGCTTTCTCGGCCCACTCGATCGGAACGCTGGCGCTGCGGATGCTGTGGGCGGTGCTGACCGTGATCGTCGGCCTCTGGCTGATCGTCGAACCCCACAGCGGCACCCTCACCCTGACCTTCGTTCTGGGGATCTACTTCCTCTTCATGGGCCTGACCCGGACGGTGATCGCCTTCATCGCCCGCGGCGAGCCGAACGCCGGCCTGCTCGGCCTCAGCGGCATCGCCGGCCTGCTGATCGGGATCCTGATCCTCGCCAAGTTCCCCAGCAGCGCCGACTGGGCGATCGGCCTGCTCGTAGGAATAGACCTCATTTTCGCCGGCTGGACCCTCGTTTCGGCTGCCCAGTTGGGCAAAGAGCTCTCGAAGCGCGCCTAACTGAGCGTGCCGTAGGGAGGGGGCGTGTGCCCTCACCCAGAGGCTTCCGGACAAGCAAGCCAAACCCGGCCCGCAATCTGCTGCGCAACGGCCTCTGGTGGAGGCACACGGCCCCTCCCCCCAATACGCTTTACGGGTGAGTTCGCCTCTGGTGCTTGTCATGGCGGCGGGCGAGGGCACGCGGATGCGTTCCTCGACGCCGAAGATGCTGCATCCCGTTTGCGGCCGGCCGATGGTGGCCTGGCCGATTCTCGCCGCGCGCGAGGCCGGTGCCGGCCGGGTAGCGGCGATCGTCTCTCCCGGTCGCGACCTCTCCGCCGGCCTGCCCGACGGCGTCGAGAAGGTCGAGCAGCCCCAGCCCGACGGCACCGGCGGCGCGGTCCGGGCCGCCCTGCCGCTGATCGAGGAAAGCGAGACGGTCCTGGTCCTCTCCGGCGACCACCCGCTGATCTCCGCCGAGGTCATCTCCGGCTTCCTCGAGGCCCACGCCTCCTCGGGCGCCGCGGCGACGCTGATGACGATCGAACTCGACGACCCCGGCTCGTACGGCCGCGTCGTCCGCGACGCCTCGGGTCAGGTCGAGCGCGTGGTCGAGGCCAAAGCCGTCGGCGACGCCGACTCCGAGCAGCTGGCGATCCGCGAGATCAACGCCGGCACCTATGCCTTCGACGCGGCACCGCTGGCGGAGGCTCTCAAGGGCCTCTCCAACGACAACGCCCAGGGCGAGTACTACCTGCCCGACGCCTTCCCGGCCCTGCGCGAGGCCGGCCACACCGTCCTCCCGCACCAGGCCGACGACTTCGCCGTGACCCTGGGCGTCAACAACCGGGTCGACCTCGCCGCGGTCGAGACCGAGGGCCGCCGTCGCCTGCTCGAGGCCCACATGCTCGCCGGGGTCACCGTCGTCGACCCGGCCTCCACCTGGATCGACGCCGGGGTCGAGATCGCCGCCGACGCCCGGATCGAGCCCGGCACCACGCTCCGCGGTGAGACCGCGATCGCCGCCGAGGCCGTCGTCGGCCCGCTCAGCACCCTGATCGACTGCTCGGTCGGCGCCGGCTCCCAAGTCCTGCACTCCTGCCTGGTCGAGTGCGACGTTCGCGCCGGCTGCTCGGTCGGCCCCTTCGCCTACCTGCGCCCCGGTGCCCTGCTCGAGGACGGCGCCAAGGCCGGCACTTTCGTCGAGATCAAGAACTCCCACGTGGGGGAGGGGACCAAGGTCCCGCACCTCGCCTACGTCGGCGACGCCGACATCGGCCCCGGCAGCAACCTCGGCGCCGGCACGATCACCGCCAACTACGACGGTTTCCGCAAGAACCGCACGGTTATCGGCCGCGACGTGCGCATCGGCGTTGACACGATGCTGATCGCACCGGTAGAAGTCGGCGACTCCGCCTACACTGGCGCTGGCGCAGTGATCAAGGACGACGTGCCCGAGGGGGCTCTCGGCGTCAGTGAGAATGCGCAACGGAACATCGACGGATACGCCGCTCGCAAGGCGGCCGAGATGCGAGAGGACAACGACGCGTGAGCATGATCGAGGAGCGCCCGCAGGTGGCGACTGGCATCGACCACGACTACACGAAGAAGATGATGGTCTTCGGCGGCCGCTGCTCGATGGACCTTGCCGCCAAGGTCGCCGGCAAGCTCGGCCTCGACCTCGGCCAGGTGACGCTGAAGACCTTCGCCGACGGCGAGGTCTACTGCCGCTACGAGGAATCGATCCGCGGGGCGGACGTGTTCCTCGTCCAGTCGACCTGCGCCAACGAGGCCGAAGGGATGACCCCGAACGACGCCCTGATGGAGCTGCTGACGATGATCGATGCCGCCCAGGGCGCCTCCGCGCACCGGATCATCGCCGTCCTCCCCTGGTACGGGTACGCGCGCCAGGACAAGAAGTCGGCCCCGCGCGAGCCGATCTCCGCCCGGATCGTCGCCAAGTGCCTCGAGGGAGTCGGCGTCGACCGCGTCCTCACCATGGACCTCCACGCCGGCCAGGTCCAGGGCTTCTTCCACGTCCCGGTCGACCACATGACCGCGATGCCGATGCTGACCCAGTGGTTCATCGACCAGGAACTGAACGACGAGCTGGTGATCGTCTCGCCCGACGCCGGCCGGGTTAAGACCGCGCGCAACTTCGCCCGCCGGATCGGCACCCAGTGGGCGGTGATGGAGAAGGAGCGCCCGGCCCAGGCGGTCGCCGAGATCGGCTACGTCGTCGGCGACGTCAAGGGCAAGACCGCGGTCCTGGTCGACGACATGATCGCCACCGCCGGCACCCTCTGCGCCGCTGCCCAGACCGTGCTCGACGAGGGCGCGGCGCGGGTCATCGCCTGCGCCACCCACGGCGTCTTCTCCGGGCCGGCCTACGAACGGCTGGAAAACTCGGCGATCGAGCAGATCGTCGTCACCGACACGATGCCGCTGCGGCCCGGCGCCCCGGACAACATCACCGTGCTCTCCACCGCCGGCACCTTCGCCGACTCGATCCGCCGCATCTTCACCGACGACTCGGTCTCCGAGATCTTCGCCGGCGAGAACCAGCTGTTCTGAGCGGCTCCGGAGAAGTGGAAGACACGGCGGATTCCGGCTGGCTGGGTCCGTGGATCCTGCTGCCGCTGGTCCTTCTGATTGTCGTCGTCCTCGCCGCCTGGCTCTCCCTTCCAGTTGACGTGTGCAACGCGCCATCGGGGGAGGACGACGACGGAGGCGGCCCGGTGATGTGGGCGGTCATCGCTCTCTGTTCCGTGGCGGTGGGCGGGGCAGGGCTGGTGCGCCTGGTGGCGATGTGGCGGAATCGCTCCATTGGCGAGGGCGGTGCGCGGGTGACCGTGGCCGTGGTTGCTGTGGCGGTCGTGTTGGGGGCGGCGTTCAGCGCCGACATCTCGGCGCTTGCCGGAGTCCTCCTTGCGGGCCTGGTCCTGGCGGGGCTGACCTTCGTCGGACTGGTGGTCGCGGCAATGGCCGACAAGGGGGCGGACGACGTCGGCCTGCTGCTTCCCATCTGCCTCGTCGCTCTTGGGTTCTTCGCTTATCCCTTCTTCGGGTACTCGGCGGCCAACGCGAACCTCGGAGGATTTTGTTGAGCTCCCGAGCGCAAGCTGCGCCTGGTCGGCCACAAGGGGGCCGACGCGATCGTGGCTGGGAACACGGTGGAGAGCTTCCGCGCCGCGGTCGGGGCCGGGGCCGACACGATCGAGTTCGATGTCCTCTGGCTGCCGGACGCTCACCTGCCGCTGGAGCAGCGGCACCCGCTGGTCGTTGCCCACGATTGGGGAGACGCCGAGCGGCGGACGCCGCTGAAGCTGACCGAGGCGCTCGACGCCTTCCTCGAGCCGCCGCTCGACCGGGTCGAGATCGACCTCGACATCAAGCTGCCGGGCCGGGAGGAGGAGGTGGTCGAGGCGCTGCAGGAGCGGGGACTGGTTGAGCGGGCGATGATCTCGACGATGGAGATGCACACGCTGCGCCGCATCCTCGAGCTGCAGCCGGCGCTGCGGCGCGGCTGGACCTATCCCAAAGTGACCAAGGACTGGAACAGCAAGCGCTGGGCCAAGGGCCCGATGCTGGCGGCGCTGATGGCGATGCGCCACCGCCTACCCGGCCTCGCCGCGCAGAAGCTGCCCCAGTTCGGGGTCGCGGCGATGTGGGTCTACCACCCGCTGGTCACGCCGCGGCTGGCGCGGATCTGCGACCTCGCCGGGGTCGAGCTGATCGCCTGGACGGTCGACGACCTGCCGCGGATGCAGAAGCTGGTCGCCGCGGGTGTCGACGGCATCTGCTCCAACGACCCGCGTTTGTTCCAGCGATTGGTGAGTTAACCCCGCTATAGGCGGGTTAACTCACCAATCGTCATTCGCTGAGGTCGCGGCGGCAGATCAGCAGGGTGCCGAGGGCGACGAGGCCACCGGCCCAGGCGGCGAAGACGAGCCCGCCCGAGAGCTGATTGAGGCTGCCGTCGCCTTCGCTGCTGCCGTGCAGGGAGCCGATCGCCTGCGCCGGGAAGTAGTCGCCGATCGAGCCGGGAAGCAGTTCCGGCAGCGGCGAGAGGACGAAGAAGAAGGCGATAGCGGCGATGATCGCGCCGACCTGGTTGCGGACGATCGCGCCGACGCCGAGGCCGAAGGCGCAGATCAGCGCGTAGGAGACGACGACGCCGAGGTAGACCTCGGCCAGGTCGCCGCTGGCGGGCAGATCGCCACCGCGGTCGGAGAAGAGCGGCAGCGCCAGGCCGCCGTTGACGGCGACGTAGGCGACTCCGGCCAGCAGGCCGACTAGCAGCGCCACCCCCAGCTTGCCGACCAGGACCGGGTAGCGCTTGGGCGAGACCAGGAAGGTCGAGCTGGCGGTGCCGTGGCGGAACTCGGTGGTAGCGATCAGCACGCCGAGCACGAGCAGCATCACCAGCAGCAGGCCCGTCCCGGTCGCCACGGTTTCGACTTCGCCGATCTCGTCAAGCGGGGCGAGGCCGACGTAGAGCCCGGCGAAGAGCCCCTCGCCGAGCAGGGCGATGCCGAGCATCACCCACGTCGTCCGGGTCGTCCACAGCTTCAGCCACTCGCTCCGCAGCAGGTTCACGATGCGGTCTCCTCGTCGCCCATCAGCTCGATGAAGCGCTCCTCGAGGCTGCGCCGCTGCGGCGCCAGTTCGTGGATCGCGGTCCCCTGCCGCAGGGCGAGGTCGCCGATCCGCTCGGCGTCGATCCCGCTGACCAGCAGCGCCTCGTCGCCGTCGCGGGTCACGGTCGCCCCGGCCTCTCCCAGACCGGCCGCCAGCGCGGCCAGGTTCGCGGCCCGCACTCGCAGCTGGGCGCCGCCCCCGGCCGTGAACTCGGCCAGCGAGGTCTGCGAGACCAGCTTGCCGTCGCGGATCATCACCAGCTCGTCCACGGTCTGCGAGACCTCGCTCAGCAGGTGGCTGGAGACGAGGACGGTGCGCCCGCCCGCCGCCTGCTCGCGCAGCAGGTCGCGCAGCCAGCGCATCCCCTGCGGGTCGAGCCCGTTGGCGGGCTCGTCGAGGATCAGGATTCGCGGTTCGCCCAGCAACGCCGCAGCCAGCGCCAGGCGCTGGCGCATCCCCAGCGAGTAGCCCTTGACGCGGCGGTCTGCCGCGTCCGTCAACTCGACCATCTCCAGCACCTCGTCGACCCGCGAGCCGGGGATGCCGGCGGCGACGGCGAGGGTGCGGAGGTGGTTGCGGCCGCTGCGGCCGGGGTGGAAGGCGGTCGCCTCCAGTGCGGCGCCGATCGTCCGCAGCGGGTCGGCCATCGCCACCGGCGACCGTCCCTCGACCAATGCCTCGCCGCTGCTCGGCCGCAGCAGGCCGAGCAGGGCGCGCATCGTCGTCGTCTTGCCGGCGCCGTTGGGCCCGAGGAAGCCGGTGACCTTGCCGGCCTCGACCGCGAAGGAGAGATCGTCGACCGCGACGGTCCCTCCGTAGCGCTTGGTCAGGCTGCGGACCTCGAGCTCGGCCACGCGCTCAGACGGTGCCGGGCGTCGCCGTCGGCGGCGCGTTCCTGCCGCCCTTTTTGACCTTCACGGCGGACTCCATGTCCTCCTGGGTGAAGCCGCCGACGACCTCGCCGTCGAGGGCGTAGCGGTAGAGGGCGACGCCGAAGATGCCGCTCAGGGCACGGGAGATAAGCATCGCGATCGCCAGCACCAGCGCCCCGATCACCACCAGCAGCGCGCCGAGGAAGGCGGCCGAAGACCAGAGCACGATCCCGCCGACGATCAGGATCGCCGCCGGCAGTACGCCGATCAGGAAGATCGCCGCGCCGATCGCGATGTTGCCGGTGATCTGCTGACCCCAGCGTTCGCGGAAGAGTGAGCCGGAGCGCTTGATCGTCTCGAACGGGCCGGTGCCCTCGATCGCGATCACCGGCACGGCGAGGAAGGTGACCAGGGTCCAGGCCATCCCGACCAGGCGCGCGGCGACGGTGCCGAGCGCGCCGCCCTGGTTTTCGAGCAGGCCCATGACCAGGCTGATCGCCGCCGAGACCGCGGCCCAGCCGCTGATCTGGGCGATGCGGGTGCGGCTGACCGCGAGGCCGTCGCTGACCGTCGCCTCCTGGCCGCGGAAGATCATGTCGGCGCAGGCGGCGAGCCCGACGCTGAAGTAGAAGCCGACGAAGCTGAGCACGTAGACGCCGATGACGATGATCGGGATCGCCCCCGCCACCTGGTCTTCCTCCCAGAGGTACAGGCCCGGGCCGAGGAAGACGATCGCCAGCAGGGTCGTCGCCACCGCGCCGTAGAGCGGGAAGCGGATCAGCTCGCGGTGCCCGTTCAGCAGCGCCCAGCTTTTCTTGGTCAGAGCCCAACCGCGTTTGATCCTGCGCATCGTTCCTCCTCGTGATCGTCCGGCCGTTTAGGTCGCTTCGGCCAAACCGGGCGTCCGCTTGACGCCTCTTTCCTCGAAGTACTCCCACTCCTCCTCGCCGAGCGGGGTTGCAGGGGGATCTGCATAGATCCACTCGCGGGCGATCCGGTGCCAGTTGCGCTTCGCCCGCAGCTGGCCGAGCACGGCGACGACGCCGATTTCCATCCGCCTACCCATCAGCTCCTCGGCCGGCAGCGACTCGCGCCGCATCAGGTCGAAGTACTCCGAGCGCGGGTCGTTGGTCGCCTCGATGATCTTCATCACCCGCCGCGGGCTGATTTCCAGGTCCCGGTCCTCCATCACGAACCAGCCGCCGACGACGCGCATGTGCTCGAGCAGCCGCTCGGCGTCGAGCTTGGAGGGCTTCTTGACGAAGCCGAGGTCGTGCAGCGCCTGGCGGAAGGCCTCCGGGTCGTTGCGCGAGGCGGCGTCGAAGGCGCGCTGCTCGAGCAGGATCTGCTCGCGGTCGAGCTTCTTGGTCATCCCGAAGTCGAGGAAGGCGACCCGGCCGTCCTCCATGAGGATGTAGTTGCCGGGGTGAGGGTCGGCGTTGAAGTGCTGCAGGTGGTAGATCGAGCCGAAGCTGCCGCGGAAGATGATCTCGCCGAAGCGGCTGCGCTCCTCGTGCGGCAGTTCCTTGGTTTCCTCGAAGTTCAGCCCCTTGACCAGCTCGGTGACCAGCACCCGGCGACGAGACAGCCGGGTGACGACTTCGGGCACGTAGATGAAGGGGTGTTCGCGGTAGGCGCGGGCGAAGGAGCGCTGGTTCTGCGCCTCGTACTCGTAGTCGAGCTCCTCCATCACCCGCTCGCGGAGCTCCTCGGCGATCGCCTTCGCGTCGAGGCCGGGGGCCAGCGCGCGCGCCAGCCGCACCAGCGTGCCGGCGTTGCGGAGGTCGGCGTCGAGCGCCTCGGCGATCCCCGGGTACTGGATCTTGACCGCGACCTCGCGGCCGTCGAGCAGCACGGCGCGGTGGACCTGGCCGATCGAGGCGGCGGCGAAGGCCTCCTCCTCGAACTCGGCGAAGAGCTCGGAGAGCGGCTCGCCGTCGTACTCCTCTTCCAGCACCTTGACGACTTTCTCCCAGGGCATCGCCGGCGCGTCGGTGCGCAGTTTGGCCAGCTGCTCCTGGTAGATCTCGCGGTACTCCTCGGGGATGAACTCGGTGTCGATGAAGGAGGCGAACTGGCCGAGCTTCATCGCTGCGCCCTTCATCTGGCCGAGGGCGCCGACCATCTTCATCGCCGTCTCCAGGTGGCGCTGCTCGAGCGCCTCTTTGCCCTTCTCCTCACCGCGGCCGACGTTGGCGGCTTTGGTCCCGGCGTAGCGGGCGCCCTGGACGCCGACGATCGAGCCCAGCTTGGCGGAGCGGCGGACGCGGCCTTTGGGGATCTTCGAATCGTCGGCCATCGGAGTCGAAGGGTGCCACAGCGCGTCCTGCGGCGATTTCTCTATCCTCTCCCGTCCGATGGCGAGCTCCCGCTCCACTCTCAAAGCTGCACCCCGCGCCGACTTCGGCTCGCGCAACTCGCGACGCATGCGCCGCGAGGGCATCGTCCCCGGCGTCGTCTACTCGGGCGGCTCTGAGGCAGAGCCGTTCCAGGTCAGCGAACGGGACGTGCGCAATATCACCAGCGAGGGCGCGGCGCTGTTCGATCTCGAGATCGACGGCGGCAAAGCGATCCCCGTCGTGATCAAGGAAGAACAGCTGCACCCGGTGCGGGGCAGCCTCCAGCACATCGACCTTCAGCAGGTCCGCCTCGACGAGAAGATCCAGGCCGAGGTGACCCTCGAGCTGGAGGGCGCCGAGGTCGCGCCCGGCGTCAAGGGCGGCGGCGTGCTCGAGCACGTCACCCGCGAGATCACCGTCGAAGCGCTGCCCACCGACATCCCCGACAACATCGTCGTCGACGTCTCCGCGATGGAGATCAACGACACCCTTCAGCTCTCCATCGTCACCGCTCCCGACGGCGTCGAGTTCGTCGCCGAGGACCTCGAGGAGATCACGATCGTCACCCTCTCACCGCCCCGGGTCGAAGAAGTCACGACCGAGGTCGAGGAGGAGGCCGAGCTGGTCGGCGAGGGCGAGGAGGGCGAGGGCGCCGAGGGCGAGGGCGGCGACGACTCCGGCGAGGGCGAGGGCGAGTAGCCCCTGTCGCTGTTCCGCCGCCGCGAAGGCGGCGAGCAGGGCGACCGTATCCTCATCGTCGGCCTCGGCAACCCCGGGCCCGAGTACGAGCGCACCCGCCACAACGTCGGCTTCATGGTGGCCAGTGAGCTGGCCGAACGCTGGGACCTGCCGAAGCCGAAGCAGAAGTTCAACGGCGTCATCTCCGAAGGGCGGACCCGGCCCGGCGGCCCGCGAGTGGCGCTGCTGCAGCCGCGCACCTACATGAACGAATCCGGCACCTCGGCCGGGCCGGCGCGCGGCTCGCTGAAGGTGCCGCTCGATCGCGTCGTCGCCCTCCACGACGAGATCGACCTGCCGTTCGGCGAGATCAAGGTTCGCCAAGGCGGCGGCCTCGCCGGCCACAACGGCCTCAAGAGCCTCAAACGCGGCTTCGGCGACGCCGACTTCTGGCGGGTCCGGATCGGGGTGGGACGGCCGGACTCGACCGACCCGGAGATCGTCTCCCGCCACGTGCTCGGCCGCTTCAGCGAGCCCAAGGGCGAGGTCGAGGCGCTGGTCGCCGATGCCGCCGAGGAGACCGAGCGCCTCGTCGACCGGATAGCTTCCGGCGAATGAGCGCTGAGAACGGCACCGCCGCCGAAAACGAGGTCACCAGCTACTCCGTCGAAGAAGGGGGCATCGCCGTCATCCGGCTCAACCGTCCCCAGGCCCGCAACGCGATCAACACCCAGATGCTGGTCGAGCTGCTGGAGCACCTCGCGGTCGCCCGCGGCGACGAGGCGGTGCGGGTGCTGGTCGTCAGCTCTGCCGACCACCTCGGTCTCTCGGCCGGGGCGGACGTCAGGGAGCAGCTCGACGATGAGGGCAAGGTGCGGCGGATGCAGCTCTTCGCCGACCTCTACGACGCCGTCGTCGACTTCCCCAAGCCGACGATCGCCGTCTGCCACGGCGACGTGGTCGGCGGTGGGGCGGAGATCGCCGTCGCCTGCGACATGCGGATCGGCGGCGCCAACCTGCGGATGCGGTTCCCCGGTGCCGCCCTCGGCGTCCCGGTCGGCCCGGCGCGCCTGGTCTCCCTCTGCGGCCTGGCGGCGGCCAAGTACCTGCTGCTCAGCTCCCGCACGGTCGGCGCCGACGAGGCGCTGCGCCTGGGGCTCGTCAACCGCGTCGCCCCGGCTGCCGGCACCGAGCAGGCGTGCCTGGAGCTGGCATCCGAAGTCGCCGCCCACCCGCCCGAGGCGACCGCCCAGCTGAAGCGGATGCTGCACGAGTGGGACGACATCGTCGGCCGCTCCGCCGCCGAGGGTCGCGGCCAGGTCGAGTGGCAGCGCACCGGCCCGGGTTTGCCTTCGTCCGACTGACTAGGGCGTTTGGCTAGGAATCCCCGTCCGTCCGCCAGGGCGGGATAGGGTCGCGCCCATGACCTTCCGCCGCCGCGTCACCCTGACGCTTCTCGCTGCCCTGTTCGCCCTCGCGCTTCCGGCCTCCGCTTCGGCCGTGCTCTACGAAGTCAACAGCACCACCGACGAAGACGACAAAAGCATCGGCGGGGAAGTCTGCGAAACCGCCGTGGCCGGCAAATGCACGCTGCGGGCGGCGATTGAGGAGTCGAACGCCTCCACCACCGCCAACGACCTGATCAAATTCGCCCCCAGCTTCGACGGCCAGCTCGCCGACACGATCGCTATAACGCTCGGCGAATTTCCCGTCATCACCGACCAGGTGGTGATCGACGGCAACAAAGAAGGTGCTCGCTGTGACACCCAGGCACTGGTCAAAGGCCCGTGCGTCGGCCTCAGCGGCAGCGCCGGGCTCGATGTCAACAGCGTCAGCGTCGAAATCAAGGGCATCGCCATCAGCGGCGCGGGAACCGGAATCAACGTGATCAACAAATCGGGAGCCTTCACCGCCAAGAACGACTGGCTCGGGGTGAAACTGGACGGCAGCGCCGGGGCCGACACCGTCGGCATCTTCGTCGACCCCGGGTCGAACGGCGCGGTGATCGGTGGCGTGGCCGAAGCTGACCGCAACGTCTTCGCCAACAACGGGGTCGGCCTTGACATCGAGGGCGCCAGTTTCTCCGCGATCAAGGGCAATTACTTCGGGGTCGCCCCTGACGGCTCGACGCAGGCCGCCAACAGCAAGGACATCGAGATCACCGATTCGACCAGCGGCGAAGGCTTCAAAGCCGTCAGCAACGAAATCGGCCAGTCGGTGGAAGCCGGCGCCGAGGCAACCGCGGCCTGCGACGGCGGCTGCAACGTGATCTCGGGTGCCTCGACCGGCATCGACCTCGAAGGAGAGGGAGCCGGCCAGAACGAGGCACCCGCCACCGGGTCGACCTTCATCAAGGGCAACTTCGTCGGCCTCAACGCCGGCGGCACCGCCGTGGTTGCCAACGGCGGCTACGGCATCTACGCCGGCGGCGCCGACCACGTCACGGTTGGCGGTTTCTCCTTGGCCGAAGCGAACTACGTGGCCGGAGGAAGCGAAGGGATCGCCAGCGGTAGCGGGGGCGAGGACTTCGTCGTACAAGGCAACCGGATCGGCTTCGCCCCAGGCGGAGGCGAAGTTACCCCGCCGACGACTGCGGGCATATTCGCCCTCGCCCTGGGAGTGAGCGAAGCGCCGTCGATCGAACAAAACCGCATCCGCATGGCCGGTGGGGCCGGCATCGAATCCCGATTCGAGACCGGACACATCACCGGCAACGAAATCGAAGGCGGTTCGATCGGGATCTGGACCAAGGTCGGCGAAGGCGCCGGCCTGATCGCCAGCAACACCGTCGAAGCGGCCACGGAATACGGGATCCTCGTCGAAAGCCCCGACAACGAAGTCCGGGCCAACGAAGTCATCGGCTCGGGGCTTTCCGGGATTCGGGTCAAGAACCCGAAAGGCGTCGCCATGACCGGCAACCTGATCGGTGGCAGCACCCCTGAAAGAGAAAACGTCATCGAGGGCAGTGGCGGGCCCGCGATCGAAATCTTCGAAGAAGCCGAAGAAGCGGGGAGCTGGACCGAAATCGCCCGCAACCACGGCAGCGGCAACGGCGGTCTGTAAAGCGGGCGCGAACGAAGGGATCGTCTCGCCGGCGTTCTCCTCGGCTGGTAAAACGCAAGCCGAAGGGTCCGGGGTGGAAGCGGGCGCGACCATTCGCGTCTTCCGTAAGGGCAGCGCCGAAGCCGGCGAGCTGCAGTCCTTCCTTGGCGAAGCAGTGGTAGATGGCAGCGGCAATTGGAAAGTGACCTACCCGTCGATTCCGGGCGAAACGATTGTCGCGGCGACCCAGACCAACGGCAACGGCGCCACCTCGGAGCTCTCGACCGCGAAAGTCCCCGCGGACCCAAGCGGCGGCGGTGGCACCGGCAACAACGGCGGAGGCGGGAACGCCGGTGGAGGCGGCACCACGACCGACAAAACCCCGCCGACGACCAAGATCACCAAAGCCCCGAAGGCGAAAACCACCAGCACCACCGCCAAGTTCAAGTTCAAGTCGAACGAGGGCGGCTCGAAGTTCCAGTGCAAGCTCGACAAGGGCAAGTTCAAGAAGTGCAAGTCGCCGAAGACCTACAAGAAGCTGAAGCCCGGCAAGCACGTCTTCAAGGTTCGGGCGACCGACAAGGCGGGCAACGTCGGCAAGCCGGCCAAGCGCAAGTTCACGGTTTTGGCGAGCTGAGAACTCGGCTGTCTTTGACTTAAGGGCGCCGGCGGGCGAGACTGCCGGCGCCGATGGCTGACGTAACCGCAAAGCCACCCCGCGAGGAAGCGAAACCGAACTCGCCGGTTCGCTGGATCCCGGCCGACGAAGAACGGGGTAAGCCCGAATCCGGGATCGGGCTCTGCCTCTCCGGCGGCGGCTACCGGGCGATGCTGTTCCACGTCGGGGCCCTCTGGCGGCTGAACGAGCTCGGCTATCTGAAGCAACTGACCCGCGTCTCCAGCGTCTCCGGCGGCTCGATCGCCGCGGCTGTCCTCGGCCAGAGGTGGAGCCAACTCGAGTTCACCGGGGTGGGTCCCGAAGGGCACCCCGTCGCCGCCAACCTCGAGGCGGAGGTGGTGGCGCCGCTCCGCTTGCTCGCCGCCAGCACGCTCGACGTTCCCGCGGTACTCACCGGCTTGCTGCTGCCGGGCACGACGATCAACGCCATGCTCGCCGCCGCCTACCGGCGCCACCTGTTCGGCGACGCGACCCTGCAGGACCTGCCGAGCGACGAGGAAGGCCCCCGCTTCGTCGTCAACGCGACCAACCTGCAGTCGGGGGTGCTGTGGCGCTTCTCGCGCCCCTACATGGCCGACTACCGGGTCGGGATGATCTCCGAACCGACGGTGACCCTGGCCGACGCGGTCGCCGCCTCCTCCGCTTTCCCGCCGATCCTGGCGCCGGCGCGGTTCCGGTTCGCCGACGACCAGTACGTCCCCAAAAGCGGCGAAGATCTGCAGACACCGCCCTTCACCACCCGTCCCACCCTGGCCGACGGCGGCGTCTACGACAACCTCGGGCTGGAGACGGCCTGGAAGAGTTGCAAGACGGTCCTGGTCAGTGACGGCGGCGGCGCGATGGAACCCGACGGGGGAGGGCTCGGGCCGTTACCGGGCTATCGCTGGCGCGACTGGGCGACGCAGATGGTGCGGGTGACGACGGTGATCGACAACCAGGTGCGGAGCCTGCGCAAACAGCAGACGATCGAGGGCTACGCCGCCCCCGAGGACTCCGACGAGCACCGGCTGGGGACCTACTGGGGGATCCGCAGCGACATCGCCAACTTCGAACTGCCGACCAGCCTGGAAGCGCCCTACGAAGAGACGCTCAAGCTGGCGAGGGTGGCAACCCGGCTGGCCCGCCTCGACCCGGCGACCCAGGAGTTGCTGGTCAACTGGGGCTACGCGATCTGCGACGCAGGGATGCGGCAGTGGGTGGACAAAACCCTCCCGCTGCCGCCCGGCTTTCCGTATCCGGGCCACCCGCTCGGCTAGAAGGTGTGCACTTATTGAGATAACTATCGGATAATCTGGCCTTTAAATATATAATTTCAGGCAAAATTATCCCAATAACTGGTAGATTACCCCAATGAGGAGCTTCCAGGACCCCGCTCGCACCTTCGGTGTGATGCCCCCCTCGCTGGGGGTGATGCTCAAGGCGGTTGACAGAGGCAGCGGCAGGCAGCAGCTGTTCGTGGATCAGGTCCCGGAGCTGCTGCGAAGGCTCGCGCGGCAGACCAAGGTCGAGTCGATTACCGCCTCGAACGCGATCGAGGGGGTCGAGGTCGAGCCCGATCGGGCGGAGAGCCTCGCCGCCGCGACGCCGCCGCGCTTCCGCAATCGCAGTGAGAAGGAGTTTGCGGGGTACGCCGACGCTCTCGACGGCCTGATGCGGGACGAGCGCCTCGAAGCCCCGACCGTTCCCCGCCTGCTCGAACTGCACCGCAAGATGCACGCCCACACCGACGACCTCGGCGGCCAACTCAAGCGCGAGGACAACCGGATAGCCGACCGCGAACCGGACGGGACGACGCGGATCGTCTTCCGATCACCTCCATGGCGGGAGACCGAGGGGCTGTTGACGGGCCTCTGCTCGGGATACGGGTACACGCTCGAAGGCGGGACCGTTCACCCGCTGATCGCCCTCGCCGCTTTCGTCCTCGACCTTCTCGCGATCCATCCCGTCCCCGACGGGAACGGGCGCTTGGCGCGACTGGCGACGACCCACGAGCTGCTGCGGCTCGACTACGGCGTCGCTCGCTACGTCAGCGTCGAGCAGCGGATTTACGGGTCGAAGAACGCCTATTACACGGCGCTCGAACAATCTCAGCGCGGCTGGCAAGAGGGCACGCACACGATCTGGCCCTGGGCCGAGTACCTGATCCGGATCCTCGCCGAGTCCTACGAGGACTTCGAAAGCAGGGTCGCTGCGGGACGGGGATCGGAGGTAGGCAGCAAGCAGGAGCGGGTCCGCCGCTGGGCGCTTCGCGAAGCGCCCGCCGAATTCAAGATCGGGGACGTGCGCCGGGCGATCCCGGGGGTCAGCGATCCGACGATCCGGCTCGCGCTTCGCGCGCTGCGGGACGAGGGCAGGCTCGAGACCGAAAGCGTGGGCAGGGGCGCGAGATGGCGCCGCCGCGAGGGCGGTGCGGCCGAGCCCTAGAATCGGACGCCGCGTCCCGGATCGGTCGATCCGGGCGTTTTTCCTGCCATGAGCCTGCGTCCGCTAGTCGACATCGCCGCCGAGAACGAGCGCATCCACGCGCTCGCGGCGCGCGCCAAAGTCGCGGCGGGCGGGGGCGAGACGGTGGCGGTGCGCGCCTCGACGATGCTGCGGCCGCTGCTGCTGGGGACGCTGCTGGAGGACGAGCGCGGGCTGGGGGAGCGGCCGGTGCTGCTGGTCGCCCCGGACGACCGCTCCGCCCGCGACCTGGCCGCCGACCTGCGCGCCTACCTGGCGCCGCGCCGGGTCCGCTTCTACCCCTCGCGCGGGACCGGCTACGCCTCCCACGTCTCGCCGCCGGCGCACCTCGTCGGCCTGCGGATCGACGCGCTCGACGCGCTCGGCTCCGAAGCCGACGCTGTCGTCGTCGCCTCCGCCACCGCCCTGGCCGAGGCCGTCCCCGACGCTTCGCTGCGCCCGGCCGGCTTCGCGATCGAGCTGGGCGAGGAGATCGAGCTCGGGGCCGTCGCCGAGGACCTCGTCGGCGCCGGCTACGAACGCGTCGAGCAGGTCGAGGAGCGCGGCCAGTTCGCCGTCCGCGGCGGCATCCTCGACGTCTTCCCGGCGACCGAGGAACGGGCGGTGCGGATCGAGCTGTTCGGCGACGAGGTCGAGTCGATGCGCTGGTTCTCGACCTTCACCCAGCGCTCGCTCGGCGACGCCCAGCGGGTCGAGCTGGCGCCGGCGGCGGAGATGGACGCCGAGCACCGCGAGCTGGCCGAGCTGGCGGCGATGGCGGCCGAGGAGGAGGGGAGCGAGCAGCCGAACCTGGCCGAAGTGCTGCCGCTGGAGCACTTCCGGGCGCCGCTGGAGCTGGTCCCCGAGTCCGCCGCGGTGGTCCTGGTCGGCGCCGAGGAGATCGAGCCGGCGCTGCGCGACCACTGGGAGGACGTGACCACGGCGATGCACGCCGACGACGCTCAGCACCTCTACGTCGACGTCGCCGCCCCGCTCGGCGAGCGCGCCGCCCTCGCCCTGAGCACCGCCGGCGAGGAGGACTCCGACGCCTTCCGCGCCTCCCGCGCCGAGTCGCCGGCCCGCAGCATCAAGGAGGCCGAGGGCGAGCTGGAGAAACTGGTCCGCTCCGGCTACCGCACCGTCGTCGCCTTCGACAGCAGGGGGGAGGCCGACCGCGCCCGCTACGGCCTCGACCGCCTCGACGCCCGCATCCTCGAGGGCGGCCGGCTCTCGCCCGAACCCGGCCTCGCCTTCGCCGAGGCGCGCCTGCGCGAGGGCTTCGTCAGCCCCGAGCTGAAACTCGCGGTCTATCCCTTCCGCCGCCTCGTCCACCGCCGCCGGGTCGAGGAGCCGGCCCCCGGCGCCGGCCGCGGCCGTCTCGCCTTCAGCGAACTGCGGGTCGGCGACTACGTCGTCCACGAGGACCACGGCGTTGCCCGCTTCGCCGGCTTCGAGACCCGCGATGTCGGCGGCGTCACCCGCGACTACCTCTACCTCGAATACAAAGGCGAGGACCGCGTCTTCGTCCCCACCGACCAGCTGGCGAAGCTGAGCCGCTACGTCGGCGCCGGCGGCAACCCGACCCTCTCGGCGCTGGGCGGCAAACGCTGGCAGAACATGAAGGCGCGGGCGCGGAAAGCGGCCGGCGCCCTGGCCGGCGAGCTGCTCAACCTCTACGCCGAGCGCCGCGCCCGCCGCGGCCACCCCTTCCCGCCCGACGGCGAATGGCAGATCGCGATGGAGACCGCCTTCCCCTACCGCGAGACCGCCGACCAGATCGAAGCGATCGAGGCGGTCAAGGGCGACATGGAGTCGGAGCGGCCGATGGACCGGCTGGTCTGCGGCGACGTCGGCTTCGGCAAGACCGAGGTGGCGCTGCGGGCCGCGGTCAAGGCCGCCGCCGACGGCAAGCAGGTGATGGTCCTGGTCCCGACCACGATCCTCGCCCAGCAGCACTACGGCACCTTCCGCGAGCGGCTCGCCGACCTGCCCTTCCGGGTCGAGGGGGTCTCCCGGCTGCGGCCGGCGGCCGAGGTGAAAGCCGTGCTGAAGGACTTCGAGGCGGGCAAGGTCGACGTCCTGATAGGCACCCACCGGCTGCTCTCGCGCGATGTCCGCGCCAAGGACCTGGGCCTGGTCGTGGTTGACGAGGAGCAGCGCTTCGGGGTCAAGCAGAAGGAGCTGCTGCGCCAGCTGAAGCTGAAAGTCGACGTGCTGGCGCTCTCGGCGACGCCGATCCCGCGCACCCTGCAGATGAGCCTCGCCGGCCTACGTGACATCTCGGTGATCGAGACCCCGCCCGAGGGCCGCCGCCCGGTCCGCACCTACGTCGGCCCCTACGACGAGGACCTGGTCAGCAAGGCGGTCAACCGCGAGCTGGAGCGCAAGGGTCAGGCCTTCGTCCTCCACAACCGGATCGACTCGCTGCCGGAGACGACCGAGCGGCTGCGGGCGCTGGTCCCAGGGGCGCGTTGCCTCGAAGCCCACGGGCAGATGGACGAGCACCAGCTGGAGGAGACGATGCTGACCTTCCTGCGCGGCGAGGCCGACGTGCTGGTGACGACGACGATCATCGAGTCCGGCCTCGACATCCCCACCGCGAACACCCTGATCGTCGAGCGCGCCGACCAGCTCGGGCTCTCGCAGGCCTACCAGATCCGCGGCCGGGTCGGCCGCTCTCGCGAGCGCGCCTTCGCCTACCTGCTCTACCCCTCGGCCGAGGCGCTGACCGAGGAGGCGGCGGCGCGGCTCTCGACCCTTGCCGACCACACCGAGCTGGGCTCCGGCTTCCGGATCGCGATGCGGGACCTCGACATCCGCGGTGCCGGCAACCTGCTCGGCGACGAGCAGTCCGGCCACGTCGCCGCGGTCGGCTTCGAGCTCTACTGCCAGATGATCGACGAAGCCGTCGCCGAGGCCGCCGGCGTGGAGGGTGAGGAGCGGGAGGAGGCGCCGGAGCCGGTCCGCCTCGACGTCCCGGTCGACGCCTACCTGCCGGCGAGCTTCGTCCCCTTCGAGGCGGCGAAGATCGACGTCCACCGCCGCATCGTCGCCGCCCGCGAGCCGGGCCAGCTGCGGGCGATCCGCGACGAGCTGAGCGACCGCTTCGGGCCGCTGCCGCCGCAGGCGGAGAACCTGCTGAAGCTGCAGCAGGCGCGGATCGAGCTGGGCCTGGCCGGTGCCCGCAGCGTCGAGTTCCGTGGCGGCCGGCTCAGCGTCACCGGGGTCGAGCTCGACTCCGAAGCGGCCGGGGTGCTCTCCGCGCAGGTCGAGGGGGCGCTCTACGAATGGCGCGAGCAGACCGCAGCAGTGCGGGTCGCCGGCGACCCGCAGGAGCGGCTCGAGGCGGTGCTGGCGATGGCCGCGGGCCTGCGCGAGGCGCGGCGCGCGGTGGAGACCGCGGCAGCCTGAGGCTCCCGGTTAAACCTGTCGTTAGGTGATTTGACTATGCTCCCGGCCTCGTGGGAGCGAAAGCTGGGCAGAGGGGGAAACCCCAGGGAGACCGAGCGGCCGGCCGGCAGCGGCTGGCGCTGATCCTCTTCGGCGCCCTTTTCGTCCTGCTCTTCGTCGGCTTTGCCGTCGCCGAGGGGCTTGGCTCGCCGAGCATCCCCTCCGGTGACGTGGCCCTGATCGAAGACGTCCCCGACGAAATCGGGCAGATCAGCCAGGAGTCGTTCGACCGCGCCTTCCTGCAGCAGGTCGCGCAGGGGAAACTGAAAAAAGCGCCCGAGGTCGGCAGCGACAAATACGAAGAAATGAAGGTCGCCGCCCTCGGCGAACTCCTCGACCAGGCCTGGATCGAGGGGCAGGCGGAAGAACTCGACATCGTCGTCACCGACAAACAGGTCGAAGACGAACTGGCGACGATCAAAAAACAGAGCTTTGGCACCGAAAAGGCGTACGAAAAATTCCTCAAAGAATCGAAATTCAGCCAGGAAGACGTCGACGATCGGGTGCGACTGCAGCTGCTGAGCACCCAGATCCAGGAAAAAGTCAGCAAAGAAGGCCCGAAACCCTCCAGCTCTGAAGTCGAGTCCTACTACGAAGCCGAAAAGGCTTCCCAGTTCACGACCAAAGAAAGCCGCGACGTCCGCATCATCCTCAACAAAGACAAGAGCAAGGTCGAAGCCGCCAAGAAGGAACTGGAAGCAGACAGCTCGCCCGCCGGCTGGGAAAAAGCCGCGGAAAAATACTCCAGCGACACGACCAGCAAAAGCAAAGGCGGCCTGCAGGAAGGGATCACCGAAGAATTCCTCAAAGGCCCGCTGAAGGCGGCGGTCTTCGACGGCGCCACCGGCGAACTCAGCGGCCCGGTCGAATTCCAGGGCAACTTCGTCCTGGTCGAAGTCGTGAAACTCAACCCGGGCAAAGTCCAGACCCTGAACGAAGCGAAGGCGCAGATCGAATCGACCCTGGGCCAGGAAAAGCAGCAGGAATTCTTCTCCGAATTCGTCGCCGACTACCAGACCAAGTGGTCGCAGCGGACCTACTGCGCCTCGAGCGTGACCGACGGGATCGAGAAAGCCTCGCTGCAGGACGAACTCTCGAAACGCTGCGCCAACGCCTCCTCCTCCGGGCGCCCGGCCAACGCCCCCGAAGCCTGCTACGAAGCGGATCCGAAAACGCCGGCGACCGAATGCCCATCGCCGGTGACGCCGATCTCCCCGGCGCTACCGGGGACCGTCACCGAGGCGAAACCGAAAGGCGAACCGTTTCCGCAGCGGCCGCGGCCCGAAGGCCTGAGCGAAAGCAGCGAAGGCGCCGCCGAACTGCCTCCCGGCGTGCCGTCCCCGACCGGCGAATAGCCGCGCCGGCCTGAGCGCAATCCGCTGCGGCCGGTGAATAGACTGGCGCGCCCGTGAGCGCTATCGCCTCAATCCACGCGCGCCAGATCCTCGACTCGCGCGGCAACCCCACCGTCGAGGTGGAAGTCGTGCTGGAGTCCGGCGCGCGCGGTCTGGCCGCTGTGCCCTCCGGTGCCTCGACCGGCGAGTTCGAGGCGGTCGAGCTGCGCGACGGCGGCGATTCCTGGGCCGGCAAGGGCGTCGGTCGCGCCGTCGCCAACGTCAACGGCGAGATCGCCGCCGCCCTGACCGGTGCGCGCGCCGCCGAGCAGGGGGCGCTGGACCGGACGATGATCGAGCTCGACGGCACCCCGAACAAGGGCCGCCTCGGGGCCAACGCGCTGCTCGGCGTCTCCCTGGCGGCGGCCAAGGCGGCAGCCGCCGACTCGCAGCAGCCGCTCTACCGCTACCTGGCCGAGCTCTACGGCGGCGGCGAGCCGACCGTGCTGCCGGTGCCGATGATGAACGTGCTCAACGGCGGCGCCCACGCCGACAACTCGGTCGACTTCCAGGAGTTCATGGTCGTCCCCGCTGGCGTCGCCAGCTTCTCCGAGTGCCTGCGGGTCGGGGCCGAGGTCTTCCACGCGCTGAAGAAGTCCCTCTCCTCGCAGGGGCTCTCGACCGCGGGCGGCGACGAGGGCGGCTTCGCCCCCGACCTCGACTCCAACGAGGCCGCCTTGCAGGCGGTCCTGGCGGGCGTCGAGGCCGCCGGCTACGAGCCCGGCAGGGACGTCTTCATCGCCCTCGACCCGGCGACCAGCGAGGTCTTCGAGGGCGGCTCCTACGACCTCGCGCACGAGGGCCGCACCCTCTCCTCCGAGGAGATGGCTGCCTACTGGGCCGACGCCTGCGAGCGCTACCCGATCGTCTCGATCGAGGACGGTATGGACGAGGAGGACTGGGACGGCTGGAAGCTGCTGACCGAGCGCCTCGGCGACAAGGTCCAGCTGGTCGGCGACGACCTCTTCGTCACCAACCCGGAGCGCCTGCGCCGCGGCATCGAGCTCGGCGTCGGCAACTCGATCCTCGTCAAGGTCAACCAGATCGGCACCCTGAGCGAGACCCTGGATGCGATCCGCATCGCCCGCGAGGCCGGCTACACGGCGGTCATCTCCCACCGCTCGGGCGAGACCGAGGACACGACCATCGCCGACCTCGCGGTGGCGACCGGCGCCGGCCAGATCAGAGACCGGCGCCCCGTCGCGCTCGGACCGCGTTGCCAAGTACAACCGGCTGCTGCGGATCGAGGAGGAGCTGGGCGACGCCGCGCAGTTTCCCGGCTTGCAGGCATTCGTCCAGCGGCGGTCCTGACGTACTTCTCGATGCAGGAATGCGGGGCCCGGGGGAGTAGCACCGGGTATGGCAGCGAGCGCTCACGCCGCCCGACGGCCCGCATCGGCGCGCCGGCGACCGGCGGCCCGCAAACGGCGCCCCGCGGCGCGCAGCGGCCCCAGCCGGATCAAATGGGACCGGGTAGGGCGGATCGCCCTCACCGTCGTCCTCTTCGCGGTCCTCTACTCCTACCTGCACCCCTCGATCGACTTCGTCAAAACCTACACGGGCACCACCGCCGCCAAGGTCAAGCTGCACGGGCTGCTGAAGGAAAACCGGCAGCTCCACAACCGCATCCAGTCCTCCGACGACCCGCTGGTGATTCAGCAGGAGGCGCGGGCGCAGGGGATGGTCGCCGAAGGCGAGAAGCCGGTCGTCATCGGCGGCAACCTCGGCGGCTGAGCCCCGGGGAGGCCCTTCATGATTGACCTCGGCGGCTACCTCTTGGCGGCCGCCCAGCTGGCGCTGGTGGTTGTGCCGGTTGCCTTCAGTGCGTACAGGCTGCGGGGGAGGCTGCTGCCGGACTGGGAGGGGGCGCCGGCGCGGTTGGTTGAGGCGATCGTCGGAGTTGCGCTGGTTATCTGGATCTCGGAGGTGCTGGGCGCCCTTGGTCTCTTCTATGCCGGGGCTTTGATCGCCGCTGCGCTACTCGTTGCAGGGACGGTGGCTTTCTGGCCGGCGGGTCCTGTCACGGCAGGGGACCCACCCCCCCTACCGGTAGCTAAAGCTTCCTCAGGGGGGGTCCCCCCTACCGTGCCACCCCCCGGAGGAGGGTTGGTCCGGGCGCTCGTGGTGCTGGCAGTGATCGCCGCCACGGCGTTCAGCTACGCCGTTACGACGAAGCACGCCTTGGACAGAGGGGTCTTCAACTTCGACAGTCTCTGGTACCACCTTCCGTTCGCCGTGGACATGGTGCAGACGCACTCCGTCGTCGGGATGCACCACACCGACACCGTGTTCACGAACTGGTTCTATCCGCAGAATTCTGAGCTGCTCCACGGGGTTGGGATTCTGCTGACGGGCAGGGACACGCTGTCGCTGTTCCTGAACTTCGGGTGGCTGGCGGTGGCATTCCTGGCTGCGTATTGCGTGGGGCGGCCGTATGGGCGGGGGGCGTTGACGGTGGTCGCCGCCGCGATCCTGTTGGACTGCCACACGCTGGTGGTGCGCGATCCCGGTGCGGCGAAGAACGACTTGGCCGCCGCAGCGCTGTTGCTGGCGTCGATCGCGATCCTGGTGGAGGCCTGGAGCCATCGCGTGGTTCCTTTGTCGCCCCTGGGGCGACAAAGGAACCACGCGATGGAGCGTTGGGCGTTGGCGGCGGCCGGGCTGGCGGCCGGGCTGGCGGCTGGGACGCGGGTTACGGCGCTGGCGATGGCTGCGGCGTTGACGGTTGCTGTGGTGGTGCTGGCGCCGCAGGGTCGGCGGTGGGCGGCTGCGGGGTGGTGGTTCTTGCCGGCGCTTGCGGGCGGGGCGTTCTGGTACCTGCGCAACCTGGTCGTCGCCGGCAACCCGATCCCCGAGGTGCACTCGCTGGGGCTGATCTCGCTGCCGCACCCCGAGCGCCTGCAGGAGGGGCGGCCCGACTTCAACATCGTCCACTACGCGACCGACACCGGCGTCTGGCGCGAGTATTTCGGCCCGGGCCTGCACGAGGCCTTCGGGGCGCTTTGGCCGCTGGTCGTCTTCGCCGCTGCCGCAGCGGCCCTGGTCGCCGTCCTGCGCGGCCGCGACCGGGTCGTGCGCTGCGTCGGCGCTGTGGCCCTCTTCGCCCTCCTCGCCTACCTCTTCACCCCGCTCAGCGCCGCCGGCGCCGAGGGCGAACCGGTCGGCTTCGGGATCAACATCCGCTACGTGATCCCGGCCCTGCTGGCGGGCATCGTCCTGCTGCCGCTACCCCGCTGGCTCGACGGCGAGAGGCGCCAGTGGTGGCTGCTGGGGGCGCTGGTCCTGGTCTTCCTCGTCACCGACCGGCCCGACGACTCACTCCACGACAAGGCCCGCGTCTTCGCCTTCCTCCTTGTCGTCCTCGCTGTCCTGCTGCCGGCCCTGCTGCTCTACCTTCGCGGCCGGGGCACCGTCGCCGCCGCGCTGGTGGGCGCCGGCGCCGCACTGCTCCTCCTGCTGGTCGCGCTCGGCTACCCGATCCAGCGCCACTACCTGGAGAACCGCTTCGTGAACGACGGCCCGGCGTCGGAACGGATCCCCGGCATGAACCTCGACAACGCCTACCGCTGGGCGCGCGGCGTCGAGGACGCCCGCATCGGCCTCGCCGGCACCACCGCCGGTTTCGCCGGCTACGGCTTCTACGGCACCGACCTCAGCAACCGCGTCCGCTACCTCGGCGAAGACGGCCCCCACGGCGCCTTCAACGCGATCCCGACCTGCGCCGCTTTCCGCGCCGCGGTCAACGCCGCCGACCTCGACTACCTGGTCACCTCGCCCTACCTCAACTTCCTCCACCCGGGCGACCCCGTGCCCTCGCCGGAGGCCCGCTGGCTGCGCGGGGAGGATGCTGTGGGCCCGATCCTCCGCAGCGGTCCGGTCACCGTCTGGAGGGTCAAAGGCGAGCTGGACCCCGCCGCCTGCGGCCCGCCCAACGCGCCGCTCCGCGAAATCCCGCAGACGCCCGTCGGCTGATTGCCGGCGCTTCTGGCTGGGTAACCTCGCCCCCGTGGCATATCCACTCGAGAACGCGCTCTTCCAGTGGGAGGAGGGACGGCGGTCGCTGCAGGCGATCGAGGAACCGCGCGCAGCGGCGGCTCGCCGACCGCGTCGTCGACGCGATCCGCGAAGAACTGCGCCGCCGGATCGGCCCGACCTTCACCGCCGCCGAACTGGCCGACCTCTACGGCGAGGGGACCGACTGGGCCCAGCAGGTGGCCCTGGATGTCGCGCCCTCGGTCGAGGGCGACTCGCAGGCGCTCGCCGACGCGGCCTTCTGGCTTTACCTAGGGGCGCCACCGACTTTGCCGGCGGCAGCCAGCTACCGGTCTAGCTAGTCGTCCGAGTCGTCGGACTCGGCGTCGCCGCCCTCGCCGTTGCCGTTTTCGGCGGCGCCGGCGCGGCGGATGACGATCTGGTCGGCCTCGATGCGGACGGTGACGTCGCGCTTGCCGGCCCAGTGCTCGGTGTAGACGGGGTTGTCTTTGATCGCGGCGTCGAGCCAGAGGCCGTAGCCGTCGGTCTCGCCGTGGTCGAAGGTCGCCTCGAGCTCTTTGCGGCGCCCGCGCCCGCCGCGGCGGCCGCGTCGACGGCGACGGCGGCGACCGGCGCCCGGCTCGCCCTCCGAGTCGCCCTCGGAACGCTCCTCGCGCTCCTCCTCGTCATCGCCATCGTCCTCGTCGCCCTTCTCGGCCTCTTCGGCCTCCTCGGCCTCGGTCGCGGCCTCGATCTCGGCTTCGATCTCGTCGCGGAGGTCGATTTCGCTCGCGCCGGCGCTCTCGTCGTCGGCCGAGAGGTCGTACTGCTTGCGGAACTCGCGCAGCTCGGTCGCGCTGACTTCGAGCTGGTGGGCGATCCAGGCGTCGGTCCGCCCCTGGTGGACCCAGGCGCGGATCTGGTTCAGCTGCGGCTTCAGTGAGCGTCGAGCCATCGGCGCGCGAGTCTATTGAAGGAGGGCAATGGAAGGAGCGGAGCCAGAGGTACCTAGGCCATCAGGAAGGCGAGCGCCTCGAACATCGCGACGACGACGACGATCACGGTCGACGGCGAGGCAGACCGCGAGGACGCTGAAACGGACCTTCCCGTCCTGCTCGACGCGGTTGATTTTCCGCGCCCGGGAGCGGTTGGCCGCGCGGCGGCGCAGCTGCTCGCGCCGGCGGCGCTCGAGGTAGGTCTCCTGCTCGAACGCCGTCTCGAACTGGGAGATGCTCTGTCGCATTCTCATAAGGAAGGGGCCCGGAGGGCCAGGCGGCACCGTAGCAAAAGATCTTGCACAGCTCACAATTCGCTCACGATTCAGCAGGCGCCCCAGAGGCCCCGTCCGGCCCGCGCAGCCGCTATCTCAAGCCGTTTGAAGCGCCCCGCGTAGCGGTCGTTGGGAGGGATGGTCAGCGTCCGCGCCAGCCCCCGCCTGAGCAGCTCGCGTTGACGAAGCGGTCGCCCAGGTGGACGTAGGCGAGCAGGCGGCCGTAGACGTCGCGGCGCTCGACGCCGAAGACCAGCCGCACCCGCCGGCCCTCGACCAGCCGGTGGTTGAAAGCGCGAGGCCTGCGGCCCGAAGCAGTGCACCGGCGCCCCCGGCTTGACCGTCTCCGGCGTGTCGACGCCGATGTAGCGGACGTCCTCGGTCTCGCCTTCCAGTTCCACCTCGACCGTGTCGCCGTCGACCGACCCGCGTCACGGTCACCGTGGCGCCCGCGGCGGCTCGCTCTGCCCGAGGGCGTCCAGCGACTCCCAGGGCCGCAGCAGCACCAAGGCGGCGAGCAGGAGCAGCACCGCGCTGCCCCTGCCACCGAAGCTCCAATCGCTGCCTACGGGGTGCGGCGAACGTTCGAGAGCAGCGTCTCTTTGATCTGCTCGACGATCGAGATCGCCTCGTTCCACTCGCGCTGCCAGACGTTGCGGCCGAAGATCACGCCGGAGCCGCCGGCCTCCATCACCTCGCGGGTGTTGGTGAGGACGGTCTCGTCGTCGGTCTTGGAGCCGCCGGAGAGGACGACCAGCGCCCGGCCGGCGGATTCGACGCACTGGCGGATCGCCTCGGTCTGGTCGACCTGCATCTCGTTGTAAGGCGCGGGGGCGTCCTTGTCCTTCGAGGAGTCGATCTTCGGCATGTTGAGCTTGACCACGTCGGCGCCCATCTCCATCGCCATCCGGGCGGCGTAGTCGATCGCGTAGAAGGAGTTCTGGCCGCCCTTGGCCTCGACCGCTTCGCCGCGCGGGTAGGACCAGACGACCAGCGGCATCCCGAAGCGGTCGCATTCCTCGCGCACGCGGCGCAGCTGGGCGAGGTCCTCGTCCTGGCGCGGGGAGCCGACGTAGAGCGTGTAGCCGATCGCGTCGGCGCCGAGGCGGACGCCGTCCTCGACGCTGGCGTTGCAGGAGGAGAACGCCTTGGCGGAGGAGGGGAGGTCGGTCTTGCCGTTGACCTTGAGGATCAGCGGCACCCGGCCGGCGTAGTCGGGGTAGTACTTCTCGGCCATCCCGATCTGGCAGGCCAGCGCCGAGTAGCCGGCCTCGGCGGCGAGCCGGAACTGGTAGTCGGGGTCCTTGGAGGCCGGGTTGGGGAAGAAGTCGCGCGGGCCGTGCTCGATTCCCTGGTCGATCGGCAGCAGCATCAGGGTGCCGTTGCCCGGGCCGAACTCGAACAGAAGGCGGTGCAGGCGGGCCCGTTTGCCGGGCGGCAGGACCTCCAGCAGCGATTTCTGCTCGGTCAGACTCTTCAGCTCCACGTCAGTTCCTCCTAAGAAGACGGTTGTCCCGGCAGTATCGCATTCGCAATTGGGCATCGGCGGCGGCGGGTATCCTCGGAACATGAGCGAGACTGAGCTCAGCGTCATCTGCAAGAACTGCGGCTCCGAGGTCAGTCCGTACGTAACCGAGTGCCCGTACTGCGGGGCGCGGCTGCGCAAGCGGGCGCCGAAGCTGGAGCGCCGCGGCGACGGGCTCGAGGCGCAGGAGCCGCGCCGGCGCCGGCTGCCGCGGCCCGGCCGGGGTCAGCTTCCCGGTCTCCACCGAGCGCCCCTACGCGACGATCGCGGTCGTCCTCGCCTCGGCGATCCTGCTGCTGGTCCAGAAGGCGACCGGCTACGGGCTGGTCAGCTTCGGCGGCGTCGTCGTCCCCTTCGAGGACGACTGGTGGCGCTACTTCTCCGCCCCCTTCGCCTACGTCGACGTCGGCTACCTGTTCGTCGTCGCGATCGCCCTGGCGATCTTCGGCACCGGGGTCGAGCGGCGGCTGGGGACGCTGCCGACCCTGGTCCTGCTGCTCGCCTGCGGCTCGCTCGGGATGCTGGCGGCGGCCGCCGTCGCCGACGCGCAGAACGACCTCACCGTGATCGCCGGCGGCAACGGCATGGCCCTCGGCGCGGTCGCCGCCTGGTTCGTGATCCGCCGCAGCCGAAGCCAGCGGCTCGATCGGCGAGGACTACGACGCGATCGGGGTCGCGGTCTCCGCCGGCGTCCTGCTCCTGCTGCCGCTCTTCGCGCGACCGCCGACTGGTGGGCCGGCCTGGCCGGCGGCGCCGTCGGCGCCCTCAGCGGCCTCCCCGTCGCCGCCTTCCACCGCAGCGAGTAGGGCCGGCCCCGGTTTGGGGCTAGGCTCCTAGTCGTGCCTGACGAGAGGGAGCTGGAAGCCGCGATCGAGCGGCTGCTCGACCCGGAGCGTTTCTCCGCGGCCGAGCGGATCGTCGCCCGGTCCGCCCCGCAGCTGCAGAAGGTCCTCGCGGCCGCGCTGGCGGAGGGCGGCTGGTTCGGCGAGTCGCACGAAAACGAGTCCCTCAAGGCGGCCACCCTGCCCGACCCGGACGAGCGGATCGCCGCCGTCCGCGCCCTGCTCGCCGAGGAGGCGAGGATGGGGATGATGGTTGGGGTCGCGGTCGGCTGGGCACTGAAGGAAGAGCTGGCCAGCACCGACAGAACCGAAACCGCAGATCCGGGAGGAGAGAGCTGATGGAGATCAAGTACCACGGGCATTCCTGCTTCGAGCTGAGCGAGGGGGAGGCGACCTCCTCGTCGACCCGTTCCTGAAGCCGAACAACCCGGCCGCGGTCGCCACCGCCGAGGAGGTCGAGCCGACCCACATCGCGATCACCCACGGCCACGCCGACCACATGGCCGACGCGGTCCCGGTCGCCAAGCGCACCGGCGCCCACTGCGTCGCGATCGTCGAGCTGGCGGAATGGCTGAAAGCCAGGGGCATCGAGGCGCTCAGCGACCCCAACCTCGGCGGCACCGTCGAGTTCGACTGGGGCTGGATCAAGCTCGTCCCCGCCTGGCACACGAGCACCCTGCCCGGCGCACGCAGAGGCTCTGTTCAGCGCCGAGCACGGGACCGCGATCGGCACCGCGACGGGCCTGCTGATCAACATCGGCGGGGTGACCGTCTACCACGCCGGCGACACCTGCCTGTTCAGCGACATGAAGCTGATCGCCGAACGCAACCCGGTCGACATCGTCCTGCTGCCGATCGGCGGCCACTACACGATGGACCGCCACGACGGCGTGGTCGCCTGCGAGTTCATCGGTGCCGGGACGGTGATCCCGATCCACTTCAACACCTTCCCCGCGATCGAGACCGACACCGACGCCTTCAAGGCCGAGGTCGAGTCGAAGACCTCCTCCAAGGTCGTCGTCCTCGAGCCGGGCCAGACGCACAGCGTGTAGGAGGCGGACGATGGAGGCGAAACCGACCACCGGGACCCAGTCGAGGACCGAGCGCTCCGACTTCCAGGCGACCTCTGACCCGGCGCTGAACGAGGCCGCCGACCGCACCTCGGAGATCAAGCTGCTCAGCTACGCCGAGCTCTACGACCTCTGGGAGCGGCAGCAGTGGCAGACCCAGGAGCTCGACTTCAGCCGCGACCGCGAGGACTGGCACGAGCGGATCAGCGAGGAGGAGCGCTTCCAGCGGATGTACGGGCTCAGCTCGTTCTTCATCGGCGAGCAGAAGGTGGCCGAGGAGCTGGGGCCGATCATGCGGGCGGCGCCGACCGAGGACCAGAAAATCTTCCTCTGCACGCAGATCGCCGACGAGGCCCGCCACGTGCGCTTCTTCGAGCGCTTCTACCGTGAGGTCGGGGTGCTGGAGTCCGACGGTCTGAGCGAGATGCTCGAGGAGACCTCCGCGCACCTCAACGACAACTTCGGCCGCCTCTTCGACGGGATGCTGAAGGAGCGGACCGACCGGCTCTCCAGCGAACCGGAGGACAGCGAGGCGCTGGTCGAGGCGGTGACGCTTTACCACATGGTGATCGAGGGGATGCTGGCCCTGACCGGGCAGCACTTCATCATGGACTACAACGAAAGCGAGGGGACGCTGCCGGCCTTCGTCGAGGGCTTCTCCAACGTCGCCCGCGACGAGCACCGCCACGTCGCCTTCGGCTCCGTTTTCCTGCGCGAGAAGGCGCGCGAGGACGAGCGCTACAAGCAGGCGATCCAGCGCACCCTGGAGGAAGCGCTGCCGGTCGCCGACGGGGTGCTGCAGCCGCCTTGGGCGGCGGACGCGGGCGAGGACTTCGAACTGTTCGGCTACTCGCTCGAGGAGACGCGGCAGTTCGCCGGCACCTGCTTGATGCGGCGCCTGAAAGTGATCGGGCTCGGCTAGCTGTTAGCCGGCGGGCAGTTGCCGAGCCGCCGTCATCCGGCGTGCTCGGCGTCGGGCGCGGGCGGCACTTCGACGACCGGCAGCGGGGCCGGTTCGCTGGCCGGGGGTTCGCTCGGCGGCGGGGTGGAGGGTGCCGGCTCGCTGGCCGGGGGCGGCGGAGGCGTGGTGCCGACGGTGACGACGATGGTGCCGGTGCCGCCGTGGGCGCCTGCGACTTCCTCGGACGGTTTCGCCGCGGTGATGCCTTCTGTATCGGGGTCGCCGATCGTCACTTCTTCGCCTGCGGCGGAGCCGGCGGCTTCTTCGTCTTCGGCGGGGATCGGCGCCGGTGCTTCCGCTGCGGCCGGGGCCGGGACCGGCGGGGCTTCGACCGGCGCGGCCTCGATCGTCGGCTCGACCGCGGGTGCGGGCTGAGCCGAGACGATCTGCGCGGTCCGGACCGGGGCCTTGGGTTCTGCAGTTCGGATACTGGCGGTGGGAGTCGGGTCGACCGGTCCCGTGGTCGTCTGCTTGACCTCGACCGCGCCCGCGGTCAGCACCGCGGCGGTGACCACGCCGGCGACCGCCTTGGTCCCGAGCGCGCCGCCGAGGGCTCCGAGGCCGCCGGCCGCGGAGCCGCTACTGATCGCAGCCGCAGCGCCGACGCCGCCGACCGCGCCGGCGCCAGAGGCCGCGCCCGCGCCCGATGCCGCTCCGGCACCGGCGCTGCCGCCGCCTAAGCCGAGCTTGCCGAGGATGAAGCCTTTGAAGGCGAGCAGCGGGCCGATCGGCGAGAGCGCCGCCAGCGCCTTCTCGGTGGCGCGGATCTGGCTGCGGAAGTCGGCGCATTCGTCGCACTCGCGGACGTGGCGGCGGACCGGGGCGGAGACCTTGCGCAGGCCCTCGGCCGCTTCGGAGAGCTCGAGCCGGACCTCGCCGCAGGTCAGCTGGCGGGCCTGGCTGCCCTCGGTGAGGGAGATCCGCGCCCGCACCAGCAGCGACTTGACCGACGGCACCGTGGTGTCCATCGCGGCGGCGATTTCCTCGTAGGAGAGGGCGTCCATCTCGCGCAGCAGCAGGGCCGCGCGCTGGGTCTCGGGAAGTTTGTTGACGTCGCTGAGGATCTGCCGGAACTCCTCGCGGTTGTGGACCTTCTCCGCGGTCGAGGCGGCGTCGACCTCGGGGACCATGTCCATCGATTCCTGCGCGTCGGCCTTCGGCTTGCGCAGGTGGTTGAGGCAGCGGTTGCGGGCGATTCGGTAGAGCCAGGGGCGGAGGTTGATCTCACGCTCGTCGGCGAGCATCGCCCGGTAGGCGTTGACGAAGACCTCCTGCAGGACGTCCTCGGCATCCTCGGTCGAATTCAGCATCTGGCGGCAGAAGCCGAGCAGGCGGCCCTGGTAGCGGTCGACGATCGCCTCGAAGGCGCCGGGGTTGCCGGCGCGGGCCATCGCGATCAGCTTCTCGTCCCCCTGCAGCTTGAGCAGCGGGGAACGGCGGGCGAGAAGCCCGCGGCGACTGGCGTGAGTTAGGGCTGAAGCCTCCAAGCTGACTCCCTGTGGAAGGACGGTTCCAGGGACTAAGGACACGGTAACAGGGGTGAAGTTGCGCCCCTGCAAAGTTTTTATTGCCCTTTTAGGAAGCGGCGAAACCCGGAAAATGCAGGGAAAGGTGAATTGCGGGGCGGGAAAATGCCCGGGGCGGGACTCGAACCCGCAAGCCCCCGAAGGGGCAGCGGCTTTTAAGGCCGCCGCTTTTGCCAGTTTCGCCACCCGGGCCAGGCGATGGTAACCCGAGGCGGCCGGTCAGCCAATAGGCTGCCGCCATGGCTGAGCACGGCGGCCGACTGGTCGCAAAGGCTTTGAAGTCGCGCGGGGTGGAGAATCTCTTCACGCTCTCGGGCGGACACCTGTTCTCGATCTACGACGGTTGCAAGGAGGAGGGGATCGCGCTCGTCGACGTCCGCCACGAGCAGACCGCCGCCTTCGCCGCCGAGGGGATCGCCAAGGCGACCCGCAACGTCGGCGTCGCGGCGCTGACCGCGGGGCCGGGCGTGACCAACGGGATGAGCGCGATCGCCGGCGCCCAGGCCAACAACTCTCCCGTCTGCGTGCTCGGCGGGCGGGCGCCGGAGATGCGCTGGGGGTCGGGCTCGCTGCAGGAGATCGACCACCTGCCCTTCGTCTCGCCGCTGGTCAAGTCGGCGGAGACGGTCAAGGACCCGGCCCGGATCGCCGCCGTCACCGCCGCCGCTTTGGACCGCGCCGCGGCGGCGCCGAGCGGGCCGACCTTCGTCGACTATCCGCTCGACGTCGTCTTCACCGAGGCCGAGGTCGAGATCCCCGGCCTGCCCGAGGCGGGGGCGGCCGAGCCCGCCACCGGGGTTGAGGAGGCGGCGGCGCTGCTGGCCGCGGCCGAGCGGCCGGCGATCATGGCCGGCACCGGCCTCTACTGGGGCCACGGCGAGAGCGAGCTGCGGGCGCTGGCCGAGGCGCTCGGCATCCCGGTCTTCCTCAACGGCCTTGGGCGCGGCTGTCTGCCCGCCGACCACGAGCTGGCCTTCAGCCGGGCGCGGGGGACGGCGCTGCAGGGCGCCGACGTCGCCCTCGTCGTCGGCGTGCCGATGGACTTCCGGCTCGGCTTCGGCAGCAGCTTCGGCGAGGAGACGAAGATCGTCCGGCTCGACGTCGCTCCCAACGCGCTGGTCGCCAACCGGGCGCCCGAGGTCGACCTGGTCGGCGACGTCCGCGCGACGCTGGCGGCGCTGCGCGAGGCGGCCGGGGTGGGGGAGCCACGGACGCGGGCCTGGCTCGAGCAGCTGGGCAACGTCGAGGCGGAGAAGCGGGCGGCCGAGCAGGCGGAGCTGAACGACGGAGCGCTCGCCGCTGCACCCGGTGCGCGTCTACAAGGAGTTGGGCGAAGTTCTCGACCGCGACGCGATCGTGATCGGCGACGGCGGCGACTTCGTCTCCTACGCCGGCCGCTACATCGAAACCTTCGAGCCGGGCTGCTGGATGGACCCCGGGCCGTTCGGTTGCCTGGGCGCCGGGCCGGGGCAGGCGATCGGCGCCAAGGTCGCCCATCCCGACCGCCAGGTCTGCCTGCTGCTGGGCGACGGCGCCTTCGGTTTCGCCGGTCTCGAGTTCGACACGATGTCGCGTCATGGTCTTGGCGTCGTCGGGGTGATGGGAAACAACGGCATCTGGGGACTCGAGCACCACCCGATGCAGTTCCTCTACGGCTACTCGGTCGCCGCCGAGCTGCGGCCCGAGACGCGCTACGACGAGCTGGTCGAATCGCTCGGCTGCGACGGGATCCTGGTCCGCGAGCCGGGGGAGCTGAAGCCGGCGCTGGAGCGCGCCTTCGCCTCCGGCCGGCCGACCCTGGTCAACGTCCTCACCGATCCCGAGGTTGCCTACCCGCGCAAGTCGAATCTGGCTTGAGCAGTGCTTAAACGAGAATCGGCCGCCATCGCTGGCGGCCGATTCAGGTGGTCCCTCAGGACGGGCAGGGGTACGTCTTCAGGGACCTTTATTTAGGTGGGCCCAGACGGCGGGAGGCGCCATGATGCGGCAAATCGCCTAAGCCCTATATACCGGCCGCAAGATGAGGCGAACCCCATCTCTTGCCCGGCTCATCCAGTATGTAGGGCGGGTTCCGCGGAGGCCAGCGCCTGCGGCGAGTCTTTACCTAGAATCCGTAGATCTGCGTACCTAGTACTTGTAAATGGTAGGTTCGACTGACCATTCTGTCCGTTCCGGACAAGACAGACTGTCCACCTAGTACGGCGACGACATTTGATGGGTGCCAGGATCTTTAGTGGCGGTCGGCGGTGGCGAGCGCGGTGCCGTAGAGGATGTCGTGCTCGGAGACGGCGATCTCCTCGAGGCCGAAGGCACGCATCGTCTCGATCAGGATGACGACGCCGGCGACGATCGTCGGCGCCCGGTCGGGGTGCAGGCCGGGGATCTCGACCCGCTCGGCCAGGGGCACCGAGGCCAGGCTGGGAGAGCATCCGCTGGATCGAGGGCAGGGCGAGGACGTGGCCGTGGACGCGTGTGGGGTCGTAGGGCTCGAGCTCCATCTCGACCGCGGCGAGCGAGGTGGGGGTGCCGGCGACGGCGATGCCCTGGCTCGCCTCGACGCCGGCGCCGACCGCTGCTTCGATCAGGCCGCGGACGTCGGTGGCGAGCGCTTCCATCTCGCCGGCGGTCGGCGGGTCGCCGCCGAAGCAGCGCTCGGTGTGGCGGACGACGCCGGCCTGGAGCGAGTCGTGGAAGGAGATCTCGCGGCCGGTGCCGACGACCAGCTCGGTCGAGCCGCCGCCGATGTCGACCACCAGGGTCGGCTCGGTGGGGAGGCGACTCCGAGGTGGCGCCGAGGTAGGTGGCGCGGGCCTCCTCCTCGCCGTCGAGGACGCGGGCCGAGAGCGCGAAGCGCTCGCGCAGCTCGGCGATGAAGGCGCTGCCGTTGTCGGCGTCGCGGACGGCGCTGGTCGCGATCGCGTCGACCGTCTCGGCGCCCAGCTCCTGGAGGATGCCGACATAGCCGCCGATCGCCTCGCAGACGTCCTCGATCGCCTCGGCCGAGAGGCGGCCGGAGAGGTCGACGCCCCGGCCCAGCCGGGTCACGGTGCTGCGCCGATCGAGCGGCGAGACCCGCCCCCCGGCCACGTCCGCCACCAGCAACCGCGTCGAGTTGGTCCCGATGTCGATCACCGCGACCCGCTTTCCCCCGTCAGTCATCCGGCCACTCTAGAGACAGCCGCCGCCGCGAAGACCCCTGCGCAAATCCCCCTCCAGCAGCCGAATCCAGCTCCACCCCGATGCCCACATTGCTAGCATCGTCAGTCCGCCGCGGGGTGGAGCAGCCAGGTAGCTCGTCGGGCTCATAACCCGAAGGTCGCAGGTTCGAATCCTGCCCCCGCTATAGAGAAAGGCCCCGGAAACGGGGCCTTTTTTTATACTCGGAGTCGAAAGCGACGGTGGCTGCGGGTACCAAGCGGGTACCAATTTTGCGAGGCACCGCCTCCAGGATCGGTGCAGAGGACTCGGTTGCCGCCGCTGCCGGCGCTAATTTCGGAGCATGGCTTGGACCGTTCAAGGACTGGCACGGCCCGTTCAAACAGGCTCTTACGATGGGCGCCAGTGGGAGTGGCGCCTGCGCTCCGACGATGGCAGCGAACGATCACTGATCTTTGCCGTTACTGGAACTGCGTTCTGCATGGACGCGGTTGCATTGCCGCCCGAGGTCGCCGACGCTCGGGCGAATCTTGGCTCCGGTCAGGTGGGGGAGGTTCTCTCCTGGCGGACTCCGCCCGAGCGGATCGAAGCCGGCACGCTCGGTCTCAGCCGCGTGGGCGGCTTCTTGTCTAGCTGAGCTTCCCGATCCTCGGTCTCCAAGACCGGCGATTTCGGCATCTCGTTCGCTTCCGGCCTGGCCGTCACACTTCGCCGGGTGGAGGACGGGGATCAAGACGCATTTCTGCCGAAAGAGCAGGTCCGTCTTGAGAAGGGCGAGCAAATCGGGGGAACCTTTTGGATTGCCGGGCAAGAGAGCACGAAGGCGACTGGCGTGCTCCGCTGGTCGCGAGCGGACGGCGCTGAGCTTTGGCTCATCAACGTTTCAAGGGAGTGGCCTGGGGTCTGGCATGGCTCCGGCGCCTCGGACGAGCTACTAACCGTCCACGGGAGTTCGACCACTGGCGAGAAGGTCACCTTGCTGCATGCATACCTCAGGTCGTCAGGCTTCAGTTCGGGGCCACCGCAGTTGAAACTGGCCTCACGGCGGCTGGTTCTCTTCCGACACTGCACCGAGGACGAGAAGTGGAAGCGCCTCGTCATGCGGACGGCGAACCTCCACGAGTGGATGCCGATCACTGGCTTCGATAGCCCCGATCTGCTCATGGATCGCCGCTTCCAGGTTCGAGAGTACGGGGTCCGCTGGAAAGTTCCCCGAGGCAAGCGCGTAGCGCTAGACGATGCTGAGCTTCGCTTCGAGCCGAGGATGCTCACGGACCCCGCACGCTGGAGGCCAAATCGGGTTATCCGCACGACGATGGACATCGCCGTCATCCCAAGGGAGCGCAGGACCCTTCGAGAACTCCATGATGATTATGTAACGCCGTTACGCGACCTGCTGGTAATTGCAGGCGGCGTTCCGGACGCCATTCTCTATGAGTCAGTCACGGTCGGTAGGCAGCGGGCTGCCGTTGTGCTAGAGACTGGGATCGAGCCACCCATTCGGAATTGGCCGCGCCCAGATCAACCGTTCCTCTTCTACGGGCTGGGTATCCCCGACTTTCGTGCCGGTTTGAGAAAGTGGTTTGCGCTGCATACGAGCGTGTCTCCAGCCCTTGAGTACTTCGCGGAATCCATCAACGAGAACAAGTATTCCCGCGACAGATTGCTGAGCGTTGCCGGCACCCTTGAGACGTACCATCGGAGTCTCTACGACTCGACTTGGCGACGCACGTACAAGCGGCGGAACCCAAGCAAAAAGCAGCGTGGCCCCTACCTCATCGAGCGTATTACCCATCTACAACGCCTCTCTGGGATTCCGGAGCGTGTAACCGGTCTCACCAAGGCACGCCGCGAGCTATTCGTTGCTAGCCGAAACCACCTTGCGCACCTGGATGAGCCTCGATACGGCTACTCAACCGACGATGTCTACGACAACGCCATACCCACGATTGCCCGCGGAGTCGCGCTGGTCCATGCCTGCGTAATGCGCCGACTCGGATTCTCGGCGCGCGAAACGGCGGAGCGAGTCCGATTGATCCACGACTTCTTAGTCAGCCAATAACTGCCGGTGTGAGGGAGGGAGCTACTTCTCCAACCTCACCGCGAGCTTCGCCACCTCGACCACCGAAGCGCCGAGCGCAGTTGCTATCGCCGTAATCGTCCCCCAGGTCGGATTGGCTAGCCCGCGTTCGACCATCGAGAGGTGACCAACGGTGATGCCGGCGTCCTGTGCCAGCGCTTCCTGCGTCAGCCCTCGCTTAGCGCGAAGCTGGCGAACGGCGGCGCCGAGGGCGGGTTGAGGGTCTTTGGAGCGCCGCACGATTCTCCGCACGCTCTCAGAGGCGGGTCAAATATTCCACCCGTAAATACGCTTGTGATTTATCACGCGGTGCGCTAGCTTCGAGCGGAAAGGTAAAGCGGCCCCCGGCCGGCGGTGGAACGCCAGCCGAGGGCCTGACCACAAGGAGCAGACACCTCCTCATGGCTGATCGAAACCCTACGGATCGCGGCGCGGATAGCCCCGCCCCCCGAAACCCCGCAGCAGAAGACGCAAGGATCGAGAACGCGGTCCTGACGTTCCTGCTCTCTGAACACCCGACCCGCCTCTCGCTTGGGGAGCTGTCGCTGGTCCTCCACGCTGACCCGCGACTTGACGATCCCGACGACGCCGCCAAGCGCGCCGTTCGTGAATTGGTCGGCGCTGGGCTCGTCCACCAGGACGGCCGCTTTCTCGCCCCTTCGCGGGCAGCGCTCTACTTCGAGCGCCTGCGGGAAGACTGATGGGCGCCCCTGGTGGGGCTGAGCAGACGCTTCTCTTTCTCCTGCGCCACCCGCTACGGCGGGAGCTGCTTCGGCTCTATACCGCAGAGGAAGCCAAGCTCAGCCCAAAGGAACTCGCTGACTTCACGAAGAAGCCGCTCTCGCGCGTCGGCCACCACGTCCGCGTCCTTGCGGACAAGGGCGCGGTGAAGCTCGTTGCCACCGAGCCGAGGCGTGGTGCAGTCGAGCACTTCTATCGCGCAACGTCCCTGGTTGACGCTGTGCCCTGGGGGCGGGCCGCTCTCGGGCTGGGGGATCGAGCATGAGTCCGATCCAGACCAAAGTCTTGAGCCTGCGCATCCCCGAGGAGCTAGCGGTTGAAATCGAGGCCGTCGCCCACGCCAACCGCCTCTCGGTCTCCAGGGCGATCCGGGTGGCGGTCGAGGACTACGTAAGCACCAACGTCAACGACCCCGCGTTTCAGAAGCGGGTCAAGAAGCGGCTGGAAGACGACCTGAAGGCCGCCCAGCAACTGGCCGCCAGGGTCTCCAAATGAGAGGCCGCAAGAAAAACGACGAGCCGAGCAAGGTGATGAGCCTTCGCCTGGACGAAGAACTCTGGAAAGAAATCGCCGCCGTCGCCAGGGTGGACGAGTCGTCGGTCTCCGAGGCGATCAGGGAGGCGGTCGGCAAGCACATCGCCACTCGCGGCAGCGACCGCGAGTTCCAGAAGCGGATGAAGAAGAAACTTGAAGAGGACATCGCGACTGTCAAGCGCCTCGCCGAAGGGCTGGATGGATGAAGGGGTCGGAGTGGGACTTCTCAGCGGGGCTCAAGCCTCACCGCCGAGCCAGCTTGAGCACCCGTCCGGCTGAGTCGCCAGGCGTAACTTTCTTGAGCGGCCGGTGTACTGCCCCCGCAGCCTGATTTCGCGCCAGCGCTGCGTCCTCGGTCGTCGTTGCTCGGGAAGTCCTCGTCTTCGTTGGCTCGCCTCGCCGATCTTTGCACCGCGGAGCGGTGCGCCGGCCTCGTCTATGCCAACGAAGACGAGGACTCAACGAACCAAAGCAGCGGGGGCGGTCTCTTTCTCGGGAATCCGGGAGGCGGCACACCCTTCTCTGCCGACCTGGCTGCCAGAAAAGCGCCGCGAGGATCGGCTGTCAACCCCTAAAGGGGTCGGGCGCGAAGCGCCCTTGACAGCCGATCCTCGCGGCGCTAAATCTCTGGCCAGGTCGGCAGAGAAGGACACCACCAGGGCGACTTGCGGGGGTGGACCAGAGTGTGGACGAACCCGTGGATCGGGCGTCCACAGCAACTCGGCTTTGCGCTGCGGTTGGAGGCGTCCCCCGGCAGCCGACCACCCCCAATCACCATTGACACTCAACATGAGTGGCGATTGGTGGTGGTCGGCTGCCGGGGGACTTGGGTTGACCGGGGGTCCGAGTTGCTGTGGACGCGGTGTGGCGGCGGGATGGGCTGGGGTCAGGGGTGGTGTCGGCGGTGGGAAATCGGAGACGAAGCCGGGGCGATTTGGGTACGTGCTTCGTCTTGCGGGTGGATGGTGGTCGCTTTGAAGACGCGGGAGAAGTTGGCGGGAGCAGAGCTTTGCCGCGAGCGTGATCGCGAGCTGATCCGCTTTGTCGGCCGTCACGGACTGGTGCGGATCGGGCAGGTGATGGAGGCGATGGGGGTCGGCAGGACCGCCGCCTATCGCCGGGCCGCCGTTTGCGTCGACGCCGGGTTGCTGGAGGGCATCGGGCTTCTACGCTCGGAGTCTCGCCTTCTGCGAGCGACCCGCGAGGGCCTGCGCTACGTCGGCCTGGGTCTGCCGGTCGCGGAGATCTCACCCGGCAGCGTCGACCACTGGTTGCGTTGCACGTCGACCGCGCTGCGGATCGGCAGGAAGCTCGGCCACGACCGCGTTCTGACTGAGCGCGAGATCATCCTTGGCGAGCAGATCGAGGAACACCCGATAGCCAGCGCCGAAGTTGGCAGCCTCCCCAACGGCAGACCCCGAATGCACCGCGCCGACCTGGCGATTCTCACCGATACCGGCACCGTCGCGGTGGAGGTCGAGTTGACGCCGAAGTCCCCGCGCCGCCTTGAGGGAATCATCAGGGCCTGGCGTATGGCGATTGCTGCGGGAGTCGTCAAGGAGGTCCACTACCTGTGCGAGCCGGGGCAGACTCGCCGCGCCGTCGAGCGAGCCGTCGCCAACGCCCAGGCGCAGGACTTCATCGCGGTCCTCGAGGCGGTAGCAAGGTGAGGCGGCCTCAGGCTCGTGACTGGCTTTGCCCCCGGCCATTGTGGCGCCGCCGTCGAGCCCTGCAAGCCCCGGCTTCGCCGGGGCTCCTGGCGGCCCGCGCCTGCGGCGCGGGTTCCGGGCTCGCCGTTCGACGCCGGATGGCTGGTGTCAAAGCCAGTGAACGGAGGATGGATGAAGCGCATAGGAACTCGAACGAGCGCCGGGGGTCGTGATGGAGGCGGCCCAACAAATCAACGAGCGACAGAGCCCGCTTTGGACTGCTCATGATGTCGCCAAGCTACTCGGCGTCTCTCACGAGTACGTCTGGCAGCTCTCGCGAGAAGGTCGAATTCCAACGGTTCCGCTTGGGAGAAGTCGGCGCTATCGCAAGGAGTCGATCCTCGCGTGGCTCGAACAGATCGAGTCGCCGGGCGGCCGGGTCTAGATGGCGGTGGTCTCAGTGAGAGACGCCGAATCGCAGCGACGGGCCTATGGGTCGGGATCGTTGTTCGTCCACCGCGGCGCCTGGTACGGCAAATGGCGGATTGGCGACCGCCAGGTCAAACGGAAGGTGGGCGCCAAGCGTCGGCCCGGCACCCGAGAAGGACTGACGAAGACCCAGGCTGAGCAGGAGCTGCGGCGGCTGATGCGCGAGATGAAGCCGACGCCGCAGGAGCGCTTGACGCTGCGCGAGGTCGGCGACGCCTACATTGCCTACCTCCGTGACTTCCTCGAACGCAAGCGCTCCACGCTTCAGGACTACGAAGGCATCCTGAACAAAGCCGAGCAAGGGCTGCCCAGGAAGACGGCGGACCGCTACGAGAGGGGCGACATCGAAGGCTACGTCTCGACGACGAAGAAGGCGGGGCGCTCGCCGAAGACGATCGCCAACCACCTGAACTTCCTCCACGGTCTCTTTGCCTTCGCAGAGAAACGCGGTTGGGCTTCGGGCAACGCGGTCGCTGAAGCCGACCGTCCGCGAGCCGCCGGGACCGATCCCGACATTCGCTTCATCGACCTAGAGGAACTTGAGGCGCTACTTGAGGAGGTTCCCGGCGATGTTCTCGGTGCCGTCGAGAGCCCCCTGTACCTGAGCGCTGCCATGACCGGGTTGCGCCAAGGCGAGCTGATCGCCCTTCGCTGGAAAGACGTCGATTGGAAAGCCAGTCTGATCCGCGTCCGCCGTAACTACACCCGGGGGCGCTTCGGCACCCCGAAGTCGAAGCGCTCAAGCCGAGCGGTCCCGATGCCCGAGCGCGTCACGGCTGCGCTGAAACAGCACTTCGAGCGCTCTAGCTACACCGGCGCCGACGATCTCGTCTTCTGCCATCCAGAGACGGGCGGTCCATTCGACTCCTCGAAGATGAGGAAGCGCTTCAAGGTCGCGATCAAGGAGGCCGGCGTTCGCTCGATCCGCTTCCACGATCTCCGCCACACCTTCGGCACGAGGATGGCCGCCGCCGGAGCGCCGTTGCGGACCATTCAGGAGTGGATGGGCCACCGCGACTACAAGACGACCGAACTCTACGCCGACTACGCGCCCGATCCGGTCCAGGGCGCACGCTGGGCCGAAGCGGCCTTCGCCGACGAGAAGACTGAAGACGACAGTGACGCTACGGACGATGAAAACGAGCCAGCTAGGCCAGTAGGCCCGCGAGCTGGCGTAAGCTAGAGAGGAGCGGTTATGGCAGACGCACAAGAAATCGAGCTGGTCTTTGAGCCCCAGGACGAGGGTGGCTACCACGTCTACGCGCCCGACCTTCCCGGTCTTCACACCCAGGGCGACGACATGGACGACGCGATGGCGAGCGCCAGCGAGGCGGTCGCCCTCTACGTCGAGGGCCTGCGCGAAGACGGCGAATCGCTCGACAGCGGCGTGATCCGCCGCTCGATTCCCCTACCGGTGTGAGCCCGCGCCAGCCGGTCGTCTCCGGCGAGCGCCTGATCAAGGCGCTCCGCAAGGAGGGGTGGGAAGTCGTCCGTCAACGCGGCAGCCACGTCCGCTTGAAGAAAACCGGGCGCAAACACGCGCTCGTCGTCCCGCTGCACCGAGAACTCCGTCGCGGCACTCTCGCCGGCATCCTTCGTGATGCTGACCTCAGCGCCGAGGACTTCAGGCGTCTGCTCGACCGCTAGACCGGCCACCGCTCTTGGATCGCCTCGTCACTTGAGAAGACCGCCCGAAGCTCACTGTCTTCAATACAGCTACGGACAGCCTTTCGAAGCAGATCCTGGAGAAGCGCTACTTCGGCAAGTTTGGAGAGGTCACTGTCGGACTCTGGGCCAGTAGGTCCCGGAGTCTCCATCTCACCGGGAGTTGGCGGCGCGAAGAGCGACACCCGAGAACCGTGAACCCACTCAGAGCGAGCCTTGTACATGCGCTCGCAGAAATGCTGATCGATACCGTCGACCCCAAGTTCCTCGGCTAGTGCAGCCGCCCGGCGCTTGAAGTTCCGAGTGAATTTCGTTTGCTCCACGGTCAGCAGCGCCTCCAGGCCGCTGACGACGAAGGACAGAACGAGATCCGCCCAGCGCAGCCTCGGTGCGAAATCGGCCCGCCAGATCGCGCGGCTGACTCGGCCTGGCATTTCCTCGCCGATCTCCCAGAAGCTGGCTAGTAGTCCAGCGAGTTCTTCGGCTTCGGGACCAGCGAGATACTCGCGGTGGCGATGGAGGCGCCAGATGATTGCGTCTTCCTGCCAGGGCAGATAGACGACTTGCTGTTCCCCGTCCTCGTAGTCATTGATCCGCGCGGCGTACTGCTTCGAGAATCCGTTGTCTCGGATGAAGCGGCTTAGGGAGAGTGCGTCACCTAGAACGCCGTCCGGGTCCCAGCGATACGGATGATCGTCATGCTCGGATGCCGGCATGGACCGAACGAAGGAATAGACCTGATTGGGGGCGCCGACCGGAAAGAAGAAGTGGCCGCGGGGTTGACAGGCGAACTGGACCAGTTGAGCGTCATCGCGGTTCATATGTTCGAGTCGGACGTCTCGGCCGAGGTCGACGGCACCGACCCGGTTGTCAGGTTCGCGATGATGCCGCATCCACTGGGCGGCGCCGACGGGCGGGTTTTCTCGGAAGTCGTCTGGAGCCCGTTGGTCATTGCCTTTGACGCAGACGACTACGTCGCGGATTCCGGTGACCGGCGCCTGAGTGGGGGGCCCGGCCGACCCCAAGCGCTCCTCGAACTTTGCGCTGAACCGCAGCTCGTTCATCTCAGGATGCGCCATCATCGCGAGTATCCGCAACGTGACGGCGGAAGCGCCATCGGCGCTACAGGCCGCCTGACGATGAGGAACGGAGCCTTGCTAAGAATTCGGCTCCCAAGCGCCGATCCCGGTGCTGCGGGCTACCTCACGTTCCCAGCGCGCCGCGAGGTCTGCGCAGTCGGTCTCGTCGGCGGGGATGCTCAAGACCGCACTACCGCAGTGAGTCACCTCCGCTAGCTGGTGGCGCTGGTATTGGCCGTCCTCGCTCATCAGGTTGACCTCTCTCCGTGGCAGCAAATGGAGATCGAAAACGGCGTCGCCGAGGGCCTCGGCCTCCAGCAGCATCTTGGCTACGGCGTCGATCGCCGGGCGAATGTACTTCTCGCGCAGATCGGCAACCTTCACCACGTTTACGACCGGCCAGACCACAAGTGCACCGAAGACGCCAGCGCAATCGGCAGCGGCGATCACCTCGTATGCGTCGCTCTCGAACGAGCCCCCGTCGAGTTCGGGGACGACCGCGGCGACGGCGGCGCGCCCGAACGGGCGCAGATCCTCCCGGCCAGGCCGCCCCGCTCCCATCTTTGACGCCAGCTCCTGCGCTATCGCCATGCAAGTTTGGGGACCAGAGGAAATGGGCCACTCGGCGACCTGTGGACCCACGGTGAGAGGAGCTGCTCGAACCGTGACACGCATGTGGGTTTTGAGTTGGTTGCCGAAACGACCGAGGCCCAGAGCATCGACCATCAGCGCGTTATTGCTTGGCCGCTGTCGGGCCTCCTCCTCGGCCTCGCGCCCTCGACGAGCGAGTTCCAGTAGCGCGCCGTGATCGGAAACCGGCCGTTTGCCGCCGTCGTCGCGGGTGTAGACCGCGCCGGAGCCGGTGACCAAGACCGGACCAGAGGCGGGAAAGACCCGTACAAATCCGACGGTCAGCTCATTCACTTCGAGGACTTCCGCCAGGAACGGAGGCACCGGGTCAACCGACTTGCGGAGCAGATTTCCAATGTGGGATTGGATATCGATGCCCTTCGGCAGTTGCAGGGGCTCAAGAGCGTGCGTCTTGTCGTCCACACCGAGAAGGATCCAGCCGCCGAGCATGTTGGCCATCGAGGCAACCTCCGCGCCCAGCTTCTCGGCCTCGGGAATCTGAGCCTTGCGCTCTACCAAGAGATCCTCGCCGTGTGCTGCTAACTCCTGGTAGAGGTTGGGGGTGAGGTGGGCCGTAGCCAGGCGTTGAATCTCTCGGCGCTCCATTCGTTGATCCTAGCTTTGCTTCACCCGGCCTCTCTGACGCTCAGGATCTCCGCCGCTGCCCATAGGATCGAGCCGTGGAGGGGACTGGGAGACCTACCGCTAGCTGGGTCTTGGCGAATCGAAGCGGGTACCAAATCGGGTACCAATTTGAGCGAAACTAGGCCCAACTGAGGGCAACCAGAACCGCTTGAACAAGCCAAAAACCGGCCTGGTCAACCCCCCCGACAAATCTCATAACCCGAAGGTCGCAGGTTCGAATCCTGCCCCCGCTATAGGACGAAAGCCCCGCATTGGCGGGGCTTTTTGTTTGTCTGTAAGTGCAGACAAGAGGGTGCAAAATCGGCCCGTGGGGCAACATGAGCTTCGAGGGAGGTCGATCCAGCCCTTGAAATAGGGCCGCCGGTCCACCTACGGTCGCCGCCACGGTCGCCGCCGACATAAGGCAAAAGTTCCCCCGCGCTGCTGACACAGCCGGCGAGGAGGAGCTGGTCCCGGCCGACCCGGGCGGCCCTTCGCTACTGCGAGTTGACCGGGGGTGCGGTCTGATGGCGAAGAACGACCCGAATCAGGTCTTACTTGACACCCTCCGTAACCCGCTACGGCGAAGCCTACTGAGGCGCTAAGTCGAGTCGGCCGAGATGCTGAGCCCGAAGACCCCAGGCAGCCGAGCTCGCGCCTTCAATAGCAGCATCGATCCCGCACAACGACGTCGCGATCGACGTCTTCCTCCTAGGAGCGCCACAAGTCGCCCATTGCTTAATGGGCTCGCACATCAATAGTGCAGTAATCCGGTCAGGGTCATATTCATCTGTGGTCCCTTTGCTCGTGCCTTGATCACGAGATGATCTTTTTGAGCGTGGGAAAAGTCCCCGGTACCAGAGACGCTTACAGCTTCAGCAGTGAATACGGAACCTGAAGGGATTGGAGTTAACTGTGAAATTCTAAAGGTGCACTTGAGGGTCCCGTGGGGAGCCTCTCCGGTAAAGGTAAAGTTACGTTGGGTCTGGTTAAAGCCCATGGCTACCTTCAACTTCATGGTGCCCGACATGGTCCCCTCCGCAAGAACGACATAATCAGGCTTATGGACTAGCCGAAAGCTCCCTTTCTCTCTGATAGCGTGGCCCTTAATCGTCGTGGACGTCGTTGAGTTCTCGGCGGTTGAGGAGTCATTGCAGCTGGTAAGCATTACCGCGACTAGGGCAAGCACTAGAAGGGGCACGGACCGGCGAGCTTTCTCGGAAAATGAGGTCATGCGAAGCCGGTCTTTTGCTGGTCGAAGCGCAGGCGCCACGCCGCGATGAGAGCAAAGATCGCAGCGAATCCGAGCAATACCAGGATCGGCACCAACTCGCCGCCGCTTTCACCCAGGATGGCCCGGCGGAAGCCGGTCATTGCCCAGTAGGTTGGCACCAGCGGCGATAGGACCGCCGCCCAATGCGGCAACAGGCTCCCAGGCACCAAGGCACCCCCCAAGCATGCGAACAGCAGCGCGGAGATGTTGATGATTGCGTTGACCTGCAGCACGGTACGGCACGCTGCCGTCACCGCAAGGCCCAAGGCCACAAGGCACAGGCTGAACGCGCCGGCGACCATCGGCAGCTGCACCCAGGGTCCCCGCACGTGCAATTGCAGCAACAGGCCGCCCAACCCAAACAACACGATGAACTGTATTGCCGCCTCGAATAAGGGCACGACAAGCTTGCCGAGAAGGATCGAACTCGCACTCGCCGGGCTGGCACGAAGCCGGTCCCAGGTTGCCCACGCGTGTTCGCGGTAGAACCCAAAGCTGACCTGGCTCGCGAGATAGAACCCGAACATGACCTGCATACCTGGCACGGCCTGCTCCGCGCCATTCGTGCCCTCGACGCCTTCTGCCTGCATGGTGAGGTGAAACGCTGCCTTCACAAATGGCATAATGATGAGTGGCATGACAATGAGCATGAGCAGCGGGATCGAGTCACGTCGCAGAACGCGAAGGTCGTTTACCGCTATAGCGAGGCTACTCATGTGAGCTGCCTTCCTGACTCTGTTGGTCCCCGTCCAAGCCTGCTCGTTGTCCCGTCAGCGCGATGAAAACGCTCTCGAGGTTCGGCTGTACGAACTCAAGGGACTTCAAGCGCTCAACAGCAGGACCTAGTTCAGCCAGGATTGCTGCCACTTCGGTTGCCGGACTGCAGTCGGTGGGGACGTGAAGTGTCGATTCGCGCAGAGTGCTCACCCGGTGTTTTAGCTTGGGCGGGGCGCCCTCGAAACCCAGGTCTACCGCGTAGTGACCGTGGTCTGCCATCAGATTCTGCAGGGTGCCGTAGCCCACGAGGCGGCCTTCATTGAGGATTGCTGCCGAAGCGCCCAGTTGTTCGACCTCGTTCAGATAGTGAGTCGAATAGCAAACGCCGTGTCCGTCTCTTGCGAGTGATCGGATGATTGCGAGCAGTCGGGCTCTGTTCTCGACGTCCACTCCGGTGGTCGGCTCGTCCAGCACGAGCAGTGGCGGTCGGTGCATCAAGGTCATCGCCACATGCAACCCTCTACGCTCGCCGCCAGACAGGGTTCTCGCAGGGCGGCGCATCTTGTTGGTGAGCCCAAACGCCTCTGCCACTTCACCCACGCGCCGGGTGAGTCCTTTTCCTCGCAGCCCTGAGAGTTCGCCGAAGAAACGAAGATTCTCTTCCACGCGAAGCGTTGGGTATACGCCGGTCTCCTGTGGGGCAAACCCGAGCCGGCGTCGAGCAAGGCTGCCAGTTGAAAGAACGTTGATTTTTTCGACCCACACGCTTCCGCGGTCTGGCCGCAGGATCCCGGCGATGATCGACACCAGCGTGGTCTTGCCGGCCCCGTTGGGACCGAGGAGCGCGACGATCTCCCCTCGTTCTATCGCGAGACTCACACCCTTGAGGGCATGGATCGAGCCGTAATGCTTCTCAACCTCTTCCACAGTGAGAACGGGAGCGGCTGAACGCGCCTCCTTGGTACCTGGTTGCTGTGCGTGTGCTAGCACTGTCATCTGTATTGACCAATGTTCGGGATGGTGGTAGAACCCGGCATAGGGTGGGAAGGTCCTGAAGTTGCGGTACTCCAGTCAGCATCGCGGCGCTCGGCGCGAGGGAAGGAGCTATCCGACTGCACGAGGACGGCCTCCTCGGGACGCCAGCCAACTACCAGACGTTGGCCCGGGGCGGGTTGCTGGCCCCCGCGGGAACGGGGTACGCGCACGAGCGTTTTGCCAAGGGAAGAGGCCGCTGCGATAAAGAGCTCGCTGCCACGGAACTGCGCTCGGCTGACGCGGATGTCGAGCTTAGATAGGCCTCTCTCCGAGTCGGCCGGATCAAGTCTTAGCCACTCCGGTCGAATGGCGACGAGCACTTCGGGTGCCAAGTCGGTGTCTGGGCCACGATAGAGGACCGTTTCATCAGCCCCGGCCAAAACCTGCATGCACGCGTTTGCCCACTGCGTCGTTCCGGCCCAGATGTTGCATGCGCCGAGGAACTGGGCCACGAAGGCCGAGGTCGGCGTGTCATACACCTCACGCGGACTCCCGACCTGCTGCAGGCAACCGTCACGCATGACGGCCACTGTGCTGCCCAGTGAGAGCGCCTCATTCTGATCGTGCGTAACGTAGATAAACGTCGTTTCGAGTCGTGCGTGCAGCTCTCGAAGCTCTTCCTGCATCGCGTCTCTGAGTTCCAGGTCCAGGGCGCCTAAGGGCTCGTCGAGGAGTAGTACGGGTGGCGAGTAGACGAGCGCGCGGGCGAGGGCCACACGTTGTCGCTCGCCCCCGCTGAGCTCCACCACGTGCCGAGTGCCTAAGCCATCGAGCTCGACCATCTCAAGGGCGTCTGCCACGCGTGTGCGGACAGCCTTGCGACTGATTCTTCGCATCTCCAAGGGGAAGCCGACGTTCTGGGCGACGGTCATGTGCGGGAACAACAGATGGTTCTTGGAAGACGACGCCGACGTTGCGCCTGTTGGGCGGCACGTGCCTCAAATCTTGCCCCCCCATCGACACCTCTCCGGCATCTGCCTCGATGAAGCCTGCGATCAGGCTCAATAGCGTTGACTTGCCGGCTCCGCTCGGACCGACCAGCGTCAGGAACTCGCCGTCGGCCACGTCGAGCGTGACATCCCCGACCGCGGAGACTTGCCCGAACCTCTTGCGCACTGCTCTGAGCCTGACAGCCGGCGGTGCCACGGTCATGCCACCGCGTTATGCCGTGGCATGAGGACCGCGGCCAGTGCGCAGAACAAAAGGAGACCGGCGACGATCATCGATCCCACGACAGCCAGTTCCGGGCTCAGATCCTGTTGGGTCCCGGCCCACATTCGCAAGGGGAGGGTTTGGAACCCGGTCCCGGCGAGGAAATTCGTGACTACGAACTCCTCGAAGGATATGAGGAATGCGACGCCGAAGGCGGTGATAAGCGCCGGTCTGAGCATCGGGCCCTTTACCCGGCGAAATCTTTGGAACCCGGTGGCTCCCAAGCTAGCGGCTATCAGCGATAGTCGCTTGTCATAGCTTGCAAGTCCTACCGCCAAGTACGCGAAGGTAAAGGGCAAGCCGAGTAACGCGTGGGCAGCGGCAATCGCCACGAACTGCCCGATGAGCCCGAGTGAGACGCAGACCGCGTACAAGCCCGTCGCGAGAACGATCGCCGGTATGGCGAGTGGTGCAAACGAGGTGAAAGTAACGATTGAGCGCCCGAGGATGTTGCTGCCGTACGCGAGCCAAGCCGCGATGTAGCCGATGCTCAGCGCTATGGCCGCCGAGACGACCCCGAGCTCGATGCTGCGCGTGCCGGCCGCGAGCCATTCGTAGTTCGATAGGACGTGGGCATACCATTGAAGCGACAGCCCATGGGTGGGTAGCGCGAGGATCGGCAGCGGCTGGAATGAGACCGCGAAGAGCAGCAGCAACGGCACGTCGACGAGGAGGATCGCGATAGCGAGAGACATGCGCGTGGCGAGACGTGGAAGCACACTTGGCACCCAGCTCGCGATCCGCCCCAGGGTACGCATGAGCAGGCTTGAACTCGACTGTCGTGGGGGTACCCATCTCCGGTCGCGTTTCGGCCCTCGCCGGGCGCCGACGAGCCATGCGCCGGCCGCGAGGATCAGCGCGGTTCCGACAAGCAGAATGATGGCAAGCGTTGAAGCCGCTCTCCAATCGAGAACTCCGAGCTGATCGAAGATAAGCATCACAGTGGTGTATTGGCTCGGTCCTCCGATTAGAGCGGGGGTCACGAAGGCGCCAGCAGTCCCCAAGAACACCAATGCGCAGCCAGTGGCGGCACCGACCGCAGTCTGAGGCAAGAAGACACGTATGAAAGCCTCGCCACGCGAGGCCCCAAGACTCGCGGCGGCGTCCATCTGCCGAAGATCAATCGTCCGCATGGAAAGGTAAAGCCCGAGAATCATCAGCGGAAGGTAGACGTGAACCAGCACCACGAGAACGCCAACCGAAGTTCCGATCAAGCTTTCATGCTCCACTCCGATCCGCCGCAAAAACCAAACTATGGGGCCGTTATGGCCGAGGATTGCCATCCACACATACGTACGTACCAACAGCGAGGTGAGGTAAGGAAGAACCAGTAGCGCGATCGCCACGTTGCGGTGGCCCCTTCTCATACGCGTGATCGCATACGCTGCCGGGTATCCGAGCAAGAGCGTGATCGCCGTAACGGTCGCGGCGGTCTCCAGCGTTCGCAACATGATGTCCCTAGTCGCGGGCGTGGTTAGCTGCGTTGCGTAGCTCGACCATGGTGGGCTGCCGAGACTGTGCATGAGCACCACCACCAGGGGCCAGATGAGGATGACACCAAGGAACGCCAGCAGAATGAGCGATGCGACGATCCTTCTAGAGTGTCGATGCAGCCAGGCAAGGGGCGCCAGGAGCGGCCTATCGGCCGAGAGAAGTTCGCTTCGGCTACGTGCTAAGACTGCGCGAGCCAAGTGATGAACCGTTTGTTTAGCGGCAGGAGGTTCTTCCTCCAGTATTCGTCATTAAAGGGAATCTCCTCGGCTACGTTCTCCGGTGCGGTGGCCATCAGCGAGCGACGATTCGCGGGGATTAGTGGCTGGGCCTTCGTATTGACCGGCGCAAGCCCGGTCAGGGCGCCGAAGCTCGCCTGTACTGGGGGACTCATAATGAATCTGAGGAACGCCAACCCGCCGGCCCTGTTCTTGACCCCTCGGAGAAGGGACGCGCTCGTAGCGACCGATAGGCCCTGGTTGAACGACACGCCGAGCTCAATGCCCTGGTTCTCGGCCAACACAACGCGGTTGATGAAGGCCAGCGAGTACTCAACCTCATGCGTCGCTAGGAGATTAATTTGCTGGGCCCCTGACCGGAAGAAGAGAACCTTGGTGTTGTTCCGAAGTTCCGTCAACTTCCGCAAGGCACGGTCAACGTCGAGCGGGTACAACCTTGCAGGGGGTACCCCATCTGCGAGTAGTGCCACCTCGAGCGTTCCGGAGGGGTAGCCGAACAGGCCCCTGGCCCCGGGAAATTGCTGCACGTCCCAGAAGTCGCTCCAGCTTTGGGGCATCGGTGCCTCTGGATCGCTCGAGGCGATGACCCAAGCGTAGATCTGAGTCGCAAGCACCGAGGGGTTCCAGTAGCGCTTGGGGACATTCGATTCCTTCTCGATCTGGAGAAGCTGTTTATCTGGCACCACCCAGCCCTGATCTGCGTACAACAGGTTCGGGCCGTAGTCGTTTCCGACAGTGACGTCTCCTGCGTACTGATCCGCTGCCATGACAGCTTGGAGCTTTTCGCAACAGCTGTCATCGACGACCACCTTGGCCCCCGTCTTAGCTTCAAACGGCTCGATGACGTCTTGTTCGAGCGCTTCGAGGTAAGAGCCGCTATAGGTCAGAACATGGATGGTCTGCCCTGAGAGAGATCCACCATTCCCCTCACTTGCGGAGTTAGACGAACCGCAGCCACCGCCGACCATTCCTAATGCGACTAAGAGAACAGCTACCAACACGGGGCCTATCTGGTTGCCTCTCTCAAACATTCATGTCATGTCAGCAAAGCGGTGCGACCGTTGCAAGTATGCGCCCGGCGAGCCCGAATCGGCGGATTGGCACCAATGAGCCTGGCCCCTAGACTCTGCTCATGGGCAGGAAAGCGGCAGTGCCTGATCGTCCTGGGCTGGATGGTCTCGAACAGAAGTGGGCGCCTCAATGGGAGAAGTGGGGTACCTACCGCTTTGATCCCTCAAAACCGCGGGAGCGAATCTTCGCGATTGACACTCCGCCGCCGACGGTCAGCGGGTCCTTGCATATGGGCCATGTGTTCTCGTATTCCCAGACGGATACGATCGCCCGCTTTCGGCGAATGCGGGGGTACGAGGTGTTCTATCCAATTGGCTGGGACGACAATGGACTTCCGACCGAGCGGCGAGTTCAGCTCCACTATGGGGTTCGCTGCGACCCCTCTCTTCTCTTCGACCCCTCATTCGAGCCTCCACCGGATCCGCCGAAACACCCGATTCCGATTTCCCGCCCGAATTTCGTGAAGCTCTGCGGCCAGCTCACGATGGAGGACGAGCGCGTGTTCGAGGATCTCTGGCGCTCGCTTGGGCTATCGGTCGATTGGACCCATAGTTATACGACCATCGGCGAGGAGGCTCGGCGGGTGTCCCAGGACTCGTTCGTGGGGTTGATCGAACGGGGGAACGCGTATATGCGCGAGGCCCCGACCATGTGGGATGTCGACTTCGAGACGGCTGTGGCGCAGGCTGAGATCGAGGACAGGGAGATACCGGGGGAAATCTTCGGGATCAACTTCAAAGGGCCGGGGGAAGTTGCGATCCAGGTTGATACCACTCGTCCGGAGCTTCTCTGCGCATGCGTGGCGCTCGTCGCTCATCCCGATGATTCCCGTTACAGTCCGCTTGCTGGAGAGGAGGCGGTGTCTCCCTTGTTCGGCGTCCGGGTGCCGATCGTGCTGCACGAGCTCGCAGATCCTGAGAAGGGCACGGGTATCGCGATGGTCTGCACTTTCGGCGACGTTAACGACGTCACCTGGTGGCGCGAGCTGAACCTCGCTATCAGACCTGTGGTGGGTCCTAACGGCCGGCTGCGGGATGTCCCGTGGGGTAAAACGGGCTGGGAGTCAGACGACCCTGACCGCGCACGAAGTATCCATGGCGAGCTTGTCGGTCTGACCGCGAAACAGGCGCGGAAGCGGATGAGCGCGCTGCTGGAGCAGAGCGGCGACCGCATAGGAGAGCCCAAACCGATAGTCCACGCTGTCAAGTTCTATGAGAAGGGCGATCGGCCCCTCGAGATCTTGACGAGCCGGCAGTGGTTCCTGAGGACGCTGCCCTTTCGCGAGGAGTTGCTCAGGCGGGGACGCGAGCTGCGCTGGCATCCAGAGCACATGCGAGCGCGGTACGAAAACTGGGTCAACGGCCTGAACATGGACTGGTGTGTAAGCAGGCAGCGGTATTTCGGTGTGCCAATTCCTGTCTGGTACAAGGTGGACGAGCAGGGCGCCGTCCTTCACGACGAGCTTCTACTGCCGCAGCTGTCGGCCCTCCCGATCGATCCCACCGCCGACGTGCCGGCGGGGTATCGCGAGAACCAGCGCGACCTACCCGGCGGTTTCACGGCCGATCCTGATGTGATGGATACTTGGGCCACCTCATCGCTCACGCCCCAGATCGTCAGTGGTTGGCCGGAGAGCATGGAGCTCTTTGGCCAGACCTTTCCGATGGACCTGCGGCCGCAAGGTCACGACATCATTCGGACCTGGCTTTTTTACACTGTGTTGCGGAGCCATCTGGAGCACGACCGCCTACCCTGGAAGAACGCGACGATCTCGGGCTGGGTGGTGGACCCGTCGAAACGCAAGATGTCCAAGTCGCGGGGCAACGTGGTGAAACCCGCTGCGCTGATCACTGAGTATGGGGCCGACGCAGTTCGCTATTGGTCTACGAAGGCCCGTCTCGGTGCCGATACTGCATTTGATACGGAGCAGATGAAGGTCGGGCGCCGGCTCGCGATAAAGATCCTCAACGCAGCGAAGTTCATCCTGGCGCGAGTGGGCTCCGCCGGTCCGATCGAGTGGGGGGTGGACCGCGCGATGCTGGGCAGGCTTGCGGACCTTGTCGATGCTGTAACGCCGGCGTTCTCAGATTACGAGCACGCCCGCGTTCTCGATCGCGCCGAGGCCTTCTTCTGGGACTTCTGCAACCACCACCTGGAGCTGGTGAAGTCACGGGCGTATGGGGATCTTGGAGCCGAGGCAGCGGCTTCGGCCAACGCGGCGCTTGAGCTCGGCCTGATCGTTCAGCTCAAGCTATTCGCGCCGTTCCTCCCATATGTCACGGAGGAGGTATGGAGCTGGTGCCAAGACGGTTCCATACATCGAGCGAGTTGGCCTGACGCGGCTGAACTGCGTGCCGCCGCAGGCGACGGCGAGCACGATGCTGTTCACCTCCTTGCCGTCAGCGCCCTAAGCGCTATCCGCAAGGCGAAGTCCGCGGAGCAGCTGCCTACCCGTGCCCCGGTCTCGGTACTCACCGTACGTGGGCCCGCGCGGCAACTTGATGTCCTGCACGTCGTCGAACCCGATTTGTGCTCGAGTGGGAACATCGCGCGAGTAGAGGCAGAGGAGGACGAGGTCCTCTTGTTCGATGTCGCGTTCGCGCAATCGAGCGCCTCCTAGCGTTGCTCAGTATCTATTGATTATTAAGAGGGCTGGAGCGTAGTGTTGGCAGCTATGCATGCTCTGCGACAACGGCAGCTCACCATCGAGGCACTTTGGTGGCAGTCGCGAGTCGGCGTTGCCGCTCCCATTTACCTTCTGACCGGAGCGGGTTGGCTGGTCGGCAAGGCTCCTCACGAAAGTGAGCTGGGGTTTCTCAGTGTTCTCGCCTGCCTCATCTGTGCCACTGGATCACTGGCTCTACTGCATGCCGTTCTCGATGAGGAGGAGGACCGGCTAGTGGCGCCTATCGGGCCGCTCCCAGCCGGATTGCTCACTCGAGCACAGGTGTTACGTGGGTCTGCTCTGCTGGCACTGCTCGCCGTTTTCGCCCTGGTAAATGTCGCCGCGGAGGCCTCACGCTTCCTCGGGCTACTCGGCGTCCTGGTGCTTGCCGGATTGCTCACCGTCTCCTATTCCTTCGCAAAGCACATTGGTGGCATCGCCTCGGTAGTGATGGCCACTGTCTGGACGATCGCGACCGTAGGTGGCTGGTTGGTCGCCGGGGCCCACCACCCCCTGCCGGCGTGGCTCCTCTGTTACGCGTTCGCAGTCGGGCTGGCCGATAACGTCATGGGCGGGATCCTGGACATCGACTCAGATCCCCTGGCGGGAAACGCGACCGTCGCCGTTCGCCTGGGAGCCGGCACGCCCTCCTGCTGACCGTCATCCTCGACGCAGGTGCCACCCTCCTTCTGCTCATCGTCGCAATTCAGGAGCCGCTGCTCCTCTCCGCTTTCGGAATCGGACTGGCGGTCTTCGCCGTAGGCTGGGGCGCGTTCGCCGCCCGGTCTCTACGATTGTCGCTTGATCGCGGCCTCGAGGGCCGGACCGCCTACATCGCCGCCGCGCGACCCTATATCCGTGCTCTCTGCCTGCGGGACGTCGGTCTGGTGAGCGCACTCTCGCCGCGCTTCGGACTCACCGTCGGAGTCGGGCTCTGGATGCTCCAAGGCGTCGCCTTTCGCGGAAGCGCGCGAAGGGTCCGCGAGGGAGGGCTCCGCCGTGATTTCGCACGCGTACACGTCCAGACGGACGCGACATGACTCTCGCCGCCACCGTGATCATCTGCTCGATGCTCGCCGGTGGCGCGGTGAGGCTTCGTGCGCTCACCGTGGATGGCGCGGCGGCCACGGTCGGGATCGCCGCCGCTGTAGTGGTCGGGCTTGGGATCGTCTGGCTGGTCGTGGTCGCTGTCCTGTACTTGCTGGTCCTTGTCACGACGCGTGTGGTGCAGGGACAGCGGCCGGGGTCGCGGCGGCCGCGACAGGCTCGAGGCGCTCTCGACCTCGCGCCTGGAGGTGGGGCCGTGGCCATTTGCGCGCTGGTAGTGCATCCGGATTCGAGGGCTACCGTCGCCTTGACGGCGGTACTCAGCTTCGTTCTTGCCGATGTCTTCGCGAGTGAGATCGGGCCACTGCGTTCATCCTCGGCCGTTCTCCCGCTGACCGGTCAACACGTGCCTCATGGGACTCCGGGTGCCATGTCTCTTTCAGGTCTGATCGCAGGCGCCGTCGGGAGTGCTGTCTGTGCCCTGACCGCGGCGTTTGCAAACGGGGAGAAGGCTGGACTGGCCGTTTTCGTCGGTGGGCAGACTGGCGCACTCGTCGATGGATTGGCCCATGCGCAACTCCCTTTGCGCCGCTTCAGGAACGACCTCGCGAATCTACTGGGGGTGACGGTCGCCGTGGCGATCGCACTGGCCATCTGGAGCCTCTAGGTCGATGATGGACGCTCAAACACCTATGCCGACGACTGCCGAGCTAGATCGGGTGGTGTCCGAGATGGCAAATGCCGGCAGGGAATGCGCGCTGTTCGGATCCGCCGTGACCGGCGAATGGTGGGAGGGCTCCGATCTGAACCTCCTCGTCGTCGAGGGCTCGCCGAACCGGGTTACCTCGAGTGCTGTGAACTACGTCTTCGGGGACTGGGCACTCGATACGCCGAGGATCACCAAGATGGTGGTTGCCGGCCGGCTCTTCCAGGTCGACGTCTACCCCTCTCGCTCGCTTCAGGCGGCGCATCTCGATTGGGTTTTGTGCGACAGGCTCTACCACGCCCGTCCTCTCGGCTACGGAAGCGGGGACCTGACGCAAGCGATCAAGGACGTCCGGGACCGGCGTTTCGACCCGAGCGTGAGGGCAAGCCGCGCGCGCTGGTACCTGCAGACGAGCGAACGGCTGCTCCGCGTGGCATCAGGCCGGCCACGCGAGGAAGTGCTTGCGACGCGGATCGCGGCGATGCTGCTGGGCTGCGCGCAACTCGAGCTGGTCGGTCAGACCAAGCGGAGCTACAAGCGGCTGTACCGACAGTGCGAACGTGCGTACGATGACGAGCGGTCGCGCGAGCGATATTTGCTCCTCTACGGACTCGAGGAGGTTGATGGATCTGAGGTTCAGGGGTTGCTGGAGGGCGCGATCTATGCGATTGAGCGCCTTCGCTCCTATGTCGTCGAGCACGACGACCGCCTCGGAGTCTGCCCGCCAGGCTTGCGTGAGAGTTTGACGACGACGTTGGGGATAACCGTGGGAGTGGATTTCCCGCCGGGCAAAGGCATCGTGGAGAACCTGGGCCTCGGAGACAACGGCGCGGCCCTCGATTGCATCCGCAAGGCGACGCTTTGGCTCGCGAATGCCGTCTTGCGGATCGAAGTCGCGGCGGGAAGCCCGCCGCCTCGACCTGGGTGCTATCTCGAGGCGCTGCTCAACCTTCCGGCTGCCGATCGCACCATCGAATGTTTTCTGGTCGACCTCTTCGGTCTGGAGGGCGCGAACCGTCGCGAGCTGCGGTGCGCGATCGATGAGCTGGCCGCGAGCCTCAGCGATTTCAGCTCACGTCAGTAAGGCGGTGGCCACACTTGGGGCACACTCGTTGAGGTGCAGGCCGCCCCGCGGCGTTTAGACGCCTGCGCCCGCTAGGGGACTTTCGAGAGGCGCGAAGCTCCAACCGTAGGTCAGCTACCGATAGCCCGTTCTCGATCGCGTGGTCGAGCCAGTATTCCTTCTCCTGCCGACTCAGGGGGGCGATTAGGGCATGGTGACTCCACGTCAACTTGTCACTACGCAGTGATGGAGCAAATTGCGCGGCAACCCAAGCCATGTTGCGCAAGCTGGCGACGTCGTAACCAGTGATGCGCGATGCCGACACATATTTCTCTCCCCACTTGGCAGTGCCGTAGTGGATCCAGTCGCCGATCCACCACTGGCTCGCCCTCCCGATCTTCCCAAGCCTATGGCCTAAGGTGACCCATTCCTGGGCATTTAGCTCGATTGTCGGCTTCCAAGCAACCGAGGACACCGCGACTCCCTCTCCTCGCCCTACAGGGACGGGCTCTGGAGGTGAAGATCCTGGATATTCCGAGGAGAGCTTCGTTGCCATCACGAAGATCATCGCCGTCGAGGTATAAATAATCAAATTCTTAAGAGTAAAAGGGAATAGACCCCAGACCATCTCGAGCATCTGCTCCATCGACCCGCGGTCAGCTGTCCCCTTTGTCGGTTTCGAAGATCTGCTCCATCCGCTCGATCCGGCCGTGAGAGTCCGCCTCGAGACGATCGAGCGAGGCGGGCGAGGGCGTCGTTCTCGGACGATCGACTCGCGGCCGAACCGGTGCTTGCTCACGGTTCGGCGCGCTCCAGCACGGCGACGTGCTTCTGCATCGCCGTTACGCAGATCGGATGTTCGCGGGCACTCCGCCGACCCGAAAGGACAGACCGCTCATAACTGCGATCAGCGAATGCCAGCGAGGCGGTCGCCCTCTACATTGAGGTCTGCGCGAAGACGGCGACCGCGCGACAGCGGCGTGATTCCCCCGCTCGATTTCCCTGCGGGAGCCCGTACCTGCTTCACCCGCTCGGTGGAGTTGACTCCATGGGGGCCGGGCGTGATACTGCAAAGCTCGCAGCTCCATTGCTCGGTTGACTCGGCGGCGCAGAGGAATGCAGACAATGACCTTCTCCGTGCCCGCAGTTAGGACTCCTGCCGGGAGGCTCGCGCGGTCGCCCCGCTGGGGCAACGAGTGGGGCAACATGCCCCACAGATCCCAGCCGATCTCCACATAGTTCGATCTCGCGAACTTCGCTTGAAACCGAGATCCACGTAGTCCAGCCGATTCAGCGGATCAATCTCATAACCCGACGGTCGCGGGTTCGAATCCCGCCCCGCAATAGGACGAAAGCCCCGCAAATGCCGGATTTTTGTTGACTGCCGCGGCGATGAACACCGCGGACGCTGCCAAGACCCCGAGGCCGAACCCGCCGTACCTGATGAATGTCGATGCCTCACCGTTGAGGAGGGTTTCGGTCAAGCCGAACCTCGTCGGCCGCGTAGCGGCGCGTCTCCTCGATGGTTACCCCTAGCGCTCCCAATCCCTGGTGTTGGCGAAGACCAATTCCCGGCCAGGGCCTCCACCGGAGGGCGCGGTCGCGCCGGGCCCTTCCCGGGTTAGGTCGAGCACACTTGAAAGCGAACTCTAAGCAGCGCATCGCCGCTGCGGTGGGGTCGCCGAGCCGGCCGTCAGCTCGACGCGGTTTACTGCGTCCTCGTGATCACCTATTCCATGAGCCTCTCGGCCGACGGGTACATCGCCGGATCCGACGGGAGCTTCGACTGGGCGGTGCCCAGCGAGGAGCTGCACCGGTTTCACAACGAGCGGGTCGCTGCGGTCGATGTCCAACTGCTTGGCCGGCGCCTCTACGAGACGATGCTCGTGTGGGACAACGAGGAGTTCTCCGAGCCCGTGATGGCGGAGTTCGCCGAGATCTGGCGCCCGCTCGAGAAGATCGTGTTCTCGACCACGGTGACGAGCGTCGAGGGCAGCAACCGCCTGGCCACCGGAACGCTCGAGGAGGAGATCGCCGCGCTCGGGGACCGGAGGATCGCGGTAGGCGGCGCCGGCCTTGCGGCGGAATGCATGCGGCGCGGGCTGGTCGACGAGTTCGAGCTGTTCGTCGTCCCGGTCGTGGTGGGCGGAGGCACGCCGTACTTTCCGCCGGACGTGCAGATCGATCTCGAGCTGGTCGAGACCCGCAAGTTCGACGGGACCGTGTATCTGCACTATCGCCGGCGCCGCTAGATCCGCTGCGATTCATTTTGTTCAGGTCGAGGACTTTCCCTTTCCAGCCGAAATAGGGCGGAATCAATGCGCCGCCCGGCGCTCGTCCAAGGGAGTCTTGAATCCGATGAACCTGTCTCGAAAGCTGCGTCTGCTCGTCCCAACGGCGGCAGTCGCCCTGCTCGCCCTCGCCCTGGTGGCCCCGGTCGCCAATGCCGTCAACGTCCCGCTGCTGGTTACGACCGCCCAGTACAAGGCGCTGGTCGGCTTCGTCGACAAGCTGGACAGGCTCTCGAACACCCCGGCCACCACTACTCAGAAGGCCGCCTACGGGGACCAGCTGGCGAACAAGCACGACGCCGCCGCAAATAAAGCCGCCGCTCTTTTCAACCGCGCCAAGCGGGCGGCCCAGGCGGAATCGCAGCGTGCCGTCAAAACCGGCGTGCAGACGATCCGCAGCACCGAGGCCGGCGAACTCACCGCCCTGCGCAACGACTACGACGCGCGGATGAACCGGGCTGCCGACAACTACCAGAGCGCCGTCGGGCGGCTCGAAGACGTCTATGACAGCAGGGTCGCGTCGCTGCGCAAACAGATCCGTCGCCTGCGGAAACAGAAGGCCGGCGCCGAAGGCGTGTTGCGCAAGACCGAAATCGAAGAAGCGGTCGAACGGCGGGTCAAGCGGGCCGCCGACGACCGCAAGGTCGAAGGGGAAGAACTCGCCGACCTGAAGGCGGGTTACCGTCGCGAAAAAGCCGCGATTCGCAGTGCCAAGGCATCTGCCACCCGCTCGGTGCAGCAGAACGACGATGAAGCGATCGAAACTCTGCGCAACCGGGCCAAGCGGATCTACAACACCAGGGTTCGCACGCTACAGAGCCGCCGCATCAACCAACTCGGCGATCTCGACGCCAAGCTCAACACCGGTCGCGCCGCGATCGCGCGGATGCCGGTCAGCAGCTGATCTGACTCCGGCTCACCGGGGCCTCCTCGGAGGCCCCGGTGAGCCGAGCTGTTCGGCCAGCCCGATGACGATGCCCTCGGGACCGCGCAGGAAGCAGAGCCGGTAGATGTCCTCGTACTGCGCTATCTCGTCGACGAGCTCGGCACCGTGGTTGCGCAGGCGGGCGACGACATCGTCGATGTCGTCGACGGCGAACATGATGCGGCGTAGGCCCAGCGCGTTCGCCGGCGCATCTTCCGGCTCGGCTCTAATTGCCGGCGGCGTGTGGAACTTCGACAGCTCCACCCGGCCGTGGCCGTCCGGGGTTCGCAGCATGGCGATGTCGGCACGGACGTTGTCCAGTCCGACGACGCGGCCCGCCCATTCCCCCTCGACCTGCGTCTGGCCCTCCAGTTCCATGCCGAGCTCGACAAAGAACGCCTTGGCGGCCTCGAGGTCTTCGACAACGATGAGAACGTTGTCCATCCGCTGAATCGTCATCTGCCCGCAGACCACCAGTCGCGCTCGCCCTCGACATCGTCGCGCGGGTTCTCGCCGAGGTTGGGAGCGCCGATGACGAGGATCTCCAGGCCCTCTGGGCCGGCCTCGTAGCCTCGCCAGGTGCCGGGCGAGACGCGCACCGCGTCCCATTCCCTCAGCTCGACGATCTCGTCGTCGAGCTTCATCCGGCCGCTCCCGCGCAGGACCACGTACAGCTCCTCCTGCACCTTGTGCGTGTGGCCGTAGGGGAAGCGATAGTTGGGCGGGATGCGCTGGTAGCCCAGGCCGGACTGCTCGAGCTCGAGTGCCTTGGTCGCCAGGCGGAACTCCAGGTCCGGCGAGCCGTCGAAGTTGGACCCGACGTCCTCCACGTCTCCCTTGAGATTCCTCAGCGTGAAGGGCACGGCTCGATCCTACGGCAGCGTACCCGCCGCCTCCAAGCACACGCTCCATCGCTACCGGCTCGTGCGCTCGCGGTGCTTGCAGCCCGGCCAGCAGCAGGGTCGGCGCTGGCCTTCCTCCAGCTCTTCCCGGGTCCGCCGGATGCGGCGCTCCCGGGTCTTCTCCTGCTTGGCGTCCTCGACCCAGCAGATGAACTCGTTGCGGGCCAGGGGGGTGATGTCCTTCCAGGCTTCGAGGGCAGTGGCGCTGGCGATCAGCGTCTTGCGGAGGTCGGCGGGCAGCTTGTGCACCACGCCGCCGGGGACTCGCTGGCTGCTCATGGGGGCCATGGTAAGAGTCTCGGTGATGACTCGACCCAAGGGCATGCCTTCATCTGGGGCGCTGGAGGAGGTCCGGCGTTTGGCGGGCCCGTCGGCCGTGCTTGCGGGTGTCGCGCGGCTCGAGGGCGGGCAGCACGCGGAGACCTGGCGGGTGGACACCGAGAATCCGGCGACCAGCGTGGTCGTCCGCGAGTTTCCGGTGGACGACCCCGCCCCGGTGCGCGAGCAGGGTGTGCTGCGGGCACTCGATGGGCTCGGCGGCCTGGCACCGGTGCTGCTCGGCGGGGATCTGGACGGCCGCTGGTCGAATTACCCGACCTCGTTGATCAGCCGGCTCGACGGTGAGCCGGACATCGCTCCGGCCGACTCCGGCCGGTGGGCGCGCGAGCTGGGCCGCGGGCTCGCCGCGGTGCACGCGGTGCCGAGCGAGCGGCTGGCGGAATTGCCGAGCGCCTTCGACGGCCGCGGTGGCTCCCAGGAGATCTTGTCCGGCCCGCCGGCGGCGGAGGTCCGGTCTCGCTGGTCGCAGATCACCGCCTCGCCGGAGGTGCTGACCCACGGCGATTACTGGTCCGGCAACGTCGTCTGGCGGGACGGAAGGCTGGCGGGCATCGTCGACTGGTCGGCTGCGTCGCGCGGCCCGCGTGGCTTCGACCTGGGTTGGTGCCGGCTCGATCTCGTCCTCCTGTACGACGAGCGGATCGCCGACGAGTTCCTTGCCGCTTACGAGGCTGAGACCGGGCGGGCGGTCGACGACGTTCGCATCTGGGACTGCTGGGCCGCAGCCCGGTCCGAGGCCACGGTCGGGTCCTGGGTCCCGAACTACCTGCCGCTCGGCCGTCCCGATCTCGACGAAGGCGAGCTGCGGCGACGCCACGCGCAGTGGACGGGGCGCCTGCGTGGGCGTCAGGACGCCGGCAGGTAGGTGAGGAGGACCACGCCGGAGTCGAAGCGCTTGATGTCCTCGAGCTGCATGCGGACGGTTCCCCTGTCGCCGAGCACGTGGACGTTTCCTTCGCCCCAGACGAGCGGGTTCAGGTAGACCTCGTACTCGTCGATCAAACCCTTCTCGGCGAGGGCGTAGGCGAACTCGCCGCTGCCGTGCATGAAGAGGTCGCCGTCGACTTCGTCCTTCAGCTGCGGGATCGAGTCCTCGAGGTCGCCTTCGAGCAGGGTTCCGTTCCACTCGAGCTCGCCGGAGAGGGTGTTGGAGCCGACGAACTTCGGCAGCCCGTTGACCATGTCCGCCCACTTGCCTGATTTGCTCGGCCAGTAGCCGGCCAGGCCCTCGAAGGTTTTGCGGCCCAGGACCAGCCCGGCGGACTTCGCCTGCCGTTCGAACGAGTACTCGCCATGGCCTCCGTCCGGCTGCACCCACTCGCCGACCGGGTCGATGACGCCGTCGATGGTTGCCTGGGCGGTTGCGATCAGCTTGCCGATATGCCCAGCGTAGCTCTTGCCGTGAAGCCGTCGCGGGCGAGGTCGGTGCCGACGCGTTCGAGGGCGAGCACCGAGCTCGAGCCGCCCTGGTCCCGGTAGATCGCATCGGCGTCGCGCGGGGTGATTTCAACCGTGTTGCGGCTGTAAGGGGTGAGCGCGAAGACCTCGGCGTCGTCGCGGTCGGCGGTGAAGAGCTGCCCGGTGTGGGAGACGCGGCCGCCGGAGTAGGCGCCGCCGCTCCGCTGCCCGCCGAGGTGGACCTTGATGTGGATGTGGGTCGTCCGCCCCGGGTACTGGCCGGGGTAGATGGTCGCGAACTCCGCTCGGCCCTTCGCGTCGGTCAGCTGGATTCCGCGCAGGTAGGTCTCGCTGGCGCTGCCCTCCGATGGCTCGCCGGAGTAGGTGCCGAGCGCGTCGCAGTGCCAGACGTCGACGGCGGCGTCGCGCAGCGGCTCGCAGGTGTTCGCGTCGACGACGGTCAGCGCCAGCGCGAGCGGCACGCCGTGGCGGTTCTCGACGATGTCCCGCCGGACCCGCGCCAGGTCGATGTAGAAGGGACCTTCGTCCTGCTCGGGCGTGAGGACGCAGTCGGGCAGGGTGGCCACTCCCGCCGCCGGCCTGGTCGTCTGGTCCCCGTCGGCGCCGCAGGCGTAGAGGACGACGCTCGCCAGCGTCCCGGCCGACAGCGCCACCATCTCCCGGCGTCGCATCGGCACCCCGAACCCGCCGGCGGACCGATCGTCGCCAGTCGCATCGTTCCGGTCCTCAGGCGGGCGGTCGCCCATCTCCTCCTCCAGGCTGCGGGTGTCAGGAGGAGAGTAGCCCGCCGATTCGGGCAGGATCCCAGGCATGAGGTTCACGCGCGAGGAGCTGGAGGCGTTCCGGGGTCAGGAGGTGGCCGACCTCGTCGGGCCGGGACTGCGGCTGTTGTTCGTCGGCATCAACCCGGGCCTGTGGACGGCCGCGGTCCAAACCCACTTCGCGCACCCGACCAACCGCTTCTATCCGGCGCTGGCCGCGGCCGGCATCACCGGGCATGAGGTCGACCGGGCCGCCGGGATGACCGCTGCCGATCGCGCGCATCTGGTGGCCCGGGGCGTCGGCATCACCAACCTCGTGCGGCGGGCGACCGCGCGCGCCTCCGAGCTCTCCCGCGAGGAGCTGCGCGAGGGCGGCGAGCGGCTCTTGCAGTTCGTCGCCGAGCACCGCCCCAAGGTCGTCGCGATCGCCGGCATCTCCGCCTACCGCGACGCCTTCGGCGAGCGCGGCGCGGTCCTGGGCCGGCAGCCGGAGAGCTTCGAGAGCGCGACGCGCTGGTCCGGCGCGGCGCTCTGGGTGGTCCCCAACCCCAGCGGGCTCAACGCCCACGAGACGGTCGCGACGCTCGCCGCCGCCTACGCCGCGCCGGCCGCCGAAGCGGGCGTGATCGCTTCCGGCTAGTCGGCGGCGTTCAGCGCCACGGCGGCGCGGATCAGGTCCTTGAGCGCCTCGCCGTCGATCGCCTCGCCCTCGTGGATGTCGATCGCGCGCCTGGTGTTGCCGCCGAGGCTGGAGTTGAAGAGGCCGGCGGGGTCATCCAGGGAGGCGCCCTTGGCGAAGGTCATCTTCACTTTGTCCTTGTAGCTCTCGCCGGTGCAGATGATTCCGCAGTGCGACCAGACCGGGTTTTTCCATTTCCACTCCTCGACCACATCGGGGTCGGCCGCTTTGATCAGCTCGCGGACGTGTGCGAGGGTTTCGCCGCGCCAGTCGCCGAGTTCGACGATCCGCGCGTCGATCAGCTCCGAGGAGGAGTTCGAGTCGCTCATATTCAGGAGGGTAGGGAAGCGGGGTGGATGGCACGATGTCCAGGCCGATGGCGCATCTGCACTCACGCTTCCCGGAGCTGGCCGGGACCCTTCCCCATCTGGTGCTCTCCGAGCGGCCGACGCCGGTGCGCGAGTTGGCCGGGCTCGGGGTCTGGGTGAAGGAAGACGGTGCCTTCGGCGCCGGCGGTTGGGGCGGGAACAAGGTCCGCAAGCTGGAGTGGCTGATGCCTGAGGCGCGGCGCCGCGGTCGCCGTTCGATCCTCACCTTCGGCGGGCTCGGCACCAACTGGGGGCTGGCGACGGCGCTGTACGCACGCGAGCAGGGGATCGAGACTGCGCTGGCGCTCGTCGACCAGCCGGTCGACGACCACGTCCGCGCCCAGCTGGCGCGGCTCGAAGCCTCAGGCGCGCGGATCCACCGCACCCACACGAAGGCGCGCACGGTGGCGATGCTGCCCTGGCTACTCGCCCGCAACGTCCGCGGCGGCAGACCGCCCTACCTGCTGCCGGCCGGCGGCTCCTCGCCGGTCGGGGCGCTCGGCTACGTCGAGGCGGCGCTGGAGATCGCCGCCCAGGTCGAGGCCGGGGCGCTGCCCGAGCCGGCGCACGTCGTTGTTCCGGTCGGCACCGGCGGCACCGCCGCCGGCCTGGCGCTCGGCTTCCAGCTCGCCGGCCTGCGCAGCCGCGTCGTCGGCGTCGTCGTCAACGACCAGCTCCGCCTCGACCCGCCGGTCGTGGCCCGGCTGGCGCGGCGCACCGCCACCCTGCTCGAGCGCCGCGGCGCGCGGCTCGGGACGGTGGGCATCGGGCCGGAGATACTCGGCCTGACCCGCGACCAGATCGGCGCCGGCTACGGCCATCCCACCGAGGCCGCCCGCGCCGCCACCGAGCGCAGCGCCGATGACGGGCTCTGCGCTCGACCCGGTCTACACCGCGAAGGCGATGGCCGGCCTGCTGGCCCTGCGCGAGCAGGGCCGCCTCGGCGACCCGGTGCTCTTCGTCCACACCGACGGGCCGCGCTAGGCCTCCCAGGAGCTATTCGAGGGCGAAGGTCGCAGCGACCGTCGCGGTGACGGTCGAGCTGCCCGGCTTGACCGGGGGCGAGGGTTCGGCGCAGGCGCTCGTCTTCGCGCCGGCCTTGCGGACCGGAGCGGCGCAGGCGCTGGCCGGCTCGAACGCCTTCGGGGCGGGGACGGCGACCACGTTGCCGTCCTCGGCGATCGTGATCGCCGGCCCGAGGGTGGCGCCCGCCGCCGCGGCCAGCAGTCCCGCCTTCGTTTTCGCCTTCGTCAGCGCTTCGACCAGGGCGGCGTTGTAGGCGGCTTCGCGGTCGCCGACGAAGAAGCTCGGCCCGCGCGTGCTCGTCGCCCCGGCCGCGACGCCGGCCGCGACGAGGTCGCCTGCCGAGTCCGGGTCGTGGGTGATGACCGTGACGCCCTCGGTCGCCCGGTAGACCGGACGCTTGCCGCGCTCGACCCGCCGGACCGAGATCGACCCGGTGGTGAGGTCTCCCGGACCGACGCCGGGAGTCGACTGCGCGGCGGCGATCACCGCCCGCAGCCGCACCGCGACGACGTGCAGCGCGGCGGCCCGGCCCGGCCGTTCCTTGCTGACCGTGAAGTGGACCCGGGCGGCGTCGTTGGGCACCTCTCGTTCGACCGTCGCCTCGACGTTGACCGTGCGTTCCGCGGCGCAGGCGGTGGCCGGCGCCACCAGGGCTGCGGCGATAGCGAGCAGGAAGGCGAGACGGCGCACCGGACCCATTATGCAGTCAGTTCCACCGAGCGCAGCCGGTTGGCCACCGAATCGGAGTAGTGGGCGGTGATCAGCTCGTCGGCGCCGGTGTCGGCGGCGAAGCGCTCGCAGGTAGGTGGCGACGACCTCGGCGGTGCCGACCGCGGTGTAGGCGAGCATTTCGTCGACGACCGCGGCCTGGGGGGACTCGAGGATGGCGGTGACGTCGTCCTCGCTCAGCTTGCGGCCGCGGCCGAAGAGGGCGCGGGCGCGGACCCGGCGGGCGGCCTCGAGCTGGGCCTTCGGCGCTCTCCTCGGTGTCGGCGGCGATCACGCCGAGGCCGGCGATCACGTAGGGCTCGCTCAACTGGGCCGAGGGCTTGAACCCCTCGCGGTAGACCTCGATCGCCTCGTGCAGGAAACGGGGCGCGAAGTGGGAGGCGAAGGCGTAGGGGAGGCCGAGCTGCGCCGCCAGTTCGGCGCCGAAGAGGGAGGAGCCGAGGATGTAGAGGGGCACCTTGGTGCCGCGGCCGGGGATCGCCCGCAGGCCCGGCAGCGGCTCCTCGTCGCTGAGGAACTTCTGCAGCTCGAGCACGTCCTGGGGGAAGCGGTCGCTGGCGGCGGGGTCGCGCCGCAGCGCCATCCAGGTGCGCTGGTCGGTGCCCGGCGCCCGCCCGAGGCCGAGGTCGATCCGGCCCGGGTGCAGCGTCTCCAGGGTCCCGAACTGCTCGGCGATCACCAGCGGCGAGTGGTTGGGCAGCATCACGCCGCCGGCGCCGAGCCGGATCGTCTCGGTCTGCGCCGCGACGTGGGCGATCAGCACCGCGGTCGCCGAGGAGGCGATCGAGGTGATGTTGTGGTGCTCGGCGTACCAGACCCGCTTGTAGCCGCCGCGCTCTGCCGCCTGCGCCAGCGCGACGCTGCCGGCGAAGCTCTCGGCGACGGTCTCCTCGCGGCCGACGGCGGCGAGGTCGAGGATCGAGATGGGGGTCGGCCCGGCCATGCCGAGCTGTTTTTACATGGCTAGGGACTCGGGAGCACAGCCGACACCGGAATCTTGCGTTCGATCATCCCTTTTGCGTACATCCAGTCGATCAGGTTTTCCAACTTCGCCTGGTCGATTTGGCCGCTGCGGGAGAACCGCGGCGCCATTTCCTCGACGCCGGTGCGAACCGGCCTGGCCGGGAGCCTGGTTTTCTGCGCCTTGAGGATCGCTTTGGTGGCGGCGCCGGGCTGCTCGCTCACCGATACGCCACCGCGGACCGTCGAGCGCAGCAGGCGCTGGTACAGATCGGGATCTTCTTCGTAGCGATCGCGCCGGGCGACCATCACCAGTTCGTCGTAGTCGGGGATGCCGAGCTTGGTCACGGGGGTGACGACCGGGTCGAGCCCGCTCCCCTTCAGTTGCTGGCCCTCGTTGACCATCGAGCCGCCGAAGATGGCGTCGGCGCGGTGGTCGATCAGTTCGGATTGCATGAAGTAGCCGACCCGGTTGAGTTTCACGTCGGCGAGCGTCAGGCCGGCGCGTTCGAGGATGGCCGCGAGGAAGTCTTTCTGGAAGGGGATGCCCGGGTAGGCGATCGTCTTCCCCTTCAGGTCGGCGATGCTCCCGATTCCCGAGCCCTTCAGCCAGATCATCGCCATGGTCGGGTGGGGGACGAGGCTGCCGAAGATGACCAGCGGCCGGCCGATGTCTATCGCCTGGATCGCCTGCGGCTCGCGGATCATCGCCGCATTGACCAGTTCTTGATCCACGTACATCGGTGGCCGGGAAAAATCCGACGGAGCAACGAACCAGGCGTGGAACTTCGCCTGCGGGAAGTAGCCGAGCTTATGTGCCAGCAGGAACGCGGCGGCTTCGGGGTTGGCTTCGCCCGGCAGGTTGACCTGGAGGAACTGCGAGGCCGGGTCGGGCTGCGTCGTCGCAGTGCTCCCGCTGTCGGTTTCGCTCTCGCTGCCGCCTCCGCAGCCGGCCAGAAGCGCCGCCGCCACAGCCAACAACGCTGCTATCCGCCGCCCGTTCATCCGGTCTCTCCCGGGGGTTCGGCGAGCAGCGTGGAGGTCGGCACATTGCGCTCGATCATCCCCTCTTCGTACATCCAGTCGATCAGGCGCTGAAGCCGCGCCCGGTCGATCGCGCCGGTCTCGGAGAGCAGCGGGCCGGTCGCTTCGACCCCGGCTTCGGTCCCCTTCTGAGGAGCGACGCCGAAGCTCAGGGCGACGACCGCTTCGGCGGCTGTTTCGGGATCTTCCCTGGCGGCTTCGTTGCCGCGGACCGTCGCCCGCAGGATGCGCTCGAACAAGGCCGGGTTCTTCTCGTAATGGTCGCGCCGGGCGATCAGGACCAGTTCGTCGTAGGCGGGGACGCCGAGATCGGCGACCCGGGCGATGACCGGTTCCAGGCCGCGCGATTCGAGCAGAGCTCCCCTCGGCATTCCAGGAGCCGCCGAAGATCGCGTCGGCGCGCCCTTTGACGAGCGCCGGGACCAGGTCGTTGTCTACGTTCTCGATCCGCACGTCGTCGGGAGCGAGGCCGGCCCTGCGGAGGACGAATTCGAGGAAGAGCCTCTGGTATGGCACTCCGGGGTAGGCGATCGTCTTGCCCTTCAGGTCCGCGATCCCTCCGATACCGGACCCCGGCAACCAGATCATCGCCATGGTCGGTTCCGGCACCACGCTTCCCACGACGACGAGCGGCCTGCCTTCCTTCGCTACCGCCAGCACGACCTGGGGCTCGTGGACCAGGGCCGCGTCGACCAGTTCTTCGTCCACGTATTTCGTCGGCCGTTCCGGGTAGATCGGGCTGTTGATCGAGGCGCCGATCCCGGCCTTGGTCAGGTAGTTCAGATGTTCCGCCGCCGCCAGTCCCGCGTCCTCGGCTCCCGCCACGCCCTCGAGGTTGATGTGCGCTTCCTGGAAGGCCGGCCTCGCCCGGGTGGTCTCGGTGCTCTGGCCGCTGCCGCAGCCGACGAGCAGGACGGCCACCGTCCCCAGCGCCGGCAGAGCAGCGGACGGCTTCATCGCCCTTTTTCGGAGATCAAACGCGAGACCGGGATCTTGCGCTCGATCATCCCCTGCGCGTACATCCAGTCGACGAGGTTCGACGCCTGTTTGCGGTCGATCGGGGCGGACTCGGAGAAGAGCGGCGCCGTCGCTTCGGTTCCGGCTTTGCCCTGGTTGCGGGGGACGAATTCGAGCGACTTGTCAACGACCGCTTCGCTGCCGGCGACCGGGTCTTCCTTCACCGCCGCGGCGCCGCGGTAGGCGGCTTCCAGGAAGCCGTTGAGCAGCTCCGGCTTTTTGGCGAAGCGGCCGCGGCTGGCGACGAAGACGAGTTCGTCGAACTCGGGGATGCCCAGGTCGGTCGCTTTGGTCACCACCGGCTTCAGGCCGACCGCTTCCAGCGCCGCCCCCTCGACGTTCCAGGAGCCGCCGAAGATCGCGTCGATGTCTCCGCGCCTCAGCGCCGAGACGAGGTTGTCGCTGTAGCCGACCTGCTTCAGCTTCACATCGGCCAGCGTCAGGCCCGCTTTCGCCAGGATCACCTTGAGGAAGTCTTCCTGGAAGGAGAGGCCCGGGGTGCCGATCGTCTTCCCCTTCAGGTCGGCGATTCCCTCGATGCCCGATTCCGGCAGCCAGATCATCGACATCGTCGCTTCGGGGATCACGCTGCCGACGGCCACCAGCGGCAGGCCTTCTTCCTGGGCCAGGACGAGCTGGGGCAGGGGGGACATGACGATGTCGGTGCCCTGGTCTGCGTATCCGAGAGCAGAAGCGGGCTGAGCCGGCCCGAGGATGAACATGTTGAGCCCGGCTTCCGCGAAGTATTTGAGCCGGTCGCCCAGCAGGATGCCGGCGTCTTCGGGATTGGCGCGGCTCTCGAGCGTCAGCTGCAGCTCGGTCAGGTCCGACGGCGGCTTCGCGGTCGTCGACTGCTGCTCCGTCGCCGTGCCACCTTCGCCCCCGGTCGCTTCATCGCCGCCCCCGCACCCGACGAGGAGAGCGACGACTGCCATCCCTGCTGCCAGCAGCCGAACAAATTTCATTATTCAATTTATAACTCAAACCCGCCTGTCAATCATCCTCTGCTTTGAAACTCGCTCGCGATTCGCCTCCAGGGGCTATTGTTCTCGCCGGCCTCGGGAAAGGGGATTGAGGACCTTGGGGAGCAAGCGGCGGTCGGCCAGCCGCATCGGAATCGTTTTCTTGGCGTGTGTCGCTCTTGCCGGTTGTGGCTCGGGTGGATCGCCGGAGGACGGGACCCTGCGCGGCACCATCTCATCCTTCCCGGAATACCTCGATCCGGGTCTCAACTACAGCCTCGAAGGGGCGACGGCGCTGGCCAACACCTACGTGCCGCTGCTCACCTACAAGCACGCCAGCGGCAAAGCCGGGACCGAGCTGATCCCCGGCCTGGCCGAGGCGCTGCCGAAGATCGACCAGGGCGGCCGCCGCTACACGCTGCGGCTGCGGCCGGGGCTGAAGTACTCGGACGGGACGCCGGTGCGCGCCTCCGACTTCGGCGCCGCGGTCGAACGGCTGATCCGGCTCAACTCCGCCGGCACCTCCTTCTACATGAACATAGTCGGGGCGGAACGGTTCGCGGAAACGAAGCAGGGCGGGATCTCCGGGATCGAGGCCGACGACAAGAGCGGCCAGATCGTGATCCATCTGCGCGAACCGGACGGCAGCTTCAGCTACGTGCTCGCCCTGATGTTCGCGGCGCCGCTGCCGCAGGACACCCCGGCCGAAGACCAGACCGCCGACCCGCCGCCGGCGACCGGCCCCTACGTGATCACCAAGGTGCGGCCTGGTCGCAGCTGGGAATACGGGCGCAACCCGGTCTGGGAGTCCGGCAACGGCGAGGCGATGCCGCAGCTGCCTGGTGGGCACTTCGACCGGATCGAGTTCGAAGTGCGCTCCAACCCGACGACCCAGGTCGACGAAGTCGAGCAGGGGAAGGTCGACTGGATGAAGAACCCGCCCTCGCCCGACACCTACAACGAAATCAAGCAGAAGTACGAAGGAACGCAGTTCCGCGAGGAACCGACGATCAGCGTCTACTACTTCTGGATGAACACGCAGCAGGCGCCGTTCGACGACCTGCGGGTGCGGCAGGCGGTCAACTACGCGGTCGACCCGGCGGCGCTGGAACGGATCTACGCCGGCACGATCGAACGCACCCAGCAGGTCCTGCCGCTCGCAGATGCCCGGCTACCGCGAGTTCGAGCTCTACCCGCACAACCTGGCGAAGGCGAAGAAGCTGATCGGCGAAGCCGACCCGGCCGATCGCGAGGTGACGGTCTGGACCAACAACCTGCCGCCCAACGACGAAGCCGGCGCCTACTACGAGCAGGTGCTGACCGATCTCGGCTTCGACGTGACCCTGAAAGCGGTCAGCGCCGCCAACTACTTCACCCTGATCGGCAACGAAGCCACCCCGAACCTCGACAGCGGCTGGGCCAACTGGTTCCTCGACTACCCGCACCCCGACGACTACTTCGGGCCGCAGCTCTCGGGCGAGAGCATCGTCCCCAACGGCAACACCAACTGGGCCCGCTTCGATCAGCCGCCGATCACCGCCAAGATCAACCGCCTGGGCCGCCAGCAGCTCGGGCCGCAGCAGGAACGCGAATACGGCGACCTCGACGAAGAAGTGATGAAGCAGGCGCCCTGGGCGCCGTTCGGGACGCTCACCCTCGGCACCTTCGTCGCCTCCGACGTCGACCTCGACAAGCTGGTCGTCAGCCCGATGTTCGGCCAGGACCTGGCCAGCTTTCAGTTCAAGTAGCCGGGCGGAGCCCGGCGCTCACTCCGCCCCGTACTCGCGGTACGGGTACCACCATTCCTTGCGCTCGATCCGCGACTCCATGTGGACGTGCTTGGTCTCCTGGAAGGCCTCGAGGCCCTCGCGGCCGAGCTCGCGGCCGAGGCCGGACTGCTTGAAGCCGCCGAAGGGGCCGGCGTCGTTGTCGGTCAGCGGGTCGTTGATCCAGACCGTGCCGGCGCGCAGCTCGCGCATGCAGCGGACCGCGCTCTCGAGGTCGCCGGTGTAGACGTTGGCGCCGAGGCCGAACTCGGTGCCGTTGGCGAGCGCGATCGCCTCGTCGAGCGAGGCGACCGGGACGATCGGCGCGACCGGGCCGAAGGTCTCCTCGGTCAGCAGGGCGCTGTCGGGGGCGGCGCCGGTGACGACGGCGGGGGAGAGGAAGTGGCCGCGCTGCTGGCCGCCGTCGTCGCCGCCGGCGAGGATCTCGGCGCCGGCCGCGCTGGCCGCCTCGAGCTGGGCGACGACCTTGGCGCGCTGCGGGTCGGAGACCATCGGGCCGACGTCGGTCGCGACCTCGAAGGGGTCGCCGAGGACGAGGCTGCGGGTGTGCTCGACGAAGGCGCGCGACGTAGTCGTCGAAGACCTCCTCGAGCGACGTAGAAGCGCTCGGCCGAGGTGCAGACCTGGCCGGCGTTGAGGAAGGCGGCCCAGGCGCCGCCGCGGGCGGCGACCTCGAGCTGCGGGGCGACGTCGGCGCAGACGATGAAGGCGTCCTTGCCGCCCATCTCCAGGTTCATCCGCGCCATCCGCGGCGGTGCAGGCTTCGGCGACCTTCTTGCCGGTCGCGACCGAGCCGGTGAAGGCGACGCAGTCGACGTCCGGGGTGGGCGGCGAGCCGCGGCGCCGACCTCGCCGGCGCCGGCGAGCAGGTTGACCACGCCGGCCGGCAGGTGCTCGAAGACGCGCGGCCAGCATCAGGGTCGAGAGCGGCGTCAGCTCCGAGGGCTTGCAGACGACGCAGTTGCCGGCGGCGAGCGCCGGCGCGACCTTCCAGGCGAGCAGCAGCAGCGGGTAGTTCCAGGGCACGATGCAGCCGACGACGCCGAGCGGGTCCTTGACCACCATCGCCAGCTGGGTCGCCTCGATCGGCGGGATCACGCGGCCGGCGTGGTCGCGGCCGATCTCGGCGTAGTAGTCGAAGGCGGCGGCGGTCCACTCGAGCTCGTCGCGGTTCTCGATCAGCGGCTTGCCGCCCTCGGCGGTCATCGTCCGGGCCAGCGCCTCGGCGCCGTCGCGCAGCCGCCGCGCCACCTCGTGCAGCAGCTCGCAGCGCTCGCCGGCGGGCGTCCGCGCCCAGCCCGGCCAGGCCTCGCGGGCGGCGGCGACGGCCGCGTCGACCTGCTCGGGCGAGGCGGCCGGCAGCTCGACGATCGTCTCGGTCGTGAACGGGTTCTCGACCGCGATCGGCGCGCCGTCGCCGGCGACCAGCTCGCCGCCGATCAGCAGAGTGGTCGTGTGGTCGCCCTCCGTGGCCACGTAGGCAGCGTATCCGGCCGCCGCGCCGAGCCCGAACGGCTGCGCACTTAGCATGTGCGGCTATGTCCACGGGTGAATTTTCGGAGACCAGGGTCGAGCAGGCGCCCGAATTCCGCTTCGCCTCCTGGGCGGGGCTGCGGCCCTATGCGTTCGGGCTCTACTTCGTCGGGCTGGTCCTCTGGACCGCCACCTACGGGATCCCGGTCCAGCGGGAGCTGGTGATCCTCTGGACCTGCGGTGCCCTGGCCTGCGCCTCGATCGGGCGGCCGCCGCGGGAAATCGTCCAGCTGGTGATCGACTGGCTGCCGATCGTCGCCGTGCTCTGGGTCTACGACCTGACCCGCGGGGCGGCGGACTCGACGGGGATCGGCGTCCACTACTACCCGATGATCGATTTCGACAAATTCGTCTTCGGCGGCGAGGTGCCGACCGAATGGCTGCAGGACCGCCTCTACGACCCCGGCGTCGTCCACTGGTGGGACGTCCTCTTCACCTTCACCTACACCTCCTACTTCATCGTCCCCTTCGTCCTCGCCGGCTACTGGTGGGTGCGGGACCGGCTCGCCTTCAAGCGCTTCACCCGGCGGCTGGTGACGCTGGCGCTGGCCGGCCTCGCGACCTACATCCTCTTCCCGGCGGCGCCCCCCTGGATGGCCGGGGAAATGGGCCTGATCGGCGAAGTCCACCGCTCGACCGGCAAGGGCTGGGAGGTGATCAGCGTCGGCACCGCCTCGCTCTTCTCCAAGGGCCAGGCGTCGAGCAACCTGGTCGCCGCGGTGCCCTCGCTGCACACCGCCTTCGTCACCCTGGTCGCGCTCTTCCTCTGGGGCCGGGTGCGGCGCCGCTGGCTGCGTCCCTTCCTCCTCCTCTATCCCCTGCTGATGGGGCTGACCCTGATGGCGACCGGCGAGCACTGGTTCTTCGACGTCCTCCTCGGCTGGATCTACGCCGGGGTCGTGATGGGCGCCTGGACGCTCTGGGAACGCCGCCGCGAAGCGCACCTGCCGGCGGAGTCCCTGGCCGAGGCTTAGGCGAGGCGGCGGGAGAAGCTCTCTTCGAGCGCCTCCTTGCCGTCTTCGCCGGGGACCGTCTTGTCGAGGCGGACGGTGGCGGCGCGGCGGTCGATTTCCAGGGTCCCGACCTGGTTGTCGAAGTAGGGGCCCTCGAGGGTGCGCCAGCGGATCCCCGGGTCCGGAGTGCCGGCCGCCTTTGCCAGCAGGCGGGCGACGGCGGTCAGGGGGCGGCCGAATGCCGAGCGCACGACCCGCCTCTCGTTTTCGTCGAGCGGGTTGCGGTAAGGCGAGCAGACCGCCTGGTAGATCGGGGCGCGGTCGGCCGAGCCGGGGTAGGCGACCTCGGCGAGGTAGGCGTGGTGGACGTCGCCCGAGAGGACGACGACAGAGGCGGGCGCCTCGCCGTGGCGGCCGCAGGAGACCTCGTGGAGCAGGTCGCGCAGCTTCGCGAACGACTCGCCGAAGGCGGCCCAGTGGTCGAAGTCGACTTCGCGGCGGACCTTCTCGCTTGCCCAGGCCGCCGCCTTGCCCCAGGCGGTCCCCTCGACCAGTTGCTCGTTCCAGGCCTCGAGCCGGTCGAAGGCGGGAGAGAGCAGCCAGGGGATCGTCGTGCAGACGATCAGGTGGTCGAAGTCGCCCTCGGTGTGGGCGACGATCCAGTCCCACTCCTCGTCGTCGACGATCGCCCGCTTGCCCTCCTCCAGCACCCGCGCCGCGCGGGCGTCGACGAAGATCGCCCGGGTGCGGCCGAAGTCGCGGTAGAAGCTCCAGCGGGTGCCGTCGCCGCTCGCCTGGATCCGGTTCGTCCAGGGGAAGATCACCTCCTGCGCGGTCTGGTTGCCGCGCATCCGCTGGTAGATCTCGTTGTCCTCCAGCTCTTGCGGCGAGAGATTGCCGATGTGCTGGTAGATCCAGTAGCTGGCGAAGCAGCCGACCACGCGCCGGTGCCACCACGACTTCTGCTGCATCTCCAGCAGCCAGCCGCGGGAGATGTTCCAGTCGTCGCTCATGTCGTGGTCGTCCCAGAGCATCGAGACCGAGACGGTGGAGAAGAGCCAGCGGATCAGCGGCTCCTCCCAGCTCTCCTGGTAGAGCCAGGTGTACTCCTCGAAGTCGGTCACCTCGTCGAAGGGCGGAGTGTCGGTGCCGCGCCGTTCGCGGATCTTCCTGCGCGTCTTCGGCGAGCCCTCGTCGACGTAGACCTGGTCGCCGAGCAGGAACAGCTGGTCGGGCCACTCATCGCGGTCGCCGGCCGCCATCTGCTTCGCCAGCACCCAGAGGGCGTCGACCTCGTGGCCCAGTTCGGTCTCGTCTTTGGGCTCGACGAAGGGGGGGTCGTGGGGAACCGCGACCCGGCAGGAGCCGAAGCAGATGTCGAGCGAGCGGTCGGCGTCGACCGTGCGGATCGCGCTCGGCGGCAGCTCGGAGCCGGGCTCGGGCCAGCGCACCTCGCCGTCCAGCCGCACCTCGTACTCGTAGCGCGAGGCGGGCTCCAGCCCGCCGATGCAGACCAGCGCGTAGTGGTGGCCGTCGACGCGGAAGGTCGGCTCGCGGTGGTCGAGCACCTCGACCTCGCAGGGGTCGCTGGTCTCGACCCAGACGGTCGCCTCGGTCTCGGAGACGTAGCGCAGGATCGGACCGAGGAGAAGACGAGCCATGCCGCCATCGCTACCCAGGCCGACCGCCCGATAAGCAAGGGGTTCCTGTCTGGTTTCCTCCCGTCGCGCCGGGGAACCCGATTCATCAGATGTTTTCCAAAAAGGCGCTGACAGGCTCGCGGCCGCGCCGTTTAAGGGGGGTCGGCAGTCCACCTACCCTTGAACGGATGGCGCGCGATGGGAAGATCGACCGATGAGCGAAGCGGCGGCCACGGCGGGGATCAGCCGCTGGCTATCGGACGAGCGCCTGACGCGCCGCGCCTGCGGCGGGGACGAGCGCGCCTTCGCGGCGATCTTCCGCCGCTACCACCAGCCGCTTTACCGCTTCTGCCTGGCGATCGTCGGCAATCCAGAGGACGCCCAGGACGCGCTGCAGAACACGATGGTCAAGGTGATGCGGGCGCTGCCGGGCGAGGAGCGAGAGATCGAGCTGAAGCCGTGGCTCTACCGGATCGCCCACAACGAGTCGATCGACTTGCTGCGGCGGCGCCGGGAGACGCGGCCGCTCGACGTCGAGCAGGCGGCGCCGGGATACGGCCTGGCCGAGGACGTGGCGACGCGGGAACGGTTGCGGCGGCTGCTCGCCGACCTCGAGGAGCTGCCCGAGCGCCAGCGCGAGGTGCTGGTGATGCGCGAGGTGGCGGGGCTCGGGTTCGGGGAGATCGCCGCCGCCCTCGACACCTCCGAGGCGGTCGCCAGGCAGACCCTCTACGAGGCGCGGCAGAGCCTGCGCCAGATGGAGGAGGGGCGTGAGATGAGCTGCGACGAGGTGACCAGGGCCTTGTCCGATGGCGATGGCCGCGTGATCCGCCGCCGCGACGTCCGCGCCCACCTGCGCGCCTGCTCGGACTGCCGCGCCTTCCGCGAGGAAATCAAGGGGCGCCGCTGCGACCTGGCGGCGATCTCGCCGCTGCCGGCGGCCGCCGTCGCCGGGATGCTGCAGGGTCTGGTCGGTGGCTCGGGGGCGGCGAGCGGCGGTGGCCTGGCGGCGACGCTGGGCGGCGGCGCGGCGAAAACGATCAGCGCCTCGGCGGCGGCGAAAGGGGTGGCGACGATCGCCGTCGCGGCGGCGGTCGGGGTCGGCGCCGCCGACCGCACCGGGGTCATCCACCTCGGCCTGCCGGGCGAGGGCAGCTCGCAGCCGGCAAAGTCGGCGCCGGCCACGCCACCGAGTGGCCATCCGGAGTCCGTGGGAGCCGGGGCGCCGGCGGCTGCCCCGGAGAGACGCGCCGGCGGCAAGCAGGAAGCGGGCCACCACCGCGCCGGTGCCGGTAACCCTCAGGGAGAGGGGGCCGCCAATGGGCAGAGGAAGGCGAAGCCCGCTCCGCACGACCGCGGCCATGGGCAGGAAACGGCCGCGACCAAGGCGCCGGGCTCGCCGCCGGAGCACGCGGCGGGTCACGGCCAGGAAAAGCAGCAGCCGAGTGCCGCCGCAGGTGGCCAGGAAAAGGCGGCCGAACAGCAGCCGTCCGAGCACCCGGTCGGCGGCGACAAGCCGGAGTCGGCGGCGGCCGAAAAGCAGCCGAAGCCGGAAAAGGCGCCGCCGTCCAACTTCCCGCCCGAACAGGCGAAAGAACCGCCGCCAAACCCTCCGCCGGCGGCGCCTGATTCACCGGGTCAGACGCCGCCGCAGACCCAGCCGGGAGCCAAAGGATCCGAACACGCTTCTCCCGGCTCCGCCCCCGGCTCGGGCAAAGGGTCCGAAGCGAAAGCCTGAGCTCAGCCCGACGCCGGCCGCCACGGCCGCTGCTGCGGCGCCAGGCGGTCGCCGTGCATGTAACGACGGATCAGCGCTTCGGCGGGGTCGCGCGCGAGCACCATCGGCGCCCCGCACCCGAGGCAGGCGCGGTTCCGCCAGCCACCGCCGCGCGACTCGGCGCGGCGGTGGCAGCGGGGGCATTCCAGCAACTCGGTCATCGCACCTTGGGGAGGTGCCCGGGATGGGGGAGACGTCCGTTGCCGTTGCTTTCGAACTGGGCGAGGAAGGGGGTGAGGTAGCGGCCGATCAGCTTGCTCGGGTTGTCGATCGGCCACGGCGGCCGCTCGCTGGCGACCGAGGTTTCGCCGTGGCCGCCGCCGAGCCAGCCGAACAGGTAGCGGGGCTTGGCGCCGGTCCAGAGGATGCCGCGCAGGACCGGGTCCAGCGGGTTGGCCTCGACCTCGCAGCCGAGGTCGGCGGCGATCGCCTCGGCGGCGGCGTCGGCCTGCTGGGTCGCGATCCCGCCCTGCTTGACCGGGAAGGTGGTGACGTCGCCGACCGCGAAGGCGTGGCGGAAGCCGGGGATGCGGGAGTGGTCGTCGACCGGGATGAAGCCGCCGGCGTCGTAGGGGAGGCCCTGGATGTGGCGGCCCTCGAGGCGCGGCAGGCTGACCACGGCGTCGGCTTCAAGCGGGTCGCCGGGGACGATCGTCAGCGCCCCGTTTTCGTAGGCGACCGGGTGGGTGCCGGCGATCACCTCGATCTCGTGGTCGGCGAGCAGCGCGGCGACCTGCTCGGAGGCGCGGCGGCCGAAGATCTGCAGCGGCCCGTCTTCGGGGGTGACGATCGTGATCCGGGTGCCGGCGATCCCGGTCTGCGCCATTTCGGTCGCCGCCAGCAGGGCCAGCTCGTAGGCGGGCAGGGCCCAGCCGTGGCCACCGGGCATGGTGAAGACCAGCCGCCGCAGTCGACCCTGGCGCAGGCGGGCGACGACATCCTGCATCTCGCCCTCGTCGGCGACGCCCCAGAAGGTGACCGCGCCGGGGACCGACCAGAGCAGGCGGGCGCCGCAGGCGACGACGAGGTAGTCGAAGGGGATCTCGGTCCCGTCGTGGGTCCTAGCCAGGCGCAGCTCGGGGTCGATCGCGGCGACGTTCTCCTGGCGGAAGTGGGCGCCGCAGCTCGCCGCCACGCCCGCGAGGTCATAGCGGAGGACGCGGGAGGCGCCGTAGGGCTCGCCGACGGCGAAGGGCCGGTAGACGAAGTCGCCCCGGCCCGAGCAGATCTCCACCTGCGCCTTGTCGCCGGCGAGGTGGTGGAGAGCGAGCGCGGTCTCGATCGCGCCGACGCCGCCGCCGATGATCAGAACCTTTGGATCTTCGCCCCTTTGCATCGTCGAAATTGTTGAGGGCAGGCGGCTCTGGCTCATCCGGGGAAAACCACGCGATCGCGTGCGGGTTTCCCGCAGTCGCGGCGGTAGGACCGGTCCAAGTGTGGGATTCCCCGGATGGGGTTGCGCGCTCGGGCTCCTAGCTTGGCCTCATGAAGCTTTTGGTCGGCTACGACGGCAGCGAGGGCGGACGCGACGCGCTGGAGCTGACCCGCGTCTTGGCCGCGGCGCTGGGGGCGGGCGCGATGGTGGTGGCGGTCGTGCCCTACGGGCCGCTGCCGGTCCCCTACGAGATGCTCGAGGAGGAGGAAGCCGAACGCGCCACCCCCTTGTTCGAAGAGGCGCGGAAGCTGCTCGGCGACGTCGAGGTCGAGACCCGCGCCTTCGGCGGCGGCTCCCCGGCCGGGGTGATCAACGACCTCGCCGAGCGCGAGGGGGTGGAGACGATCGTCGTCGGCTCACCGCACCGCGGGCCGCTGGGGCGGGCGCTGATCGGCAGCGTCGCCGACGGTCTCCTGCACGGCGCGCCCTGCGAGGTGACGGTCGCCACCCGCGGCTACGCCGGCGAGGAGCACGGGCCCTTCCGCACGATCGCCGTCGCCTACGACGACACGCCGGAAGCGAAAGCGGCGCTGAAGCGGGCCGAAGAGATCGCCCGCGCCTGCCGGGCGACGATCGTCATCTACACGGTCGCGGCGCCGGCCGCAATCGTCCCCGGAGCGGCTGGCTACACGCCGGCGATCCCACCCCAGGCGGGGGCGATCGTCACCCGGGCGGTCAAGTCCGTCGGCGAGGACCTGGCGGCGACCGGCCGCGCCCTCGCCGGCGTTCCCGCCGGGGCGATCGCCGAAGCCTGCGAGGAGGTCGGCGCTGACCTTCTGGTTGCCGGCTCGCGCGGCTACGGGCCGGTGCTGCGAGTTCTGCTCGGCTCGGTCTCGACTCAGCTAGTCCACCGGGCGCCCTGCCCGGTCCTGGTCGTGCCGCGACCAAAACACAGAGAGGAGAAGTAATGAGTCAGAACGGAGGGTCGCGGAACGGTTTCTCCGGTGCCGCCTTGGCGCCGAAGGCGAAAATCGGCTCGGTTCTCCCCTTCGAGCGCCTCGGCCGCCGCGACGTCGCCTTCGCCGGCGGCAAGGGTGCCAACCTCGGTGAGCTGACCGCGGCCGGGCTGCCGGTCCCGCATGGTTTCGTCGTCGGCGCACCGGCCTACGCCGCCTTCTGCGACGAGACCGGCCTGCGGGGCTGGATCGCGTCGCGCCTGCGCGGCCTCGACGTCGATGACACTGTCGCCCTGGAGCAGGCCGCCGCCGAGGTGCGGGCGAAGATCGAGCGCGAGTCGATTCCGCCCTGGCTGGAGCGGTGGATCCGCGAGTCCTACCTGGAGCTGGTCGACGGGGAGGCCGAGGCGCCGGTTGCGGTGCGCTCCTCGGCCACCGCCGAGGACAGCGAGGCGGCCTCCTTCGCCGGGATGAACGAGACGCTGCTCAACGTGCGCGGCGCCCTCGCCCTGCTCGAGGCGGTGCGCAGCTGCTGGTCCTCGCTGTTCGGGGCGCGGACGATCTACTACCGCGCCCAGGGCGGCTTCGGACAGGCCGAGATGGACATCGCCGTCGTCGTCCAGCGCCAGATCGAGGCGACCCGGGCCGGGGTGATGTTCACCATCGACCCCGCCAGCGGCGACCGCGACCGGCTGGTGATCGAGGGGGCGTTCGGCCTCGGCGAGGCGGTCGTCTCCGGCTCGGTCTCGCCCGATCGCTACCTGGTCGGCGAAGGACGGGCTGGCGATCGAGCGGCGCGAAGTGCACCGCAAGGAGCTGGCGATCGACGCCGCGCCGGGCGGCGGCACCGAGACCCGTGAGTCTCGACGAGGACGAGGGCAACGACCCGGTCCTCAGCGACGAGGAGGTGCGCCGGGTCGCCGAGCTGGGAGTGCGGATCGAGCGCCACTACGGATCGCCGCAGGACACCGAGTGGGCCTTCGACCGGGCCGGCGAGGTCTGGATGCTGCAATCACGGCCGGTGACGACCGCTGGTGGCACGGAGGTCGCGGCCGCCGCAGCGACTGACCCGGCGGGCGCCGGCGACCGGGGCGAGAGACTCGTCCGCGGGCTCGGCGCTGCGCCGGGGTCGGCCGATGGCGCGGTGCGGATCGTCTCCGCCCGCGAGGGGGCTTCCGAGCTGCAGGAGGGCGAGGTCCTTGTCACCCACATGACGGCGCCCGACTGGGTGCCGCTGATGCGCCGCGCGGCGGCGATCGTCACCGACTCCGGCGGCATGACCTGCCACGCCGCGATCGTCTCCCGCGAGCTGGGAATTCCCTGCGTGGTCGGCACCGGCAAGGCGACCGAGGTCCTGCACGACGGCCAGGTGGTCACCGTCGACGCCGGCGTCGGCGTCGTCACCGCCGGCGCCTCGGCGCCGCCGAAGTCCGCAAAAAGCGCCGAAGCTCAATCGGCGTTCGTCCTTTCTTCGTCGCATGGCGAACAAAGGACGAACGCCGAAGTTGGTGAGGGAGCGCCGATCACCGGCACCCGGATCCTGGTCAACCTCTCCGAGCCCTCGCAGCTGGAGCGGGTGGCCGGGCTCGACGTCGACGGGGTCGGGCTGTTGCGGGCGGAGCTGATGGTGGTCGAGGCGCTCGACGGCGTCCACCCGCGGGCGCTGCTCGAGGCCGGCGAAGGCAAGCACTTCGTCGACCGCATGGCCTCCTCACTCGACACAGTTCGCCGTCGCCTTCGCGCCGCGGCCGATCACCTACCGGACGATCGACCTCCGCAGCAACGAGTTCCGCGGCCTGGAGGGCGGCGAGCGTTTCGAGCCGCAGGAGGCGAACCCGATGATCGGCTACCGCGGCGCCCTGCGCTACATGCGACGAGCCGGACCTGCTGGACCTGGAGCTGACAGGCGCTGAGCGCGGGTCTGGGATGCCGGCCACGAGAACCTGCACGCGATGCTGCCCTTCGTCCGCACGCCGCGCGAAGTCGCCGCCTGCCGCGAGATGTTCGAGCACGCCGGACTGCTGGCACGGCCGGGGTTCGAGCTTTGGGTGATGGCCGAGGTCCCCTCGGTCCTCTTCCACCTGCCGCGCTACGCCGAGCTCGGCATCGCCGGGATCTCGATCGGCTCCAACGACCTCACCCAGCTGCTGCTCGGCGCCGACCGCGACTCGGAGCTGGTCGCCGAGGTCTTCGACGAGCGCGATGCCGCCGTCACCGAGTACATCTCCCGTTTGCTCGAGCGCGCCCACGAGCTCGGCCTGCGGACCTCGATCTGCGGCCAGGCGCCCTCGGTGCACCCCGAGTACGCGGAGCTGCTGGTGCGGGGAGGGATCGAGGCGATCTCGGTCAACGTCGACGCCGTCGACCGCGCCCGCCACCTGGTCGCCGCCGCCGAGCGGCGACTGCTTCTGGAGAAAGCGCTGACCGAAGGGGATCGCCGATGAAGGCCTTCCAGTTGACCGCCTGGGAATCGCAGCCGGAGCTGCGCGAAGTGGCGGTGCCCGAGCCCGGCCCCGGCGAGGTGCTGGTCAAGATCGGCGGCGCCGGCGCCTGCCACTCCGACCTGCACCTGATGGAATGGCCGCCGGGGACGCTCGGCTTCGACGTGCCGTTCACGCTCGGCCACGAGAACGCCGGCTGGGTCGAGGCGCTCGGCGCGGGGGTCGAAGGAGTCGAGGTCGGCGAAGCGGTCGCCGTCTACGGGCCCTGGGGCTGCGGCCGCTGCCGCGCCTGCCGGCTCTCGGCCGAGAACTACTGCGAGCACCAGGCGGAGATCGGCGCCTTCGGCGGCGGCCTCGGCCTCGACGGTGGCATGGCCGAGTACATGCTGGTCCCGCACCCGCGCCTGCTGCTGCCGCTCGGCGACCTCGACCCGCGCGAAGCGGCGCCGCTCTCCGACGCGGCCCTCACCCCCTACCACGCGATCAAGCGCTCGCTGCACCTGCTGGTCCCGGGCTCGACCGCGGTGGTGATCGGCGTCGGCGGCCTCGGCCACATGGCGGTGCAGATCCTGCGGGCGCTGAGCCCGGCGCGGATCGTCGCCGTCGACGTCTCCGAGGAGAAGCTGCGGCTGGCGCGGCAGGTCGGCGCCGACGAGACGGTGATGGCGGGCGACGACGCGGCCGAGGCGATCCGCGAGATCACCAAGGGCTGCGGCGCCGAGCTGGTCGCTCGACATGGTCGGCTCCGACGACTCGGTCGCGCCTCGCCGCCGCCGTCGCCAGGTTCGAGAGCGACCTGACGATCGTCGGCCTCGCCGGTGGCAACTTCGAGTTCGGCTTCGGGGCGCTGCCCTTCGAGGCCAAGCTCTGCATCCCCTACTGGGGGACCGCGGTCGAGCTGGAAGAGGTGCCTGGAGCTGGCGCGCCAGGGCAAGATCCACGCCCACGTCGAGCGCTTCTCCCTCGACGACGCGCCGAGAGGCCTACGAGAAGATGCGCGCCGGGCACGCTCGACGGCCGCGCCGTGATCTGCCCCAGCGACTAGATCAGGGTCTCGACCAGGCCGACGTATTCGCGCAGGCGGTCGACCGCGAGGTAGTTGTCGCGGATCCGCTCCTTGCCGGCGCTCCCCATCTCCTCGCGGCGGCCGCGGTCGCCGAGGGTCGACTCGATCGCCCGCGCGAAGGCGGGCAGGTCGCGCGGGTCATCGACGAGGATCCCGGTGCGGCCGTCCTCGACCTGGTCCTGGATCCCGCCCACCCGGCTGGCGACCACCGGCCGCGCCTTCCACATCGCCTCGGCGACGGTCAGTCCGAAGCCCTCGGCGAGGCTCTTCTGGACGACCAGGTCGGCGCGGCGCTGCAGCGCGTTGACCATCCGCGCGTTCTGCGCGAGGTCGTCCATCGGCAGGCTGACCAGGTGCGAGCGGGCGCGGCAGGCGTCGTCCATCCCCCGCCAGTGCTCGCAGACCTCCGCGTAGACGGCGGCACCCTCGGGGTCGTCGCTCACCCCCTCGCTGTCGGGACCGACGAGGACGAGGTGGGCGGAGGGATCGTCCAGGTGGTGCTCGAAGACTTCCAGCAGACCGCGGGGGTCCTTGAGCCGGTCCCAGCGGGAGACCTGGGTGACGACCCGCCGCGTCGGCCGGGCAGCGGCGCCTCCTCGACGGATCGTCGCCTTCTCCGCGACGTCGGCCAGACGACCGCGGCGATCCGCCCGGCGTCGAGGTCCTCGTTCTTCGGCGAGAAGGGGTCGATCACCGGCGGCATGAACCAGGCCCGTTCCGCGTCGAGCCCCTCCCAGAGGTACTCGCGCCGGGAGAAGACGTAGGCGTCGGCGTCGGCGACGTAGGGGCGGAGGAAGTTCCAGGCCCCGCGGGCGACATTGTTGGGACGGTCGACGCCGATGTGGCAGCGCCAGATCACGGCCAGGCCCGCCTCGCGCATCGCCGGCACCAGGCCGGCGGTCTGCGGGTCGTGCAGGTAGATGACGTCTCCGGGCTCGACCAGCGGCGTCGAGCTGGTCGGCGCACCGGCGCCAGCGCCCGCTCGTAGAGCGGCGCGCGCCTCGTCGCCGAGCGTCGCCGTCGTCGCCCGCGTCGCCGTGCAGGCGGTTGTGGATCCGCTTGGTCACGGCGAAGAAGCCATCGGTCTCGCGGCAGGACGACCCAGCGGGCGTCGACACCGGCGCCTCGCACGTAGGGGAGCAGCGCGCGCAGCATCTCGGCGACACCGCCGCCCTGGGCAGGTCGAGTTGACGTTCCAGATGCGGCGTCCGGCGAAGGTCTCGCGGGCGCCGGCCGCGGCGCGCTCGATTTCGGCGAAGCGCTCGCCGACCAGTGGCCGGAAGCGCTCCAGCGGAGCGGGCTCGAGCTGGACATGCTTCAGCTCGGGCACGGCGCGTCCTCGGCGGCGAGGGCGGACCATCGTCGCGACACCGACTCGGCCAGGGCGGGGAGGGCGTAGCCGCCCTCGAGCACGGCGCCGACAGGGGCGCCCCAGCCGTCGGCGGCGGCGCGGACCGCGGCGGCCATGCGGCGCGAAGGAGGCGGTATCGAGCCGGCACTCGGCCAGCGGGTCTTCGCGGTGGGCGTCGAAGCCGGCCGAGATCAGCACCAGCTGCGGCTCGAAGCGAGCTGCCGCCGGCAGGACCTCGTCGCTCCAGCAGCGCCAGCCAGTTCGCCCTCTTCGCTGCCGGCCGGGACCGGGAGGTTGATCGTGAAGCCCTCGCCCGGGCCGGAGCCGGTGTCGTCGCGGTGGCCGGTGCCGGGGAAGATCCCGCCCTGGTGGATGCTGGCGAAGAGGACGTCGGCGCGCTCGCGGAAGATCTCGGCGGTGCCGTTGCCGTGGTGGACGTCCCAGTCGAGGACGAAGACCCGCTCGATCCCGAGCTCGGCGATCGCCAGCGCCGCGGCGACGGCGATGTTGTCGAAGAGGCAGAACCCCATCGCCCGGCTCGGGCTCGGCGTGGTGCCCCGGCGGCCGCACCGGCGCTGAACCCGACCTGCGCCTCGCCCGCCGAGCAGCGCCCGCGTCATCGCGCAGGCCGCCGCCAGCCGACCGCAGCGCCGCCTCCCAGGAAGCCTCGCCGGCGTAGGTATCGACGTCGATCGCGCCGCCACCGCCGACTCGCAGAGCTCGCGGATCGCCTCGACGTGCTGCCGAGGATGGACCAGCATCAGCTCCTCCTCGGACGCAGCCGGAGCCTCCCGCCGCTCCCACCCAAGCCAGCCGCGCTCCTCCGAGCGCCGCCTCGATCGCCCGCAACCGCTCCGGCCGCTCGGCGGATGGCCGGGAGACCCGCCCCCGGATCATGCGAAAGGAAGGCGCGGATGACTGAAATAGAGCATTCGGAGGAACCAAACCTAGGCAACCGTGTTTGCAGGTCTAGAGGACAACCCTCCTACGACAGCATTCCTCGTTTCCTTTCCTCTCTGACGCGGAACTACGCGATCAAGCGAGTCCGCGAGAAGCGTCGCCTATCATCGAGCGCCTGACCACGGATTCGGTCCGGTCTGAACGCGGCTTGTACCTGTCCGTCAAAGGCACGCTGCCCGCAAGGAGGATGACGGGTGCCCTCTCACAGAGGCTCCCGTCCACCTGGCCCCAGCAGTCGGGTGCTCGAGTCTCTGGGAGAGTGGCACCCGTCGCGTAACCCTACGTCTCGATCAGCCCGTGCGCGAGCGCGTAGCGGGTCAGCTCCGGCCGGCTGGAGAGCCCGAGCTTCTGCTGGATGTGCGCCCGGTGGGTCTCGACCGTGCGGACGCTGAGCGATAGCTGCTTCGCCGATTTCGCGGTTGGTGTGGCCGAGGGCCATCAGCTTGCAGGACGTCTGTCTCGCGGGGAGAGAGAACGCGTTCGTCGTCCGCCTCGCCGTTCTTCAGCCCGGCCGCCACCGCGGGCGCCAGGTGCTGCTCGCCGGCCGCGGCGGCGCGGACCGCCTCGATCAGCTCCAGGTGCGCGGCGTCCTTGAACAGGTAGCCCTTCGCCCCGGCGTCGAGGGCGCGGCGGGCCAGGGTCAGGTCGCGCTCCATCGTCAGCAGCACGATCTCCGTCTCCGGCGAGGCCTCGCGCAGCTCCGGCACGACGTCGACCGCCAGGCCGTCGGGCAGGTTGACGTCGAGGACCAGGACCCGCGGCCGATGCGTCGCGACCGTCGCTTCGATCGAGGCGAGGTCGCCGGCTTCGCCCACCACCTCGAGGTCGTCCTGTCCGTCGAGCAGCGCCCTGAGGGCGCCCCGGACGACGCGCGTGGTCGTCGACGAGCACGACCGCGATCCTGTCGGCTTCTGCAGTGCTGGCGCTCACGCCTCCGAGCGTAGCCCAGTCATCCATCGCTCCATCCGCCTACCCCCACATTTTCCGCTGTGGTTTCGCAGTCACCGCGGCTCCTGCCAGACTTCCGGCCGGAGGCGCCAATGGCAAGCGAGGAGAAGGAGATAACGGTCGTCCTCGCCGACGACCACAACGTGATCCGCAGCCGGCCTGCGGGCGATGCTCGAAGCCGAGGACGGACCTGCGGGTGATCGGCGAGGCCGCCGACGCGGCCGGCGGCGCAGAAGCTGGTCCGCGACCGCCGTCCCGACGTGCTCGTCCTCGACCTGCAGATGCCGGGCGCCGAGCCGGCCAGCGACGTTCCCGGCCTGCGCGAGGAGGTGCCGGCGACGAGGATCGTCGTGCTGACGATGCAGAGCGACCCGCGGCGGGCGCGCGAGCTGCTGCGCGCCGGCGCCTCCGGCTACGTCCTCAAGCAGGCGGCCGAGCGCCAGCTGACCGCGGCGATCCGGGCCGCCGCCGACGGCGGCTCCTACATCGACCCCGAGCTCGGCGGCCCGGTGGCTCAGCTAGGCGCCGACCCGCTGGAGGCGCTCGGCGAGCGCGAGCTCGAGCTGCTGCGCCTGCTCGCCCTCGGCCACACCAACCGCGAGATCGGCGAGAAGCTCTTCCTCAGCGTCCGCGCGGTCGAGGTCAACCGGGCCAAGCTGCTGGAGAAGCTCGGCCTCGAGACGCGCCCCGACCTGGTCCGCTTCGCGATCGCCAACGGCGTGATCGACACCGACGCGCGAGGCTGACGGCTGAGTGCCTCAGCTCGTCGCTCAGCGGCACACTGGCGGCGATCTCGGTGCCATCGCCGGGACTCGAGCTGACTTCGATCGCTGCCGCCGAACAGCTCGATCCGCTCGCGCATTCCGGTCAGGCCGCGGCCGGCGGTGGCGCCGGTCGGGTCGAAGCCCTCGCCGTCGTCGCGGATCGAGATCCGGATCTCGCCCTCGGTTTCGGTCGGCGGTGACGTCGACGTGGGAGGCGTGGGCGTGCTTGACACGTTGGTCAGCGCCTCCTGCACGAGCCGGTAGACGATCCGCTCCTCGTCGCCGCTCGCTCCTCGCTCGCCGGCGGCGATCTCGATCTCCGCCGCCACCTCGATCCCGCCGCGGGCCGAGCTCTCCTCGGCCAGCGCCTCCAGCGCCCCGGCCAGGCCGAGTCGCTCCAGCGCCGCCGGCCGCAGGTCGTTGATCAGGCGGTTCAGCTCGTTGATCTGATCCTCGAGCCGCTCCAGCGTCTGCTCGGCGGCGCGTCTCGATCCGCTCGGCGCGGTCGCTCGCCCTTGCTCTGCAGCGCCGTCGCCAGGTTGATCCGGATCGCCGCCAGCCCCTGCAGGGCGTCGTCGTGCAGCTCCCGTGCCCAGCGCTCGCGCTCCTTCTCGGCCGACTCGACCTGCTGGCGCAGGCGCTCGGACTCGACCGTCTGCGCGGTCGCGACCGCGGTCGCGGCGCTGGCGGCGAAGGACTGCAGCAGCCGCAGATCCTCCTGGTCGAACTCGACCCCGCCGCCGGCTTCGCGGTCGAGCGCGACCAGGGCGCCGACCGCACGGCCGCGGAAGAGCAGCGGCACGACCAGCGCCGCCTCGGCGCCGAGCCGCTCGCGCAGGCGCGCCTTCGAGGGCGGCGAGTCGCGCTCCAGGTCGCTGCGAGACCCGGTCCTCCATCGCCGCCGCGAAGACGGCGTCGTCGAGCGGCACCTCGAGGTCGGCCGACCTCGTCGCCGACATCGCCGGCGCGGGCGGCGACGAAGAGGCGCCCCCCGCGCCGCAGCAGCACCAGCAGCGCGCGCGCGTCGACCAGCGCCCGCGCCCGCTTGACGATCAGGTCGAGGACGCGCTCGACGTCGGTCTCGCCGCCGACGGTGCGGGCGATGTCGACCGAGGTCTCGGCCCGCCGCAGCGCCTGCTCGACCTCCGCCTCGCGTTCGCTCAGGGTGGTGTAGAGGCGGGCGTTCTCGATCGCGATCCCGGCCCAGCCGGCGAGGGTGATCGCCGCCTCCTCGTCGCTCTCGTCGAACTCCGCCGCCGCCCTGCTTCTCGGTCATGTAGAGGTTGCCGTAGATCTCGCCGCGGACCGCGATCGGCACCCCGAGGAAGGAGTGCATCGGCGGGTGGCCCGGCGGGAAGCCGTAGGCGTGCGGGTGGGCGTTGACGTCGCGCAGCCGCAGCGGCGAGGGCTCGCGGATCAGCTCGCCGAGGACGCCGCGGCCGCGCGGCAGGTTGCCGATCTCCCGCCGGGCCTCCTCGTCGATGCCGACGTTGATGAAGCGTTCGAGTTCGCGCCGCTCGCGGTCGAGCACACCGAGCGCGGCGTAGCGGGCGCCGGTCAGCTCGCGGGCGGCCTCGGCGACGGACTTGCAGCACCAGCCTCGAGGTCGAGCTCGGAGAGCAGGTGGCTGCCGACGTCGATCAGGCGCCGGAAGCGCTCTTCCTCGACGTTGTGGGTGGACTGCCCCGAACCCTCCATGGTCAGACGAATACTCCCACCTAATCAGGGGTTTTGGGAGGGTCGGGCGCCAAGAGGGAGAATCCGACGCCATGCAGCCCAAGCTCAGCGTCGGCGAGACCCTTCGGGAGACCTTCTCGATCTACCGCGCCCATGCGGGGGTACTGCTGCCGGTTGCCTTCTGGCTGTTCCTCGTCGCGGCGATCGTCGAAGCGCTGACGATCGACATGCTCTCCCTGTTCTGGCTCGGGAGCGTCGTCAGCCTGGCGGTTGGAGTCCTCTACCAGGGGATGGTGGTGGGGCTGGTCCGCGACGTCCAGGACGGTCGTCGCGATTCCTCGGTGAAGGACCTGATGCGCTCGGTCCTGCCGGTGTTCTGGCCGCTGCTCGGCGCCAGCTTTCTCACCGCGATTGGGATCGGCGGCGGGCTATTCCTCTTGATCGTGCCCGGCATCTACCTGCTGACGATGTGGGCGGTCGTCGCGCCGGCGATCGTCGTCGAGCGCCGCAAGGTCTTCGACGCCCTCGGCCGCTCGCGCCAGCTGGTGCGGGGCAGTGGCTGGCCGGTGTTGGGAGCGGTGATGGTCGGCTTTCTGGTCGCGATCGTCGCCTCCCTTGGTCTGACCACGCTGGGCACCGCGATCGTCGACGGCGAGATCGTCGACCTCGTCTTCACCGTGCTCGCCCAGACGGTCGCGGCGCCGGTCGCCGCCCTGATCGCCTCGGTCCTCTACTTCCGCCTGCTGGAGATCCAGCGCCAGCGCCCCGCGCCCGAGCTGACTGCAGACGATCTGCCCCCGCGCCTGCCCTGAGGCCCGGCGACGGTTCAGTGCTGGAGCAGGCCGGCGACGGCTCGCGCTACCTGCTCGCCCCGCGCCGTCAGCGTGTACTCGGTGTGCGGCGGGCGGCCGGGGACGAGCTGGCGCTCGACGATCCCCGCCGCCTCCAGCTGCTCGAGCCGGTCGGAGAGGGTGGTGGGGGAGACGCCGGGGAGCGACTGGCGGAACTCGTTGAAGCGGGCGGCGCCGCTGGAGCAGGCGTAGATCGTCGCCATCGTCCAGCGGCGCTCGAGCAGCCCGGCGGCCGCCCGCATCTCGGGCGGCACCGGGGAGCAGTTGCGGCAGCGGGGGGACATTCCGCTCCTTACGCCGCCACTGCCTCGTGGCCCTTCTCGGCCGGCTCCAGCGCCAGCGCCAGCACCTCGTCGATGCTCATCACCGGGTGGAAGGTCATCTGCTCGCGCACCTCCTCCGGCACCTCGTCGAGGTCGCCGCGGTTGCGCTCGGGCAGGATCACCTCGGTCAGCCCGGCCGCGTGCGCCGCCAGCACCTTCTGCTTGAGGCCGCCGATCGGCAGCACCCGGCCCTGCAGGGTGACCTCGCCGGTCATCCCGACCGTGTGCTTCACCGGACGGCCGCTCAGCAACGACACGAGCGCCGTGGTCATCGCCGTGCCGGCGCTGGGGCCGTCCTTGGGGATCGCCCCGGCGGGGACGTGGAGGTGGAACTCCCGCTGGAAGCTGCTCGGCGTCGATGCCGAGTTCCTCGCGGTGCGCCCGCACGTAGGAGAGCGCGATCCGCGCCGACTCCTTCATCACGTCACCGAGCTGGCCGGTCAGGACCAGGCCCTTGTCGCCGTCCATCGCGGTCGCCTCGATGAAGAGGATGTCGCCGCCGGCACCGGTCACCGCCAGGCCGGTGGAGACGCCCGGGATCGCGGTCCGCTCGACCGACTCCTGGAAAAACTTCTGGCGGCCGAGCGCCTCGCGCAACGCCTCGCTGTCGATGGCGACGGTGCCCTCGGCCTCACCGGCGGCGATCTTCGTCGCCGCGGAGCGGATCAGCTTGCCGATCTCCCGCTCCAGCCGGCGCACGCCCGCCTCGCGGGTGTACTCGGAGATCACCGCGCGCAGCACCTCGTCGGAGATCTCGACCTCCTCCGGCTTCAAGCCGTTGCGCTTCAGCTGCCGGGGCAGCAGGTAGCCGCGGGCGATCGCCAGCTTCTCCTCGGTCGTGTAGCCGTCGAAGGCGATCGTCTCCATCCGGTCCAGCAGCGGCGCCGGGATCGTGTCGACCAGGTTTGCGGTGGCGATGAAGACCACCTCGGAGAGGTCGACCTCGACGTCGAGGTAGTGGTCGCGGAAGGTGTCGTTCTGGGCCGGGTCGAGCACCTCGAGCAGGGCCGCGGAGGGGTCGCCGCGCCAGTCGGCGCCGACCTTGTCGACCTCGTCGAGGAGGATCACCGGGTTCATCGTCCCGGCGTCGCGCAGGGCGCGGATGATCCGTCCCGGCAGGGCGCCGATGTAGGTGCGGCGGTGGCCGCGGATCTCGGCCTCGTCGCGGATGCCGCCGAGGCTGATGCGGACGAACTCGCGCCCGAGGGCGTTGGCGATCGACTCGCCGATCGAGGTCTTGCCGGTGCCGGGAGGCCCGACCAGGGTGAGGATCGCGCCGTTGGCGCGGCTGTCGTCCTCGATCTGGCGCTCCTCGCGCAGCTTGCGCACGGCGATGAACTCGGTGATCCGCCGCTTCACGTCATCGAGACCGGCGTGGTCTGCGTCGAGCACCTCGCGGGTGTGGGTCGGGTCGAGCCGCTCCTCGGAGCGCTTCGCCCACGGCACCGCGATCAGCCAGTCGAGGTAGCTGCGGATCATCGAGCTCTCCGGCGACTGCTCGCCCTGGCGCTCCAGCCGCCGCAGCTCCTTCTCGGCCTGCTCGGCTACCGCCTCCGGCATCTCCGCCTCGGCGATTTTGCGCTCGTACTCGGCGATCAGGTCGGCCTCGTCCTCGCCCAGCTCCTTGCGGATCGACTCCATCTGTTTGCGCAGGAAGTAGTCGCGCTGCTGTTTCTGCGCCCCGGACTCGACGTCGTCGCGGATCTTGCTCCGCACCTGCAGCTCGGTCAGTCGCTCGCGCTGCAACTCGACCGCCAGCTCGAGGCGGGCGGTCACGTCGATCGCCTCCAGCAGGCGCAGCTTGCCCTCGTTGGGGATGTCGGGGGAGAGGCCGGAGGTGTCGGCCAGCGCGCCCGGCTCGTCGATCGAGCGCAGGAAGGCGGCGATGCGGCCGTCGTCGCCGCGGTGCTCGAGGATCTCCTCGACCACGGCGCGGTATTCGGTCGTCAGCTCGCGGGTGTGCTCGTCGTCCGGGTGGCCGTCGCGGATCTCCTGCACCTCGACCCTCAGCGAGTCGCCCTCGTCGGGCTGGGCGGAGCCGGAGATCAGCCCGCGGTGCAGGCCGACGACGGTGGCGACCGGCTTGCCGCGGCGCGAGAGCCCGGTCTCGATCACCTCGGCGACGACGCCGACGCGGCCGAACTCGCCGTCGCGGCGCGGCATCAGGAAGACGCGCTCCTCCTCGCCGACGTCGATCGGCAGGGTCGCGGTCACGGTGGGGAAGACGATTGCCTCGTCGAGCGCTATCAGCCGATAAGTCATAACCAAGTTCACTTTCTGTAGTTAGTCCTCCAACAGGATAGCGCCGATGGTTTCCACGTCAAGTGCTTTCGGGTTGGGTGGAGTGGGTACGGTCCTCGTGTGGGCAAGGTCAAGTGCCAGATCTCCGTCTCCGCCGACGGTTTCCTCGCCGGCCCCAACCAGGGCGAGGAGCACCCGCTCGGCGAAGGCGGCAAAGCGCTGCACGAGTGGGTCATCAAGCTCGCCGCCTGGCGTCAGTCGCACGGCAGGGAGGGCGGCGAGGTCAACGCCTCGACGCCGATCATGGAAGAGGCATTCGGCGGCACCGGCGCGGTGGTGATGGGCCGCAACATGTTCGGCCCGATCCGCGGCCCCTGGACCGAGCCGCTCTGGGACGGCTGGTGGGGCGACGAGCCGCCGTTCGGGGTGCCGGTCTACGTCCTCACCCACTACGAGCGCGAGCCGCTGACCCTCGGCGAGACCACCTTCCACTTCGTCACCGAGGGGATCGAGCGGGCAATCGAGCTCGCCCGCGAGGCCGCCGGCCACGGCGACGTCTCGATCGGCGGCGGCGGCGAGACGATCCAGGAGGCGATCCGCGCCGGCCTCCTCGACGAGCTGCTGGTCAACCAGGTGCCGGTGATCCTCGGCAGCGGCGTCCGCCTACTCGACGGGATCCCGCCGAGCGTGAAGTTGGAGCAGACGCGGGTGGTCGAGGCACCCGGCGTCGCTCACCTCTTCTACTCGCTTACCTACAGCTAAGAGCCGAGCAGCTTCGCTTTCTGTGCGGCGAACTCCTCCTCGGTGAGGATGCCCTGCGCTTTCAGCTCGCCCAGCTCCTTCAGCTGGTCGATTACCGAGCCCCCACCTGCCGCGGGCGCGGCGACTGGGGCCGGTGGGGCGGCCTGGGGCGGCGGCGCTTCCTGGGCGTACTGCTGCTGTTCCTGCGCGGCCCAGCGCTCGCCCTGGCGTTTGGAGACGCGGTTGCTGACGCTGGTCGCGGTGCCGGCGATGACCGCCGTGCGCGCGACCCCTCGAAGTAGTCCTGGCATCTTGCTTCTCCTCTCTAGGCGTTGGCCTCGGCCGCGTCGAGCGCGGCGAGGACGGCTTGGACGGGGATGCGGCCGCTGGCGACCAGCTGGCCGCCGGAGCGGCGAACCGCCGCGGCGAAGGGGCCGGCCCAGGTGTTCTCGAAGACGAGCAGGGCGGCCGAGGTGCCGGGCTCGAGCGCGGCGGCGGCCTCGGTCAGGTCGTCGTCGGAGAGCAGGCCCGAGGAGGCGCCCTCGAAGACCTCCAGCTCCGCCGCCCCGTCGCCGAGGTCGGCGAGCTCCAGCCCGGCCACGGTCCCGTCCTCGTCCTTGGCGACGAACGCGAGGTCGAGGATCCTGATCAGGCCGCGGTCGACGAGGTCGACCAGGTGCGGCGCCACCTCACCGTTCGGTTGCCGCCCGGGCCACTCGACCAGGATGTAGTCGATCGGCCCCATCTCCACGCTCTCGTCCATCGACCTCTCCCTTGGTTAAAAAAGATTCTCGATCTGCCCAGCCAACATAACGCCTCGCCGCCGTGTGCTCAGACCCCGAGCTCCGAGGCGCCGCCGATCGGCAGCCAGTGGACCCGGTCGCGGACCTCGGCCGGCGCGCCGGCCAGCTCCGCCTCCAGCTCGGCGCGGCCCTGGCGGAAGTGGCGCCAGCCCTCGTAGTGGATCGGCACCGTCGTCTGCGGGTCGCAGCAGGTCGAGCAGCTCGACCGCCTCGCCGGCGCTCAGCGTGTAGCGCAGCGGGCCGGTGACCGGGAAGCGGACGCCGCCGAGGTGGACGAGCGCGGTGCCGACGTCGACCCGGTCGGCGACCTCGCGGACGCCGTCGTAGAGGACGGTGTCGCCGGAGATCCACAGCGCCCCGTGCTCCTGTCCCTCCCAGCGCAGGGCGAACCCCACCACGTCGCCGACCAGCGGCTTGCTCAGCGGCGGGCCGTGGCGGCATGGGGTGGCGGTGACCTCGATCGGCGGTTTGCCCTCGGCGCTCAGCACGGTCGTCGCCCAGGGAGCGAGGCCGACCGCGTTGCCGCCCAGCCGCCGCGCTCCCGCCTCGGTGGTGATCACGGTCCCGGCCCGCGGCAGCAGGGCGCGACCGGCGGCGTCGAGGTTGTCGTCGTGGTGGTCGTGGCTGAGCAGCACCGCATCGACGTCGCCGAGGTCCTCGGGGGCGATCGAGGGCCCGGTCAGCTTGGTCGAGCCGGTGCCCCAGCCGAAGCGGTACTTGCCGCCGGCGGGGTCGAAGGTCGGGTCGGTCAGCAGGCGCCAGCCGCCGAACTCGATCAGCACCGTGGGACCGCCGATGTGCGTGAGCCGAACCTGCACGCCCTCACCCTAAGTTAGGCTCGCGCGATGAACAAGATGAACCCAGAGGATGTCGCCAAGCTCTACGGCAACCGCTTCCTGACCGAAGACGCGCCCGACAAGGACTTCCCCGGCCGACGGCATGTCGGCGCTCGACGCGATGCGGCTGGTCGACGAGGAACTGGTCCTGGAGGGGGACCCGTGGCGCAACCTCGCCACCTTCGTCACCACCTGGATGGAGCCGGAGGCGCAGCGGATCGTCAGCGAGAACCTGCACCGCAACTTCATCGACCACGCCGAGTACCCGATCTCGGCCGAGATCGAGCAGCGCTGCATCCGCATGCTCGCCGACCTCTACAACGCGCCGGGGGAGACGACCGGCTGCCGCACCCAGGGCTCCTCGGAGGCGATCATGCTCGGCGCGCTGTCGCTGAAGTGGAAGTGGAAGGAGCGCCAGCGAAGCGGCGGGCCGGCCGGTCGACAAGCCGAACCTCGTCTTCGGCGGCGACGTCCACGTGGTCTGGGAAAAGTTCTGCCGCTACTTCGACGTCGAACCGCGGATCGTCCGCCTGCAGGAGGACAAGTACGTGATCGGGCCCGAGGACGTCGAGCCCCACGTCGACGAGAACACGATCGGCGTCGCCGCCGTCCTCGGCACCACCTTCACCGGCCACGCCGACGACATCCAGGGCATCAACGACCTGCTGCTGCGGATCAAGAGCGAGCGGGAACTCGACGTGCCGCTCCACGTCGACGCCGCCAGCGGCGGCTTCGTCTGGCCCTTCCTCTACCCGCACTCGGAGTGGGACTTCCGGCTCGAGCAGGTGCGCTCGATCAACGTCTCCGGCCACAAGTTCGGGCTCGTCTACCCGGGGATCGGCTGGCTCGTCTTCCGCGAGAAAGCCGACCTGGCCGAGGACCTCGTCTTCTACGAGAACTACCTGGGCAAGACCGACGCCACCTTCACCCTCAACTTCTCCACCGGCGCCTCGATGGTGCTGGCCCAGTACTACAACTTCGTCCGCCTCGGCCGCGAGGGCTACGCCCACGTGATGGAGGCGATGGAGCAGAACGCGAAGGCGCTGGCCGACGAAGCTGGAGGAGAACGGCAACTTCGAGCTGATCGGCGCTGACAAGGAGCAGCTGCCGCTGGTCGCCTTCAAGCTCGCCGGCGGGCAAGACTACGACGAGTTCGACGTCTCCTGGCAGCTCTCGGCCGAGCGCGGCTGGATGCTGCCCGCCTACACGATGCCGCCGGAACGCCGAAGAGGTGAAGATGATGCGGGCGCTGGTCAAGGAGACGCTGAGCCGCGCCCAGGTCGACCGCCTCGCCGACGACATCGACGAGGCCTGCGCGACGCTGGAGAAGAAGGGCGGCGCCCACCCCGAGCGAGCGCAAGCAGATGAAGCGCAGCCCCGGCGTCTAGGGGCGCTTGCGGCCGCCGCCGTCGGCGTCGGCGCGGCCGGGCCACCAGGCGCGCTCGCCGAGCCGGTAGGTGATCGCCGGGATCAGCAGGGCGCGGACGACGAAGGTGTCGAGGAGGACGCCGATCGCGACCGTGGCGCCGATCTGGACCAGCTCCTCGAGCGGCAGCAGGGTCAGGGTGGCGAAGGTGCCGGCGAGGATCAGGCCGGCGCCGGTGACGACGCCGCCGGTGCTGACCAGGGCGGCGAGGGTGCCCTCGCGGGTGCCGCGCGACGGCCGCCTCCTCGCGCGCCCGGGTCATCAGGAAGATGTTGTAGTCGACCCCGAGCGCGACGAGGAAGATGAAGGACATCAGCACGAGGTTGAAGGCGAGCCCGTCGATCCCGAAGACTCGGTGAAGGCGAAGGTGGCGAGGCCGAGCGTGGCGGCGAAGGAGGCGACGCACGGTGGCGATCAGGTAGGCGGGGGCGACCAGGGCGCGCAGGACCGCGAGCAGGATCAGGCCGACGACGAGCAGGACCAGGGGCACGATCAGCTTCGTGTCGCGGGCGTTGGTCTGCTCGATGTCGAAGTTCTCGGCCGGGATGCCGCCGAGCAGGCCGCCGGGAGCGATCTCGTGGAGGCGGTCGCGGATCTCCTCGACGGCCGTTTCGGCCTCGCTGCCAGTAGGGGTCTGCCGCGGAGGACGAGGACGACCACCGCCTTGGCGGCGTCGCGGTGGGACCGGCACCGGCAGCGCCAGCTGCACGCTCGTCGAGGCGTTCCATCTCCCGGGCGACCACCGGCCGCCTCCGCCGGTCGCCGACCACCGCGGTCAGCGGCGAGCCGAGCCCGGCCGGGAAGTGACGTTCCAGCGCTTCGGTGCCGCGGCTGGAGTTGGTCGGCTTCGTCTCGCCCTGGCCGAACCCGATCGTGCCGTGCGTGGTGAGGTTGCCGAGCGCGAGCACGGCAAGCAGCGGCGAGGACGCAGACGACGATCGCGCCCCGAGCGCCTGCGCACCAAGCCGGCGACGCGCGCCCATACATCGCGTGGTTCCTTCGTCGCCTCAGGGGCGACATGGAACCACGCGTCGGCGCCGGCCAGAAGGCGCGGTCGCCGAGCAGGGCGAGCAGCGCCGGCAGCAGGGTGAAGGCGGCGGCGAGCATCACCGCGATCCCGATCGCCAGGATCGGGCCGAGCCAGTGGGTCGACTCGAGGTCGGCGACCAGCAGGACCAGCATCGCCGCGATCACGGTGCCGCCCGAGGCGAGCGATCGCCGGCGCGCTCGGTCAGCGCGGTCGGCAGCGGCTCGCGGTCGGCGACCGCCGGCAGCTCTTCGCGGTAGCGGTGGACGAGCAGCAGCGAGTAGTCGGTGCCCGCGCCGAAGATCAGGACCAGAAGCAGCATCGTGCCCTCGCGAGTTGACCGTCGATCCAGCCGGCCTCGATCAGCAGGTAGGCGATGCCGATCGCGACCAGGTAGGCGGCGCCGACGGCGAGCAGCGGCAGCAGCGCCAGGAGCCGGGGCCCGGTAGACGACCAGCAGCAGGAGGAGGACCAGGCCGAGGGTGGCGACAGCAGGGTGCGGCCGGCGTCTTCGGCGACCCGCTCGAGGTCGGCGGCGATCCCGCCGGGGCCGGTGACGTAGGCGCGCAGCCCCGGCCGTTCGTGCGCGCCGCAGGTAGCGGCGGATCTGCTCGACCCCGTTGACGACCGCGCCGCGATCCTCGGCGTCGATCGCCAGCACCACCAGCGCCGCTTCGCCGTCGCTGGAGAGCGGCCCGACGCCGTTGGCGATCCGCGCCACGTCGCCGAGCGTCGTTGCGGTGTTCGCCCGAGAAGGGGTCGACGATCGGCGTCGCCCCGGTCAGCCCCAGTTCGCCGAGCCCGTCGCCGATCCGCCCGATCGCGGCGAGTCGGCCTTGCCGAGCCCGCCGTGGCGTTCGAAGACGATCACCACCGGCACGTCTTCGCCGCCCGGCGGAGGCGTGCTGGAGCGCGTCGAGCGCGCGCGTCGATTCGGCGTTCTCGGGCAGGAAGCTGCTCTGGCCGGCGGCGGTGACGTCGTCGATGTGGGCGTGCGCGAGCAGGCCGGCGGCGCCGAGCAGCGAGCCAGACCGCGACCGTCAGCCAGCGGCCGCGTGGTCCGGTGACCGCAGCGGCAGCGTATTCGTGGCGCAATGACTGATTGGACCTGCGACAAAGGGGTACACGGAAACTCATGGGATTGAAGCCGCTGCTCACCGCTGCCCTGGTCGCCCTCTCCCTCGGCCTTGTCGCTTGCGGGGGTGGCGGCTCCGATTCCACCTCAAGCGGAGCGGAAACCGCGCCGCCGGCGAGCGAAGAATCGACCGAAGCCACCGGCGAAACGGAATCGACCGAAAGCGAACCCGCCCCCAGCGGCGAGGCGTCGAAGTCCGAAAAAGTCGAAATCGTCGAATTCACCTACCAGCCCGACCCGGTCGTCGTGCAGGCCGGCGGCAAGGTGATCTGGCAGAACCAGGACACCGCGCCCCACACCGCGACCGCCGACGACGGCAGCTTCGACACCGGCACGATCGAGCAGGGCAAGATCGGCTCGGCCACCTTCAAGGAAGCCGGGACGTTCACCTACTTCTGCGAAATCCACCCGACGATGCACGGCACCGTCGAAGTCGTCGAATAGCCTGCCGCGCCTGAGATGCCCCTCTGGCTGGCGCGAAAAGCCGCACCCCACGTCTGGAAGCGGGTGCCCTGGGCGAAAGTCTGGGTGGTCACCCTCTGGCTCCTCAAGAAAGGCCGCGACCGGATCGAGGGCAACCTCACCGAGCGCGAGCAGACCGAGTTCTGGAACCTGCTGAAGAAGTCGAAGGGCCGCCCGGACAACCTCGCGAAACGCGACCGCACCCGCCTCAAGCACCTCGTCGGCAAGGCGATCCGCGGCTAGGATCCGGCTCGATGAAGCCGGTGATCGTTTCCGTCGACGTCGCCGCGTCGCCGGCGCAGGCCTTCGAGCACCTCGACACCCTCGCCAACCACGAGGCCTTCCTCGACCACTACCTGGAGAAGTGGAAGTTCTCCGGGCCGACGAGCGGTCTGGGCGCGAAGGCCGAAGCGCTCGCCAAGGCGCCCGGCTCGCAGGACTGGTTCGAGTTCGAGGTCGTCGAGCGAGAGGCGCCGCGGCTGCTGGTCGAGGACGGGGTGTCGGCCGGCGGCAAGCGCAGGACCCGCGGCATCTACCGGCTGAGCGAGGCGGGTGGCGGGACCAGGATCGAGTTCACGCTCGAGTTCCTCGAGGCTGCCGCGCTCCGAGCGCCTCGCCCCGTTCCTGACTCGCGCTTTTGCCAAGCGGGTCAACGCCAAGGCGCTGCGGCGCCTCGCCAAGCAGCTCGACGGCTGAAAGGATCCTCGCGTGGCCGAGGGGGAGCGCGACGACCTGGCGGAGCTGCTGGCGCGGCGGGCGCTGACCGAGGACGCGGCGCGGCCCGACGCGGTCGAGCGGCGCCACGCCGCCGGCGGGCGCACCGCGCGGGAGAACCTCGACGACCTGGTCGACCCCGGCTCCTTCGTCGAGTACGGGCGCTTCGCGATCGCCGCCCAGCGCGGCCGCCGCGAGCTCGCAGGACCTGATCGCGCGCACCCCCGCCGACGGGCTGATCGGCGGCACCGCCCGGGTCAACGGCGAGCTGTTCGGCCCCGAGCGCGCCGCCTGCGCGGTCCTCTCCTACGACTACACGGTGCTGGCCGGCACCCAGGGGGCGCTCGGCCACCGCAAGAAGGACCGCCTCTTCGAGCTGATCGAGCGGATGCGGCTGCCGGCCGTCTTCTACGCCGAGGGCGGGGGAGGGCGGCCCGGCGACACCGACTACCCGGTCGTCTCCGCGCTCGACACCCGCGCCTTCGCGCTCTGGGCGAAGCTCTCCGGGCTGGTGCCGCGGATCGCGATCGTCGCCGGCCGCTGCTTCGCCGGCAACGCGGTGCTCGCCGGCTGCGCGGACCTGATCGTCGCCACCGAGGGCAGCTCGCTGGGGATGGGCGGGCCGGCGATGATCGAGGGCGGCGGCCTCGGCGACGGTCGACCCCGACGAGGTCGGGCCGCTGGAGATGCAGGCCGCCAACGGCGTCGTCGACGTCGTCGCCGCCGACGAGGCCGAGGCGACCGCGGTGACCAAGCAGCTGCTCGCCTACTTCCAGGGCGCGACCGAGCCCGGCGCCGCGCCCGACCAGGCGCGCCTCCGCGACCTCGTCCCCGAGCGCCAGCGCCGCGCCTACGACCCGCGGCCGATCGTCGAGACGCTCGCCGACGAGGGCTCGGTCACCTTCCTGCGCGAGCGCTTCGCGCCGGAGATGGTGACCGCGCTGGCGCGGATCGAGGGCCGGCCGCTGGGGATCATCGCCAACGACACCCGCCACATGGCCGGCGCGATGACCAGCGAGGCGTCGGACAAGGCGGCGCGGCTGCTGCAGCTCTGCGACGCCTTCGGCCTGCCGGTCGTCTCCCTCGTCGACACCCCCGGCTTCATGGTCGGCCCCGAGGCCGAGGCGACCGGCCTGGTCCGCCACGCCTCGCGCCTGCTGGTCGCCGGCGCCGCCCTGCGGGTGCCGCTGATCGCCGTGGTGCTGCGCCGCGGCTACGGCCTCGGCGCCCAGGCGATGGTCGGCGGCAGCCTGCACGAGCCGCTGCTGACGGTCGCCTGGCCGAGCGCCCACCTCGGGCCGATGGGGCTGGAGGGGGCGGTGCGGCTGGCGCTGCGCAAGGAGCTGGAGGCGATCGCCGACGAGGCCGAGCGCGAGCAGCGCGTCCGCGACCTCACCGCCGCGGCCGAAGAGAACGCCAAGGCGCTGAACGCGGCGGCGCTGTTCGAGCTCGACGACGTGATCGACCCGGCCGAGACCCGCGGCCTGATCGCCTCGACCCTGACCGCCGCCGGCGACTCGCGCCCGCCCGGCGCCCACCGCTTCGTCGACACCTGGTGAAACGAAAGTAAGTCATGACCAACACGCCCCAGACCCACCACTCCGCCGACTACTCCGACCTGAAGGCGCTCTTCATCAACTGCACGCTGAAGCGCAGCCCCGAGACCTCCAACACCCAGGGGCTGATGGACATCTCGATCGAGATCATGCGCGGCAGGGCGTCGAGGTCGACTGCATCCGCGCGATCGACCACGAGATCGCGACCGGCGTCTGGCCCGACATGACCGAACACGGCTGGGAGCGCGACGAGTGGCCGGCGATCTTCGAGCGGGTGATGGCCGCCGACATCCTCGTCCTCGGGATGCCGATCTGGCTGGGGGAGAAGTCCTCGGTCGCGACCCAGGTGATCGAGCGCCTCTACGGCAACTCGCACCTGCTCAACGACGAAGGCCAGTGCGCCTACTACGGCCGGGTCGGCGGCTGCATCGTCACCGGCAACGAGGACGGGATCAAGCACTGCGCGATGAACGTCCTCTACTCGCTGCAGCACCTCGGCTACACGATCCCGCCGCAGGCCGACTCCGGCTGGATCGGCGAGGCCGGCCCCGGCCCGTCCTACCTCGACGAGGGCTCCGGCGGCCCGCGAGAACGACTTCACCAACCGCAACACCACCTTCGCCGCCTGGAACCTGATGCACCTGGCGCGCATCCTCAAGGACGCCGGCGGCATCCCCGCCCACGGCAACCAGCCGAAAGAGTGGGAAGCCGGCTGCCGCTTCGACTTCCCGAACCCCGAGCACCGGGTCTAATCGTCGTTTCCACCCTTTTGGCCCCCATAGGGGCCTCAAAGGTGGAAACGATCACCAGCGGGCGTCGTGCTCCTCCATCACGCCGAGGCCGTGTGCCAGGTGGAGGCCGCCGAGGGAGCCGCTGAAGCTGCCGAAGCGGTGGCGGTAGTCGGAGCGGATCAGGAGGTAGTTCTCGTTGTGGACGTGTTCCGACTCGCCGTGCGAACTCGAGCCGCTCGCCCTCGCCGAGGTCGATGCCCTCGCCGTGGAAGCGGACCGGGGGCGGCTCGGTCGGGCTCGCCGTCGATCCAGATCGCCCGCTCGCTGCCGCTCGGGCGGGTCGTTGATCCCCTCGACCAGGTTCCAGGCGAGCGCGACGGCCGTCGGCCGACTCGCCGACCCCGGCCGACCAGCGCCAGCTCGTCTCGCGCTTGTGGTGCCCGGCCGACTCGTCGTCGACGCCGCGGCCGCTCACTCGCCAGCGCTTGCCCGGCACCTCGACCGTGCCTTCGACCGGCATCCCGACCCGCTTGCGCGTCCAGGCCTCGGCCCTGCCGCTGGGGTTGGTCGACCTCGATCGGCGCCGCCTCGCCGAGCCGCAGGCTCGCCCGCAGGTCGGGCGCCGTCGATCTCCAGCCGCGGCCCGTCCAGCGTCACCTCGCGGCTGCCGGGGAGGAGGATCGTCCGCGCCGCGTGGTTCCGTCCCTCCCGGTCCCAGAAGATCCAGAAAGACTGGGTCAGCGGCCCGACCTCGGCCCTGGCGGCGCACAGCATCACCTCCTCGGCGAAGACGCCGACGTAGCGCCAGCGCTTGCGCAGCTGGCCGTGCCGGAAGAGGGGGAGGGAGGCGGGATCCACCGGCGCGAAGGTACCGGCTCGGCGCGGATCTCTAGGCTCGCTCGCGTGGACCAGTTGATCCAGGTCGTCGGCGCGCTGCTGATCCTCGCCGGCTTCGCCGCGGTGCAGTTCGAGCGCATGCGCCCCGACTCGCGCCTCTACCTGGCGCTCAACCTCGCCGGCTCGGCGATCCTCGCCGTGCTCGCCTGGCTCGAAACCCAGTGGGGCTTCCTCCTGCTCGAGGGCGTCTGGGCGATCGTCTCCGCCTGGGGCCTGTGGGTGGCGCTTTTTTCCTCCCCGTCTGGGAAAAAAGCGACAGACGCTTAACCGGCGTTCGCCTCGAGCCGCTCGGCGAGGCGTTTCATGCCCCGCTCGCGCGCCGCCTCGGCGGCGCCGGCCCAATCCGTGGCGCGGTCCTGGGGCCGCTTGACCTCGGCGTCGCGCAGGGTGGCGATGTCCTTGAACTTGAGCAGGTCCTCGCGGCCGTCGATCAGGGCGCCGCGCAGCGCCGGGCGCCGCTCGCGGATCGCGTTGTCGAGGATCGCCTCCAGCGAGCCGTGCGTTCGCAGCAGCTCTGCCGCCGTCTTCGGCCCGACGCCCTTGGCGCCCGGCAGGCCGTCGGAGGGGTCGCCGCGCAGGGCGATGAAGTCGGGGACCAGCTCGGGGTCGATCCCGTAGCGCTCGCGAACCTCCGCCGGGCCGACCTCTTCGGCGCCTTTGCCGCCGCCGGTTTTGACGTAGAGCACGGTCACGCCCTCGCTCGCGCACTGGTACATGTCGCGGTCTCCGGTCAGCAGCAGGGCACGGCCGCCGGCCTCGGCCTCGAGCTGCGCGTAGGTGCCGAGCAGGTCGTCGGCCTCGAGGTCCTCCGCGGTCGTCACCGTCCACCCGAAGGCCTCGAAGAACGGGCGCGAGTCGGCGAACTGGTGCGGCAGCTCGTCGGGCATCGCCTCCTCGCGCTCGGCGTGGTAGGCGGGGTAGAGCTCGGTCCGGTAGGCGGCTGCGTCGGGACCGAAGCAGAGCACCACCGCCCGCGGCTGGTGCACTTCGACCTCGCGCAGGATCAGGTTCGCCGTCCCCAGCAACGCGTTGACCGGCCGCCCGTCCGGCCCGACGATCTTCTTCGGCAGCGCGTAGAAGGCGCGGAACAGCATCGAGGGGGTGTCGACGGCAAGCAGCGGGGTGGGTTGGGCCATGGCGGGGAGCCTACGACCCAAGGTGTGGTTGAGCTTTGGCGTGTTATCCGCGACGAAGCTCAACCACACCCCTTACCGTGTCGGCGATGGAGGCAGGACAGCAGCCGCGCATCGCACCCGGGGACCGGCGCCAGATCGGGCCGGTCAACGCTGCGATCGCCTGGGTGCTGGGACGCGCCAGCGGCGGCAAGCCGCCGCACATCTTCACCACGCTCGGCCGCCACCGGGGCCTCTTCCGCCGCTGGCTCTGGTTCGCCGGCGGCCTGATGCCGGGCGGCAAGCTGCCGCGCCGCGACAGCGAGCTGGTCATCCTCCGCGTCGCCCACAACACCGCCTGCGAGTACGAGTGGGGACACCACGAGCGCCTCGGCCAGCGCGCCGGCCTCAGCGCCGAGGAAGTCGCGCGGGTCCGCAGCGGGCCGGACGCGCCCGGCTGGACCCCGCGCCAGCAGCTGCTTCTCCGCGCCTGCGACGAGATGCACGCCGAGGGCGAGATCGGCGACGCGCTCTGGACCCAGCTCGCGGCCGAGTTCGACGACCGGCTGCTGATCGAGCTCTGCCTGCTGATCGGCCACTACGAGATGCTGGCGATGACCCTGAAGACGCTGCGGGTCCAGCCCGAGCCGCCGGCGCGCCGGCTCGGCTGATGCGCCCACCCGTCCCCGACCTGCGCGGCAAGCGCTGCTTCATCACCGGCGCCGCCAGCGGCATCGGCCGCGCCACCGCTCTCGCCGCCTCCCGCCGCGGCGCCGACCTCTACCTCACCGATCGCGCCGCCGAGAGCCTGGTGGAGACCGCCGAGGCGGTGCGCGCCGCCGGCGGCCGGGTCAGCTACACCCACGCCGCCGACATCGCCGACCACGCCGCCGTCACCGCGATGGCAGCCGAGGTCCACGCCGCCCACGGCAGCATGGACGTGGTGATGAACGTCGCCGGGATCTCGATCTGGGGCTCGATCGACCGCCTCGACCATGACCACTGGCGCCGCGCGGTGGAGATCGACCTGATGGGGCCGATCAGCGTCCTCGAGAGCTTCGTCCCGCCGATGATCGAGGCCGGCCGCGGCGGCCACGTGGTCAACGTCTCCTCCGCCGCCGGGCTCTTCGGCCTCCCCTGGCACGCCCCCTACAGCGCCGCCAAGTTCGGCCTCCGCGGCGTCTCCGAGGTGCTGCGCTTCGACCTCCGCCCGCACGGGATCGGCGTCAGCCTCGTCTGCCCCGGCGGCGTCAAGACGCCGCTGGTCGGGACGGTGGAGATCGTCGGCGTCGACCGCGCCGACCCCGAGGTGGAGAAGCTGATCGGCCGCTTCGAGCGCCACGCGGTCAGCCCGGAGCACGTCGCCGGGAAGATCCTCGCGGGGGTCGAGAAGAACCGCTACCTGGTCTTCACCTCGCGAGACATCCACCTCCTGTTCTGGCTGCAGCGCTGGGTTCCGCCCGCCTACGAGGCGATCATGCGGGTAGCCAACCGGCGCCTCGTCGCGGTCGCCGAAGCCCGCTGAGCCGGCTGGCTAGAGTCATCGCCGCATGAAGGCACTCGACATCAAGGACCTGGAGAAGCGCTACCCGACCGGGGTGGAGGCGCTGCGCGGCGTCTCGCTCGAGGTCGCGGAGGGGGAGCTGTTCGGCCTGCTCGGCCCCAACGGCGCCGGCAAGTCGACGCTGATCCACTGCGCGACCGGGCTCGCGCAGCCGACCGGCGGCTCGATCGAGATCTTCGGCAACGACGCGATCGACAACTACGCCGAGGCGCGCCAGGCGGTCGGCCTCGCCCCGCAGGAGGCGAACATCGACTGGTTCCTCACCGTCGAGGAGACGCTCGACTACCACGCCGGCTATTTCGGGATGCCGCGCAAGGAGCGCCGCGAGCGGACCAAGGAGCTGCTCGAGACCTTCTCCCTGACCGAGAAGCGCGACGAACGCACCCGCACCCTCTCCGGCGGGATGAAACGGCGGCTGATCCTGGCCCGGGCGATGATGCACCGCCCGCGCCTGCTGATCCTCGACGAGCCGACCGCCGGCGTCGACGTCGAGCTGCGCCTCGAGCTCTGGCACTACGTCCAGAAAATCAACCAGGAGGGGACGACGATCCTGCTCACCACCCACTACCTGGAGGAGGCGGAGCAGCTCTGCGATCGGATCGCCTTCATCGCCGAAGGGCAGATCGTCGCCGAGGGGACCAGCGACGCCCTCGCCGAGCGCTTCGACGTTCCCAACCTAGAGGACGCCTACCTGGCGCTGGTCGGCCGCAAAGAGCTCTCCCGTTCGCACATCGAGCTGGAGGTGGAGGCATGACCGCCGCCCAGATCCGCTTCGCCACCCTCTGGCGGCGCGAGGTCAACCGCTTCATGAAGATCAAGAAGCAGACGCTCGGCGCGCCGCTGCTGGAAACCTTCCTCTACATCTCGGTCTTCGGCGCCGCCCTCGGCTCGCGGATCGACAAGCTGCACGGGATCGACTACGTCGTCTTCGTCATCCCCGGCCTGATCATGATGGCCTGGTCGACCAACGCCTTCTCCAACAACTCCTCCTCGATCCTCCAGCAGAAGTTCCAGGGCGCGATCCAGGACCAGCTCTCCTCGCCCGCCTCGCCCGCCGAGCTGCTGCTCGCCTTCTCGCTCGGCGGCTTCATGCGCGGGCTGATCGTCGCGGTGCTGACCTTCATCGCCTCGGCCCTGCTCGTCGACCTGCCGGTCGAACACGTCCTGGTCCTGATCCCGTCCCTGTTCCTGGTCGGCTTCTTCTTCAGCCAACTGGGGGTGCTGATCGGGGTGCGCGCGGAGCAGTTCGACGACGTCGCCTTCGCCCAGACCTTCGTGCTGACGCCGCTGATCTTCCTCGGCGGCGTCTTCTACTCGGCGGCGCTGCTGCCCCAGCCCTACGAGACGCTGACCCACTTCAACCCGATCTACTACATGATCAACCTGGTCCGCTACGGGTTCGTCGGCTACACCGAAGTAAGCATCCCGCTCTCCTTGCTGGCGCTGACGGCGGCAACCGCGGCGCTCTTCCTGGTCAACTTGCGCCTCTTCAGCAAGGGCTACCGCCTGCGCGCGTAGCCATTGGTGAGTTGACCCGCCTATAGCCGGGTCAACTCACCAACCGTCGGATCAACCCGGGTCGGCGACCGGCACGGCGACCTTCTCGTGGTCGTCGGGCAGGAGCAAGATCGCCCCCTCGCCGGTGACGTAGGCCTCCTCGCCGTGCTGGTTGATGTCCATGCCGCACGGCCTCTTCGCGCTCGCTCGCCCGCAGCGGCATCACCGCGCCGATCAGCTTCAGCAGCGCGAAGGTGGCGACGAAGGCGTAGGTCGGTGCCGCCAGAGCGGCGAGCGCCTGGTCGCCGAGCTGGGCGGCGTTGCCGTAGAGGAGCCCGTCGGAGACCCCGTTCCAGGTCTCCTGGGCGAAGAAGCCGATGAAGAGGATCCCGAAGAAGCCCGCGGTGCCGTGGGCGGCGAGCACGTCGAGGGTCTCGTCGACCCGGGTCCGCGTTCGCCAGACGATCAGGTAATAGCTGGGGATCGCGCCGAGGGCGCCGAGCGCCATCGCCCAGCCGGGGCTGACGTAGCCGCCCGCCGGGGTGATCAGCACGCAGCCGACGATGATCGCGGTGGCGGCGCCGATCGCCGTCACCTTGCGCCCGCGGATCAGGTCGAGGGCGAACCAGACGACCAGGGTCGCGGCCGGGCAGAGCAGCGTGTTGGTGAAGGCGAGCACGCTCCCTTCGCCGGTCGAGAAGCCGCTGCCGCCGTTGAACCCGAACCAGCCGAACCACAGCAGCCCCGCCCCGAGCAGCACGTAGACCGCGTTGTGGGGGAGGAGCGCCTGGCGGCCGTAGTCCTTGCGCGCGCCGACGACCAGCGCCGCGGCCAGCGCCGAGAAGCCGGAGGCCATCTCGACCGGGACGCCGCCGGCGAAGTCGAGGGTGCCGCCGCTCGTACAGCCAGCCGCCGCCGAAGGCCCAGTGGGCGAGCACGGCGTAGACCAGCACCGACCACAGCGCGGCGAAGACGAGGAAGGCCCCGAACCGCATCCGCTCGACCACGGCGCCGGAGATCAGCGCCACGGTGATGATGCAGAAGGTCGCCTGGAAGGCGAAGAAGACCAGCTCCGGGATCGTCGTCCCTTCCCGCGGCGCGAAATCGACGCCGCTCATGAAGGCGTTGCCGAGGCCGCCGATCAGGCCGCCGGTCGCCGTCGAAGGCGAGCGAGTAGCCGACCGCCGCCCAGGTGACCGTCGCCACGGCGATCGCGGCGATGCTCATCATGAAGGTGTTGAGGGTGTTCTTCGAGCGCACCAGCCCGGCGTAGAAGAGGCCCAGCGCCGGCGTCATCAGCAGCACCAGCGCGGTCGCGATCAGCATCCAGGCGGTATCGCCCGTGTCGACGCCGCTCATTTGCTCACCGGCGTCACGGCGTCCTCGGCCGCGTCCCCGGTCCGGATCCGGACCGCCTGCTCCAGCGGCACGACGAAGATCTTGCCGTCGCCGACTTCGCCGGTGCGGCCGCCTTCGCAGAGCGCCTCGACGGTGCGGTCGACGAAGTTGTCGGAGACCGCGACCTCGAACCTGACCTTCTCCGAGAGACCCATCTGCACGGTCGTGCCGCGGTAGGTCTCGACCCGGTCCATCTCGCCGCCATGGCCTTGCACGCGGCTCATCGAGAAGCCCCGGACCTCGGCCCGGTGCAGCGACTCGAGAACCTGGTTCGCCTGCTCGGGGCGAACGATCCCGATTACGAGTTTCACTTTTTCCTTCCTCTCCCCTTGAACAAGAGCCTGCCGCGGGCGAGCCTATCGGGACGGCAAGCGGGATTGCGCGCCCCCGCCAAGGACGGGGGTCGACTCCGCCGCCTCCCTACAATCAGCGGGGAATGGCCACGCGGGTCCGCAGGCGGCGTCGCAAGCCGCACCATCCCATCTGGCACAAGGTTGCGATCCCGCTGGGAGCCTTGGCCGCGCTCGTGCTGGTCGCTGGCGGCATCGCGGCCGCCTGGGCGATCGACATCTACAACTCGGCGCCGCCGCTGGACACCCTGAAGCCGGTGCAGAAGGGCCGCTCCTCGGCGATCTATGCCGCCGACGGCAGCCTGATCGGGTTCATCCGCTCCGAAAACGTGCGCCAGCCGCTGCCGGAAAAAGCCCAGCCGCAGGTGCTGCGCGACGCGACGATCGCGATCGAGGACAAGAACTTCTACGAGCACGGCGCCCTCGACTACGAAGGCATCGCCCGCGCCGCCTGGAAGGACCTGCAGGCCGGCGCCGCGGTCCAGGGCGCCTCGACGATCACCCAGCAGCTGGTCCGCAACCTCTACATCCACAACCCGGAAAACACGATCAAGCGAAAGCTGATCGAAGCCTCGCTCGCGGTCGAGCTCGAGGAAGCCCATGGCAAGGACTGGATCCTCACCCAGTACCTCAACAGCGCCCCCTACGGGACGGTCGAAGGGCAGACCGCGGTCGGTGCCGAGGCGGCCTCGCAGACCTACTTCTCCAAGCCGGCCAAGGACCTCAACCTGACCGAGGCGGCGCTGCTCGCCGGCCTGCCGCAGGCGCCCTCCGAATACAACCCCTTCCTCGACCCGAAAGCGGCGTTGAAGCGGCGCAACGAGGTGCTGCTGGTGATGAACGAACAGGGCTACATCACCGGCGACGAATACCGCGTGGCGAAGACCCACGGGCTCGGCCTCGATCCCGGCGACAAGTACCAGGTGATCAAGGACCCGTTCCTCTTCGACCTGGTGCAGAACGAACTGATCGAGGAGTACGGGATCAACACGGTCCGCAAAGGCGGCCTCAAGGCCTACACGACGATCGAGCCCGACCTGCAGGAAAAGGCCGAATACGCGGTCGAAAATTACTGCTACGTCTGCTACCCGGAAGGCGGGCCGGCGGCCGGCCTCGCCTCGGTCGACCCGAAGACCGGCGCGATCGTCGCCCTTGCCTCGACCGAAGGCTACGCCGACGAAAGCCAGTTCAACTACGCCTGGCAGGCGCACCGCCAGCCGGGGTCGTCGTTCAAGACCTTCGTCCTCACCACCGCGGTGAAGGAGGGGATCGACCCCGGCAGCACCTACTACGACGGCACCTCGCCGAAGACCCTGGAAATCCCCGGCGGCGGCACCTGGACGGTCAACAACTCCGAGGGCGAGGGGGGCGGGACCTTCAACCTGGAAAGCGCGACCTGGGACTCGGTCAACGTCGTCTTCGCCCAGCTCGACCTCGACGTCGGCTCCGAATCGGTGACCGAAACGGCGCACGAAATGGGGATCGAATCGCCGCTGCAGTCGGTCCCGGCGGAGGGGATCGGCGGTCTCGCGATCGGCGTCACCCCGCTGGAAATGGCCGACGCCTACGCGACCCTCGCCAGCGGCGGCATCCACCACGACCCGACCGCGGTGAGCAAGGTCGAGTTCCCCGACGGCAAGGTCGACGACTTCGAGAAGGACTCCGGCGAACGCGTCCTCACCCCGGGCCAGGCCTACGAAGTGACCCGCATCCTCGAGGGCGTGATCACCCAGGGCACCGGCGCCGGCTACACCTCGATGGGCTGCTCCAGCGCCGCCGGCAAGACCGGTACCTCGGAGGAACTCTCCGACGCCTGGTTCGTCGGCTTCACGCCGCTCTACTCGACCGCGGTCTGGGTCGGCCACCCGACCTCGCGCGAATACACCGGCTTCGGCGGCCCCACCGCCGGCCCGATCTGGGCCAACTACATGTCGAGCGCGGTCGAAGGCGACTGCCCCGAATTCGAAACCCCCAGCTCGCTCCCCGAACTCGACGGCCTCGACAGCGAACACACCTCCTCCAGCGGCTACAACAGCTACGAAGAAGAAGAAAGCTACGAAGGCGAAGAAGAAGAAGGCGACGAAGGAAAGGGCAAAGGCAAGGAAGGCGAAGACGGTGGCGAAGAAAACGCCGCCGAACCCGAACCCGAACCCACTCCGGAACCGGAACCGACGCCGACTCCCACCCCAACGCCGTCACCGCCCGCCGGCGGCGGCATCAGCCCCGGCTGATCTACGCGCCGATCAGCTCGATCCGGTAGCCGTCGAAGTACCGTAAGCCCTCAGCCCGTTAGTTGGATGGGAACTCGTAGGGGAAGACTTCGGCCATCGAATCGAGTGTGGCCTGAGTGCCAGCGTTGGTGCCGGTGGTCAGGGCGAGGCTTATGCTGCCCTTGCCGTGAACGGGCGAGAGGTTGAGGTCCACCGCGTCCGAGACCTTCACGGAGTCGGCCAGGTGGATGACGTGGTGTCGGCCGCGACGGTTCCGATCTCGCTTCGGACGCCAGCGCCAGGTCAGGTAGCTGAAGATCCCGGTCAGGGAGAACGCGATCCAGTCGCGGATTTCGGCCAGCAGGGACGATTTCACAGGGGATCGAGGATAGCGGGGGCGATCGCGGTTATTCCGTGTGCTAACGCCGCCGCTCCCGGCGTTCTTCAAGTTCGCGCTCCAGTCCGAGGAGACCGCGTAGCAGCGTTACGAGTCCGGTGAGGACACCGACCGCGAGTCCGATATGTGCGAGCAGGGCAAGGAGCATCGTAGATTTCGTTCCATTGCTGACCTCCTTCGCTTTCGGTTTCGGGATGGTGTTTTCGGCGCCGTGAAGCACCTTCAAGGAAGTGTAGGCGAGGAGACGGTTTCCGTCCAGCCGCGACTATCGGACGCCGGCAAATCGCCTAGCGCGTGCAGTCGCTCCACTGCCACCGCTACGGACAGCAATGCTGCGGTCCTCCTCACGGTCGTCAGCATCCCGACGACCTCAGCGCCAAGCGCTAGTCAGCCTTCCGCCAGTCGCTACGGTTGAGCGATGGCAGAGCGATGCGGTCACTGCGGCCGGGAGAACTCCGTTGAGTACGTAGGTCGTGTGGTGCTTTCGACCGCGACCGACACGGTGCCGTTCAACGACCAATACATGCAGGAGTTGACGACGGAGAACGTCGCCCAAATCGGTCGCTGCAGCGGCTGCGACGGTCTGACGCTGGAGACCTACATCTGGGTTGCCGAGATCATGGAACCGGACGACGTGACGCTGCACCAGCTCTACCCGCAGGAGCGGAGCTTCACGGATCTGCCGCAGCGGGTCCGAGACCGGTACGAGCGGATGCTGGAGCTTCAGCACGCCCCGGACGCCTTCGCCGTGCGGGCGGGTCGCCTACTGGAGACGGTCTGCGCCGACCAGGGGGTCCACCCGAAGACGGACGAAAATGCCGAACTAAGTCAGCGACTCGACCAGTTGGTCAAGCAGGCGGGCGTCCCCAAAGCGCTGACTGATCAGGCCCATCTCGTGCGGAAATACCGCAACGTCGCCGGACACGACTCGGGATGGGAGGTCGAAGATCAGGACGTGCCCCTGATCCGCCGCTTCGTGGAGTCGCTTCTCGACTTCCTCTACTGGGGGCCGGCGAACCTGGCGCGGGTGACCGCCGAGTTCAAACGGCGTGAGGCGGAAGCAGCCACTCAGCAGGCAGCCGCAGACTGAGACTCAGCCGGTCTCAATTATCTCAATCCGGTAGCCGTCGGGGTCCCTGACGAAGCAGATGCGGTGGCCCTCGGTGCGGCCGCCGGGGCGGTAGGGGGGCTTTTCGGGCTCGATCCCGACCGTGGCCAGTTGCTCCAGGGTGGCGTCGAGGTCGTCGACGCCGAGGGCGATGTGGTTGTAGCCGGTGCCGTGGTCGTAGTCGGTGACGCCGTGGTTGTAGGTCAGCTCGAGGCGAGGGTCCTCGCCGGGCATCGCCATGAAGACGTTGATCGCCTCCTCGCCGATCGGCATCCGCCGCACCTCCTCGAAGCCGAGCTTCTCGTAGAAGGCGACCGAGCGATCGATGTCGCCGATCCGGTAGCAGGTGTGGAGAAACTGATTGGGGGCCACGTATGAGGTCAAGGTTACCGGGGGTGGAAAAGCCCGAAAAGCAGGTAATGCCTGTACTGACCCGTTGAACTCCGCCGGTCCAGGTATTACCGTGGCGCGTCGGCCGAATCTGGGGCCGTCTTCCGGGGCTGGGGCAGTCGTCCGGCCTCGCAATTTGCACTCGAAAGGGAAAGGCATCGCTTTGAAGCTTTCACGCGCCCGCCTGCGGGCTCTCGTCCTAGTGGCCTCGCTGGCCGCCCTCGCCGTCGCCGTCAGCGGCCCGGTCTCGACCGCCGCGACGCCGACCGGCAAAACCGACGTGGTCAGCATCGAGCTGACCAAAGGCAAGCTGAAATTCGTCGGCCCGGAAACGGTCACCGTCGGCGACCAGCTGGAAATCGTCAACAAGACGAACCCGAAACAGGTTGGCCCGCACACCTTCTCGCTGGTCACCAAAGGCTCGCTGCCGAAGACCCCGTCCGCCCGCAAGAGCTGCTTCACCCCGAAGCACATCTGCCTCGCGGTCGCCAAGTGGCACGGGTTCAACCCGAAATCCGAAAAGATCACGGTCAACCCCGCCAAAGCCGGCCCCGAGGGCTGGAGCACGGCCGGCAATGCCACCGGCAAAAAGGGTGACTCGTGGTTCAGCGGCGAAACCAAAGGCGGCCACTTCTCCCAGGAAGTGACGGCCGAAGCCGGGCAGCACCCTCTACTACCTCTGCGCCGTGCATCCCTGGATGCAGGGCAAGGTCACGGTCGAGGCCCCGGTGGTCCCGCTGCCCGCGCCGACCAGCTAGCGACACGGCTGGGCAGTCCTCAGTTCCGCCCCGCTACGGGCGCCGAGCCTTCCTCGGCGCCCTTGGCGGCGGCACCCTGGCCGCGCTCCTGCCCCTGCGGGGCGGGGGCGGCGGCCTCGCTGCCGCTGACCGGCCGAACCGCCGCCGGCGCTCGCCGCGGAGCCCTTCCGCTCCCGGCTGCCGATCCCCGAGGTCCTCACCGACGACCACATCCGGATCCCGATCCGCGCCGCCGAGCAGCAGATCTTCCCCGGCCCGAAGACCCGCCTGTGGACCTTCGGCGGCACCTTCCCCGGGCCGACTATCCGCCGCCGGGCCGGCCAGCGCACCCGGGTCACCTTCGACCACCAGCTGCCGGAGAAGGTCGGGGAGCTCTCGATCCACCTCCACGGCGGCCACAACCGCACCCAGTTCGACGGCCAGCCCGGCGGCCTGACCAAGCGCCAGCCGATCTCCGCCTTCTGCAGCATCCCGCGCGGCCTCTCGGCCCGCGAGCAGGGCAACGATCTGCTGCTCGAGCCGGGCCGGCAGCAAAACCTACGTCTATGACCTGATCGAGGACGGGCGCCCGGAACGGGCCTCGTTCCAGTGGTACCACGACCACCGCCTCGACCGCACCGCCCCGCACGTCTGGAAGGGCCTGGCCGGGATGTGGATCGTCGACGACGCTTTCGAGGAATCGCTGCCGCTGCCGCGGCGGCGACCGCGACCTGCCGCTGATGATCGGCGACCGCACCTTCGACCGCCACAACCAGCTGACCGACCCCTTCACCAACCGCCGCCCGCCGGCCGACGGGATCATCGCCGAGACGATCCTCGTCAACGGCGCCTACATGCCCTACCACCGGGTCGGCCCCTGCCGCTACCGCCTGCGCCTGCTCAACGTCTCCGCCTTCCGCAGCTACAACCTGCAGCTCTCCAACGGCGCGCCGATGATCCAGATCGCGCACCGAGAGCGGGCTGATGCCGAAGCCGATCCGCCGCCGCGAGATCCTCCTCGGCCCGGCCGAGCGGGTCGAGGTGATCGTCGACTTCGCCGGCATGGCGGGGGAGAGCGTCGAGCTGCGCAGCGGCAAGCGCCACGCCGGCCGCAACCCCGACGGCGCCCACACCTACGGCGGCGCCCTGATGCAGTTCCGCGTCGGCACCGAGCGCTGCCCGACCGCACCCGTGTGCCCCGCAACCTGCGGCCGCTGCCGGCCTGGACCCGCCGGGTCGAGCCGCAAGCCCGACAAGCGCTGGGTGATCACGATCGGCGGCTTCTTCAAGACGCACCTGGCGAGATCAACGGCCGCACCTTCAACCCGGCCCACTCCGAGGCCTTCCCGAAGCTGGACTCGACCGAGACCTGGGAGATCCACAACAAGACCAACGTCGCCCACGTGATGCACCTGCACCACAGCGACTGGTACCTGCTCGAGCGCGACGGCAAGCGGCCGCCGCCCTGGGAAGACTGCCTCAAGGAGACCTTCTTCGTCTACCCCAACGAAAAAATTCTCCTTGCCGGTCACTTCGCCGACTACACCGGGAAATTCGTCATCCACTGCCACATGCTGGACCACGAGGACCACGGCTTGATGAGCCAGTTCCAGGTCGTTCGCGCCTAAAGGCCCAGCTAAAGGAAACAGCCGCGTCTTGCCGATGCCTCCGGGCATGGCGCCTACCTGAAAAGCAGGTAGGGAGGCAGGCCCCCGGGCGACTCGGAGGCGCGAGCCGCCGGCGCCCTGCTGATCGGCCGGCGCCGGCCTGGTCGCCCTCTCGCTGGTGCTGCCGCATCCCGAGCGGCGGCAACGACACCGGCTCTGATCGCTGATCGCCGCCGGGATGGCGCTGGTCGGCGCTGCTCTGCTGGGCCTTCGCCAGCCGCATCCCGCGCGCCGGGGTGCACGCGCTGCTCGCCGGCGCGGTCGCGGTCACCGGCCTGCTGATCTACGAGAGCGGCGTCGCGGTCGGCCAGTACGGCACGATCTTCGTCTGGGCGACCCTGGTCGCCGCCTACTTCTTCCCGCGCCGGGTCGCCGCCCCCACCTCGCCTGGCTGCTCGCCGTCTACGCGGTCGCCCTGCCGCTGGTCGAAAGCACCGCCGGCTACTCGCCGCTGACCCGCTGGCTCTTCACCGCCGATCTCGCTCACCGTGGTGATGCTGCTGATCACCGCGATCGTCGCCCGCCGCGCCCGCGCCGACGAGCGCGCCCGCCGCTTCTTCGACCTCTCCCACGACATGCTCTGCACGCTGGACGTGGACGGGCGCTGTCGTCGAGGTCAACGGCGCCTGGGCCCGCCACCTCGGCTACACGCCGGAGGAGCTGCGCGGCGCGCCGCCTGCTCGACCTCACCCACCCCGACGACCAGCGAGCGCGCCCTAGCCGAGGCGATCGAGCCTGTTCAAGGCGGCGCCTCGTCGGTGCTCGAGACCCGCGTCCGGGCCAAGGACGGCAGCTGGCACTGGCTGCGCTCGAGCTCGACCCTGGCCCCGGACGAGCGCCTGGTCTACGCCCGCTCGACCGACATCACCGAGCTGAAGCGGATCGAGGCCGAACGCGAGAAGCTGCTCGGCGAGGTCGAGGACGCTGGCCCGCCGCGACGCCCTCACCGGGCTGCCCAACCGGCGGGCGCTGCGACGAACAGCTGCCGCGCGAGATGGCCCGGGCGCGCCGCCGCCGAGTCGCCGCTCTGCCTGGCGATCGTCGACATCGACCACTTCAAGGCCTACAACGACACCCACGGCCACCTGGCCGGCGACGAGGTGCTGCGCGCCTGCGCCATCGCCTGGGACTCGGCGCTGCGCGGCGAAGACACGCTCGTCCGCTTCGGCGGCGAGGAGTTCCTCGTCCTGCTGCCCGACACCGCGCCCGAGCAGGCGGCGGAGATCGTCGAGCGGCTGCGCGCGGCGACGCCGCTGGAGCAGACCTGCTCGGCCGGGCTCGCCCTCTGGGACTACGCCGAGAGCATCGACGACCTGCTGCGGCCGCGCCGACGAGGCGCTCTACCTGGCCAAGGCCGGCGGCCGCGACCAGCTCGTCGCAGGCCGGCTGACCGCCTAGGCGCATGCCGAGTCATGATGCGCGCATGGGTCGCACGAGCACGAACGCGCGGTGCGCTTCCGCACGCGCCCGCCGCGACCCGGAGCTGACCGTCGTCGAGGGCTTCCACGCCCTCAAGCACGCGCTGCGCTTCGGCGCCGAGCTGGTCGAGGCGGTGGCGGTCGACCCGGCGGCGCTGGAGACGATGGCGCGCGGAGCTGGCGCCGGACCTCGCCGGTCAGCTGGCGCGGCCGGGTCGAGCCGGTCGACGAGGAGACGCTCGCCGACCTGGTGCCGCTGGTGCCGCGCACCGGCGTGGTCGGCGATCGCCCGCCGGCCGCGCGGTCGACGTCGCCGCGGCGCTCGCCGACCCCGCGCCGGCCCCGGCGGTGCTGCTCGAGCAGCCGCGCAACATGGGCAACATCGGCGCCTGCATCCGGGTCGCCGCTGCGGCCGGTGCGGCGGCGCTTGCTCACCACCGGCGAGAACGACCCCTGGCATCCCGACGCCGTCCGCGGCGCCGCCGGCCTGCAGTTCGCGCTGCCGGTCGCCGCCGTCGAGGCCCTGCCGGAGAGCGACCGGCCGCTGCTGGCGATCGACCCGGAGGGGGAGGAGCTGGCGCCCGAGCGGCTGCCCGAGCGCGCCGTGCTCGCCTTCGGCACCGAGCGCCACGGGCTCAGCGGCGAAGTCTTCGAGCGGGCCGACGCCCGCGTCTCGATCCCGATGCGCGCTGGCGTCTCCAGCCTCAACCTCGCCACCTCGGTTGCAATCGCGCTGTTTGCGATGAGCTAGGATGGATGAGGAACTCCTAAGGGTTGCTTAGCCATCCAACGAAAGGAACAACTTTGTTGCCACTCCCGATCGCCGACATCAGCTTCGGCGAACTCCTCCTCATCGCGCTCGAGGTGTTCTTCTTCGTGATCTGGATCTGGATCCTGATCACGATCCTCAGTGACCTCTTCCGCGACCACGAGCTCTCCGGCTGGGCGAAGGCGGCCTGGGTGCTCTTCCTCGTCTTCATCCCGTTCCTGACGGCGTTGATCTACCTGATCGCGCGCGGCGAGCGGGATGCGGGACCGAACGATCAAAGCCCAGGCGGACGCGAAAAAGCATTTCGACGAATACGTCCGCGAGCAGGCGCACACCGGCTCTCCCGCCGACGAGCTGCACAAGCTCTCCGAGCTGAAGGAAAAGGGCGCGCTCTCAGCCGAGGAGTTCGACCAGGCCAAGGCCAAACTGCTGGCCTGAGCCCGCACGGCAAGCGTCCGGGGGTCGGCAACGGCCCTCGGACTCCTCCAAAAGCCGCCAATTTGCAAGGGAAGTTGCGGGTTATCGAGCACCTTCAGCGGCTTTAGGCGACTTCGCTAGCCTGCGCGCCGCTGCCGTGCTGTTCGCTCGATGCGGGCTCTCCTACACTCCGAGCGCGTTCGTCGCCGTGCCCTGCTCTTCGCCGCGCTGCTTTTCGCGGCTCTCTGTGCCCTGGCCGGCTCCTGGGCGGGGAGCGCGCCGGCGCCGATCCGCAGGAAAAGCTGGAAGCGACGCGGGACAAGCTGGAAGACGTCCGCGAAGAAGGGAGCGACCTGGCGGCAACGATCGCCGCCCAGAACGCGGCGATCGACGCCAAGCTCGGCGAAGTCTCGGCGCTGCGCCAGGAACAGGAAGCGGTCGAGGCTGAACTGGCTCAGAAGCAGGCCGAGCTCGACCGCGCCACCGAGGCGCTGGAAGCCGAAGAAGCCCACCTCGAGCGGGTGCGGACGAAACTGCAGCAGGCGCTGGCCCTGCTCAGCGACCGCCTGGTCGCGATCTACGAGGCCGGCTCGCCGGACATCTGAACGCGATCCTCGAATCCGAAGACTGGACCGAGATGTCGGCGCAGACCGAATACCTGCGCCAGATCCAGGAATACGACGACGCCGTCGTCGAGCGGGTGAAGACCCTGCGCGACGAAGTCCGCGGCGCGGTCGAACGGCTCGACGAGCGCCGCGCCGAGGTCGAAGCGGCGCGCGACGCGATCGCCGCCAAGGAGCGCGAAGTCGCCGCCGCCAAGGAAGAAGCCGCCGCCCGCTTCGCCGAACTGAAGTCCGAACAGGCGGCGCGCCAGGAAGCGCTGGACGAGCTTGCAATCGCGCGAAGCGCAGCTCAGCGACAACCTCGTCGGTGATCTCCGAACAGGTCGCCTCCGAAGGCGGCGACGCGACCGAAGGGCAGATGCCGGCGCCGCTCAACCCCGGCCAGGAAGCCGAGCTGATCACCGAAAGCGAAGCGAGCGCCCCGGCCTCGGCGCCGCAGGCGGTCAAGGACGCGATCGCCGCCGCCAACTCGATCGCCACCACCCCCTACATCTGGGGCGGCGGCCACGGCTCCTTCGAATCCTCCGGCTACGACTGCTCGGGCGCGGTCAGCTTCGCCCTGCACGGCGGCGGCCTGCTGGAAAGCCCGCTCGACTCGACCGGCCTGGAGACCTGGGGCGAACCCGGCCCCGGCCGCTGGATCACGGTCTACGCCAACGCCGGCCACGCCTGGATGGTCGATCGCCGGCATCGCCTTCGACACCAGCGGCGGCGCCGGCCCCCGCTGGCACGACCCCTGGGCCGCCTCCCCCGAAGGCTTCATCGCCCGTCACCCCGCTGGGCTCTAGTCGCTCATCGTTTCCACCCTTTTGGCCCCTATAGGGGCCAAAAGGGTGGAAACGACGTTCCAATCATGCGCGCTCGGGTAGGTTTGCGCCATGGATCTTGAGCAGCAGTTGGAGGAGATGCTCGCGGTCGAGCGGTTCGAGCCGCCGGGGGGGTTCCGGGCGGCGCGAGCTGGTCCGACCCGGAGGTCTACGAGGAGGCCGCCGCCGACCCCGAGGCCTGGTGGCTGGCGCAGGCGAAGGAGGTGCTCGACTGGGACGTCGAGCCGAGCCAGGGCCTCGACGACTCCAACCCGCCCTTCTACAAGTGGTTCGCCGACGGCGAGCTGAACGCCTCGGCCCAGTGCCTCGACCGCCACGTCGAGGCCGGCATCGGCGACCGCGTCGCCTTCCACTGGCGCGGCGAGGAGGGGGAGGAGCGCGACGTCACCTACGCCGACCTCCACCGCGACGTCCAGCGCTTCGCCAACGCGCTCAAGGACCTCGGCGTCGAGAAGGGCGACGTGGTCGGGATCTACCTGCCGATGATCCCCGAGGTCGTCGTCGCGATGCTCGCCTGCGCCCGGATCGGCGCCCCGCACAACGTCGTCTTCGGCGGCTTCTCGGCCGAGGCGGTGCGCAGAGCGGATGGACTTCTCCCACGCCAAGGCGCTGATCACCGTCGACGGCGCCCGCCGCAAGGGCAAGACGGCGCCGATCAAGACCACGGTCGACGAGCACATGGGCGGCCACGAGGCGCTGGAGACGATCGTCGTCGTCCGCCACACCGGCATCGATTGCCCGATGAGCGAAGGCCGCGACGTCTTCTACGACGAGGTGCTCGCTGCCGCCGACCCGGAGTGCCCGGCCGAGCCGATGGAGGCCGAGCACCCGCTCTACATCCTCTACACCTCCGGCTCGACCGCGAAGCCGAAGGGAATCCTCCACACCACCGGCGGCTACATGGCCGGCGTCACCGCCACCCATCGCTACGTCTTCGACCTCAAGCCCGAGTCCGACGTCTACTGGTGCGCAGCCGACGTCGGCTGGGTCACCGGCCACTCCTACATCGTCTACGGCCCGCTCGCCAACGGCGCCACTTCGGTGATGTGGGAGGGGGCGCCGGACTATCCCCACAAGGGGATCTGGTGGGAGGTCGCCGCCCGCTACAAGGCGACGATCCTCTACGCGGCGCCGACCGCGATCCGCACCTTCATCAAGTGGGGGGAGGAGATCCCTGCCGAACACGATCTCTCCTCGCTGCGTCTGCTCGGATCGGTCGGCGAGCCGATCAACCCCAAGGCCTGGCTCTGGTACCACCAGGTGATCGGTGGCGGCCGCTGCCCGATCGTCGACACCTGGTGGCAGACGGAGACCGGCGCGATCATGATCTCGCCGCTGCCGGGGATCACGGCGACCAAGCCGGGCTCGGCGACGGTGCCGTTCCCCGGGGTCGAGGCCTCGGTGGTCGACGAGCGCAGTGGCGAGCCGATCGACGAAGGGCAGGGCCTGCTGGTCCTCGAGCGGCCCTGGCCCTCGATGCTGCGCGGCCTCTACAAGGAGGACGACCGCTTCATCGAGACCTACTTCTCTCGCTTCGGGGTGGAGCGCTACCTGGTCGGCGACGCCGCCCGCCGCGACGAGGACGGTTACTTCTGGGTGATCGGCCGGATCGACGACGTCGTCAACGTCTCCGGCCACCGACTCTCGACCGCCGAGGTCGAGTCGGCGATCGTCGCCCACCCCGACGTCGCCGAGGCGGCGGTGATCGGCCAGTCCGACGAGGACACCGGCCAGGCGATCTGCGCCTTCGTCACCCTGCGCGGCGAGATCGAGGAGTCAGACGAGCTGGTCGACGGCATCCGCGCCACGGTCGCCGAGCGGATCGGCAAATTCGCCCGCCCGAAGCGGATCATCTGGGCCGACGACCTGCCGAAGACGCGCTCTGGCAAGATCATGCGCCGCCTCCTGCGCGACATCGCCGAGGGCCGCGCCCTGGGCGATGTCACCACCCTGCGGGACCCGGACGTGATGCAGGAACTGGAGGCGAAGATCGCCGAGGAGCAGGCGAAGGGCGACTAGCGTTTCGCCATCCGGGCGATCGCGACCTCGAGCGTCTGCAGCTGCTCCTGGACGCTCTTCAGTTCGCGGAGGGCCAGCGCCTCGGCGCTCATCTGCTCCTCCTCCAGCTCCTCCTCGATCTCGGCGATTTCGGGGGCGAGGAAGCGCTGGGCGAAGGAGCCGGTGAGCAGGGCGACAAAGCCGATCCCGACCAGGAGGACGAAGACGGAGACGATCTCGCCCCCGGTGGTGCTCGGCTGGATGTTCGAGCCGAGGGTGGTCATCGTCGTGATCGCCCAGTAGATGTCGTCCCAGAAGCCGAGGTCCTGCCGCTGCTCGAAGGCGTCGAAGAGAGCGGCGCCGCCGACCACCGAGAGGAGGGCCAGCAGCGCTGCGTAGCGGACGCCCTCGAGCGAGAAGACCTCGCGCGAAAGCTGGGCGAGCCGCAGGAGGCGCAGCAATCGCAGTAGGCGCAGGACCCGCAGGCTCTGCAGGCCGGCGGGAAGCACCGGCGGCGTGAGGAAGACGATGACGATGTCGAGCGGGTGGTGCCGGATCCACTTCCTCCGGTCCGGCACGACCGAAAGCATCACCACGAACTCGACCAGGAAGGCGGTCCAGGTAACCCAGTTGAGACCGACGGCGATCTGCTGCAGGAGGCCACCCGGCTCGGACTCGGTGATCGCCACGGTTGGCAGGGTCAGCGCCGCCGCGATCAGCATCGGCGTCTTCAGCCATTCGGCGACCCGCGTGCTGCGAGCATCCATCCCCGGCTCGTAGTCGGGCATGCGGCTGGGCGGCGTTCGCGCTCACCGCGACTGATTCGACAGCCTGCCCGTCTGCCCTTGTCCCCAGAAACGACAAGACCCGCCGGAGCGGGTCGAGTCTGAGTGAAGCGGGAACCACCCCGCAGCCAGCTGATACCTGCACCCAAGGTAGCACGGCCAAATCGCGCTCCCTCTCGACCCGCTCACGACGGTCTATGTCTGCGGAGGGCGCCGGACTCGAACCGGACCCGGTGTGGTTGACCGGGCATGCTAGGTATCAGCTACCTGGAGCGCGCCTGTCTCCTTCAACCCTCCGGCGGCCGATCCTAGGGGCGAATTTCACCCAGTCAATAGGCGTTACTGAACTGGCTCAAAGAAATGACACTCGCGTTTCATTCGCTTCCGGAAATACCGACGCGAGGTGGAGCTAGCCCTGGCGGGCGGCCTTGACCAGGGCCGCCCCTGGCTTCATCACCTGGAACGGTACGAAGCTCTTCTTCGCGACCGAGACGGTGATCGGGCCGATGCTGGGGTCGCCGCTGGGGAGGATCTCGAAGCTGCCGGTGATGCCGTTGTGGACCGAGGTCGAACGTACTGCGTCGATCGTGCCGCTGCGGTCGCGACCCTTGTCGATCGCGTCGAGGACGACGTCGGCGGCCTGGCCGGCGTACGGTGCGTACAGTTCGACCGGCCCGCCGAGCTCCTTTTCGAGTTCGCCGACCAGCTTCTTGCCGGGGCCGGTGAGGTTCTGCGGCACCTGACCGGGGACGCTGGCGAACATCCCCTTCGACGCCTTGCCCGCCAGGTCGATCGTCGACTGCTGGGCGAAGCCGTCGGGGGCGAGGAGCTTGACGCCGCTGTTGGGACCGAGCACCGCGACCTTGTCCTTGATCAGCCGGGCGCCGTTCTCCTCGGTCAGTCCGGCGAGCAGGACCGCGTCGGGGGCGGCGTCGGCGACCATCCCCATCAGCCCCCGGTAGTTGGACGCGTTGACGTTCCAGGCCTTGAAGCCGACGACGTGGATGCCGAGCTTGCGGGCGGCGCCGCGGAAGGTCTTCGCCTGGCCGAGGCTGGTCGGGTCCTTGCCGGCGTAGAGGACGTAGGCCAACTCGACTCCCTGCTGCTTGGCGAAGTTCGCCAGGCCGGCGCCCTGGTAGGCGTCATTGGGCACGACCCGGGCGTAGTTGCGCCGCCCGGGGTAGAGGCTCTTCGGCTCGCCCTTGCCGCAGCTCGGGCTCGACTGGGTGAGGCAGATCAGGGTGTTGCCGGGGGAGACCATCGCCAGCCCGCCGCCGGGCGCCTGGCTGAGGATCGGGATCATCGCCTCGGCGCAGCCCGAGTTGTAGGTGCCGATCACGCCGAGGACGCTCGCGTCGGCGGCGTAGACCCTGGCATTGGCCTGGCACTGCGCCTTGGTCCAGAGGCCGGTCTTGGCGCTGGAGTCGTCGCAGGCCTGGAAGCCGACTTTGACCCCGCCCGCCTGCCAGTTGGCACCTTCGAGGACGAGCCGGATCGCGTCGTTCATCTGCAGCGAGCGCTGCTTCGAGTCGCCCTGCAGCGGCAGGTCGGAGACGACGATCGCCTCGGGTGATCCCTGGCCGCCGTACTGGAGCGCGCCGCAGGCCGAGGAGGCGACCGGAGTCGCGGCTGGACCGGCGGCGCCACTGTTGCCGCCGAAGGCGAAGAGCGCGAGCGCGGTCAGCAGCAGAGCTGCGAGGCCGAGGGTCTTCGTCAGGCGCAGAGACAAGGTCAGACCACCCTATTCCCTGCTTCGGAAGCCGCCCCTAGAAACGACAAGACCCGCCGGAGCGGGTCGAGTCAGGTGAAGCGGGGAACCACCCCGCAGACGATTGACAATCGCGCCTCAACTTAGCACGATGTCGCCTCCTCCTCGACCCGCTTGCCGCGGTATGTCTGCGGAGGGCGCCGGACTCGAACCGGACCCGCTGGTTAGCCGGGCAGAGCGATTGTCAATCGTCTGGAGGCACCTGCCTCCATCACCCTCCGGCGGCCGATCCTAGGGACGAAATTCACCCCGTCAATAGGTGTTACTGAACTGATCCAAAGAAATGACACTCCCGTGTCATTTCGGCTGACTTCAGTGACTTAAGAGGTCGATTCGGTGGCCGGTTCGGCCCCCAGCTCCACGTGCGCCTTGCTGTCAGAGGTGCGGATCAGGAGGAGCGTGGCGATCAGGCCGAGGACGGCGAAGCCGGCGCCGACGAGGAAGGCGGAGGAGAAGCCGTCGGTGAGCACGGCGGGGTCGCGGGAGTCGCCGATCTGCGAGTTGGCGATCGCGGCGAGGATGGCGAGGCCGAGGGCGCCGCCGACCTGCTGGGAGGTGTTGATCAGGCCGCTGGCCAGCCCCTGCTCGCGGTCCTCGACGCCGGAGACGGCGGCGATCGTCACCGGGACGAAGGCAAAGCCGAGCCCGACCGCGGCGAAGAGGGAGGGGCCGAGGATGTCGGCGAGGAAGCTGCCGTCGACGGAGATCTGGCTGAACCAGACGAGCCCGATGGCGATGAAGGCCATGCCGGCGGCAAGGATCGGCTTGAAGCCGACTTTGGTCACCAGGCTGGAGGCGATCCCGGCCGAGAGCATGATCGCGATGGCCAACGGCAGGTAGGAGAGGCCGGCCTTGATCGCGCTGTAGCCGAGTACCTGCTGCATGTAGAGCGAGATGAAGAAGAACATCGAGAAGAGCGAGGCGCCGACCAGGATCCCGACCACGTTGGCGCCGGTGATCGTCCGCAGGCGGAAGATCGAGAAGGGGACGAGCGGGGCGCGCGAGCGGCGCTCGATCGCGACGAAGGCGATCAACAGGACCGCAGAGGCGGCGAGGATGCCGATCGTCTGGGTCGAGCCCCAACCGGCGTCTTCGGCGTCGAGCAGGGCGAAGACCAGGGCCGAGAGGCTGAGGGTGATCGTCGTCGCGCCGGCGATGTCGAAATGACGCTCCTCCCCCTCGTTGCGCGATTCGGCGATCAGACCGGGGGCGAGGGCGGCAGCGGCGATCCCGATCGGGACGTTGACCCACAGCACCCACTCCCAGCCGAGATATTCGGTCAGGACCCCGCCGAGGAGCACGCCGGCGGCTCCGCCGGAGCCGGCGACCGCGCCCCAGATCCCCAGCGCTTTGTTGCGCTCGGCGCCGTCGCGGAAGGTGGTGGCGACGATCGAGAGCGCGGCGGGGGAGAGGATCGCGGCGCCGAGGCCCTGCACGGCCCGCGCGGCAATCAGCTGCCCGGAGGTGCTGGCCAGTCCGCCGAACAGCGAGGCGATCGCGAAGAGCACCAGGCCGAACATGAAGACGCGGCGGCGGCCGAGCAGGTCGGCGAGCCGGCCACCGAGCAGCAGGAAGCCGCCGAAGGTGAGGACGTAGGCGTTGACGACCCAGGGCAGGCCGCTCTCGGAGAAGTCGAGGGCTTCGCCGATCGTCGGCAGGGCGACGTTGACGATCGAGGCGTCGAGGACGACGACGAACTGCGCCGAGCAGAGCAGGATCAGGGCGATCCAGCGCTTGTCTCGGGCCTCTGCGACGTCGGTCATCGGGCGATCTCCATGACGCGGCTCAGGATTTCACACTGCCCACGTCGGCTCTTCTCGAAACGTGCTTAATATCGGAGCTATGTGCAGAAACATCAGAACCCTCCATAACTTCGATCCACCCGCGACCGACGAGGAGATCGAGGCCTCGGCCCTCCAGTACGTGCGCAAGATCAGCGGCTCGACCAAGCCGTCGCAGGCCAATGCCGAGGCCTTCGACGAGGCGGTCGAGGCGGTGGCCGTCGTCACCCGCGATCTGCTGGACCGCCTCGTCACCACGGCGCCGCCGAAGGACCGCGAGGTCGAGGCCGCCAAGGCCAAGGCCCGCTCGGAAGCGCGCTTCGCGGCGTAGCTAGCCGGCCGGCTCGGACGCCGGCGCCCCGGCCCGGGCGAGGAATTCGACCAGCAGTCGTTCGACCGTCTCCGGCGCGTCGGCGAAGGGCCAGTGGCCGCTGGCCGCCAGCACGTGGACGTCGACCCCGGGGAAGGCCCGCTCCTGCTCGCGGGCGTAGGAGGCCGGCAGGTAGGCGTCGTGCTCACCCCAGATCACCAGCGCCGGGATCTGGCGCGGGGCGAGCAGCCCGATCAGGTTCTCGGACATGCCGCCCGGGTCCGGCGTCGCCCGGTAGAGCTTCAGCACCGCCCGCCGGGTGCGACGGTCGTAGTGGTCGTACATCGTTTCGACGAACTCGCGCGGCAGCCCGCGGGGCTCGTTGCGGTTGAGCGCGAAGCGGTAGCCGCTGCGATTGGTGATCGCCTGGAAGAGCTCGCCGAGCACCGGCGTGCGCCAGATCCGCGCCAGGGTGTGCCAGGTGTAGCCGGGGAGGACCCCGGTGTCGATCAGGACGATGCCGGCGAGGGCGTCGGGGTGGCCCATCGCCCAGATCAGTCCGATCGGGCCGCCGAAGTCGTGCAGGACCAGCTGCGCGCGCTCGATCCCCAGCTCCGCCAGCGCTTCGGCGACGAACTCCGCGTAGCCGAACGGGGTGTGCTCGAACCCGTCTGGGGCGATCGTCTCGCCGAAGTCGGGCAGGTCGAAGGCGACGGCGCGGTGGCCGGCGGCGCCCGCGGCGGCGACCAGCCGCTCCCAGTCGTCAGCCGAGCCGGGGTTGCCGTGGACGAAGACGACCGCCTCGGAGGCGTCCGCCGGCCCGGCCTGCACGAGCCGGGTGCGGGTACCGCCGGCGAGCAGGGTCGTGCGCTGTACCGCGGCGCTCATCGGGCGAGGGCGTGACGCGTGTTCACCGCGATCGCTCGCGGCACCATCCGGGGAAGCATCTGCGCCGGGCTGATCTGGCGCGTGGCGAACGAGTCCATGATCGTCGCCGCCCTGGGATCGCGGCTTGCGGCGGCGAACATCATCCGTTCCACCGGGTTGAACCGGTTCCCCTTCGAGTAGTCGTGCATGAAGAAGGTGTGCCCGCGCAGCCCCTTCGCGTGGCGGCGTCGGTAGCGGTCGAGCCCCTTCTCCAAGGGCTGCTCGCCGGCGAGCGCGGGAAGAACCGCGTCGGACAGCCACTCCGCCGATTGGAAAGCCCAGCCGCAGCCGACGCCGAACAGCGGGTCGGCCGCGAGCGCTGCGTCGCCGACCAGGGCCAGGCCTGGCGCGTTCGGGCGCCGCATCCGGTTGGTCATGTCGACCTTCCCCAACACCGGGCCGACCCGGCGGCCCTCGCGAATCGGCGGCGCCTCGGGGACGTCGGCGAGGAACTTGACGAGGGCGCCCTCGGGGTCCCGCTTGAATTCGGGCAGGCGCTCCTTGGTCGGCATCGCCGCGTAGAAGGTGAGGTTGGTGTCGGTCGGGAAGGCGGCTGCCCATTGCGGGTCGAGGAACCAGACCGATGCGTCAGGCGCATGCGCCGGCGTGGCCCCTTCGAAGTAGCCGCCGTAGGCGAACCGGGCGTTGGGGGAGGTCTTGACCGGGACCTCGCTGAGCTCGGCGATGCGAGAGTCGCGACCGTCGGCGCCGATCGTCAGCCGAGCCCGCAGCTCGCGCTCTTCGCCGCCCGGGTTGCGGACGGCGACGCCGGCGACCGACGCTTCCTCGCGCAGCAGGCGCTCGGCGCTCCAGCCCAGCATCAGCTCGACGCCAGGCGTCTCGGCGGCGGTGGAGCGGACCATGGGGTCGAGCACCTCGCGGCGCAGGTTGATCCCGCGGCCGGCGTGCTCGGGCGGTGCCTCGACCCAGCCCCACCTGGTCCAGGCGTGCACCCGCGGCCGCTGGCCGCCCGCTGCTTCGATCGGCTCGAGCAGCCCCAGCCGTTCGATCGCCGGCACGCCGGAAGCCTGGATGAAGTGCGAGCAGACGCGCTTGAAGGCGCCTGGGTCCGGCTGCTTCTCGACCAGGGCGACGCGGTTGCCGGCGCGGCCCAGCTGGATCGCCGTCGCGCAGCCGGCGAGGCTGGCGCCGACGATGATCGCGTCGTAGGAAGAGTCGGTGTTGGGCATCGCGGGCCTCCTGACGGGTTCGGTCCTTTACCGTTCGTCCCGTACTATACGCTTCGAATGATGGAAAGCAAGCCGATCAAGCTCAGCGGGACCTCCTACGCGCTGCTCGCTGTCCTCAACGAGTTCGGGGAGATGACCTCCTACGACATCAAGCAGGCGATTGAGAGCTCGATCCAGAACTTCTGGCCGGTTCCGCACACGACCGCCTACGAGGAGCCCGCCCGCCTGGCTGCCGCCGGCTACCTGACCGCCCATCAGGAGGAGGGCGGGCGCCGACGGCGGGCCTACTCGCTCACCGACCTCGGCCGCGAGGTGCTTGCCGAGTGGGCCGCGGACCCCGACGTGGCGCCGCCGCAGCTACGCGACGAGGCAATCCTGAAACTGTTCGCGGGGGCAGATACCGACGCGATGCACGACACGCGGGTCGCCTGGCACCGGCAGAAGCTGGGGGAGCTGCAGGGCTATCTGGACCTTGCCCGCGCCGGCGAGGGCTTCGGCCGCTCCGAACGTACCCTGCTCGCCGGGGTCGCCTACCACCGCAAGATGCTGGAGGCGATCGAGATGGTCGCCGAAGAAAGGGGGTCACCGCAGAAGTAGTTTGCTAAACTAATTATCAGAGCTAATCAATGCAGATGCAGACCAAGGACATCCCCCTCAGCGAGCGCGCCGCGCATCTGCGCACGGCGATCGTCCGCACCGCCCGGCGCCTGCGCCAGGAGGCGGCGGCGGAGACCAGCGGCCTGACCCCGACCTCGGTCGCGGCGCTGGCGACGATCGAGCGCCACGGTCCGCTGACCCCGAGCGAGATCGCCGAGATCGAGCGGGTCAAGCGGCCGACCATCACCCGCACCCTCGGTTGCCTCGAACGCGAGGGCCTGATCGACCGGGCCCCCGACCCGGAGGACGGTCGCAGCTCCCTGGTCAGCGTCAACGGCGCCGGCCGCGAGCGGCTGCGGCGCCTGCGCGGCCGTAAGAACGCCTACTTGGCCCGACGCATGAAGGACCTCACGGACGAGGAGGTCGAGACCCTCGAGCGAGCGGCCGAGATCCTCGAGCGGATGCGGGAGGGAGAGCGGTCTTGACGGCCGCGATCCGCCACTCGTTCAACTCGCTGGAGGTCCCCAACTACCGCCGCTACTTTGCCGGCCAGCTGATCTCCCTCTCCGGGACCTGGATGCAGACGGTCGCCGCGATCTGGGTGATCCTGACTCTGACCGACAGCGGCGTCGCCGTCGGCCTGACCACCGCCCTGCAGTTCCTGCCGATGCTGCTGCTCGGCGCCTGGGGCGGGCTGCTCGCCGACCGGATGCCCAAACGGCGGCTGCTGGTCGCGACGCAAACGCTGATGGCGATCCCCGCCGTCGGCCTCTTCGCCGTCACCGCCACCGGCGTGGTGACGCCCTGGATGGTCTACGTCGCGGTCTTCGCGATGGGCTCGGTCAACGCGGTCGACAACCCCACCCGGCAGAGCTTCGTCTACGAGATGGTCGGCCCCGACCGGGTCGTCAACGCGGTCAGCCTCAACAGCGTCATCGTCCAGGCGGCGCGGATCGTCGGCCCGGCGATCGCCGGCATCCTGATCGCCACCGTCGGCGTCGCCCCCGTCTTCGCGCTCAACGCCTTCACCTTCGTGGCGATGATCCTGGCCCTGCGCGGGATGGACCCCGGCCGGCTGCACGCGGAGCCGGTCGCCGAGCGCGCACCGGGCGCGATCCGCGCCGGCCTGCGCTACGTCCGCGCCACCCCGGAGCTGCTGGTGCCGCTGGCGCTGATGGCGCTGGTCGGGACGCTCGGCTTCAACTTCCAGGTGGTGCTGCCGCTGCTCGCCAAATTCAGCTTCGAGTCCGGGGCGATGACCTACGCCGCCCTGGTTTCGGCGATGGCGGTCGGCTCGATCGCCGGCGCCCTGGTCAACGGCCACCGCGGCCGCACCGGCCCCCGCCTGATCGCCGGTGGCGCGCTTGCCTTCGGCGCCTCGGCCCTGCTGGCGGCGGCGATGCCCAGCCTCGCCCTGGAGATCGTGATGCTGGCCCTCCTCGGCGCCGCCTCGGTCACCTTCGCCGCGACGATCAACTCCACCCTCCAGCTCGCCGTCACCCCCGAGATGCGAGGCCGAGTGATGGCCCTCTACTCCGTCGTCTTCCTCGGCTCGACCCCCATCGGCGCCCCCCTCACCGGCTGGCTAGCCCAGTCCTACGACCCAAGAATCGCTCTGGTCCTGGCCGGCGCCTCCGGCCTCCTAGCCGCCTGGGCCGCCCACGTCAGCTTCAACCACATCCGCCACCACCGCACTGAGTCAGCTACGGGCGAACACGCAGCGGCCTAGTCCCTCGCCGTCTACCGGCACGCTGTCGGGAGAGGAAGCCGGTGGGGGTGCCCCGGGTACTCAGCATGGAGCCGGCCCGCAGCGGTCCGCGGCGTCAGCCAAAAGGCGATTCAGCCGGCGGAGGTGCTCCCGGGGCACCCCCACCGGCTTCCTCGTTACCAACTACGAACCGATGTAACCAGCCGATTCGAGGTAAGCCGCAGCAGCCTGCTTCGGCGTTTCCTTTTCGAGTTCGACTCGAGCGTCAAGCTCCTGCATCACTTTCAGGTCAAGCCCTTCCTGCACCTGCAGAATCGTCTTTTCGTAATCCGGACCCGCTTCTTCGGCGACCGACTGCTTGGTCACGAAGATCACGTTGCCGGCCGGGAAGACTTCCTTGTCGTCTTCGAGGATCACGAACTTGTCGCTCTCGGCCGAGAGCTGGGGGTCGGTGGTGAAGAGGATCGAGAGATCCGCCTGACCCTTTTCCAGCACCGTGTAGCGGAGGCCGATGTCGACCGGGGTGAACGACTTGAATTTCAGCCCGTACAGTTCTTCCAGCCCGGCCAGGCAGTCGATCCGCTGGCGGCACTCGGGGGAGCCGTAGAGGGACAGTTTTTCCGAGACGCCTTCGAGGTCGGAGACCGTCTTCAGACCGTACTTTTCGGCCGTCTCGGTCGTCGTCCCGACCGCATTGGCGCTGGCGAACGGCGTCGGTTCGAACGCCTCCAGGCCTTCGGCTTCGAATTCTTCGTTGGCTTTTTCCCACGCTTCGGCGGCGTCGGCGGGCACTTCTTCGGGTTCGAGGCCGAAGAACGAGGTGAGGGCCGTGCTGGCGTACTCCGGGTAGCCGGAGATCTGCCCCGTCTTGACTGCCTTCAGGGCGACGGTTTCCGAGCCGAGGTTGAGCGCGCTCTTCACCTTGTAGCCGGCTGCGGTCAGGGCCTGGGCGTAGATTTCGCCGAGAATTTCCTGTTCGGGGAAGTTCTTCGAGCCGATCGTCAGGCTGACTTTGCCGTTGTCGGGGTTGGACTGGATCGCCCCGGCTTCGCCGCCTTCGGTCGAGCCGGAGGTGGTGCTGTCGTTGCTGCTGCCGCATGCGGCGATGCCGAGCGTCAGCGCGAGCGCCGCGATTGCCGCAAGCAGCATGCGGAGTCGCGTCTGGTGGGTCCTCACTGGGGTGCCTCCTCTTGGGGTGGTTTGAGTGGACGAGTGGTGAGTTGTTGTTACGCAGTCTTTACTTTCAGCCCGTCGGAAGTCAGGCGGCGCTGCAGAAGGGCGAGCAGGCCCTCCAGGACGAGGGCGAGAAGGGCGACGAGGATCGCGCCGGCGAGCAGACCGTTTTCGCCGTAGACGTTGCGGTTGAGGATGAAGTCGCCGAGCGTTTCCACTCCGGCCAATGGGGCGATGGTGGCGGTCGCGAGGATCGCAATCGCGCCGCTGCGGATTCCGCCCATGATCGTGGGTATGGCGATCGGCAGCTCGACCTTGCGGATGATCGCCGTTTCGCTCATCCCGATGCCGCGGGCGGCATCGACGGTGGCGCGGTCGACCTGCCGGACGCCGACGTAGGCGTTGGTGAGGATTGGTGGGACCCCGAGGATCGCCAGGACGGGAGCGACGTTCTTCAGGCCGACGCCGATCAGCACCGCGACCAGGGCGATCACCGCGAGCTCGGGAATCGCGCGGCCGGCATTGCCGAGGCCGATGGCGAGCTGCTCGCCCTTGCCTCGATGACCGAGGTAGAGACCGAGCGGCAGAGCGATGACAAGGGCGATCGCCAGGGCGAGGAGCGTCACCTCGATCTGCTTGAGCATCAGTTCGAGCACCTTGTCGAAGCCACCCACCTCTTTGCCGCCGGTCACGTTCGTTTCCTGTGGGGTGAAGATGAATTCGATCGCACCGGTGAACGACGCGAGGGGCAGCGAGGCGGTCATGCCTGGGCCGCCTTTCGCCACGGCGTGGTGAACCGCTGCACGAGGAGCAGGATCGTGTCGAGGGCGAGCGCCATCAGGATCACGATTGCGGCGGCGATGATGATGCTGGTCGGGAAGGTGAGGTTCGACCCGTACATCTGCGTCCCCAGTCCGCCGGCGCTGATCAGGACGGCAAGGGTCGCGATCGCGATCGTGCTGACGACCGCCACCCGCAGACCGGCGATGATCTCGGGGATCGCCAGGGGCAACTCGACCTTCCAGAGGATCTGATTCGAGGTCAGGCCCATGCCCCGGGCGGCATCTTTGACCGAATCCGGGACGTTGTTGAGACCGAGAACCGTGTTGCGGAAGATGATCTGCAGGGTGTACGCGCTGAGAACGATGATCGCCGTATCGCGGCCGAGCCCCGTCACCGGTAGCAGCAGGAAGAAGAAGGCGATGCTGGGGATCGTGTAGAGGATGCCGGTGGCGGCGAGCAGCGGCGGCTGTAGCCAGCGGGCTCGGTGAGCAAGCAGCGCCAATGCGAAGGCCACGACGAAACCGATGACGATGGCCGGGATCACGATCTGCAGGTGTTGGACGGTTGGAGTCTCGAAGCGGTCGATGTTTTCCTTCGCCCAGTCGAAGCAGAAGACGTGGTCGGGTTGTGCCTGGCAGGGCAGCGTGTCGCTGGTGCGTTCTTTGAAGAAATCCCCGCCTACTTCGCCGGCGGCCGCCAGCACCAGAGGGCTAGCCATGCGGGCGCTCCACCGCCGGGTGCTCGTCGGTCTTGGCCTCCGGCGATTTGAGGAACTCGGAGATGATCTCCACCGATAGGACGCCGACGATCCGCCGCTCGTGGTCGACCACCGGCGCGTACTGGGCCTCGCCCTGCAGTAGGTCGGCGAGGGCGTCGCGCATCACGTCGTCCAGCTCCAGTACCGGCCCCAGCGGCCGGTCCGGGCGCTGCGGGACCGTCTCGGCGGTGAGGTCGCGCTCGCTGAGCCAGCCGAGCGGCCGCCGCTCGCCGTCGACCAGCAGCGGGTAGGGCACTTCGACGTCGGGCGAGTCGAGCTTCGCCCGCACCTCGCCGGTCGCCTGGCCGACGTGTGCCAGCGGCGCCTCCCAGAGGTTGATGTCGCGGACCCGCATCAGCGCCAGCCGCTTCAGCGCCCGGTCGGCGCCGACGAAGTCCTCGACGAACTCGTTGGCCGGCGACATCAACAGCTCCGCCGGGGTCGCGTACTGCTCGACCCGGCCGCCCTCGCGCATCACCGCGATCCGGTCGCCCATCTTGATCGCCTCGTCGATGTCGTGGGTGACGAAGAGGACGGTCTTCTGGATCTCCGCCTGGAGGCGGAGGAACTCGTTCTGCAGGCGCTCGCGGTTGATCGGGTCGATCGCCCCGAAGGGCTCGTCCATCAGCATCACCAGCGGGTCCGCCGCCAGCGCCCGCGCTACCCCGACCCGCTGCTGCTGGCCGCCGGAGAGCTGCGCGGGATAGCGGTCGCCGAGCTCGGGGTCGAGCCCGATCAGCTCCAGCAGTTCCGCCGCCCGCTCCCGCGTGCGGTCCTTCTTCCAGCCGAGCAACTGGGGGACGGCGCCGATGTTCTCGCTGATCGTGCGGTGCGGGAAGAGGCCGATCTGCTGGATCACGTAGCCGATCTCCCGCCGCAGCTGGGCCGGCTCGCGGTCGCGCACCGAGCTCTCGCCGATGAGGACGTCGCCGGAGGTGATCTCGACCGTCCGGTTGACCATCCGCATCGCCGTCGTCTTGCCACAGCCCGAGGGCCCGACGAGGACGCAGATCTCACCCGCCGGCACCTCGAGGCTGAGGTGGTCGACGGCGGGCTCGGAGGCGCCGGGATAGACCTTGGTCGTCTCCTCGTAGCGGACCGAGGATGCTGCGGGCCGGTCGCTCACAGGCCCAGTTTCCCCGCTCGCTCGGCGGCGCGGGCGACGATTTCCGCAAGCTCCGGGACCTCGCCACCGCGCATCGGGACTTCGCCTCCGACCACCGCGGTGTCGATGACCGAGCCCGAGGCGGAGTAGACGAGGTCGGCGGTCAGATCGCCGATCCCCAACTCCGGCGCGTCGGCGCGGAGGAGGAGGAAGTCGGCGGGCGCGCCGGGCTGCAGCGGCGTGGCGCCGAGCCGCGGCGCGCGGGCGCCGGTGGCGACCGCCCAGGCCTCGGCGGCGTCGATCGCGGTCGGGTCGGCGGCGGCGTGCTTCTGCGCCAGGGCGAAGGTCTTGAGGTCGGCGAGCAGGTCGAGCGAGTCGTTGGAGCCGGCCCCGTCGGTGCCAAGCCCGACGGCGACTCCGGCCGCTCGCGCCGCGGGGTGGGGGAAGACGCCGCCGACCGCGAGCTTCATGTTCGCCACCGGGTTGGTGACGACGGTGGCGCCGCGCTCGGCGACCAGCGCCAGCTCGTCGGGGTCGAGCCAGACCCCGTGGGCGAGGACGGTGCGCCCGCTCAGAAGTCCCACCCGGTCGAGGTAGAAGGCCGGCCGCTCGCCGTGGGCGGCGAGGCAGTCCTGGACCTCCCCCTCGGTCTCGGAGAGGTGGATCTGGACCGGCAGGTCGCGTTCGGCGCTGAGCTCGGCGATCCAGCGCAGCGACTCCTCGCTGACGGTGTAGATCGCGTGGGGGGCGAGCGCGGGGGTGATCTCGGGTCCATACCCACTTAGGGCCTCCAATCCACGGTGGGCCGCCTCGCGCAGCTGCTCGGGGCTGCCGTGGAGGTCGAAGAGCGGCGCCCCGATCGCCGCCCGCAGGCCGCTGTCGGACACCGCCCGCGCCGTCGCCCCCGGGTGCCAGTACATGTCCCAGAAGCGGGTGGTGCCGCCGCGCAGCATCTCCGCGCAGGCCAGCCGCGCGCCCCAGTAGACGTCCTCGTCGTCGAGCTTCGCCTCGACCGGCCAGATCTTTTCTTCCAGCCACGGCATCAGCGGCAGGTCGCCGCCGGAGCCGCGGAAGAGGGTCATCGCCGCGTGGGTGTGGCCGTTGACCAGCGGCGGCACCAGGTGCGCCCCGCCGGCCGCGATCGTCTCGTCCCCCGGCGCCGGCGAAACCTCGGGCCCGAGCGCGGAGATCGTCCCGCCCTCGCAGCGAACGCCGACGCGTTCGCCGTCCAGGCGCGCGTTCTCAACCGTCACCGCCATCCGCACCCCCCGTTCGTCTGTTCCTTTTCGGCGCATAGGAACGAAAAGGAACAGACGAACCTCATCGCCCCACCGCCCCGAGGCGCGGCAGGACCGCCTCCAGGCCCTCGCGCAGGCGCTCGGCGTTGATCAGCCGGTCGGCTTCCATCCCCGCCGTGCTCACCGTCTCCTCGGCGAGGCCGTTGGCGAGGTTGTCGACGACGCAGAGGGCGGCGTAGTCGAGGCCGAGCTCCCGCGCGACGACGCACTCGGAGGCGATCGTCATCCCGACTACGTCGGCGTGCGCCGCCATCAGCCGGATCTCGGCCGGGGTCTCGAAGCGCGGGCCGCGCGCCTGCCAGTAGACGCCGTCCCCGCGCGGCGCCTGGCCGCCCTCGCTCCAGGCGGCGATCACTTCCTCGCGCCAGCGCGGCGTGAAGCCGGGCGCCGAGTGGGCCCGCTCGTCGCCGAAGATCGAGTCGCCGAGGCCGAGGGCGATGAAGTCGTCGGGACAGACGAGGGCGCCCACCTCGAGCTCGCCCGGCTTCAGCGAGCCGACCGAGCCGATCCCTAGCACCCGGTCGCAGCCCTGCTCGGCCAGCGGCCGCAGGTTCGCCTCGTGGTCGATCGCGTGGGGGAGGACGAAGACGCCGTCGGTGCTGTGGCGCTGGACGATCGCCGCTCCCTGGGCCGCCGCCGCGGCGGTGATCTCCTCGCCGCCCGGGCCGAGCGCGTTGCTACCGAGGATGACGGCCAGTCGTCCCATCCGGCCGATCCTATGCGCGGAAAACGGGGCGTGGTTGAGGTTCGGCGTGCATAACGCGCCAAAGCTCGACCACACTCGTCGATCAGCCGCCGCGATGCGCCTTGAAAGCGGCCGTGGCCTCGTCGTGGTCGACGATCGGCGCCGGGTAGCCGAGCCGCTCGAACCCTTCCATCCGCCACGGTTCGAAGATCGCCTTGCCGCGCACCGGCTCCAGCTCCGGCAGGTAGCGCCGCACGTAGACGCCGTCGGGGTCGAAGCGCTTTGCCTGCCGCACGGGGTTCAGCACCCGGTTGGGTCGGGTGTCGTTGCCGGTCCCCGCCACCCACTGCCAGTTGCCGGCGTTGTTGGCGATCTCGCCGTCGCTGAGCAGGTCCCAGAAGTGCCAGGCGCCCTCGCGCCAGTCGACATAGAGGTCCTTGCAGAGGAAGGAGGCGACGGTCATCCGCGCCCGGTTGTGCATGAAGCCCTCCGCGGCCAGCTGCCGCATCGCCGCGTCGACCAGCGGGTAGCCGGTTCTGCCCTCGCGCCAGGCCTCGAAGGCCCGCTTGGACTTAGACCAGCGATCCCCCCGTGGCCGGTAGTCGCGGCGCGGGAGGGAGGGAGTCGCGGCCAGCACCTGGTGGTGGAAGTCGCGCCAGCAGAGCTGCCGCACGAAGTCCGCCCCGCCCTGCCGCTCTCCTGCCTCGCGGGCCAGCTCCAGAGGAGAGACGCAGCCCCAGCGCAGGTGGGCGCTGAGCCGCGAGGTCGCGTCGCCGGGCAGATCGTCGTGGCGCTCCTCGTATCCCCCGATCCCGTCGCGGATGAAGGTGCGCATCAGACGTCGCCCCTCGCTCTCGCCGCCGGGCCTCCGCCCGCGCGATGGCGCCCCCTCGGTCAGCGACCCCAGCGCCGGCAGCCGCCCGCTGTTCGGCCGCGACGGTGCCACCAGCTTGCGCGGCGCCGCCAGCTGCTCGCGCCACGGCGCCCCGCCCCAGGCGCGGTGGTAGGGGCTGAAGACCTTGAAGTGATCGCCGCCCGCCGGCGTCACCGCCCCCGGCGGCACCACGGTCACCCCGGGATGGGCGGTGAACTCGATCCGCTCCTCCTCGCAGGCCTGGGCCAATCGCCGCTCCCGCCCCCGCGCGTAGGCGCTCCAGTCGGCGCTGACGTGCAGCGCGGTCGCCCCGCACTCGTGCGCCACCGCGATCGTCTCGCGGACCGGGTCGCCGCGGCGGACGAAGAGCCGCGCGCCCATCCGCCGCAGCCGCTCGTCGAGGTCATGCAGCGCCTCCAGCATGAACGCGACCCGGTTCGGCGCCGCGAAGCGCGAGCCCAGCAGGCGCTCGTCGAAGACGAACAGCGGCACCGTCCGCTCGGCTTTCGCGGCCGCTGCCAGGGCCGGATGGTCGTGGACCCGGAGGTCGCGATTGAAGAGCAGAATCGACGTCTCGATTGGCATATGGTGCTGCAATGGAGAACGGACCCGCCGGGGGAAAGGATCAATCGGTCCGGGGCTCCGGCCGCGACGAGACCGAAGAGGAGCGCCTCGACCGCAACCTCTCCGAGCTGCTGCAGGAGCTGCGCGTCGCCCTGCCCGGCGTCCAGGTCCTCTTCGCCTTCCTGCTCGCGGTTCCGTTCCAGCAGGGCTTCGAAAAGATCACCAGCTTTCAGAGGGACGTCTACTTCGGGACCCTGATCTGCACCGCGATCGCCGCGGTGATGCTGATCTCGCCCTCCGCCTACCACCGGGTCACCTTCCGCTACCAGCAGAAGCGCAAACTCATCTTCTATGCGAACCAGTTCTCGGTCGTCGGCCTCGTCTTCCTGGCGCTGGCGATGATCGGGGCGATCATGCTGGTCACCGACGTCCTCTTCGGCAGCGCGGCGACGATCGTCGTCACCGGCCTGGCGGCTCTCGCCTTCGGCTTCTTCTGGTTCGTGCTGCCGTTGCAGCGGCGGCTCAGGATGGCGGCGGGGCAGGAGCCTCTAGGGAAGCCCGAAGAGCCCTGAGCCCGTCGCCGAGGGCGTCGAGGAAGGGCAGCTCCGGCGCCTTCTCCCGCAGCAGCTTCAAATCCTCTTCCCAGATCTCGACCTTGAGCTCGACCGGGACCCTGAATTCGTCCCGCACCGCCTCGCCTTCGGCGGCGTAGGCGTCGCGTAGGGTGGCGACGTTGGTCAGCTTGTCGGCGCCGTAGATCGCCAGCGCGTCGGCGGGGGCAGCCGCGACTCGTTCGCGGTGCTCGGCCTTGCGCTCGCGGTAGGAGTCGATCGATTCGTCGTCGGTGAGGGCGCCGACCAGGCCGGCGACCTCGGCGCCGAACGGCTCGCGCAGCTCGTCGAGGGTCGTCTCGGAGTCCTCGATCACGTCGTGCAGCAGCGCTGCCGCCAGTACCTCGTCGCCGACCCCCAGCTCCTCGAGCCGGGCGGCGACCGCGATCGGGTGCTCGACGTAGGGCATCCCGCCGCTGCCGTTGCGCACCTGCCCCTGGTGGGCCGCGCGCGCCTTCTCCAGCGCCGCGTGGACGAGCGGCGAGCGCTCCGCGGCTGCCTCGATCCTCTCGGCGGGGGTCACTCAGCTCAGACTAAAGCGCTGGGCGACCGGGTGGGAAGCTCGTACTCGGCCCGCTCGGCGGCCAGCTCCAGTGTCGCCGGATCGCCGCCCAGCGCCACCCACTGCTCGCGCGCATCGGCCGCGAGCTCGTCGAGCTGCTCGTCGGAGTGGAGGGGGTCGTGGTGGAAGAGGACGGTGCGCTCGGCCTCGGTCCGGCGCGCGAAGCTGAGCGCGTGGGAGGTGGCGGAGTGGCCCCAGCCGATGTGGTCGGGGTACTCGGCGTCGGTGTACTGGCCGTCGTGGATCAGCAGCGAGGCGTCGCGGGCGAGGGCGAAGCCGGAGATCCAGTCTTCCTCGAGCTGGTCGAGGTCGGCGCCCAGCGCCGGCTCGTGGTCGGGGATGTAGGCGAGCGAGGAGTCGCCGTCGTCGATCCGGTAGCCGAGGGTCGGGCCGCGGTGCGAGACCGAGGCGGCGCGGATCCGGGCCGAGCCGATCTCCCACTCGCTCTCCGGGCAGTGGCGGAAGGAGACGTCGCAGGGCAGCTCGCGGACCTCGACCGGCGAGAGCGGCGCCGAGATGTAGCGGGCGATGCGATCGCGCAGCGAGGCCTCGGGCGAGGCCGGCCCCCAGATCACGATCTCGGTCTGCGGGCGGAAGGCGGGGGCGAAGAAGACCAGGCCCTGGATGTGGTCGAGGTGGAGGTGGGTGAGGAGGATGTGGAGCCGGGTCGGCTCGTCGGGCAGCGCCAGGCCGAGGCAGCGGATGCCGGTGCCGGCGTCGAGCGCCAGCATCGAGCCGTCGGCGAGGGTGACGCCGACGCAGGAGGTGTTGCCGCCGTAGCGGATGGTTTCCGGCCCCGGGGCGGGGATCGATCCGCGCGTGCCCCAGAGCTTGACCTTCATGCCGGCAGCGCTCCGTTGCCGTTGCGCAGCGAGGGCCAGAAGACGGCGATCGCGCCCTGCGAGCCGTGCGCGGTGAGGATCGGGAAGGCCGAGACCTCGACCTCGTGCTGGGTCCCGTCGGTCGAGCGCACCGTCAGCTCGGCGTGGGCGGGGCGGCCGGCGCGCACGGCGCGGACCAGCGGCAGGTCGTCGTAGGGGATCGGCTCGCCGCTCTCGTCGAAGGGGCCGAAGAGCGAGCCCCACTCCTGCGGCCCGACAGTGCCCAGCTCCTCGAAGCGTTTGCCGAGCAGCATCCCCGCCGCTTCGTTGTAGAAGACCAGGAGCCCGCCCTCGTCGACCAAAAAGGCCGGGGTCGAGAGCGCCGACATCAAATTGCGGGCAAGGATCAGCTCCAGGGGTCTCTGCGTCACAAATGACACTTTAGATCGTCAGGTTCAGGTCAGGGGATGCCGGATTTCGCCGCAGAGAGCCAAGAACAGGCAGGTTCCCTTTGTTGGGCTATTTGAGGCGTGACTTTCGTCACTTAGAAATGGCTATGTGGTTGAGGGGCGAGGAGGGTGGGGTCCTCCAGGCACTCCTCGCTATGGCTCGGCGTTAAGTGCCTGGAGGACCCCACCCTCCTCGCCTACTCAGCCGGCTGCTTCAGCGCTGCGGAGGCCGCCGCGGGCCCAGAGGGAGAAGAGGAAGGAGAGGCCGATCGCTATTGCGAAGGCGGCGCCTACGAGGACCGGGTCGCCGGAGATGAAGCCGCGGCCGGCCTCGAGCATTGCGGTGACCGGGTTGATCGAGGCGATGGTGTGGATCCAGCCGCTGAGCAGGTCGAGGGGGACGTAGACGGGGGCGAGGAAGAGGATGAGGAAGACCGGGAACTGCATCAGCGGCCCGCCCTGGATCGAGCGCACCCGCAGCGCCACCCCCGCCGCCCAGAGGGTCGCGGCGACGTTGACCAGCAGCGCCAGCACGTAGAGGGCGACGATTTCGCCGCCGCTGCCGCCGACGTCCATCCCGGCGATCAGCGCCACCGTGGTCAGCACCACCCAGGTGACGAGCGAGCGGAACAGCGCCGCCAGCGAGTAGCCGGCGACGATCCCGCTGCGGCGGCTGGCGGCGAGCATGTAGCGGCGACCGAAGCCGGTCTCGAAGTCGCGGGCCATCGCGAAGCCGGTGAAGACGCCGCCGAAGGCCGCCGACTGCAGCAGCACGAAGACGAACTGGAAGGCGGTGTAGCCGCTGGGGAAGTCGAAGCCGGGAACTTCGCCGATCGCCGCCAGTCCGCCGGCGAAGGAGACGAAGAAGAAGAGCGGGAACAGCAGCGAGGGGACCAGGAAGGCCGGGTTGGTGAGGAAGTTGTGGATGCTGCGCCAGGCCACCGCGCGGGCGACGTCCATGAAGCGGGCGGGTCGGGCGGCGCTCACGTGCGCACCAGCCTCGTCTTCAGGGCCCTGGTCGCGGCCAGCATCCCGAGGGCGAAGATCGCTGCGGCGATCGCGAAGCCGAGCGCCAACTGGCCGAGGTTCCAGCCTTCGATCAGCAGCGAGCGGAACGCCTCCAGCAGGTAGGTGACCGGGTTGATGCTGGCGATCGTGTGGAACCAGTCGGTGGTCAGCAGGTCGAGCGGCAGCGCCATCGCCGAGAGGAAGAGGAAGACGAAGAAGACCGGGAAGAGGCCCTGGACCGCCTCGCCGGAGCCGAAGCGCAGGGCGGCGAAGAGGCCGATCGTGCCGAAGGCGACGGTGATCGAGACCGAGAGGACGAGGATGACCAGCGCCCCCGCCGGGCCGGCGGCGAGTTCGGCGCCGGCGATCAGCCCGACCGAGAGGTAGACGATCGCCTGCACGACGCCGAGCAGGAACGACCCCGCCAGCAGGCCGCTGAGCAGGGCGGCGCCACGCAGGGGGGTGAGGGCGAGCCGGTTGAGGAAGCCGGTCTCGATGTCGCGGGCGAGGTCGGTGCCCGAGTTCATCACCGAGAAGAGGGCGCCCTGGATGAAGGGCACGGCGAGGATGAAGGTGATGTAGGAGTCGGTCGGGAAGCCCGGCAGGTTGGTCGCGTCTTTGAGCCCGCCGGCGTTGACCGCGAGCAGGAACATCGGGAAGACGAGGGAGGGGACGATCTGCGCCGGCTGGCGCAGGGTGCGCAGCACCGAGCGGCGCGCGAGCTGCCCGACCTGGTTGCGGAGGCCGTCGTTCACGCGGGCGGCGACCGCCTCCGCCGCGGGCTCCTCGGTCTCCTCGTCGGAGCCCTCGAGCGAGCGGCCGGTCTTGGCGAGGAAGACGTCGTCGAGCGAGGGCGCGTGCAGCTGCAGGTGCTCGATCGCGATCCCCTCGGAGTCGAGCGCCCGCACCACCTCGGCCAGCTGCGACTCACCGCCGTCGAGGCGGACGGAGACACCGCGCGGGGAGGAGCCGGCGGGCTGCGCCGAAGCGCTCGAGGACGGTGGTCATCCGCTCGCGCTCGGACTCCTCGCGGGGGACGGCTTCGACCGTCGGGCGGCCGATTTCGGCCTTCAGCTCGGCCGGGGTTCCCTCGGCGACGATGTGGCCGTGGTCGATGATCCCGACCCGGTTGGCGAGCGCGTCGGCCTCCTCCAGGTACTGGGTGGTGAGGAAGACGGTGACCCCGTCGTCGGCGGCGAGGCGGGCGACCTCTTCCCACAGCGCGGTTCGGCTCTGGATGTCGAGGCCGGTGGTCGGCTCGTCGAGGAAGAGGATGCGCGGCTGGTGGGCGAGGGCGAGGGCGAGGTCGAGCCGGCGTTTCATCCCGCCCGAGTAGCCGCCGACTTTGCGGTCGGCCGCGTGGGAGAGGCCGACCCGCTCCAGCAGTTCGTTGCCGCGCTCGGTGCGCTCGCGCTTGCCGAGGCCGTGGAGGGCGGTCTGCAGGCGCATGTGCTCGCGGCCGGTCAGCAGCGGGTCGAGGGCGGCCTCCTGCAGGGCGGCGCCGATCGAGGCGCGCACCTTGGGGCCATCGGTGACCACGTCGAAGCCGGCGACGCGGGCGGTACCGGCGGTGGGAGGGAGGAGGGTGGTCAGCATCAGCACGGTCGTCGACTTGCCGGCGCCGTTGGGGCCGAGGAAGCCGTAGATCTCGCCCGGGGCGACCTCGAGGTCGATGCCGTCGACCGCCCGTGGCCCGTTCTTGAACTCGCGGACAAGGCCTTCGACCTCGATCCCGCCGACTGGTGCGCTGCCGTCCATACATACCCTCCGATTGCTTGCAACTCTCAATATTTGAGGTTATCAACTTTTGAGGTACAATAAATTTATGGCTGTCAAGCAAGACTCCGCACGCGAGACCTGGGGCTTGCTGTCGAGCCTCGTCTACCCGCCGCCTTTCCTCTCGATTGCGCGGGAGCACGATCTCCGGCCCGCCAGCTTCGGCGCCTTGCGCATGCTGGGAGAGCCGCGGACGATGGGGACGCTGGCGGCGCTGCTGCACTGCGACAACTCCAACGTCACCGGCATCGTCGACAACCTCGAAGACAAGAACCTCGCGGTCCGCTTCCCCTCCGAGGTCGATCGCCGCATCAAGGTGGTCGAACTCTCCGTCCCGGGAGAAAAGCTCCGCAAGCGGCTGATGGAGGAGATGGCGAAGCCCCCGGACTGGGTCGAGGCCCTCTCCGAGAAGGACCGGAAGGCCTTGCAGAACATCCTTCAGCGCGCAGTCGCCGCCCGAAACGCGTAGAACTCCGGTCCGTGAACGAGCGGACCCGCACCTACGGCCTGGCAATGGCGGTCAACCGACCGGTGGCTTGGTGGGGTCGGCTGAAGGTCGAGGGCCTGGAGGCGATCCCCGAGTAGCGGGCCGCTGTTAATCCTCGGCAACCATGACAGCCACTGGGACCCGGTAATGGTCGGCATCGCCGCTCGCAAGCGGCGCCAGATCCGCGCCCTGGCCAAATCGGAGCCTCTGGGACGTGCGCGGACTGGCGCCGATACTCAACGGCATGGGGCAGATCCCGATCCAGCGCGGCAAGGGGGACAAAGACGCGCTGGCGAAGGCGATCGAGACCCTTCGCGCGGGCGCCTGCATCGGCGTCTTCCCCGAGGGAACCCGCTCCAAGGGCAAGGTTCTGCGCGCGCGCAGCGGCATCGGCCGCCTCGCCCTCGAGGTGCCCGAGGCGCACGTCACCCTGGTCGCGATCGAGGGCACGACCGAGCTGACCGGCTTCCCCCGCCGTCCCCGGCTCCGCATCCGCTTCTTCGACCCCGTCGGCGGCCAGCCCCGTCCCGATGAGGACCCCGGTGCCCTCTCCGCCCGGCTTCTCTCCGAGATCCGCGAGCTCGTCCCGCCGAAGCTCAGCTACCGCAAGCGCGCCAAGCTCAGCGGCGTCGCCGAAGACTGAGGGCGCGGCTGACACGGTCCAGGACCGCGGCGCGTTCGCCGTGGAGCTGGTGCCAGGTGACGCGCAGCACCCGGTAGCCGGCCGCGGCGAGGAACTGGTCACGCCGGCGGTCGCTCTGGAAAGCCTCGGGCGTCTCGTGCGTCTCCCGGCCGTCAGTTTCGACGAGCACCGACGCCTCCTCCCAGAGAAAGTCGACCATGAATCGCTCTCCGTCGATGTGGAGCCAAGCGTTGACCTGCGGTCTTGCCGACCCGAGCTCGATTAGCTCTGGCAGAACCAGAGTCTCGAAGTCGCTGCGAACGTCCGGCACCTTGCCGTCCTTGGTGCGGTAGGGGACGAGCGCGAGTTCCAGCCGTTCCAGCCCGCGCCGACCCTTCGCGTTGTAGATCGCCAGGTCTACCGCCTGGAGGTCGAGCTTCTTGCGGATCGCCGAGCGCCCGACCGTCTTCCTCAACGCCTCCAGGTCAACGATGCCCGCGAGGTCAACCAGAGTGCGAGCCGGCGTCGTCACCACCAATCGGTTTCGCGCTTCGATTTCCTCCGGCTCCGGGTAACGACAGCGCCGGCACCGGATCCCATTGATTTTGCGCCCGGCCTCGACCGGAACCGTCACGTCGATGAAGTGCGGCCAGTAGTCCCAAAGCCCATGCAGCGCCGCCGCCGTCCCATGGGAGACCACCGCCCCCTCTCCGCAGGCAAGCAACGCCGCCCGCAGATGGGTCAGTCGCGATATCGAGCGATGACCAACCGCGTAGACCCCGCGGTGAACGCGGTGGAGGGATTGTGCCTTGGTGCGCTTTGAAGCCGCATGTCGCGATACACCCTGATCCCTGAGCTGATCAAGTGATACGACGCCGCCTTGAAGCGTTGCTTGGTCCGCGATTCGCCCCGCCGAGCCTCTGTCGGTTGCGTGGTTCTTTTGTCGCTTCATGGGCGACTAAGGAACCACGCAACCCAAACTCTCCCCCCGCAATTCATGCAGTGGTTCCTTTGTCAACCAAGAGGCGACAAAAGAACCACAACCTTGAGTGCCGGGGAGTTGGTGAGGCTCAGTCCGCCGGCTCTTCGCCGTTGGGCTGGAGGGCGTACCACTGGGCGCCGAACTGGCTGAAGTCGTTGCCGTTGGCTTCGCCGGGCCCTTGGTCGCCGACGTAGGTGTAGAGCGGCCAGCCGTTGTAGGTGACTTGGAGGGTGCCGTCTTTGCGCTTGGTCGTGCCCAGCATGCTCCGCTCGGCGGCGCCCTGTGCCTGCGGATTGCCTTCAGTTAAGAGCGGAGGCCAGGCGCTCGCGCAGGCGCCGTAGCAGGCCGACGTGCCGCCCTTGTCCTTGTGGAAGTCGTAGAGGGTGAGGCCTTGGGAATCGACCAGGACCGTGCCCAGGTCGCCGACCTTGGCTGCCGAGACGATGCCGTCACCACCGCCGCTCGGGGCCGAGCTTCGTTTCCGAGCTCGCCGTCGAGCTTTCGCTGGAACCACCGCCGCTCTTGCCTCCATAGGCACCGCCCGAGCTGCTCGAATCGCTGCCGCAGCCGGCGACGACCACCGCCAGCACAGCCAGCAGCGCCACCGCGTAAGTCATCCGTTTCACGTCGATTCCTCCTTGGTCCTGGGGTTAAGGGCCGCCGCGGCGGGGTTCACCGGCGCGACGAAGGTCTGCTTTCCCGCGTGGACGACGACCGCACGGGTCCGCGAGAGGTCGAGCGCCGAGCTGAGCACGGCGTCGGAGTCGTCTCCCCAGCGATAACGGAAGGTCCCGGCCGGATAGGTGACGCCTTTCGGCCCGCGCAGCGACACCCGGCAGAGCGTCCCCGACTCCACTCCGTGCACGTACATGCGGATCTCGGTCCCGTAGGCGTGCGGCTCCAGCGTCGCGTAGATCTGGACCCCGGCCGGCAGCGAGGCGAACTTGACGTGCTGTTCGGGGCTCGCCTCGTTGCCCCCGAGGACGAAAAGCAAGAGGACGGCGGTGGCCAGCGCCGCCGCCGCGCCGCCCAGGGCGAAGCCGCCGAACCGGCGCCGCTGCCGGCGCTTGCGCCGCCGCTCCTTTTCGCCCTCGATCGTCGCCGCGATCCGCCGCCCCAGCTCCGGCGGAGGCACCGGCGCCGACTCGAACCGCGCCGGGTCGGCGTAGGGCAGCATCTCCGCGACCGGCTGCAGCGCCGCCAGCTCGACCCGGCACTCGGCGCAGCCGTCGAGGTGCGCCTCCAGCCCGATCCGCTCGGCGCCGTCCAGTTGCCCCAGCGCGAAGGCGCCGAGCAGCTCGCGCCATTCCCGGCAGTCCCGCCTAGTCTTCATAGCCCATCTCCTCCAGCACGACCCGCAGCGCCCGCAGCCCGTAATAGACGCGGCTCTTCACGGTCCCCTCCGGCACCCCAAGCTCCTCCGCCACCTCGGCGTAGGGCCGGCCGCGGTAGTAGGTCTCGACCAGCACCCGGCGATGGTCCTCACCGATCCGCCGCATCGCCTCCTCCACCTGCCAGGCCAGCAGCGCGTCCTCCAGCGGCTCGACGCTCGGCTCGACCCCGCCCTCGGCGACGCCGGGCCGGATCGCCCGCGCCCGGCCGAGGTCGATGACGACGTTGCGGAGGATCGCGAACAGCCAGGTCCGCAGCGAGCCGATCTTCGGGTCGAAGCGATCACCCGCGCGCCAGGCCCGGACGAAGGTCTCCTGGACAGCCTCTTCGGCCAGCCCGGAATCCCCCAGCGAACGAACCGCGAAGCCATACAGCTCGCCGGCATGGGCGGCGTAGGCCTCGCGGACGTCGCGTTCGCGGCTGAGCGCACCCCGGGTCGAAGTTCCCATCATCAAAGGGATCATCCGACCCGGCATACGCTCCCCGGCAGAGCCGGGTTCAAATTCCTCTCAGAGAGGGCCCTATTCGAGTTTTCCGATCTTGAAGATTTTCGTCCCGCAGTCCGGGCAGACTCCCTGGATCGCCGGTCGACCGTTCTTCATCGTCACCTGTTTGGCGTCTTTGATCTCGACCTTCTTACGCTCTTTGACGCAGTAACCCTCAGGCATGAAGGGGCCCTCCTTTCGTTGCCGCTACGCGACAAATCTCGCCTTGCGAGCGAGGTGGATTGAGGCGAATGTAACGCAGCCCCATGACGCTGCTGCGCAAGTTCGTGCGAATCCGCACGAAACGCCGGTATCGCCCGTCAACTACCCTGCTGCCGCAGTCGCAAGCCCTTCCCAAGCCTTCAAGGAGATAAGGAATGCCCGAAGCAGTCATCGTCGACACCATCCGCACGCCGATCGGCCGTGCCTTCAAGGGGTCGCTGGCCCAGCTGCGCCCCGAGGAGATGGGCGCCTTCGTGGTCGACCAGCTGCTCGAGCGCAACCCGGGCGTCGACCCCGCCCTGATCGAAGACGTCTTCTGCGGCGTCGGCATGCCGCAGGGCCTGCGAGGCCTTCAACATCGGCCGCATCATCTCCCTGCTCAGCGAGAAGCTGCCGCAGGAGGTCAACGGGGTCACCGTCTCCCGCTACTGCTCCTCCAGCCTCGACGCGATCCGCCACGCCGGCAACGCGATCAAGGCCGGCGAGGGCGACGCCTACCTCGCCGTCGGGGTCGAGTGGGTCAGCCGCTTCAACGAGCGCACCGAGCCCGCCGGCGCCGACGACCGCAACCCCAACCTGATCGGCGAGAACGGCCAGCCCAACGCCTACATCGACATGGGCCTGACCGCGGTCAACGTCGCCAAGAAGTACGAGGTCAGCCGCGCCGACATGGACAAGTTCGCGCAGCGCTCGCAGGAACTCGCCGTCCGCTCGCAGGAAGACGGCTTCTTCGACCGCGAGATCGTCCCGGTCAAGCTCGAGGACGGCACCGAGGTGAGCAAGGACGACGGCCCCCGCGCCTCCTCGACCCTGGAGAAGCTCTCCGAACTGCCGGAGGCCTTCGGCGGCGGCGGCGTCACCGCCGGCAACTCCTGCCCGCTCAACGACGGCGCCGCCGCGGTGCTGCTGATGAGCGACACCAAGGCAAAGGAGCTGGGCCTGACCCCGCGCGCCCGGATCATCACCGCCGCCACCCACGGCAACGAGCCGGAGCTGATGGGCGTCGCCCCGATCGGCGCGATCAAGAAGGTCCTCGACCGCGCCGGGATGTCGATCGGCGACGTCGACCGGGTCGAGCTGAACGAGGCCTTCGCCGCCCAGGTGATCCCGATCATGGCCGAATGCGGGATCGAGGAAGACAAGCTCAACACCCACGGCGGCGCGATCGCCCTCGGCCACCCGTTCGGGATGACCGGCGCCCGGATCATGGGCACCCTGCTGAACGTGCTCGAGACCGACGACCAGCAGGTCGGCCTGGAGACCATGTGCGTCGCCGGCGGTCAGGGCAAGGCGATGCTTGTCGAAAGGCTGAACTAAGCAGCGATTGGTGAGTTGACCTCGCTATAGGCAGGTCAACTCGCCGACAGCGGTTAGGGTCGGCTCGTGGAGACGCTCACTCTACGAGACCGACGACCGATCGCGCGCATCACCCTGAACCGCCCCGAGCGCGGCAACGGGATCACCGCCTCGGATGCCGGTCGAGCTGGCCGAGTGCGTCGAGCGGGCCAACCTCGACCCCGAGGTCCACGTGATCGCCCTGGCCGGCAACGGCACCGGCTTCTGCGGCGGCTACGACCTGGTCGCCTCGGCCGAGGGCGACATGAGCGAGCTGGGCGGCGCGAGCGCGCCGCCGGGCTCGCCGCTCGACCCGGCGACGATCGGCGCAAACCACATCCCGGACACCAACTGGGATCCGGTCGTCGACTACCAGTTCATGAGCCGCAACGTGCGCGGCTTCATGAGCCTCTTCCACTCCGAGAAGCCGGTCCTCTGCAAGGTCCACGGCTACTGCGTCGCCGGCGGCACCGACATGGCGCTCTGCTCGGACCTGCTGGTGATCGCCGAGGACGCCAAGATCGGCTACCCGCCGGCCCGCGTCTGGGGCTCGCCGACGACGGCGATGTGGGCCAGCCGGCTGGGGCCGATGCGGGCCAAGCGGCTGCTGCTGACCGGCGACTCGCTGACCGGCGCCGAGGCGGCGGAGTGGGGGCTGGCGACCGAGGCGGCGCCCGCCGCCGAGCTCGACGAGCGCTTCGAGCGCCTGCTCGAGCGCGTCGCGCGGATGCCGATCAACCAGCTGGTGATGATGAAGCTGCTGGTCAACCAGACGGTCCACGCCCAGGGCCTGCGCCCAGACCCAGGTCCTCGGCACCTTCTTCGACGGCATCGCCCGCCACACCGAGGAGGGCCACGGCTTCGTCCGCCGCGCCGCCGAGTCGGGCTTCCGCGAGGCGGTCCGCGAGCGCGACGAGCCCTTCGGCGACCACGGGCTCGAAGGGCTTCGGCCTCGACCTCGACGGATAGGCTGCCGCGGCGATGAGCGACCAGCACCCGAGCTCGACGATCACCCCGGAGTCGGTCCGAGCGTTCCTCCCCGGCAGCTTCCCCGGCGACCTCGGGATCGAGCCGCTCGAGGTCGAGGACACCCACGCCCGCGGCAGGATCGTCGTCGACAAGCGCCACCTGCACCCCGGCGGCTTCGTCCACGGCGGCGTCTGGACCGCGCTCGGCGACACCGTCGCCGCCTGGTCGACCTTCCGCTGCATCCCGCCCGGCCACGACTTCACGACGATCGAGCTGAAGCTCAACGTCTTCGCCGCCGGGATCCTCGGCGACGAGATCGAGGCCAAAGCCGAGCCCCTGCACGTCGGCAAGAGCACGGTCGTGATCGAGGTCCGGATCGAGCGCCGCCGCGAGGGCAGCGAGCCCCGCCTCGCCGCGAACCTCATAGTCAGCCAGTTCGTGCTGCCGCCGCGCGACGCCTAGGCGCGTGCCAGGAAGTCGCTCGCCAGCACCCCGACCACCCGGGGCAGGGACTCCAGCGAGCGGGCCAGCTCGATCTGGCGCGCCGCGCCCGTCTGCCGTCCCAGCTCGACCACCCCTTCCAGCTCCGCCTCGCAGCCGAGTTCCTGGGCGTGCGGGCGGCAGACCGCGACCAGGTCGGCGAGCAGCTCCCGCGCCGCCACCCGGCGGTCCAGCTCGGGCTCGATCAGCTCCGCGTCCATCCCGTCTCGGGCGGCGAGGAAGCGGTTCTCCGACAGCACCTCCTGCGGCATCCAGCGTTCGAGGTGGGCACCTTCCTCGACCTCGGCGCGGACGATCGACTGCACCAAGGCGGCGATCGCGGCGGTCTCGCCGAGCCGCGTCTGCGCGTCCATGATCCGCACCTCGACGGTGCCGAAGCGCGGCTGTGGCCGCACGTCCCACCAGAGGAAGGTCGGCTCCGGCACCGCGCCGCTGCGGATCAGCACGTCGACCGACTCGACGTAGTCGGCGTAGTCCTCGAAGTCGCGCGGGATCCCGACCCGCGGGAAGGCCTGGAAGAGGGGGGTGCGGGCCGAGGCGAGGCCGGTGTCGCGGCCCTGCCAGAACGGCGAGTTGACCGAGAGCGCCAGCAGCAGCGGGATGTGGGTGCGGAGACGGTTGGCGACGTGGATCGCCTCTTCGGGCCCGGGGACGGCGACGTGGACGTGGAGGCCGAAGGTCGGCTCCCGCCGCGCCAGCTCCCGCATCGAGCCGTAGACGAACTGGTAGCGCTCGCCGGCGGAGACGACGATCTCCTGCCAGACCGCGAAGGGGTGGGTGCCGGCGCTCGCCGCCCGCATCGAGAGCGCTTCCAGGGTCGCCGGCCAGATCGCGCCGCAGCGACCCCAGCTCCTCGATCGCCGCTGCCGATCGTTGAGTGGACGCCGGTCTGGATCTCCAGCGCCGAGCCGTGCGTCTCGGCGGTGAAGCTGGCGTCGCGGCCGAGCAGGCGGGGGAGGACGCTGTCGATGCGGTGGGCCAGCGCCCAGCTGACCCCGTCGAGCAGCATCACCTCCTCCTCGATCCCGACCGTGTAGGGGCCGAGCTCGTGCGGCTCGGCCCAGGCGGCCCAGGCCGGCAGGGTGCCGGCCCCCTCGCTCACGCGACCTCGCGGCCGCTGCGGCGCTGGAACTCGGCGCCGTCCGTCGCGCAGGCCTCGACGAAGTGGCGGAAGAGGCGGCCTCGTAGGGGCGGTGGACGAGCGTCTCGGCGTGCCACTGGACGCCGACAGGAAGTCGCGGCTCGGGTCCTCGACCGCCTCGATCGTCCCGTCGGGGGCGCGCGCGGTCACCTTCAGGCCCTCGCCGAGCCGGTCGATCGCCTGGTGGTGGAAGGAGTTGACGTCGAGCTCGTCGGCGACCGCCAGCCCGTCGTAGCCGAGCGCCGCCGCCAGCTTGCTGCCCGGCTCGACCTCGACCGGGTGGCTGGTCTCGGTCGCCGGGGGTGCGTCTGACGGTGGGGGATCTCCTCGGAGAGCTCGGGCAGGTGCTGGTGGAGGGCGCCGCCGCGGACGATGTTGAGCGCCTGGGTGCCGCGGCAGATCGCCAGGATCGGCATCTCGCGCGCGTCGGCGCGGCGGGCGATCGCCAGCTCGAAGCGGTCGAGGTCGGGCTCGGTCGGCCCCAGTTCCGCGTGCGGGTCGGCGCCGTAGGTGGCGGGGTCGAGGTCCGGCCCGCCGGAGAGGCAGAGCCCGTCGAGCCGGTCGAGCAGCGGCTCGATCGCCTCCTCCTCCAGCGGCGGGATCACCATCGGCAGCGCCCCCGCCGCTTCGAGGCCGCGCAGGTAGGGCAGCCCGAGCGCCATCTCGCGCGCCCGCGGCTCGCCCTCGGGGGTCAGGGTTACCTGCTCCGCCGCCCGCACCTCCGAGGTCGTGACTCCGATCAGGGGACGCATGTGCAGCGAAGCTAACGAACGGCGCTTCATCGCTCCTCCCCGAGGACCCAGGTGTCCTTGCAGCCACCGCCCTGGGAGCTGTTGACGACCATCTCGCCGGCCTCCCGCGCGAAGCGGGTCAGCCCGCCGGGCATCGCCGCGCCGCCGCCCGGGTCGCTGACCACGAACGGGCGCAGGTCGACCCGCCGCGGCTGCAGGCCGGCGCCGCAGACGGTCGGGTGGCTGGAGATCTCGATCGTCTCCTGGGCGATGAAGCGCTCCGGCCGGCGCCGCAGCAGCCCGAGCGCGCGCTGACGCTGCGGCTCGGTCGCCCGCGGCATGATCGTCACCCCGTGGCCGCCGAAGCCGCCGCGCGGCTTGATCACCAGCTCGTCCAGCCGCTCCATCGCCGCCCGCCGGCCGGCCTCGTCGGCGAGGTCGTAGCTGGGGACCGAGCGCAGCAGCGGCTCCTCGCCGAGGTAGAACTCGATCATCGCCTCGACGTAGGCGTGGGCGAGCTTGTCGTCGGCGAACCCGGTGCCGAAGGCGTTGGCGCAGCGCAGGCGGCCCGAGCGCAGAGCCGGCAGCAGCAGCTCGCCGAGCGCGGTGGGGGAGCCGTCGGGCTCGCTCAGCCGGTCCTCGTCGAGGCGGCGGTAGACGACGTCGACCTGCTCGCGCTCACCGCCGCGGCGGGCGAAGAGGCGGCTGCGGCTGGTCTCCAGCTGCTCCGGCGTCACCACTGCCGTCCCCAGCTCGCGGCCGAAGCGCTGGTGCTCGTACCAGGCGCCGCTCTCCGGTCCGTCGGAGAGGATCGCCACGCTGGGCTCGTCGCGCCCGGGCGGAGCGGCGGCACGCAGCGCGGCCCCGAGCAGGTCGCCGTAGCCATCGATTTCCCGCGGGCGGACCGGCGCCTCAATCTCCGGCGCGACCGCCTCGCGCACCGCCAGCGCGTAGGCAGCGCCCGAAGGCATCCGCAGGTTGTCCTCCAGGACCCGCAGCTCGCCGCCCTTGTCGCGGACCAGGTCGAGACCGGCGACCGTCGCAGGTGGCACCTCGGGGTCGATCAGGCCGCGCATCGCCGGCTCGTATCCCTCCGCGGTCTCGAGCAGGTGGCGCGGCACGACGCCGGCCTCGAAGATCAGCTGCGGCCCGTAGGCGTCGGCGAGGAACTCGTTCAGCGCCCGCGCCCGCTGCGCCAACCCCGGCTCCAGCGCCTCCCACTCGGCCGCCGAAATCAGCCGCGGCACCGGGTCGACGGCGATCTCCCGCCCAGGCCCGAACCCCAGCCCGGCGGCGGCGACCCGGGACCGGACGCGCCCGCGCAGCTCCTCCAGGTCCTGCTGCGCGAGCGCCTCGATCAGCTCCGCGTAGGGAGGGCGCGGAGCCCCGGTCGCGGCGAAGGCCTCGTCGAAGTTCCCCGCTTCGAGCGGGTACCCGCCGGCACCGCGGATGGTCCGGGCCGGTTTCAAGGTCGTCGCCATGGGGGCACGGTAGGCAGCAACTACCCGCACCCCCATGGCCCTCAGTCGAAAATCAGGTCGCTTCGACTGGCCCGGCAGGCGAATCGGGCTCCACGCGTTCCTCGGGCATTTCGAGGCGTTCGATCTGCGGCAGTTTCCACATCAAGCTGGCGATGATCAGGCCGACCGCTGCCGAGAACAGCGCCAGGAACCACTGGGTCGAGTTGAGCAGGACCAGGTCGAAGAACTCGCGGACCGGGCCGATGCCGAGAATCAGGGCGAAGACGGAGGCGAGGCTGATCACCATCACCAGCATGTAGCCCTGGATCGCGATGTGCTCGCGGCCGGGTCCGCGCTCGAGCAGCAGGACGAAGGCGAGCCCGAGCACGATTAGCGTCGTCGTCGCCGCGGTGCGGCCGGCTTCGAGGCTGGCGCCGGCGACGGTGTCGACGAGGAAGAACGAGAGGATCGAGCCGAGCGCCGTCCCCAGGCCCGCCGGGACCGCGAAGGCCGCCAGCGCCCGCAGCAGACGCCCGCGGTAGAGCGGCCCGTCGGAGGGCATCAGCGCCAGGACGAAGGAGGGGATGCCGATCGTCAGCATCGCGGCGATCGTCAGGTGGCGCGGCAGGAAGGGGAAGGCGAAGCCGGGGACGGCGACGAGCAGGATCAGCGTCGCGGCGTAGACGGTCTTGGTCAGGTAGAGGCGGCCGAGGCGGTGGATGTTGCGGGCGATCCGGCGCCCCTCGCCGACCGCCTCCGGCAGGCGCGAGAACTGGTCTTTGAGCAGGACCACGTCGGCGACCCCTTTGGTCACCTGCGCGCCGGAGCCCATCGCCACCGCCATCCGCGCCCGCTTCAGCGCCGGCACGTCGTTGACCCCGTCGCCGATCATCGCCACGTAGCGGCCGGCGGCGACCAGCGCCCCGACCAGCGCTTTCTTCTGCTCGGGCTTGATCCGGCAGAAGATCGTGTTCGCCAGCGCCACCTCGGCCAGCTCGTCCGGGTCCTCGGGCAGGTCAGGCCCCTCGACCACCCCCGCGTCGCGCGGCACGCCGACCGCGTAGGCGACCGCGGTCACCGTCGCCGCGGCGTCGCCGGAGATCAGCTTCAGGTCGACTTCCTGCTCGCGCATGTAGGCGATCGTTTCCGCCGCGTCGGGCCGCAGCGTCTCCTCCAGCACAACCAGCGCCAGCGGCTGCATCTGTGGTGCCCCCTTCGCCGCCGGGTCGTCTGGCAGCGCCTCGCCGGTCTGCCCGAAGGCGACCACCCGCCGGCCCGCCGCGGTCTCCTCTTCGAGTTTGGCGGCCAGGCGCGGCGGCAGGGTTAGGGAACCCGACTCGGCGAGGATGTCCGGCGCCCCGAGCAGGTAGGTCGTACCGTCGGCCCCGTCGAGGGCGACGCCGCTCCACTTCCACTCCGAGGAGAAGGGCACCTCGCCGCGCACCGTTCCGGCCTTGCCGGGGAACTCCGCGGCGATCGTCTCCAGGGTCTTGTTGCGATCGCCGGCGCTGGCGGCGAACCGGCCCAGCGCTGCCGCCCCGGACTTGGGATCGACCCCGTCGGCGTACTCGACCGCCGCGAAGCGCAGCTCGCCGGCGGTCAGGGTGCCGGTCTTGTCGACGCAGATCATGTCGACCGAGGCGAGGCTCTCGGTCGCGCTCATCTGCTGGACCAGGGTGTTGCGCCGCGCCAGGCGCACGGCGGCGACCGCGAAGGTGACGCTCATCAGCAGCACCAGCCCCTCGGGGATCAGGGTGACCAGGCCGGCCGTCGCCGTCTGCGCCGCTTCGGTGAGGTCGGTGCCGCGGACCTTGAAGCTGACGATCAGCACCGCGGCCAGCGGCAGCATCACGTAGGTGGAGGCGATGATCACCCGGTTCACCTCCTCCTGCAGCGGCGAGGGCGGGTGGCGGAAGGTCTTCGCCTCGCCGGCGATGCGGCCGGCGTAGCTCTCCTCGCGCACCGCGTCGACCACGTAATGGCCGGAGCCGGAGACGCAGAAGGAGCCGGAGAGCAGGCGGTCGCCCTCGCCCTTCTGGATCCCGTCGGCCTCGCCGGTCAGCAGCGACTCGTCCATCGTCATCCCGCGTGAGGCGATCGCCTCGCCGTCGGCGACCAGCTGGTCTCCCGGGCCGACCGCGATCACGTCGCCCGGTACGACCTCGTTGGCGGTCAGTTCGACCTCGGCGCCGTCGCGGACCACCCGCGCCTGGGGGGCGACGAGGACGGCGATTTCGTCCAGCGTTTCCTTCGCCTTCTTCTCCTGGTAGATGCCGATGCTGGAGTTGATGACGGCGATCAGACCGAAGATCGCGTCGGCGTAGAGCCCGAGCCCGACGTCGAGCAGGAAGAAGGCGCCGATGATCGCGTTGAAGAGGGTGAAGACGTTGCCGGCGACGATGCTCGAGAGCGAGCGCGAGGAGGTCTCGGGCGGAGGCCCGAGCTTGCGCAGCCGCTTGGCCGCCTCCTTGGTGGATAGCCCTTGATCCATCGTGGCTCGGCCAGTACCCATCAGGCTCCCTATTCAATAGGGTGCGGGGGCGATGGGCCTGAAGCTTGGACTCAACCTGGGTTACTGGGGGATCGGTCCCGCCGGCGAGGAGGCGGCGGAAGTCGTGCGCGCCGCCGAGGGTTTCGGCTACGAGTCCGTCTGGGCGGCGGAGTCCTACGGCTCCGACGTGGTCAGCGTGCTCGCCTGGCTGGCGGCGCAGACCGAGAAGATCAACCTCGGCGCGGCGATCCTGCAGGTGCCGGCGCGGCCGCCCGCGGCGGCGGCGATGGCCGGGGCGACGATCGACAAGCTCTCCGGCGGCCGCTTCCTCTTCGGCTTCGGCCCCTCGGGCCCGCAGGTCTCCGAGGGTTGGTACGGGGTGCCTTACGCAAAGCCCTGGGGCCGGACCCGCGAGTACATCGAAGTCGTGCGGGAGATCATCGCCCGCGAAGGGCCGGTCGACCACCAGGGTGAGCACTACCAACTGCCGCTGCCCGGTGGCGAGGGCAAGCCGCTGAAGCTCAACTTCCACCCGCTGCGCAACGAGATCCCCGTCTTCGTCGGCGCGATCGGGCGCAAATCGGTGGAGATGGCGGCCGAGATCTGCGACGGCTGGATCCCGATCTTCTTCAGCGTCGACGCCTTCGAGGCGACTTGGGGCGAGCACCTGGAGGCGGGCTTCGCCAAGGGCCGCCGCCAGCGCTCCGACCTCGAGGTCAGCCCCTCGCTGCAAGTGGCGATCGACGGTGACCTGGAGGCGGCCAAGAACGTCGTCAAGGCCGGCCTCGTCCTCTACTTCGGCGGCATGGGCAGCCGCAAAACCAACTTCTACGTCGACCTCGCCCACCGCTTCGGCTTCGGCGACGTCGCCGACGAGGTCCAGAAGCGCTTCCAGGACGGCGATCGCGGCGGCGCCTTCGAGGCGATGCCGGACGAGATCGTCGAGGCGACCTCGCTGGTCGGGACCGAGGCCGAGGTCGCCGAGCGGATCGAGCGCTTCCGCGGCGCCGGCATCGACCGCCTGATCTGCTCGCCGGTCCACGTCGAGCGGGCCGAGCAGCTGCACACCCTGGAGCGCCTCGCATCGCTGGCGGGAGTCTCTGCCTGAGAGGCGGGGGTCGGGACGCGCTCCCGGCCCGATCGCATAACCTTCCGCGCCGCTTATGAAGATCGGAGTGCCAAAAGAGACCGCCGAGGGGGAGCGCCGCGTCGCTCTGATCCCCGATGTCGTCAAATCTCTGAAGAAAAACGAGAAAGTCGACGTCGTCGTCGAGTCGGGCGCCGGCGAGGCCGCCGGGCACACCGACGAGGCTTACAAGGAGGCCGGCGCCGAGGTCGGTGCCGCCGACGCCGCCTGGGGCGCCGACATCGTTCTCCACGTCGCGGTGCCGAGCGTCGATGCGATCGGCCGCCTCAACGGCAACCAGCTGCTGATCTCCCACCTCAATCCCTGGGTCGCGGCGGACACCAACAAAGCTCTGGCCGGCGCCGGGGTGACCGCCTTCGCGATGGAGGCGATCCCGCGCACCACCCGCGCCCAGGCGATGGACGCGCTCTCCTCCCAGGCCGCTGCCGCCGGCTACGCGGCGACCCTGATCGGCGCCCGCGAGTCGGGCCGCTTCTTCGGGATGATGACCACCGCCGCCGGCACCGTGCCGCCGGCCAAGGTCCTCGTCCTCGGCGCCGGCGTCGCCGGCCTGCAGGCGGTCGCCACCGCCAAGCGCCTCGGCGCGATCGTCACCGGCTTCGACATCCGCCGCGCCGCCTGGGAGCAGATCGCCTCGCTCGGCGGCCGGCCGCTGGAACTGGACTTCATCCCCGACGCCGAGGGGGAGGGCGGTTACGCCCGGCCGCTGACCGACGAGGAGAACGCGCAGGTACGCGACGCCCTCGCCGAGAACGCGGCGAAACAGGACATCATCGTCACCACCGCCGCGATCCCCGGCCGCCCGGCGCCGCTGCTGATCACCGCCGAGGCGGTCCGCAACATGTCCCCCGGCTCGGTGATCGTCGATCTCGCCGCCGAGACCGGTGGCAACTGCGAGCTGACCCAGGCCGGCCAGACCGTGGTCGAGGGCGGGGTGAAAGTGATCGGCAGCCGCAACCTCCCCTCGGAGATGCCGGCGCCCGCCTCCCAGCTCTACGCCAAGAACCTCGAGAACCTGCTCGGCCTGATCGTCACCGACGAGGGCGAGATCAAGGTCGACTTCGAGGACGACATCATCGCCGCCGCCTGCATCACCCAGGGCGGCGAGATCAAAAACGAGAGGGCAGCGAAGTAGCCATGGAGCTTGATGACCGAGATCACGATCTTCGTCCTCGCCGTCTTCGTCGGCTTCGAGGTGATCTCGAAGGTGCCGACCACCCTGCACACGCCGCTGATGTCGCAGACCAACGCGATCCACGGCATCGTCATGCTCGGCGGCCTGATCGTCCTCGGCTACGCCGACGACGGGCTCGAGTACGTGATCGGCACGATCGCCGTCGCCTTCGGCGCGATCAACATCGTCGGCGGCTTCATGGTCACCGACCGGATGCTCGGCATGTTCGCGAAAAAGCCGAAACCGAAGGCCGAGCTCTGACGGGAAGGGCGGCGCCTGATGGTTCAGCGCCGTGCTGCAGCCGGGCGGCGACGCCGCCACGGCGCTCTACATCGTCGCCTTCTCGCTGTTCATCATCGGGATCAAACAGGGCACCCACCCGACCACCGCCAAGCGCGGCAACCTGGTCGCCGCCGGCGGCATGGCGATCGCCGTGGTCACCACCCTGCTGCTCGACGGGATGGGCAACTGGGGCCTGATCGCGCTGGGCCTCGGGATCGGCACCGCGGTCGGCGTCATCGCCTCGATCCGCGTGCAGATGACCGAGATGCCGCAGATGGTCGCTCTCTACAACGGGGTCGGCGGCGGCGCCGTCGCCCTGATCGCCTGGTCGGAGATCCGCCACGAGATCTCGAGATCAACGCCGGGCACTTCCCGGCCTCGACGATCTGATCCCGATCATCTTCGCCGGCGTCGTCGGCTCGGTCTCCTTCTGGGGCTCGAACATCGCCTTCGCCAAGCTTCAGGACCTGATCCCGACCCGGCCATTGGCCGTGCCCGGCCAGCAGGTGATCAACGCCGTCCTGCTGATCGGGATCATCGCCGTCTGCGTCATCCTCGCGGTCGACAACGACGACGCCCTCGCAGGGACTCTTCATCGGCATCCTGATCGCCGCCGGCGATCCTCGGCAACCTCGTCGTCCTGCCGATCGGCGGCGCCGACATGCCGGTCGTGATCTCGCTGCTTGAACGCCTTCACCGGTCTCTCCGCCGCGGCGGCCGGCTTCGCGCTCGACAACGTCGCCCTGATCGTCGCCGGCACCCTGGTCGGCTCCTCGGGAACGATCCTCACCATGGAGATGGCGACGGCGATGAACCGCTCGGTCTCCAACATCCTCTTCTCCGGCTTCGGCGGCGCGCCCTCCGGCGGCGGCGGGAGGCACGGGCGAGGAGCGGCCGCACGTCTCGATCGGCGCCCAGGACGCGGCGATCAAGCTCGCCTACGCCGATACCGTCGTGATCGTCCCCGGCTACGGCCTCGCCGTCGCCCAGGCCCAGCACGCGATCAAGGAGGTCGCCGACGAGCTCGAAGCGCGCGGGGTCACGGTCAACTACGCGATCCACCCGGTCGCCGGCCGCATGCCCGGCCACATGAACGTCCTCCTCGCCGAGGCCGACGTCGCCTACGAGAACCTGAAGGAGATGGAGGAGATCAACCCGGAGATGTCCCGCACGAGCGTGGCGGTCGTCGTCGGCGCCAACGACGTCACCAACCCGGCCGCCAAAAACGATCCCGACTCGCCGATCGCCGGAATGCCGATCATCGAGGTCTCCGAAGCCCAAGAGGTGATCGTGATCAAGCGCTCCCTCAGCCCCGGCTTCGCCGGCATCGACAACGACCTCTTCTACGAACCGAACACCTCGATGCTGTTCGCTGACGCCAAACAGGCCGCCGCGGAGATCGCCGCCGAGATCGGGAACCTCTAAGTCAGGGACACCGCGCTCGCCGGGCTCGGCGAGCTCGGCGGCGAGGATCCGTACCGCGGTCGCGCCGCGTCTGACCAGTGACACGGTTGACCGTCGCGGCAGCTCGGCTACGAAGGCGGTGTCCGGGGGAAGCGGTGGTTCTGCCAGCGGGAGGCGCTGCCGGGGTAGCGGCCGGGGAGGCGGACGAGGGGGAGGCCGATCAGCTCTGAGAAGCGGCGGGCGGCGAAGGGGTTGCCGTCGGGGCGGTCGATCAGGCCGAAGGGTTGGTGGAACCAGATCGTCACGTCGGGTCGCTCGCTGAGGATCAAGCCGTAGGCGGCGCGGGACTCTGGCTCGGAGAGAGGACCCGGACCGGAGTATTCGCCGTCCGCAGCGGCCGCCAGTCGAAGGGGAAGTTGCGGTTGAGGTCGACGCCGTGGGCGTTGCCGCGCGTGCCGGCGGCGACGCCATCGGGGTTGAGCGTCGGGACGACGAGGAGTCGGACGCCCGGCCGGCGGCGCCGGTAGCGATCAGCCGGCGGGCGATCCGCATCCCGGCCGTCTCGTTGCCGTGGATCGCGCCGACCACCAGCACCTTCAACGCCGGGTCATCGACCCCGCTGCGAACGCGACGATCGGCCGACCCTGGACCGAGCGGCCGATTACCTCCCGCCCTCCCGCTCCCGCCCGTCCGCTCGGAAGCAGGCAGAAGCAGAGGAGAAGGGCTGGGGCTACTCGCAGAAAGCGGGAAAGTGAACGTCGATCTGGGAGATGACGCGGCTGTCCGCGTCGACCACGAACGTCAGCTTCGGCGATTGGCTGTTGTTGACCCAGATGAATCCATCCTCGAAGGGACCGACGGTTCCCGGCGGATCGTAATCGGCGTTGGGGTAGAGCTCTCGCGCTTCGGCGGGGCTGCTGCCAATCCCCGCCCCCTCGGCGGTTTCACCGCCGCCTTCGATCGTCAGCGACCGCACCCGATTGTTGGGGTGGCTGAAGATCGCAAATCCCTTCAGGGGCGAACGTAGTCGCGCCACCCGCTGTCCCGGGTCCAGTTCGCAGCCCGGCCGCAGGCGCCCGATCAGGTGACGGCGGTGCAGGGACCGAACCGTGTCGCCGAGGTGGACCGGACCGGCTCCGCGAGAACTGACCACGGTCGCCCGCAGCGGTTCGCTCCGACCGGCGAAGTCGTTGCCGCCGGCGACGGCCGGCAGGGCCGCGGCTGCGATCGCGAGAAGGGCGAGGGCGAGCTTCATGCCAGAACCATCTCAGGTCGGTTGCGAACCCGCTTGTCATTCGGCCCGTCACAGAGTTGCTTCGAACCGGTTGGCGAGTTGGCACCCAAGGCACACACACGTATGCCGGCGCCGCCTAGCGTCAGCTCATGCGGTCCGAGCGGGGGCAGGGGACGGTCGAGTGGGTGGGTCTGGTGCTGCTCGTCTCGCTACTGATGCTCGCGGTGGTCGCGATGGGCGCACGGGTCCCGGGGGCAACCCTCGCGCGGGCGCTGGCCGATCGACTGCTCTGTGCCGCTTCGCTGGCGGACGGGTGCGGGGACGAGCCGGCGCTGGTTGCCGCCTACGGCACCGAAGTCGGGACGCTGGCGCGGCGATTCATGCCGACGCTGGTCTTCGAGCGAGGGTCGCGGGCGCTGCCGGTCGACTTTCGTCTTTGCCGGGCTCCGCGGTGTGGCGACGGGGCGGAGAGTGGATTGGTCCACAGGACCGACGAGCGTCTGCCGGTGACCGCCTTCGTCCACGTGATCGACTGCAGGGAGGAGGCTGCGGAGGAAGCCGAAGGCGCCGGGGCGGACTGTGGGGGCACTCGCGCCGGCAGCCTCTACGTCCAGTTCTGGACCTACTACGCCGACTCGGCGACCCTGCGAGGGGTGCCTGTCGCGGGGGACAAGGGGTATCACCACGACGATTGGGAGAGCATCCAGTTCCGCCTCCTCGCCGACGGCCGGGTTGAGCAGCGCGCCTCCTCCCACCACGGCTACAACTACGTGCGCGGCACGAAGAACTGGGCCTCCGATTCAGGCGTCCTCGCCCACGACGGTTGGGGGCCGGCGATGCCGCTCAACTTCGTCTCCGGCGGCAGCCATGCCGGCAACGCCGTCGTCCTCGGCCCCGACGTCACCCGCTTCACCCCCGGCCGCCGCGTGCACCTGATCCCGCTCGAGCCGATCGCCGCCGAAAGCACCGCTCGCTTCGCGATCTCGCCGCCCTGGCTGAAGCGGGTGTGGCTGGACCCCGAGGCCCAGGGAACCGACTGATTCACAGGTGGGTACTTAATGCTCGCTAGGGTCTTCGTATCCCGGCCGACGTGACCTCACAGTCGAAGGCAGCGATTGCGGACGCACTCGGCGAGGCGCGAGAGCGAACCCTGGCGCTGGTCGAGCCGCTCGACGACGAGCAGCTGAACACCGTCTACTCGCCGATCCTCAGCCCGCTGGCCTGGGACCTGGGCCACATCGCCAACTTCGAGGAGCTCTGGCTGGTGCAGACGATCGGGGGCCGCGAGCCGCTGCACGGGGAGCTCGGCCGCTTCTACGACGCGATCGAGAACCCGCGCAAGGTCCGCGGCGAGCTGCCGATCCTGCGCGACGCCGAGCTGCGCGCCTACATGGCGGACGTCCGCGAGCGCGACTCTCGACGTACTGGAGGATGTGGATATCGGTCCCGAGGTCGAGGACCCGCTGCTGCGAGAAGGGTTCGTCTACGAGATGCTGCTCGCCCACGAGCTGCAGCACAACGAGACGATGCTGCAGCTGCTGCAGCTGGTCGAGGGCTACGAGCTGCCGGCCGAGGTCGAAGCCGAACGCAGCGCTGCCCGCATAGCGGCGACAAAGGAGTTCGGCAGCGAGGAGATGGTCGCGATCGAGGCCGGGGAGCACGAGATCGGCGCCCCGGGCCGCGGCTTCGCCTACGACAACGAGCGCCCGCGCCACGTCGATTTCGCTCGCCGACTTCGAAATCGATCGAACTCCGGTCAACAACGACGCGTACATCTCCTTCATGGAAGCCACCGGCGCCGAGCCGCCGCTGTACTGGGAGCGGGAAGGAAACTGGTGGGTGTACACCGCTCGTGGCCGGCGGTCGGCGGTCGAACCGGGATGACCCGGTCATCCACGTCTCCTGGGACCAGGCCGACGCCTTCGCCCAGCTGGGCCGGCAAGCGGCTACCGACCGAGTACGAGTGGGAGGCGGCCCGCGACCGCCTCGACGGGCTCGGCCACAGCTGGGAATGGACCTCTTCGGACTTCCTCGCCTACCGGGGCTTCGCCGCCTTCCCCTACCCGGAGTACTCCGAGGTCTTCTTCGGCGACGAGTACAAGGTGCTGCGCGGCGGCTCCTGGGCGACCCACCCGCGGGTCGCCCGGCCGAGCTTCCGCAACTGGGACCTGCCGCAGCGGAGCCAGATTTTTGCCGGCCTGCGCTGTGCGAGGGACGTATGACGATCGCGATCGACGTCCACCTCGACGCCGACGCCGCGGCGAGGATGGCGCGAGACGTCCGCGCCGGCCTCTGCGCCTACCCGAAGGAGGTGGCGCCGAAATACTTCTACGACGAGCGCGGCTCGCGGCTGTTCGAGCAGATCACCGAGCTGCCCGAGTACTACCCGACCCGGGCCGAGCGCCAGATCCTCGCCGGGCGCTCGGCCGAGATCCTCGATGCGGCCGGCTCGCCCAACACGCTGGTCGAGCTCGGCTCCGGCTCGGCGGCGAAGACCCGTCACCTGCTGAGCGCGATGCGCGACCGCGGCAGCCTCGACACCTACGTCCCGGTCGACATCTCCGAGGAGATCACCCAGCGCACCGCGGCTGAGCTGGTCGACGAGTACCCCGGCCTCGACGTCCACGGGCTGGTCTGCGACTTCGAGCAGCACCTGGAGCGCGTTCCCCACGGCACCGAAAAGCGGATGATCGCCTTCCTCGGCGGCACGATCGGCAACCTCTATCCGCGCCAGCGACACGCCTTCCTCGAGCGGATCCGGGCCCTGCTCGGACCGGAGCGACCATCTGCTGCTCGGCACCGACCTGATCAAGGACCGCGCCCGCCTCGAGGCCGCCTACGACGACGCCGCCGGGGTCACCGCCGAGTTCAACAAGAACGTCCTCGCCGTCCTCAACAGCCAGCTCGGCGCCGACTTCGACCTCGACGCCTTCGAGCACGTCGCCCGCTACGACGCGGAGGCGGAGCGGATGGACATCCGCCTGCGATCCCTCGCCGACCAGGACGTCCGGCTCGACGATCTCGACCTCGAGATCTCCTTCGCCGCCGGCGAGGAGATGCGGACCGAGATCTCGACCAAGTTCACCCGCGAGCGGCTCGAAGACGTCTACGCCGGTGCCGGCCTCGAGCTGCGCGGCTGGTTCACCGATGCGGCTGGGGACTACGCCCTCAGCCTCGCGGCGCCCGCCTAGGCGCGACCGTTTAGACAGCCGGCACCTGCTGGGTGATGCAGTGGATGTTGCCGCCGCCGAGCAGGATCTCGCGCGCCGGCACGCCGACCACCTCGCGCTCGGGGAAGCAGCCGCCGCAGGATCGCCGCCGCCTCGTCGTCGTGGCGCGGGTCGAGCAGCGGCATCGACGATGCGCGAGTTGCCGAGGTAGAAGTTGACGTAGGAGCCGGCGAGGCGGTCGCCGGCCCGGCGCGGCTGCGTGCCCTCGCGGGCGTCGACCCCGGCCGCCTCCTCGGCTGACGATCTGCAGCGGGCCGGGGGAGGGGAGGGGGACGACCTCGAAGCGAGCGCCCGCGGGCGTCGGTCGCGGCTTCGAGCCGCTCGCGCGCGTCGCGGGAGATCGCGTGCTGGGGGTCGGCCTCGTCGTCGGTCCAGGTCAGCAGGACGACGCCCGGGCCGGGCGAAGCAGGCGAGGTTGTCGACGTGGCCGTCGGTCTCGTCCTCGAAGACGCCGGCGCCGAGCCAGACGACCTTCTCGGCCCCGAGGTAGTCGAGCAGGCCGCGCTCGATCTGCTCCCGCGAGAGCTCCGGGTTGCGGTTGCGGGTTGAGCAGGCACTCTTCGGTGGTCAGCACGGTGCCCTCGCCGTCGACGTGGATCGAGCCGCCCTCGAGCACGATCGGCGCCCGGTAGCGGTCGGCGCCCTCGATCTCCAGCACCTTGGCGGCGACCCGTTCGTCGCGGTCCCAGGGCGAGTAGAGGCCGCCTCGATGCCCGCCCCAGGCGTTGAAGCGCCAGTCGACGCCGCGCCGCCCGCCCTCGCCGTCGACGACGAAGGTCGGGCCGGTGTCGCGCATCCAGGCGTCGTCGGTCGAGATCTCGACCACGCGCACCGCCGGCGGCAGCAGCGCCCGGCGCGCGCTCGAACTGGGCGTCGGAGACCGCCATCGTCACCGGCTCGGAGGCGGCGATCGCCTCCGCCACCGCGGCGAAGGCCTCCTGCGCCGGCTTCGGCGCCCGAGCGCGCCAGTTGTCGGGCCGCTCCGGCCAGGCCATCCAGCAGCCGCCGTGCGGCTCGAACTCGCCCGGCATGCGGAAGCCGTCGGCGGCGGGCGTGGAGTCGAGGGTCGCGCTCACCTCCCGATTGTCGCTATCGGGCTGTGACGGCTACAGTCGAGGTGGAGCGAGATCCGCCTGATCCGCGCCGACGGAGCCGCCCGAGTCGCCGGCCCGCACGCGCCCGCCGCAGCGGCCGCCGTTCCGGATCGCCGCCGTCCAGCAGCGCTGGCACCCCGACCCCGACGAGCACGCGGCGGCGCTGGCGGCAGGGCGTCCGCATCGCGGCCGGCGAGGGCGCGCGGCTGGTCTGCCTGCAGGAGCTGACCCTGAGCCGCTACTTCGCCGTCGACCCGGCCGGGCCGCAGGCCGCCGGCGCCGAGCCGGAGGAGCTGCCCGGCGGCCCGACCTTCGACTTCGCCGCCCGGATGGCGGCGGCGACACGGCGTCCACGTCCACGCCTCGCTCTACGAGCGCGCCGACGGCGACGACGGCCTCGGCTTCAACACCGCGATCGTCGTCGCCCCCGACGGCGAGCTGGTCGCCCGCACCCGCAAGCTCCACATCCCGGTCACCGCCGGCTACCACGAGGACCGCTACTTCCGCCCCGGCCCGGCCGGCTCCGAGGCCCTTCCCGCTCGTCGCCCTCGGCGAGGCCCGGCTCGGCCTGCCGACCTGCTGGGACCAGTGGTTCCCCGAGGTCGCCCGCGCCTACAGCCTCGCGGGCGCCGACGTCCTCGTCTACCCGACCGCGATCGGCTCCGAGCCCGACCACCCCGAGTTCGACACCCAGCCGCTCTGGCAGCAGGTGATCGTCGCCAACGGGATCGCCAACGGCATCTTCATGGTCGCCGTCAACCGCATCGGCGACGAGCCGCCCCTCAGCTTCTACGGCTCCTCCTTCATCTCCGACCCCTACGGCCGCGTCCTCGCCCAGGCCCCGCGCGACGAGCCCGCGGTCCTGGTCGCCGACCTCGACCTCGACCAGCGCCGGGACTGGCTGGAGCTCTTCCCGTTCCTCACGACCCGCCGCCCCGACGCCTACAGCTCATTAACTGAAGAAACGAAGGACGGCTAGCTGGCCGGTAGAGGGTGCCGGTATCCCTCTCCGGAATTGACCTCCCCTCCGCTTCGCTCCGGGGAGAACCCGCCGCGCGCTCCGCGCGCAAAAGACAGATTGCATATCGCCGAACATTCCTCCGAGGGACACCGGCACCCTCCTCCGACAGCTATCCAGGGGACGCCGATTCGCGAGTCCGCGACAGTGCCCCGTATAGGTGTACTGACGCGGACTCGTCGCACCAGCTGTTCTTCCAATCGCTGTCGCTCCCTATCGGTAGGCGCTTGAACGCCCTCAGTTCGGCGCCAGCACGTCGATCGTCTCCGCGAGTTTGTCCGGCGTGACGATCGGGGTGAGGATCGGCAGGGTGATGCCGCCGGCGACGAAGTCGCCGAGGCGCTCCTTCATCTGCTCGGGCGTGCCGAAGATGAACATCTCCTCGATCGCCTCCCAGGGCGCCGCGGCGGCGGCCGCCTGGCGGTCGCCGCGCTTCCCAGGCCTCGACCATCGGCTCGATCTGCTCGCCGTAGCCGAGCCAGCGGTAGAAGCTCGGCGTAGACCGGGACGGTGATGTAGGAGGAGAACATGAAGCGGGCCAGCGGCTCGACCTGCTCGCGCTCGCCGGGGATGCAGAAGAAGCGACAGAGCAGCTCGAAGCCCTCCGGTGCGCCCTGCAGCTGCGCGGTCACCTTCGGCAGGCCGGCCAGCGGTAGGAAGTTGGTGAAGGCGCCGTCGGCGCGCTCGACCGCCAGCTCGAGCATCTTGCCGCGCAGCGCCGCCAGCACGATCGGTACCCGGTGCGCCGGCTTCCCTTCCAGCTTGAAGCCGGTCCCGGTCCGCTCGCCGGCCAGCGCCGGGCCGAGGAAGTCGAGCGTCTCGCGCACCTTGCTCAGCGGCTTCTCGAAGGGAATCCCGTTCCAGCCTTCGACGATCCGGTCCGAGGAGGAGCCGATGCCGAGCACGAAGCGCCCCTCGGAGGCGTCGGCGAGCGCCGCCGCCTGCTGCGCCAGCAGCGCCGGCCCGCGCTGGAAGACGCCGACGATCCCGGTCCCGAGCCGCGCTCGCTCGGTCCAGGCGGCGCTCAGCGCCAGCGGGGTGAAGCCGTCGGGGCCGGCGGTCTCTCCCGTCCAGAGATCGGTATAGCCGGCCGCCTCGGCGCGTTTGACCAGCTCCTCGTGGCCGGCGAGCGTCAGCCCGGGCAGCGGCAGCGTCAAGCCCCAGCGGTCCATGCCCTGACCCTAATCGTTCCAATAGGGTTGCGGGCGGATGGAGGCCTCCCCGACCGCCAAGCCGGACCGCAACCTCGCGCTGGAGCTCGTCCGCGTCACCGAGGCGGCCGCGCTGGCCTCGGCCCGCTGGGTCGGGCGCGGCGACAAGATCGCCGCCGACGGCGCGGCCGTCGACGCGATGCGATTCGTCCTCGACTCGGTCGCGATGGACGGCGTCGTCGTCATCGGCGAGGGGGAGAAGGACGAAGCTCCGATGCTCTTCAACGGCGAGCAGATCGGCGACGGGAGCCCGCCGGTGGTCGACATCGCCGTCGACCCGCTGGAGGGGACGACGCTCTGCGCCAAGGGAATGCCCAGCGCTCTCGCCGTGATCGCGCTCGCCGAGCGCGGCTCGATGTTCGACCCCGGCCCCTGCGTCTACATGGAAAAGATGGCCGGCGGCGAGGAGATCGCCGACCTGCTCGACCTCGACCGGCCGCTGCCGGAGACCCTGAAACTGATCGCCGAGCGCAAGGGTGGCAGTGTCGGCGACGTGACCGTCGTCATGCTCGACCGCCCGCGCCACGAGGAGACGATGCGCGAGATCCGCGAGGCCGGCGCCCGTATCCGCCTGATCAGCGATGGCGATGTCTCGGCGGCGCTGCTGGCGGTCAGCGAACGCTCCCCGGTCGACCTCCTGTGGGGGATCGGCGGCACCCCGGAGGGGGTGCTCTCGGCGGCCGCCCTGAAGTCGATGGGCGGGCAGCTGATCGGCCGCCTCTGGCCGCGCAACGACGAGGAGCGCTCGGCCGCGGTCGACGCCGGCTACGACCTCGACCGCATCCTCACTGCCGACGACCTCTGCTCCGGCGACGACGTCTTCTTCTCCGCCACCGGCGTCACCGACGGCGACGTCCTCCAGGGCGTCCGCTACCGCGGACCCGGCGCCACCACCGAATCGCTGGTGATGCGCTCCCGCTCCGGCACCGTCCGCCGGGTCCACGCCCGTCACGACCGCTCGAAGCTGCGGGCCGTCACGGGTGAGCGCTACGGCTGATTTCCCGCCGACCGGGTAGATGAGCGGCGTGATCGCCGTCGCCGGATCGACCGGCTACATCGGTGGCCTGCTCTACGGGCACCTGCGGGACGAAGGCCGCGAGGTGCGGGCGCTGGCGCGCCACCCGGAGCGAGCCGAGGACCTGAAGCAGGCCGGCTGCGAGGTCGTCCGCGCCGACGTGCTGGAGCCGGAGACGCTCGGCCCCGCCCTGGAGGGAGTCGACGTCGCCTACTACCTGGTCCACTCGATGGGCCGGGGGGCGGACGGCGACTTCGCCGAGCGCGACCACGAAGGAGCGGAGAACTTCGCCCGCGCCGCTGCTGCGGCCGGGGTCAAGCGAATCGTCTACCTCGGCGGGCTTGGGGAGGGGTCGAAGCACCTCGACAGCCGCCACGCGACGGCGGAAACGCTGCGCCAGGGCGAGGTCCCCGTCACCTACTTCCGCGCCGCCGCGGTGATCGGCGCCGGCAGCGAGTCGTTCCGCACCGACCTTCTACCTGGTCCGCCGCCTGCCGTTGATGATCACCCCCCGTTGGGTCGTCACCCGCACCCAGCCGATCGCCGTCGCGGACGCCGTCGCCTACCTCGCCGCTGCTGCTGACCTCGCCCTGCCGGTCGATCGCGAGATCGAAATCGGCGGGCCCGACATCACCACCTACGGCGGCATGATCGACGAGCTCGCCCGCGCCCTCGGCCGCCACCCGCCGCGCCGGCTCACCGTGCCGCTGCTGACTCCGTGGCTCTCCTCGCTCTGGATCGGGCTGGTGACCCCGGTCGACGTTGGCGTCGCGCGGCCGCTGATCGAAGGGCTCGCCACCGAGACGACCGTCAGCGACCCCTCGGGCATGGCGCTGTTCGACGTCGAGCGCACCCCGTTGCGGCCGGCATTGCAGCGGGCGGCTTCCAGTGGCCCTTAAGCGGCGGCTGCCGCCTGCTGTTCCCGCGCGATCTCTTCGCCGACGAACGGGACGAGGAAGTCGTAGGTGAGGTCGGGGAGCAGGCGGGGAAGCTCCGCCACCCGGTCGAGGAGGATCTCTTCGTAGATCCTCGCCAGCAGGGCGCCGACCCCGAGGCTGGTCGCCTCGGTCAGCTCCGGCCCAGGCGTCGAGTCGTCGAAGCCGTCGTCGAGCATGCCGGTGAACCGCGCGTACTCGCGCTTGAAGATCGAACGGAAGGTGGGCCCGACGGTACTCGTCTCGACCAGGAGGAAGCGCGAGGCCTCCGGGTCGGCGGCGAACCACTCGAGCGCCACCCGCAGCCCTTCCCGCACCCGCGGTGGCCAGGGGTCGTCGCCGATGTACACGGCCCGTACCGCCTCCTCGAGGTCGTCGAGGAGGATCTTGTGGGCGGCGACCATGCAGTCGAGTTTGTCGTCGAAGAGTTCGTAGAAGCTCTCGCGACCGACCCCCGCCTCGCCGAGGATGTCGGCGACGGTGGTCGACTCGTAGCCCTTCTCCACCGTCACCCGGACCACGGCGGCCAGCAGCCGCTCCCGCTGCGAGCGTTCGACCAGCTCCCGCGGCAGCCCGTGCCGGCCGCGGGGGAGGCGCCATTGGCGCAGGTCCTCGGGCTCCTCGGTCACCGGCTCCTGGCGCCGGACTCGGTTTCCCGGGCGATCCGGGCCTGCTCGAGCGCCTCCTCGTGGCCGCCGTATGGGCTGACCGTCAGGTAGACGATCTCCCCGCGCAGCTCCGGCAGGCGGTCGGCCTTGCCGGTGGCGATCTGGTTGAGGATCAGGACCTGGGCCTGGCCGAAGGCGAGCCGCGGGTCGGTGTGCGCCTCGGGGCTGTCGCCGTTCCGCCGCCAGAGGGCCTCGAGGGCCGGGACGGTCGCCCGGCGGTAGCGCTCGACGACCTTCGGCTGCAGCGCGATCGCGTCGCCGGTCAGCAGCTGGGCGAGGCCGGGACGGTCGGCGAGCGTCTCGAGCACAGCGGTCGCGGCCTTGCGGGCGGCGTCGGCCGGCGGGTCGGCGGCAGAGTGGGAGGCAGCCGCCGTCCCCTGCAGCTCGGTCAGGCAGTGGTCGAGCGCGGCGTCGAAGCAGGAGCGCTTGTCGTCGAAGTGCTTGTAGAAGGTGGTCCGGGAGATGTGGGCGTGGCCGACGATGTCGGTGATCGTCGTCGCCGCGTAGGTCTTCTCCGCGCAGCTCTCGACGATCGCGTCGATGATCCGCCGGCGCTGTGTCTGGTTGGCGATGTCGGGCGGGGTGGTCGGACGCAAAACATTGCCGGGGTTTTCAGAACTCCGATGTTTTTGCATCAATGCCGATTCTCCCACCTTCGCCGGTCATTGGACCGCTGGTCCAATTCGGCAGTAATTCCCCGCCCGGAAGGATACGACAGTATTTATTAACTGGTTGGGGTTGCGCCGCTCTTGGGTGCAGAACGCTCTTCGTCACAGCCCTGGCACGGCTTGGCCGGCTGCTGGGCGTGGTATGGGATTTCCCCGGTGTCGTCGTACTCGAAGCGCAGCGAGTTGATCACCGCGCCGACCATCAGCGCCAGGCTGAGCACGTAGAACCAGAGCAGGGCGATGAGGATGAAACCGAGGGTTGAGCCGAACCGCGAGAGACTGGACACGTTGGAGAGATAGATGGGGAAGAGCCAGTTGGCGAGGCCGGCGCCGACGGTGACGAAGAGGGCTCCCGGCCAGACCGCGCGCCAGGGCATATGGCCTTTCGGCACCGCCCAGAAGATCACGCAGCAGATGCCGAAGGTGACCAGCAGCGCCGCGGCGAGCAGCAGGATCGTGTCGATCGCCTTGATGTCGGAGAGCCCGAGCGGCAGCCGGTCGGTGCTGGAGAGAACCGTGCTCTCCACCGTCGGCACGAAGATGCTGGCGGCGATGAAGAGGAGGACGACGACGAGCATCGCAAAGGAAAAGCGCTTCTGTTCGACCCAACCGCGGCATTCGACGTGGTAGATGCGGCAGAAGGCGGTGTCCATCGCCCCCCAGAAGGAGGCCCCGATCCAGAGCGAGCCGGCGAAGGCGGCGATCCCGATCGGCGTCGAGTTGTTCTCGATCCGGGTCAGGGCGTCGGTCAGCGTCTGCTGCTCCGTGTTCGGGAAGAGGCGCTGGAGGTCGGCGAGGACGCTGCTCTCGACGCCCCCGATCTTCAGCACCTGGCCGAAGACGAAGAGGACCAGGAGGGCGAAGGGGAAGACCGCGAGCATCAGGTTGTAGGCGACCATCGCCGAAAGGCCGGTGACGTTCTCCCGGTAGGCTCGGTTCCAGAAAGCGCGCAGCCAGGGGGTCGGATGTCGGTGGTTTTCAGGCATTGACTTCACAAACTGAAGCGAGTACCATGCGAACAGGCGTTTGACCGGTTTCGGACGCCCGCCCACCTGGGCACAATGACGATGTAGACGCTACTTCGCGGACCACGTCTTCGGTCCGCTTTTTGTCGGTACGGCGCGACTTTGGGGTCGCGGCGACATTTCATCGCCCAGAACTTCAACGCCCAGAACTAAACATCTAGCGCAAGGGAACGAGTAGAAACGGATGCTGGTAGCAGAGCTTCAGGAACTTGAGGAGGTCAAAAACCTCCTGAATCGCGGGCAGCAGCTCGGCGTACTGACCTTCGGCGACGTCGCCTCGGCGGTCTCCGAGGTCGATCTCGACGAGTCTGATGTCGAGGACCTCTACGGCCACCTCGAGAAGTCGGGGATCGAGCTTGTCGAGGACATGGATCCGGCCCAGAAAGCGGCCGCCGAAGCGCTTCCCGTCGACACCGGCAAAAAAGGTCGCCGGCGCCAGAAACAGGCGCTCGACCTGAAACCGGACATGACCACCGATTCCTTGCAGCTGTTCCTCAAGGACATCGGCAAAGTCCGCCTGCTGACCGCGCAGGAGGAGGTCGAACTCGCGAAACGGATCGAGCGAGGCGACCTCGACGCGAAGCAGAAAATGGTCGAGTCGAACCTGCGACTGGTTGTCTCGATCGCGAAAAATTATCGGAACCAGGGCCTGCCCTTCCTCGATTTGATCCAGGAGGGGACCCTCGGCCTGGTCCGCGCGGCGGAGAAGTTCGACTACCGCAAGGGGTTCAAGTTCTCCACCTACGCGACCTGGTGGATCCGCCAGGCGATCGCCCGGGCGCTGGCTGACAAGGCGCGGACGATCCGCATTCCGGTCCACGTTGTCGAGAAGCTGAACAAGATCGGCCGCGCCGAGCGCAAGCTGGTCACCGAGCTGGGCCGCGAGCCCACCCCGGAGGAGATCGCTGAGGTAACCGGCATCGATCCCGAGGAGGTCGACTCGATCAAGCGCTCCGCCCAGGCCCCGGTCTCGCTGGAGAAGCCGGTCGGCGACGAGGAGGAGTCGGAGTTCGGCCAGTTCATCGCCGACGAGAAGGCCGAGAGCCCGTTCGACCGGGCCGCGGACCTGCTGACCAAAGAGGCCCTCAAAGAGGCCCTCGAGAACCTCTCCTACCGCGAGCGCCGCGTGCTCGAGCTCCGTTACGGGCTCGGCGGCGAGCACCCGCGGACCCTGGACGAGGTCGGCCGCACCTTCAACGTCACCCGCGAGCGGATTCGGCAGATCGAGAATCAGAGCTTGAAAAAGCTCCAGAGTCTCGGCGAGGCGCAGAAACTGCGCGAGGTCGCTTAGTAGCTGCAGTGGGAGGGGGCGAGTTTGCCCCTCTCCCAAAGACCGTCGCGCAGCTGGGGCGGGCTGCTTGCTTCGGGCCTTGGTTCTGGAGCCTTTGCGAGAGGGGCAAACTCGCCCCTTCGACAGCTGGCGGAGCGGACGAGGTGGCCCAGCGTTAAGCGATTAGAAGGACCGGCCGATACAGGCTGGGATGTTTGAAATTGACTCAGCGCTGCGCACCCTGGTCGAGCGGGGTGGGTCCGATTTGCATGTGAAGGTGGGCGTGCCGCCCACGGCTCGGCTGCATGGTGAGCTGGCGCCGCTCGAGGGCTATCCCGCCCTGGAGCCGAAAGACACCGAACACGCCTTCAACGACATCGCCGAGGTTCGGTCGCTGACCGAATTCGAGGAATGCGGCGAGGCCGACTTCAGCTACTCGATCCCCGGCCTCTCGCGCTTCCGCGTCAACGCCTTCAAGCAGCGCGACTCGATCTCGATCGTCTGTCGCGCGATCCCCTTCGAAATCCGCTCGGTAGAGGACCTCGGGTTGCCGCCCGTGGTCACCCAGCTGGCCGAGGAGCAGCGCGGGATCATCCTCGTCACCGGCACCACCGGGTCGGGCAAGAGCACGACCCTGGCGGCGATGGTCGACCACATCAACCGCACCCGGACCGACCACATCATCACCCTCGAGGACCCGATCGAGTACCTGCACCCGGACAAAAACTCGATCGTCAACCAGCGCGAAGTCGGCTCCGACACCGAAAGCTTCGCCCGCGCGATGCGCCGTGTCCTGCGCCAGGACCCCGATGTGATCCTGATCGGCGAGATGCGCGACGAGGAGACCGTCCGCACCGCGCTGTCCGCGGCCGAGACCGGCCACCTCGTGCTCTCCACCGTCCACACCCTGGACGCGACCGAGACGATCAACCGGATCGTCGACTTCTTCCCGCCGCACCTGCAGCACCAGGCGCGGGTGATGCTGGCGGCGACCCTGAAGGGGGCGATCGCCCAGCGCCTCGTCCCCGACGTCACCGGCGACGGCCGCGTCCCCGCCTCCGAGGTGATGGTCGTCACCGGCCGGGTCCAGGACCTGATCATGAATCCCGAGGAAACGGGCAAGATCACCGAAGTCATCTCCGAGGGCGAGTACTACGGGATGCGCACCTTCGACCAGTCGCTGCTCGGCTACGTGATGGAGGGCAAAGTCACCGAAGAGGTTGCCCTCGACTACGCCTCCAACCCGCACGACTTCAAACTGATGATCGCCGCGGGAGGCCAGCGGGCGAGCGGGATCGAGCAGCTCGGCAGCGAGGAGCCGGTGCCGTCATGAGGGAGCAGCTGAACGAAAACCCGATGGCCCAGGTGGGCATGGTTGCGCTCCTCGTCGTCGTCGCGGCGTTCATGTTCATGCGCATGAGCGGCGGCGGCGAAGAAGAATCGGAATCCGCCGGGCCGACTGAAGCCACGGTCTCGGTCGAAGGCAGCGGCCAGGTCGGCACTGCCACCGGGGCGACCCCCGGCGAAGCGGTCGAAGGCGCGGTCGAAAGCGCTCTCGAAGCGACGCCCCCGACGGCGGCCGGTGCGGTCCCGACGCCGCCCCTGCCGGCCCCGGTCAAGTCTGCCTACAGGAGCGGCGACACGGTTGTCCTGCTCTTCGTCCACGACGGCGGCATCGACGACAAGATGGTCGAGCGGGCGACGGGCGCCATCGAAGGCGATTCCGGCGTCTCCCTCTTCGTCGTCCCCGCCCGTCAGGTCGCCCGTTACGGGGCGGTGACGATCGGGCTGGAAGTGAACCGGGTCCCCGCCCTGGTCGTGCTTCGCCCCCGGCATCTCAGCGGCAGCAATCCCGAAGCCACTGTCGACTACGGCTACCAGACCCCCGAGGGGGTCCAGCAGGCGGTCGTGGACGCGTCCTACGAAGGCCACGAACTTCCGTACCACCCGCGGTGAGGGACTCCGATGAGCGCTGACGGGAACTTCCCTCCCTCGCATCTGCGGCCGGTCCCCGACTCGGGCGGCTCGGCGGCGCCCGCGCTGCCACCGGAAGTCGAGGGGCCGCTTGGTCTGACGCCGCCGCGCCGGCGCGGGCACTCGCACGGGTTCGTCACCGACGTCCTGGTCGAGCTCGGCTTCGCCAGCGCCGAGAGGGTCGAACAGGTGGTCGAAGCCTCGCGCTCGGCCGGCAGGCCGCCAGAGCAACTGCTGCTGGACGAAGGCGCGATCACCGCAGACCAGCTCTCCCGCGCCGTCGCCGAGCGCTACGGCCTCGACCACGTCGACCTCACCGCCTTCCAGGTGGACGTCACTGCGGCGGCACTGTTCCCGGTCACCATGGCCCGTCGCTACAAAGCCGTCCCGGTCGGCTACGTCGACTCGAAAACGCTGCTGGTCGCCGCCGTCGACCCGGCCAACGTGCTGGCCGCCGACGACATCCAGATCGCGACCGGCCTCGACTGTCAGATCGCGGTCGCCGCCGAGGATGACGTCGAGGCGCTGCTCTCCCGGCTCAGCACCCTGCAGAGCGCCGCGGCCGGCGCGATCATCGAAGAGGAGAGCGACGCCGAAGAAGAGGAGGCGGCGCTCGCCGAAGTCGCAGACATGCAGGTCGGCGCCGAGGACGCGCCGGTGATCAAGCTCGTCTACAGCCTCCTCGCCCAAGCGGTGGGGGAGGGCGCCTCCGACATCCACCTCGAGCCCGAGGACGGGGAGATGCGGGTCCGCTTCCGCATCGACGGCGTGCTGAAGGAGGCGGCGCACGTGCCGAAGCGGATGATCGGCGCGGTCATCTCCCGCCTGAAGATCATGAGCGAGCTCGACATCGCCGAGAAGCGCGTGCCGCAGGACGGCCGCATCAGCGTCTCGATCGAGGAGCGCCGCATCGACCTTCGCGTCACCACCCTGCCGACCCAGCGCGGGGAGGGGGCGACGATCCGCATCCTCGACGAAAGCAACGCCCAGCGGAACCTCGACGACCTCGGCATGGACGGGTCCGCCCGTGCCCGCTTCGAGGACGCTTTCCGGCGGGCCTACGGCGCCGTCCTCGTCACCGGCCCGACCGGCTCGGGTAAGAGCACCACCCTCTATGCCGCCCTGACCGAGCTGAACGCGGTCGAGAAGAAGATCATCACGATCGAGGACCCGGTCGAGTACCGGATCGAAGGGGTCAACCAGATGAACGTCAACCGCAAGGCCGGGCTCGACTTCGCCACCGGCCTGCGCTCGATCCTCCGCGCCGACCCGGACATCGTGATGGTCGGCGAGATCCGCGACGCCGAGACCGCCCGGATCGCGATCGAGGCGGCGCTGACCGGCCACATGATGCTGACCACCCTGCACACCAACGACGCCCCCGGCGCGATCGCCCGCCTCAACGAGATGGGGATCGAGGCCTTCCTCACCGCTTCGGCGGTCGACTGCGTGGTTGCCCAGCGCCTGGCGCGCAAGCTCTGCTCCCACTGCAAGCGGCGGGTCGTGGTGCCGTCCTCGGCCTTGCGCGAAGCGGGGATCCAGCTCGGCACCGACGTCGAGGCCTACGAACACGTCGGCTGCGCGCGCTGCAACAACAGCGGTTACCGCGGCCGGGTCGGGATCTACTCGGTGATGAGTCTGAGCGACCGGTTGAAGGAGATGACGATTGCCCACGCGGCCGAGCCCGAGATCGCCGCCGTCGCCCGCGAAGAGGGGATGCTCACCCTGCGCGAGGACGGCGTCGTGAAAGTCCGAGCCGGCGTAACCAGTCTCGAGGAGGTTCTCCGTGTCACTGCCTGATTTCGATTTCTCCGAGGTCCTGCGCCGGATGGTCGAGGCGCGCGCATCCGACGTCCACATCACCGCCGGGTTCCCGCCGGCGATTCGCGACAAGGGCAAGATCAAACCGATGGAGGGCTTCTCGGTGCTGAGCGGGCAGCAGACCCGCGAGGTCGTCTACTCGATCCTCAACGACGACCAGCGCAAACGCTTCGAGAACCACAAGCAGCTCGACTTCGCCTACGCGATCCCGGGCGTCGCCCGCTTCCGCGTCAACTGCTTCTTCCAGCGGGGCGCAGTCAGCGCCGCCTTCCGCCTGGTTCCGCAGGACATCCCCGAGCTCGACAGCCTGGGTGTGCCGCAGGTACTGCGCGAGCTGGCGGCGAAACCGCGCGGGTTCGTGCTCGTCACCGGCCCCACCGGCTCGGGCAAGAGCACCACCCTGGCCTCGATGATCGACGTGATCAACAGCGAGAACCAGGACCACATCCTCACCATCGAGGACCCGATCGAGTTCCTCCACACCCACAAACGCTCGATCGTCAACCAGCGCGAGGTCGGCGCCGACGCCGAGGACTTCTCCCTCGGGCTCAAAGCCGCCCTGCGAGAGGACCCCGACGTCATCCTGGTCGGCGAGATGCGCGACCTGGAGACGGTCTCCACCGCGCTGACCGCGGCCGAGACCGGCCACCTGGTCTTCGCCACCCTGCACACCCAGTCGACGGCCCAGACCGTCGACCGGATCATCGACGTCTTCCCGCCCGAGCAGCAGGGCCAGGTGCGGACCCAGCTCTCGATCGCCCTGCAGGGCATCGTCACCCAGCAGCTGCTGCCGACCGCGGACGGCCGTGGGCGCGTCGTCGCCTGCGAGGTGCTGGTGCCGACGCCGGCGATCCGCAACCTGATCCGCGAGGGCAAGACGCACCAGATCTACGCTGCGGTCCAGACCTCCGGCGCGGTCGGAATGCAGACGATGGACGCCGACCTGGTCCGCCTCGTCCGCTCCGGCCAGATCACCCGGTCGCTGGCCGAACAGCGAGCCTCGGTCCCCGAGGAGCTGAAAAGACTGCTCGGCGGCGCGGCGCCGGTGATGCCCGCCCAGCTGGCCGGCCGCGCAGCAGACGAAGCAGCCGCCGTCGCTGCCGTCGTCAGTCCGCAGCCGCCGACGGGCTACGGGCAGGACGGTTAGCGGGCGATGGCCGCGGCGACCACCTTCACCTTCCGGGCGATGGACATGGCCGGGACCACCTCTGCCGGCGAACTCGACGCCGAGTCGAAGGCCTCGGTCGGCGAGCAGCTGCGCCAGCGCGGCCTGATCGTCCTCGACGTCAGCGAGAAGTCCGACCCGCTCAAGATCGAGGACATCTTCAAGAAATGGCAGGGCATCGACACCCGCGAGCTGGCGGTCTTCTCGCGCCAGTTCGCGACCCTGATCGCCTCCGGGATGCCGATGCTGCGCACCCTGCAGACGCTCGAAGAGCAGACCCAGGACGAGCAGATCAAGGCGGCGGTGGCGGGGGTGCGCTCCGACGTCGAGGCCGGCAGCACCCTGGAGGCGGCGATGGAGCGCCATCCCAAGGTCTTCGACCGCCTCTTCCGGGCGATGGTCCGCTCTGGCGAGCAGTCCGGTCGCCTCGAGGAATCGATGGACCGGATCGCCTACCAGGTGGAGAAATCCGATGACCTGAAGCGTCAGGTCAAATCGGCGCTGATGTACCCGGCCTTGGTCTTCGGCTTCGCGGCCGTGGTGCTGATCGCGATCGTCGCCTTCGTGATCCCGATCTTCGCCGGCATCTTCGAAGAACTGGCCGAGGAAAATCCCGAAGAAGCCGCTGGGCTGCCGGCGCCGACCCAGCTCTGCGTCGGCGCTTCCAACCTCCTCACCGGCTACTGGTACATCCTCATCCCCGGCATCGCCATCTCGATCTTCGTCTTCTTCAAGTGGAAGAAAACGGAGACCGGCAACGAGCTCTGGGACCGCTTCAAATTACGCCTGCCGGCGAAAATCGGCGACGTGATCCAGAAGGTGGCCCTGGCCCGCTGGTCGCGGACCTTCGCCGGCTCGGTCTCGGCCGGCGTGCCGATGCTGCAGGCGATCCGCCTCACCGGCGAGACCGCCGGCAACGTCGTCGTCGAGCAGGCGATGGACGACGTCTACGAGTCGGTCAAAGGCGGCGGCAGCATCTCCGGCCCGATCGAACGCAATGCGATCTTCCCGCCGATGGTCGGCCACATGGTCGCGGTCGGCGAGGAGACCGGGCAACTGGAGCACATGCTCTCCAAAATCGCCGATTTCTATGAGGCCGAGGTCGACGCCAAGGTCAAGGCCCTGACGGCGCTGATCGAGCCGCTTATGATCGTCTTCGTCGGCGGCGTCGTCGGCTTCATCGTAATCGCGATGTACCTGCCGATGTTCAGCATCTACGAACACATCCGGTAGCCCCTACCGGACAAGGATTCGCTCCCAAATTTTGGGCTGTTGAAATCCTAGTTTCGGGGATTAAGGGATTACCAGTGGTGCCGATGAGGTAGGGGTAAAAAGAACTGCCAGTGCTCTGGTGCTAAAGGCAAACTCGTCGCGAGGCGGGGGCGCAAAGCCGACGGGGCTCCCTAAACGGAGCCGGCCGGGTTACCACCGGGGTCGACAGGACACCACGTGGCTGTAACGCGACGGGGCTCTGGCTAAAGCGATTAGGAACCTAGGAGGTACCTAATGTTTATCCAGAATCTCCGGGCCAAAGTTGGTGCCCGGCTCAACGGCGACAAGGAGGCCGGTTTCACCCTGATCGAGCTCCTCGTCGTAATGCTGATTCTCGGCATCCTGGCCGCCATTGCCCTGCCCGCTTTCTTCAACCAGAAAGACAAGGCCGGCGACGCGAAGGCCAAGGAGTACGCCCACACCGCCCAGGTCGCGATGGAGACCTTCTCCACCGATCACAGCGGCAAATACACCGGTGCCACCCAGGGCGAACTCGAAACGATCGAGCCCTCTCTGAAAAGCGCGGAATTCTCGGCCGTGACGATCGAAGACGAAGGAAAAAGCTACACCATCACCATCAAAGGTAGTGGTAGCCAGACCTTCTCGATCAAAAATGACGAAGGCTCTCTGACCTTCCCCTGCTCCGCCGAAAAAACTGGCGGCTGCCCGGCCGGTGCCGACTGGGGCGGTTGATCCACCCCGACTCACCGCTTAGCCAATGACTAAGCAAAACGTAATCGCAGCTGAGGGGCGGGCCATCGCGGCCCGCCCCTCACTGTGCCTGCTTGCGGTACTGGCGGCGGCCTGCGCTTTCGGGGCGTTCGCCCCGATCGCCGGCGCTGCCAAAACGGGCCAGCTGTTCCTGGTCGGGACGACGCCGCCCTCGAGCGTGTCTTCGCCGGCTGATTCGACCGAACCTTTCATCCGCGGCGACGAAGAAAGCATCATCAAATCCGTCGTCGGTCCGCGCGCCTTCGGGCCGGCGCGGACCGCCGTGATGGGTGAAGCGACCAACACGGTGAGGATCTATACCGACTCGAAATGCGAAGGCATCCCGGTTGCCACCGGCACCCTCGGCGATCTCAAAACCACCGGGATCCAGGTCAAAGTCGAAGAAGACAGCATCACCACCTTCTACGCGGACCAGACCGAGGACGAAGAACCATTCGACACCTCACCCTGCTCGACCCCCGGCCTCAAATACTTCCAAGGCGAACCCCCCGAACAGCCAGGCGAAGAAGAAGAACCGCCGGCTGGCGGTGGTGGCGGCGAAGAACCGCCCCCTGGTGGCGGCTCGGGCGGAGGCGGTGGGCCGGGAGTCTCGCCGGCAGCGCCGGTCGCGCCGCGCATCTACCTGCAGCCCAAGGGCCGCTCCAACCTGAACACGCCCCAGATCGCCGGCTCGGCCGCCGGCGCCGAGCGGGTGCGGATCTTCGCCTCTCCGCGCTGCGGCGGCGACCCGATCGCCGAGGCTCCAGGAGCCGATCTGGCGGCCGGCATCGCCGTGCGCGTGCCCGATAATTCCGAAACCGCTTTCTCCGCCCTCTCGCTGGCCGGCGGCGCGAAGTCCGAGTGCTCGCAGCCGGTGGTCTACGTCGAGGATTCGACCGCACCCCGGACCCGGATCACGATGGCGCCCGGCTCGAAGACCCGCCGCCGCAAGGCTGTCTTCCGCTTCGCCGACGTCAGCGGCGATCCGACCGGCACCAAGTTCGAATGCAAGCTCGACCGCCGCAGCTGGCAGACGTGCTACTCGCCCTTCAAGGTCAAGCGCCTCAGCTACCGCCGCCACACCCTCAAGATCCGCGGCGCCGACGCCGCCGGCAACTTCGAGTCGAAAGCGGTCAAGCGCAGCTTCAAGGTCGTTCGGACGGGCTGACTAGCTACGAATTGCCGTTGCAGGGGGCCAGCGTCGGCACGTTCGGTCTAAATGGCATCGGGACTGTCATCGGGCGCCTCGCGCCTCAGATAGCTGCAGTGCGTCCGAAGCTCGACTTGGATCGTCCTTGGGCGCAATCGAGTCAGCCCTGAATTGCAGCTCTCAGCCTGATGAAAAGAAGGTTCGCTTCGCTGTCCAGACTTGCCGAGTTGCCGAGGGTCGCTGGGGCGCCCGGTCTCAGCTGGTTCTATGCATCCCTGGCCTGGGAGGCCGGTGTGGGAATTGGGTCGGTTGGCCGGTCTGCGTTGGCCGAACTCTATTGCTGAATGCCAGATGCCTCGAGGAGAGTTTGACCCAATGAGCAATGAATCCGATCTGACCGCCGAGGAGCTAAAAGAGATTCGTGAGAAATACTCCGGCACCCCGTTAGAGCCTCGCGCGAAGTGGGTCCTAAAACAAGCGCTCTTCGTCTTGGCCTGCGCGGTCGCGTTGGTGGCCGTCCTCAAGTTCGCCGATGGCATATGGCTCGCGATTGGCCTGACCGTCGTTGCTTTTTTTGCCGGCATGCTGCCCGAGCTTTTTGCCGATTTCAGATACGGCAAGTACCGCAAGAATTGGGAGATAGCAAATACTCCCGATCTCGAAAATAGTTAGCAATGGATCGAGGTCCCGTCCCCAGCGCGGGATAGAACTCCGGCCCCATGCCCGTCGTCGTCTTGATCGCGTTCCTTGCGGGGCTTGCCGTAGGCAGCTTCGCCACCGCCGTTGCCCACCGGGTGCCGCGGGGGATGCCGTTTGCGGTGGAGCGCTCGCAGTGCCCTGCCTGCGGTGCCCAGATTGGGGCCCGGGACAACATTCCGGTCGTGTCCTGGCTGCTTCTGCGGGGCCGGGCCAGGTGCTGTGGTGCGCGGATCTCGCCGCGCTACCCGCTGACCGAGCTGACGGTCGGGGCGCTGTTCGCGGCGACGGTGCTCGTCTACTGGGACGACCCGGCGCTGGCGGCGATCGGGATGGTGTTCGTGGCGATGCTCGCGGTCGTCACCCTGACCGACCTCGAGCGGCGGGTGATCCCCAACAAGGTGCTGATCGCCGGCGCCGTGATCTGCCTGGCGATCGCCCTGCCGACCGACCCGGCCGGGGTGCCCGAGCGGCTGATCGCCGCCGCCGCTGCGGGCGGGCTCTTCTTCCTCGTTGCCCTTGCCTACCCGGCGGGCATGGGCCTGGGGGACGTCAAGCTGGCAGCGGTTATGGGGTTGTTCCTCGGCCGCGCCGTCGCCCCGGCGATCCTCGCCGCGCTGCTGGCCGGCAGCCTGGTCGGGCTGGCGCTGATTGCCCGCCACGGGGCGGGGGCCCGCAAGATGGCGATCCCGTTCGGACCCTTCCTCGCCCTCGGGGGCGTGGTCGGGCTACTGGCCGGCGAGCAGCTGATCGAGGCTTACATCGGCTGAGGGTGGCGAGATCGGCTGGGGCGCCGAAGCGGAGTAGCCCTTGCTCCGGCCGTTCTTCTTCGACCCGCCCTTCTTGCCGTTCTTCCCCGGCTCGGCGACGTTCAGTTTGTCCGTGGTGACCAGCCGGATCTTGCGCAGTTCGATCCGGTAGGTGCGCGAGTCGGCGCCGTAGACGACGGTGACCGGGAAGCCGGGTTCCAGTTTGAGCAGCTGGCACTTTTCGCTGCCCTGGACGCAGACGGCGTCGCCGAACAGGCCGGTCACCTTGTCGGAGACCAGCATCAGGGCGCTCTTTTCGTCCTTGGTGACGCCGATGTAGGTGAGGGCAGGGACCTTCTTGCTCGGCAGGCTCGTGTACAGCGGCTGTTCGCGGCGCACGGTCGGCTCGGACTTGTTCTCGCCCGCACCGGAGCCGGGGGTGACGCTGACGTCGATCACCCACGAGTAGTAGGTGAGCTGGTCTCGGTTGGGTTCTTCTTCGGGCGCTCCACCGGAGGTTTCGCTTTCCCCGCTGGGAACCGGCACGGTGGTGCCTTCGCTACCGGAGGATTCGATCGTCGCTTCGTTCGGCGGTTCCCCGGAGCCCGAACCTCCTTCCGCTTCGGTGAATTGCTGCTTGAACGGGTTGCGGGCGACCTGCCCTTCGAAGCGGCGTTCGTACTGGCGCAGGCCCGGGGCAGCTTTGGCGACCACCAGCTCCGAGTTGGAGTTGGCGGGCGGAATCGCCGCGGGCGGTATCGCTTCTTCGATGTCTCCACCCCTGCCGATCAGAATCGGGACCGCGACGACGGCGACCAGGAGCAGAACCACGAGCGGGAGCAGGTGGCGGTCGCGGAGGTCGTAGTAGACGTCCTCGAGGAAGCCCGGGACCTTGAGGTCGCTCAGTTTCAGCTCGGGCCCCTTCTTCAGCATGTTCATCGCGGCACCACCTGCGCGGAGGGCGCGCCTTCGACGGTTTCCGTTTCCGCCGAGACCGGTGCCGGTTCGGCGCTCGTCGCGCCGGCCGTGAGGCCCTGGTCGGGAGGCGTCACATACGCGGTGACCGTGAAGTTGGCGTCCAGGTAGGGGAATTTCACTTCGGGGTTCTCGTTCAGCGAGAACCCGTCGAGGGTGACGAGGCGGCCGTCGACGCCGAGCTTGCCGCTGGTCTGGACCAGCGAGTCGATCCCGGCGATGAAGTCGGCGACGTGGAAGAAGCTGCCGCTGAATTTGAGGCTGTACGGCAACACCCCGAACCCGGCCGGCCCGATCGCCGCGCCGAGCGGCAGCAGCGCCGCCGCGGCCTCCGAGGGGGGAACGGTGGCCCCGGTTTCGGCGACAGCCGCCGATTCTTCGCTGCCGGTGCCCTCTTCGACGACGATCGAGTTGAAGCGGACCTTCGAGTCATCCGAGACCTTGCCCAGTTCGACCAGGAGAGAGGAGGTTTCGTCGCCCTGCGGCACCGCCTTGCCGAGCACGACCAGTTGCCGGTAATCGGCCGGGAAAGCGCGCTTCGCGGCTTCGGCCTGCGCGAGGCGGCCGCGCGCTTCGCTGACGGAGGCTTCCAGCTGCCCGGCTTCGGCGGACAGTTCTTTGGCTTCCTCGCGCTTCGGGCCGAGCAGGACCATCCAGAAGCCGACCGCGAGTGCGGCGACGACGAGGATCGCGACGATCAGCTTGTTCGACGAGCCGCCCATCAGCTGCCTTCCGCTTCGCTGGAGGTGGTTTCCGATTCCCCTTCGGCGGTTTCTTCCAGGCCGTTTTCCGGGCCCCCTTCAGCCGCTTCGTCGGGGTTCAGGGGTGCCGCGTCGAAAGCCGCGACCAGCTGGAACTGGGCGATGAAGTTTTGCGTCTGGCAGCTCGACGAGCTGCTGCCCGAGCCTTCGCCACCGATCCCCGAGCTTCTGCATCCCGACCCGGGTGACGCCGTCGACCTCCTTCAGCGCTTGGACGAAGCCGGCGACGGCGTCCTGACTGCTGGCACAGCCGGAGACTTCCAGCGCCGGGCCGGGAATCGAGCTGCGCAGGGCGATTCCCCCGGAGCCCTCGACCGAGACGCCGGGGCCCACGGTGCCCGCGAGGTTGGTGAGCCAGACGTCGCTGGGGAGGACCAGCGCAAGTTCCCGCATCACCCGCTCCCAGTCGAAGCGGCTCTCGGCGAGGCTGGTGACCGTCGCCAGGCGCTGTTCGTGCAGGGAGTGGAACTGGGTGAAGGCCTGGAGTTCGGTCGCCTTCGATTCCACCGTCGCCTGTTCGGATTCCAGGCGCGAGATTTCGGACTTGCTTTCGGAGATCTGGTTGCCGGTGACCGCCAGGATCGCGACCCCGATCACGGCGGCGGCTAGCGCCCCGACGATCACGTAGGCCAGGGGCCCGCCGCGCATCGGCCGGCGCTCGCCGGTGCGTTCCTCGGGGGGGATCAGGTTGACGGGTCGCATCAGCTCTCCAGGGCGATGCCGAAGGGCAGGGTGAGGCGGGCCGCGGCGCTTGGGTCGAGCCCGGCGAGGGCCGGCGGCTGGCCGACTTCGATTGGCAGGCCGAGGACCGGCTGCATGTGTGCGGCCAGGCCGGCGATGAGGCTGCCGGGCCCGCAGAGGACGATGCGATCGACCGGCACCGCCGCCTCCTGGGCGGCGTAGAAGTCGAGCGACAGGCGCAGCTCGTCGAGCAGGGCGGTGGCGCCGTTCTCGATCGATTCGCGCGCCTTGGCGACGATTGCGGGGTCGCCGGCGATCTCCTCGAGCGGACGCTCGAGCCCAACGTGCTCGAGCCACTGGCGGGCGTGCTCGGGCATCAGGCCGGTGGTCGAGGCGAGGCCGGAGGCGACGTCCTCGAGGCCGACCGGCGAGACCCGGGTGAAGAGGCAGGCGTGGCCCTTGGCGACGGCCAGGTTGGTGACGTCGCCGACGTTGCAGTAGAGGACCGCCGAAGGCGCTGGCTGTCCGTCGCTCGTGGGGGCGGTGGGGGCGAACGCCCCCCCAGCGCCCGGATCATCCCGAAGGCCGAGAGGTCGACCCCGACCGGTTCGAGGCCGGCATCGCGGATCGGCTTCAGTGAGCGGGCGATCATGTCGCGGCGTGCGGCGACGACGATCACGTCGACCTGCGGCGCCGCTCCGTCGACCGCGCCGACGCCGCCGACCACGCGGTGGTCGACCACGGCCTGGTCGAGGGGCATCGCGATCTGCTCCTGGGCGGCGAAGCGGACGGCGGCAGAGAGCTCTTCGGGGTTCTCGATCGCGGGTAGGCGCAGGTTGCGGACGACGACGCGCTGGTTCGCGATCCCGAGGCGGACCTTCTTGCCGAGCCCGTTCTGCGAAAAGAGATCGCGGAGGACCCGGGCGACGCTCTCGGCGTCGGTGACCTCGCCGTCCTGAAATGCCTCCGGAGCCAGCGGCGCGGTGGCCCAGCCGCCGAGCCGGGCGCTGCCGTTGACATGGACCTCGGCGGCGGCGACGCTGCCGGCCTCGATCTCGAGCCCGACCACGCCGGAGTCGCCCCCACCCTTGCGCCCCAGCGAAGGCAGCTTCAGGCCGGACGGCATCTTGGGTCGACCCGACGGCAGATTCAGGGACAGGGGGCGGCGAAGAATGTCCATCGTTTCTCCATCGGCCAAACGGCCACGGAACCTTTGCCTTGGGTTACTCAGAATTAGAAATTGCAGGCGGGTTGGTCTGCCGAGGGCTATTCGAGCGTCTCGCGGCCGATTACCCAGGCGGTTTTAACCGGCGAGATGAAGCTGGGCGGTTGGATGTACTTGAGCCGCGAGTCGTAGTTGTAGCTCTTGATGTAGCCCGTGCTGGAGTTGCTGCCGCTGCCGGTGCCGACCGCACCCCGGTAGTACTGGGCGATCGCTCCGTGGACGGTCAGAGTCCCGAGCGAATTGCCGCAGTTGTAGCTGTCGACGATGAAGGAGTGGGAGATCGCGAGGATCGCCGCGTCGATCGTTACCCCGCTCGACAGGGCGCCGGTGGCGTCAATGCATTCTTCATCCCAGCGTTCGCGTTTCTGGTTCCAGGTTTTTTTGATTTCGGTGGGGTGGTAGATGCGGGCGAAGTTGTTTGCCACCAGCCCGAGCACCGCTTCGTTTTTGAACGGAAGCGTCGTCGAGCACGATTCGTTACAGAGGTTGCCGGTGACGATGATGTCGTTGTAGGTGCCGATCGTCAGCTGTCCGGTGTAGGTGCCCTGGACATAGGCGTTGCCGCAGCCTTCGTTTTCGGTGTTCGTCGCGTAGGAGACGTTGAAGGGCGTGTATTTGGGGCCCGAGCAAACTCCGCCTTCGACGTAGACGACGCCGTTGGAGGGGATCGGTCCTGAGTAGAGAGGAGGAGTGGGGGGGTTTGCGCAGGAGTTCGCGGTCGAATAGGTCATGACCGTCATGGAGCTACCGCTGAGGCAGATCCGCACCTGGCCTTTGTAACGAAATTGGGGGAAGGCGACGAGATTCAATTCGTTGTTGGTGGGCGGTGGGGTGAGGACGCTGGAGTTGGCGGTGAGGGTGCCTTTGAAGTTTTTGTCCGAACCGCTGCAACTCGAGCCGGAGTTGTCGACTTCCGAGTCTGAGAACCAGCCTTTCGGTGGGCCGCTGACCTCGACCGGGTCGGCGGCGGAGCCGCCGAGAGTCGGGCTTCCGCAGATGACGAAGGCGTCGTTGGTGTGCATCGGGCCGTTGATGAAGTCGGCCGAAATGAAGTGGATCACGTCGCAGTAGCCGACGCTCGAGTTGACTTTCGTTTTGTAGCGACCTTCGGCGATCGTTTTGCTGCACTGTTTTTCCGCCGCTTCCACGTTCGTCGTGCTTCCGTAGGTCGCCGGATCGGAGGTCTCTCGCTGGGTGAAGTACACGTAGTCGAGGAAGCTGGCCGGTTTGAAGGTGGCGACGATTTTCGCTTCCGAGCTGCCGGCATAGCCACGGGAGCGGACGCGGAAGGTGCCCTTCAGCGGATCGGTCGACTGCAACATGCTCATGGTCGGATTGGCGGTGCTGCACTGGGTGTAGGTCGTCTGGCTGGTCGAGGGCAGGAGTTCGATCGCGTATTCGGCGCTGGTCGATCCCGGCACTTTGAGTTTCTTTGCCGTCGAGCCCTGGGGGTTCACCGCGTCCCCACTGACACCCGAGCACGAGGTCCAGTAGCCGGTGTTCGCGTGGAGCCGGTAGGCGTAGTCGTCGATCCCGGCTTTTGCCGCCTCGTAGGCCTGCTTTTGCTGGGCATCGCGGACGGTGAGGTGAGTGTCGCCGCCGACCGCGGTGACCGCGACCAGCGTCAGCGCCGCCATCAGCGAGATGCCGATCACCGTCGGAATCATCGTGAACCCGTCTTCGCTACTCCACCTCATTGACACGGCTTGCTCGGCGATCCCTCGTTGAACGACGGTGGGGTGAGGCGCAGGGTGGCGCTGTTGCGGATGTTTGCCTCGGCGCCCGTGTCTTTGACCGGCGTGCTCAGCGGGTTGGCGGAGAGCGCGGCGCGGACTTCGACCGTCAGGGCGGCTTCTTCGCTGGTGAGGCCGCTAGGGGGAGGGGTCAGGGGCGTTTCGGACACAGCGCCGCTGGAGTAGCGGTAGTAGGAGAAGATCGAGGTGCTGGGGGGAATCGGCGCGACTTTGGTCAGCAGGGTGCGGGTCGAGCTGGGAGTGCCGGAAAAGGTCCAGCTCGGGCTGGTGCCGCCGGTCGCCGCGTAGTCGGACTGGGTGAGGGTTCCGTTTGCGTAGCTCACGACACTGAGGATCGGCGTGGGCGACACAGCCGACCCGGTCTGGTGGACGAATTTCAGCGAGTTTCCGGTACTGCCGGCCCTGATCGGAGCGATTTCGGGGGTGATGCAGGCCGAGTGCAGCTGTTCCATCAGCCGCACCATCGCGATCCGCCCCCGCTGCGTGGCTTCGACCCTCGCCGCGACCCGGGCCGAGCCGTGCATCGTCGTGATCACCATCGTGGTTAGCGCCATGAAGATGACCAGGCCCGCCATCAGGGCGACCATCAGCTCGACCAAGGTGGTTCCGGTCTCGTCTCGCAGCTTCATGGGCAGCGCTTGGAGCTCCCCGTTTCCGTGCCGGAGCTCGGCAGGGCCAAGGTTTTTTTGGTCGCCGTGGTGTAGCTCTGGATCGGCACGTTGGTTTCCCGCTTGCGGTGCCAGGTGCCGCTGTAGAAAGCCGAGGCGCAGAGGTCGTAGGTACTGAACGGGATCCCGTATTCCGGTTCGGTGGCGGTTTCCGTAGCCGCCTGGTGACCGCCCGATTCGGTCACGTAGGTGCGCACCAGCGGGTTGCCGCTTTCGCCGTTGCAGTTGTCGTCGCTGACCGTGACTTCGGCGCCTTTGATCGCCGACGTGCCGTTGGTGACGGTGACTTCGAACGCCGGGACCTTCAGCTTCACCGGGGCGGTCGCGACTTCGCCGGCGAGGAAGGTCCTATTGACCTTGCCGGTCGATTCCGTCGGGTTGTTGCCGGAGCAGCTGCCGGCCCAGATCGTGATCGGGCTGGGGAACGGGAAGATCGGGCTGGCGAGGAGTGAGAGCTGGCGGGTTTTGCCGCTGGTCCAATAGGGAGCGGCCCCGCTCGTGTTGTAGAAGTAGGCGGAGTCCAGTTTCACCGCTTTGTAGGGCCCGGTGCTGGTCAGGCGGGTTTCGAATTCGACCGGGATCGAAGCCGGTTTGGCGTATTCGAGCGCGAGGGTCTGGGTGGCGCCTTCGGTCACTCCGCCCGCCGTGCCGTGGGGGTACTGGCCGTCTTTGCCGACCAGCGAGGTCGAGGTCGGCGTCACCGTGTAGGTCCCCGCCGGCAGGTCGGAGAAGTTCGCGCAGCCGGTCGAGTCGGTGGTGCCGCTGAAGGTGCCGGGGCCGCTGCCGGAGAGGGGCAGCCCGGCGATCGGTTCCCCGGACGGGGTTTTCGCGGTGACGATCAGCGTGCCTCGTTTCGGGTCCAGGGAACCGTTGGAGGGTGAGACGATGCTGCGCACCACGATCGGCGCGCGTCCGTCCGGCCAGCTGACGCTGGTCGAAATTCGCACGAAGTCCGCTGCGGTGGTCCCGGTGGTGCAGGCCGCCGGCTGGCGGGTCGAGTTGTTGATGAACACGCCTTCGGAGACGACCGTGTAGGTGCTGCCGTCGATCGTCAGTTTGCGTTCCTGGTTGAGGCGGTTCAGCATCGAGAGCCGCATCGAGCGCAACCGCGACTGGTCTTCCTGGGCGAGGGCCTGTGCGGTCGAGTGGTGCCGCTCGCTTGCGGCCGAGCGGGTGGTCGCCTGGATCAGGGCGGCGACCCCTGCCGCGACTATCGCGAGGACCAGGGCGCTGACGAGCACCTCGATCAAGGCAAAGCCGTCTTCGGCATGCGGCGTTTTGCGCCCGGGCGGCGTCATGCGCTCACCATCGGTTGCTCAGCGGCCGGCCTTTAGCCGTAGGAGCGGTCCTGGACGGCAGTCCAGCAGGCTTCCTCCATTGCTTCAGTAAATGAAGCCATGGCGCTACACTTCCTGAAGCGAAGGTCCACCGACGCCTTCCCTCTGATCATGAGCGCCGAGAGCAACTCGACCTGCCCCGTCTGTAGGACCGCCGAAGTCGTCTGCGGGAAGTGGACGCTGCTGCTGATCCGCGACCTGGCCGAGGGCAGCGCCCGCTTCTGCGAGCTCGAGCGCTCGCTGGAGGGGATCAGCCCCCGCACCCTCTCCCTGCGCCTGCGGGCGCTGGAGGAGGAGGGCATCGTCGAGCGCCACACCTACCCCGAGGTGCCGCCGCGGGTCGAGTACGCGCTGACCTCCAAGGGCGAGGCGCTGGTGCCGCTGGTCGAGGACATGCGCAGCTACGGCATGCGCTGGCTGCTGGGCGACGCCGCCGACCGCGCGCCCGCCGCCGTCTAGCGCTCCAACTGCAAGCCATCGTGCACACGCAGGAGGGCCTGGCCCGCGGGCGGAAGCCTGGGGCGTGCGTGATTTCCTCCTGAACGAATCGATCAAGCGCCTCGCGACCGAGACCGCGACGCGGCTCAGCTCGCTGGTCGCGATGGGGGAGGAGATCCCGTTCGACGTCGCCGCCGAGAGCGGCGACGACTCGGCCTTCTACAGCTACGTGCCGATGACCGGCCGCTACGTCGCCGAGCACGGCGACGAGCTGCGCGCCCTGCCCAGCTTCGCCCCCGCCCGCGAGGCGACGGTCGAAGCCGGCGTCGCCGCCTCCTACCTGGAGGCGCGCGGGGAGCAGCGTGCCCGCCGATCCCGGTGCCCGCGCCGAGCTGATGCTGATCACCTTCTTCTCCGAGCTCTGGGAGGGCTCTGCCGCGTTCACCCTCGACCGCGAGCGCCTGGAGACGGCGCTGGCGACCCTCGACGCCGAAAGCCGCGACGCCGACGAGGCGGAGACGCTGCTGGCGCCGGTCGTCGGCCTGCGGATGCCGATGCCGCGCCTGCAACTGCCGCACGGCATGCGCATCGTCCGCGCCGACTCGATCGAGGCGCCGGTCGACGCGATGCGCAGCGAGGGCATGGGCCGCGCGGCCTGGGAGCCGCAGTACCTGGCGGTCGCCGAGCAGGACTCCGAGGGCGGGGTCGAGGGCGCGCTGCAGCAACTTCGCGAGCTGATCAGCGTGATGAGGCTCTTCAAGGGCGGCGGCATCGGCCTCGGCCCCTACGCCTTCGCCCCGACCGGCGAGGGATGCTGGCGCCGGATCGCCACCGGCGCGCCGGCGACCCGCCCGGGCGGCTACCGCCTGAGCGAGGCGGAGGCCGAGGAACTGATCGCGTTCGGGACCACGCTGGAGGCGCGGCCCGACCCCGACACGGCCCTGACCTGGGCGGTCGGCCGCTTCGAGATGGGCTGCGAGCGCGCCACCGCGCTGGAGGGATTGAGCGACCACCTGCTGGCGATGCGCGCCGTGCTCGAGGGCCACGGGCCCGTCGGGCGCGTCGCTGCCGCTGCGCGCGGCGGCGCTGATCGCCGACGAGTCGATGGACCGGATCGAGGCCGGCGAAAAGGTCGAGGCGGTGCTGGGACTGGAGCGGGCGATGATGAACGGCCGCCCGGTCGAGCGCGCCATCGAGCTCGCCACCTGGACCGAGGAGGGCGTCCGCGGCCTGCTGCGCCAGGCGGCGCTGGGCGAGCTCGGCAACGACCTCAGCACGGTCGCCGACGAGACCCTGATCGTCAACGGCCTCGCCGAAGGCGACGCCCAGATCACCGTCTCCGAGAGCTTCGAGCCCGAGCCGGAGCCGGAGATCGAGATTGAGATCGAGGCCGAGCCCGACTTCGCCCCCGAGCCCGAGGAAGGGGAGATCTCGATCGAAGCGATCGAGCCCGAGCCCTCCGCCGAACTTCGACTGCCCTTCGACGAGCTACCCGAGGAGGAAGACGTGGAGCAGGAGACCCGCATCATGGAGCCGGTCCCGGCCGAAGACGAGATCAGGATCACCGCCACCCCGTGGCTGGAGGAGGTCTCCGACCCCCGCGGCGGCGACACGATCCAGTGGCCGGCCGACTCCGACCGCGACATCCAGCACCGCGAGAAGGTCGACACCCCCCGCGTCCGCCACCTCTTCCCGGTCCCGGACGCCGACTGGGAGGTCGAGCACCTCGAGTTCGAGTACTCGCGCAACCGCGTCAGCTGAACGGCACGATTGCAAGGCTCACAGCGGCACGATTGTAATTAAGCCCGTCCCGCCGCCATCTCGACCCGCTCCTCCGAGGTGGCGAAGAGGTAGCGGTCGATTTCGGTGAGGCCGCGGAGGTCGTGGACGTCCTCGTCGAGGTAGGGGACGCGGATTACGCAGCTGGTGCGGAGCTCGTTGGCGAGGTGGTCGATGTTGCGGGCGTCGCGCTCGGCCAGGGCCTGGTAGTCGGCGAAGTTGTCGGCGACGCGCTTGGCGAGGTTGGCGTCGTCGAGCTTCTCCTCCAGGTCGGCCGGTAGGTCGTCGACCTCGGCCTGCAGCTCGTCGGCGGGGTAGTGGACCTTGTTGACGATGACGCCGCCGAAGGGCAGCTTCGCCTCGACCAGTTTGCGGTGGAAGTAGACGGCCTCGTCGATCGGCTCGCCCTGGGGGCCGCAGACGACGAGGAAGCAGGTCTCGGGGTCGGCGAGCAGTTTGTTGACCCGCTTGGCGCGGGCCTGGAAGCCGTCGACCATGCCGCTGAAGGCGTTGAAGAACTCGGCCAGGTCGGCGATCAGGTCGAAGCCGACGATTTTCTTGAAGACGCTGAGCATCACCGAGACGCCGCGGCCGGTGACCTTGGCGGCGATGCCGGTCGGCTTCATGAAGACGCGCAGCGATTTGCCCTCGATGAACTGGGTCAGCCGTTTCGGCGCCTCGAGGAAGTCGAGCGCGTTGCGGGTCGGCGGCGTGTCGAGGACGAGCAGGTCGAAGCCGCCTTCGGTGTGCAGCTCGAACAGCTTCTCCATCGCCATGTACTCCTGCGAGCCGGCCAGGGCGCTGGAGATCTGCTGGTAGATCCGGTTGTTCAGCACCCGGTCGCGGGACTCCTCGTCGGGCGCCTGGCGGGCGATCAGCTCGTCGAAGGTCGCTTTCGCGTCGAGCATCATCGCCCACAGCTCGCCCTTCATCTCGACGCCCTGCTCCTCGAACAGGGAGGGATCGACGCGGCGCGCCTCGTTGCCCAGCTCATCCAGCCCGAGCGAGTCGGCCAGCCGCTTCGCCGGGTCGATCGTCAGCACGCAGACCTTCAGCCCCTGGGCCGCCATCCCGGTCGCGATCGCCGCCGAGGTGGTCGTCTTGCCGACCCCGCCGGAGCCGGCGCAGATGCAGATCGATTTGCCGTCGAGGACTTCGCCGACCGAGGCCATCAGGAGAGCTTCCCCGCCAGCTTGCGCGCCGCCGCGACGTCGAGCTCGGGCTCGAAGAGGAAGGGCAGCGACTTCACCGGCGCCTCGACGCCGCGCTTCAGCCGCGAGAGCTGCTGGCGCTGCGAGCGGGCGCGGCCGTACTCGGAGAGCGCCGCCCGCGCCGCCGCCCTGGCGGCACCGTTCTCGTTCTCGGCCAGCTCGGTCAGCTTCTCGGCCTCAGCTTTCTTGAACCGCTCCGGGTAGAGGCCGTTGAGGTAGACGCGGTCGACCGCGACCCCGACCTCGTCGCGCAGGTCCTTCTCCAGCGCCATCGACTCGTTGACCGGCATCTCCTCCGGCAGGGCGACGATCGCGGTGCCGGTGTGCTCGTGGTCGGTGATGAAGCGGTCGAGGGTCTCGGCCTGGGAGTGGATCGGGCCGACGCGGGCGATCGAGGCGAAGGTGCGCGGCGTCTGCAGGAAGCCGACCCCGTGGCCGGTGGCCGGCGCGTCGACGATCACCAGGTCGTACTTGCGCCCCTTCTTCACCTTGCGGTCGAGCTGGGCCAGCTCCCAGATCTTCCCGATCGTCACCAGCTCCTTCAGCCCGGGCGTCGCCGCGGCGAGGTAGTTGAAGATGCGGCTGCGGAAGAGCATGTCCCGCATCGCCCGCACCTTCAGCTGCAGCAGCACGTACTCGCGCATCGACTCGTCGGGGTCGATCGAGATCGACCAGAGGTTCTCGTCCATCTCCACCTCGTGGAAGCCGACCTCGGTGTGGTCGAACATCCGCGAGGCGTTCTCCTGCGAGGCGACCTCGCAGACGATCGTCCGCTTGCCTTCGGAGGCGGCGCGCAGCCCGAGCGCAACCGCAACCGTCGTCTTGCCGACGCCACCCTTGCCGGTGACGATCACGAGTCGCTTGTCTAAAAGATCGGGGATTGGCTGATTCCTAGCAATTTCGGGGGCTGGCAGGAAAAGCGGGGTCCCATACGAATATCCGCGCAATGGGATTTCTAAGCCGCAAGAAGCCGAAGCCTGCTCCTGTCGACATCCACGAGGAGCGTCCGATGGAGGACGAGCTTCAGGGTATGGAAGAAGCTGTGCCCGAGCGCGTCGTCGACGAGACGCCGGTCGCCGAAGAGCAGCCCACGACTGTTTTCGAGGCTGTGGTGCCTGAGGTCGAGGAGGTAGAGGAGGCTCCCCTGAAGGTCGGAGGAGCCCGATCTTCCCGACGAGGAGCTCCGAGCCGAGGGCGATGGGCGGATGAAGGCTGTCGATCTGATCGCGCCCACCCGGCTCGACTTCCTGGCGGAGAAAGAGGCTGATGCGGAGCGGCCGGTCAAGACGGCCGAGGTCTTCGTCTTCGCCAACCAGAAGGGCGGGGTCGCGAAGACGACCACGACCCTCAACCTGGCCGTCGCCTTTGCCGAGTCCGGCTACCGCGTGCTCTGCATCGACCTCGACCCGCAGGGGAACCTGACGATGAGCCAGGGGATCGACCCCGACAAGGTCGAGAAAAGCCTCTACGACGTGCTCGTCAACGACATGCCGATCTCCGAGATCATCGTCAAGCGCGAGATCGACATCGCCGTCGCCTCGATCGACCTGGCCGGCGCCGAGATCGCGATGAGCACCAAGATCGGCCGCGAGCGCTCGCTGGAGAAAGCGCTGAAAGAGGTCGAGGGCGACTACGACTTCGTCTGCATCGACACCCCGCCGAGCCTCGGTCTGCTGACGATCAACGCGCTCACCGCGGCGAACAAGGTGATCGTCCCGGTCCAGTGCGAGTACCTCTCGATGCGCGGCCTGGTCCAGCTGCAGAACACGCTGAAGATGATCCAGGAGAACCTCAATCCCGACGTCCGGATCGAGGGCATCCTGCCGACGATGCTCGACTCGCGGACGATCCACGCCAAGGAGGCGGTGGAGATCCTCGAGGAGAACTTCGGCGACCTCGTTTTCCAGTCCCGGATCAAAAAGGCGATCAAATTCGCCGAGGCGCCCGTCAAAGGGTCCTCCGTGCTCAAGTACGATTCAGCTTCGAGCGCGGCGAACTACTACCGGGAGCTGGCGAAGGAGGTTCTGTCCCATGGCTCGGCGTAACAAGCGGGCAAGCATGCGTGAGGGGCCGCTGTCCGACCTTTTCCGGTCGACTTCCGACGACGCTCCGGTCGATCCGCCGGAGGCGCCTCGTTACGGGCGCGACGATCCGGCCGAGGCGAAGAAGGCTGAGGACGAGGTCGTTCCCGCTCCCCGCGAGGAGGCCCCCGTCGCCGAAGCAGGAGACCCGCCGACGTCTTCGACCAGGAACAGCCGGAGGAGACGACCGAGTCCGCGCCTGAGCGGTTGAAGCGGGTCTTCAACGAGGAGCCGAAGCCGCGGCGGGAGCAGTTCGTGCCGGAAAACCCGCGGTATGGGCGCGATGAGCCTGCTTATGAGCCGCCCGGAAGTGGCGAGCCGCATCAGCCGGTGATCAAAGTCGTCGGCGTCGGCGGCGCCGGCGTCAACGCGGTCAACCGGATGGTCGACGCCCGCATCCCCGGGATCGAGTTCATGGCCGTCAACACCGACCTTCAGTCGCTGCAGCTCTGCGTCGCCGACGTCACCGTCCACATCGGCGACGAGCAGACGCGCGGCCTCGGCGCCGGCGCCGACCCGGACGTCGGCCACCGCTCCGCCTTCGAGGAGCAGGACAAGATCAAGCGCCTGCTGAAGGGATCGGACATGGTCTTCGTCGCCGCCGGTGCCGGCGGCGGCACGGGCTCCGGCGCCGCCCCGGTCGTCGCCCGCCTCGCCCGCGAGGTCGGCGCCCTGACGGTCGGCATCGTCACCAAGCCGTTCAGCTTCGAGGGCAGCCGCCGCGCCACCCAGGCCGACAAGGGAATCGACGAGCTCGCCGCCGAGGTCGACACGCTGATCGTCGTCCCCAACGACCGCCTGCTCGAGGTGCTCGACCAGCAGACCTCGATGGTCGAGGCCTTCAAGGTCGCCGACGACGTCCTCCGCCAGGGCGTGCAGGGCATCTCCGACCTGGTCACCCTGCCCGCGGTGATCAACCTCGACTTCGCCGACGTGCGGTCGATCATGGCCGACGCCGGGCGCGCTCTGCTCGGGATCGGCATGGCCTACGGCGACGAGCGCGCGGTGCTCGCCGCCGAAAAAGCGATCTCTTCGCCGCTGCTGGAGACCTCGATGGAGGGCGCCCGCTCGATCCTGCTCTCGATCACCGGCGGCGCCGACCTCTCGCTGGTCGAGGTCTCCGAGGCCGCCAAGGTGGTCGGCGAGGCGGCCCATCCGGACGCCAACATCATCTTCGGCGCCAACGTCGACGAGGAGATTTCCGACCAGATCTGGGTCACCGTCGTCGCCACCCGCTTCGACGGCCGGCCGCAGCCGCAGCGCCGTAGCGCCGAGCCGACCATCCGCCGCACCAAAGACGCGGATGCCGGTCGCCGCGGGCGTGGGTCGGATCGCGAGCTCGGCATCGACGTCCCCGAGCTTGCCCGGGTAGCGGCCCCTCCCTTGTCGCAGCGGCGCTTGGGCGGCTGCAAACCTGCGCCTGACGTCGTCCTCGTCAGTCTGAATAGCCTCTGCTATTCAGACTGACTGCGTCCTAGTCATGCTTGGTTTTCGCTCGCCCAACCACCACTGCTCCTGCGGGAGTGACCGCTACCCGGTCTCCCCGGCATGAAGGGGGTCGTCGCAGCCGGGCATCCGCTGACCGCCGAGGCCGGCGCCTCGGTCCTGCGCGAAGGCGGCAACGCGGTCGACGCCGCCGTTTGCGCGGTGCTGGCCTCCTTTGCGGTCGAGAGCCCGTTGACCGGGTTCGGCGCCGGCGGCCACATGATGGTTCACGGCGGGCGGGGAGACGACGCTGGTCGACTTCTTCGTCGCCGCGCCGGGGCTTGACGGGATCGAGCGGGGGACCGAGCTGGTCCCGGTCCCCGTCCGTTTCGACGCCGAGACGACGCAGACGTTCTACGTCGGCCCCGCTTCTTGTGGCGTCCCCGGCACCGCCGCCGGACTGGCGCATGCGCTGGAGCGCTTCGGCTCGATGGCGCTGGCCGACCTGGTCGGGCCGGGGATCCGGCTCGCCCGCGAGGGAGCGCCGATCAACACCGGCCAGGCCTACATCCTCGAGATCCTCGCCCCGATCCACGCCCTGCTGCCGGGCACGCGCGAGCTCTATGCGCCAGATGGACGCTGGCTGGGAGAGGGGGACACCTTCCGCTTCCCGGAACTGGCCGAGGCGTTGGAACGGTTCGCGGCCGAGGGGGCCGAGCCCTTCTACCGCGGTGAGCTGGCGGCCCAGATCAGCGCGTTCGTCCTCGAGGGCGGGGGGACGCTCGGCTCCGGCGATCTCGCCTCCTACCGGGCGGTCGAGCGGCCGCCGATCGTGGCGCCGTTCCGCGGCACCGAGGTCCTGACCAACCCGCCGCCGTCCTCGGGCGGGATCCTGATCGCCTACTGCCTCGGGTTGCTCGAGCGCTTCGGCGAGCGCAGCGGCCCCGAGCAGCTGGTGGCGGCGATGGAGGCGGCCAACGACCGCCGCGACCTCGCCTTCGCCGAGGCGCTCTATGAGGAGGGGATGCACGCCAGCTTCCTCGACCCGGCCGGGCTCGACCTCGCCGCCGCCGACCTGCTCGGCTCGACCACCCACATCTCGGTCCTCGACGCGCGAGGGCAACTGCGCCAGCGTCACCTGCTCCAACGGCTCGGGCTCGGGGGTGCTGGTGCCGGGCACCGGGGTGATCCTCAACAACATGCTGGGCGAGGAGGACCTCAACCCGGCCGGCTTCCACAGCATCGCCCGGGGCGGCGGGTGCCGTCGATGATGGCGCCGACCGTCGTTCTGCGCGACGGGGAGGTGGTCCTCGCGGTCGGCAGCGCCGGCTCGAACCGGATTCGCTCGGCGATCCTGCAGACGGTGGTGCGCGCGGTCGAGCAGGGCTACCCGGTGGCGGCGGCGGTCGAGGCGCCGCGGCTGCACTTCGAGGCGGGAATCGTCCAGGCGGAGCTGGGAGTCGATTCCGACGCCCTGGACCGCATGGAGGCCCGAGGCGTGAAGGTGGCGCGCTGGCCGTCCCTCAACCTCTTCTTCGGTGGCACCCAGGCGGTGGCGCGCGACCCGCGCACGGGCGAGCTGAGCGGCGGCGGCGATCCGCGCCGCGGCGGCGCCGTCGCCTACGCCGACTGAGGCGCGAGAATGGCCGCCATGGCGGCGGGACCCGAGATCGACTTCGAGGCCGAGGGACTGCTCGACGAGCTGGACGCTGCGGCTCGGGAGGCGCGACTGGACCTGCTGCAGCGGCTCGCCGCCGAAGGCGTGCCGCTGGAGGAGCTTCGCGATGCGGTCGCGGCGGGGCGCCTCGCCCTGCTGCCGGTCGAGCGCGCCCTGGCCGGGCCCGGCCGCCGCTACACGGCGCGCGAGATCGCCGCGACCGTCGGCATCGACCTCGAGCAGCTGCGGCGCTTCAGCGCCGCCCTCGGCGTCCCCTACACCGACCCCGACGAACCGCGCGGCACCGAGGCCGACCTCGAAGCGGCGCGGCGGATGAAGGCCTTCCTCGACGCCGGCCTGCCGGAGGAGGGGATGCTGCAGGTGGCGCGGACGATCGGGATGGGGGCCGCGCGGATCGCCGAGGCCAACCGCGAACTGGTGATCCGCACCCTGACCCAGCCCGGCGACAGCGAGCGCGACGTGGCGCTGCGCTTCGCGGCGGCGGCCGAGGCGATGATGCCGCTGGTCGGCCCGACCGTGGTCCATGCCCTGCAGGCGAACATGCTGGAGCAGATCCGCCGCGACGTGATCGGCCATCGCCGACCTCGCCTCGGGGGCGATCGGGGGCACCGCCAACCTCACCGTCTGCTTCGCCGACCTGGTCGAGTTCACCCGCCTCGGCGAGGAGATCCCGGCCGAGGAGCTGGGCCTGGTCGCCGGACGGCTGGAGGAGATGGCGAGCGCCGTCGCCGAGCCGCCGGTGCGCCTGGTGAAGACGATCGGCGACGCGGTGATGTTCGTCTCCGCCGAGGCCGAGCCGATGCTGCGCGCCGCTCTGGCGCTGATCGCCGCCGCCGAGGCCGAAGGCGAGGAGTTCCCCTGGCTGCGAGCCGGCCTCGCCTGCGGCTCCGTGCTGCCCCAGTCCGGCGACTACTACGGCCGACCGGTCAACCTCGCGAGTCGGGTCACCGGCGTCGCCCGCCCCGGCAGCGTCGTCGTCGATGCGGCGGTCAAGGAGGCCGCTGAGGACGGCTTCGACTACACCTACATCGGCGAGCGTCGGCTGAAGGGAATCGATGCCAAGGTCAAGCTCTTCCGAGCGCGGCTGTCTGGAGAGAAGAAGCGGTAACAGCTTCCCGCTCAGCGGCGTCTCACGAGTCCGCGAGAAGCGTCGCTATTCGACGCCTGTTGCGGCCTCGCTGAACCAGCTGTCCCTTCCTACCGCCAAGCGCTAGAGCGGCTTGCGTGCCGAAACGAGCAGGTTGTAGAAGAGCTCGGCCGGGAGATACGGCTCGAGCACGCGGGTGTCGACCTTCTGCAGGGCGATGTAGCTGCGGAAGGCGAAGCGGCGCCAGCCGAAGGGGATCGATTCCGGCTCGGCGCTCGACTCGACCGTGCGCAGGCCCCAGCCCCAGGCGTTGGAGAGCAGCTCCTCGCCGCCGACGTGGCGGCTCTCGAAGCCGCCGTCGCGGAGCATGCGGCGCAGGTCGGCGGGGGCGAAGGCGTGGACGTCGACCTCGCCCTCCAGGGAGTGGTCGTGGGACTGGTCGCCTTCGGCCACCGCGCGCTGGTCGGCGCCGATCGCTCGCCGCCAGAGCGGCGCCAGGGTCAGCCCGGCGCGCTTCGGCAGCGCCGCCAGGGTGTCGCCGTAGCGGGAGGGCTCGCCGGCGAAGGCGATCATCCCGCCGGGTCGCAGGACGCGGCGGAATTCGGCGAAGGCCTTGTCGAGGTCGGGGATGTGGTGGAGGACGGCGTGGCCGAAGACGAGGTCGAAGCTTTCGTCCTCGAAGGGCAGGATCTCGGCCTCGGTCTCGACCGTGGTCACGTCCTCGAGGCCCAGCGCCTCGGCCGTCGCCGCCAGCCGCTTCAGCATCCCCGGCGAGATGTCGGTCGCGGTCAGCCGCTCGATCACCCCGAGCTGGACGAGGTTGAGCGAGAAGTAGCCGGTGCCGGAGCCGATCTCCAGGGCGTCGCCGAAGGAGCGGCCCCTTCTGCCCGCCCAGCGCCTTGACCAGCTTCAGCCGCACCTGGCGCTGGCCGATGTCGCCGAAGTCGATGCCCCACTTGGCGTCGTACTCCTCGGCGGCCGCGTCGTGGTAGCGGGTGTTGACGTCCTTGATGTGCTCGTGAGTGGCGGTGGGGGAGGCTGGCATCGACGCGGAACTCTAATAGCGTCCCGCCCGTGGAGTGCCGAGTACCTGCAGCTGAACCAGCCCGCCGGGGTGCCGCCGCTGCCGCTGACCGGCGAGCGGACGCTGCCCGACGTGCCCGAGGAGAACTACTGGTTCCGCCGCCACCTGGTCGTCTACGAGTGGATCGCCGCGCGGGTCGGAGGGGCTGCGGGTGGTCGACATGGCCTGCGGCGAGGGCTACGGCTCCGACGTCCTCGCCGGCGCCGCCGCGAGCGTTGTCGGCGTCGACGCCAACCCCGAAGCGCACGAGCACGCGCGGCTCCGCTACACGCGCCCCAACCTGCGCTTCGAGCGCGACCTGGTCGAAAGCTTCGCCGAGCCCTGCGACGCGGTCGTCTTCCTGCAGACGATCGAGCACGTCCAGGACCCGGGCGCGATCCTCGAGCACTTCAAGTCGATGCTGGCGCCGGGCGGCGTCGCCTTCGTCTCGACCCCGAACCTGCTGACCCTGGCGCCCCCGGGGGCGGAGAAGTCCGACAACCCCTGGCACGTGAAGGAGTACCGCGCCGAGGAGTTCCGGGCGCTCTGCGAGGCCCACTTCCCCCGGGTCGAGATGCTCGGCCTCTTCCACGCCCGCAAGCTGCGGGCGCACGAGCTGGCGATCAAGCTCGGCTGGGACACGGTCCACAAGCGCCTCCGCCTGACCAAGCCCTTCTACGACCGCTTCACCCCGGCGATCGCCGCCTCCGACTTCAGCCTGCGGCAGGGGAATCTCGACCGCGCCCTCGACTTCCTCGCGGTCTGCCACTCGGAGTAATGAGCCGACGAGGGGACCGCCGGGGACCTGGCGATCGTCCTGCACAGCCACATGCCCTACGTCGAGGGCTTCGGCACCTATCCCGTTCGGCGAGGAGTGGCTGTTCGACGCGGTGATCCGCTCCTACCTGCCGGTGCTGGAGGTGGCGCGCGACCTGACGATGACGGTGACGCCGGTGCTGGCCGACCAGCTCGAGGACGCCGGGCGCGGCCGAGCGGCTGCGCCGCTTCCTGGTCGAGTGGCGGATCGGCGCCGCCGAGGCCGACCTCGCCGCAGGTGCCGGCCGAGTGCCGCGCCGCCTGCGAGGGGGAGCGGGAGCGCTACGCGCAGGCGCTGGAGCTGCTCGACGCGGCCGGGGGCGACCCGCTGGCGCCGTTCCAGCGCGCCGCCGCCGAGGGCCGGATCGCGCTCGCCGCCTCGGTCGCGCGACCCACGCGGTGCTGCCGCTGCTGGCGACCCGCCAGGGGCTGCGGCTGCAGCTCGAGGCCGGCATCCGCTCGCACCGCCGCCGCTTCGGCTGGGACGGCGGCTTCTGGCTGCCGGAGTGCGCCTACGTCCCCGGCCTGGAGTGGCGGCTGGCCGAGCAGGGGGTGCGGCTGGTTCTGCGTCGACCAGAGCGCCCACCGGGAGCCGCTGGAGGCGCTGGCGCCGGTCCGCACCGAGGCCGGGCCGGTGGCGCTGCCGATCGACTGGGAGGCGATCTCCTGGCTCTGGTCGCTCGACGGCTACCCCTCCGACCCCGCCCACGCCCAGTTCGCCGGCAAATCGCTGCGCGGGATCCGGATCTGGCGGGTCGGGGGCGGCGCCTACGACCCGGCTGCGGCCGCGGCCGCGGCGCGGCGCCAGGCGGAGGAGTTCCTCGCCGCCGCCGCCGCGCGCCTGCGCGCCTACGCCGAGGGCCACGGCCGCCGCGGCCTGCTCGTCTTCGCGATCGACACCGAGCTGCTCGGCCACTGGTGGTCGGAGGGCCCGATCTGGCTGCGCGCGGTGCTCGAGGGGGCCGAGGCGGCCGGCGTGCGCCTGGTCACCGTCCCGCAGGCGCTGGCCGAGCACGAGCCGGTCGAGCGGCCGCTGCGCGCCTCGACCTGGGGCGAGGAGAAGGACCTGCGGACCTGGGACTCGCCGGCGGTCGCCGACCTCGCCAGCGGCGCCCGCCGGCTGGAGCTGCGGCTGCTGCGGGCGATCGGCGGCGGGTTGCGCGGCCCGGCGCTGGAGCGCGCCGCGCGCGAGCTGCTCGCCGCCCAGGCGAGCGACTGGGCCTTCCTCGACCAGCGCAAGCAGGCGGGCGACTACGCCTACCAGCGGGCCACCGATCACGCCCGGGCGATGTTGGAGGCCATAGACTGCGGCGGCGTCACCGATCCGCGTATGCGTTCGCTCGCCCCGGACCTCAGCATCGCTCCCCTCCTGGAGCCCTGAAAGACCACACCGGACCAAGCAACCCCACTTGACCCGCGTACTGATCCTCTCCTGGGAGTACCCGCCGCTGATCGAGGGCGGCCTGGCGCGCCACGTCCGCAAGCTCTCCGAGGCGCTGGTCGAGCGCGACGTCGAGGTCCACGTGCTGACCCGCGGCGGCGAGGAGTCGCCGGCCGAGGAGCGCCGCGACGGGGTGATCATCCACCGCATCCGCGAGCCGAAGCGCCCGACCGACCTCGGCGAGTTCGTCGCCTGGGTCGAGCGGATGAACTCCGACATGCTCGCCGCCGGGGTCGAGCTCGGCGACCGCTACAGCTACGACCTCGTCCACGGCCACGACTGGCTGGTCGCCAACGCCTGCGACCACCTCGCCAAGCGCTTCGACGCGCCGCTGGTGACGACGATCCACGCCACCGAGTACGGCCGCCACCAGGGCTGGGTCGACAAGCACCCCCAGACCTACATCCACGGGGTCGAGCGCTGGATCACCAACCGCTCGCAACCGGGTCATCACCTGCTCCCACTACATGCGCGAACAGGTCGCCGACATCTTCGGCGTCGAGGAGGGGCGGATCAGCGTGATCCCCAACGGGATCGACCCCGACGACCTGCCCGAGCAGCCGGCCGAGGACCTGGCGCGGCTGCGCTCCGAGTTCGCCACACCGGAGGAGAAGCTGGTCCTGCTGATCGGCCGCCTGGTCTACGAGAAGGGCTTCCAGCTGGCGCTGGAGGCGATGCCGCGGGTGATCGAAGAGGCGCCGGGGACGCGCTTCCTGGTCGCCGGCTCCGGCACCCACGAGGCCGAACTGAAGCGCCAGGCCGAGGAGCTGGGGCTGATGGAGCACGGCACCTTCCTCGGCTGGATCGGCGACGACGTGCTGCACTCGCTCTACCGGATCGCCGACCTCACCGTGGTTCCCTCGATCTACGAGCCCTTCGGCCTGGTGGCGCTGGAGGCGATGGCCTCGGGCTGCCCCTGCATCGTCGCCGACACCGGCGGCCTGCGCGAGGTCGTCCCGCACGAGGAGGCGGGGCTGCGCTTCCGCGCCCACGACCCCGAAGCGCTGGCCGAGGTCGCGATCCGCGTCCTCTCCGACGACGAGCTCGGCCGCCGCCTGGTCGCCGAAGCCTACGAGCACCTGCGCCGCTTCGACTGGGGCGACGTCGCCGAGCAGACCGCAGCCGTCTACGCCGACCTGGCCGGCGCGAAGACGACCTAGCGGCGCTCCGCCGAGCTCAGCAGTCGCCGCGCTGCCGCTGCAGGGTGCGCTCGCTGATGCTGAAGCTGCCATCGGCCGGGTTGCCGGGGATCCAGTCGATCCCCTCGAGCAGCTCGGCGGGGGAGACGGCGAGGGCGCCGGCGAGCTTCATCAGCGTGTCGACGCGGGCGAGGCGGGTGCCGTGCTCGAGCATCCCGATCTCGGTCCGGTGCAGAGCGGCGAGCGCGCCCAGTTCTTCCTGGGACATCGCCGCGCGGCGTCGGCAGCGGTGGAGGTTGCGTCCGAACTTGACCGCTACCTCCTCCGATCGAAGTCTCCCGTCGGGGGCCATGCAGGCAGCTGTTTCGCGACCGGCGCATTGTCGGCCAGACAATACGTTTCAGCCGGATGACGCGACTGTCTTGCAGGCGGCTGCATCGTCGTCCAGGCCTCGGGGTCCGGTTCGACCGGCCGCTCCCAGCGCAGCTGCTCCGGTGCCTCGCGCATGCGGATGATCCGGGCGGGGATGCCGCCGACGACGGCGTTGGCGGGGACGTCCTTGGTGACCACCGAGTTGGTGCCGACCACCGAGTTGTCGCCGACGCTGACCCCGCGCAGGATGCAGGCGCCGTAGCCGATCCAGACGTTGTTGCCGACCTCGACGTCGCGCTTGTAGATGCCCTGCGAGCGGATCGGCCGCTCGACCTCGACGACGCCGTGGTCGAAGTCGATGAACATCGCCCGGTCGGCGATCACGCACTCGTCGCCGATCCGCACCCGCTGGTAGGCGGAGATCGTGCACTCCTGGCCCATCACCGTCTTGGCGCCGATCTCGACCACTCCCTCGTGGCAGCGGATCTTGGTCCCGTCGCCGATCCAGACGAAGCGGCCGAAGCGGATCTCGCCGCGCGGCTCGATCTTCAGTTCCAGGCCGCGGCCGAGGAAGAAGGGGCCGTCGGTGCGCCAGCGCCAGCCGGCGGGGGTCAGCAGGCGGCGCCAGAGGTAGCGCCAGAGGAGCCGCGCGTAGCGCGGGTTCAGCATCCGGTTGCGGGCGAGGAAGCGAAGCACGGCGGGGCAACTTTAGACTGGGCCGCCCTTGGCTGACGTTGCCAAATCCGCACCGCTCGCCGAGCGCCTCGTCGCCGGCGACAAGCGGGCGCTGGCGCGGGCGATCACCCTGATCGAGTCCGACGACCCGGCCGGCTGGGAGCTGGTCCGCGAGGTCTACCCGCGCACCGGCAAGGCCCGCATCGTCGGCTTCACCGGCCCGCCCGGGGTCGGCAAGAGCACCCTGATCGGCGCCCTGACCGCCGAGCTGCGCAAGGCCGAGCGCGAGGTCGCGGTGCTCTCGATCGACCCCTCGAGCCCCTTCACCCGCGGCGCCCTGCTCGGCGACCGCATCCGCCTCACCGACCACTTCCTCGACCCCGGCGTCTTCATCCGCTCGATGGCCTCGCGCGGCGCCCTCGGCGGCCTCTCCGAGGCGGCGCTGCAGGTGGCGCTGATCATGGACGCCGCCGGCAAAGACGACGTCCTGATCGAGACCGTCGGCGTCGGCCAGGCCGAGATCGACATCGTCGACCACGCCGACACGATCGTGCTGGCGCTGATGCCCGGCTCCGGCGACTCGATCCAGGCGCTGAAGGCGGGGGTGATGGAGATCCCCGACGTGATCGTCGTCAACAAGGCCGACCACCCGATGACCGACACGATGGTCCGCGAGGTTCGCGGCGTGCTCGCGCTCTCGCAGGACCCGGAGGGCTGGAAGGTGCCGATCCTGCGCACCGAGGCCGCCCGCGGCGAGGGCGTCGACGAGCTGGCGGCGGCGATCGACGAGCACCGCGCCTTCATCGAGGAGGCCGGGACCCTGGCCGAGCGCCGCGCCCGCAACCTGCGCAGCGAGGTGCTGGGGATCGCCACCTCGCGGATGCGCCGCCGCCTCGAGCAGACCGTCTCCGAGGACCCCGCCACGGCGGAGCTGCTCGACCGCGTCGTCAGGCGCGAACTCGACCCGGCCACGGCCGCCAGCGAGCTGCTGGAGAAGCACGTCGATGACTGATACCGCGCGGCCCTCGGGCGCCGAAGCGATGGGCTGGGTCGGGGCCGAGCTGGCGGATCTGGGCGGCGGCGCGGTCGGTCAGGTCCAAGGCTTCTACGTCGACGCCGAGAGCGGCGAGCCGGCGTGGCTGATCGCCCGCCTCGGCCGCCGGCGCCGCGCCCGCGTCGTCGCCGTCCCGGTCTCTAACTGCGCCGGCGCCCCGTTCGGCGTCTGGGCGGCCCAGGAGGCCGACGCGATCCGCAGCGCCCCGGTGGTCGACCCGACCCGGCCGCTGCGCCGCGAGCACGAGCTGACGATCTGCGCCCACTTCGGGATCGGCGAAAAGGTGGGGCGGGCCGCCGAGGTCGCTTCCCGGGACGCCGGCGGCATCACCGCCACGCCTCCCAGCCGCTAAATCGGCTCGACCCGAAAGCCACCCAAAAATTAGGGGTTGCATTCGCTCCCCTTAAAGCGCATAGAATTCTGATCAATGAGGGGGGCTCCATTGATAGCGGTGCTGCTGGCGGTTGCCATCCTGCTGGCCGGATGCGGGGGAGGGGGCGAGGGCTCGACCACCGGGGCGAGCTCGAAACCACCACGCAGACCAAGCCGAAGGGGCCGCTGCGCGAAACGTCGATCACGCTCGACGGCTATTCGGGCCCCGAGAACCTCGGGGTCGTGATGGCCGCCTGGGAGGACTACTTCGAGGAAGTCGGTCTCGACGTCACCACCTACTCGCCTGCCAGCCCGGACCGCCCGGTCGAATATACGGCCAACGGGACCGTCGACTTCGGGATCTCCCGGGAGCCGGAACTGGTGCTCGCGCAGAGCAAGGGCATCCCGGTCGTCGCGATCGGCAGCCTGGTCGCCGAGCCGACCGCGGCGATGATCTGGCTGAAAAAGTCCGGGATCGAAGACGTTGCCGACTTGAAGGGCAAGACGGTCGGGATCGCCGGCCTGCCGATGCAGGTGGAGCTGCTCAAGAGCGTGCTTGCCAAGGCCGGCTTGGTCCCTGCCGACGTGAAGCTCGAGAACGTCGGCTACAACATGGTCCCGACCCTGTTCAAAGGCAAAGTCGACGCGATCTTCGGCGCCAGCTGGAACCTCGAGGGGTCGCAGCTGGAAACGCTCGGCGCCGACCCGGTGATCACCAAAGTTCAGGATCTCGGCATCCCGCCCTACGAAGAACTGCTGATCATCGCCCCACGCGAAGGACTGAAGAAGGAACCGAAGCTGTACCGCGACTTCATGGCGGCGGTGGCCCGCGGGACCGCGACCTCGATCGAAGACCCGGACCTCGCCTTCGAAGCGATCGACGAAGATGTCGAAGCGGACTACCGGGTTACCCCGAAAGCGCGGAAAGCCCAGGTCGAAGCGACCCTCCCCCTCCTCTCCGAAGGCGGCGAAATGGACCCCGCCCAGGCCAAGGGCCTGGTCGACTGGATGTACAGCGAAGGGATGATCAAAAAGAAGCCGCCGGTCTCCTCGCTGCTCACCAACGAGTACCTGCCCCAGTCGGGCGAATGAAAAGAGTCGGCGGGCTGGCTTTCCTGGCAGTAGCCGCCCTCCTTGCCGGCTGCGGCGGTGGCTCCTCGACCGCAACCGAACCAGGGTCGACCCTGCCGCCGGAACCGCGCGCAATCGAAGTCTCGATGAACAACTACGAAGGCCCCGAGCACGCCGGCTTCCTCATGGCGCGCGCGAACGGCTACTTCGAAGACGTCGGCCTCGATGTAGCGACGGGCAGTCCTGCCAACCCGAGTCGTCCCATTCGCTACGTGCTGAGCGAAGTCTCGGACCTCGGCGTGTCCCACCTTCCCCAGGTCGCGATCTCGATCGAGAACGGCAAGCCGATCGTCGCCCTGGCCAGTTTGATCTCGCAGCCGACCGCGGCGATGATCTGGCTGCCGGGATCGGGGATCGAATCGATCTCCGATCTCGAGGGAAAGACCGTCGCGATCCCCGGCCTGCCGTTCCAAAAGGACTTGCTTCAGAGCGTCCTCGAACGCGCCGGGCTGAAGCTCTCCGACATCAAGCTCGAGCTCGTCTCTTACAAGTCGGTGCAGGTGCTGGCCAGCGGCAAAGCCGATGCGATCTTCGGCGGCTCCGCCAATGTCGAGGGCGCCGAACTGCGGGCGCTGGGGCTGAAGCCGGTCATCACTCCGGTTCAGGATCTCGGCGTGCCGCCCTACGACGAACTCGTCCTCTTCGGGGCGCGTGACCGGGTCGCCAAGGAACCGCAGTTGATCCGCCACCTCCTGGCAGGTTTGCGGCGCGGAACCGCCGCCGCCCTACGCAACCCCCGCCGCGCCGCCGAGGTGGTCGAAAACGGGATCGAACCGAATCCCGAGGCGACCTCCAAGGGCCTGAGGCTGGGGGTCGAAGCGACCTTGCCCCTGCTCTCGGAGGGCGGCTACATGGATCCGGGCCAGGCAGAACGCCTCATCGACTGGATGCACAGCGAAGGCATGCTTCGCAAAGAGCCCCCGGTCTCCGAGCTGCTCACCAACGAGTACCTGCCGCAGCCCTAGCGGCTACGAGCCCTTACAGCTGCAGGCTCTTGACCTGCAGCAGCTCCTCGATCCCGTAGCGGCCGTTCTCGCGGCCGTGGCCGGACTGGCCGTAGCCGCCGAACGGGGCAAGCGGGTTGAAGGCGCCGCCGTTGATCTCGATCTGGCCGGTGCGGATGCGGCGGGCGACGGCGATCGCGCGCTCGCTGTCGGCCGACCAGACGCCGCCGGCGAGGCCGTAGGGCGTCGAGTTGGCGATCCGCACCGCGTCGTCCTCGCCCTCGTAGGGCTGGATCGCCAGCACCGGGCCGAAGATCTCCTCCTGGCCGATCGTCATCTCGGCCTCGACCTCGGAGAAGACGGTGGGGCGGACGAAGTAGCCGCGATCGAGGCCCTCCGGCGCCTCGGCGCCGCCGGTGAGCAGCCGCGCGCCCTCCGCTACGCCCTTCTCGATGTAGCCGCGGACGCGCTCGCGCTGGACGCCGGAGACGAGCGGGCCCGAGCCGGGTGGCGCTGTCGAAGGGGTCGCCGGGGGTGAAGGTCTCGGCCGTCGCCTTGGCCAGCTCCTCGGCCTCGGCCAGGCGCTGGCGCGGGACCAGCATCCGGGTCAGGGCGCTGCAGGTCTGGCCGGAGTTGAGGAAGCACTTGGCGACGCCGTCGGGGACCGCCCTCTCGAGGTCGGCGTCGTCGAGGATCAGGTTCGGCGACTTGCCGCCGAGCTCCATCGCCACCGGCTTGACCGTCGCCGCGGCCAGCTCGCAGACCCGGCGCCCGGCCCGGGTCGAGCCGGTGAAGGAGACCATGTCGACGCCGGGATGGGCGGCGATCGCCTCGCCGACCACCGGCCCGAGCGCCGGTGACGAGGTTGAAGACCCCGGCCGGCAGTCCGGCCGCCTCGATCACCTCGGCCAGCAGGAAGGCGTTCAGCGGCGTCACCTCGCTCGGCTTCAGGACCACGGTGCAGCCGGCGGCGAGGGCGGGGGCGACCTTGGCGGCGATCTGGTTCAGCGGGTAGTTCCAGGGGGTGATCGCGCCGAGCACGCCGACCGGCTCGCGCAGCACCCGCGAGTTGCCGATCTCCTCCTCCCAGGCGATTTCCTCCATCAGCTGCGGCATCGAGGCGAACTGGGAGGCGGGCAGGCCGACCTGGATGATCCGGCTCAGCTTCAGCGGCATCCCCAGCTCCTGGGTGATCGTCGCGGCGATCTCCTCGCTGCGCTCGTTCAGCCCGGCGGCGATCGCGGTGATGATAGCCGGCGCGCTCCTCGCGGGAGGTCTGCGACCAGCTCTCGAAGGCCTCGCGGGCGGCGTCGCACCGCGCGGTCGGCGTCCACTGCCGAGCAGGCCGGGATCGTCCCGATCGACTTCCTCGGTGGTCGGGTTGACCACCTCGATCGGCTCGGCGCCCGCGGGCTCGACCCACTCGCCGCCGATGAAGATCCTGTCCCTGACCTGAAGCTCAGCCGCCGTCGCCATTCCGTTCCTCCTCGATCGCTCGCCCGTTGCCTGCCCCAAAGCTAGCTGATCGGATCAGATATCGCATTTATGCGATAAGTCACAAATACGCTATGGATCTGGCATGACTCCAGGACGAATTGCTGCGCGACGCCCGCCGCCGCCACGGGCTCAGTCAGGAGCGCCTGGCGATCCGGGCCGGCACGACCCAGTCGGCGATCTCGCGCATCGAGCAGGAACGCGGTATCGCCTACGGTCGAGACCCTGGCGGAGCTGCTCCACCTGCTGGGCGAGGACCTGGTCGCTAACTACGGAGCAGACGCGACACCGGCATCGATCGTGACGCTGAATCGGAAGAATCTGGAGTTCAGCCCAGAGCAGACGAATCGAACGAGGACTGGATTTTGCGGACTTGGTGCGTCAGAACCGGGGAGTGATCGGCCCTCGAAGAGGCTTGATCAGCCATGAACAAGGACCGATCGAAAAACCACTTCGACCACAACCTCTACTCAGAGCCCTCGATCGGCACGGCGTCGATTTCGTACTCGTCGGAGGTCTGGCCGGGATCGCACACGGCTCCTCCTATCCGACCTATGACCTCGACATCGCCTATGCGCGAGACCGACCAAACTTCGAGCGACTCGTCGCTGCTCTACGAGAAATCGGGGTGACCCTTGCGTGGTGCCCCGGCAGACCTGCCGTTCCAACTCGATGCCACGACTCTTGCCAACGGCGCCAACTTCACCTTCGATACCGAGTACGGCAGCTTCGACATCCTCGGCGACGTTGCCGGGATCAAGGCCTATGACGAACTTCGCCGCGGTTCGAAGACGGAGGAGGTCTTTGGTCTCCAGGTGCGGGTCGCGTCGCTCGATCATCTATCGCGATGAAGCGGGCTGCAAACCGTCCGAAGGACCAGCTGATGGTCGTGGAGTACATCGAGCTCGCCGACGAGATCCGCCTGCAGGAAACCGAAGAAGGCGCCTAGGCTAGCGCCGCGGACTTGCCGGCGCCGGCGTCCTTGCACCCGGCCCCGGAACCTGCTTGGCGTCGCGCGCGTTAAGCAGCTTGCCGCAGCTTTCGCAGATGCCGCGCTCGCTGACGGTGCCGCCGCACTCCTTGTGGACGATCAGCCGCCGGCGGGCCCTCGGGGCTGGGGGAGTAGCGGTCGCCCCAGTTGAGCAGGGCGATCAGCGCCGGCCAGAGGTCGAGGCCCTTCTCGGTCAGGAAGTACTCGTAGCGGGGCGGGCTTTCCTGGTAGGCGCGGCGCTCGAGGATGCTCCTCGTCGACCAGGCGCTGCAGGCGGGCCGAGAGGACGTTGCGGGCGATGCCGAGCGACTCCTGGATCTCGCCGAAGCGGCGGTTGCCGTGCATCACCGTCGCGGACGATCAGCAGCGACCAGCGCTCGCCGATCACCTCCAGCGACTTGGCGACCGAGCAGTCTGGCCGGGGTAGTCGCGGTGCAGCACGTGTGAATCTTCGCACACTTGGTTGCATCACGCAACTGACTGCGGTAGGCTCGCGGCCGTCCAGAGTTGCTTCATGCAACCAGACGCCGCCGATCGGAGGCGCCCAGATGAGGCTGATTCCACAGACACAGGCACCACCGGCGCCCGAAGGGCCCGCGGATCGCGATCAGCCAGGCGGAGATCACCGCCGACCTGCACTACCCGAGCGCAGCCGCGGCGGCCGCGCCGCACCGCCGACGTCCCGAGGCTGGAGATCAGGTGAGCGACAACGGCGTGGTCGACGGCAGCGGAGGGGACCGCCGCCGACGTGGCGGAGGCCTTCGCCGCCGAGCAGCCCGGAGACTCCCGCAGCCGCACCCTGGTCTGGCAGGACCCGGTGCCGACCGCGGCGGCCGGGGCGACGATGACCGGCATGGAGTACATGACCGCGGTCGTCACCGGCAAGGTGCCGCCGCCGCCGATCGCGGTGACGATGCGGCTGCGGCCGATCGAGCTGGAGGAGGGGCGGGTCGTCTTCGAGGGCGAACCGGGGGAGGAGCACTACAACCCGATCGGCGTCGTCCACGGCGGCTACGCCGCGACCCTGCTCGACTCGGCCCTCGGCTGCGCCGTCCACACGACCCTGCCGGCCGGCGTCGGCTACACCTCGCTCGGCCTCGAGGCGAAGTACGTGCGGCCGATCACCCGCGACACCGGCCGCGTCCTCTGCGAGGCGACCGTCCTCTACCGCGGCCGCAAGCAGGCGACCGCCGAGGCGACCCTGACCGCCGCCGACAGCGGCAAGCTGCTCGCCCACGGCATCGCCGACCTGCATGATCCTCGGGGGAGGGCCTAGGCCGGAGTGCGTGGCGCGGCGCAGCTCGACCAGGAGCCGCACGCCGAAGCCGCTGGCGTCCTTGCCGGCGTACTCGCGGCCGACGTCCCAGGCGGTGCCGGCGATGTCGATGTGCGCCCAGGGCGTCTCGCCGACGAACTCCTCGAGGAAGGAGGCGGCGGTGATCGTCCCCGCCTTGCGCTTGCGAGGCGAGGTTGGAGAGGTCGGCGACCGTGCCCTTCATCAGCTCCTTGTACTCGGGGTGGAGCGGCAGGCGCCAGGTCAGCTCGCCGCTGCGCTCGCCGGCCGCGATCACCTCGTCGGCGAGCGTCGTCGTCGTTGGCGATCACCGCCGCGTAGGTGGAGCCGAGGGCGATCGTCACCGCGCCGGTCAGGGTGGCGAGGTCGACGATCCGCTCGGCGCCGAGCTCGACCGCGTAGGCGAGCGCGTCGGCGAGGATCAGCCGGCCCTCGGCGTCGGTGTTGTTGACCTCGACCGTCTTGCCGTTGTACTGGGTGATCACGTCGCCGGGCTTGATCGCCGTGCCGGAGGGCATGTTCTCGGTCGAGGGGACGACGGCGATCAGGTCGATCGGCAGGCCCAGCTCGGCGATCGCCGCGACCGCCTCGAGCACCGCGGCGGCGCCGGACATGTCGCATCTTCATCTCCTGCATGCCGGCGCCGGGCTTCAGCGAGATGCCGCCGGTGTCGAAGGTGACGCCCTTGCCGACCAGGCCGAGGGTCGGGCCGGAGCCGCCGCCGCGCGTAGCGGAGGACGATCAGCTGCGGCTCCTCCGGACCGCCCTGGCTGACGGCGAGCGAGGCCGCCCATGCCCTTCGCCTCGAGCTCGGCGCGGCCGAGGACCTCGGCGCGTGAGCGCCGTCGGAGCCGGCGGCGATCTCCTCGGCGCGCTCGGCGAGGAAGCTCGGGGTGGCGACGTTGGCGGGGGTGTTCTGCAGGTCGCGGGCCCGGTTCTGGGCCTCGGCGGCGACGCGCGGCGACCTCGGCCGCATCGGCCAGCTCGGCCGGCGCCGAGCAGGGTCAGCGCCTCGAGCCGGCGGCGCCTCGTCCCCGTCGCCGGCCTTGAAGCGGTCGAAGCGGTAGGTGGCGAGGATCGTCCCGGTGACCAGCGCCTCTGCCGCGGCGCTCGGCGTCGTCGAGCTCCGGCAGCGCCCAGGCGAGCGAGCCGGCCTCCAGCCGCGCCGCCTCCTTGGCGGCGACGCGCGGCGGCGACGCGCAGCCGCTCGGCGTCGAGCTCGTCGCGCTTGCCGAGGCCGACGACCAGCACCGGCGGCGAATCCGTCGGGGTGCAGCAGGGTCAGTCTTCTTGAAGCCGGCCTGGGCGCCGTCCGCACCGGCGCGCGGCGGCGATCGCGTGCCGGCAGCCCGCTCGCCCTCGGCGAGCCCGACGGCGACCAGGTCGGCCCCGGCCGCCGCCAGCTCGCCCTGCTTCACCTCGACCTTCATCGGCCGCGAGTCTACGTTGCCCTGTCGGTATCGTCACCCGCTGGACCTGGCGGACAGGGGCCAGGCCAGCGAACTTCGGAAAGGAAAGGCAGTAGATGCCCAGCTCAGTGATCCTCGGTACCGCCCGCACCCCCTTCGGGAAGATGGGCGGCGGACTCTCCTCCCTCGACGCCACCGACCTCGGCGGCACCGTCGATCGAGGCCGCGCTCGAGCGCTCCGGGGTCGCCCCCGAGCAGGTCGAGCAGGTCGTCTTCGGCCAGGTCCTGCAGGCCGGCCAGGGGCAGATCCCCTCGCGCCAGGCCCAGATCAAGGGCGGAATCCCCAAGGAGGTCCCCTCGGAGACGATCAACAAGGTCTGCGCCTCGGGCATGCGCTCGCTCGGCCTCGCCGACCAGGCGATCCGCGCCGGCGACTCGAACGTCGCCGTCACCGGCGGCATGGAGTCGATGAGCCAGGCGCCCTACCTGCTGCCGAACGCCCGCTTCGGCTTCCGGATGGGCGACGTCAAGGCGCTCGACGCGATGACCCACGACGGGCTCACCAACCCCTTCACCGACAAGCAGATGATCAACGAGGCGAGCGAGGTCGGCAACGAGCTGGAGATCACCCGCGTCGACATGGACCGCTTCGCCGAGCGCTCGCACCGGCTCGCCGACGAGGCGACCGAAGCCGGCCGCCTCGCCGAGGAGATCGTCGGCGTCACCGTCAAGTCGCGCAAGGGCGAGAGCACGGTCGAGGCCGACGAGGCGATCCGTCCCGACACGACCCTGGAGACGCTGGCGAAGCTGAAGGCGATCGGCGGCGAGGACGCGACCCACACCGCCGGCAACGCCCCCGGCGTCAACGACGGCGCCGGCGCGATCGTCGTCGCCTCCGAGGAGTGGGCCGAGAAGGAAGGCAAGACGCCGCTGGCCCGGATCCTCTCCTACGGCACCGTCGCCGACGACTTCCCCTACCTGGCGAAAACGCCGGCCAACGCCGCCAAGCAGGCGCTGGAGAAGATCGGCAAGAGCCCCGACGACGTCGACCTCTGGGAGATCAACGAGGCCTTCGCCTCGGTCGCCCTCAACTCGGTGCGGATGCTCGGCATCGACGAGGAGAAGGTCAACGTCAACGGCGGCGCGATCGCCCTCGGCCACCCGATCGGCGCCTCCGGCGCCCGCATCGTCGGCGCCCTCGTGCACGAGCTGCGCCGCCGCGGCGGCGGCCTCGGCGTCGCCGCGATCTGCTCCGGCGGCGGTCAGGGCGACGCGATCGTGATCGAGGTCAACGGGGGCTGATCCCCTTGAGCGAGCAGCCCGCGAGCGAAGCGGTGCCGCGGGCTGCCGCTTTCTTCGATCTCGACAAGACCCTGATGGCGGGGTCGAGCGGGATGCAGTTCGCCCGCGTCGCCGCCAAGCAGGGGATCGTCGGCAGACGCCAGCTCGCCAGCTGGGGGTTCGAGCACCTGCGCTACCGCCTGCGCGGCACCACCGACGAGCGCACCGCCGAGGTCCTCAAGGTGGCGCGCGAGCTGATCCGCGGCGTGCCGGCGAAGATCGATCGACCGGATGGGCCCGGAAGTGATGGCGGCGATCCTGCCGCGGGTCTTCCCGCAGATGCTGGCGGAGGTCTACGCCCACCAGGACGCCGGCCGGCCGACCTTCATCGTCAGCGCCGCCGGCAACGACGTGGTCGAGCAGCTGGCCCAGGTGCTCGGGATGGACGGCGGCATCGGCACCCGCTACGAGGTCGACGGCGAGGGCAACTTCACCGGCCGCCTCGACGGCCCGTTCGTCTACGGCGAGGGCAAGGTCGAGGCGATGCAGGCGTTCGCCGCCCGGCACGAGATCGACCTCGCCGCCTCCTACGCCTACTCCGACTCGCTCTCCGACCTGCCGATGCTGCGCGCGGTCGGCAACCCGGTCGCGGTCAACCCCGACCCGCCGCTGGCGGCGATCGCCCGCGAGGAGGGCTGGCAGACGCTGCGCTTCGAGCGGCTCGGCCGCCGCCTCGTCGCGCTCACGGTGACCCTGATGGCCACCGTCGCCGGCTTCGGCGCCAGCCGAGTCGCCGCCCGCCGCCGCATCCCGCCGCCGCGCCGCATTCGCGCCCGCCCCTAGCTTCACCTGTTCCTTTTCGTTGCTCAGGCCCGAAAGGAACAGGTGAATGGCTGAATCACTAGGCTTCGCGCTGTGAGCACCGCAACCGCACGCAAGATCCGCGTCGTCGTCGCCAAGCCCGGCCTCGACGGGCACGACCGTGGCGCCAAGATCATCGCCCGCGCCCTGCGCGACGCCGGCATGGAGGTGATCTACACCGGGCTGCACCAGACGCCCGAGCAGATCGCCGAGACCGTGATCCAGGAGGACGCCGACGCGGTCGGCCTCTCGATCCTCTCCGGCGCCCACATGACGCTGGTCCCGAAAGTGGTCGAGCTGCTGCAGGCGCAGGGGGTCGACGACGTGCTGGTCACCGTCGGCGGCACGATCCCGGCCGACGACATCCCCGAGCTGAAGCAGCTCGGGGTCGCCGAGGTCTTCACCCCCGGCTCCGGAACCGACGACATCGTCGAGTTCATCCAGGAGCGGGCCACCGCCCGCCACGCAAGCGGCGAATAGTGCATTCGACACAGATCGGTGCATAGGTACCGGTGCGCCGGGTATAGTCCTGATTGACTCGTCAGTCAACCGCGGCGAAGCGTTAAGATCGCGCCCCGCTAAGACCTGCAGAATCATCCCCAAGGAGGCTTTGTTTTGAAGATCTGCGTCCTGGTCAAGGAGGTACCGGACGCCGCCGTTCAGAAGCGCATCGATCCCAACACGATGCGGCTGGACCGCAGCGGCGAGAAAAATCTCAACCCCTTCGACACGCACGCCCTCGAGGCGGCCATGCAGATCAAGGAGGGTGGCGCGATCCCGGTCGAGGAGGTCGTGGCGGTGACGATGGGCCCGGACTCGGCTGTCCGCGCCCTGCACAAGGCCGTCGCCCTCGGCGCCGATCGCTCGGTCCATCTCTCCGACGACGCGCTGGCCGGCTCCGACGTCTGCGCCACCGGCTACTCGCTGGCGAAGGTGCTCGAGTCGGAGAGCCCAGACCTGGTCCTGCTGGGCCAGCAGTCGGACGACGGCGAGTGCTACACGATCGGCGCAGTCGTCGCCGACCACCTGAAGATGCCCTCGCTGACCCAGGTGATCCAGATCGACGTCACCGACGGCAAGCTCCGCTGCGAGCGCCAGGCCGAGTACGGCTACGACACTGTCGAGATCGAGCTGCCGGCCGTGATCAGCGTCGGCGACGCGATCAACGAGCCGCGCTACCCGAGCCTGAAAGCGATCATGGGCGCGAAAAAGAAACCCCTCGACTCGAAGGCGACCGGCGACGTCGGCATCGAGGTCGGCCAGGTCGGCGCCGATGGCTCGAAGACCAAGGTCCTGGCGACTGAACCCGCCGCCGGCCAAGGAAGCGGGCGAGATCATCGAGGACGAGGACACCAACGAGACGGTCGAAAAGATCGTCGCCTGGCTCGACGAGAGGAAGCTGATCTAGATGGCAGGCATTCTGGTTTACGCCCTCCACGACGACGAGGGCAACTTCAACAAGAACTCACTCGGCGCGATCTCCGAGGCCGCCAAGCTGGCCGGCGAAATCGGCGGCGAGGCCGCTGCGTTGGTCGTCGGCGACATCGCCGACGACGCCTGCGCCTCGCTCGGCAACTACGGCGCCGCCAAGGTCTACCGGGCCAAGAGCGTGCCCGAGGGCCTGGCTCAGCCGATCGTCGACGCGATGGCGAAGGTCATCCAGGACGAGGGCTTCTCCTACGCCCTGTTCGGCGGCGGTCTGCTCGGCTTCGAGATCGGCGCCGGCCTCACCGCCCGCCTCAACGCCGGCGTGACCATGGAGGTCACCGCGGTCAAAGTCCAGGACGGCAAGCTGGTCGTCGAGCGGCCGATCCTGCAGGACTCCGAGATCGCCGACGTCGGCTACGTCTCCGAGCCCGGCATCATCATCGGCCGCCTCAACGCCTTCGACGCCAAGGAGTCCGGCGGCACGGCCGAGGTCGTCGACGTCGACGTCGAGCTGTCGGAGTGGTCGACGCAAGGCGAAGCTGGTCCAGCGCGGCGAGCAGCGCGGCGCCGACGTCAACATCGAGGACGCCGACATCCTCGTCGGCGGCGGTCGCGGTCTCGGCGCCAAAGAGGGCTTCGAGCTCTGCGAGGAACTCGCCGAGTCGATGGGCGGCGCCGTCGCCGCGACCCGCGCGGTCGTCGACGCCGGCTGGTACCCCTACGCCGCCCAGATCGGCCAGACCGGGAAGACGGTGGCGCCGAAGCTGTACCTCGCCGCCGGCGTCTCCGGGGCGATCCAGCACAAGGTCGGGATGCAGAACTCGGAGAACATCCTTGCGATCAACAAGGATCCGAACGCGCCGATCTTCGAGTTCTCGGACCTCGGCGTGGTCGGCGATCTGCACAAGATCGTCCCCAAGCTGACCGAGGCGATCAAGGCCAAGAAGGGCGGCTGAGCCCGGCTCGTCCTCAGCTCAAGGAGCAGATGCCAGCGTGCTCCGAGCGAGTTCCCGCCGCCGTTCGATTCCGACAGCGTCATCGCGGCCGCCGACGGATCCGGCGGACGAGCGAATCGAGGTTGGCGTGGCGATCGTCGGCGGTGGCCCCGCCGGCCTCGCCTGCGCCAACAAACTCATGCAGCTGCTCGAGGACGAGCCGGAGCTGACCGAGAAGCTGGGCGAAGTCCCGGTCGCGGTGATCGAGAAGGGCAAAGTCGCCGGCGCGCACCTGCTGTCCGGCGCCAACGTCGACCCCTCGGCGCTGGAACGGCTCTTCCCCGACCTGCCGCCGGCGGAGTGGCCGCCGGTCTACCAGGAGGTGACGAAGGACGCGACGTACTTCCTCACCAAGAGCAAAGCGTTCCCGCTGAAGCCGCCGCCGCCCAACTTCCGCAAAGAGGGGACCTACACGATGTCGGTCTCGAAACTCGGCCGCTTCCTCGCCGAGAAAGCCGAAGAGGCCGGCGTCTACATCCTCACCGAGACCGCCGCGACCAAGCTGCTGGTCGAGGACCGGATCGTCACGCGGCGTCCGCTCCGGCGACCGCGGCCGCGGCAAGGAGGGCCAGGAGCTCGGCAACTTCGAGCCCGGCTCCGACGTCGTCGCCAAGGCGACGGTTCTGGCCGAGGGCACGATCGGCCACCTCACCTACGCCGCGATGGACTACTTCGACCTGCGCGAGGGCTCCGACCCGCAGGTCTGGGAGCTCGGGGTGAAGGAGATCTGGGAGGTCCCGAAGCCGCTCGACCGGGTGATCCACACGCTCGGCTGGCCGCTGCGCTGGGGCCCGCAAATACAAGGAGGCGGGCGGCAGCTTCATCTACCCGATGGGCGAGGACAAGGTCTGCTTCGGCCTCGTCGTCGGCCTCGACACCACCGACGCCACCTTCTCGGTCCACGACGCCCTGCAGCTGTTCAAGACCCACCCCTTCATCAAGAAGATCATCGAGGGCGGCAAGCGGGTCGGCTGGGGCGCGAAGACGATCCCCTCGGGCGGCTACTGGGCGCTGCCGAAGCGCTTCTCGGTGCCCGGGATGCTGATGGCCGGCGACGCCGCCGGGATGGTCAACATCGCCGAACTCGCCGGCGTCCACTACGCGATGCACGCCGGGATGTACGCGGCGGAATCGATCGTCGAGTCGCTGAAGAAGGACATCGACTCGGTCAACTTCGAAAGCTACGACGAGAAGATCCGCGGCTCGGTGATCGAGAAGGACCTCTACCGCTCGCGCAACATGAAGCAGCCGCTGACCAAGGGGCTGATCTTCGGCGGCGCGATGGGCTCGGCGATGGTCGCGACCAAAGGCGCCTTCCCGGGCGGCCACTGGAAGATCGAGGACAACGCCGAGATCCCGGTCTACGAGGGCAACGCGGGGGAGAAGTACCCGAAGGCCGACAACGAGCTGACCTTCAACAAGCTCGACTCGGTCTTCCTCTCCGGCAACGCGACCCGCGACGACGCCCCGAACCACGTCCGTATCCAGACCCACGTGCCGCGCGAGGTCGCCCAGACCTGGGTCTCGATGTGCCCGGCGCAGGTCTACGAGATCCCCGAGGACCAGCTGGAGAACGGCGCGGCCGAGGTCGACGTCCACGTCACCGCCTCCAACTGCGTCCAGTGCGGTGCGATCACCGCCAAGGGCGGCAGGCTGACGCTGCCCGAGGGTGGCGACGGCCCGCTGTACCAGGAGACCTGAGCCTCTCTCGATAAAGCGGGGCGCCGATCTCAAGACCGGCGCCCCACGCTCAGTAACGCAACGGCCCAATCCTGAGGCTTGCGGCTTCCCCCTGCACGGGAATATGGTGGCCGGGCTTAATAAAGCACCTCGTCTCAAGGGTGGCTAGCGAAAACCCCTGCAAATGGCGTAGCGCGGCAATTCGCGCGTGCCATTCCGAGCCAAGCGATTTTCGGCTTCTCTGTCACTTCGGACAATTTTTATGTTCTACTTAGGTACCCTATGGGTACTCAGGTAATCCACATGATGCTCAGCATCTGAAAGAGGGCTGTCATGCGTTCCGGATCCGAAGCACTGTCCATGCTGGCGGTCCCGCTGAACGTGAACGTCCTCCGTGCCCTGGACGAGGGCGAAGGCCCGACTCCGCTTCCCGAACTGCGGCGGGCGATAGGTCATCCCCCGGTGACCACGATGCGCTCCTATCTGCGCCGACTGGTGGAACTTGGCTTGGTCAAACGGCACCGAGAGGATGACTTTCCCGGTTCGGTCAGTTACCTGATCACCCCACGAGGGCAGAGGCTGCTGGCGGTCGGGGAGGTGCTCGACGTCTGGCTGCGAGGGTCGCCGGAGGGCGAGATGGAGTTCGGAAGCACGGCCTCGAAGAGCGTGATCAAAGCTTTGGTCGACGGCTGGTCCACGGGACTGGTCCGCGCGCTGGCGGCCCGGCCGCTTGGCTTGACCGAGCTGAACCGGGTGATTCCCCAGGTCAGCTACCCGACCCTGGAGCGGCGCCTGACCGCGATGCGCCAGGTCGGCCTGATCGAGTCCGACCGAAACGGCAACGGGCGCGTGACCCGCTGTGCGGTGACCCCCTGGCTCCGCCGCGCGGTTGCGCCGCTGACCGCGGCGGTGGGGTGGGAGTGCGTGTGCTTGCCGGATCAGATGCCCGCGCCGACGCGGATCGACGCGGAGGCGGCGTTCCTGCTGGCGGTTCCCACCCTCGAGCTCTCCAATGAAGTTGACGGCACCTGCCGGCTGGCGGTCGAGTTCCGGCGCGGCTCCGACCTCGACTTCGCCGGCGTCACCATCGGCCTGGCCGGGGGCAGCGTCGCGTCCTGCGTCTCCCGCACCGACGGAGCCCCCGACGCTTGGGCGAGCGGCGCCGTCCTCGACTGGTTTCGCTGGATGAGGGGCCTGGACGGCCACCGCATCGAGATCGGCGGCGACCCCTCGATCGCCCACGCCGTAGCCGACGGCCTCCGCAACGGCTACCTCGCGGCCACCGGCAAATAGCCAACTAGACCCGCCCGTATCCGAGTGGGGCGCGGCGTAGCGTCCCGCGAGAGCGGAACCGCGTTGAGCACCCATTGACGCCTGGCGCTAATCGGCACACGCGCAAATCCGTCATACGCACTTTCCGGGGCATTCCACCGATAGATACGGGGTACGGAGCAGTCTTGCTCTAGGAGTCTTGATTACCTGAATCCATTGCGATTAGAAATCCCCGGGAAATCAACCCGGGCGCCAATGGGTGCTCGGACCAAGGAGAAAACACATGAAGTACGTCAAGATTCTCGGGCTGCTGGCGGTTGCCGCTGCGGCCCTGATGGCGCTCGCCGGTACCGCTTCGGCGACCATCGTCAAGACCGAAACAAGCGGCGCCGCCGCCACACCGACGATTCACGCGGTCAACGAGGGTGGTCACGTCTCCCTCCAGAACCCGATCGCGACCATCTCGTGCTCTTCGACAGTCGAAGGCAAAGTCGAAAGTCACGGCTCAGGCGTTACAGCGAAAGGCAACATCACGACGCTGAGCTTCACCGGTTGCACAAACAGCTGGCACGTGACAGCTGTCGCGGGAAGCTTGGGTAGTCTTGAAGTCCACTGGACCTCCGGATACAACGGCGTCCTTACATCATCGGGCTCGAAGGTTGACACGACACGGCTGGGCGTTACATGCGTGTACGAAACCAACAACACCAACATCGGCACCGTCACAGGCGGCAGCCCGGCGACACTGCACATCGAAGCCAGCATTCCGATCAATGGGGCCGAAAGCAGCGGCCTCTGCGGTTCCGGCAACGCCAAATGGGAAGGCAACTACGTCTCTACATCAGCTATCTACGTTGGCGAATAATGGGTAGTCGTTATTGCTAACGCAGGTATCGAAGCGGCCGCCCAATTGGGCGGCCGCTTTTATTTGTTGCACGCGATATCAAGTCCTGCTCCAAATGGTACGCGTGCCAAAACATCTAACGCAACTTGCAGGACTTTCTTCTGTCAAGCGGTCGCAGTAGGAGGTAAATATCGCGAGATACTCCATATTCCTTGATCAATGGGCATGCGCCCCGATAGAAAGGCCGAGAAATCAACCCGGGTGCTCAGAGCGCTCGGACTAAGGAGAAAACACATGAAGTACGTCAAGATTCTCGGGCTGCTCGCGGTTGCCGCTGCGGCCCTGATGGCGTTCGCTGCAAGTGCTTCGGCGGACACAGTCACAACAACAACCTCGGGTGGCACCCAGGAGACACCGACGATCCACGCAACCAATGAGGGCGGTCACGTCTCCCTCCAGAACCCGATCGCGACCATCTCGTGCTCGTCGACAGTTACAGGCACCGTCACGAGTCACGAAGCAGGCAAACCGGTGGTAGGTAGCATCAGCGAATTGCTGTTCACCGGTTGCACAAACAGCTGGCACGTAACAGCTGTCGCGGGCTCGCTGGGCACTCTCTCGTTCGAGGCCAGCAATGGCGAACTGAAATCGAGCGGGACCAAGGTCGATACGACACGGCTCGGCGTTACATGCGTGTACGAAACCGCTGCTGGCGGGACCAAAGTCGGCACCGTCACAGGCGGCAGCCCGGCGACACTGCACATCGAAGCCAGCATTCCGATCAACGAAGCAGAAAGCAGCGGCCTCTGCGGCAAAGGCAATGCCAAATGGGAAGGCAACTACACCACGACAGAACCGCTCCATTTGGATAACAACTAGATGACGCCAGCTCTTTGAGGAGTTGACGTATCCGCGCGGCCGCCTTCAGGCGGCCGCGCTTCTCATGAGAGATCGACGTGTGCCTTGACGAGACCGCGCGCAACCCATATCGTGGCCCCCAGTCAAGGGAAAGTCGGGGAGGGAGTTTGGGATGAGTGTCTTCAAGCGGGGGATGATCCGTATCACGCTGCTGGCAGCCGTTGCTGCGGCAATGACCGCTTCACCCGCATCGGCGGCTGAAGCCCCCCTCTACGAATCGGACCCGACCCTCTCGCTGCTAAGTAGCTGCGAAACCATCCCGGGGATCGATCCCATCCCTGATCCGAGTTGCTCGGGCGAACCGGTGGAATATCCAGCTCCTCCCGCGGGACCGACGCCAAATAACTGCAGCAAAACGGAATGCACGAGTCGGTTTGAGGGACCGCGCGCCCTGGCAATCGACCCCTATGGCACTCAGTACGTCGCCAGCTTCGCCGCCGGCGACGACACCAAAGGTCGAGTGGACGTCTTTGACGACGAAGGCAAGTTCCTCACCGAGTTCGCCGCTCAGGACATCCAAACCGCGGCGGTCGACAGCGAAGGCAACTTCTACGCCTTCAGGAACAACGGCGAAGTTGTCCGTTACTCCCCTTCCGAATACAAACCCGAAGAAGGTAAAATCAAATACGGCAACGCGTCGGTGCTGGTGGCCAGCGGAGCCTTCCAGGGATCTGTTGCCGTCGACGCCGTGACCGATGAAGTGCTGATCGCCCGCGACGAAATCTTTCGGTACAAATCGGCAGCGGAAGGGAACACTTTCGTCAAAGCCTATAAACCGGGCTTGTTCTGGACGGAAGCGATGGCGATCGACGCGCAACGCCGCCGAATTTACGTCAGCTCCTGCAAAACCGAAAACGAAGAATGCGGCATCAAGGTCCTCGACGCCGACGATCCCACCGAAGTTCTGGAAACGATCGACGGCTCGACCGTCCCGGCCGAAGAATTCGTCACCCTCTCCGGGCGCCTGCCGGTTGCGGTCGACGAAGGGACGGGAGACTTTTTCATCGCTGATCCCCAGGCGGGGATGATCTATCGCTTCGATGAAGAATACGAGTTCCTCTCTCAGCAGCCATTCGGCGAACCGATGGGTAGTGTCCAGCTTGCGATTAGCAACGGCACTAGGTCCCTGTCTGCAGAACCCTGCGGCTACCCGACCAGTCCGCCTCCCGCCGTAGGCGATGCCTGTAACCGCCACTACCTCTTTGTTCCGGTCTTCAAATCCAAAGGCCGGCTGGCCGTCTTCCACCCGCCGGGTCAAATCCCGCCGGTGATCGAAGGGGTAGCGACCGCCGGCATCGGCGCCACCGAAGCCCAGCTCGCGGCGACGATCTTCCCGGGCGGCGTACCCACCGAATACCACTTCGAGATCACCACCCTGGCGGCCTGGGAAGCCAACGGATACACCGGCGCCACCACGATCCCCGGTGGGACGATCTCTGCCGAGAGCCTGGCGACCAAAGTCGCCGCCTTCGTCACCGGCCTCAACCCCGGGCAGAGCTACCGCTTCCGGGCGGTGGCGAAAAACGATCTCGGCCCGGCCGTAGAAGAAGGCCAGAACGAAGCAACCTTCGGTACTTACGACGACGCTTCGATCATGCCCGGCTGCCCAACGAAGCACTTCGCCTCGGCCCCTCGGCGCTCCTCCCCGATTGTCGTGCCTATGAGCTGGTGACCCCGGCCGACACCAACGGGCGCCCGCCCAAGGGGACGTCCTTCCCCGGCAGTCTCTTTTTCGACCTTGCAGGCCTCGCCCGCCGGCGAAGCGGTCTCTTTCAAGATCGAAGGCGGCTCGCTACCGGGCACCTCGGGCGTCGGCAGCTTCTACGGCGACCCCTACGTGGCCCGGCGAAGCGCCGCCGGCTGGGGCACCGAGCTTTCCGGCCCCACCGGCGCCGAAGTGACCCAGTCGGCTCCGGGTGGCTTCTCCCCCGACCAGAGCTACACCACCTGGCGCTCCCTCGGAGTGGGTCCGCTGGGACCGGTCGGGATCATCTACACCGAATACCTCCACTACCCCGACGGGCACTCCGAGATGCTCGCCCGAGGCAGCGAAGGCACCGACCCGGCGGCCCTGGCGAGTCTGATCTCCGAAGAGGGGGCTCATGTGGTCTTCTCGACGGAGAACGAATCCTCGAGCAAACCGATCAAGCTCGAGCCCGACGCGCCCCCTACCGGCACCTCGGCCGTCTACGACCGCACCATCGGGCCTAAAGGGGAAGAACAGACCCACACGGTCTCGTTGCTGCCGGGCGATGTGACCCCTGGGGCGGGAGAAAACGCCAGCTACCAAGGGGCTTCAAAGGACGCCAAAGGTATCGCCTTCTCGATCAGCACCAAACCCTCGGGAGCAGAAGGCACCCTCTACCTCCGGGTCAACAACGAAACTACCTACGAGATCGGTGAAGAAGTCGAATTCGCCGGCGTCTCCGAAGGCGGCGATCGCATCTTCTTCGTCGAAGGGGGCAACTTCAAAGCCTTCGACGTGGCGAGCGAAGAAGTCATTAACTTCGCTTCCACCGGGGATGCGGTGCCGGTAAACGTCGCCGAGAGCGGCACCCACGCCTACTTCATCTCCAAAGAAGCACTCGGCGGGCTGAATCCCGAGGGCGCCGAAGCCCAAGCGGGCGAGCAGAACCTCTACCTCTCCGAAGAAGGGGCGATCAGCTTCGTTGCAACGGTTACCGACCGCGATGTCGATGGCGAAGTACCACCCCTTGAAGCCGATCCCGCCGACGGCCTCGGCCTCTGGACCGAGGTAGCTGGCAGTCAGCCTGCCAAGGACCCCTCGCGCACCAACCCCGATGGTTCGGTGTTCCTCTTCCAGTCGCGGGCGAACATCACCGGCTACCCGGAGAGCAAATTCCCCCAGATCTATCGCTACGACTCGGTCGCTGGGGCCCTGCAGTGCATCTCCTGCATCCCGACCAAGACGCTGGCCAGCGGCGGGGCGAGTCTCGAGAGCTACACCTTCGACCCTATTTCAACGCCAAATCCCTTCACCCCATACGGCTTTGTCCCCAGCCTGACCCCCGAGGGTACGCGTGTCTTCTTCGACTCCACCGAAGCGCTGGTCTCCACCGACTCGGATGGGGTCAGCGACGTCTATGAGTGGGAGGCAAACGGGGTCGGCAGCTGCAAACAGGCCGGGGGTTGTGTCTACCTGATTTCCACCGGCCAGAGCGAACGACCCAACTTCCTCTACGGCCACTCCACCGACGGCCGAGACGTCTTCTTTACTACCGCCGACACCCTGACCGGCTGGGACAGCGCTGCCGGGAGCTTTTCGATCTACGACGCCAGGGTCGGGGGCGGGTTTCCGGGCCCCCTCAAGCCCGACATCTGTGTAGCAGATGGATGCCGGCCATCGATCACGCCGGTCCCCGTCTTCGAAATGCCGAGAGCGGGTGGCGACGGCGACATCCGGCAGTTGAAATCCTGCCCCAAAGGCAAGCGCAAGGTTAAGCAGAACGGCAAGGTCCGCTGCGTCAAGAAGCACAAAGGCAAGAGCGGTAAAGCCAAGAAGCGAGCCAGTACCACCGGGGGGGCGGGCAAGTGAGGAACGCATCGATCAAGGGCAAAGAAATGAAGTGCGTGAAGATGCTCGTGGTGCTCGTCGTCGCTTCCATCGCCCTAATGGCGCTGGCGAGCCCAGTCTCGGCCGCCGAAGAATTCAGTAAATACGACATCGAATCGGTCTCCGCCTCTCTTTCTGACAAACAGGCCGGTGCCCACGCCGACATGACCCTCGCCTTCCGCCTGACGGCGACCGAAGAATTGCCCCCGAGCCCATACGCTCTTACCCGCGACATCATCTTCAATCTGCCGCCAGGCGTGATCGGCAACCCGCAGCTCTTCCAGCGATGCACCGTCGGGGAGCTGGGCACCGAACCGAAACTGAGCAAATGTCCCCAGGACGCCCAGCTCGGCGTCACTGAAGTGACCCTGTCTGGCGAAGTCAACGCCACCCTGACCGAGCCGATCTACAACATGGTCTCGCCAGGCGGGGAGATCGTCGCCCGCCTGGGCTTCTTCGCCGGCCCTTACCCGACGATCGTCAACGTGCGGGTCAACCCGATCGACTACTCGCTGGAAGCCGCGGTCGAAGGCGCCTCGGCGGCGGCGGCGGTGATCGCCGCCAAAACCACGCTGTGGGGTGTGCCGGCGGATGAATCCCACGACGCGCTGCGGCTCACCCCTGAGGAAGCCATAGAAGAAGAACTGCCCCCCCCGCGCGAATCGAGCCAGCCGGAAATCCCCTTCCTCTCCAATCCGACCGACTGCACGCTTTCGAGGGAGGTCTCGGTCACCGCGATCAGCTACCAGCGCCCGACGTGGAAGTCAGCAAAAGCGCTCCCTTCCCGGCAATCGGCGGCTGCGAGAAACTGGTCTTCAAACCGACGATCGCCCTCATCCCGACCAATCCCGAAGCCTTCGCCCCCACCGGCATCGACGCAACGGTGACCTTCCCCCAGGACGAAACCCCCAATGGCCTCGCCACCTCGACCCTGAAGGGAGCCGTGGTCAGCCTGCCGCAGGGGATGTCGATCAACCCCGCCGCCGGCGACGGTCTCGAGGCCTGCAGCCCCGAGCAGGTCGGCTTCGGCACCACCAATCAGTCCAACTGCCCGAACGCCGCCAAGATCGGCTCCGCCGAACTCGAGGTCCCGGCCCTGCCGGCGACCCTGAAGGGCTCGGTCTACCAGCGCACCCCCGAACCCGGCCACCTCTTCCGCTTCTGGCTCGTCACCGACGAACAGGGCGTCCACCTGAAGCTGCCGGCTGAAATCAGCCACCAATCCGCTGACCGGCCAGGTGACGACGGTCTTCAACGGCATCCCCAGCCTCGGCGGCAACCCGCAGGTGCCGGTGGAACAGATCCGCCTGCACGTCTTCGGTGGGCCCACGGGCTCCGCTGGCGACGCCGGGTTGCGGCACCTACCCAGACCACTTCGAGTTCACCCCATGGTCGGGCAAGCCGCCGGCGGTGGGCGATACGCCGATGCAGATCACGAGCGGCTGCAACAAGGGTGGGTTTGCGCCGCAGCTAGAAGCTGGGAGCCAAAAACCCCAAGCCGGCGCCTTCGCCCCCTTCACCATGACCCTGACCCGCCAGGACGGCGAAGCCAACCCCCAGACCCTCTCGGTCCACCTGCCTCAGGGCCTACTGGCAAAGCTCGGCGGCGTGCCGCTCTGCCCGGAGGCCGCCGCGGCCACTGCGCGACTGCCCGGCCGGCTCCCAGGTCGGCCGCCTCGCCGCCGCCACCGGCGTCGGCGGAGCCCCCCTCTGGATCCCCCAGCCGGGTAAGGCCCCGACGGCTATCTACCTGGCCGGCCCCTACAAGGGAGCGCCCTACTCGATCATCAGCCGGGTACCGGCCCAGGCCGGTCCCTTCGACCTCGGTGTGGTCGTCAACCGCGCCACGATCAACGTCGATCCCAACAACTCCACCGCGACGATCACCACCGACCCGCTGCCGCAGATCCTCGAAGGGGTGCCGGTGGCCTACCGCACGATCCACGTCGATGTCGACAGGCCCGAATTCACCTTGAATCCGACCGGCTGCAAGGAGAAGCAGATCGTCGCGACCCTCACCGCCACCACCGGGCAGGTGGCCAGTCCTTCAGACACCTACCAGGCCACCAACTGCGCTCGCCTCCCCTACACCCCGAAGCTGAAGCTGACCCTCAAAGGGCCGACCCGCAGAAGCGGCCACCCAGCCCTGAAAGCGGTCCTGACCCAAAAGCCGAACCAGGCCAACAACGCCAAGGTCAGTGTCCAGCTCCCGACCAGCCAGTTCATCGACCAGGACCACATCAACAACCCCTGCACCAGGGTCCAGTTCAACGCCGACGCCTGCCCGCCGCTGTCGATCCTCGGCAGCGCCAGGGCGGTAACCCCGCTCCTGGACCAGGCCCTCGAAGGCCCGGTCTATCTTCAGGTCAAACGGCGGCGAACGTGAACTCCCCGACATCGTCGCCGACTTAAAAGGCGGCGGCCTCAGGGTGATCCAGGTCGGCTTCGTCGACTCGGTCCCGGTCAAGGGCACCGAACTCGCCCGTCTCAGGACCCGCTTCCTCTCGGTCCCCGATGCCCCGGTCTCGAAGATCACCATCAGCCTCTACGGCGGCAAGAAACGCGGCCTCCTCGAAAACAGCCGCAACCTCTGCAAGACCAACCGCCTGGCCAAGGTCTCCTTCACCGGACAGAACGGCGCCACCCAGAACGGGAACCTGAAGATCGGGACCGGGTGCGGGGGGAAGAAGAAGTAAGCGGGAGCCCTCGGCGTCCATGGTGCGCCAGCTTCTCCGTTCGAAGTCACGCTTGAGATGAGGCGCGCGTCGAGCAATCGGGCGCCGTTTGCAGCAGTTTAGGCTCCGGACCTCACCGGAGGGTTCAGTTCCGACCGCTGCTGGGGCCACAGCCTTTGATCATCTACGGCGGTGACTCAAACTGAGATGAAGTTCATGCAGGCACTATGTGCCTTCCTTCAAAGGAGTAACGATGAAATTCATCAAGGTTCCAGGGTCGTTTGTCGTCGCCATTGCGGCCATGATGGCGTTCGCTGCTGGCGCATCGGCGACGACCGTCTCGTCGACGACAGGCGGTCCCGCTGAAACACCAGCGATTCACGCCGTAAACGAGACTGGCCACGTGATCATCAGCAACCCGATCGCCAACATCTCGTGCAGCGCGACATTTGAAGCCAAAGTGGAAGCACACGGTGGCGAAGCCGTCGAAGGAAGCTATACCTCATCCTCGTTCACCGGCTGTACAAATTCCTGGCACGTCACACACGATCCCGGCAAATGGACAATTATCCGGACTGGTCCATATACCGCCAGAACAAAGTGGGACAAAACAAAATTCACAACGACACGTTTCGGTGTCAGCTGTACCTATGTAGCCGAAGAAACCGAAGCGGGAACCGATGTAGGCGGAAACCCCGCCACACTGGAAATCAACGCCAGCATTCCGATCAGCGCATCGGAAAGCAGCGGCCTCTGCGGTACCGGCAACGCAACCGTGTCGGGCAGCTTCGTGACGACAGCGCCGCTGTGGATCAATCCGTAGCTGTGCAGTCTTAGGAAAGTCTGCTGATCGCGCGGCCTCCGGCCGGGGGCCGCGTTAAATCGCCCGCGGCTCCTCGGCCTGAAGCAGATCGGCGCCGTCGAAGATTCGGGTCGCGCGCGAGGCCGTGGGCGTGAAGTCGAGGCTGCTGCGCCGCTTTGGGGCGGCGATTACGGTCCACTCGTCGCAGCCGGCGAAGGCTTCGTCGAGGCGCTGGGCCATGGTGCTGCGGGGGCGGTGCTGGTCGAAGATCTGCTGGGGCATGGGTTCTCCGTCCTGTAGCGGTTGCTGAAGCTTCCCCCGCCCGTCGGACGAAAAATATGCTCTTTGCGATTGTTTGGGAACGCTTGTTCGTTCTGGTGGTTAGGAGGAAGTCGCAAAGTCGGCGATCTCTTGGGCCACTCGCTGGGGCTGGTCGAGGGGGACGAAGGTGGCGGCGTCCTCGATCTGGACCAGGGAGGCGTTGCCGGCTTCGCTCGCGAGGCGTTCCGCGTAGGAGATCGGGAAGTACTTGTCCCCCGGCGCCCAGAGGAGGCGGATCGGCAGGTCGGAGCTCCGCAGCTTCTCGGCCGCCGCGAGCGTGTGGCGCTTGTTCATTCCCGCCGTCACCTTGGCCGCGTCCCTGAGAATCGCCTTATCCGTCTTCGCCGGCTCCATCCAGGACGCCACCAGCTCGTCGGGGATCTTCGTCTTCGCAAACGGCTTGAAGGCGCGGCGGGCGATCGCTTCGATCCGGAACGGGGCCGCGATAAGGAACATCCCGCCCGGCAGCTTTGCGATCGGCGGCATCGCCTTGAAGGCCCCCGGCGGGAAGTTCTCGTGGGTGTCGCAGTTGGTCAGGACCAGCCGCCCGATCCGCTCCGGATGGCTGGTCACCAGCACCTGGGAGATCGCGCCGCCGGAGTCGTTGCCGACGATCGTCACGTCCTCCAGCTCGAGCTTGGCGAGGAAGTCGGCGATCAGCTTGGCGATGCCGGGTGGGGTGAGGTCGGCATCACGGTTCATCGCGGCGCGATGGGCGGCGATCGGCCAGTCCGGGGCTATGCAGCGGAAGCGATCGGAGAGGTTGTCGACGACGCCGTCCCAGAGGCGGCCGTCGACCAGATAGCCGTGGACGAAGACGACCGGTTTTCCCTCACCTGCCTCGCGGTAGCGGATCGGTCCCTGCGGCAGCTGTATTTCCTTGCGCTCGTCCGTCACGATGGTCCCTCTCGGTCGAAGTTTCGGGCCTACTAAGATACAGACTGTATGAATGTTAACCCAGAACGTTCGCCGCGGCGAACGCAGGCCGAGCGCTCCCAGGCCACCCGCGAGGCCCTGATCGCCGCCGCCCGCCGGCTCTTCACCGAGCGCGGCTACGAGAACGTCGGCACCGAGGAGATCGTCAAAGCCGCCGGCGTCACCCGCGGTGCCCTCTACCACCAGTTCGGCGACAAGGCGAGCCTGCTGCGGGCGGTCTACGAACGGATCGAGGCCGAATCGACCGAGCGCGTCGCCCGCATCGTCCTCGGCTCCGAGCTGCATAGCCCGCTGGCGGCGATGAAGGCCGGGATCGAGGCCTTCCTCGACGAGTGCGCGCAGCCGGAGCTGCGCCAGATCGCCCTCCACGACGCCCCCGCCGTCCTCGGCTGGGAGCGCTGGCGCGAGATCGGCGCCGCCAACGGCCTCGGGTTGATCGAAGCCAGCCTCGCGGCGGCGGTCGAAGCGGGGGAGATCCGTGCCCTGCCGTTGAAGCCGCTGGCGCATCTGTTGATGGGGGCGCTCGACGAGGCGGCGATGCTGCTTGCCCGCGACGAGCGGCCGCAGAGCCGGGCCGAGGTGACCGAGGTCCTAGTTGCTCTGCTCGAGAGCTTCGCGGTCGAGCGTCGATAGCGGCCCGGCCAGCCGCCGCGACTCCTTCTGCGCGTACATCCGCACGTCGGCCAGCTGCATCGCCGCTGCGGCGGAATCGGCCTCCTCGGGGACCGAGGCGATCCCCCAGGCGGCGCTCAGCTCGAACCCGCTCCCCTGCGAGGTCAGCGCTTCGGCGGCCCGGATCGCGATCGCGTCCCGGTTGGGCACCCGGCCCTCGACCAGGACCACGAACTCATCGCCGCCAAGCCGGTAGCCGATCCCCTCCGGCGCCACCGCCCCGCGCAGCCGCCCGCCCAGCAGGCCCAGCATCTTGTCGCCCGCCGGGTGGCCGAAGGTGTCGTTGTAGTGCTTGAAGCCGTTGAGGTCGAGCAGGATCAGGGTCAGCGGCCGCTCCCGCTCTCCCGCGCTGCCGGCCTCCAGGTCCATCCGCAGGCGTGCCTGGCTGCCGAGCCCGGTCATCTGGTCGGTGCGGACCATGTCGAGGAGCCGGGTGTTCTCGCGCAGACTCAGCGCCAACCGCCCGAGCACCGCCAGCATCGTCAACGACCAGAGCGCCGTGGTCAGCGCGCTCGAGCTGTGCATGTACTGGAGGATGCCGAGGACGATCATCGCCAAGGCGACGATGCCGGGGACGATCATTTCCCGCCAGCCGTCGAAGCGGGCATCGGCCTGGATCGGTTTGGCCGGCGGCTGCCAGGCCTCGGACCCGAGCAGCACCGCCGAGATCAGGTAGATCGGTTCGACCCAGTTGCCGCCCGGTATCTCGCCGAAGCTCTGCAGGGTGAAGGCGACGTCGGCGACCGCCATCACCGCGAGGCCGGCGAGTAGCAGCGTCAGGGTCCTGCCCGGTCGCCAGCGGGTCAGGGCGATGACGCCGACGATCAACGAGATCAGGACCACGTCGCCGAACGGGTAGGCCAGCGTCGTGATCACTTCGGCGTCCGTCCCCGAGGCGCGGTCGGCGACGAACTCCAGAAGCAGGGCCGCGCCGAGCGCGGCGGTACCGAGCGCGGCGATCGCCCCGTCCATCCACAGCCGCCGGTCGAGCTCGCCGGCGCGGGCCCGCACCAGCAGGTAGAGGCCGAGGATCGCCAGCGGGTAGAAGGCGATGTAGCCGATGTCGGCTGGGGACGGGTAGGGCGGGGAGGCGGCGCCTTCGATGTAGGTCGTCCACCAGATCTCCCCCGCCGCCCAGGCGAGGATCGCGGCCGCGATCGCCAGCCAGGCGCCGCGTTCGGGGCCGCCCCGCAGGGCCCTGATCAGGCAGCCGAGGCCGGCGCAGACGACGACCGCGTCGTAGACGACGCTGTTGATCGCGACGTCAAGACCGGCACCGCCGATCCCCACCCAGTCGTAGAGGATGACGAGGGCCGCGCCGCCGAAGAGGACTGCTCCGATCAGTTTCCGCACAAGGACCTAATCGGCAGCTTGCGCGGTTCTCTAGACTGAGTGGAGATGAAGGCAGGAATCCACCCCGAATACACGCTTGCCAACGTGCATTGCTCGTGCGGCAACCAGTTCTACACGCGCTCCACGAAAGAGGACTTGCATGTAGAGCTCTGCTCCGAGTGCCACCCCTTTTACACGGGCAAGCAGAAGCTGGTCGACACCGGTGGCCGCGTCGAGCGCTTCCAGCGCCGCGCTGCCAAGCACAGGGCTGGGAAGTAGCGCGTGAGCCCGCCGTCGGGCTCGGCACTCGCATCCCAAAACAACCCCTCCGCGAATAACGGGGGGGATCCCGTGCGCATGCCCGATGGGGCGCTGGTAGCCAAGCGCGACGCCCCCGTGGGCGGCCAGGCCGTGCTCGAGGGCGTGATGATGCGCGGCATCGCCGTCTGGGCGGTCGCGGTCCGCACCCCCGAGGGCCAGATCGAGGTCGAGTCCGAGCCGCTGATCCCCTGGGCGCAGCGGCACCGGATCTGGCGCCTGCCGGTGATCCGCGGCGTCGTCGCCCTCGGCGAGTCGCTGAAGATCGGCTTCAAGGCCCTGGCGATCTCCGCCAACGCGCAGATGGAGGAGGACGAGGAGGGCAACAAGGAGGAGATCGGCGGCTGGCTCTGGGGCCTGACGATCCTCTTCTCGATGCTGATGGCGGTCGGCCTCTTCTTCGTCGTCCCAGTCGGCCTCACCAGCCTGATCAAGGACCAGCTCGGGAGCCCGCTGCTCTTCTGGCTGGTCGAGGGCTGCCTGCGCACCGCGATCTTCATCGGCTACATCCTCGCGATCAGCAAAATGCCCGACCTGCGGCGCGTCTTCGAGTACCACGGGGCCGAGCACAAGACGATCTCCTGTTACGAGGCCGAAGACGAGCTGACCCCCGCGCGGGCCAAGCTCTACTCGCGCCTGCACCCCCGCTGCGGGACCAGCTTCCTGCTGATCGTGATGGTGCTGGCGATCTTCGTCTTCGCCCCGATCGGGCTACCGGCCTGGTACTGGCTGCTGGCCTCGCGAATCCTCGGCATCCCGCTGATCGCCGGCCTCTCCTACGAGGTGATCAAGTGGGCCGGGAAAAACCGGCGCAAACGCTGGGTGCGGGCGGTCATGTGGCCCGGCCTGATGCTGCAGAACCTGACCACCCGCGAGCCCGACGAAGAGCAGCTCGCGGTGGCGATCGCCTCCCTCAACGCCGTCCTCGCCCGGGAGACCCCCGAGGAGGCGGCGAAGAAGCCGCACATCGAGATCGTCGCCTAGACGGCTGCAAACCGGCGCATCTCGGGGTCCTCGGTCGTTCGGCTTCGGGTCACGCACCGGAGTGCGCTCCCCTCGCCTCACTCCCTGCGCCCCCCGACCTGCTTGGTTTTCGCCATCTAGTGTTGATACCCATGATCGAGCAGCTGGTCGACCAGATAGAGACGCGCTTCGCCGAGCTCGAGGCGCAGATGTCCGACCCGGAGGTGATCTCCGACCGGGCGCGTTATGCCGAGGTCGGGCGCGAATACCGCGAATTGCAGCCGGCGAGCGAGCTGGCGGGACAGTGGCGGACGCTGCGCGACGACCTCGAAGGGGCGCGGGAGCTGCTGGCCGAGGGCGACGACGAGGAGCTGCAGCGGGTGGCCGACGAGGCGCCGGCGCGGCTCGAGGAGCTGGAAGAGGAGATCCGCCTGGCGATGGTCGAGCGCGACCCCAACGACGCCAAGAACGTGATCGTCGAGATCCGCGCCGGCACCGGCGGCGACGAGGCGGGGCTCTTCGCCGGCGACCTCTACAAGATGCTGACCCGCTACGCCGACGAGCGCGGCTTCTCGACCGACGTCCTCTCGCAGTCGGGCTCGGAGGCGGGCGGCTTCAAGGAGGTCACCTTCGAGGTCAAGGGCGACGGCGCCTACTCGGTCTTCAAGTTCGAGGGCGGGACGCACCGCGTGCAGCGGGTGCCGGAGACCGAGTCGCAGGGCCGGATCCACACCTCGACGGCGACGGTCGCGGTGCTGCCCGAGGCCGAGGAGGTCGAGGTAGAGATCAACCAGAACGACCTGCAGATCGACGTCTACCGCTCCTCCGGGCCTGGCGGCCAGTCGGTCAACACGACCGACTCGGCGGTGCGGATCACCCACAAACCGACCGGGATCGTCGTCTCGATGCAGGACGAGAAGTCCCAGCTTCAGAACAAGGACCGGGCGATGCGGGTGCTGCGGGCGCGGCTCTACGAGCGCGAGCTGGCCGAGCAGCAGGCGAAAATCGCCTCCGAGCGCAAGGCCCAGGTCGGCAGCGGCGAGCGCTCGGAGAAGATCCGCACCTACAACTTCCCCCAGGGGCGGGTGACCGACCACCGGATCAAGCACACCTCGCACAACCTCGAGGGCGTGCTGGCGGGCGAGCTGGGGGAGTTCACCGACGCCCTGGCGGCGGAGGAGAAGCGGCAAAGGCTCGAGGCCGCCGCTTCGGCCGCCTGACCCGATGGCGACGATGACCGGGGCAGAGGTCGCGCGAGGCGCTGGGCTCGGCGGTCGACGCGCTGCGCGCCGCCGGGCGTCGAAGATCCGCGGCTGGACGCCGAACTGCTGCTGGCCGAGGCGACGGGGTTGGAGCCGGGCGGCCCTGGTTGCCGACCCGGCCGCCGAGGTGCCGCCGGCCGCGGCTCGGCGCTTCGGCGAGCTGGTGCGGCGGCGGCTGCGGCGCGAGCCGGTCGCCTACATCCTCGGCCGCAAAGGCTTCCGCGGCATCGAGCTTGGCGGTCGACCGGCGGGTGCTGATCCCGCGGCCGGAGACCGAGCTGCTGGTCGAGCTGGCGCTGGAGCTGCAGCCGGCGCGGGTGCTCGACGTCGGCACCGGCTCCGGCGCGATCGCCCTGGCGGTCGCCGACGAGCTGCCGGGCTGCGAGGTGACGGCGACCGACACCTCGCCCGGGGCGCTCGCGGTGGCGCGGGCGAACGCCGAGCGCCTCGGCCTCGCGGACCGCGTCCGCTTCCTCGGGGCACCCTGCCCGAGGGCGAGGGCTTCGACCTGATCCTCGCCAACCTCCCCTACGTCGCCGAGCGCGACTGGGCCGCGCTCCAGCCCGAGGTCACGCGAGTGGGAGCCGCGCGAGGCGCTCCTCGCCGGCCCCGACGGCCTCGACGCCTACCGCTCTTCATCCCAGAGTGCGGCCGAGCTTTGGCGCGTATGCACGCCAAAGCTGGACCAGACTCGCCGTCGAGGTGGGGGAGGGGCAGGCGTCCGCGGTGGCGGAGCTGATGGCGACGCGGGTTCGGCGAGATCGAGAGCGACGGGACCTGGCCGGAATCGAGCGCGTCGTCTTCGGGCGCGCCGGGAGCGCGGCATGAGCGAGGTGATCCGGCTGCAGAGCGGCGAGGCGCAGGTCGCGCGCAAGGCGCTCGAACGCACGATCTCCAGCGGCGGGGTCGTCGTCTTCCCCTCCGACGGGCTCTACGGGCTCGCCTGCGACCCGCTCGATGCGGGGGCGATCGCCAGGATCCACCGGCTGAAGGGGCGGGACGACGGCAAGCCCTCGGCGGTCATGTACTTCTCGCCGCTGGCGATGCGCGAGATCGTCTCCGGTCTCGGCCCGCGGACCAAGGCGGCGGTCAGCGCTCTGATGCCCGGGCCGGTCACGCTGGTGATCGCCAACCCGAACCGGCGTTACCCGCTTGCCTGCCGCCAGGACCCCGATCGGCTCGGCATCCGCCTGATCGGCGGCGTCGCTGCGGGGGGCGATGTGCCCGGTCTTCCAGACCTCGGCCAACCTCAGCGGCGAGCCCCCGCCTGCCCGCTTCGAGGACGTCCCCCGGTCGATCCTCGATGGCGCCGACCTGGCGATCGACGGCGGCGAGCTGCCGGGCCTGCCCTCGACCGTGGTCGACCTCGCCACGATCGAGGACGACGGCCACTGGCGGATCCTCCGCGACGGCGCCCTCTCGCCCGGGGACCTGGCCAGCCGCCTGGCCTCGGTCGGCCTCGGATAAAGCGCCCGGGCTGCGCCAGGCCTAGCAGCCGGGGGTGCCCTTGTAGGGCAGGTGGACCAGGCGCTGGGACATGTTGTCGTTCTCGTTCGACTCGAAGAGGTGGTTCTGCGGGTCGACGATCATCCGGTAGGCGAAGCAGCCGCGCAGGTCGGCGACGTCGATCCACTGCTGGTGGTAGGCGGCGGGATAGATGTCCGACCAGCCGACCGAGGTGCCGAGTTTGACCCGGTCGCGGAAGGGGTTCTGGTTGCAGCCGGGGTAGACGCGGCCGTCGGGTGACTTGCCGCTGGGCTGGGTGCGGTACAGGTCGCGCAGGCAGTAGTTGAGCTTGGGACTCATGCGGACGACGTTGCCGACGGTCCCGTCCGGCGCGACCCGGCGTAGCTCGAAGTTGGCCAGCTGGTGGACCTTCCAGTAGGAGCCGCCGAAGTAGGTGCCGACGTAGGTGAAGTGCAGCTTCGCTTCGCTGGGGACGGTGATGTGGCCGCCGCCCTTCTTGTAGATCCGCTGGTTGGTCTTCATGCTGCGCGGGCCGTCGCGGCGGCCGCGCAGCTCCATCGGTCCCGGCCTCGGCTCTGCACGTCGCTGGTCGCCCGCAGCAGCACGTGGCCGCCGACCTTCTGGGCGTAGATCTCGCTCGGCGGCGCGATCCGCAGGTCGGGGCAGAGGAGGGTGCGCGCCTCCGGCCCTTCGCAGGGGTTCTCGACCGCCGCCGGGGCGGCGGCGGGCAGTGCCAAGACCAGTAGCAGGGCCAGCGGAGCGAGCAGGACTCTGGCTCTCACCGGCCTCAGAATATCCATGCCCGTTGCTATCGTCGCCCGACCATCGCCGAGCTTCCCGAGAACTTCCAAAACGCGCCGCTGAGCGAGGTCGATCCCGAGATCGCCGGCGGTCCTCGACGCCGAGCTGCGGCGCCAGCAGCGCACCCTGGAGATGATCGCCTCGGAGAACTTCGTCCCGCAGGCGGTGCTGGAAGCGGTCGGCTCGGTGCTGACCAACAAGTACGCCGAGGGCTACCCCGGCCGCCGCTACTACGGCGGCTGCGAGGAGGTCGACGTCGCCGAGGAACTGGCGATCGAGCGCGCCAAGGGCCTGTTCGGCGCCGAGCACGCCAACGTCCAGCCGCACTCCGGCGCCCAGGCCAACAACGCCGTCTACATGGCGCTGCTGGAACCGGGCGACACCTTCCTCGGCCTCGCCCTCGACCACGGCGGCCACCTCAGCCACGGGATGAAGATCAACGTCAGCGGCAAGCTCTACAACCCGGTGCCCTACCACGTCGGCCGCGAGGACTTCCTGGTCGACATGGACGAGGTCGAGCGCCTCGCGCAGGAGCACAAGCCGGCGCTGATCGTCACCGGCTGGTCGGCCTATCCGCGCCAGCTCGACTTCGCCGCCTTCCGCGAGATCGCCGACTCGGTCGGCGCCAAGCTGATGGTCGACATGGCCCACTTCGCCGGCCTCGTCGCCGCCGGCGAGCACCCGAACCCGGTCGAGCACGCCGACGTCGTCACGACGACGATCCACAAGACCCTCTGCGGCCCGCGCAGCGGCATGATCCTCTGCCGCGAGGAGCACGCGAAAGCGATCGACAAGGCGGTCTTCCCCGGCCAGCAGGGCGGGCCGCTGATGCACACGGTCGCCGCCAAGGCGGTCGCCTTCCAGATCGCCGCCAGCGAGGAGTTCAAGCAGCGCCAGCGGCAGACGATCGCCAACGCGCAGGCGCTTCGCCGCCGGGCTCGAAGCCGGCGGCGTGCCGGTGCTCACCGGCGGCACCGACGTCCATCTCGTCCTCGTCGACCTCACCCCGACCGGCCTCGACGGCCAGACCGCGGAGGACCGGCTCGACGAGGTCGGGATCACGGTCAACCGCAACGCGATCCCCTTCGACCCGCGCCCGCCGATGAACCCCTCGGGCCTGCGGATCGGCACCCCGGCGCTGACCACGCGCGGCATGGGCGAGCGACGAGATGACGCGAGATCGCCGAAGTGATCGTCGCCGCCCTCGGCCCCGACTTCGAGTCCGCCAAGGACGACCTGCGGGCCCGCACCGGCGCCCTGATGGACCGCTTCCCGCTCTACGCCGAGCTCGCGGCGACCGTCTAAGCCCTTGAAGGTCTGGGTCGACATGAGCGCCCCGGCGCACGTCCTCGTCCTGCGCCCGATCATCGAGCGCCTGCGCGGGGAAGGGCACGAGGTCGAGATCACCTCGCGCGACTACGCCCAGACCCAGCAGCTGCTGCGAGCTGCACGGGATGGAGCACACGCCGATCGGCCGCCACGGCGGCGCTTCGCGGCTGCGCAAGGCGGTCAGCCTCGCCTCGCGCAGTAGCGGCATGCTGCGCTTCGGCCGCGGCCGCGGCTTCGACCTCGCTCTCGCCCACGGCTCCAACGACCTGGCGATCGCCGCCAAGGGCGCTCGGCGTCCCCGAGGCCAACATGCACGACTACGAGTACGCGGTCACCCAGCACCGGATCGGCTGCCGGCTCGCGCGGCGGGTGATGTTCCCCGACTCGGTTCCGCTGGAGCGGCTGCGGCGCTTCGGCGTGACCGAGGAGAAGTACTTCCCGTACCCGGGCCTGAAGGAGGAGTACTACCTCTACGACTTCGAGCCCGACGCCGAGGCGCTGCGCCGGCTCGGCGTCGACGAGGAGCGGATCGTCGTCATCGTCCGGCCGCCGCCCGACGTCTCGCTCTATCACCGCAAGTCGAACCCGCTCTTCCCCAAGGTCCTCGACCGGCTCGGCCGCGACGAAGGGGTGCACGCGGTGGTCCTGCCGCGGACCCAGGCGCAGCGCGAGTTCATCACCGGCCTCGACCTGCCCTCGGTGATCGTCCCGCCGGGCGCCGTCGAGGCGCAGAGCCTGGTCGCCCTCGCCGACCTCGTCGTCTCCGCCGGGGGAACGATGAACCGCGAGGCCGCCGCCCTCGCCACCCCCGTCTACACCACCTACGGCGGCCGCCTCGGAGGCGTCGACGAAGCCCTGATCAAGTCCGGCCGGCTGCGGCCGCTGACCGACCCGCGGGCGGTGGAGCTGAGCAAGCGGACCGCCGAGGCGGCGCCGACCAAGCGCGATCCGTCCTATCTGGTCGAGACGATCCTCGGTACCGTCGGAGCCTCACCATTGCGCGAAGAGCCTCATCCCGTAACGCCGTCCTGAGCGACCTGCCCGAGGCCGAGCCCGGCCTCGAAGAACTCGTCGCGCCCGCGGCCGAAGGCGACCCGCGGCCGATCGACCGGGTCCTGCGGGCGCTCGACATCCTCATCTCGGCCTCGATCCTGCTCGTCCTCTCGCCGCTGCTGGCGCTGGTCGCGCTGGCGATCGCGATCGACTCCGGCCGCCCGGTCCTCTACCGCGGCGCCCGCGTCGGCCGGGCCGGCCACCTCTTCTGGATGTACAAGTTCCGCACCCTGAAGCCCGACGCCGAGACCCGGCTTGGGCCCCTACTACGGCGAGGAGCTGACCCGGCGCACCGAGGAAGAGCGGACCCGGATCGGCGGCGTCCTGCGCAAAACCCACCTCGACGAGGTGCCGCAGCTGTGGAACGTGCTGCGCGGCGACATGGCGGTCGTCGGCCCGCGCCCGATCCGGCCCGCCTTCTACGCCGAACTCTGTCGCGAGATCCCCCAGTACTGGCAGCGCCTGGTGGTCCGCCCCGGCGTCACCGGCTTCGCCCAGACGCGGATCACCCGCGAGGAGTCCTGGGCCGACAAGCTCGCCCACGACATGGAGTACATCGCCGACCGCTCGGTCTCCCTCTACATCCAGGTACTGCTGGCGACCGTCGCCAAGGTGCTGGGACGGGGGCAGCCAACCTCCTGAGCCCCTGCGAGACTGCCGCCCATGTGCGGTATCTGCGGCGTCGTCGCCGCCGAGCGAGAGGGCGCTCCGGATCTGGAGGCGGTGGCGCGGATGAGCGGCCGCCTGGTCCACCGCGGGCCCGACGACGACGGGCTCTTCCATGACGGACCGGTGGCGCTGGCCGCGCGCCGGCTCTCGATCATCGACCTCGACCACGGTCACCAGCCGATCGAGAACGAGGACAAAAGCGCGGTCGTCGTCCAGAACGGCGAGATCTACAACTACCGCGAGCTGAAGCGCGAGCTGGAGGGCAAGGGCCACCGCTTCGCCAGCGACTGCGACACCGAGGTGCTCGTCCACCTCTACGAGGAGCACGGCGAGGAGTTCGTCGAGCGGCTGCGGGGGATGTTCGCGATCGCCCTCTGGGACAAGCGCCGCCGCCGCCTGTTGCTCGCCCGCGACCGCTTCGGGATCAAGCCGCTCTACTACCGCGAGGCCGGCGGCGGCCTCTCCTTCGCCTCGGAGCTGAAGTCGATGCTGGAGCTGCCCGGCTTCTCGCGCGAGATCGACCCCAAGGCGGTCTCCGCCTACCTCGCCTTCAACTCGATCCCGGCGCCGCTGACGATCTTCGCCGAGGCGCGCAAGCTGCCCCCGGGGCACCTGCTGAGCTGGGAGGGGGGAGAGGTGCGGCTGCGCCGCTACGCGCGGCCGGGACCGCCGCCGGCCGGCGAGCTGCGCCGCGGCTCCGCCGGCGAGCTCGCCGCCGAGCTGCGCGAGGTGCTCGACGACAGCGTCCGCGCCCACCTCGTCGCCGACGTCCCGGTCGGCGTCCTGCTCTCCGGCGGCGTCGACTCCGGCGGCCTCGCCGCGCTCGCCTCCGCCCACGTCGGCGAACCCCTGCGCACCTTCTCGATCGGGTTCGAGGAGGCCGGCTTCGACGAGCTCTCCCGCGCCCGCCTGGTCGCCGAGCGCTACGGCACCGACCACCACGAGCTGATCCTCCGCCCCGATGCGGTCGAGCTGCTGCCGCGGCTGGTCGAGGCCTTCGACGAGCCCTTCGGCGACTCCTCGGCGCTGCCGACCTACATCGTCTCGGAGCTGGCCGCCGGCGAGGTCAAGACCGCCCTTTCCGGCGAGGGCGGCGACGAGCTCTTCGGCGGCTACTACACCTACGTCGCCGACCTGCTCGCCCGCCGCGTCGGCCGCCTCGCCCCGCTCGCCCGGCCGCTGGCCGAGGCGCTGCCGAGCCGGGCCGACCGGGTTGGCTTCGACTACAAAGCCAAGCGCTTCGCCCGCGCCGCGGCGCTGCCGCCGCTGGAGCGCCACCATGGCTGGAAGGAGATCTTCTCGGCCGATACGCGGGCCGAGCTCGCCGGCCCGGCCGCCACCGCCTGGGACCCGCTCGACCTCTACCGCGAGCGCTACGTCGAAACCGAGGGCGCCGAGCCGCTGGCGCGGATGCAGGACCTCGACCTCGGCATCTACCTGGTCGACGACCTGCTGGTAAAGACCGACAGGCTCAGCATGGCCCACTCGCTGGAGCTGCGCGTCCCCTTCCTCGACCAGAAGGTCGCCGAGTTCGCCTTCTCGCTGCCGCGGCGGATGAAAGTCCGGGGCTTCGAGAAGAAGCGCCTCCTGCGCCGCGCCCTCGAGCCGCTGCTGCCGCGGGAGATCGTCCACGGCCGCAAGCAGGGCTTCTCGATCCCGATCGCGGCCTGGCTGCGCGGGCCGCTCGAGCCCTTCGCCCGTGAGACCTTGGCGCCGGGGGCGATCGAGCGCCAGGGCCTGCTCGACCCCGCCGCCGTCACCCCGATCCTCGACCGCCACATCTCCGGCCGCGAGGACCTCAGCCGCCAGATCTGGGGCCTGATGGCGCTTACCCTCTGGTTCGACCGCTATGCCAACTGACCTCGACGCCCTCTTCGCCTTCCTTGTCGCCGGGGTGCTGACGCTCCTCCTCGGTGCCGCTGACCAGGCAGCTGGCGGTGCGGATCGGGGCGATCGACCACCCCAACGAGCGCTCGCTGCACACCGTGCCGACGCCGAAGCTCGGCGGGCTCGGGATCCTCGGCGGGGCGGTCGTCGCCGGGTTCGTCTTTCTCCCCAGCGACGGCGAAAGCCACGCGATCCTGATCGGCGCCTTGGCGATCGCCCTGGTCGGCGTCCTCGACGACATCTTCGACCTGCCGGCGGCGGTGAAGCTGCTCGGCCAGACCGCCGCGGTGGTCGATCCCGGTCGCGGCCGGGGTAACCGTCGACGAATTCACCTTCCCCTTCTTCGGCCGGCTGACCCCGGGGACCGTCGACCTCTTCACCCTGCCCTGGGGAGGGGTCGTCCACCTCGGCGATGTCGGCACCGTGATCGCGATCGTCGCCGTGATCAACGTGATCAACCTGATCGACGGCGTCGACGGGCTAGCCGCCGGGGTCGCGGTGATCTCCGGCGTCACCCTGGCGACGATCGCGCTCTCGCTCGACCGCAACGCCGCCGGGGTCCTCGCCGCGCTGACCGCCGGCGCCGCCCTCGGCTTCCTCCGCTGGGGCTTCCCGCCGGCCAGCATCTTCATGGGCGACACCGGCTCCAACCTGCTCGGCTTCCTGCTGGGGGCGGTGGCGGTGCAGGGAGCGCTGAAGACCAACGCGGTGGTCGCCCTCTTCCTGCCCTTGATCATCCTCGCGGTGCCGATCCTCGACACCGGCTTCGTCGTCGCCAAACGGCTCAAATACCGCCGCCCTGTCTACAAAGCCGACCGCTGGCACTTCCACCACCGGATGGCCGACATCGGCTTCTCCCAGCGCCGCACCCTCGCTCTACCTCTACGGCTGGACCGCGGTCATGGCCCTGCTGGCGCTCGGCCCTGCGCTTCGTCCCCTACAGCGACGACCACGGCAACTTCGACCCCTTCTGGACCGCGGTGATCGCCCTTTTCGGCGTCCTCGCCCTCGCCGCCAGCGTCTACCTGGTCGAGGTGCTGGAGATCTTCAAGCTGCGCCAGACCCGCCTCCGCCAGCTGGTCACCCTGCGCCGCCAGGTCGGTGCCCCCGAGCCGCAGCCCCAGGAAGTGGAGCGGGCGGTGGAAGAGGAGCTGGAGACCGGCACCTTCCCGACGGTCGACCCCGAGACCGGCGAGTTCGAGGCGATCGACCGGTAGTGGCAACCCTCACGAAGTGGCTTCACAAAGCCATTCCAGGGACCTTTTGGCTATAGTCGCGGGTGCGCCCGCTCTGCCCCGAGCTGGGCGTATTTCTGTCTTTCCTGACTCTTATGTCTCCTCCCAAGTACGTCGACCTAATCGCGCTGCTCGCCGCGCTCGCCGTTTTTCTGCTCGGCGACTTGCCGATGCTCGGATTCGCCGTCGCGGCCGCGGTCTGGCTGCTCCAGCGGGGGATCCAGATGCTCGCCCAGCGGCGGATGAAGCAGGAGCTGGCCGCCGGCAACCGGCAGAAGGCGATGGGCATCGTCGCCGGCAGCACCCTCGGCCGGGTCTGGCTGATGGCCACCGCCGTCCTCCTCGTCGGCATCGCCGAACGGGAGTCAGGCCTCGCCGCGGCGATCCTCCTGCTCGCCCTCTTCACGATCTCCTTCGCCGCCCAGGGCCTCGCGCACCTGTTCGACGACCAGCCCGAGGGTCAGGGGGCCTAGGCAATGGAGTCGGCGACGATCCAGGCGCCGGGCGGCGCCGCTTCCGGCGGCGACCCCGAGAAGAGCGGCCTCAGCACCAAGGCCAAGGTCCTGATCGGCTTCGGCGCCTACTATCGCCGTCGCGATCCTGCTCTGCTGATCTTCGGCAGCGACGGCAAGAACGAAGCCTTCAAGCCGCAGAACGAGTTCAAACTCGAACCGTGGGTCACGATCGAACTCGGGGGGATCGACTTCAGCATCAACAAGGCGGTCCTCTACCTGGTCCTCGCCAGCGCCCTGACGATCTTCACGATGACCTGGATCGCGCGGCGGATGGTGCAGAAGCCGAACCGGGTCCAGACCGCGGTCGAGGTCGCCTACGACCTGACCAAGAACACGATCACCGGCGGCAGCCTGCACGGCGAGCTGGCGCGTAAATGGTTCCCGTTCATCGGCGCCCTCTTCTTCTGGATCTGGTTCTCGAACATGCTCGGCTTCCTGCCGCTGCCGACCAACACCGAGCACACCTTCTCGATCGGCGGCCTCGAAATCCCCTCCTTCGCGATCTACGCCGCGACTGCCAACATCGCGATCCCGCTGGTCCTCACCCTGGTCGTCTGGCTCAGCTACCACGTCGAGGGCATCCGCGCCAAGGGCGTCGGGCCTTACTTCAAGAGCTGGCTGCCGCCAGGCCTGGAGGACATGCACCCGGTCGGCAAGGCCGCGATCTTCCTGATCGAGGTGATCTCCCACTTCGTGCGGCTGATTTCGCTCTCCGTACGTCTTTTCGCCAACATCCTCGCCGGCCATCTGCTGCTGCTCTTCATGGGCGGCGGACTGGCGGTGCTGCTGGGGATCGCCGCCCTCGGGGCGCTCACCTTCCCGCTCGCCTTCGCCTTCTTCATCTTCGAGGTCGGGCTGGTGGCGACCCTGCAGGCATTCATCTTCTCGACGCTTAGCGCTATCTACATCGGCGGAGCGACCTCCGCCTCTCACTAGAAAAGGAGTCAAACTCGATGGATCTCACCGCTATACCTCTCGCCGAGGTCACCGACGAAGGCGTGAAAAGCGCCGGCAAAGCGATCGCCCTCGGCGTCGGCGCCGGGCTGGGCTCGATCGGCGCCGGTATCGGCGTGGGCTTCATCTTCGGTAAGGAGATCGAGTCGGTCGCCCGCCAGCCGGAGATGAAAAGCGAACTGGAAAGCATCCGCTGGCTCGGCTTCGCGCTGACCGAGGCGGTCGCCTTCTACACCTTCATCTTCGGTCTGATCGCCTTCTTCCTCGCCTAGGTCGATGGAGCTGTTCGGCTACATAGTCCCGCTCGCCGCCGAGGCGGCAGAGCACGGCGAGGAAAGCGGCGGCAGCTTCCTGGTCAGCCCGGGCCTCGGCCTGATGATCTGGACGCTGGTGCTGTTCCTGGTCACGATGTGGGTGTTGAGCAAGGTCGCCTTCCCGAAAATCCAGGAAGCGCTCGACAAACGCGCCGAAGCGATCAGCGAGTCGATCGACGCCGCCGAACGGCAGCGCAAGGAATCGGACGAGCTGCTGGCCGAGTACCGCGCCCGCCTCGCCGAGGCGCGGGAGCAGGCCGACGACATCATGGCCCGCGCCCGCAAAGCCGCCGAGACCGCCGAATCCGAGGCGGCCGCGGCCGGCAGGGAGAAACGCGAGGAGCTGGTCGAGGCGGCCAAACGCGACATCGAGGCGGAGACCCGTCGCTCGCTCGACCAGATCCGCCAGGAGGTCGCCGACCTGACCGTGCTCGCCACCGAGCGGGTGACCCGCAAATCGCTCAACGACGAGGACCAGAAACGCCTCGTCGAGGAGGCGCTCAGCGAGGTCGACTTCTCGGCGCTCTCGGGAGCGGAGAAGAACTAGCGATGGCCGACGCAGCTCGCGTATACGCCGAGGCCCTCTTCGAGGTGGGCCGCGACAAAGGCAAGCTGGACACGCTGCAGCAACAGCTCGGCGAGTTCGCCGATGCCGTCGACCGCAACCACGAGCTGCAGGTCTTCTTCTTCAGCCCCTACCTCTCCTCGGAGGAGAAGAAAGAGGGGCTGAAGCGGGCCATCACGGGCGCCGAGCCCGAGCTGATCAACTTCCTCGAGCTGCTCGTCGACAAGCACCGGATGCCGGAGATCTTCCGCATCCGGCGCGAGCTCGACGAGCTCTGGAAGCACGAGAACCGCCGCATCGACGTCACCGTGACCAGCGCCGTCGAGCTGGACCCGGCGGTCGTCGACAAAATCGGCCAGGAGGTCGAACGCCAGACCGGGGAGGAGGTCGACCTGTCGAGCGCGGTCGACGACCAGATCCTCGGCGGCATCGTCCTGCAGGTCGGCAACATGGTCCTGGACGCGAGCATCCGCAGTCGCCTGGAGAAACTTCGAAAGAGCGTCGCCACCGCGGCGTAAGGAGGCATAGAGCACCCGATGGAGATCAAGCCCGACGAGATCGCAAGCATTCTGCGAGAGCGGATCGAGGGACTGGAGACCGATTCCGCCGACCTTTCCGAGGTCGGCACGGTCCTGTCCGTCGCCGACGGCATCGCCCGCATCCACGGGCTCGACAACTGCATGGCGCTGGAGATGCTCGAGCTGCCGCACGGGGTCACCGGCCTGGCGCTGAACCTCGAGGCCGACAACGTCGGCGCCGTGCTGTTCGGCGACTGGGACGAGATCGTCGAGGGCGACACGGTCAAGCGGACCGGCAAGCTGCTCGAGATCCCGGTCGGCGAGGAGCTGCTCGGCCGCATGGTCGACCCGCTCGGCCGCCCGCTCGACGACCGCGGTGAGATCGCCACCACCGAGACCCGCCCGGCCGAGTTCAAAGCCCCCGGCGTCGTCCAGCGCCAGCCGGTCGAGGAACCCGTCCAGACCGGGCTGATGTCGATCGACGGGATGATCCCGATCGGCCGTGGCCAGCGAGAGCTGATCATCGGCGACCGCCAGACCGGCAAGACCGCGATCGCGATCGACACGATCATCAACAACAAGGACAAGGACCTGATCTGCATCTACGTCGCGATCGGGCAGCGGATGTCGACGGTCGTCCAGCTGAAAGAGACGCTGGAGGAAAACGGCGCGATGGAGAACACCATCATCGTCGCCGCCCCCGCCGACGAGGCGGCGCCGATCAAGTACATCGCCCCCTACGCCGGCTGCGCGATGGGCGAGCACTTCCTCTACAACGGCAAAGCCGCGCTCTGCGTCTACGACGACCTCACCAAACACGCCTCCGCCTACCGGCAGATGTCGCTGCTGCTGCGGCGCCCGCCGGGTCGCGAGGCCTACCCGGGCGACGTCTTCTACCTGCACTCGCGGCTGCTGGAGCGGGCGGTGAAACTGAACGACGAGCTCGGCGGCGGCTCGCTGACGGCGCTGCCGATCATCGAGACCCAGGCCTCCGACGTCTCCGCCTACATCCCGACCAACGTGATCTCGATCACCGACGGCCAGATCTTCCTCGAGTCCGACCTCTTCTTCTCGGGGGTCCGGCCGGCGATCAACGTCGGCATCTCGGTCTCCCGGGTCGGCGGTAACGCGCAGACCAAGGCGATGAAGAAGGTCGCCGGAAAACTGCGCCTCGACCTCTCCCAGTACCGCGACCTCGAGGCCTTCGCCCAGTTCGGCTCCGAGCTCGACGCCGAGACCCAGAAAGCGCTGACCCGCGGCGAACGGCTGGTCGAGCTGCTGAAACAGAAAGAGCGCGAACCGCTCAGGGTCGGCGACCAGGTCGCCTCGATCTACTCGGGCACCGGCGGCTACCTCGACCGGATCAAAGTCGAGCGCGTCGGCGAGTTCCTCGCCGACCTGCGGGTCCGCCTGCACTCCGAGAACGCCGAGCTGCTGAGCCGGATCGAAGAGACCGGCAAGCTCGAGGAGGCCGACGAGGAGGCGCTGGGCAAGGCGATCGCCGACTTCGTCGACGACTTCGGCCCCGACTTCGACGAGCACGGCGAGCCGCTGGAGGCCGGCGAGTCCGACCGCATCCACTCCAAAGAGGAGCGCGAGGCGCCGGGCCGGACCGAGTCCGACTCTGACTCCGAGGGCACCGAGGACGAGGAGGCGGCGACCCCGGCCTAGCGCCGGGAGCTGGTTCCTCATGGCAACGCAGAAGGAAGTCAAGAACCGCATCGCGTCGGTCAAGAACATCAACAAGATCACGCGAGCGATGGAGATGGTTGCGGCGGCGCGCCTGCGGCGGGCCGAACAGCGGATCTCCGACATGCGCCCCTACGCCGAGGGGATGCGCAAGCTGACCCGCCGCGCCGCCGCCCAGGCGGGCGGCATCCCGCGCGTCCCGGTTCTCGAAGAGCGCGAGAACGTCAAACGGGTCGGGATCGTCCTCGTCACCGGCGACCGCGGCCTGGCCGGCGCCTTCAACTCCAACATCATCCGCGAGGGGATGCGGATGGCGGCCAAAGTCCGCGAGGAGGGCGCCGAGCCCGCCTTCGCCGTCGTCGGCCGCAAGGGCGTCTCCGCCCTGACCTTCCGCAAGCAGGAGGTGACCGACTCCTACGTCGGCTTCACCGACCGCCCCGCCTTCGCCAACGCCCGCGAAATCGGCGAGGCGCTGACCGCTCGCTACGTCGACGAGGACCTCGACCGGGTCGAGCTGATCTACAACCGCTTCGTCTCACCGCTGACCCAGCACGTCTGGCGCCAGACCCTGCTGCCGCTGCAGCAGGCCGAGGTGATCGGCGAGGGCGCCGGCGAGGAGGCCGCCGCCGAAGAGGAGGAAACCGAGGCCGAGAAGGCGCAGAGCCGCTCGGAGTGGGTCTACGAGCCCGACCCCGAGGAGCTGCTGGCGCGGCTGATCCCGGAGTACGTGACGATCTCGGTCTACCGGGCGCTGCTCGAGTCGGCGGCCTCGGAGCTGGGGGCGCGGATGACGGCGATGCGCAACGCGGCGGAGAACGCAGAGACGATGATCGGCGACCTGACCCTGGAGATGAACCGGGCGCGTCAGGCGGAAATCACGCAGGAGATCTTGGAGGTCGTCGGCGGCGCCGAGGCGCTCGGCTAGGCGACAGGCCCAGGATCACCAACAGCACTTCGAAGACGAGAAAAGGAACCCATGGCTGAGAGCAACGGAAACGGAAGCAACGTAGGGCGCGTCGAGCAGGTCACCGGAGTGGTCATCGACGCCGTCTTCCCCGACAAGCTGCCGGGGATCTTCTCCGCGGTGACGATCGAGACCAGCGGCGGCGACAACGACGGCGAATCGGCCGTCCTCGTCTGCGAGGTGCAGCAGCACCTCGGCGACGACCGCGTCCGCGCGGTCGCGATGGACGCCACCGACGGCATCTCGCGCGGCGCCGTGGTCACCGACACCGGCGGCCCGATCACGGTCCCGGTCGGCGACGCGACCCTCGGCCGCATCTTCAACCTGCTCGGCGAGCCGATCGACAACGGCCCCGAGATCCAGACCGAGGAGCGCTGGCCGATCCACCGTCCCGCCCCGAAGGCCTCCGACCTGACCCCGACGCAGGAGATCCTCGAGACCGGGATCAAGGTCATCGACCTCCTCGCCCCCTACGCCAAAGGCGGCAAGGTCGGGCTGTTCGGCGGCGCCGGCGTCGGCAAGACCGTGCTGATCCAGGAGCTGATCCGCAACATCGCCGAGGAGCACTCCGGCCTCTCCGCCTTCGTCGGCGTCGGCGAGCGCTCGCGAGAGGGGAACGACCTCTGGCTCGAGATGAAAGAGTCGGGCGTGATCGACAAGACCATGCTCGTCTTCGGCCAGATGAACGAGCCCCCGGGCGCGCGCCTGCGCGTCGCCCTCTCCGGGCTGACGATGGCCGAGTACTACCGCGAGCAGGGCGGCCAGGACGTGCTCCTGTTCATCGACAACATCTTCCGCTTCGTCCAGGCGGGCTCCGAGGTCTCGGCGCTGCTCGGGCGCATGCCTTCCGCGGTCGGCTACCAGCCGACGCTGGAGACCGAGATGGGCGGCCTGCAGGAGCGGATCACCTCGACCGACCGCGGCTCGGTGACCTCGATCCAGGCGGTCTACGTGCCGGCTGACGACTACACCGACCCGGCCCCGGCCTCGGTGTTCGCCCACCTCAACGCGACCACCGCGCTGTCGCGGTCGATCTCCGAGAAAGGGATCTACCCGGCGGTCGACCCGCTCGACTCGACCTCGACGATCCTCAAGCCCGACGTCGTCGGCGACGAGCACTACCGCACCGCGACCGAGGTCCAGGAGGTGCTGCAGCGCTACAAGGAGCTGCAGGACATCATCGCCATCCTCGGCATCGACGAGCTCTCCGACGAGGACCGCCAGACGGTCTCCCGGGCCCGCAAGATCGAGCGCTTCCTCTCGCAGCCGTTCTTCGTCGCCGAACAGTTCACCGGCCGCACCGGCGAGTACGTGCCGGTGGCGGAGACGGTCCGCGGCTTCCGCGAGATCCTCGACGGCGAGCACGACGACCTCTCCGAGGGCGCCTTCTACATGCAGGGCTCGATCGACCAGGTCCTCGAGAACGCCAAGTCCGCCGCGGCCGCCTAGGAGCACCTGGATGGCCGCGGAGCACATGGTCGATGTCGAGGTCCTGACCCCCGAGGGCGAGGTCTGGAGCGGCGAAGCGCGCCAGGTCTCGACCCGGACGGAGGTCGGCGAAATCGGCATCCTCGCCAACCACGCGCCGGTGCTGGCGGCGCTGCGGCCGACCGAGCTCCGCCTGCATCTCTCCGACTCGGAGACCAAACGCTACGCCCAGGCGCACGGCTGGCTCCAGGTCTACGGCAACACCGCCCGCCTCCTGCTCGAGGAGGCGATCCCGCCCGAGGACCTCGACACCGGCACGCTGAAAGAGCAGCTCGAGCGACGCCGAGCAGCGGCTCTCGGAGTCCGACGAGGGCAGCGCCGAGTACAACCGGGCGCAGAAAGACCGCGACCGGGCCGAAGCATTTCTCTCGATCGCCGGAGCGTGAGGGGAGCCGGTACCCCGCCTCCGGAATTGACCTCCCCTCCGCTTCGCTCCGGGGGAACCTGCTGCACGGCCCGGCGAGGGCTGGCAGCTCCAAAGTTGTGGTTCCTTTGTCGCCTTCAGGTTGACTAAGCACCGCGCGATTCCGAGGAGGGGTGCTCGACTCTGGTTCTTGTCTCCTCTGGGTGGACAAGGAACCCGGATTGGGGTCCTCGGATGAGCGAGGAGCTGTCGTTCTTGCCAAGCGGCTGATCAGCTTCGAGACCTGCGAGCCGGAGGCGATTTCCGAGGCGGCCGGGTTTGTTCAAGGGTGGCTGGAAGCTCGGGGGATCGAGACGAAGGCGCGACGAGGTGCGCGGTCTGCCGGTGGTCATGGCCGAGGTCGGGCCAGAGGACGCGCCGACGGTGGTCCTGCACGGGCACATCGACGTGGTGCCCGGGCACGCCGGGCAGTTCGTGCCTGAGACCGCCGGCGATCGGCTGTATCGGGCGCGGCGCCTACGACATGAAGGGCGCGGTCGCGGCGATGCTGATGGTCACCGCGGCGATGCGCGACCAGGACCGGGTGCGGGTGCGGCTGGGGATCGTCGGCGACGAGGAGTCCGAGGAGGAGTCCGAGCGCGGCTCCGACCACCTGGTCGACAGCGGCTTCATCGGCGACTTCGCGATCACCGGCGAGCCGACCGACCTGCACATCGGGATCGAGGCCAAGGGGGTGCTGGCGCTGCGGCTCGAGGTGGGGGGACCGCCGCCCACGGCGCCACTCCCTGGCTCGGCGACAACGCCGTCCTCAACGCAATCGACGTTTTCCGCAGTATCGAGTCGCTACCTTTTGCCCGGCACAGCTCGGAGCTGTTCGACCGGCCCTCGATCAACCTGGGGAGGATCGTCGGTGGCGACGCTCTCAACAAGGTGCCCGACCGATGCGTGATCGACGTCGACATCCGCTACCTCCCGGACCAGGACCCGCAGGAGATCCTCGCCCAGGTGCGGCGAGCTCCAGGGCTGCGAGGTGCAGCCGCTGCTGACCCGGCCGCCGGCGACCGTCGACCGCAACTCCGCCTTCGTGCGGGCGCTGCGCGCCTCGGCGACCGCGCACCACGACGGCGAGCCGATGAGCGTCGGCCGCGACGGCGCCTCCGACGCGGTCTCCTTCCTGCGGGTGGGGGTGCCGGCGGTCGAGTTCGGGCCGGTCGGCGCCGGCCATCACGGCCCGGGCGAGTGGGTCTCGGTCTCCTCGCTGGAGACCTACAGGCAGGCGCTGGAGTCCTTCCTGCGGTCGATCCCGGACCGGCTCGATGACTGAGCGTCTCGGGCCCGGGCTGGGCGCCGAAGAAGCCGCCGCCGGACGGGGACGCTGAGCCGGCGCCGAAGCCGCGGCGCTTCTGGTGGCGCTTCACCCTGGCCGCTGTCCTGATCATCGCCGTCTCCGCCGCGACCACCGCGACCGCGACGCTGCTCTACCTCGACAGCATCGCCAACGCGATCCAGCCGAAAAACGACAAGCTGCAGAAGAAGCTGAACCGCTTCCTCGCCGACGCCGGCGACGGCGGCGCCCAGACCTTCCTCGTGATCGGCTCCGACAAGCGGGCCAACGAAGCGCGAAGACCCGGGCCGCTCGGACACGACGATGCTGGTCCGCATCGATCCCGACAAGGGCCTGATCTCGATGATGTCGATCCCGCGCGACCTCAAGGTCGAAATCCCCGAATACGGGACCGGCAAGTTCAACGAAGCGTATTCCTACGGCGGCACCAAGCTGACCCTGCGGACGGTCAAGCAGCTGACCGGGCTGCCGATCAACCACGTCGTCAACATCGACTTCCTCGGCTTCGCCCAGGGCGTCTACGCGATCGGCTGCGTCTACACCGACGTCGACCGCCGCTACTACCACTCCAACGAAGGCGTGGCGCCGTCCGAACAGTACGCCGAAATCAACGTCCAGCCGGGCTACCAGCTGATGTGCGGCAAGCAGGCGCTCGACTACGTCCGCTACCGCCACACCGACACCGACATCGTCCGCTCGGCCCGCCAGCAGGACTTCCTCAGCCAGGCCCGCTCGCGGATCTCGGTCCAGGACCTCGTCTTCGACCAGGGCGAACTGGTCGAGGCCTTCACCGACTACACCACCTCCGACATCAGCGACGGCAAGACCCTGCTGGAAGTGCTGAAACTGCTGGCCGCCTCGCGCAACTCGACGATCAACGAGGTCCACTTCCCGGCCGAACTCGGCCCCAGCTTCGTCTACACGACGCAGAAGCGCGCTCGACGCCGCGGTGCAGGAATTCCTCGGCGGCGAGACGGTGCAGGAGGCGAAAGCCGCCCAGAAGCAGAGCCGTGAAGAAGCCGCACGCCGGCAGGAAGAGCAAGAAGCACAAGCAGCCAAGAAGAAGAAGCAGAAGCCGAAGAAGCCGCAGGTGGAGGAAGTGAAGGCCGGTACCGACGGTCTCGTCCCGGCGGCGCGAAGCGGGCAAGGCCGAGGCGAAGATCGCCGCCCGGCGCTCGCGTGGCTTCTTCCCGATCTACTACCCGACGCGCCTGCCCGAAGGCACCCGCTTCGTCGAAACCGACCCCTACGAGAAGGTCGTCGATCCCTACGTCTACAACCTCAAGGACGAAGACGGAAACCGCCACCTTGCCTACCGGATGGTGTTGGTGGCGGAAATGTGCGACGGCACCCATTACTTCGGCGTGCAGGGGATCCGCGGCTGGTCCGACCCGCCGATCCTCGACGACCCGAGCCTGACGAAGACGATCAACGGTCGCGACTACGACATCTACGTCGACGGCGAAAATGTGAAGATTGTCGCCTGGCACCGCGGGGACAACGTCTACTGGATCTCCAACGACCTGCTGCGAACGCTGACCAACGATCAGATGATCGGGATGGCGCGGTCGGCCAAGGTGCTCGTCCCGAAGAAGAAGCCGAAGCAGTGGAAGGAGCAGGTGATGAGCGAGCAGAGGGAGCCGATCGGCGTCATCGGAGCGGGCTGGGTCGGGCTCGTCACCGCCGCCTGCTTCGCCGAGCTCGGTCACCCGGTGATCGCCCGCGACATCGTCGAGGAGAAGGTCGACGCCCTCTCCCGCGGCGAGGTGGCGATCCACGAGCCCGGCCTCGAAGACCTGCTGCAGAAGAACGCCGAGCGCCTCACCTTCACCACCGACATGGGCGAGCTGCTGGACGGGGCGCGGCTGCTCTTCGTCTGCGTCGACACGCCGCCGACCTACTCGGGCGACGCCGACCTCTCGCGGGTGCGGGCCGTGGTCCAGGAGCTGCCGGAGGACGGCGACCAGGTGCTGATCATGAAGAGCACCGTGCCGGCCGGGACCGGCGAGTCGATCCGGCGCGACATGCCCGGGCCTCTCCTACGTCTCCTGCCCCGAGTTCCTCAAGGAGGGGACCGCGGTCGCGGACTTCATGAACCCCGACCGGGTGGTGATCGGCGCCGACGCCGGCGACGAGGCGGCGGCCGACGCGGTCGCGGCGCTCTACCGGCCGCTCGGCGGCGAGATCCTCCGCACCGACGTCGCCAGCGCCGAGATGATCAAGCTCGCCTCCAACGCCTTCCTGGCGACGAAGATCTCCTTCATCAACGAGATCGCCAACGTCTGCGAGGAGGTCGGCGCCGACGTCGGCCAGGTCGCCCGGGGGATGGGCCTCGACGAGCGGATCGGCAGCTCCTTCCTGCGCGCCGGGATCGGCTACGGCGGCAGCTGCTTCCCGAAGGACGTCAGCGCCCTGAAGATGCTGGCCGGCAATACCGGCTACCACTTCCAGCTGCTGACCGCGGTGATCGAGGTCAACGAGCTGCAGAAGCGCCGCGTGGTCGGCAAGCTCGAGAAGCACCTCGGCTCGCTGATCGGCAAACGGGTGGCGCTGCTCGGCCTCGCCTTCAAGCCGGACACCGACGACATGCGCGAGGCCTCGAGCCTGGTCCTCGCGGCGCGGCTGCAGGGCGAGGGGGCGGAGGTCGTCGCCTACGACCCGGTCGCCGCCGAGCGCGCTGCCGGGCTGCTCGGCTCGGTCGAGATGGCGCCCTCGGCGATGGAGGCGCTGGAGGGCGCCGACGCCGCCGTCCTCGTCACCGAGTGGCGCGAGTTCGCCGAGCTCGACTGGGCCGCCGCGGGGCAGCGGATGACCCGGCCGCTGATCGTCGACGGCCGCAACTACCTCGACCCGGAGGCCCTGGTGAAGGCGGGCTTCGAGTACGAGGGCATCGGCCGCACCGTCCAGAGCACCCCGACCGCCCGCTTCCTAGAGTGCAGGCGATAGTCCTAGTCGGTGGCGAGGGGACTCGCCTGCGGCCGCTCACCAGCGACGTGCCGAAGCCGGCGGTGACGCTGGTCGACCGCCCTTTCCTCGCCTACGCGATCGAGTGGCTCGCCGTCCACGGCGTGACCGAGGTTGTGCTCGCCTGCGGCTTCCTCCCGGACGTCCTGCGCGAGGCGCTACGCGACGAGGAGCAGCGGGCGGGGGTGGCGATCACCTACGTCGCCGAGCCGGAGCCGCTCGGGACCGCCGGCGCGATCCGCTTCGCCGCCGATTCCCTCGGCGACCGCCTCGAAGATCGCTTCTTCGCCCTCAACGGCGACGTCCTCGCCGACCTCGACCTCTCGGCCCTGCTGCGCGTCCACGGTGAGCGCGGCGCCGGCGCCACGATCGGCCTCCACCCGGTCGACGACTCGGCCGCCTACGGCCTCGTCCGCTGCGACGAAGGCGGGCGGGTGCTGGAGTTCACCGAGAAGACCGGGGAGGCGGTCCCCGGCGAGATCAACGCCGGCGCCTACGTGCTCGAGCGCTCGGTCCTCGACCTGATCCCGCCGGGCCAGGCGGTCTCGATCGAGCGCGACGTCTTCCCGCGTCTGGTCGGCGAGGGGCTCAACGGGCTGCTGCTCGATGGCTACTGGATGGACATCGGCACCCCGGAGCGCTACCTGCAGGCCAGCTGGGACATCCTCGAGGGCAGCGTCGAGACGCGGGTCGAGCCGACCGCTCCCGGGCTGCTGGTGGGAGAGGGCGCCGAGATCGACGCCGCGGCCGACGTCGGCCCCCGCGCCGTCGTCGCCGCCGGCTGCCGGATCGAGCGCGGCGCCACGGTCGCCGACTCGGTCCTGCTCGACGGCTGCAGCGTCGGCCGCGACGCGCTGGTGCGCGACTCGATCCTCGCCCCGGGCGCAACGGTCGAACCGGGAGCGCAGCTCGTTAACGCGGTCGTCGGCCGAGATGAAAGAGTCCCGGCCTGATGAGCGCGATGATCGACGACGTCCTCGGCCTGCCCGACCAGCTGCGCGACGCCCTCTGGCGGATTGAAAGCGCGCGCCTGGAGGGGGCCGACTGCGCCGGGCTGATGGTCTGCGGGATGGGCGGCTCGGCGATCGGCGGCGATCTCGCCGCCGCCGCGATCGGCGACCGGCTGACCAAGCCGCTGGCCGTCGTCCGTGGCTACGAGCTGCCGAGCTGGGCGACGCCCGAGTGGGCGGTCCTCTGCTCCAGCTACTCCGGCAACACCGAGGAGACCCTCGCCTGCTTCGAGGCGGCCGAGGCGCTGGGGGCGCGGCGGTTCGTCGTCAGCACCGGCGGCCAGTTGGTCGACCAGGCGCGCGAGGCCGGCGTCCCGGTGGTCGCGCCGCCCGGGATCTACCAGCCGCGGGTCGCCGTCGCCTACATGTTCGTCGCCGCCGCCGAGGTGGCGGCGCTGGTCGGGGCGACGCCGCGGGCTGCGGACCGAGATCGACGCCGGCGCCGCCTTCCTCGAGCGCGAGGCGCTGACCATCAAGGCCAAGGCGGCGGAGATCGCGGCGACGCTCGGCGCCGCGCCGACGGTGATCTACGGCAGCGACCTGACCGCCCCGGTCGCCTACCGCTGGAAGACCCAGATCAACGAGAACGCCAAGCAGCCGGCCTTCGCCTCGCAGCTGCCGGAGGCCGACCACAACGAGATCTGCGGCTGGGCCGCCGAGGCCGGCGCCGGGTCGACGGCGGCCGTCTTCCTCGAGGACTGCGATCAGCACCCGCGTGAGCGCCGCCGCTTCGAGCTGACCGCCGAGGCGGTCGCCGCCGCCTCCGGCACCGTGGTGCGGCTGGAGACCGTGGGGCAGACCCGGGTCGAGCGCTTGCTCTGGGCGACGCTGCTCGGCGACCTGGTCTCGCTTGAGATCGCCCGCCTGCGGGATGTGGACCCGGAGAGCATCGTGGCGATCGACAGGCTGAAGGAGGGCATGGCGGGATGAGGGCGATGGTGCTGGCGGCGGGGTTGGGGACTCGGCTGCGGCCGATCACCTATGAGATGCCGAAGCCGATGGTCCCGGTGCTGAACCGGCCGGTGATGGAGCACATCCTGCGCCTGCTCGCTCGCCACGGCTTCGACGAGACGATCGCCAACCTGCACTGGTTCCCGGAGCTGATCGAGGGCTACTTCGGCGACGGGAAAAGCAGCGGCGTCTCGCTCAGCTACAGCCACGAGGAGCAGCTGCTCGGCACCTCGGGCGGCGTCCGCAACGTCGCCGAGTTCCTCGGCGACTCCTTCCTCGTCATCTCCGGTGACGCCTTGACCGATCTCGACCTCGGCGCGATGCGCGAGTTCCACGAGTCCCACGACGGGATCGCGACGCTGGCGATGAAGCGGGTCGAGGACACCAGCCAGTTCGGGGTCGCGATCGTCGGCTCCGACGGCCGCGTCCAGGGCTTCCAGGAGAAGCCCGAGCCCGCCGAAGCGCTCTCGGACCTCGCCAACTGCGGCATCTACATGTTCCGCAAGGAGATCTTCGATTTCTTCCCCGAGCCTGGTGCCAGCAAGGCCGCAGGCGAGGGCGACCCGCCCGGCTTCGCCGACTGGGCGATGGACGTCTTCCCGCGCCTGCTCGAGGGCGACGTCCCCTTCTACTCGCACGAGATCGACGCCTACTGGAACGACATCGGCAACCTCGAGGAGCTGCGCGAAAGCAGCATCGACGCGCTCAAGGGGGCGGTCAAGGTCGACCGTGAGGGCGAGCTGGTCGACGGCTACCGCAGCGGCGAGCGGATGGCGGGCGAGCCGGACCTCGTCGGCCCGGTCCTCCTCGGGCCCGGCTGCGAAATCGGCGACGACGTCCGCATCGACGGCCCTTCGATCGTCGGCGACGGCGTCAAGGTCGGCGACGGGTCGCGGCTCAAAGAAGTGATCGCGCTTCCCGGCGCCGAGATTCCCGCACGGTCGGTTCTCATCGGCGCCATCGCCGCAGCTCGAGACTGAGTTCGGAACCAGCCGGCGGTAGAGGGTGCCGGTATCCCTCTCCGGAATTGACCTCCCCTCCGCTTCGCTCCGGGGAGAACCCGCTGCGCGCTCCGCGCGCAAAGACAGATCGCATATCGCCGAACATTCCTCCGAGGGACACCGGCACCCTCCTCCGACAGCTATCCAGGGGGCGCCGATTCACGAGTCCGCGACAGTGCCCCGTATAGGTGTACTGACGCGGACTCGTAGGACCAGCTGTATCTCCAGACGCTGTCGCCAGGAGGGACGGGGACACCCGTCCCTCCCTACAGGAGAGCGCTGGCACCTCCGCTGTTTTGATCCAACGCCGACCCAAAGATTTTGCTTTTTGCGCGCCACGTGTGCGCTTTTGCTCGGCAGGCTCGGCGAATGGAGCTGTTGCCGACGATCGGGGTGGCGCTGGTGCCGCCGTTGTGCGCTTCTTGTGGGCGGTCCTGTCGGTCTGAGGCTGTTGTTTGCACGCGGTGTGGGAGGCGGTTGGCCGATGCGGACCCGTTGTTGGGGAACGGGCCCGCGGGGCTGGACAAGGTCTGGTCCTCGGCCTCCTATGAAGGGGTGGCGCGGAACCTTGTCGGGGCTTTGAAGTTCCGGCGCTTGCTGCCGGTCGCCGACCTGATGGCGGAGCGGATCGAATGGCTTGCTCCCGCCCACATGCTGAGCGGGACGATCGTTCCGGTGCCGCCGGCGCGGGCGCGGCTGCGGCGGCGGGGGTTCGACCCGGCGGGGGAGCTGGCGATGGCTCTGGCGGCCCGGCTGGAAGCGCCGCTGGAACAGTGCTTGGAACGGCGCGGGGCGGGCCGTCAGGTCGGGAAGCGGCGGGCCGAACGGGTCGGTCACCCGCCGCGGATCCAGGCGCGCGCGGCGGCGCCGCGCAGTGTCCTCCTCGTCGACGACGTATTGACCACCGGGTCCACCCTCACGGCCTGCGCTCGCGCGCTTCGGGCCGTGGGGGCGTCCCGGGTGGTTGCGGTGACCTTCGCCCGGCGCCTTTAGTTGGCGCTCCGCGGCCCTACGGCCGTGCCTCGGCCGGGCGTCCCCGCATCTGGTCGACAAGCTGCCGCGTGCGGCGGCGCTTGCGACGCAGCTCTCGGTGTTTCTTGACCTGCCGGCTCATGTCCTCGGCAAGCTCACGAACAGAGTGGGTCATCTCCGGGCTGCACTCCCGGGCATGCAGAGTCACTCCCTTCAGGTAGAACGTCGCCTCCGCCACCTGGCTGTCGGCGACCCGCGGGTTGCGCTCTTCCGATAGCACGACCTCCAGGGTCGCGAGCGGCGAGACCTGGCGTCCCAGCCGCAGGAAGCGTTTCCGCACCGTCTCACGCAGGTCGTCCGTCATATCGACGTTTCGGCCCCGAATCTCAATCCGCATGAGTACCTCCTTGTGGGTTCTCGCACGAGACTAGAGAAAGGGGCGGAAGGGAGCAAGGGGCAATTAACCCGGCACCGCTACTCTTGAGCAATGCCAGCGATGGACCTTGTAACGAAGGCGCTGCGCGCGGGAGAGGGACGGAAGTTCAAGGCCTACCAGAAGCGCGTAGCGGCGATAAACCGCTTCGAGCCGGAGATGGAAGCCCTCTCCGACGAGGAGATCCGCAGCGAGGCCGACGGGCTGCGCGAGAAGGCCCGCAACGGCACCCCGCTGGAGGAGCTGATGAACGAGGCTTTCGCGCTCTGCCGCGAGGCCTCGCGCCGGACCACCGGCCAGCGCCACTACGACGTGCAGCTGATCGGCGGCATGGTCCTCCACGACGGCGCCATCGCCGAGATGAAAACCGGCGAGGGAAAGACCCTGACTGCGACCCTGCCCGTCTTCCTCAACACCCTGGCCGGCAAGAGCGTCCACGTCGTCACCGTCAACGACTACCTCGCCCGCCGCGACCAGGAATGGATGAAGCCGATCTACGACGCGCTTGGGGTCACCTCCGACGCACTCCAGGACGGCGACGACCACGCCACCCGCCAGCGCAAGTACTCGCTGGACATCACCTACGGGACCAACTCCGAGTTCGGCTTCGACTACCTGCGGGACAACATGGCCGACTCGCTCGAGCACTGCGTCCAGCGCGACCACAACTTCGCGATCGTGGACGAGGTCGACAACATCCTCATCGACGAGGCGCGGACGCCCCTGATCATCTCCGGCCAGCCCGAACAGGCGGCCCAGACCTATTACACCTTCGCCCGCCTGGCCAAACAGATGGTCGGCGTGCCGGCGAAACAGAAACTGAAATCGCTGGGCGAGTCGCGCGAGACCCACGAAGCCGAGTACGACTACGAGTACGACGAGAAACACAAGACCGTCGCCCCGACCGAGCAGGGAGTGAAAAAAGCCGAGGATTTCATCGGCGTCGACAACCTCTACCTCGGCGAGCACGGCAGCCTCGTCAACCACCTCAGCCAGGCGCTGAAGGCCGAGTCGCTCTACAAGAAGGACGACGACTACGCGGTGATCGACGGCGAGGTGATGATCATCGACGAGTTCACCGGCCGCATCCTCGAGGGCCGGCGTTGGTCGGAGGGCCTCCACCAGGCGGTCGAGGCGAAGGAGGGCGTGGCGATCCGCGAGGAGAACCAGACCCTGGCGACGATCACCCTGCAGAACTACTTCCGCCTCTACGACAAGCTCTCCGGGATGACCGGAACGGCTCTCACCGAGGCGACCGAGTTCATGAAGATCTACAAAATGCCGGTGGTCGAGATCCCGACCAACATGCCGATGGTCCGGGCCGACCAGAACGACCAGATCTTCAAGACCAAAGACGGCAAGTGGCAGGCGCTGATCGCGGAGATCGTCGACCGCCACGAAAAGGGCCAGCCGGTGCTGGTCGGGACGGTCTCGGTCGAGGTCTCGGAGATGATCTCCGAGGCGCTCAAGCGGCAGGGGATCGAGCACGCGGTCCTCAACGCCAAGCCTGAGCACGCCGAACGAGAGGGCGAGTTGATCGCCCAGGCCGGGCGCAAGGGCGCGGTGATGATCGCCACCAACATGGCCGGCCGCGGTGTCGACATCAAGCTCGGCGGCGACCCCGAACACCTGGCGATCACCGAGCTGAAAAAGCAGGGGATCACCCACGACAGCGAGGGCTACGAGGAGGCGCTGGCCGCGAAGACGGTCGAGCTGGAGCCGGTGTGCAAGGCCGAGGCCGAGGAAGTGCGCGAGCTCGGCGGCCTCTACATCTGCGGCACCGAGCGGCACGAGTCGCGGCGGATCGACAACCAGCTGCGCGGCCGCGCCGGCCGTCAGGGGGACCCCGGCGAGTCGCGTTTCTTCCTCTCCGCCGAAGACGATGTGATCCGCCTCTTCGCCGGCGACCGCATCTACAACATCCTCGACAAACTCGGGCCCACCGACGACGACGGCACCGAAGTGCCGCTGGAAGCGAAGATGTTGACGAAAACCGTCGAGAACGCCCAGAAGAAGGTCGAGGAGCAGAACTTCCTGATCCGCAAACGCGTGCTCGAGTACGACGACGTGATGAACGAGCAGCGGCGGGTGGTCTACCGCTACCGCCGCGAGATCCTCGAAGGCCGCGACATCTCCGAGAACGCCCGCGACGAAATCGAGGGTGTGATCGAGCGCCTGGTCGACGAGTACACCGCCGGCGACCTGCTCGAGGAATGGGACATGGAGGAGCTGGAGACGCAGCTGCGGCAGATCTGGCCGGTCGGCATCGAGGTCGCCGGCCTGGCGCCCGAGACGGTTGACGAGACCCAGCTGAAGGACGCCCTCGACGACGATGCGATGAACGCCTACGACGAGCGCGAGGAGCAGCTCGGCGAGGAGCTGATGCGCTACCTGGAGCGCTCGATCCTGCTGCAGGTGATCGACAACCGCTGGCGCGAACACCTCTTCGACATGGACTACCTGCGCGAAGGCATCCACCTCCGCGGCTTCGCCCAGATCGACCCCCTCGTCGCCTACAAAAACGAGGGCTACGGGATGTTCGAGGAGCTGATGCACTCGATCTGGGACGAGTTCTCGAAACTGGTCTTCCGGGCCGAGATCGAAGTCCAGCCCGACCAGGCGGCCGCTGGGGCGGCCGGCAACGGCGGCGGCGAGCCCGCCGCTCTGGCCTACTCGGGCGGCACCCTGGAAAACCAGCCCTCGGCCCTGCAGGAAGTGGTCGCGACCGCCGGTGCGACCGCCTCCGACGTCGCCGCCGGGAGCCCGGCGAACGGCAACGGCGAGGTGGTCGAGACGGTGGTCAAGGACGAGAAAGAGAACATCGGTCGCAACGACCCCTGCTGGTGCGGATCGGGCAAGAAGTACAAGAAGTGCCACGGCGCCTGAGGGCGCTGCATGACCGATCCGGTTAGGGAGTTCATCCGCGCCTTCAACGAGCGGGACCTGGACGCCTTCGTCGCCGTGCTCGACCCCGAGGTGGAGCTGCACGCGATGCGCGGCTTGCGGAAGGGGCGCGAGGCGGCGCGGCTATGGGCGACGCGGCCACCCGGCGGCGTCCAGCAGACGATCGAGCTGGAGCAGCTCTACGAGGACGGGACCGAGGGCGGCGGCGGTCGCGCGGTGGCGCTGATCAAGCGGCACTGGCACTGGGAAGAGGACGACAGCCTGGCGGGCATCGACGAGATGGCCTGGCTCTTCGAGCTGCACGACCACCGGATCCGCAGCTGGCGCCCCTACGACGATCGTGAGGAAGCTCTGCGCGCCGGCCACTTCGCACGCTCGTAGCCGCGCTCCGGGATAGTCTGCGCCGCCATGAAGCCCTTGCGCATCGCCCTCCCGCTCGTCCTCGCCGCAGCGCTCGCGCTTGCCTCGATCGCCGCCGCTGCCTACCCGAAGCCGCCCACCGGCGCCTGGACGCTCGGTCCCGGCAGCGGCTTCTCCCTCGCCAACGGCAAGGGCTCACAGAAAGGCAAGGTCATCCTCTCCAACCTGCACGCCAAGCTCGGCTCCGATTGCTCGGTGGCGCCCGGCGCGACCGCCAAGGTGCTCGGCAAGTACCCGCTGAAGCTGTTCCGTCGCGGCGGCTACACCGCCTGGGGAGTCGGCAAGGATGCCGGTGGCGAACCGACCTACACGAGCGCGCAGGTCGTGCTCGGCGGCAAGACGGTGAAGGGCTCCTTCTACCTGCTCTGGGACTACCAGGACCCGAGCGCGATCTTCCGCGGCGGGATCAAAGCCGAATCCTGCAGCGTCGAATTCACCTCCGGCAAGCCGAAATAGTCACACCGGGCCGCGCTTCGGCCTACGATGGTCCACATGGCCGATGTCGCCCCTGACAACGTCGAGGCCACCGAGGCCTGGAGCGGGCCGCTCTTCGAACTCTTCGTCAAGTATCGCGAGCTGACCGGCGCCGGCCTCGGCGCCCACGGCGACGCGGCGCTGCAGCTGAGCGCGCCCCGGCCCGGCGATCGCGTCCTCGACCTCGGCTGCGGCTTCGGCGAAACGACGCTGCGACTGGCCGAGCTGGTCGGGGAGGAGGGCTCGGCGCTCGGCATCGACGTCTCCGAGCCGTTCCTCGAGCTGGCGCGGAAAGAGGTAGAGGGAGCGGGGGTCGGCAACGTCGAGTACCTCTGCGCCGACGTGCAGACGCTGCAACTGCCGCGCGAGTTCGACTTCGCCTTCGCGCGGATGGGGCTGATGTTCTTCGCCAACCCGGTGGCGGCGCTGCGCAACGTCGCCGGTGCACTGGTGCCCGGCGGTCGCCTCTGCGCCGTCGTCTGGCGCCGCAAACTCGACAACGAGTGGGTGTACCGCGCCGAGCAGGTCGTCGACGAGTATCTCGAGCGCCCCGAGGAGACCGACGAACCGACCTGCGGCCCCGGCCCCTTCTCGATGGCCAACGCCGACACCGTCAGCGAGCAGCTGAAGCTCGCCGGCTTCGAGGAGGTCGCCCTGCGGCGCAGTGACCTGCCACTGAAGATCGGCGACAACCTCGACCAGGCGATCGAGTTCAACATGGCCCTTGGCCCAGCCGGCGAGGTCCTGCGCCTCTGGGGCGACCGGGTAGACGAAATCCGCCCCAAAATCGCCGCCGACCTGCGCCAGGCACTCGCCGACCTTGAGGGCCCCGAAGGAGTCTTCGCCCCCGCCTCCACCTGGATCGTCACGGCCCGCGTCCCCGACGCTTAATCAGCGAGTCCGCGTCAAGCGTCGCTATTCGACGCCTGTTGCGGTCTCGCTGAACCAGCTGTTCCCCCAGCCGCTGTCGCCAGGAGGGAAGGGGACATCCGTCCCTCCCTACAGCTAAGCGTTTGCGCCCAATAACCTGTGCCCATGGCCGATGCCGCGCAAAGCCAACCTGTTGCGCCTCGCCTGGCCGCCGTCCGGGAGCAGCTGTCCCTGCTCTCGGACTACCTTTGACCCCGCTGCGCTAGAGACCGAGGCGGCGCGGCTCGAGGGGGAGATGGGCAAGCCCGGCTTCTGGGACGACCAGGAGGTGGCCGCCCGCACCTCGGCCGCCCATGCCCGGGCGCAGAAGCGGTTGGAGCTGTTCCGCGGGCTGGAGGCCGACGTCGCCGACCTCGACGACCTGGCCGAGCTGGCAGCCGAGGACGAGGAGATGGCGGGCGAGCTGGACGCGCAGTTGGGCTCGGCCGAGAAGCGCCTGGCCGAGCTGGAGGAGGCGCGGCTGTTCAGCGGCGAGTACGACGCCGGCGACGCCGTCGTCACCGTCCACGCCGGGGCCGGCGGCACCGACTCCCAGGACTGGGCCGAGATCCTGCTGCGGATGTACCTGCGCTGGGCCGAACGGCGCGGCTTCGAGGTGGAGATGCTGGAGGCCTCGCCGGGGGAGGAGGCCGGGCTGAAGTCGGCCACCTTCATCGCTCGCGGCGAGAACGCCTACGGGCTCTTCGCCGCCGAGCGCGGGGTGCACCGGCTGGTGCGGATCTCCCCCTTCGACTCCTCTGCCCGGCGCCACACCAGCTTCGCCCAGGTCGACGTCGGCCCGGTGGTGCAGGACAACGTCGAGGTCGAGATCGACGAGGGCGACCTGCGGATCGACACCTACCGCGCCTCCGGCGCCGGCGGCCAGCACGTCAACAAGACCGACTCCGCGGTCCGGATCACCCACATCCCGACCGGGGTCGTCGTCCAGTGCCAGAACGAGCGCTCGCAGACGCAGAACAAGGCGGTGGCGATGTCCCTGCTGCGCTCGAAGCTGATCGAGCTGGAGGAGCGCAAACGCTCCGAAGAGCTGGCCAGGGCGCGCGGCGAGGTCAAAGACGTCGCCTGGGGATCGCAGATCCGCAGCTACGTGCTGCACCCCTACACGATGGTCAAGGACCACCGCACCGAGCACGAGGTCGGCGACGTGCAGCGGGTCCTCGACGGCGACATCGACGAGTTCATCCGCGACTACCTGAACAAGACCGCCGCGGCGTCGGCCAACTAGATGGCGGAGCCGCTCTTCCAGGTCGAACGGGCGGCGGCGGGCGAGCCGGAGGGGCTGCTGGTTCTCCACCACGGCCGTGGCACCGACGAGGGCGACCTGATCCGGCTGGCCGACTTCCTCGACCCCGAAGGGCGGCTGCGGGTGGTCAGCCCGCGGGCGCCGCTGCAGCTACCCGGCTCGCCCGGCTACCACTGGTACCTGGTGCCGCGGGTCGGTTTTCCCGACCCGGAGACCTTCGAGGCGGCGCGGCAGGCGCTCGCCGACCTGCACGACCGGCTCTGGGAGGAGACCGGGATGGGGCCGGAGCAGACGGTGCTGGGCGGCTTCTCGATGGGGGCGGTGATGAGCTACGCGACGGCGCTCAGCGCTACCCGCCCCGCGGTCGCCGGCATCCTCGCCTTCAGCGGCTTCGTGCCGACGGTCGAGGGCTGGGAGCCGGCGCTGGCCGACCGCAGCGAGACCCGCGCCTTCATCAGCCACGGCCGCAACGACCCGGTGATCGGGATCGAGTTCGCTCAGCGGGCGCGCGAGCTGCTCACCGAGGGTGGGCTCGACGTCACTTACCGCGAGTCCGACCTGGGACACCAGATCGATCCCGGGCACCTGCGCGAAGCGAGCGCTTGGCTCGGTGAAGTGCTCCGTTGACCTCGATCTGGCAGTAGCGCGGGGTGTTGACCGCCTGCAGCTCGAGCTCGAACTCGCGGGCGGCTAGGACGCGCTCCATCCGCTTCTCGCCGAGGACGAAGGTGTCGCGGAAGGTGCCGGCGCGGCGGAAGCGGGCGTGGTCGGCGCCGAGGTGGACGCTGCCCTTGTTGCCGCGGAGGCGGGCGTCGATCGCGACTGCGGCCGGCGCCTTGGCCTCGTAGCGGACGACGAGGGCGACGCTGCCGTTGCCGGGGTTGGCGGAGACCTTGGCGGTCGCGTCTTCGAGCACGCACTTTTCCGCTTCGGCTTCTTCCCTTTCTTCGGCGGCGATTTCGGCGCAGAGTTGGACGTCTTCTTCGTCTTCGATCGTGCAGGCATCGTCTTCGCCTTCTTCGTTTTCGTCCCCCGATTCGTCGCCGGCTTCCTCGGCTTCTTCGTCAGGGGCGACGAGCGGCAGCGGCGGCAGGCTCAGCGCTTGCGCGGCGGGGACGGCGAGCGCGCCGAGCACGAGCAGAGCCATGAGCAGGCAGGGGAGGAGCTTGCGCATCGCCCCACCCATCGGAGTTTTGGGCGGGTTGCTTTAGGAACTGGACTTATCGTCCAGCACGCCCTCGAGCTCCAGCAGGGCCTGCTTCATCGGCAGTCCGCCGCCGTAGCCGCCGAGGGCGCCGCCCGTGCGCAGGACTCGATGGCAGGGGACGACGAGCGGGATCGGGTTGCTGCCGCAGGCGCTGCCGGCGGCGCGCACGGCGCGCTCGTTGCCGGCCTTGCGTGCCATCTCGGTGTAGCTGCGGGTCTGGCCGTAGGGGATGCGGTCGATCGCCCGCAGCACCCGCTGGCGGAAGCCGCTGCTGAGCCGCCAGTCGAGCGGCAGGTCGAAGTGGTCGAGCTTGCCGTCGAAGTAGAGGTCGAGCTCACGCTGCACCTCATCCAGCGCGGCGGGCGCCTCGAGCACCCGCGGGGAGACGCGGTCGGCGAGGTCGGCGAGCAGCTCGTCGGGGTCCTGGTTCGGCAGCCCGACCCGCACCAGCCCGCGCTCGGTCCTCGCCAGCAGCAGCGGCCCGAAGGGGGAGTCGGCGAGCGTGTAGGCGACGTCGAGCAGGCCCTCCTCGGCGGCGCGCGTCTTGAACCCGTTGATTGCCTTGTCCGTTGCGGCCTTCATGCCAGCTCCTTTCGCAGTCGCTTCAGTCCCTCGTGCAGGCTCCGCCGCGCCGCCTCCGGCGAGCAGCCGAGCGCGGCGGCGATCTCGTCGTGGGGGAGGTCGCTGCCGTAGCGCAGCGCCACCGCCGCGCGCTGTTTCGGTGGCAGGACGCCGACCGCCGCCCAGAGCCCGTCGTCGGGCTCCGGCATCCCGTTCTCCGTGGCCGTCTCCGGCACCTCCGCGACCGGGATCGGCCGGCGGCCGTTGGCGCGGTGGTGGTCGATCGCCTTGTGGTGGGCGATCGTCAGCAGCCAGCCGCGCAGGTTGCGCGCGTCTTCCAGCCGCGGGTAGGCACGCAGGGCGGCCAGGAAGGTCTCCTGGAAGCAGTCCTCGGCGCCGTCGCGGCCGACCGCGCCGCGCAAGATCCCCATCACGGCGGCGGAATGCTCGTCGAGGACAGTTTGAAACGGCGGCAGCGGGGTCACTCTGTGGATTAAACGTGCCCGAGCTTCCAAACGTGAGATCCCGTCTGTTCCTTAGCCGTACTGGGCAACGAGAAGGAACAGACGAGTGGACTAGGCTGCCGCGATGATCGAGCTGGCGGAGGAAATCGAGGAGCTGGTCGGCCGCGCCCTGGCCGAGGACGTCGGCGACGGCGACATCACCTCGGAGGCGATGGTGCCCGAGGAGGCGCGAGCGCGGGCGCGGATCGTGCAGAAAGCGCCGGGCGTCGTCTACGGGTTGGCGGTGGTTGCCGAGACGATGCGGCAGTGCGGGGTCGAGGACGTCGACAACCTCGTCGTCGAGGGGCAGTGGCGCGAGGAGGTGCCGGTCGAGGTGCTGATCGCCAGCGGCAGCGCTCGGGCGCTGCTCGCCGCCGAGCGCACCGCGATCAACTTCCTCGGCCACCTCTCCGGGGTGGCGACGCTGACCGCGCGCTACGCCGAGGCGGTGGTCGGCACCGGGACGACGATCCTCGACACGCGCAAGACGACCCCGGGGCTGCGCCACCTGGAGAAGGCCGCGGTCGCCGCCGGTGGCGGGCTCAACCACCGGCTCGGGCTCTACGACGCGATCCTGATCAAGGAGAACCACATCGCCCTCGCCGGCGGCCTGGCGAAAGCGGTCTACGCGGCGCGCAACGCGCAGCCCGAGATGGCGATCGAGGTCGAGGTCCGCGACGTCGAAGAAGCCGCCTACGCGCTCGGCACCGGCGTCGACCGCCTGCTGCTGGACAACATGAGCGCCGAGTCGATGCGCGAGGTGGTCGCCCTGCGCGACGAGAACGCCGGCGGTCCCGACGGCGCCTCGCTCGAGGCCTCCGGCGGGGTCAACCTCGACAACGTCCGCGAGATCGCCGAGACCGGGGTCGAGTTCATCTCGATCGGGGCGCTGACCCATTCAGCCCCAACCCTCGATTTCTCAATGCTCCTCGAAACTGCCTGAGGCGATCGACGGAGACGGGAGAGGGGTTCGCCGGACCCTCCCCGCTGTTGTCCGCCGAACCCCTCTCCCGTCTCCCCCTCACTTCAAGAGTTTCGACAGTCGCCGGTCTTTGAGAACTCGCCCGCCCGTCTGCTCCTGCGGGCAGTAGTTGGTCTGGTGCTCTGAGAAGTAGACGGCCTCGATCGTCGTGCCGCAGCGCGGGCAGGGCTCGCCCTCGCGCTTGTGGACCTGGAGCGGCATCGGCACCTTGTCCGGCACCTCGGGCCCGATCGTCTCCTCGTAGTGGTCGATCGCGTCGCCGAGGACGTGCAGCGCGGCGTGCAGGCGCTCGACCTCCTCGGGCTCCAGCTCCGAGCCTTTCTTGAACGGCGAGAGGCGCGCCTCCCAGAGGACCTCGTCGACCCAGGAGCGGCCGATTCCGGCGATGTCTTTCTGGTGGCGCAGGAGGGGGTGCAGGTGGCGCGGCTTGTCGATCGCCGCGGCGAAGTCCGCGAGCGGGGGAGGGGGCCAGGCTTCCGGGCCGAGGCTGGCGACCATCTCGTCCTCGGCGACGGCGTCGGTCGGCAGCAGCTTCGCCCAGGCGCGCTGCTTGGTCCCCAACTCCCGCAGCCGCAGCTCGCGCCCGTCGGTCAGCCGGATCAGCACCCGCGAGGCTTTGTCTTTGAGCGAGGCGCGCTTGTCGAAGACCCGCAGCCGCCCGGCGGACATCAGGTGGATCAGCAGCGCCAGGTCGCCGAACTCGACCACCGGCATCTTGCCGACCCGCCGCACCGCGGTCAGCTCGCGGCCGGCCAGCGCCTCCAGCGGCGGGTCGAAGGTCTTCATCACGTTCATCCCCGGCGCCAGCGCCGATTCGACCTCGGCCCCCGCCAGCGCGGCGTCGAGTCGGCGGGCGACGATCTCCACCTCGGGCAGCTCGGGCATCCCGAAAAGGCTAGACGGGCGCCGCCATCGACTAGACTGGCTCGCACGTTCATTCGACCGGTCCGGACCCCAGTCCCGCCGGCGAACATCAAGGAAGGAAGGGCTCATGCAGGAGCTCCCGACTATCCAACCTACTTTCGCGCCGGAGCTGAGCCCGGAGCAGATCGCTGAGATCAGCGACGAGGTCCGCGCGCTCGCGCAGGAGCGAAACGCCGTCATTCTCGCCCACAACTACGAGCTGCCGGAGATCCAGGACGTCGCCAACTACCGCGGCGACTCGCTCGGGCTCTCGCGCCAGGCGGCCGAGACCGATGCCGAGACGATCGCCTTCTGCGGCGTCCACTTCATGGCCGAGACCGCCTCGATCCTCTCGCCGCAGAAGACCGTCCTGATCCCCGACCTCGACGCCGGCTGCTCGCTCGCCGACTCGATCGACGCCGACCAGCTCCGCGCCTGGAAGGCCGAATATCCCCGGCGCGCTGGTGGTGATGTACGTCAACACCTCGGCCGAGGTCAAGGCCGAGACCGACTACTGCGTCACCTCCTCCAACGCCGTCGACGTCGTCCGCCACATCTGGGCCGAGCACGGCGCCCGACCAGGAGATCCTCTTCGGCCCCGACATGTGGCTCGGCGCCTTCGTCGAGCGCGAGACCGGGCTGGTCGAGGAACCCGAGCGGCGCGGCAACTTCCACATCTGGGACGGCGAGTGCCACGTCCACGCCGGGATCAAGCCGCTGGACATCGTCCGCACTCGCGAAGAGCACCCCGACGCCGAGTTCCTGATCCACCCCGAGTGCGGCTGCTCGACCCAGGCGATGGAGTACGTCGCCGCCGGCGACATCGCCCCGGAGGGCGTCCATATGCTCTCCACCTCGGGGATGCAGAAGCACGTCGAAGCCCACCCCGACGGCGAGTTCATCGTCGCCACCGAGACCGGGATGCTCTACCCGCTGCAGCAGGCCGCCCCGCGGGCGAACCTGATCGAGGCCAACCGGATGGCCTCCTGCAAATACATGAAGATGATCACCCTGCCGAAACTGCGCGACTGCCTGCGCGACATGAGCGGCGAGGTCAGCGTTCCGAGCCGAGATCGCCGAGCGGGCGCGGATCCCGATCGAGCGCATGGTCGCGATCGGGTAACCGAACTTTTCATCTGCCTTTTAGCCGGCTTTTCGGTTCCTTTGCCGAACCGGGGGCAAGCTGTGCTCGTACCCCCCGAAAAGGAGGCGCGAGATGAACAGCAAGAAAGTCCTGGTGGTCGCCAACCGGACCGCCGATTCACCCGACCTGATCGAGGCGCTGTGTCGGCGCGCCGCCGAGGCGCCGACCGGCTTCACGCTGCTGGTGCCGGCGGTTCCGCACGGGCTCGCCTGGGCGGCCGACATGAAAGCCGGCTGGTCGGAGGCGGCGCTCCGCGCGGACCGCGCCGGAGGCCGAATTCGCCGCTCCGGTCTCGAGGCTCGAGGAGGTGATCGTCGGCGACCCGGACCCCTTCGCCGCGGTCGGCGACGTCCTCCACGTGCGCGCGTTCGACGAGGTCCTGGTCTCGACCCTGCCGCGGATGATCTCGCGCTGGCTGGCGGTGGGGCTGCCGGCGCGGCTGCGGCGGACGGTCGAGGTGCCGGTGACCGAGGTGACCGCGCATCCGCGGGCCCAGCCATTGCCCGCCGAGGCTGCCCACGAGCCGGTCGCGGCATGAGCTTGCCCGCTTCTTTCCAGCCTCTTTACCGGCTCTTTGCCTAACCGGCGGCAGGCTGCGTCCGTGCCCGCGACGAGCAAGGAGCGCAGCTGGTGGCCGCCGTCGCGTAACGCCGTCGGGCTGACGGCCTTGGCGGTCGTCGCTGGGCTGCTGCTGATCCAGCTCGTCCCCTACGGCCACGCGCACACCAACCCCGCGGTGACGCAAGCGGCGAAATGGCCGGCAGGGCCAGGGCAGCAGGTCGCCGAGGCCGGTTGTTACGACTGCCACAGCAACCTGACCAAGTGGCGCTGGTACTCGAACGTCGCGCCCGCCTCGTGGCTGATCGAACACGACGTCGAAGACGGCCGCGGCGCCCTCAACTTTTCCGAATGGGACAAGCCCCAGCCCGACGCCGGCGAGCTGATCGAGAAGGTCGAAAGCGGCGAGATGCCGCCGCTCCAGTACAAGCTGGCGCACGGCACGGCACGGCTGTCCTCGCAGGAAAAGGAACAGCTGGTGGCGGCGATCACCCGCCTCTACGCGACCGATCCGCCGCCACTCGGCGGCGGCTGAGCGGCTAGACGAACCAAGCGCATGCATGCGCGCTCTGTTCCGTGCGCTCGAAAACCAGTCGAAGGCCGTTTGCGGCGGCTATCGGTGGTTTTCGACTTCGGGATTAGACCCTTGTCAGCCAGAGACTGGATCGCAGGCGGAGGCTTCTCTACAAATCCTTGTGGCAATCACACCAGGAGGAAACGCGATGAAGCACAGCAAGATGCTTGGGCTGGTCTCTCTATTTTCAGCCCTCTTTGTATTACCTGTGGGCATAGCCTCGGCGAGTCTCATCACATCGCCTACAGGCACTTCCTACACAGGCAACATTCACGCCGTGCACGAAGGGACACATGTCACTCTAGATAACCCGATGGCCAAAATCGAATGTGACTCAACATTTGAACTAGCAGTGAGTACCCACGGCGGGGGTATTACAGCGGCCGGCAACTTTACCAGTCTCACTTTTAGTCCCTGCACAAATAATTGGCACGTGACAGTCGTCGCACTTGGCACCTGGCAAATCCACAGTGTCACAGAATATAACGGGGCCCTTACATCGAGTGGCCTAAAGATTTCGGCGACACGCCTTGGCGTCACTTGCAATTACGAAACCAATGGCACCAACCTGGGGACCGTTACAGGTGGAAATCCGGGAAGAGCCGATATCGAAGCCAGTCTCCCGATTGCTGCTGGCAGCAGCGGGCTCTGTGGCTCGGGAAACACTAGTTGGACAGGGATATATTCGATGACAGGACCGGTCTATATCGACCCTGAATTCTAAGGTCAGCTTTTCCCGGGCCGCGACGGCGGCTGAAGCGCTTCAGTCGTCGTCGCCGTCGGAGTCGCCGCCGCCGTGGCCGCTGTGGTCTTCGCCGCCATAATCGTCAGATTCGGTGGTTTCTTCCGGGGGCGAGGTTTCTTCGGTGGTCGTCGTGGTGTCGGGTGGCGGTTGGTTCTGAGGTCCGCCGTTGTTGTCGGCGGGCGCCCGCAGGGCGGGGGCGAGGGCGTTGCCGGCGGAGACCGATTCGGAGGCGATCCCGATCTGCCGGCTGGTCAGGTTGGCGGCGGCGATCGCGATCGCGATCGCGATCGCCAGGCCGACGAGGGAGAGCAGGATCCATTTCGCGGTCGCCGAGAGGCTCATGCGCGCACCTCCGCCGGCGCCAGCTCGATCGCCGCTGCGCAGCCCGCCGCCCTGGCGATTGCGCAGCCGGACGTCGCCGCCCCATTGTCGGGTCAGCTCGCGGGCGATCGCCAGCCCGAGGCCGGTTCCGCCGCGGCCGCGGCGGCCGGCGCTGCCGCGGCTGAAGCGCTCGAAGACGGCCTCCTCCTCGCCGGCCGCCAGTCCCGGACCTTCGTCGAGAACGGCGATCCGGCCCGGGCGCCGCCTGCGAGGCGCACGGTCGAGCCGGCGCGGCGAGTAGGCGAGCGCGTTCTCGACCAGGGCGTCGAGCGAGCGCTCCAGGTCCGGCCCGGCGCACCAGCCCTCGGCGGGCCCGGTCGCCGGCGTCGAACGCCGATCTCGATGCCGCGGTCCGCGGCGCTCGCCCGCCAGCGCTCCGCCGCCCGCCGCGCCGCCTCGCGCAGGTCGAGGCGCTCGCCGGGCAGTTCGTGCTCGCCGGCGCGGCTGAGGATCAGCAGCTCGTCGACGATCAGCGAGAGGCGGTCGATCTCGCCCATCGCCGCGTCGAGCTCGTGCTCGACGTCGGAGCGTCGCCGCGAGAGCGTTCGGCGAGGTCCTCCAGCCGCAGCCGCAGCCCCGTCAGCGGCGTCCGCAGCTGGTGTGAGGCGTCGGCGACGAAGTCCTGCTGGACCCGCAGCAGGCGCTTGATCCGCTGCGTCATCTCGTTGAAGGCGCGGGCGAGCGAGCGCTGCTCGGTGCTGCCCTCGACGGCGACGGTGGTGTCGAGGTCGCCGTCGGCGACGCGGCGGGCGGCGCTGTCGAGGCGGCGGATCGGGCGCGCGATCTGCTGGGCGATCAGGGCGCCGGCGATCGGTCCCGAGCAGCAGCACCACCGCGGCCAGCGCGGCGATGTCGAGGATCGAGGTCTTCACCGCCTTGTTGACCGCCTCGACGCTCTGGGTGATCCGCACCGCGCCGATCGGGCGGCCGCGGTCGAGGATCGGAACCGCGGTGGCGAGGATTTCTTCGCCGAGGGTTTCGCTGCTGCGGGTGATCTGCTCGCCGTGGCCGCGCGAGGGCGGCTTCCACCTCGGGGCGGTCGGCGTAGCTGCGGCCGGCTGGGGCTCCCGGCCGAGTCGGCGAGCAGGCGGCCGCGGGCGTCGACGACGATCACCCGGCCGCGGACGCTTTCGGCAGAGCGCTCGGCGAGCCGCTTCAGCGGCACCGTCGCTGCGGCGGGTCGACGAACTCGGCGGCGCTGGTCGCCACCACTTCGGCCTGGCTGCGCGCCTGACCCTTGACCTCGGAGTCGACGCGGTCGCGCAGGCTCAGCGCCAGCGGCACGCCGAAGGCGATCAGCGCCAGCAGCAGGACGTAGGCCAGCGCCAGCAGGAGGGTGGCCCGGAGGCTTACGGTTCCTCGTCCTCCGGCGCGGCGAAGCGGAAGCCGACGCCGCGGACCGTCTCGATGTAGGTCGGGTCGGCAGGGTCGTCGTCGAGCTTGCGCCGCAGCCAGCCGATGTGGACGTCGAGCGTCTTGGTCGAGCCGAACCAGTTGGTGTCCCAGACCTCCGACATCAGGTCCTCGCGGGTGACGACGCGGCCGGCGTTCCGCATCAGCTGCCGCCAGCAGGTCGAACTCCTTGCGCGAGAGCTCCAGCTCCTCGCCGCGGAAGCGGGCGATCCGCGCCGCCGGGTCGAGCTCCAGCTCGCCGACCGCGACCTGCTTCGGGCGGCGCCGGCGCCGTTCTCGCGCGGGGCGCTGCGGCGCAGCACGGCGCGGATGCGGGAGATCACCTCGGCGGCGCTGAAGGGCTTGACGACGTAGTCGTCGGCGCCGAGCTCGAGGCCGACGATCTTGTCCATCTCGGTCCCGCGCGCGGTCAGCATCACGATCGGCACGTCGGAGCGCCGCCGCAGCTCGCGGCAGACGTCGCGGCCGTCGCCGTCGGGGAGGGCGAGGTCGAGCATCACCAGGTCCGGGTCCTCGCTGGCGGCGAGCTCGAGGGCGCCCGCCGCGGTCGCGCGTCACCAGCGCCTCGAAGCCGGCCCGTCGCAGGGCCTCGGCGAAGGGCTGGGAGATCGACTCCTCGTCCTCGACGACGAGGATGCGCCCGCCCGGTGACTGGCTGTTCATAGGGCAACTGTAGGGCCTGGCCGGGCCCTTTCGGCCTGCGTCGCCCAGGTTTTGCCAGGGCTTTACCCGGCGCTTTCCGGCCCTTGAAGGGGCTTCTCGCACACTGCCCCCGCAACTTCTCGATCTAAGGGGAACGCCGTGAAGAACGTCAAAGCCAGAGTCGCAGCCGTCGCCACCGTGGTCGCCTTGGGTGGGTTCACCGGGCTCGCCCTCAGTCAGGGTGGGGCGCCGCCAAGCAAGGCGGTGGCCGACAAACCGGCGGTCCGCACCAAAGTGATCCGGCGGACTATCCACGTCACCAAGCACGCGAAGCCGAAGCACCCCGTCGGGCGCCGGCTCGGCCGCGACCGCGGCGGCCGCGGCGTCCGGTTCGGTGACGACCGGCTCCAGCGGCAGCGGAGGGTCCGAAACGGCGCCGGTTACGACCAGCTCCAGCGGCACTGGCAGCAGCGGCGAAACCGCCCCCGTCACCACCAGCTCGAGCGGCAGCGGCGGTGGCGAGAGCGTGCCGGTGACCACCTCCAGCAGCGGCTCCGGCAGTGGCGAATACGAGGACGAGAGCGGCGACGACCATGGCGGTCACGGCGAGAGCGAGCACGAGGGCGGCGATGACTGAGCCGCGACCCAAAGCGAAACGCCAGCGGCGACCGCCGGCCAGCATTGTCTTCTGGGGTTCGGTCCTCCTCTTCGCGGCCCTCTTCGCCCTGCTCACCTACCGCTTCGAGGCCGAAAGCCGGCCGGGCAGCAGGCGGCGCGCGGCGGTGCAGGTGCGCAAGGTGATCAAGCGCCGGGTGGTGACGACGATCGTCGGTGGCTCCGGCGGCAGCACCGTCAGCACCGGCCCGGTCAGCTCCTCGACCAGCTCGGCTCCCGCCGCGGAATCCGAACCAGTGGTTACGAGCGCCTCATGATGAGCGAACACGACCTCACCTTCGACGCGATGGGCAGCCACGTGCGCTTGCTGATCGGCGAACCCGGTCCGGGGATGGAGCCGGCCGAGGCGGCCGCCGCGCGGGGCCGTCGCTTCGTCGAAGACTTCGACGCGACGCTCTCCCGCTTCCGGCCCGAGAGCGAGCTCTGCCGGCTCAACGCCGACCCGCGCGAACGGGTGCCGGTGTCGGAGCTGCTGCGCTCTGCGATCGAGGCCGGGATCTACGCCGCCGGGCGCAGCGACGGCCTCGTCGATCCGACCCTGGTCGGCGAGATCGAGCAGGCCGGCTACGTCGCCTCGCGCGCCGGGATGACGGGACTGCCACTGCGCGACGCGCTCGCCGAGGCGCCGGAGCGGCGCCCGGCCCAGCCGCGCCCCGACTCCCGTTGGCGCGAGTTCGCAGTCGACGACCCGGCGGGGGAGGTGCGTCCGCCCGCCGGGCCTGCGCTTCGACACCGGCGGCACCGGCAAGGGCCTGGCTGCCGACCTGGTGGCGGCGAGCCTGCGCGGCTACTCCCGCTTCATCGTCGACTGCGGCGGCGACATTCGCATCGGCGGCGCCGACGCTCTCGTCCACCCCTTCGAGGTCTTCGTCGAGCACCCGATCAGCGGCGAGCGCGCCCACGTGCTGCGGCTCGGCTCCGGCGGCGTCGCCACCTCCGGGCTGAACGTGCGCAACTGGCGCGACGAGGACGGTCGCGTCGCCCACCACCTGCTCGACCCGGCGACCGGCGAGCCGGCCTGGACCGGCCTGGTCGGCGCCACTGCGCTCGGCGATACCGCCCTGGAGGCGGAGACGATCTCCAAGGCGGCGCTGCTCTCCGGGCCTGAGCGCGGCCGGCAGCTGCTGGGCGAGCGCGGCGGTCTGCTCGTCCACGACAGCGGTCGCGTCGAGCTGGTCGGGCCGCTGGCGGTGGCGCCGCGGGTACGGCTGCCGCAGGTCGGCGCGATGAACGCCGTCAGCGCTGCCGAAACCCTGCAGAGCCACGGCTGGTGGCTGGCCAGCCGCGCCTCCGGCCTGGTGGCGCTGGTCCTGGTCACCGTCTCGGTCTTCATCGGGCTGATGATGGCCGGCAAGGTGATGCGCCGGCCGGGCCTCTCGAAGCAAGCTGCTGGCGGTCCACGAGCAGACCGCCCTGGCGGGGCTGGTGGCGATCGCGGTCCACGGCATCGCCCTGCTCGGCGACCCCTTCCTGCACCCGGGCGTCGCCGGCGTGGCCGTCCCCTTCGCGCTGGGCTTCAAGACCTTCTACACCGGGCTCGGCGTGATCGGCGCCTACCTGGCGGCCCTGCTCGGCCTCAGCTACTACGCCCGCAAGCGGGTCGGGGCGCGACTCTGGCGCAAGGCGCACCGGGCGACCGTCGTCGTCTACCTGCTCGGCCTGGTCCACGCGCTGGGCGCCGGCAGCGACGCCGGCGCCCCCTGGTTCCGCTGGTGGGTGATCGTGACCACGCCGGCGATCGGCGGCCTCTTCGTCTACCGGGTGGTCTCGGCCCGGACCAAGAAGAAGGCGCGGCAGGCGGCGCCGCGGCCACAACGGCCGCTACCCGCCGAGCGTCGCCCGGTCCCCGGCACCCCCGTCCTGGAGGAGGCGCGATGAGGCTTCCTGCGAGTGACCCAGGTGTGGTGATCGTCGGCGGCGGTCTGGCGGGTCAGCGCTGCGCGGAGACCCTGCGCCGCCGCGGCTTCGATGGCCCGGTGCGGATCGTCTGCGCCGAGGCGGAGCCTCCCTACGACCGGCCGCCGCTCTCCAAGGGCGTGCTTGCCGGCACGGTCGAGGAGGACGCGACGGGATTCCGGCCATCCGCGTGGTACGAGGAGCAGGGCGTCGAGCTGCTGCTCGGGGCGCGAGCCGAACGCTTGGAGCCCAAGGCCCGCCGGGTGGTCCTCGCCGGCGGCGAGGAGCTGGCCTACGGCAGGCTGCTGATCGCGACCGGCGGTGCGCCGCGGCGGCTGCCGTCCCTGGAGGGCTTCGAGAACGTCCACCGCCTACGCTCCCTCGCCGACGCGCGGCGACTGCGGGCGCGGCTGACCGGTGGCGCCCGGCTGGCGATCGTCGGCGCCGGGTTCATCGGCCAGGAGGTGGCGGCGACGGCGCTCGGGCTCGGCGCCGAGGTGACGATGATCGAGGCGCTGGAGACTCCCCTGGCGCCGATCCTCGGCGACGAGCTCGGCCGCTGGTTCGCCGACCTGCACCGCGGGCAGGGGGTGCGGCTCCTGACCGGCACGATCGTCGAGCGGGCGCAGGGCGGCGACCGGGTCGAGCGAGCTGCTGCTCGCCGACGGGACCGCGATCGAGTGCGACCTGGTCCTGGTCGGGATCGGCACCGTGCCGGCGACCGCCTGGCTGGCGGGCAGCGGCCTGCCGACGGCCGGGGTGGAGGTGGACGCCGCCGGGCGCACCGGCCTGGCCGGACGTCTTCGCCGCCGGCGATGCCTCGATCCCGTTCGACCACCGCTTCGGCGCCCACGCCCGGACCGAGCACTGGGACGCCGCCGCCTGGCAGGGGGCCGCCGCCGCCAGGGCGATGCTCGGCGAGGACCCGGGCCCGCCGCCGCTGCCGAGCTTCTGGAGCGACCAGTACGGCATCCGCATCCAGTGCGTCGGCCATCCCCACCGCGGCGAAGCGGTGGCGCTGGAGGGCGAGCCCTCCGCCCGTGACTTCGAAGCCGTCTTCGTCCGCGGCGGCGCTCCGATCGCCGGCCTCACCGTCGGCCGGCCGCGGTCGATCCCAGCCCTGCGCAAACGAATCGAGGCGGGCCACATGTCGGCTCGCCGCGAAGAGGAGGAGGTACCCGCATGACCTATGTGCCCGTAGTAGACCCGAACGAGTGCAGTGCCCACGGCGACTGCGTCGAGGTCGCCCCGCAGGTTTTCCGCCTCGACGACGTCGCCGTCGTGATCGGCACCGGCCCCGACGACCTCGTCCTCGAGGCCGCCGAAGCCTGCCCGGCGGTGGCGATCTCGGTCGTCGACCAGGAGACGGGGGAGACCGTATTCCCCTAGCCAGGCGCGGCGCGGGTAAAGCCTTGGCAAAACCTCGCCCCGGTTCAGGCGGGGTTTAAGAAACGGGCCGACCCTCGGAGCATGACCAGCCCTCGCCCGAAAGCCGTCGTCGTCGGCTCACTCGCCCTCTTCGCGGTGCTCTTCGTCCTCCTCACCTTTCAGCTCAGCGCCAAGGCAACCAGCGGCGGCAGCGGACACGGCAAGGCGACCGCGAAGTCGCAGCCGGCGGCGGTCGAAGCGAAGCCCGAACCGGAAGAAGCGCCGGCCGAATACGCGGAACCCGAATACGCCGAACCGGAACCTGAATACGAATACGTCGAACCCGAATCCGAAGAAGTCCCGCCGGTCGTCACCAGCTCCTCGTGATCGACGCGATCCCGCATACCCTGGCAAGTCACGGCTGGTGGATCGTCAGCCGCTCCTCGGGCATCGTCGCCTTCGTCCTGGTGACGATCTCCGTCTTCCTCGGGCTGGCGATGGCGGGCAGGCCGGTCCGCGGCCCGGCCTTCACCCGCACGATGCGGGCGCTGCACGAGCAGACCGCGCTGGCGGCGCTGATCGCGATCGGCGTCCACGGCCTCGCCATCCTCGCCGACCCCTGGCTGCAGCCCGGCCTCGCCGGGGTCGCCGTCCCCTTCGAGATCGGCCTGCACCGCTTCGCCATCGGCCTCGGCATCGTCGCCGCCTACCTGGCGCTCCTGCTCGGGGTCAGCTTCTACTTCCGCCGCCGGATCGGGCCGCGTCTCTGGCGCCAGGCCCACCGGGCGACGATCGCCGTCTACGTCCTCGGCCTCGTCCACGCGCTCGGCGCCGGCAGCGACACCAGCTCACCGCTCTTCCTCGCCTGGGCGGTCGGCACCGCGATCCCGATCTCGGTCCTCTTCGTCTACCGCCTCGGCGCCTCCCGCCGCAGCGCCGAACGCCGCCTCGTCCCCCAAAACATTTGATTTAACAGTTTTCTTTCGGTATCCATAGATCTCCGGGAGGCGGGGACCCAACCAAGGAGAGAACATGACCGGTCTTCGTCAACTCAGGCTGCTTGGCGCCGCTCTGCTCGCGCTGGTTGCGATCAGCGCGGTAGCCGCGCCCGGGAGCTCAGGCAGGCACTTTCACAGCCGGCACCTACCCGGCGACAATCTCTAGCCTCCCGGCGATCCACTCCTTCTTCACCAAAGTTGGCATAACTCTCTGCAGGCCGAGCTTCCATGGGGAACTGACTGCAGCTTCGGAAGAACTGACACTGACGCCGACCTACGAACCGTTGATCCTCGGTCCCACAGACTGCAAAGGCGCGGCAGGAGAAACGCACGCCAGGCTCAACGGATGCGACTTCAGGGTCCGCGCCGGTGAAGAAATTGAAGAAGACGTGATCGACGGGACAATGGACATCGTGTGTCCGGAAGGAAAATCGATCGAATACGAAATCACAACGTCCAGCTACGTTTGCCAGTTGACAGTCCCCCCACAGGAAAACTTGGCCGGAGTCCCTGGGTCGAACCCCACGGCCAATGGCATTCGTCTCACCAACCAAACACCGAACTCAGTGCATCTTCAAATCAATCCCGGCGGGATCCGCTACATCCTCGACACGGGCTGCCCGATCACCGGCGAATTTGCAAACGGCGTCTATTCCGGTAGCGCCCCTCTGACGGCCACCAGCGAAGGGGAAGGAACCTCCTTCTCGGTCGACGGCTGAGAGATCTGAAAGATCGCCTGCGTGGGCGCTTTCTTGCGGGGCCGAGACTCCAGAGGAGTCACCCTGTTCTCGCAGAAGGCACCCACGCATGGCTATCCGCAAAAAGAAGAACAACGGCTCTGAGGAGCCTCGGCGCCCCCGCGGGCGGCGCGCGCCGATCATCGAGCTGAACGACGTGACCAAGGTCTACCCGGGCGGCCACATGGCGCTCGACCGGGTCAGCCTGGCGATCGGTCGCGGCGAGTTCGTCTTCCTCGTCGGCCCCACCGGCTGCGGCAAGTCGACGCTGATCAAGATGCTGATCCGCGAGCTCGCCGCCAGCGAAGGCTCGGTCAAAATCGCCGGCCGGGACATCGGCAAGCTGTCGGAGAAGAAAATCCCGCAGCTGCGCCGCAACATCGGCACCGTCTTCCAGGACTTCAAGCTCCTCCCCGACCGCACCGTCTACGACAACGTCGCCTACGCGTTGCAGGTGATCGGCGCCAGCCGCGCCGAAATCCGCGAGCAGGTGCCGCAGACGCTGCGCCTGGTCGGGCTCTCGACCAAGATCCACAGCTATCCCGACCAGCTCTCCGGCGGCGAGCAGCAGCGCGTCTCCGTCGCCCGTGCCTTCGTCAACCACCCGCCGCTGCTGCTGGCCGACGAGCCGAGCGGCAACCTCGACCCGGTCACCTCGATCGGGATCATGCAGCTGCTCTACCGGATCAACAAGGCCGGCACCACCGTCCTCGTCGTCACCCACGACCGCGAGATGGTGGACAACATGCAGCGCCGCGTGGTCGAGCTCTACGAGGGCCGCGTCGTCCGCGACGAGGTCTCCGGTGGCTACACCGAGGAGTCGACGACCGAATTCGGTCTGCGGATGCAGGCCGGGATGGGCGTCGGCCCTGACGGCGACACCCGGACCAACGGCCACTCCGACCACGATCACCTGAGCTGATGGGCCGGATCGTCTTCTTCTTCCAGGAGGCCCTGCGCGCGCTGAAGCGCAACGGCGCGCCGAGCCTGGCGGCGATCGTGACCACGGTCGTCACCGTCGTCCTGCTCGGGATGCTGATCCCGATCTTCCAGACCGCCCAGGGCAAGAGCGAAGAAGTCCGCGACCAGCTCAACGTCCAGTACGCGCTTTATGACGACGCGACCAAGGCCGAAATCGCCTCCCTGAAGAAGGAGCTGGAAGGGATTCCGCACGTCGCCGAAGTCACCTTCGTCAGCAAGACCGAGGCGCTGAACACGCTGAAGAGCGAACTGAAGGACAAGTCGATCGTAGAAGAGCTGCACACCAACCCGCTGCCCAACAGCTTCGAAGTCAAAGCCGACGACGCCGCCAACCTCGCCGCGGTGCAGGAGGCGGTCTACCCGAACGGGCCGCAGGGCAAGTCGATCTCGCCGATCATCAGCAACCCCTTCGACCGCCAGCAGTCCTCGGAGAAGATCGAGCAGGTGACCAGCGCCCTGAAGGTGGTGCTGACGGTGATCACCGCACTCCTGATCCTCGCCTCGCTGATGCTGGTCGGCAACACGATCCGGCTCTCGATCTACACCCGCCGCCGCGAGGTCGAGGTGATGCGCCTGGTCGGGGCGACCCGCTGGTTCATCCGCTGGCCGTTCATGATCGAGGGGGTGGTCGTCGGCCTGGTCGGCGGCCTGCTCGCAATACTGATCCTGTGGCTGGGCAAGATCACGGTCGTCGACCCCCTCAGCGACTCGATCGGCGTCCTCGCGGCGCAGAACAACTCCACGCTGGGCTTCCCGGCCCTGGTCGCGATCCTCTTCGCCGCCTCGATCTTCGTCTCGACGATCGGCTCGGGCGTGACGCTGCGCCGCTTCCTCAAGGTCTGACGGCGTGAGAGCACGCGGGGCTGTGGCCTTCGCGGTGGCGTTGGTGGCGATGCTTGCCGCCGGCCTCTGGCTGGGCGCCCACCCGGGCTCGCTGCCGGAACCGGTGCGGGACTGGGTCCAGACCGAACCGTCGGGCCTGACCGCCGAAGCCGCGGAAGCGATCCAGGACAACTACTACCGGCCGGTCGGCGACAAAGAGCTCGGCAACGCCTCGCTGCAGGGGATGGTCCGCGAGCTGCGCAAACGCCACGGCGATCGCTTCAGCGAATACTTCTCGCCGGAAGCTCTGGCCAGCTTCAACGAGCAGATCGAAGGGCACTTCTCGGGGGTCGGGCTCTCGGTGATCGAAGTGCCGAAGGGGCTGCGCGTGGCGCAGGTCTTCCCCGGCTCCCCGGCTGAGCAGGCCGGGATCGAAGTCGGCGACACGATCGTTTCGGTCAACGGCAAGTCGATCGCCGGTGAGGAGAGCGGCGAGGCGACGAAGCAGATCAAGGGGCCGGAAGGGACCGAGGTGACGCTCGGCGTCCGCGACGGCAAGAGCGGCAAGACGCGCCGGCTGACCCTGACCAGGGCCGAGGTGACGCTGCCCAACGTCAGCAGCCGGGTCGAGGAGGTCGACGGGCGCAAGCTCGGCTACGTGCAGCTGCTCAGCTTCAGCGAAGGCGCCCACGCCCAGCTCGGGCGGGCGCTGCGCAAGGTGAAGAAAGACGGGGCGAAGGGGATCGTCCTCGACCTGCGCCACAACCCCGGCGGTCTGCTCGACGAGGCGGTGCTGACCGCGAGCCTCTTTCTCCCCGAGGGGGAAGTCGTGGTCCGGACCGACTCGCGGACCCAGGGGAAGAGCGTCCACAAGACCGAGGGCGGGCGACTGACCACGCTGCCGGTGGTGGCGCTGATCGACCGCGGCACCGCCTCGGCGGCGGAGATCCTCACCGCGGCGCTGGCCGACGACGCCGGCGCCGAAGTGGTCGGCACCCGCTCCTACGGCAAGGGCGTCTTCCAGGAGGAGCAGGCGCTCGCCAACGGCGGCGCCCTGAAGCTGACGGTGGGCGAGTACTTCACCCCGGAAGGGGTCAACCTCGCCGAGAGCCACGGGATCCATCCCGACGTGAAGGTGCAGGACGACCCGAAGACCGGGGTCGACGAGGCCGAAGAGCGCGCCCTCGGCGTCCTCGCCGGCCAGGTCGAGGGCTGATGCCGGGGCGGGGCCGAGGTCGGGGCCGGCGGCAGAGCGCGCAGCCGCGCCGCGGGCAACGGGACGATCGTTTCCAGGGTTCGGGCCCCCATAGGGGCCAAAAGGGTGGAAACGACGATCGGCGCTCGGCGCGGGAGACGGTTGAGGAGATGCTGCGGGAGCAGCTTGGGTACCGCGGTTTTCGGCCGACGATCGAGGGCGAAGCGCGGGAAGCGGCGCAGTGGGCGGAACGGGAAAGTGGCCCGCGCCGCGACCTGACCGCGCTTGCGACCTTCACCGTCGACCCCGCCACCGCCCGCGATTTCGACGACGCCGTCTCGGCCCAGCGGGAGGGGAGCGGCGCCCGGGTTTGGATCCACATCGCCGACGTCGCCGCCCACGTCAAGCCGGGCTCGCTGCTCGACGAAGAGGCGCGGAAGCGCGCCACCAGCACCTACGTTCCCGGCGTGGTTGAGCCGATGCTGCCGCACGCGCTCAGCAGCGAGGCCTGCAGCCTGGCGCCGGGGGTCGAGCGGCTGGCGGTGACCACCGAGATCGAGCTCGGGCCGGGGATGGAGCCGCGCCGGGCCCGCTTCTACCGCAGTCGCATCCGCTCCGACGCGCGCCTCGACTACGACGAGCTGGACGAGATCTTCGCCGGCCGCCGGCAGCCGCCGGCCGAGGTGGCCGAACCGCTAGCCGCCGCCCGCGAGGTCGCCGCCGGTCTCGGCGAGCACCGGGGCACCACCAGCCTCGACGTCGAATCCTTCGAGCCCGAGTTCCGCTTCGATTCCGACGGCAACGTGGTCGCCGCCCAGGGCGTCGCCCAGACCGAGGCCCACCGGCTGATCGAGCGGCTGATGATCCTCACCAACGAGCAGGTCGCCGAGCTGCTCGGGCGCGAGCGGGTGCCGGCGATCTACCGCGTCCACGCCCAGCCCGACGCGGCGCGGATCGAGCGCCTGCTCGAGCAGCTGGCGGCGCTGGGGGTGCCGACGCCGCCGCTGAGGCAGGGCCTGGCGCCGAGCGAAGCGGGGCGGGTCGCGGCGGAAGCGAGCCGGCTGGTGCGGAAGGAGGCCGCGCGACGCGGGCACGGCCGGGAGGCGTATACCTCGCTCGTGCTCCGATCCCTGAAGCAGGCCTATTACAGCGAGCGGAACATCGGCCACGCCGGTCTCGGCAGCTCCGCCTACTGTCACTTCACCTCGCCGATCCGCCGCTATCCGGACCTCGTCTGCCATCGGGCGCTGCTCGCCGCGCTGGACGAGGGGGAGGAGGCGCCGACGCTGGCCGAGTGCCGCGACGCCGCCGCCGAGGGCTCCGCCCGCGAGCGCGAATCGGCGCGGATCGAGCGCGAGGCCGACGACGTCTGCGCCGCCTTCCTGCTCGAACGCGAGCTGGGAGAGCGCGGGCTCGACGCGGTCTTCGAGGGCGAGGTCTCCGGGGTGATCCGCTCCGCCGCCTTCGTCTCCTTCGGGGGCAAGCTCGGCGACGTCTACGAGGGGATGCTGCCGGCGCGGCGGCTGCCGGGCGAGCGCTACGAGCTCGATCGGTCCGAGGTGGCGCTGGTCGGTCGCGGTTCGGGGGCGCGGGTCAGCCTCGGCGATCCGATATCCGTCCGGGTGGCCGGCGTCGACGCGCCGCGCGGGAGGGCCGAGCTGGTGCCGGCCGGGGAGCCCGCCTGATGGCGAAGAAGGTGAAGAAGAAACGCGCGCCGGCTTCGGGCGATGTCGTCACCAACCGCCGCGCCCGCCACAAATTCGAGTGGGTGGAGAAGATGGAGGCGGGGATCGTCCTCACCGGCTCCGAGGTGAAGGCGCTGCGCGGCGGCAAAGCGCAGATGACCGATGCTTACGCGGTGGTCGAAAAGGGCGAGGTTTGGCTTCGCAAGCTGCATATCCCGCCCTATGAGTTCTCCTCGGTCGACGCCCACGAAGCCGAACGGCCGCGCAAATTGCTGCTGCATCGGGAGGAGATCGAGCGGCTGGTCGGCAAAACCGCGCAGAAAGGCCTGACCCTGGTCCCAACCAGGATCTATTTCAAAGGGCCGCGGGCGAAGGTGGAGCTGGCTTTGGCGCGAAACAAGGAGGGTCGCGACCGGCGCCGGGAGATCGCCGACCGCGACGTTCGCAGAGAGGTCGAGCGCGAGTTCAAGGGAAGGATGCGTTGAGTTGAAACTGCCGAAGCACATGCAAGGATGCAGGGCAATGCCGACCCGGAAGAGCTTTCCCGCCGCCGTCGCCGGGATGATCGCTGCCGTGATGGTCGCGCCCGCGACGGCCAGCGCCAAGTCGTTCCCCGAAAAGGCGAGTGACTACGTGAGCGACAACACCGGAATCTTCGTCGGCGCCCTGCTGGTCGCGATCCTCCTCCTGCTCCTGATCATGCGCGTCAACAGACGCCGCAGCGAGGAGAAAGAGCAGAAGCAGGCCGCGCAGCCCGCTGCCGGCGCCCCCGGCGCTCCGCCCGCTGGTCAGCCGACCCCGCCTCCTGGGCCCCAGGTTTCCGCGGCGACCGCCGAGATGGCCGCCGTCGGCGCCCCGGCTGCTGCGGCAGCCGCCAGTGCCCCGGGTCAGTCGGCGCCGCCCCCCGGCCAGTCGACTCCCCCTCCCGGCAGCTCGACCCCGTCGCCGGTACCGGGACAGGCGCCGCCGCCCGGCGAGAGCGCCAAGGACCGCAAGCAGCGCCAGCGCGACGAGCAGCGCCAGAAACGGGCGCAGATGCGGGAGGCGCGCAAAGCCGAGCTGCAGCGCCGCAAGGAAGAGCGCGCTCAACGCAAGGCTCAGAAGAAGGGCGGTGCGGTCCTCGCGGTCACGGCGCCTGCGTCGCCCGCCGCAGCCGCTCCCGGTGCTGCGCCCGCCCCCGAGGTGTCGCCACAGCCCGAGCCTCCCAAGCAGAAGAGCTTCTTCGGGATCAAGTACGGCGCTGGCAACAAGCAGAAGCGCGAGGCGGCCTTGGCCGAGCAGCGCCTGGCCGCCGCTCGCGCCGCCAACGAACGCGCCGTCGCCGAGGCTCAGGCCGGCGGCCCGGTGCCGCCCTCCGGTCAACTGCCCGCCTGGGAGGAGGCGACCACCGCCCAGCCGCAGGCCGGCGGGCTTGCCTCCGTGCCGCCGCCCCCGGTTCCGGGCGGCACGCCGGCGCCGGGCGAATACGACCCGACCCTCGCCGAGCAGCGGGTGCAGGACAAAGTTGCCGGCATTCGCAACGAGACCCAGCGGATCGGCGCCGAGGCTGATCGGCGGATGGACGAGGCCGCGCGCTTGCAGCAGGGCGGACTGGCTCCGGCCGGAGGCCCGCCGATCCAGGACGCCCAGCCGGGCGCGCCGGGGATTGCGCCCGGGCGCAGACCTGCACACCGCCGAACAGCGCTTGGAGCAGGAGCGCCAGGCCCGCGAGCAGGCGATGAAAGACGCCGAGGAGCGCCTGCGTCAGATCGAGGAGCGGACCAAAGCCGCCGAACAGCGCGCCGCCGAGGCCCAGCTGCTGGCCCAGCGCCGGGCTGAGGAGGAAGCCCAGGACCGCCGCCTGGAGGAGATCCGCCGCAGCGTCGCCGAGGCCGAAGAGCGCGCCGCCGAGGCAGAGCGCCGCGCCGCAGAGGCCGAACAGGCCGCGGTCCGCTCGGTGCAGGGCGGTGCGCCCCAGGCCGGGTTCGCGCCGACCCCGCCTGCGCCGACGCCTCCTCCGCCCCCCGCGCCGGAGCAGTCCTTTGCGCCGCCGACCCCGCCGCCCGCGCCCCCGGCGCCGGCACCGAGCGAGTCCTTTGCGTCGCCGCCGCCCCCGCCGCCACCGGCCGAGCCTGCCACGCCACCGCCCCCACCGTCTGCGCCGATTGCGAGCGATCCCGGCCCGCCGCCGCCTCCCGCGCCCGAGCCTCCTGCTCCAGTCGCCGCGCCCAGCTTCGGCGCTCCGGGCGGCGAACCGACTCCGCCCCCGCGGCCGGCGGTCAGATCAACCTCAACATGGTCACCTTCGAGCAGCTGCGAGAGCAGAACCTCTCGGTCACCCAGGCGACGCGACTGCTGGCCCACCGCGAGCGCCTCGGCGGCTTCCAGTCAGTCGACGACCTCGACCAGGTGGCCGGCTTCCCAGAGGACCTGCTCGCCGACCTGAAGTCCCGTTCGACGGCCTGACCGACGGCTCCCCGAGGCCCCATGCGGCGTCCTCAGTCGCCGAAATAGCGCTGTCATTCCAGCTCCCTGCGTCCTTGCCTGGCGACCCCTGGACCTCGTCGGTCAGACCGTCGTCACCAAAAAAGTTGTGGTTCCTTTGTCCTCTTATGGAGGACTAAAGAACCGCAAGTTGGCCTGATCTGAAGGAGGGACCATCCCGTGGTTCCTTTGTCACCTATGCGAGGACTAAGGAACCACGACTTGAACTCGCTATTTCTCGGCGGCTTCTTCGGCCTTCTCCAGCAGCTTCAGCCAGATCTCGCTGCGGGAGGGATATGGCGCGACCGCGTGGCGCAGCTTCTTTAGCGGCACCTCGGCGACGATCGCGAAGGTCGCCGCCTGGAGGAAGTCGGCGGTCTCGAAGCCGGTGAAGGTGGCGCCGACGATCGTCTCCTTCGTCAGGTCGACGACGAGGCGGCAGGTGCCGCCGGTGTCCTTGCCCTGGAAGCTGGCGCCGGCGGTGCCGTCGGTGGGGACGTCGACGGCGCGGGCGTCGATTCCCGCTTCGCGCGCCTCCTCGAGGGTCTTGCCCGCCGCGGCGACCTGCGGGTCGGTGAAGGTGACGCGGGGGGAGCCGATGCCTTCGGCACCGCAGCGGTCTCGCGGCCGAGCAGGTTCTCCGCCGTGACCCAGGCCTGGTACTTGCCCATGTGGGTGAAGAGGGCGCGGCCGTTGACGTCGCCGATCGCGTAGAGCCAGTCGCGGCCGCCGACCCGGAGGCGGTCATCGGTGTCGAGGAAGCCGTGCTCGTTTGCCTCGACCCCGGCTGCATCGAGGTCGAGGTCGGCGGTGTGGGGGACGCGGCCGACGGCGATCAGGATCTCGGCCGCCTCGATGCGCTCGCCGCCCGCCAGCGTGGCAACGACCCCGCCGCCCTCGCCCGGCTCGACGGCTTCGACTTTCGATCCGGTCCGCACGTCGACGCCGAATCTCTCGCGCAGCGACTCGGCGACTTCCTCTCCGGCGAACGGTTCCTCGCGGGAGAGCAGCTGCTCGCCACCCTCGACCAGGGTGACGTCGCAGCCGAGGCTGGCCCAGGCCTGGGACAGCTCGCTGCCGACCGGGCCGCCGCCGAGGACGATCATGCTCGCGGGCACGTGCTTGGCGGTGGTCGCGTCGCGGTTGTTCCAGGCGGTGACGGTGTCGAGGCCGTCGATCGGCGGCATCGCCGCCTTGCTGCCGGTGGCGACGACGATCGCCCGCTCGGCGACCAGCGTCTCGTCGCCGACCCGAACCCGCCGCTCGCCCTCGAAGCGCGCCTCGCCGCGGAAGAGGTCGATCCCGCGTTCTTCCAGCCAGGGCAGCTGGCCGGAGTCGTCGCGGTCGTGGATCACCTCGTCGCGCCGGTCCAGCACCGCCTGCGGCTCGAGCTCCTCGTGGCCGGTGGGCACGCCGGGGACCCGCTTCGCCTCGCCCAGCACGTCGGCCGGGCGCAGCAGCGCCTTCGAGGGCATGCAGGCGTAGTAGGAGCATTCGCCGCCGATCAGGTCGCGCTCGACTATCGCCACCTTCCAGCCGCCATCGGCCAGGCGCCCGGCGCAGACCTCGCCCGAGGGCCCGGCTCCGAGGACGATCGCGTCGTAGGTGCGCTCGTTCAAGGCCATCATCATCACAGGGCAGTCAAGTCCTACCCCCTACAATCGCAAGGCATTCCCAAGCACGGGGGCGACAGGCTTCGACGTGGTCGACTCGTGCGAACGGTTGCAGGTCGAGGTTGCTGGAGGCCTCGTTAAACCCCAGCACAAACCAATACGTGCGGACCATGAGTTCGCCCTCGCCGCTTAGTTAGAAGCTAAGCGCTGTGAGAGTCGGTCCTTCCCCGCCCGCGGGAAGGGGCACCGGCTTCAAAAGCGGGCTTACCCAAGCGGATCGCCCTGACCGCCGGGGGACATCAAAGGGGCTTTATCTCCCGTAGTGCCCGCCGGCGCGGACCCCGGGAGACGAGAATCAAGCGCCGGCTAAACCTGTAGACACCCTCGCACCGCGTCCGCGGATCCGAGTTCGAATCTCGGCGCCTCCATCGGACATCGGGACCGAGCCCCAGGCGGGGCTCGGTCTTGGCCGCCGCGGCGCATGGGACGGCGCAGCTCTTTGCCGATGGGCGCGTTTTGAAGGCTCGCGGCACCGGGTAATCGGCAGGGGATGGGGAACAGGGTTAAGGGGAGCAGTTTTGTTGTGCTTGCCGTCGCGCTGATGGCGGTGGTGCTGCTGCCGGCGCTGGCGCTGGCCAAATCGAAACCGGGGACGTTGCCGCCGGTCGATACCTCGAAAGCGGCGACCTGTGACTTCATCGCCCAGCCGGACAGCCCGCTGTGCATGCTGCCCTTCCCCGACGACTACTACACGCGGCCGGACCCGAGCAGCCCGACGGGTCGGCGGATCGACTTCAAGACCGCGGGGATGCCGACCAACGTCCTCGGCCAGCCGATCGCTGCGGACCCCTATAACGCCGCCGACGGCTTCAGCCAGGGGGCGACGATCTTGCTCGAGGTGCCTGGGATCGGAACCACGGCCGACGTGCGCGCGACCGGGGCGGTGCCGATCAACCACATCGGCCGCTACCGCCGTCCCGGCGCGCCCGTCGTCGTCATCGACGCCGCCACCGGCAAGCGGCAGCCGATCTGGGTGGAGATCGACTCGACCCAGTCCAATCCCTCGAAACGGGCGCTGGAGATCCACCCGGCCGTCAACTTCGACTTCGGCCACCGCTACATCGTTGCCCTGCGCAACCTCCGCAACGCCGCCGGTGAGGAGATCGAGGCGCCCTACGCGTTCCGCTACTACCGCGACCGCGTCCACTCCAAGCAGCCCGAGGTCGAGGCGCGGCGCAAGCACTTCGAAGCGATCTTCCGGCGGCTGAAGAAGTCCGGGATCGACCGCGGCGACCTCTATCTCGCCTGGGACTTCACCGTCGCCAGCGACCGCAGCAACGCTCGCCGGGCGCTGGCGATGCGCGACGACGCCTTCGCCCAGCTCGGCGACACCGACCTCTCCGACCTCGTCCCGCAGGGAGCGGCGCCGAGCTTCCAGGTGCTGAGCGTGGAAGAGAACCCGAACCCGGGCCAGATCGCTCGCCGGGTGAAAGGCACCTTCCAGGCCCCCTGCTACCTGTTCCCGAGCTGCGCCCCGTTCGGGACCATGCAGCTCGACGCCAACGGCTTGCCGACCCGCAACGGCACCTGGACCGCCAACTTCGACTGCATCGTCCCGGTCTCGGCGACGACCGGCCCGCCGGCTTCCGGGCGGCCGGTGCTCTACGGGCACGGGCTCTTCGGCCGCGCCGCCGAGGTCGCCTCGGCCCCGCAGCGCGAACTCGCCCAGGCGCACCGCATGGTCAAGTGCGCGACCGACGAGATCGGCATGTCCGAATCCGACGTCCCGGTCGCGATCTCGGCCCTGCAGGACCTGACCCGCTTCCCGGCGATTCCCGACCGCCTGCAGCAGGGGCTGCTCGACGAGCTCTACCTGGGCCGGCTGATGATCAGCCCCAGTGGCTTCACGACCGCCCCGGCCTTCAACCGGGACGGGACGCCGCTCAGCGCCTCGGTCCTCGACACCGCCCGGCTCTACTACAACGGCAATAGCCAGGGAGGGATCATGGGCGGGGCGCTGACCGCCCTGGCGCCGGACTTCACCCGCGCTTCGCTCGGGGTCCCGGCGATGAACTACTCGGTCCTGCTGCCCCGCTCGGTCGACTTCGATCAGTTCGCCCAGGTGCTCTATCCGTCCTACCCGAACGAAACCGCGCGGCCGCTGGTCCTCGACCTGATCCAGATGCTCTGGGACCGCGGCGAGCCGAACGGCTACGCGCACCGGATGACCACCGACCCGCTGCCCGACACGCCGCGCCATCAGGTGCTGATGGACGTCGCCTTCGGCGACCACCAGGTGAGCGACTACCAGGCCGACGTCGAGGCGCGGACCGTCGGCGCCGCCGCCCACCGGCCGGTGCTCTACCCGGGTCGCTGGCCCGACACCGACGTGCTCTGGGGCGTGCCCTCGATCAACCGCTACCCCTACACCGGCTCGGCGATCTACTACTGGGACGGCGGCCCGATCCGCGACGACCCGCTCAACCCGGGGACCCAGATCGGCACCGAACCACCTCCCTACGAGAACCTGCCCAACCGCAGCGGCCAGGACCCCCACGGCCTGCCGCGGGCGACCCCGGCCGAGCAGCAACTGGTCTCGGACTTCTTCGAAGGCGCGATCCCGCAGAGCGACGACTGCGGCGGCGGTCCCTGCTTCTCGATCGGCTTCTCCGGCCCCTAGTCGGCCTCGAACTCCTCGGCGAGTTCCGAGAGCCGCTCCAGCGAGACGTCCAGCGCGAGGGCGATCCGCCGCACGTCCCCCCAGAGGGGATCGGCTCCGCCGCTCTCGACCTCGAGGATCAGCGCTTCGGGCAGGTCGGCCCGCTCCGCCAGCGTCGCCTGATCGATCCCAGCTTCCTCCCGCAGGGCGCGAACTGCCCGGCCGAGGCCACTTTGCGGTTCGTGCGGGAGGCCGTCAGGCATCGAGGGGGGAGAGGTTGTGTTCGCGGCGCCTTAGGGGGGCATCGCCCCCAAACGCGACATCAAACAGTTCAAACAGGCGTGTAACGCCGTGGGCCTCCTGTCGCACGAGCGGCATCAGGCGAGCGAAGATCTGCATGCGGAGAAGGAGTCGATTGGGCGGGGGCGAGATAGGAGCTATGGAGAACTGCTGGAGTGGCTGAGACAATGGAAATGGAACCGATGACGATGGTAGTTGCCGAAAAGGAATCTCTGGCAAGTTTGCTCCGCTCTCTGCGGGGAGAGATCGTGACTGCCCGATTGGGCTATCCAGAGGTTCTGCATCTCAATATCCGCGACTCTGCTGGCGATCATTGGCACCTGGCGACCCAGGATGCCGAGTGGTCCCCGGCGGATCCCGCTGGATTGGTCGGGCAGACCATCAATAGCACTGAAATCGATGAGAAATCCCGCGAGCTCCGCTGCCATCTCGCGAATGGTTCGGTCTTCGCCGTTCAGCCCGCAGAGCAGGAGTCCGCCGACGACCCGCCCAACTGGGAGTTACTCAGCCCCGGGGGTGTCTTTTTGGAGTACGGCCCGGGGCCCCGCTGGCACATCGGCGACGCTGACGTGCCCCCGATGGGACCAAATTCCCACTGACGGGCACAAAGTGGACCGCTACGTCGCATTCCTGCGCGGGATGAACCTCGGTGGGCGGAGGATCAAGAACGACGATCTGCGCCGGCACTTCGAGTTGATGGGGTTTGAGAATGTGGCGACCTTTCGGGCCAGCGGCAACGTGATCTTTGGGACGGCTGAGCGCGAGGCGGAGGGGAAGTTGGCGGAACGGGTGGAATCGGAGCTGGACGGGCGACTCGGCTACGACGTTCCCGTCTTCCTCCGTAGCGCCGCTGAGGTGGCGGCGGTCGCGGCACAGGAGCCGTTCGACTCAAAGGCGGTGGCGAAGTCGAAGGGCAAGCTGCAGGTCTCCTTCCTGAAGGAGAAGCCGGCCGCCTCGGCCCGGAAGCAGGTGTTGGTGCAAATGACGGACGAGGATTTGCTGGCGATCGAGGGGCGCGAGCTCTACTGGCTGCCGAGCGGCGGGATCAGCGAATCCGAGCTCGACCTGAAGGCGATCGACGCGGCCCTCGGCCCCGGCACGATGCGCACCATGGGCACGGTCGAGCAGATCGCCGCCAAGCTGAGCTAGCGGTCCGAGCGCGGCAGCGCCGCCACTTCGAAGTCGCGGCTGACGGCGCCGATCTCGTCCGGCAGCCGCGCCAGCTGGACGTTGGCGACGAAGTCCATCTCCTCCCCGAGCGGGCGGAAGAAGTTGTCGTAGTGGGTGGGGACGACCGCCCGCGGTTCGAGCCGGGGCAGGATCCGCTGCCAGTAGTCGCGGGTGAAGCTGCGGCCGGCGACGCCGGCGAGGAAGACGTCGACGCCGCGCTCGCGGACCGCTTCGTCGACCAGGTTGGCGCTGCCCTGGTGGTAGAAGCGGACCCCGGCGACGGCGATCGCGATGCCCCAGACCTGGCCGCAGCGGTAGGCGCCGGGCGAGAGCGAGTCGAGGTGGTCGCAGCAGAGTTCGCCGTCGTAGGGGACGGCGAGGCCGAGCAGCAGCTTCGAGTGCAGGCTGGGAGTGAAGGAGACCTCGAAGGGGCCGAGCTCGTAGGTCCGGTAGGGCTCGACCTCGACCGTCCTGCTCGGCGAGCCCGTGCAGCGCCATCAGGTTGACCAGCGAGCGCGAGCCGTAGGCCTCGCAGCCGAAGCGGCGGGCGATCGCCGGCGCGTCGAGCGCGTGGTCGAAGTGGGTGTGGCCGACCAGCACCCCGACCACCTCGCCGGGGGCGTGGACGAAGCGGTCGAGCGCGGCCGGGTCAGGCAGCGCGGTACGGCGCAGGACGAGGTCGCGGAAGGGGACGCGGGAGAAGTAGGGATCGATGAAGAGCGTCTTGCCCTCGTAGCTGAGCCGGTAGCCGGAGACGCCGAGCCATTCGACCTCGAGGCCGGCCGGCATCTGCAGCGGCCGCGCCTCCAGCTCGCCCAGCGCCTGGCGGTCTTCGCGTTCGCCCGCGCCGCGCGTCGCCCGCGCCTTCGCCAGTTCGCCGAGGTGTCCCAGTGGTCCCGTCATCCTCAGAGGGTAATCCGGCGTTCGTCCTTTGTTCATCGGACGGCGTACAAAGGACGAACGCCGCCCATTACCTTGGTCCCTGCCATGGCAATCGCGACCGCAACCTCGCTCGACGTCTACGTCGGCGGCAAGCTGCTCTTCGAAGACGTCGGCTTCAAGCTCGAGCCGCGCGAACGGATGACCCTGTCGGGTCGCAACGGCGCCGGCAAGTCGACCCTGCTGCGGGTGCTGGCGGGGGAGCTGGCGCCGGACTCGGGCTCGCTGGCCGTGCAGCGCGGCGCCCGGGTCGCCCTCCACGACCAGCGGCCGCCACGGGAATCGCAGGCGACCCTGGGCGAGTACGTCTTCTCCGGCCGCACCGACATGCTCGAGACCGAGGCCGAGCTGGAGCGGCTGGAGGGGGAGATGTCCGGCGAGGTGAGCGAGGAGACGATGCGCGCCTACGCCGCCGCCCAGCACCGCCTCGAAGCCGGCGGCGGGTACCGCTGGCGCGACCAGGTGCTGGAAGTCCTCCGCGGCCTCGGCTTCGACTCCGAGCAGGCCGGCCGCTCGCTCGCGACCTTCTCCGGCGGCGAGCTGACCCGCGCCTCGCTGGCCCGCGCGCTCGCCACCCGTCCCGACCTGCTGCTCCTCGACGAGCCGACGAACCATCTCGACATCCCCTCGCTGGAGTGGCTGGAGGGCTACCTGGTCGAGCTCGACTCGGCGGTCGTCCTCGTCGCCCACGACCGCTGGTTCCTGGAGGCGGTCGGCACCTCGGTGCTGGAGCTGGAGGCCGGCCGCGCCCGCTTCTTCGCCGGCCCCTGGCACGCCTGGCGCGAAGAACAGGCGAAACGGGAGATGGCGCTGGGCAAGGCGATCGAGCGCCAGCAGGCGGAGATCGCGCGGATGGAGCGCTTCGTCGAGCGCTTCCGCTACAAGGCCTCGAAGGCGCGGCAGGCGCAGTCGCGGGTGAAAATGATCGAGAAAGCCAAGCGCGACGGGCCGATGGCCGAAAAGCGCGACGGCCGCAGCCTGCGCTTCCACTTCAAACCGCCGGAGCGGCCCGGGCGGGTGGTGCTGAAACTGGTCAACGGGACCCTGGAGGTGCCGGGACGGGTCCTGCTCGACCGCGCAAACCTCGAAATCGAGCGCGGCGAACACGTGGTCGCTGGTCGGGCCGAACGGGTCGGGGAAGACGACCCTGATCGAGACCCTCGCCGGTCAGCGCGAACCGGCCTCCGGCAGCGTCCGCAGCGGCCACAACGTCAAGCTCGGCTACCTCTCCCAGCACGCCGAGACCGCCGCCGGCAGCGGCAGCGTGCTCGACGCGGCGAAGCGGGAGACCGGCCTCAACGAGAACAAGTCGCGCGCCCTGCTCGGCGGCTTCCTCTTCTCCGGCGCCGACGTCGAGAAACAGCTCTCGGACATCTCCGGCGGCGAGCAGCGGCGGCTCTCGCTGGCGATCCTCGTCGCCTCCGGCGCCAACGTCCTCGTCCTCGACGAGCCGACCAACCACCTCGACATCGAGAGCCGCGAGGCGCTGGAGGACGCGCTGACCGAGTTCGAGGGGACGGTCCTGCTCGTCTCCCACGACCGGGCGCTGCTGGAGGCGGTCGGCAGCCGCACCCTGGTCTGCGAGGACGGCCGGCTGGGGAGCCACCCCAGCGGCTGGGCCGAGTACCAGGCGCGGCGCGACGAGGCCGACTCGGCGGAGAGCGCGGAGGCGAAGGCGAGCTCGGGCGGCGGCAAGAAGTACAGCGCGACCAAGCCGGCGCAGAAAGCGGCGCGCAAGGCGGCGAAGCTGGAGCAGCGGATCGAGAAGGCCGAGGCGGAGCTGCAGGCACTGGAGGACGAGCTGGCCGACCCCGCCGCCTGGTCGAGCCCCGGCCGGGTCGAGCGGGCGAGCAAGCGCCACGCAGAGGCGAAGGCGGCGGTGGCGGAGCTTTACGAAGAGTGGGAGGCCGCCCAGGCCGAGGCTGAGGGCGCGCCGACTTAGGCGAGCCGGCGCTCGAGCACGACCCGGGTGTCCTTGGCCGGCGCCAGGGTGATGTTGCGGACCCGGACCTTTTCCGGCTTCGGGGCGGCCGGCCGCAGCTCGGCGCGCTCGACGAACTCGCGCAGGATCGTCCGCATCTCGTATTCGGCGAAGGCGGCGCCGATGCAGCGGCGGATGCCGCCGCCGAAGGGGATCCAGGCGTAGTTGTCGGCTTTGCCCTCGAGGAAGCGCTCGGGGCGGAACTCGTAGGGCTCGGGGAAGACGTCCTCGCGGTAGTGGAGGGCGGCGATCGCCGCCAGGACGAAGGTCCCGGTCTCCAACTCGTAGCCGCCGATCGTCGCCGGCGCCTTCAGCTTGCGGGCGACGTCGACGATCACCGGGCGGGCGCGCAGCACCTCTTTGACGGTGGCGGCGAGGTAGTCGTCGGTGCCGGCGGCGATCGACTCGCGCAGCTTGGCCAGCACCGCCGGGTTGCGGTTCAGCAGCTCGACCGCCCAGGCGAGGCCGGTCGCGGTCGTCTCGTGGCCGGCGCCGAGCACGGTGACCAGCTCGTCGCGCAGTTCCTGGTCGCTCATCGGGTTGCCGTCCTCGTCGCGGGCGCCGAGCAGCAGCGAGAGCACGTCGTCGCGCTCCTCGTGGCCGGGTTCGGCCCGGCGCAGCTTGATCTCTTCGTAGATGAACTCGTCGAGGGCGGCGCGCGAGCGCAGGAAGCGCGGCCAGGGGCTGAACGGCCCGAGGTTGCGGCGCAGGAAGGGGAAGGAGGTGATGACGCCGACCCGCTGGGCGAAGTCGTCGATCAGGCCCTCGAAGCGGATCAGCCGCTGCTCGTCGTGGACCCCGAAGACGGCCCGCATGATCACCGCCAGGGTGATCCGGGTGGTGTGGGGGCGCATCGCGAACGGCTCGCCGACCGGCCAGCTCTCCATCTCCTGGCGGGTCATCTCGACGATCAGCTCGCCGTAGCGCTCGATCCGCTCGCCGTGGAAGGGCGGTAGGAGCAGCTTGCGCTGGCGCATGTGCGGCGCGTCGTCGAGGGTGAGGACCGAGTTCGGTCCCAGCGCCGGCTCGAGGATGGTGGCGTTGGCCTCGCCGGCGTGGAAGTCGGCGGGCGAGCCGGTGAACAGCGCTTTGACCAGGTCGGGCCGGGCGACGTAGACGATGCGGCCGAAGTAGGGGAAGCGGATCGTGAAGATGTCGCCGAAGCGGCGCTGGTGCTCGGCGAGGAAGCCGAGCGGGTCGCGCGAGTAGCGGATCGCCTGCCCGACCGACGAACTGCGCGGTCCCGGTGGGAAGGGCTCGCGGCGCGTGGCCTGGGGGCGGGGAAGGGTCGCCTGCTCCATCGCGAGGCAGGTTACAGAAAACTGGCCAGCCAGCCAGTTGTTCCTTTTCGGTGCCTGGGAACGATAAGGAACAGGCGAAAAGCTCAGAAGACGATCGTGCGCTCGCCGTCGACCAGGACGCGGTCGTCGAGGTGGGCCATCACGGCGCGGGCGAGGACGAGGCGCTCGATGTCGCGGCCGATGCGGATCATGTCGGCAACCTCGTCGCGGTGGTCGACCGGCTCCACGTCCTGGGCGATGATCGGGCCGGCGTCGAGCTCGGCGGTGACGTAGTGGGCGGTGGCGCCGATCAGCTTCACCCCGCGCTCGTAGGCGCGGTGGTAGGGGTCGGCGCCGACGAAGGCCGGCAGGAAGCTGTGGTGGATGTTGATCGCGGGCGTGGCGAGGGCGCGGAGGAAGTCGTCGGAGAGGATCTGCATATAGCGGGCGAGGACGAGCAGGTCGACGCCGTCGAGCAGCTCCAGCGCCTGGCGCTCGGACTCCTCCTTGGTCGCCGGCTCGACCGAGATGTGGTGGAAGGGGAGGCCGACGGCTTCGACCTGGCCGGCGTGATCGGCGTGGTTGGAGATGACGGTCACCAGCTCGCCGCCGAGGTCGCCGTTGCGCCAGCGCCAGAGCAGGTCGGAGAGGCAGTGGTCCTCGCGCGAGACCATCACCGCCACCCGCTTGCTGCGGCCGGTCTCGGCGAACTCGTAGTCCATCTCGAACGGCACCCCGATCTCCTCGGCGAAGCGCCGCTCCAGCGCCTCGGGATCGGGCACGCGGTCGAAGACCATCCGCATGAAGAAGCGCCCCTCGGCGCTCGAGTGCTGGTCGACGTCGACGATGTTGAGCCCGGAATCGGCGAGGAAGCCGCTGACCCGGGCGATCAGGCCGGGGCGGTCGGGACAGGCGAGCAAGAGCCGCGAGGTCGGGGCGTCTCCCATCCGCCGATCATCGCGGATAGGCTGCCGCCGATGCGGATTGGAGCGATCCCCGACAGCCTGGTCGAGCGGCTCGGGCTGCTGCTCGGCAAGGTGCCGACGCCGATCGGCGAGGCGATGTTCTCGATGCCGGTGGCGCGCTCGCTGCAGGTCGCGCAACGGACCGGGATCCTCGCCGCGCTGGCCGAGGGGCCGCGCGATCCGGCCGAGCTGGCCGAGCATCTGGGGCTGCAGGCGACCGGGACGCGGCGGGTGCTCGACGTGGTCGCCACCGTAGGTCACGTCAAGCAGAACCCTGACGGGACCTACGAGATGACCAAGAGCGGTCACCGCTGGCTCGACCCGAACTCGGACACCTACCTGGGCGACTTCCTCGCCGACACCTACGAGTACTGGGACTGGTACGCCGGGCTGGAAGACCTGGTCCGCGACGGCAAGCACGTCGAGCTGCACGCGAAAGCGCCCGACGACCCCTACTGGCAGTCCTACATCCGCGGCCAGTACCAGCTGGCGCGCCTATCCAGCTCTGAAGTCGCGAAGGCGATCCCGCTGGCGCGCGGCGCCCACTCGGTTCTCGACGTCGCCGGCGCCCACGGCGAGTACTCGATGGGGCTGTGCCGCCGGCACGAGGGTCTGCGGGCGACGATCGTCGACCTGCCCGGCAGCGCCGCGGTGGGGAAGGAGATCGTCGCCGAGGCGGGGATGAGCGACCGCGTCCGCCACCTGGTCGGCGACATGTTCGAGGTCGACTACGACGGCCACTACGACGGCGCCCTCTGCTTCAACATCATCCATCACCTCTCGCCCGACCAGATCCGGGCGCTGTTCCGCCGCATCCACGCGGTGCTGCGGCCCGGCTCGCCGCTCTGCATCCTCGACCTCTACGACCGGCCGGGCGGCAAGCAGGCGAACCTCGCCTCGATCCTCGGCCTCTTCTTCCACCTCACCTCCGGCGCCGACACCTACACCGTCGACGAGGTCTCCCGCTGGATGGGTGAGAGCGGCTACGGCAAAGTCGAGGTCAAGTCGCTGCGGAACCTGCCGGACCTGCGGCTGCTGATCGCCAAGTCCGCCTAAGCCGCAATTTCTCGTCCATCGGGAGGAGTTGCGCGGGCGGTTCGTGCCTGAGCTTGTGCAGAGTGTTGCGAGCGGTGGGGCTTATGTGATCGCGGCCACACATGAGACCGGCGCGAACCCTCACGGTTTGGCGCTTGCTCACAAAACGCAAACATTTCACCCCGATCTTGCTCATCCTCCTCGCCTTCCCGGCTGCGGCGCTGGCTGCTCCCGGGGACGAGGGGCAGACCGACGGCCCGGCGATCGGCCAGGCCGAGGTGGCGCCGCTGGCGCCGTTGCAGCGGCCGGTCAACCGCTTCCACCACGTGGTCGAGACGATCGCCGCCGACATCCGCGCCGACGAACGCGCCGCCGCGGAGCGCAAGCAGCGCGAAGAAGAGGAACAGTTCGCCGAGCTGCGGCGTCTCGATGGCGACCCTGGAATCGATCGCCTCCTGCGAGTCCGGCGGCGACCCGACCGCGGTCTCCTCCGACGGGACGTACCGCGGCAAATACCAGTTTGACTACGGCACCTGGGCATCGATGGGCGGCAGCGGCGACCCCGCCGCGGCCCCCGAGGCCGAGCAGGACTACCGGGCGGCGCTGCTCTACGCGCAGTCCGGCTCCAGTCCCTGGCCTGTCTGCGGCTAACGGCCGGCGTTCGTCCTTTCGGCGATATAGGGCCTGAAAGGACGAACGCCGCCTGACGCGCATCTACGATGCGCCCGATGGCTGAGGAGCAGATCCCCGCGCCGGACCCAAGCGGGCCGCAGCGCAAGCCGCCGAAAGAGGCGATCGCCGAGGCCCACGTGCGGGCGCCGAGCCGCGGCAATCGCAAGCTGGAGGGCTTCCTCGAGGCGGCCAACTCCGACGAGCAGGTGCGGGCCTGGTGGTACATGACCCAGGTCCAGTCGGAGCGGCTGGGGATGTCGGACCACAGCTGGGTCCACATGCAGATCGTCCTCAACATCGCCCTGCGGCTGCTGCGGCTGCTGGTTCGCGCCGGGGTCGAGCCGGCGATGGTTGCCGACCACGGGATGCGCGACCGCGACGCGGAGGTGGTCGTCGCCGGCGGCGCCCTGCTGCATGACGTCGGCATGTCGATCCACCGTGCCGATCACGAGGAGTACTCGTTGTTCCTCGCCAACGGCGCCCTCCAGCGCCTGCTCGCCGACGTCTACAAGGAGCCGGAGCGCACCGTCGTCGCCTCGGAGATCCTCCACGCGATCATCGGCCACCGCCGCCGCGGCGAGCCCTACACGGTCGAGGCCGGCGTCGTCCGCGTCGCCGATGCGCTCGACATGGCCCAGGGGCGGACCCGGATCCCGCTCGAGTCCGGCCACGAGGGCATCCACTCGATCTCCGCCGCCGCGGTCGACGAGGTGCGGATCGGCCAGGGGGACGAGCGCCCGGTCAAGATCGAGATCCAGCTGAACAACTCGGCCGGGATCTTCCAGGTCGACGACCTGCTGGCGACGAAGATCCGCGACACCCCGCTGGAGGGCAAGGTCGAAGTGGTCGCCACGGTCGAGGGCGAGACCGAGAAACGGCTGCTCTCGGGCTTCCGGCTCTCCTGAAGCGGCTAGTTAAAGCGAGCCAGGTCGCCCTTGCGCTGTTCCTTGCGCTTCTCCAGGCGACCCTGGATCAGCGAGAGGACGATCGGCAGCGCGGCGAAGAAGGCGATCACGCCGAAGCAGAAGAAGGTCACCGTTTTGTCGGTGGTCGGCCCGGCGAGGCCGACGCCCTCGTCGGCCAGCGCCATCGGCGCGGCGACCAACATCAGGGCCCAGATCGAAAGCAGGGCTGCGGCGGTTCGCTTCACGGGCGGGAATCTAGCGCACCGAGGGGCGTCGCCGTCTGCTCTTTAGGCTCCGTTCAGCGTCATCCGAATAGCCTCTCGCGGCGATGAGCACTCTCGAAGCGATCGTCCTCGGCTTTGTCCAGGGCCTGACGGAGTTCCTGCCGATCTCCTCTTCCGGCCACCTGCGGATCGTCCCGGCCCTGCTCGGCTGGGAAGACCCGGGCGCCGGTTTCACCGCGGTGATCCAGCTGGGAACGATGGCGGCGGTGTTGCTCTACTTCCGCGCCGACCTCTGGCGGATCGCTTCGGCTTGGCTGCACGAGTTGCGAACGCCGATTCGCCGTGCCTCTCAAAACGCGCGGCTGGGTTGGTTCATCGTCCTCGGCACGATCCCGATCTGCGTCTTCGGCTTCATCTTTAAGGACCAGATCGAGTCGGGCGCCCGCGACCTCTACCTGATCGGCTCGGCGCTGATCCTCTTCTCCTTCGTGATGCTCGCCGCCGAGCACTACGGCACCCGCCGCCGTCACCTCGACGAGATGAGCGGTCGCGACGGGTTCTCGATCGGGTTGGCGCAGGCCCTGGCGCTGATCCCCGGCGTCTCACGCTCCGGGGCGACGATCTCCGCCGGGCTGCTGCGTGGCTTCGATCGGGTGGACGCCGCCCGCTACTCGTTCCTGCTCTCGATCCCGGCGGTCGTCCTCAGCGGTCTCTTCGAGCTGCGCAAGATCGGCGAAGCGGGCGAACCGCCGGTCGGGGCGACGGTGATCGCCACCATCGTCGCCTTCGTCGCCGGCTACCTCTCGATCGCCTGGTTGCTGCGCTACCTGACCTCCCACTCGCTCCGCGTCTTCGTCGTCTACCGGGTGGCGTTGGGCTCGCTGGTCCTGGTGCTGGCCGCCAGCGGCGCGATCCACTAGCGCCCGCGACCCGGCTGCCGGACTACGCTGGCCGGGTGAGGTCCGCATCTGCGCTCCGCTTCGGTTCCGAGCCGCCGTCGGCTGCGTGGGGCCTGCTCGCCACCGTGGCCGCGGTCGTCGTCGGCACCCTCGTCGTCTACCCGCTGAAGGACGTCGCCCCGGCGGTCTCGCTCGGCGTCGTCTACATCCCGGGCGTGCTCCTGGTCTCGACCGTCTGGGGCTGGCGGCTCGGGGTCCTCGCCGCGGTTGCCAGCGCCCTCGCCTTCAACTGGTTCCACATCCCGCCGACCGGCCGCTTCGACGTCTCCGCCGACCGCGACGCCGTCGCCCTGGTCGTCTTCGTGATCGTCGCCGTGGTCAGCAGCTCGCTGGGGGAGATGGCGCGGGGGCGGGCGGCCGAGGCGGAGCGGCGCCGGCTGGAGACCGAGGCGGTGCTGGCCGAGCTGCGCGAGCTCTCGGCCGAGCGCGACCGGATCGAAGCGGAGGCGATCGAGGCCGGTGCCCTGCGCCGCAGCGACGAGCTGAAGACGGCGCTGCTGCGCTCGGTCTCCCACGACCTGCGGACGCCGCTGACCTCGATCATCGCCGCCGGCGCCGCGCTGGACTCGCCTACTGTCACCGACGAGGAGCGCCGCGAGCTGAGCGAGGCGGTGGTCTCCGAAGGGCAGCGGCTCTCGCGCCTGGTCGAGAACCTGATCGACGTCTCGCGGCTGGAATCCGGCAGCGCCGAACCGCGGCGGGAGCCGATCGACCTCGCCGGCGTCTTCGAAGCGGCGCGGGAATCGGTCGGCCTCGACGGCGAGGCTGTGAAGCTCGGCGCCGACCCCGAGCTGCCACTCCTCCTCGCCGACCCGGTCCAGCTCGAGCGCGCCTTCGCCAACCTCTTCGAGAACGGCGCCCGTCACGGCGGCGGCCGCCCGGTTCTGGTCCGCGCCCGCGAGAGCGGCGGCCGGCTGGTCGTCCGCGTCGTCGACCAGGGTCCCGGCATCCCCGAGACCGAGCGCACCCGCATCTTCGAGCCCTTTTACCGCCGCGAGGACGGCGCCCACGGCTCGGGCCTCGGGCTGGCGATTGCCAAGGGCTTCGTCGAGGCCAACGGCGGCGAGATCGCGGCCGAGTCGGTGCCCGGCCAAGGGAGCACCTTCGTCGTCACCTTCCCGCTTGCCCAGGAGGGGGAGGGATGAGCGAGCCGTGCCGCGTCCTGGTCTGCGACGACGAGCCGCAGATCGTCCGCGCCCTGCGGGTGATCCTCCGCGATGCCGGCTTCGAGGCGGTGCCGGCGGCAACCGGGGAGGAGGCGCTCGACCTGGTCGCGGTGCGCCCGCCGCAGGCGGCGATCGTCGACCTGATGCTGCCCGACCTCGACGGGGTCGAGGTGACGCGGCGGATCCGCGAGTGGAGCGAGATGCCGATCGTCGTCCTCTCCGCCGTCGGCGACGAGGAGCGCAAGGTCGAGGCTCTCGCTGCCGGTGCCGACGACTACGTGACCAAGCCCTTCGGCCCTCGCGAGCTGGTCGCCCGCCTGGAAGCCGCCCTGCGCCGCGCCCGGCCGGAGACCGGCGAGCCGGCGATCGCGGTCGACGGGCTCGAGATCGACCTCGCCGCCCGCAGCGTTCGCCGCGACGGCACCGACGTCCACCTGACCCCGACCGAGTTCGAGCTGCTTCGCGTCCTGGTTCGCAACCGCGGCCGGCTGATGACCCACCGCAACCTCCTGGTCGAGGTCTGGGGGGTGGAGTACGAAGACGACCTCCAGGTCCTCCGCGCCCACATCGCCAACCTGCGCCGCAAGATCGAGCCGGAAGGCGAACACGTCTTCATCCGCACCGACCCGGGCGTCGGCTACAGGTTCGCGGCGTAGGAAGTCGTGGTTCCTTTGTCGCCTATAAGGCGACAAAGGAACCACGACTTGGCCTTCGACCCTCTTCACAGGATCTGTATACGGCGGCGCCGGTTCTTCATGCGGCCTTGACGGGGGTGGGCGCATAGTCGAGATGTGCTCGTCGACCTTCTCTCCATAGCCATCGCAGCGGCGCTGTTCGCGCTTCTCTACGCCGCGATCGAGCTGATCGACCGGATATGAGCCTGCCGCTCGCATCGCTCAGCGGCGCCGACGTCTTCGGGCTCGTGGTCTCGGTCGCTGTGGCCGTCTACCTGCTCTACGCGCTGCTGCGCGGGGAGAACCTCTGATGGCGCAGGGCTGGCTGCAGATCGCCCTCTTCCTTGCCGTCCTCGTCGCGCTGGTCAAGCCCGTCGGCCTCTACATGGCACGCGTTTTCGACAACCGGCGCGTCTTCCTGACCCCGCTCGTCGGGCCAATCGAGCGCTTCACCTACAGGGTGCTGCGCGTGCGGCCCGACGAGGGTCAGGACTGGAAGGGATACGCGCGCAGCCTGATCGTCTTCTCGCTGTTCTTCTGGGTCGCGCTTTTCCTGATCCTCCGCACCCAGGGGATCCAGCCCTTCAACCCGCAGGGGTTCGGCTCCGGTCCCTGGGACCTCAGCTTCAACACCACCTCCTCGTTCGTCACCAACACCAACTGGCAGTACTACGGCGGCGAGACGACCCTCTCCTACTTCGCGCAGATGGCCGGGCTGGCGGTGCAGAACTTCGTCTCCGCCGCGGTCGGGATCGCCGTCGTCGTCGCCCTCGTCCGCGGCATCGTCGCCCGCAGCGGCAGCGAGCTCGGCAACTTCTGGCAGGACATGGTCCGCACCCTGCTCTACATCCTGGTCCCGGTCTCCGTCATCGGCGCCCTCTTCCTCGTCTCCCAGGGGGTGATCCAGAACCTCGGCGACTCGCAGGTGATCCACACCCTCGGCGGCGGACAGCAGGTCCTCGCCCAGGGCCCGGTCGCCTCGCAGGAGGTGATCAAGGAGCTGGGGACCAACGGCGGCGGCTTCTTCAACGTCAACTCCGCTTACCCGTTCGAGAACCCCAGCGGCCTGACCAACTTCGTCGAGCTGCTGCTGATTCTCGTCATCCCCGCCGGGCTGACCTACACCTACGGCCGCATGGTCGGCAGCCAGCGCCAGGGCTGGGCGATCTTCGCGGCGATGTCGGTCCTCTTCGTCGCCGGCGTGGTCGTCGTCTACCTGGCCGAGCAGCACGGCAGCCCCGCCCAGCACGCCGCCGGCCTCCACACCGCGGCCTTCGACGGCTCGACCGGCGGCAACATGGTCGGCAAGGACCAGCGCTTCGGGATCGCCGACTCCTCGCTGTGGACGGCGGTGACGACGGTCACCTCCTGCGGCGCGGTCAACGCCGCCTTCGAGTCGCTGACCGGGATCGGCGGCGCCGTCCCGTTCGTCAACCTCGGCCTCGGCGAGGTCGTCTTCGGCGGCGTCGGAGCCGGGCTCTACTCGATGCTCCTCTACGTCCTCCTCGCCGTCTTTATCGGCGGCCTGATGGTCGGCCGCACCCCCGAGTACCTGGGCAAGAAGATCGGGGCGCGGGAGATCAAGCTGGTCTCGCTCGGCGTCCTCTTCACGCCGCTGACGGTCCTCCTCTCGGCCGGGATCGCCTCCGCCGCGCCGGCCGCCAAACAGTCGATCTACGCCGGGATCAACCCCAGCGGGTTCTCGGAGACGCTCTACGCCTACCTCTCCCAGGCCAACAACAACGGCTCCGCCTGGGCCGGCTACACCGGCTTCGTGCAGCCGCACGCCCCCGGCAACGTCGGCGCCTACGGCCTCACCTTCACCGACCTGTTCGGCGGCGTCGTCCTGATCGGCGCCCGCTTCGTGCCGATCCTCATTGTCCTCGCGGTCGCCGGCGCCCTCGCCGGCAAGCGGGTCTCACCGGCGGGCCTGGGGACGATGCGGACCGACAACCCGACCTTCGTCTTCCTCCTGATCGGGATCGTGATCCTGGTCGGCGCCCTCACCTTCTTCCCCGCGATCCTGCTCGGGCCGGTTGCCAACGGCCTCACGCCGAGGCTTTTCTGATGCGCCGCGACCTGCTCACCTCGCTGCTCGCGGTCGTCGTCCTCACCGTCGCCCTCGGCGTGGTCTATCCGCTGGCGATCACCGGCATCGCCCAGGTGGTCTTCCCGGGCCAGGCCGACGGCTCCCAGGTCAAGCTCGACGGCAAGGTGGTCGGCTCGAAGCTGATCGGCCAGGAATTCAAGGGCAAGGCCTATTTCCATTCGCGGCCCTCGGCGACCGAATACTCGGCCGACGTCACCTTCTTCGGCAACGCCGGTCCCAACAGCGCCGAACTGCGCGACTCGATCCGGGAAAACCTCTCCGCCTACCTCGCGCTCGAGCAGCCCTACGACCGCTCGCTGACCCGCGACCGGGTGCCGGTCGACGCCGTCACCGAATCGGCCTCGGGGGTCGACCCCCACATCTCCGAGGCGAACGCCCGCATCCAGGCCCACCGTGTCGCGGCGGTCCGCGGCCTGCCGCTCGACCGGGTCGAAGCGCTCGTCTCCGACCACACCGACGGCCGTTCGCTGGGCCTGCTCGGCGAGCCCGGAGTCAACGTCCTGCAGCTCAACATCGCGCTCGAAGAAGAGGCACCGCTGAAATGACCGAGAAAAGTCGGTCCCGATCCCTGTTCGACCCGGAGATCCTCAGGCCCGCCCTGCTCGAGTCGGTGCGCAAGCTCGACCCGCGGGTTCAGGTCCGCAACCCGGTGATGTTCGTGGTCGAGATCGGGGCGGTAATCACCACCGTCGCCTGGCTGATCCAGGTCTTCGGCGGCCAGCCGCTCGGCGGCGGTCACGAGCCGGCCTGGTTCAGCTTCTCGATCACGGTCTGGCTCTGGCTCACCGTCGTCTTCGCCAACCTCGCCGAGGCGCTGGCCGAGGGCAGGGGCCGCGCCCAGGCCCAGAGTCTGCGGGCGATGCGGACCGAGACCGTCGCCACGCTGCGCGACGGCGCTCGCAAACCGGCCTCCGAACTGGCTCGCGGCGACGTCGTCGTGGTCACCGTCGGCGAGACGCATTCCCGGCGACGGCACCGTGATCGAGGGCATCGCCTCGGTCGACGAGTCGGCGATCACCGGCGAGTCGGCTCCGGTGATCCGCGAGGCCGGGGGAGACCGCTCGGCGGTGACCGGCGGCACCAGGGTCCTCTCCGACCGGATCGTCGTCGAGATCACCCAGGAGCCCGGCAAGTCCTTCCTCGACCGGATGATCGCCCTGGTCGAGGGTGCGGAGCGGCGCAAGACCCCGAACGAGATCGCCCTCGGGATCCTGCTCGCGGCGATGACCCTGATCTTCATCTTCGTCGTCGTCAGCCTGCGGCCGTTCGCCCTTTTTGCCGGGACCGAACTCTCCGAGACGACGCTGATCGCGCTCCTGGTCGCCCTGATCCCGACCACGATCGGCGCCCTGCTCTCGGCGATCGGGATCGCCGGCATGGACCGGCTGGTGCGGCGCAACGTCCTCGCCCTCTCCGGCCGCGCGGTCGAGGCCTCGGGCGACTGCGACGTGCTCCTGCTCGACAAGACCGGGACGATCACCCTCGGCAACCGCGAGGCGGTCGAATTCATGCCGATGCCGGGCATAGCGCCGGAGGAACTGGCCGAGGCGGCGCAGATGGCCTCGCTCGCCGACGAGACCCCCGAGGGCCGCTCGATCGTCGTCCTCGCCAAGAGCTACGGGATCCGCGAGCACGACTTCGAGGGCCACGAGCCCACCTTCATCCCCTTCAGCGCCGAAACGCGGATGAGCGGGGTCGACTTCAACGGCACCCGCCTGCGCAAGGGCGCCGGCGACTCGATCGAGAGCTGGGTCGCGGGCGAGGGCGGGCGCGCCCCCGCCGAGCTCGGCCGCGAGCTCGACCGGATCGGCCGCGAGGGAGGCACGCCGCTGGCGGTCGCCCGCGACGAGCGGGTGCTCGGCGTCGTCTACCTCAAAGACGTCGTCAAGGAGGGGATGAAGGCGCGCTTCGACCAGCTGCGGGCGATGGGGATCCGGACGATCATGGTCACCGGCGACAACAAGCTGACCGCGGCGAAGATCGCCGAGGAGGCGGGGGTCGACGACTTCCTCGCCGAAGCGACCCCGGAGCGCAAGCTGGAGCTGATCCGCGAACAGCAGGCCGACGGCCGCCTGATCGCGATGACCGGCGACGGCACCAACGACGCCCCGGCGCTGGCCCAGGCCGACGTCGGCGTCGCCATGAACACCGGCACCCAGGCCGCGCGCGAGGCGGGGAACATGGTCGACCTCGACTCCAACCCGACGAAGCTGATCGAGATCGTCGAGGTCGGCAAGCAGTTGCTGATCACCCGCGGCGCCCTGACCACCTTCTCGATCGCCAACGATGTCGCCAAGTACTTCGCGATCCTGCCGGCGATGTTCGCTGCGACCTGGGCGGCGAGCGGCGAAAAGGGGCCCCTGGACTCGCTCAACGTGATGTCCCTGGGGACGCCGGAATCGGCGATCCTCTCGGCGATCATCTTCAACGCCCTGGTGATCCCGCTGCTGATCCCGCTCTCGCTGCGCGGCGTCCGCTACCGGCCCGTCGGCGCCACCGCCCTGCTGCGCCGCAACATCTTGCTTTTCGGCCTCGGAGGCCTGATCGTCCCCTTCGTCGGGATCAAGGCGATCGACCTCGTCGTCCACAACCTGCTGGGAGCCTGATCGAGGGGAAGCCATGTCACCGGGCCGCTACAAGATCTTCCTCGGCATGGCGGCCGGCGTGGGCAAGACCTACCGGATGCTGCAGGAGGGCCAGGCCGAGGTCGGCGCCGGCCGCGACGTGGTGATCGGCTACCTGGAGCCGCACAAGCGCCAGGAGACCAGCGACCAGGCCTGGGGCCTGGAGGTGGTGCCGCGCCGCCCGGTCACCTATCGCGACGTGACCGTCGAGGAGATGGACCTGCCGGGGCTGCTGGCGCGGGCGCCGCAACTGGCGCTGATCGACGAGCTCGCCCACTCTAACCCGCCCGGCCTCGAGCACCGCAAGCGCTACGAGGACATCGCCGGCGTGCTCGCCGCCGGGATCGACGTCTACTCGACCGTCAACGTCCAGCACCTCGAGTCGCTGAACGACCAGGTCGCGGAGCTGACCGGGGTGCGGGTGCGGGAGACGGTCCCCGACTCGGTCCTCGGCACCGCCGACGAGGTCGTCCTCATCGACCTCACTCCCGAGGCGCTGGTGGAGCGGCTGCGGGCGGGGAAGATCTATCCCGGCGAGGCGATCGACGCGGCCCTCAACAACTTCTTCCGGATCGAGAACCTGGCCGCCCTGCGCGAGGTCAGCCTGCGCCAGGTGGCGGAGAACGTCGAGGCGAAGCGGCTCACCTTCGAGACGGTCGAGCCGCTGGGGACGCGCGAGGAAAAGGTCGCCGCCGAGGTCCCGAAGGCGGTGGGGGAGCGGATCCTCGCCCTGGTCCGGCCGCAGCCGAGCTCGCAGCGCCTGGTGCGGCGGGCCTGGCGCTCGGCGCAGCGGCTCGGCACCGACCTCGACCTGCTCTGGGTGAAGCGGCCCGGGGCGCCGATCGAGGGCGAGGAGGAGCGCCAGGTGACCGCGCTGCGCCAGCTCGCCTCGGTCCTCGGCGCCAAGCTGCTGATCGAGGAGCACGACGACCTGGTTGCCGCTGCGGCCCGGGTCGCGCGCGAGCGCGGCACCACCTACCTGATGGTCGGCGAGTCCGAGCCGCGGCGCGGGCTCGCCCGCCTGCGCGAACCGCTGCCACAGCGGCTGATGCGGGCGACGCCGCCCGGCGTCGACGTGCGGATCGTCGCCCACCGCGGAGCCGCGGAGGAGGAACGCCGGTGATCGAGCATGCCCTTGTCGCGGTCGCGCTGGCCCTGGGGCTCGGCGGCGGCTACCTGCTGGCGCGCTCGCGCCTGCGCTCGGGCCGGCGCGGCGCCGAGCCGGTCCATCGCATCCTCCTGCCGTTCACCGGCGAGGAGATCTCGCGCCGGGCGCTCGACGCGGCACTGCGACTCGCCCGCGCCGAGGAGGCGACCCTGATGCCGGCCTACCTGGCCCGGGTACCCAAGAGCCTGCCGCTCAGCTGCCCCCTGCCGAAGGAGGCGGGCGCGGCGATGGCAATGCTGGAGGCGATCGAACAGCGCGCGACCGCGCAGGGCGTGCCGGTCGACGCCCGGATCGAACGCGGCCGTTCCTACCGTCACGCCCTCGCCCGTCTGCTCGAGCACGAGAGCTTCGACCGCGTCGTAGTCCCCGCGACCGCCACGGGGACCGCGGGCTTCTCGGGCGCCGACCTCGTCTGGCTGCTGGAGAAGGCGCCGGCGGAGGTTCTGATCCTGCGGCCAGGGCCGGCCGACCGCTGCGTGCTCAGCATCGATCGCGACCGCGAGCGCGAAACTGGGGACCTGGCTCCCCGCAAATTCGGCGTCAGTGCGCCCGCACTCGTGAAAATCCTGTGAACGCAGGGGTTATCGCCGTCGCGGATGCATACACTGCCGCTATCCGAATCGCCGTCATCGACACCGACAGCGGCTTCGTCACCGTCCTTGCCCGCCGTGCAGAGGCGGCCGGTTGGCACCTAAGCCAGAAGACCGGCCCCGTGCCGCCGCGCGACCTGGTCGCGATGAAGCTGAACGCGCTCCTCGTCGACCCGGCGGTGCTGGGGGACGAAGCCTGGGAGTACCTCGACCGGGTGGCCTCGATGCTGCCCGACCTCGGCCTGGTCGTCTGCACCAGCCGCTCGACCGTCGCCCAGCGAGTCCGCGGCCTGCGCCTCGGGGCCGACGACTGGATGACCAAGCCTTGCCACCCGGAGGAGGCGCTCGCCCGGCTCGAAGCCGTCTCGCGTCGGCGTCGGCGCGGCCGCCAGGAGCACGAGGCGCCGCCGCTCTCGGCCGGCGAGTTGGAGATCCGGCCCGACCGCTTCCAGGCCTTCGTCGGCGACGTCGCCCTCGACCTCACCCGCCGCGAGTTCGAGCTGCTCTACCTGCTCGCCGAGGAGCGCAGCCAGGTGCTCGAGCGCGAGCAGATCTACCAGCGGGTCTGGGGCTACGCGATGGCCCACGGCGACCGCTCGGTCGACGTCTTCGTCCGCAAGCTGCGCAAGAAGCTGGAAAGCCTCTCGCCGAGCTGGACATACATCCACACCCACTTCGGGATCGGCTACCGCTTCGATCCCGAACCGGCCGGCATCGTCGCCGCGGAGATCCACCCGGCGCCCGAGCAGCCCGTCGCCGCGCCGCCCGCGGGCGAGCCGCAGACCGATCCGTCTTCACAAGCCGTTCACAACAGCTTTACGGCCAGGTAACCGCGCTCGCCTGGCCCGTCGCCATGCTCGGGCGCATGGGACGGCTGGAGATCAAGCCCGAAGAGCACGCGGCGCTGGTCGACGGACGCCCTCTGAGCCTGACCGTCCGCGAGCTGCAGCTGCTGGTCACCCTCTCCGAGCACCCGCAGCGGATCATGACCCGCGAAGAGCTCTCTCCCAGGTCTGGGGCGGCCGCCCGCGCAGCGACGACCGCTCGGTCGACGTCTACGTCAGCCGCCTGCGGGCCAAGCTCGGCGAGGCGCTGCCCGGCTCGCGCCTGATCCACACCCATAACGGGATCGGCTACCGCTTCTCGCCGGAGGGCTGAGCCGTTGCGCCTTGGCGGCGCTTTTACATCTTTTTTACAACCTCGACACAGCGACGTAACAAGCTGGGTGAGGGCCGCTGCGACGCTGCCGCCAACTGTAGTGAACAACGAGAAGGAGAAAGAGTGACTAGCTCTAAGTGGCTCGCGGTGATCGTTTCCGCGGCGATCCTCGTCGTCGGCATTGCCGCCTGCGGCAGCAGCGACGAAACCGGAACCAGCAGCGGCGGTTCATCGAGCGAAGTGTCGGGCGAAATCGCCGGCGCCGGCTCGACCGCCCAGCAGGCCGCCCAGGAAGCCTGGCTCGCAGAATTCGAGAACCAGAACTCGGGCGTGACGATTTCCTACGACCCGGTCGGCTCCGGCGGCGGGCGGGAACAGTTCATCGCCGGCGGGGTGTCCTACGCCGGCAGCGACGCCGCCCTCTCGACCGAAGAAGACGAACTCGCCAAGGCCGAAAAGCGCTGCGCCACGGGCCAGCTGATCGAGGTCCCGAACTACATCTCGCCGATCGCGATCATCTACAACCTCCCCGGCGTCGAAGAACTCCAGCTCGACCCCGAAACCCTGGCGAAGATCTTCAACCAGGAAATCGACAGCTGGAACGACCAGGCGATCGCCGCCGACAACCCCGGCGTCGAACTGCCGGACACCCGCATCACCCCGGTCAACCGCTCCGACGAGTCGGGCACCACGGAGAACTTCACCGAATACCTCTCCGAGGTCGTGCCGAGCGTCTGGAGCTATGAAGTCAGCGGCGACTGGCCGGTGCAGGGCGGCGAAGCTGCGTCTGGCACCAGCGGCGTGGTCGAAGCGGTTGCCGCCGGCGAAGGCGCGATCGGTTACGCCGATGCCAGCCAGGCCGGCGAACTCGGCATCGCCAAGGTCAAAGTCGGCAAGGAATACGCCGAACCGACCCCCGAGGCCGCGGCCAAGGTGTTGGAGGAGTCCCCGCTCGACAAGGAACTGAGCCCGGGCAAGTACACGATCGCCTACAAGCTCAACCGCAAGACCGAATCGGAGGGGACCTACCCGATCGTCCTCACCTCCTACCTGATCGCCTGCACCAAGTACGACTCGGCCGACGAAGCGGCCGCGGTGAAGGCGTACCTGGAATACGTGATCAGCCCCGAAGGGCAGGAACTGGCCGCCGAACAGGCCGGCTCGGCTCCGCTCTCCCCGGCTCTGACCTCGAAGGTGACCCCGGCCATCGAAGCGATCGAAGCCGGCTAGGGAGAACGTGCCCCAGGTCGACACCACGACCAACGCAGGTCAACTGCTGGCGGCGGCGTCCGGAGGGCGCCGCCGCCTCGGCGATCGTGTCTTCTCCCGCACCGCGGTCGTCTCCGCGGTGACGATCCTGGCCCTGCTGGCCGGGGTCGCGATCTTCCTCGTCTCCGAGGGCTTCCCGGCCCTCACCGCCAGCGCCTCCGAACTGCCGGAGGGCAAGAGCTTCGTCGACTACGTCGCGCCGCTGGCCTTCGGCACCGTGCTGGCCTCGGCGATCGCGGCGCTGATCGCCGTCCCGCTGGCGGTCGGCGTCGCCCTCTTCATCACCCACATCGCGCCGCCGCGGCTGGCGCTGACGCTCGGCTATCTGGTCGACCTGCTGGCGGCGATCCCCAGCATCGTCTACGGCCTCTGGGGGATCTTCGTCCTCGGCCCGGCGGCGGTGCCGGTGCTGAAGTGGCTGGAAGAGAAGCTCGGCTGGGTCCCGATCTTCGAAGGGCCGGCCTCGGCGACCGGGCGGACGATGCTCGTCGCCGGCTTCGTCCTCGCGGTGATGATCCTGCCGATCGTCTCCGCCGTCGCCCGCGAGGTCTTCGCGCAGACGCCGCGCAAGCTGATGGAAGGCGCGCAGGCGCTCGGCGCCACCCGCTGGGAGATGATCCGGATGACGGTCCTGCCGTTCGGCAAATCGTCGGTTATCAGCGGCGCCATGCTCGGCCTCGGCCGCGCCCTCGGCGAGACGATGGCGGTGACGATCATCCTCTCCGTCTCCGGCGCCGTCACCTTCAACCTGATCGGCCAGGCGAACCCCTCGACGATCGCCGCCAACATCGCCCTCAACTTCCCCGAGTCCTCCGGCCTGGCGATCAACGCTCTGATCGCCACCGGGCTGGTGCTGTTCGCGATCACCCTCGTAACCAACATGGCGGCGCGGGCCGTGATCGCCCGCCAGAACCACGAATAGCGATGGAGAGCGCGACCCTATCCGGCCCCACCAGGCTCCTCGCCGGCGGCCTCAGTCGGCGTCGCCGCGCCGTCAACATCACGATGACGGTGCTGATCGCGGCGGCCTTCGCGATCGCCCTGATCCCGCTGATCTCGCTCGTCTACGAGGTCGCCAAGCGCGGCATCCCGGGGCTCAGCCTCGCCTTCTTCACCGAGGACGCGCGCGGGGTGGTCGGCGAAGGCGGCGGCGCCGCCCACGCGATCGTCGGCACCCTGGTGATCACCGCGGTGGCAAGCGTGATCTCGGTCCCGATCGGGATCATGGCCGCGATCTACCTCAACGAGTACGGGGAAGGCCGCCTGCGCCGCGCCCTCACCTTCTTCGTCGACGTGATGACCGGCATCCCCTCGATCGTCGCCGGCCTCTTCGCCTACGCGCTCTTCGAGCTCTTCTTCGGGCCCGGGATCCGGCTCGGGGTGATGGGCTCGGTGGCGCTCTCGGTGCTGATGATCCCGATCGTGATCCGTTCCGCAGAGGAGGTCCTGAAGATCGTCCCCAACCACCTGCGCGAGGCCGCTTACGCGCTGGGGACGCCGAAGTGGAAGACGATCACCAAGGTCGTCCTGCCGACCGCCTTCGCCGGCCTGATCACCGGGGTGATGATCGCGGTGGCGCGGATCGTCGGCGAGACCGCGCCGCTGCTGGTTACGACCGGCGTGGTCGACTCGATGAACACCGACCCGTTCAACGGGCGGATGCAGAACCTCGCCGTCTACGCCTACAACGAGTACCGCTCGCCGGGCGTGGCCAAACAGGCGGCATACGACAAGGCCTGGGCGGCGGCGCTGACCCTGATCGCGATCGTGATGTTGCTGAACATCGCGGCCCGCCTCGTCTACCGACGCTACAAAACCGAGATCCGCTGAGCCAGTGGAGGCAAGGAGCAAAAAGCAGATGTTCAAACCCTCTGGGGCAGTGCGGGCCGAGGCCGGGCAGTCGCCGAGCGACCGGGCGCGGGGCGAAGACGATCGGCGCCCGCGGCGTCAACCTCTTCTACGGCGACTTCCACGCGGTCGAAGACGTGACGATGACGATCGAGCCGAACAAGGTGACGGCGCTGATCGGCTCCTCCGGATGCGGCAAGACCACCTTCCTGCGCTCCCTCAACCGTATGCACGAGCTGACGCCGGGGGCGCGGGTCGAGGGCGAGGTGACCCTCGACGGGGAGGACGTCTACGGCAAGGGTGTCGACCCGGTGCAGGTGCGGCGGCTGATCGGGATGGTCTTCCAGTCGCCCAACCCCTTCCCGACGATGTCGATCTACGACAACGTTGCCGCCGGGCTCAACCTCAACTCGGGCCGGGTGCCGAAGGCGCGCAAGGACGAGGTGGTCGAGCGCTCGCTGCGCGGCGCCCACCTCTGGGAGGAGGTCAAGGACCGGCTCGACAAGCCCGGATCCGGCCTCTCCGGCGGCCAGCAGCAGCGGCTCTGCATCGCCCGGGCGATCGCGGTCGAGCCGGAGGTGTTGCTGATGGACGAGCCCTGCTCGGCGCTCGACCCGGTCGCGACGCTGGCGATCGAGGACCTGATCGCCGAGCTGAAGAGCCGCTACACGATCGTGATCGTCACTCACAACATGCAGCAGGCGGCGCGGGCCAGCGACGTCACCGCCTTCTTCAACCTCGACGAAACCGGCAAGCCCGGGAAGCTGGTCGAGGTCGGGGCGACCCAGGCGATCTTCACCAACCCCTCGCAGCAGGCGACCGAGGACTACGTCAGCGGCCGGTTCGGCTGAGGAGGGGCGGGCGATGCCGGAAATAGCACGAGCCGAGTACCTGGAGGAACTGGCCAACCTGGAGTCGAGCGCCCTAGAGGGCCTCGACATGGTCGCCACCGCCCTGGCGCGGACGATGGAAGCGGTCGAGAACCAGGACGTCGAGCTGGCCGAAGTGGTGATCGCCGACGACGACCGCATCGACGGCCGCTACCTGGAGGTGCACCAGAGCCTGATCACGCTGCTGGCGACGCAGTCGCCGGTGGCGACCGACCTGCGGCTGATCTCCGCCCTCCTGCACGTGCTGAAGAGCATCGAGCGGATGGGGGACCAGTGCGTGAACGTCTGCAAGGTGATCCCGCTGACCGGCAACTACGCGCCGGTCGACCCCGAGATGGTCGAGCTGATCCTGAAGATGGGGACCCACACCCGGACCCTGATCGTGCAGGCGAAGGCGGCGTTCGAGCAGCGCGACGTGGAGATGGCGCGCGACCTGGTGCGGCGCGACGACGCCGTCGATGAGCTGAATCGCGAGTGCTTCAGCCTGGCGCTGCAGATCGGCGACGACGCCGACAAGCGCGAGTGGGCGATGACGATGCTGCTGGCGGCGCGGGCGATCGAGCGGGTGGGGGACAACGCGGTCGACATCGGTGAGCAGGTGGCCTTCGTCGTCACCGGGCTGTTCCGGGAGTTCGAGGACGCCTCGCATCCGAGCTGAGCGTTGGGCGCCAGGCCCGGTTGAGATCCGGGCTGCCTGGGAACATGCGTGTTCTGCGCCCATGACCCTCTGCGCCGCCATAGATATCGGTTCGAACACGACGCGACTGCTCGTTGCGGAGCCCGTTGACGGGCAGTTGAAGAAGGCGATGGAGCAGCGGGCTTATACGCGGATCGGGAAAGCGGTTGAGAAGGGCCGGATCTGCCGAGGAGAAAATCGAGGAAGTGGGCGAGGTCGTCGCCACTCAGGTGCGGCTCGCCCAGGAGCTGGGCGCGGAGGAGATTCGCGCTGTCGCCACCGCGGCGATCCGCGAGGCGAAGAACGGCGAGGAGGTGGCCGAGGCGGTCGCCGCCGCGGCCGGCGTCCCGATCGAGATCCTCTCCGAGGAGGAGGAGGGTCGGCTCTCCTTCCTCGGCGCGACCAAGACGCTGGGCCACCCCGCCGAGGGCCTGATCGGCGTCGTCGACATCGGCGGCGGCTCGACCGAGGTGATCCTCGGCACCGTGCCCGACGGCGTGCAGAGCGTCCAGTCCTGGCCGGTCGGCTCCGGCAACCTGGCCGACGAGCTGCTCTCCTCCGACCCGCCCTCGGCGGCCGAGATCCGCCGCACCCGCGACCGCATCGAGGACATCTTCGAGGGGGTGGAGATCGAGCGCCCGGCCCAGGCCGTCGCGGTCGGCGGCTCCGCCACCTCGCTGCGCCGCCTGGTCGGCGCCGTGCTCGAGTACGAGACCCTGGAGCGCGGCATCCGCGTCCTCTGCGGCGACCCCGCCGCCGACGTCGGCCGCCGCTTCGAGCTAGACCCCACCCGAGTCCGCATCCTCCCCACCGGAGTCCTCCTCCTCGAGAAGCTCTCCGACCTCCTCGGCCAACCCCTTCAGATCGGCAAGGGCGGCCTCCGCGAGGGAGTCATCCTCGACCTCCTCAACGGCAGCATCAACGGCTCCCCCGAGCGCGTCGCGGCTTAGGCATGCATTGGAAACACCTTACTGATCAATAATAAACCGAATTTTAGGGGTTACGGTCCCGGCGAGGGACGATCGAGGCACCGTGCCCAATGAACCAACGCGTCACGAAGCTTCGTCGGTCCTTGTTCTGCACCGCTTTTCGTCGTGATCTTTGCTTTCGCAGGCACTGCTATGGGCTGCGAATGCACGGACCACCTTCAAGGCCGGCTTTGGTGAGTCGCTCCGGCGCCAGGCCGCTCTCCTGGACTCCCTACGACGTCGCGATCGACGCCAGCGGCAACGTCTGGGTCGCCGACACCGGCCACAAACGCGTGCAGAAGTTCAACTCGAGCGGCGAATTCGTCAGCCAGTTCGGGACTGCGATCGAACCGCGGGGCATCGACATCGACTCCGAAGGCGACGTCTGGGTCGCCGGCAGCACGAGGTCCGCGAGTACTCGGCAGCGGGTGAACTGAAACTCAGCTTCGGCAGCCAGGGCACCGGCAACGGCCAGTTCTGGCGAGCTTCTGATTTGGCAATCGACTCCTCCGGCAACGTCTGGGTGGTGGACCGGGGTGAAATCTTGATCGGCGCGTCCATGCGCGTGCAGAAGTTCAACTCCAAAGGCGAATACCTAAGCCAGTTCGGAAAAGAAGGCACCGGTAACGGCGAATTCAAATCCCCCGAAGCGATCGCGATCGACTCCGAAGGCAACGTCCTCGTCGCCGACACCAACAACAACCGCTACCAGGAATTCAACTCGGCCGGCGAATTCGTCCGCAAAGACGGCTCCGAAGGAACCGGCAACGGGCAGTTCAAATCGCCCCGCGGCATCGCCGTGGACTCCGAAGGCAGAGTCTGGGTCGCCGACTCGGGCAACGACCGCGTCCAGCGCTTCAGCTCCAAAGGCGCCTACCAGACCCAGTTCGGCACCTACGGCCCCAACGACGGTCAATTCGTCGAACCCCGCGGCATCGACATCTCCGGCTCGAGCCTCTGGGTTGCCGACACGGGGAACGACCGGGTGCAGAAGTTCAATCTCAGCGGAGAATTCACCCTCAAGGCCGGCGGTGAGTCCTCCGGCGCCGGCCGCCTCTCGACTCCCTACGACGTCGCGATCGACGCCAGCGGCAACGCCTGGGTCGCCGACACCGGCCACAAACGCGTGCAGAAGTTCAACTCGAGCGGCGAATTCGTCAGCCAGTTCGGGACTGCGATCGAACTCGCGGGGCAATCGACATCGACTCCGAAGGCGACGTCTGGGTCAGCCGGCAGCACGCAGGTCCGCGAGTACTCGGCAGCGGGTGAACTGCAAACTCAGCTTCGGCATGCCAGCGGCACCGGCAACGTGCCAGTTCTGGCGAGCTTCTGACTTGGCAATCGACTCCTCCGGCAACGTCTGGGTGGTGGACCGGGGTGAACATCTTGATCGGCGCGTCCATGCGCGTGCCAGAAGATCAACTCACGAAGGCGAACTGTCCTAGGCTCAATTCGGAAAAGAAGGCACCGGTAACGGCGAATTCACAATCCCCCGAAGCCGATCGCCGATCGACTGCCGAAGGCAACATCCTCGTCGCCGACACCAACAACAACCGTACCCAGGAATTCAACTCGGCCGGCGAATTCATCCAGCAAAGTTGGCGCCGAAGGAACCGGCAATCGGGCAGTTCAAATCGCGCCCAGACGGCATCGCCGTGGACTCCGAAGGCAAGAGTCTGGGTCGCCGACAGCGGGCAACGCCCGCCTCCAGCGCTTCAGCTCCAAAGGCGCCTACCAGACCCAGTTCGGCACCTACGGCCCCAACGACGGTCAATTCGTCGAACCCCGCGGCATCGACATCTCCGGCTGCGAGCCTCTGGGTCGCCGACACGGGGAACGACCGGGTGCAGAAGTTGCGCTGCCCGTAGAGGACCGGCGTCCTAACCTCTTGGAGAAGTTCGACCCGACCTCCTCGGCCAGCCCCTGCATATAGGCAAGGGCGGCCTCCGCGAGGGAGTAATCCTCGACCTCCTCAACGGCAGCGATAACGGCAGTTCGCCGGAGCGCGTCGCGGCTTAGCGCGCGTTATCGGCCTTTTCACATTCCGTTCGCCCGGCGATGGCGAACCCTGTGGGTGAAAAGGAACTCGAAATAGGGAGAGCACCGATGACTTCCCGTGTTGACATGCATTGCCACTCGACCGCGTCGCAGTACTCGAAGCTGGGCGTCCAGCGCTCGCTCGGTTTGCCGGAGTGCGCGACTCCGCCCGAGGAGGTCTACGAGCTCGCCAAGCGGCGGGGGATGGACTTCGTCACGATCACCGACCACGACACGATCGACGGCTGCCTCGAGCTCGCCGATCGTCCCGACTGCTTCGTCTCCGAGGAGCTGACCGCCCGCTTCGCCGGCGAGCCCCAGGCGGTTCACGTCCTCTGTTACGGGATCACTCCCGGAGACCACGAGTGGCTGCAGGCGCATTCCGGCGACGTCGAGGCCTGCGCCGCGTACCTTCACGAGCAGGGGATCGCCTGCGCCCTGGCGCATCCCTTCTTCAACGTCGCCGCGCCGCTGACCCGGCGCCACCGGCGGCGACTGGCGGAGCTGTTCCCGATCTGGGAGGTCCGCAACGGCTCTCGGGCCGCCGAGCTGAACATGCCCGCCGCCGTCTACGTCGAGACGCACGGCGGCACCGGCATCGGCGGTTCCGACGACCATGCCGGCGTCGACATCGGCCGCACCTTCACCGAGGTGTCGGCCGCTGGGACGCCGGAAGAGTTTCTCGCCCACCTGCAGCGCGGCGACGCCGAAGCAAGTGGGGAACAGGGCAGCGCGGCCAAGTGGGCGCATGCCGCGATGGCCTTGGCGACCAGGGCTCTGGTAGTGGGGGACGGGCGGGGGTCCCTCCCCGGACAACAGCGGGGAGGGTCCGGGGAGGGACCCCCGCCCGTCCAACGCGGAGCGCCGTCCTGAAGATGGCGGAGAGGGTGATCCGGGAGGGGGCTGCCCGTGAGGGGAAGATTGCTGCTGATGTTGGGCCTGAGGACGCGCGGGCGCTCTTGGATGCCTGGCTCGACGGGGTCGGGCTCGAGGTCCGCGGCGCCGAGCTGATCGCCTACATGCAGGCGGACGACTTCTCCCACGCCGACCTCTACCGCCGCGCCCGCCGGCGCCACGATCGCGGTCTGCGCGCCGCGGTCGACGGCGGCGCCGAGGCGGTCGCCGAGCGGCGACCTCCAGGCCGCCGTCAACGGCCTCTTCGAGCGCCCTCGTCCCGGCGATCCCCTACGCGCCGGCGACCGCCTTCCTCGGCGCCGAGAAGGCGAAGCTGCGCGACCGCCGCGGCGAGCGCCAGCCGGGTGGCGGTGATCGCCGACGGGATCGGCTCGATGCACGGCGTCACCCACACGATCGAACAGATCCGCGAGCGCGGCGTCCCCGGCTTCGAGGTCGACATCGTCGGCACCGACCCCGGCGTCGACCGCCGCCTGCCGGCGGCCGCCGAGCTGGAGATCCCCTTCTACGAGGGGATGACCCTCGGCGTCCCCGGCCTGCCGGACCTGGTCGAGACCCTGGCCGAGGGCTCCTACGACCTCGTCCACGTCACCGCCCCCGGCCCGGCCGGGATCGCCGCGACGCTGATGACCCGGATCACCGGCGTGCCGCTGCTCGCCAGCTACCACACCGAGATCGCCACCTACGCCGGGATGCGCAGCCGGGACAGCACCCTCGAGGCGCTGACCCGGGCCGGCCTCGGCGCCTTCTACTCGGCCCCGGCCGCGGTCCTCTCGCCCAGCCCCTCCGCCGACGCCTCGGTCGCCGCCCTCGGCGCCGACCCGGCCCGGATCGGCCGCTGGGAGCGCGGGCGTCGACCTCGACCGCTTCGACCCGGCGAAGGCCGACCGCGACGCCTTCCCGGGCGAGATCAAGGTCCTCTACGCCGGGCGCCTGACCCGCGAGAAGGGGGTCGACCTGCTGGCCGAGACCTTCATCCGCGCCCACGCCGCCGACCCGCGCCTGCACCTGCTGCTGGCCGGCGGCGGCCCCGAGGAAGCCGAGCTGCGCGAGCACCTCGGCGAGCGCGCCACCTTCCTCGGATGGCTCTCCGGCGAGGATCTGCCCCGCGCCTACGCCAGCGCCGACGCCTTCCTCTTCTGCAGCAGCACCGACACCTACGGCCAGGTGATCCTCGAGGCGGCGGCCAGCGGGCTGCCGATCGTCGCCGTCGCCGAAGGCGGCCCGGCGGCGCTGATCGAGAACCGCCACACCGGCCTGCTCTGCCGCCCCGACGCCGACCACCTGGCCGGGACGCTGCTACAGCTCGCCTCCTCGCCGCGGCTGCGGCGCCAGCTCGGCGAGGCCGGCGCCCGCGCCGCCCGCGAACGCTCCTGGGAGGGTTCGATGGCACAGCTCGCCGCTGGCTACCGGCGCGCCCTCGACGCCGTCTCCGCAGGCGGTTCGCAGGGTGTGGCCCGTGCCGCATAATGGACCGATCGACGATCCCGATCTCTATTTCAACCGCGAGCTCTCCTGGCTCGACTTCAACCAGCGGGTCCTGGAGCTGGCCGAGGACTCCGAGGTGCCGCTGCTGGAGCGGCTCCGCTTCTGCGGGATCTACGCCAACAACCTCGACGAGTTCTTCATGGTCCGCGTTGCCGGCCTCTTCGACCAGCTCGACGCCGGGATCGAAGCGCGCGGTCCCGACGGGCTGACCCCGAAGGAGCAGATCGACGCGATCCAGCGCCGCGTGCTGGAGCTCGACGACCGCCTCTGCGAGTGCTTCAGCGGCGACCTGCTGCCGGCGCTGGAGGGGCACGGGATCCGCATCGTCACCCTGAAGACGGCCAATGCCGAGGAGCGGCGTGAGATCGACGCCCGCTTCGAGCAGCAGGTATTCCCGGCGCTGACGCCGCTGGTGATCGGCCTCGGCCGGCCCTTCCCCTACATCTCCAACCTCTCGCTCAGCCTCGGCGTCCTGCTGCGCGACTCCGAGTCCGGCAACGAGATCATCGCCCGGGTCAAGGTCCCGAAGGAGCTGCTCGGCCGCTTCCTGCCGCTCGGCGACGACGGCACCGACCTTCGTCCCCCTGGAGGAGGTGATCGCCGCCAACCTCGACGCCCTCTTCCCGGGGATCGACGTGATCGACTACGGCTACTTCCGCGTCACCCGCGACGCCGACTTCACCATCTCCGACGAGGCCGACGACCTCCTGCAGGCAGTCCAGGACGAGCTCCGCCGCCGCCGCTTCGGCGAGGTGGTGCGGCTCGAGGTCGGCTCCGGGATGAACCCGAAGCTGCGCGCCCAGCTGGTCGAGGCGCTGCGGCTGGAAGACCGCGAGGTCTACGACGTCGAGGGGCTGATCGACCTCGCCGACCTCGCCACGATCGCCGACGTCCCCGGCCACGCCGAGCTGCGCTGGCCGCCCTGGACTCCGGTCACCCAGCCGCGCCTGCAGGGCGAGGACGACGACCAGATCGACATCTTCGCCGAGATCCGCCAGGGCGACCTGCTCGTCCACCATCCCTACGACTCCTTCCCGAGCGCGGTCGAGCGCTTCGTCACCCAGGCCGTCGCCGACCCCGACGTGCTGGCGATCAAGCAGACCGTGTACCGGACCAGCGACGACTCGCCGCTGGTGCCCGTCGCTGATCCGCGCCTCCGAACGCGGCAAGCAGGCGGTCTGCATGGTCGAGCTGAAAGCGCGCTTCGACGAGGAGGCGAACATCCACTGGGCGAAGTCCCTGGAGGAGGCCGGCGTCCACGTCGTCTACGGCATCCCCGGGCTGAAGACCCACGTCAAGGCGATCCTCGTCGCCCGCCGCGAGGGCGAGCAGGTGCGCGAGTACGTCCACGTCGGTACCGGCAACTACAACCCGACGACCGCCCGCCTCTACACCGACTTCGGCCTCTTCACCGCCGACCCCGACGTCGGCGCCGACGTCGCCGAGATGTTCAACTTCCTCACCGGCTACGGCCGCCCGGCCGAGTACCGCAAGGTGCTGGTCTCGCCGACGACGATGCGCGACCAGATCGTCGCCGAGATCGAGCGCACCGCCGCGGCGCAGGAGGCGGGGGAAGAGGCGCGGATCGCGCTGAAGATGAACGCGCTGGTCGACACCCGCTGCATCCAGGCGCTGTACGAGGCCTCGCAGGCGGGGGTGCGGATCGACCTCAACGTGCGCGGGATCTGCTGCCTGCGGCCGGGGGTCGAGGGGATCTCGGAGAACATCACCGTGCGCTCGGTCGTCGGCCGCTTCCTCGAGCACTCGCGGATCTACACCTTCCGCCGCGGCGAGGAGACCCGGGTGCTGATGGGCTCTGCCGACCTGATGCCGCGCAACCTCGACAGCCGGGTCGAGCTGGTGGCGCCGGTCGAGGACGAGGCGCTGAAGGCGGAGCTGCTCGACGTGCGTCGAGCGCTGCCTCGCCGACAACGCCAACTCCTGGGAACTGGGATCGGATGGCACCTGGACGCGGCGCGATCCCGATGGCGAGGTCCGCAGCGCACAGGAGGAGCTGATGGCACGACATTCCGCGCGTGCCGCAGAGCACCTGGCGACCTCGCCCGCCTGAGACGCGCCTCCGTCCGCCGCGTCACTAGGATGCGCCGCAGTGGCGCGCTTCTCGCTCCTTCCTCGCGACCGGACCTTCTTCGACCTCTTCATCCAAGCGGGTCAGAATTCGCTGCACGCCGCGCGCCTGCTCGACGAGATGATGAACACCTGGCCCGACTCGGGCGGGCTCTCGCGCTCGATCGTCGAGGCCGAGCAGGAGGGTGACCGGATCACCCACGAGATCATCAAACGCCTCAACTCGACCTTCGTCACTCCGATCGACCGCGAGGACATCTACGGGCTGGCGACGCAGATGGACGACATCGTCGACTTCACCGAGGAGGCCGCCGACTTCCTCGGTCTCTACAAGATCGAGGCGCCGATGGAGCAGGCCCAGGCACTGACCAAGGTCCTCGTCGCCTCCTGCGAGCAGCTGGCGATGGGGCTGGAGGGCCTGCCGACCTTCAAGGATCTCGACAAATACTGGATCGAGATCCACCGGCTCGAGAACGACGGCGACCGGATCTCCCGCGATGCCGTCGCCTCGCTCTTCTCCAACGGGATCGACCCGATGGTCGTGATCCGCTGGAAGGACATGTTCGCGGTGCTCGAGGAGGCGATCGACGCGACTGAGACGGCGGCGCAAATCCTCGAGGGCATCGTCATCAAAAACTCGTGACGAGAGTCCGCTGATGGACTCCGAAATCATCATCGTCATCGTCATCGCCACGGCGCTGGCGTTCGACTTCACCAACGGGTTCCACGACACGGCTAACGTCGTCGCCACCTCGATCTCGACCGGGGCGGCGCGGCCGCAGGTGGCGATCGGCTTCGCGTCGCTGCTCAACTTCGTCGGCGCCTTCATCTCGATCAGCGTCGCCGCCACCGTCGCCAAAGACGTCGTCAACGCCGAAGTGATCACCCCGACGATCGTCTTCGCCGGCCTGATCGGGGCGATCGCCTGGAACCTGATCACCTGGTACTTCGGGCTGCCCTCCAGCTCTTCGCACGCGTTGATCGGCGGCGTCGTCGGCTCCGCCGTGGCCGCGGTCGGCTTCGACGCGGTGATCGCCGAAGGCCTGATCGGCAAAGTCCTGATCCCTGCCGTCGTCGCTCCGATCCTCGCTTTCCTCGTCGCCGGCATCGCGATCGGGATCTCCTACCGGGTGGTGGGGAAGCAGCGGCCGGGCATCGTCACCCGTGGCTACCGCTATGGGCAGATCCTCTCCGGCGGCCTGTTAGCGCTCGCGCACGGCACCAACGACGCCCAGAAGACGATGGGAATCATCACCCTGGCGCTGATCGCCAACGGCACCCTCGGAGCCGAAGCCGACCCGCCTTTCTGGGTGATCGCCTCGTCGGCGACCGCGATCGCCCTCGGTACCTACAGCGGCGGCTGGCGGATCATCAAAACCACCGGCACCCGGATCATCAAGATGGACGCGGCCCAAGGCTTTTCGGCTCAGGGCGCGGGAGCGGCGGTGATCCTCGCCTCGACCCACTTCGGCTTCCCGCTTTCGACCACGCACGTGATCAACGGCGGCGTGATGGGGTCGGGGGCGGCGAAACGGCTCTCGGCGGTGCGCTGGGGCGTCGCCGGCAACATCTTCGTCGCCTGGCTGCTGACCCTGCCGGCGGCGGCCGCGATCGGCGGCCTCACCTACGGCTTCACGGCGATCTTCGGGACGGGAGCCCTGGGTCCGATCCTGGTCACGCTGATGGCGCTGTCGCTGGTCGCCGCTGCCTTTGCCCGGCGGGCGGAGCGCGGCGCCCCCGTCACGGCGGCCGGCGGATGATCGCGACGATCGTCCACACCGACGAACTGCTGCAGACGATCCTCGCCTCGGTGGTCGCCGGACTCGGCGTCACCTTCGCTTTCTCGGTTGCTATCTGGGGCGCGGGTCAGTTCGCCGAGCTGAGTCGAGGCGAAAGGCCGCTGGCGGCCACGGCGGCGGCGCTGGTCGGGGTGCTGGGGATCGCCTGCGTCGCCGGGGCGCTGATCGTCGGCATCCTCGTGATGACCCACAAGTAGGGAGCTCGGCGGGTCAGCCGAGGCTGTTGGCGTCCATCCAGACCCGCCAGATGGCCGCCACGGAGGCGGCGAGGAGGACGATCCAGAGCAGGGTGCCGCCGCCGCTTGAGAAGAGCTTGTCGGTGCCGGCGATCAGCAGCAGGATCATGCCGACGGCGCCGTAGAGGAGGGCGCGGCGGCCGTCGCTGAGAGTGGCGAGGGTCAGCTGGTTCTCGCGCGAGAGCGTGTAGACCATCCAGGCGACGCCGGCCAGTAGCGCCATCGTCAGCGCCGTGATCAGTGCTTCGGCGGCATTGCCACCGCCGGGCAGGAAGGCGACGACCAAGGCCAGGAGCATGATGATCGCGACGTTGCGGGCGGCTCGCACAGCTCAAGTGTAGGGGCGGCGTTGGCAGTTCCGTGGCGGAAGCTGTTCAGAGATTTTGCGATCTGCGCGCCACAGGTGCGATCTCCCTCGGCACGGTTGGTCCATGCCATCGGGAGCCGGGGAAGCAGCGCACGGGGAGGAGGGGACCGCTTCGGTCGAGCTGGTCGCGGTGGTGCCCTTCCTGTTGCTGGCGCTCCTGGTGGCGGCGCAGATCGCGCTCGCCGGGCAGGCGCTCTGGTCGGCGAGCGTGGCCGCGCGGGCGGGGGCGAGGGCGGCGCTGGTCGGTGGGGACGCCTCCGCCGCCGCGCGCTCCTCGCTGCCGCCTTCGATGCGGACGGGCGCGCGGGTCGAGGCGGAGGACGGGGTCGGCGTTGCGGTCGTGGTTCCGCGCCTGATCCCGTCGCTGCCGCGGCTGCGGGTCGAGGCGCGCAGCGGCCCGGAGCCCGGCGATGGCTGAGCGCGGTCAGGCGACGGTCGAGCTGGTCGCGGCGCTGCCCGCTTTGTTGCTCGCGGGGCTGGTGGCGCTGCAACTGCTGGCGGCGGGCTACGCGATGACCCTGGCCGACGGCGCGGCCGAGGCGGGGGCGCTGGCGCTGGCCTCGGGCGGGTCGGCGGCGGAGGCGGCTCGCGCGGCGCTGCCAGGCTGGGCCGAGGACGACGTCTCGGTGCGGGTCGAGGGCGGCACGGTCTCGGTGCGGTTGCGGCCGCCCTCGCCGATCGCGGGGCTCTCCGCGCGGCTGGCGGTCAGCAGCAGCGCCGCGGCGAGGCCGGCGCGATGAGCGTCGCCAGCCCCGCGCGCCCGGAGGCGACGGTCTTCCTCAACCCGCTTGCCTCGGGTCCCGTCGTCCTGGTCGCCGCGGTGGGGGAGGCCGAGGGCGCGCGTGGCGTCGCCGCGGCGCTCGCCTGCGCCGCTGCGGACCCCGACACCGCGACGCTGCTGGTCGACGTCGGCGGCCGGGCGCCGCGGCCGACGCTGATCGCCTCGGCGGCGGCGCAGAAGCTGGAGGAGCGGCTGCGGGCGCACCTGGCGGAGGCCAGGGTCGCGGCGCGGGGTCAGGTCTGCCACCTGGCCGTGCCCGCGGACGGCGAGGGGCTGGAGTCGGCCGCGGCGGCGATCGCCTCGGCTCGAGGGGTGCTCGCCGTGCTCCACCTGCCGCCACGGCTGTTGCAGGGGGCGCTGACGGAGTCTGGTCTGCGGTCTTCCGGGGTACTGCTGCGAGCCGACCTGGCCGCCGACCGCGCCCTGGTGGCGCTGACCGCGCGTGACCTGCTCGGGCGCGGCCTCGCGGTCGGGGTGCTGAAGAGCCGCCTCGGCTGGGTGGCAGAGCGGCGGGCGCTGTTCGGCGTGTTGCGGGCCGGCTCGCCGGGCGGCCTCCCCGATCGCCTTGTCCGTCGGCTGTGCGGCGGTCGTCGGTGAAGCGCGAGGACGGCCAGGCGCTGATCCTCGCGCTCGGCGGCGCCCTCGCGCTGATCGCCGCGGCGCTGGCGCTGGTCGCGATTGCCGGCGCCGTCACCGGCAAGGGGCGGGCGCAGCGGGCCGCCGATCTGGTCGCGATCTCGGCCGTGCGCTCGATGCGCGACGACCTGCCGCGGCTGATGGCGCCGGCCCGGCTGGCGGACGGTCGCCCCAATCCCCGTCACATCGACAAGGCGACCTACCTGGCGCGGGCGCGGCTGGCGGCGCTGGCCGCCGCGCGGGCGAACGAGGTCGATCCCGCGCGGGTCGAGGTCCGCTTCCCAGACCGAGACACCTTCGCCCCGGTCCGGGCGAAAGCCCTGATCGTCGCCGGTCTGCGGGAAAGCGAAGGCCAGCGGGTCGAGGCTTCGGCGGTGGCCGAAGCAGCCGCCCCCTTCGGCGCTACCTCGGCCGGCGAAACCGGAACGGGCATGGCAACCGGAGGGGGCTACAGCGGCCCACTGGTCTACAGAGACGGCGAGGGGATCCGGCCCGACGCTGCGGCGGCCTACGACCAGATGGCCGCCGCGGCCCGCGCCGACGGAGTGCTGCTGATGGTCGTCTCCGGCTTCCGCTCCGACGCCGAGCAGGCGGAACTGTTCGCCGCCCACCCCGATCCCACCTGGGTCGCCCCGCCGGGCCAGTCGCTGCACCGCTGCGCCACCGAGCTGGATCTGGGTCCGTCCTCCGCCTACGGCTGGCTCGCGGCCAATGCGGGTCGCTTCGGCTTCGTCCAGAGATACAGCTGGGAGGCTTGGCATTTCGGGTTTGCGAGCGGCCCAGAGCCGTGCTCGCCGGAGGGGGAAGCGGTCACCGCGAGTGGGGGAGATGCGGCGACGCTCACCTCGACCAGCCTGCCCTCCTTCGTCCCGGCTCAGTACCGCGAGCCGATCCTGCGCTCGGCCGCCCGCTGGGGCGTGCCGCCGGCGCTGATGGCCGGCCAGCTGATGGCGGAGTCGGGCTTCGACCCCACCGCAGGCTCGCCTGCCGGCGCCCAGGGAATCGCGCAATTTATGCCCAGCACCGCCGCCTCCTACGACCTCACCAACCCCTACGACCCGGTGGCGGCGATCGACGCCGAGGCCCACCTGATGTCCGACCTCCTGCGCCAGTTCGGCTCGCCGGAGCTCGCCCTCGCCGCCTACAACGCCGGCCCCGCCCCGGTCGAAGCCTGCCGCTGCATCCCGCCCTACCCCGAGACCCAGGCCTACGTCACCCGCATCCTCGCCCTGATCGGCGGCGCCGGCGCGATGGCGATGCCCAGCTTCGAAGTGCGTCTGGTCGCGTGACGTTTCGGGTGACCAAGATGCGGCGAGTCAATTCATCCGCTCTCAAGCACGGTGTGCTCGTCGCAGATATCGAACATGCCCTCCGCCAGCCCATACAGGTGATCAAGCGGGAGGACGGTGGTCGTCTCTACATCGGTGCTGGGAGAAACGCGGAACTTCTTGAGGTGGTCACCGTTCTCAAAGCGGATGGATCCGAGTTAGCGATTCACGCAATGAAGATGCGATCGAGATATGCCAACCTCCTGGGAGGCTGATGAGTGTGGAAAAGAAGAACTACGGCAGAACGATCAACGGCGAGTTGATCACCGACGAGTTAATCGAGAAGCTCGTTCGGGAAGCTGAGGAAGGCTGGGATGTCGAGGAGCTGCTCCGTAAAGGAGAAGCTTCTTCCAGTTCTCCGTTGAGCAACCACACAAAGCCTCCTCACCGGCAGCAGTAGCGTCCTTCAGGATGCCGAAGCCGGTCCTCCTCGCCCAGCTCAGCGACCTTCACATCGGCGCCAATGAGAACGGGGTCGATCCGGTGCCGCACCTGGAAGCGGTGGTCGAGGCGGTTCGATCGCTGCCGAACCGGGTCGACGCGGTGCTGGTCTCCGGCGACCTGACCGACGACGGGGCCGAGGCCGGTTACCGGATGGCGCGCGAGCTGCTCGGGCGTCTCGACGCTCCCCTTCATGTCCTGCCCGGCAACCACGACGACCGCGGTCGCCTGCGGGAGGCTTTTGACCTTCCCGGCGAAGCGAGCGACCCGGTCCGCTACTCAGCCAGCATCGGCGAGCTGCGGCTCGTCGTCTTCGATTCCAATGTCCCCGGTCAGGACCCCGGCCGCTACGACGCCGAGCAGCTGCAATGGCTCGACGAGGAGCTGGGGGCGCAGCCAGAGCGTCCGACCCTGCTGGCGCTGCACCACCCGCCGCTCGCCACCGGAATCGAGGAGTGGGATGGGATCAACCTCGAGCCCGGGCAGCGTGAGCCGCTCGCGGAGGTCGTCGCGCGGCACCCGCAACTGCGGGCGATCGTCGGCGGCCACCTCCACCGGGTCGCCGCCTCGGCTCTCGCAGGCGTGCCGGTCCTGGCTGTCCCCAGTACCTACCTGCAGGCTCGCCCCGACTTCGAGACCGAAGGCGTCGAGCTGGTCCCGCATCCTGGCTTCGCCCTGCACGTCTTGCGCGACGGCGAGCTCGCCTCGCAGGTCGAAACGGTGCCCCTGTAGGCAGCGCTAGACGCGCGGCTTGACCGCGGTCGGCGACAGGTGCTCGTGGACGAAGCGGACCACCGCGGCGCCCTCCCCGACGGCGATCGCGCAGCGCTTGATCGAGCCGGCGCGGACGTCGCCGGCCGCGTAGACGCGGGGGGCGCTGGTTTCCAGCAGACCGTCGGCGCCCGCCTCGGAGCCGGTGAGGATGAAGGCGTTCTCGTCGCGGGCGACAGTCTCGCCGAGCCAGTCGGTGCAGGGCGAGGCGCCGAGGAAGAGGAAGAGGTAGGAGTAGGGCAGGCGGTCGCCGTCGGTGAGCGTGACCGCTTCCAGTTCGTCGTTCTCCCCGTGCAGCTCGGCAATTTCGCTGCGGTCGCGGACGTTGACGCCGTAGCGGTCCAGCTCTTCGATCAGGTAGCTCGACATCGTCTCCGTGAGGTCGGCCCGCCGGTGCAGGAGCGTTACCAGGGCACCGCCGCGGGCGAGCCAGACGGCTGCCTGGCCGGCTGAGTTGCCGCCGCCAATCACCCCGACCCGCTGGCCGCCGCAGATCTGCGCCTCCGGCGGCCCGGCCGCGTAGAAGATGCTCAGGCCCTCGTAGCGCTCGAGGTCGGCGACCGGCAGTTTGCGGTATTCGGCGCCGGTGGCGATGACGACCGCGCGGGCGGAGATCTCGTTCCCCTCCTCGAGGCGGACGAGATGGCGCTCCTCGCCGGGCTCCAGCGTCGCGACCCGGTACGGCGTCGCGGTGCGGGCGTTGAACTTGCGCGCCTGGGTGACGGCGCGGCTGGTCAGCTCGGTGCCGGTGATGCCGGCCGGGAAGCCGAGGTAGTTCTCGATCCGTCGCGAGGTCCCGGCCTGCCCGCCCAGCCCGGTGCTCTCGACGACCAGCGTGTCGAGCCCCTCCGAGGCGCCGTAGACGGCGGCTCCGAGGCCCGCCGGTCCACCGCCGATCACCAGCAGGTCGACCTCCTCGCGCGGCTCCAGCTCGAGGCCGATCCCGAGCCCGCGAAAGAGCTCGCCGTCGCTCGGCGCCCGCATCTCGCCGCCGCCGGGAATCCGCACCAGGGGGATCTCAGTGGGCTCCAGCTTTGCCAGCGCCCGCGCCGCCTCCTCGTCCTCCTCCGGGTCGCTCCAGGTGTAGGGGAGGCGCTGGCGTTTGGCGAAGTTGATCAGCTGCCGGGTCGCGGCCGAGTCGCGCGGGCCGACGATCTCGACCCCGATTCCCTGTCGCTGCTGCAGCAGCTCGCGCCGCTCGATGAAGGCCGAGAGGAGGATGTCGGAGAGCGGCGCGTCCTCCAGCAGCAGCTTGCGCAGCTCGACCCGATCGACGGCGATGTATCGCATCGGCTCGGTCACCACCGCGGTGAGGAAGACCGTCTGCCCGGTCAGCAGGTTCATCTCGCCGAGGAAGCCGGAGGCGCCGTGGCGGACGATCTCCTGGCCCGACCCGTCCAGCACCGCGACCTCGCCCTCGAGGATGGCGATGAACGGGTAGCTCTCGTCGCCGATCCGGAACAGCTCCTCGCCGACCGCCGCGGTTCGCTCCTCGCCGTGCTGGGCCAGCGTCGTGAGCTGGCTGCTGGAGAGAACGCGACTGACCGGAGCGGCCACGCGTCAAGGCTAGCGGGCGCGGGTAGGGTGCCTTCGAACCCCGAGCGAGAGGAGCCCGATGCGCAACCCCTTCACCCATAAGAAGCTGGAGGACGTCAAGGACTCGGCGGCCGACTTCGGCCACAGCGACAAGATGGAGGCCCGCTTCGCCAAGGGCGAGCTCGAGGCCGAGGAGACCGGCTTCAGCTTCCATCGGCTCAAGCCCGGCAAGCGCCAGCCGTTCGGCCATCGCCACGAGGACGCCGAGGAGGTATACGTGGTGGTCCGCGGCGAGGGCCTTTTCAAGCTCGACGACGAGATCATCGAGGTCGAGACCCTCGACGCGATCCGGGTCTCGCCCGAGGTGACCCGCGCCTTCGAGGCGGGCGACGAAGGGCTCGAGGTGATCGTCTTCGGCCCGCGCCGCGACGGCGACGGCGAGCTCGATCCCGAGTTCTGGACCGACTGACGGTCGCGGATAGACTGCCGCCGATGCCAACCGAGGTACACGGAGTCGAGGGGATGAAGGCCCTTGTCGGCCAGGAGGTCGGGCCCAGCGAGTGGCGGACGATCGCCCAGTCCGACATCGACGCCTTCGCCGAGCTCTCCGGCGACCACCAGTGGATCCACGTCGACGTCGAGCGGGCAAAGAGCGAGAGCCCCTTCGGCACCACGATCGCCCACGGCAACCTCACCCTCGCCACCGTCGACGGCTTCCGCACCGAGCTGATCTCCTCCACCGGCTTCGCCCTCGGCGTCAACTACGGCTGGAACAAGATCCGCTTCCCGGCCCCGGTCCCGGTCGACTCCAGGATCCGCGCCAAAGCCGAGGTCGTCTCCGTCGAGGACAAGGGCGGCAACTGGTACGAGGTCATCACCCGCTTCACCATCGAGGTCGAGGGCGGCGACAATCCGTGCTTCGTCGGCGATTCGGTGACCCGGGTAATGGCGGCGAGCTAGAGCCTTTTCGGTTCCCTCCGGGTCGATCTTGGGGTCGACTCTAGGGTTGACGCAAAACTCTCTGAGTACCTACCTTCATCTCACACCATGCGAGCAGGGAGCTCGCGGAAGAGGAGGCAGGATCATGAGGAGATCGCTAACGGCCGCCATCGCGTCGTTTGTCGTCTGTGTCACGGTCGCGGCACTCGTTGCCGCACCAGCGTTGGCGCTTTCGCCAGCGGTGGAAACGCTGCCGGCGGCCCCGGTCGGTGAAACCACCGCGACCTTGAACGGCAAAGTGAACCCCAACGGCTTGGAAACGAAATACTTCTTCGAATACGGGACGACCACGTCATACGGTTCGAAAACCGCTGAAGTCAGCGCGGGGTCGGGTAGCAGCCCGCTCGAAAAGGCCCAGTCGATCAGCGGTCTCAAAGTCAATACCACCTACCACTACCGAATCGTCGCGAGCAACTCCTCGGGAACGAGTCAGGGTGGGGATCTAACGCTGAAAACCGTTGGGGCTCCGGTCGTGCTCGGTGGCAGCGCGGACACCAAATTCCTGGGAGAAGAAGCGACGCTCACAGGCACCGTGGTTCCCAACGGCCTGCCATCCACCTTCCAGTTCGAATACGGGACCAAATCCGGCACGTATACGGTGAAAGTGCCCATTCCGGCAGGAGCCGTCTCCGGCACCGGGTACATCCCCGTCACGGTGTCGGCGACGATCGCCGGCCTGACTCCGGCGACGAAATACTTCTTCCGGCTCACCGCCAGCAACGCCAGCGGCGAACGCACGGGAACCGAGCACTCCTTTCTCAGCTCGGACCCCCCTGGGATCGAAGTGCTGCCCGTATCGGGCCTCACTCCTTGGGAAGCAATCGCGTCGGTGGCCATCCAGCCGCATGGCTTGGCGACCACCTCGTATCTCGAAATGGGAACGACCACCACATACGGGTCTTACTATCCGCTGAAAGAAGTGACCGGCACCGAAGTCGCCAATCTCACCCAGGCGTTCTCCGGCCTGGAAACGGAAACCCTCTATCACTATCGGCTGGTCGCGGAAAACTCGAAAGGCAGGGCGACGAGCGAGGATCACACCTTCAGGACCCTGGGAACGACCGTCCTGCGAACCAAAAAAGAACAGCTCAAAGTCGGCACCTCGTTGCAGGCGATCGCGCAGAATCTCAGCTTCGAAGGGGAAGCCGGCGGTCGCACCTGCGACGAAGCAGAACTGATCGGTGAAGTGACGGAAAACCCGGGCGCGTCGCAGCTGGTGGGCAATCTGAGCATCGAGGACGAAGGGAGCAGCGGTTGCTACTGGAAAACCGAAGGCGGCAGTACCTTCTCGGTCCGCTATCCGGCACCGGCCACGAAAATGGTCATCGACTACTGGCTTGACGGCTCGGGTGAAGGCGTGGCCGTCGTGCCGAAGTTCAAGCTCATCCAGAACGTCTATGCCGGTGTATACCTGGCGAAATGCGAATACGACCTGGAATTGACCGGCAGTTTCGAAACCGGGGTCCCTCTATCGATCGTCCTCTCCGGCCAGACCAAAAAGACGGAAGGAAGCATTGTCTGGTGCCCCGGTAACGAGAATGTGGCGGGCACCTTCCAAGTGGTGGCCGGCGAAGCGGAAGAAACGGTCGAAGCCCTTCCCTAGACCTTGGCCAGCCGTCGCTAGCAGCGGTGCGCCATTTGCCCGCCATAGGGGGGTAAAAGGCGCACCGCTGTGCATTGCGCAGCTATTTGACGGTCAGGGTTCCTTCCATGCCCGGCTTCGCGGTGGCCCGGGACGGTGCAGAAGAAGGTGTATTTGCCGGGTTTGAGGTCGGCGCGTGGTCGAGTCGGAGCCTTCGGCGATCACTTCGGTCTTGCCGATCGTTTCGCCGCTGGCGTCTTCGATCGCGACGTCGTGGGGGACCGGCTGCGGGTTGGTGAAGTTGACCGTCACTTTGCCGGCTTTGGCGCTGGCTTTGTCGGTGGTGTAGGCGAGGGCGCCGCTGGGGTCGGCTTCGAAGTCGACCGTGGCCGCGCTGCCGGCGGTGCCGCCTTCGGCTTCTTTTTCGCCGCCGCCGCTTTCTTCCTGGGTGGTCGTCGTTCGGCCGTCGTGTCGGAGGTGGTGTCGTCGCCGACCGCCGCAGGCGACGAGGGCGAACGCGGCGAGGACCAGGGCGAACATGCGACTGCGAGCTTCTTCATCGCGGTCCTTTCCCGCGGAGGACTGGGTTGACGTCGTCTGACTGTAGCCGCGATACGGGCGGCGCCGCCAGCCCGGTTCAGCGGCCGTGGAACTCGGGCGTCTCGCCGCCGAAGAAGGCCTCGACCCCGTTGCGGAGGTCCTCGGTCGCCATGCTGTCGGCGATCCCGTGGCGCTCCAGCTGCAGGTGGTCGGTGAGGCTGTTCTCGATGCTGACCCCGCAGAGCTGCTTCGCCATCCGCACGTAGTGGGGCGCCTTCGGCGCCAGCTTCTCGGCCTTCGCTCGCGGGCGCGGCCATCAGCTCGTCCGGCGGCGACGACCTCGCGCGACCAGGCCCGCTCCTCGAGCGCGTCGGCGGCGGTCAGGTTGGGGTCCTCGAGCAGCAGTTCCAGCGCCCTGCTCGGGCCGACGACGCGGGGCAGGAAGTAGGTCATGCCGCCGTCGGGCGAGGCGCCGATGCGGCCGTAGGCGCAGGCGAAGAAGGCGCGCTCGGAGGCGATCCGGATGTCGCAGGCGAGCGCCAGCGAGAAGCCGGCGCCGGCCGCCGGGCCGTTGACCGCGGCGATCACCGGGTAGGGGATCCGCCGCAGGTCGACGATCGCCTGGTGCAGGGCCTCGGCCCCGCGGCGCACGTCGGAGGGCAGGTCGATCTCGTCGGCCTCGACCCCTTTGCGGAACCAGGTGACGTCGCCGCCGGCGCAGAAGGCCTTGCCGGCGCCGGTGACGATCAGCGCCGCGCAGCGGCGCCTGGTCGGCGAGCCAGGCGAAGGCGACGGTCAGCTCGCCGATCATCTCCGGGCTCATCGCGTTGAAGGCGTCGGGGCGGTCGAGGGTCAGGGTGCCGATCTCCCCGTCGATCTCGATCCGCAGCGTGTTCAGCTCCGGCGGGCTGAGGGTCTCGCTGGTCATCTCTCTCTCCGTCTTGGCGTCCGAATTTGGCCGAGTGGCCAGCAGCCTACCCTTTGAGCGATGGCCGAAAGGCAGACGGACAGCGGCGCGCTCGACGCGGGCCGAGCGGATCGCCGCAGCAGCGCCGCGTCGCTGCCCGACTCGCCCGGCGTCTACCTCTTCTACGGCCGCGACGGCGAGCTGCTCTACGTCGGCAAGGCGCGCTCGATCCGCAAACGGGTCGCCTCCCACTTCTCCGGCGGCGACACCGCGCCTGACCGCGCGGGTCGACCGCATCGACACCCTCGTCACCGCCAACGAGGCCGAGGCGCTGCTCGCCGAGCAGAGCTTCATCAAGCGCCACCGGCCGCGCTTCAACATCCGCCTGCGCGACGACAAGTCCTACCCCTACGTCTGCGTCAGCCTCGACGAGGACTACCCGCGCGTCTACTTCACCCGCGAGAAGCACCGCGCCGGCCGCGCCTACTTCGGCCCCTTCTCCAGCGCCAAGCGGGTGCGGGAGACGCTCGACCTGCTCGGCAAGCTGTTCCAGTTCCGCACCTGCGAGGGGGCCGGAGCCCGGCCGCCGCTCCGGCAGCCCCTGCCTCGACTACTACATCAAGCGCTGCGGGGCGCCCTGCGTCGGCTACGTCAGCCAGGAGGAGTACCGCCGCAACATCGACGCGATCGTCGACTTCCTCTCCGGCCGCTACCGCCAGGTCGAGGCGCGAGGAGGAGGCGAAGATGGAGGAGGCCGCGGCGGCCGAGGAATTCGAGCGCGCGGCGCTCCACCGCGACCGCCTGAAGGCGATCCGCTCGCTGTTCGAGCGCCAGCGCGTCGCCGGCGGCACGGTCGGCACCGCCGACCTGATCGGGGTCGCGGTCGAGGGCGCCGACGCCAACGCCCAGGTCTTCCAGGTCCGCGACGGCATCCTCGCCGAGCGCCAGAGCTTCTACCTCGAGAACCAGGCCGAGCGCGAGCCGGCCGAGGTCGCCGAGGAGTTCATCGGCCAGTACTACTCGGCCTCGCCCGCGATGCCGCGGACGATCGTCGTCGGCCCCTACCTGCGCGAGCGCGCCGAGGTGCTCGCCGAGGCGCTGAGCGAGCGCCGCGGCTCCCCGGTCGAGGTGCGCGCCGCCGAGCGCGGCGACAAACGCCGCCTGCGCGAGCTGGCCGAGCGCAACGCCCGGCTCGCCCTCGACCAGGACCGGCTGCGCCGCGAGCACCGCCGCGCGCGCCGGGTCGAGTCGCTCTCCGTCGCTGCGCGAGGCGCTGGGGATGGAGGAGCTGCCGGTGCGGATCGAGGGCTTCGACATCTCCAACATCGGCGGCGAGCACACCGTCGCCTCGATGGTCGTCTTCGAGGGCGGGCGCGACCGAAGAAGTCCGACTACCGCCGCTTCAAAGTCCGCGGCGACCTGCGCGACGCGGGCGGCAACGGCGGCCCCGACGACTTCGCCTCGATGGAGGAGGTGCTGGCGCGGCGGATCAACCGCTACCTCGAGCAGGCCGACCTCTCGCCGCACGACGGCAAGCGCGACGAGAGCTTCGCCTCGCTGCCCTCGCTGATCATGATCGACGGCGGCAAGGGCCAGCTGGCGGCCGGGATGCGGGCGCTGGCGCCGTTCGCCGAGCGCGGCGTCACCGTCGTCAGCCTCGCCAAGCGCGCTGGAGGAGGTCTACGTCCCCGGCCGCTCGGCGCCGCTCGACCTGGCCGCCGACTCGGAGGCCTCGAAGCTGCTGCAGCGGGTCCGCGACGAGGCCCACCGCTTCGCGATCGAGCACCACCGCGGCCGCCGCGACCGGGCGATGACCGGCTCGGTGCTCGACGAGCTGAAGGGGGTCGGCCCGGCCCGCAAGCGCGCCCTGCTCAAGCACTTCGGCTCGCCGGAGCGGTTCCTGGCCGCCACCCGCGAGGAGCTCGAGGCGGTGCCCGGCCTGCCTGGCAAAGTAGGGCGCGAGATCCACGAGCAGCTGAACAGGACCGGCTGATGAGACCGAACGAGCGGCGAAGCGAGCGGCGAGAGGTGACGCTGGTCGTCATCACCGGCCACTCCGGGGCCGGCAAGTCGGAGGCGATCGCCGCCTTCGAGGACGGCGGCTACTTCTGCGTCGACAACCTGCCGCCGCGGATGATCGGCAGCCTCGGCGAGCTCTTCCGCCACGAGGGCAGCGGCGTCGAGCGCGCCGCGGTCGTCTCCGACGTGCGCGGCGGCGAGTACTTCGACGACCTGCTGCAGGTGCTCGACGACCTCGAGCGCCGACGGGCTGAAGCCGAAGGTGCTCTTCCTCGAGGCCGACGAGGAGACCCTGCTCGACCGCTACAAGGAGACCCGCCGCCGCCACCCGCTGGCGCCGGAAGGGCGGATCGTCGACGGGATCCGGGCCGAGCGCGAGCTGCTGGCGCCGCTGCGCGAGCGCGCCGACATGGTGATGGACACCAGCGACCTGACCGGGGCCGAGCTGCGCCGCCGGATCGCCGAGGAGATGCTCGGCGGCGAGGAGGGCGGCAAGCTGGCCCTGACCCTGCTCACCTTCGGCTTCAAGAACGGGCCGCCGCGCGACGCCGACCTCACCCTCGACGTCCGCTTCCTGCCCAACCCCCACTACGTCGACGAGCTGCGGCCGCTGACCGGGCTCGACGAGGAGGTCCGCGCCTACGTCGAGTCGGGGACCCAGGCGGGCGAGTTCTACGGCCGCCTGCTGCCGCTGCTCGAGTTCCTCGTCCCCGCCTACGTCGCCGAGGGCAAGAGCCACCTGACGATCGCGATCGGCTGCACCGGCGGCCGCCACCGCTCGGTCACCGTCGCCGACCGCATCCGCCGCGACCTCGCCGGCCGCGAGGACGTGATCGTCCGGGTCAAGCACCGCGACGTCGACTGACGTCGACGGGCCGAGCCGCCTAGGCAGACGGTCGTCCCGTCGACCTAGACTCGCCGCCCCTTGGCCGAACCCGTCATCTCCATCAGCGGCCTGCGCAAGAGCTACGGCGAGATCGAGGCCGTGCGCGGCATCGACCTCGAGGTCGCAGCCGGGCGAGATCTTCGCCTTCCTCGGCCCCAACGGGGCCGGCAAGACGACCACGGTCGAGATCCTCGAGGGCTACCGCAAGCGCAGCGGGGGAGAGGTGACGGTGCTCGGCGAGGACCCGCGAGCGCGCCGGGCGCGGCTGGCGCGAGCGGATCGGGATCGTCCTGCAGAGCGGCCGCCTCGACCCCTACCTGACCGTGCGCGAGTCGCTCGAGCTCTACGCCGGCTACTACCGCGCGCCCGCGGCCGGTCGACGAGGTGATCGAGCTGGTCGGGCTCGGCGAGCAAGGCCGACGAGCGCGCCGGCAAGCTCTCCGGCGGCCAGCAGCGCCGCCTCGACGTCGGCATGGCGCTGGTCGGCGACCCCGAGCTGCTCTTCCTCGACGAGCCGACCACCGGCTTCGACCCCTCGGCGCGGCGCCAGGCCTGGGACGTGATCGCCGGCCTGCGCGACCTCGGCAAGACCGTCTTCCTCACCACCCACTACATGGACGAGGCGCAGCGGCTCGCCGACCGGGTGACGATCATCGCCGCCGGCGAGATCGTCGCCCGCGGCACCCCCGAGGACCTCGGCGACCGCGAGAGCGCAGCGCGGCGACGATCAGCTACCGCGCGCGACGGCGAGGAGGTCGTCGGTCGAGACGACGACGCCGGTGCGAGACCCTGAACGAGCTGACCGGCGAGGCGCTGGCCGAGGGCGAGGAGCTGGAGGGGCTGGAAGTGACGCGGCCCACCCTCGAGGACGTCTACCTGGAGCTGACCGCAGCGCCGAGCGGCGCCGACGGGCGGCGGCCGAGTGAGCGGCCTCGCCCTCGTCGGCCACCAGTTCCGCTACGACCAGAAGGCCTTCTGGCGCAACCCGGCCGTCGGTCTTCTTCACGGTGATGTTCCCGGTCGTCCTGCTGCTGATCTTCGCCACCGTCTTCGGCGGCACAGACGGTCGACGTCGACGGCGGGATCGAGACGACGACCTACTACGTGCCGGCGATCATCACCCTCTCGGTGATCTCGGCGACGATGCAGAGCCTGGCGATGTCGCTGGTGATCGCCCGCGAGGACGGCCGCCTCAAGCGCGGCCGCGGCACGCCGATGCCGGCCTGGGTCTTCATCGCCGGCCGGGTCGGCAACTCGATCGTCGTCGCGCTGCTGATGCTGGCGCTGCTCGCGGCGATCGGCGCGCGTCCTCTACGGCGTCGCCGATCCCCTGGGAGCGGCTGCCGGCGATCCTGCGTCACGCTGGTGGTCGGCGCCGCCTCCTTCTGCTGCCTCGGCATCGCCCTGACCGCGGCGATCCCCTCCCAGGACGCCGCCGCGCCGATCGTCAACGCGCTGCTGCTGCCGCTCTACTTCCTCTCCGGCATCTTCATCCCCGACGACGAGCTCCCCGAGCGGCGTCATCGACTTCGCCGACCACTTCCCGGTCCGCCACTTCTTCGAGGCCTTCTTCGACGCCTACGTGCCCGGCGGCGGCGCCGGCGATCGCCTGGGACAACCTCGCGGTCGTCGCGATCTGGGGCGTCGCCGGCCTGCTGCTGGCGATCCGCTTCTTCCGCTGGACCCCGCGCTCGCGGCTGAGCGGCAGGCGGCCGACCTGCCGCGGCGCGCCGCCGTATAGCCTCCCGCGCTCAATGCTCCACCACGTCCTCCTGGAGGTCTCCGACCTCGACCGCAGCGCCGCCTTCTACGACTCGATGCTCGCCCCGCTGGGCTGGCGGCGCCATTTCGAGGAGGACGAGACGATCGGCTGGGGCATCGCCAAGCCGGTCTTCTTCGTCGCCGCCCACCACGACCCGAAGCCCGGCTTCGGCCTGCTCAGCTTCTCCGGCGCTCGGGATCGTCGCCGTCAAGGCGGCCTGGGAGGGCGGCGATCGAAGCCGGCGGCATCAGCGTCGGCGAGCCCGGCGAGCGGCGCTCGCACGGCTCCGGCTCCTACTCGGCTTTCCTCAAGGACCCGGACGGGTACGAGATCGAGATCACCATCGGGTCCGACTGAGTCGACGCCGACTCCATAGGATCGGCTCCCCCAACACGAATTCAGGAGGCAATGACTTCATGGCTGTGAAGGTCGGCATCAACGGTTTCGGGCGCATCGGGCGCAACGTCTTCCGCGCCGCCCAGGCGGCGGGCGCGGACATCGAGTTCGTCGCGGTCAACGACCTCACCGACACCGGCACGCTGGCCCACCTGCTCAAGTACGACTCGATCCTCGGCCGCTTCCCGGGCGAGGTCGAGGTCGGCGAGCGACTCGATCATCGGTCGACGGCAACGAGCTCAAGGTGCTCTCCGAGCGCGACCCGGCGGCGCTGCCCTGGGGCGACCTCGGCGTCGACGTGGTGATCGAGTCGACCGGCTTCTTCACCGCCCGCGACGACGCCGCCAAGCACCTCGAGGCCGGCGCCAAGAAGGTGATCATCTCCGCCCCGGCCAAGGAGCCGGACGTGACCGTCGCGCTCGGCGTCAACTTCGACAGCGCCTACGACCCGGACAGCCACCACATCATCTCCAACGCCTCCTGCACGACCAACTGCCTGGCGCCGCTGGCCAAGGTGCTGCACGAGGCGTTCGGGATCGAGCAGGGCCTGATGACGACGATCCACGCCTACACCGCCGACCAGCGCCTGCAGGACATGCCGCACAAGGACCCGCGCCGCTCGCGCGCCGCGGCGCTCAACCTGATCCCGACCACGACCGGCGCCGCCAAGGCGGTCGGCCTGGTGCTGCCGGAGCTGAACGGCAAGCTGAACGGCTTCTCGATGCGCGCCCCGGTCCCGACCGGCTCCGCCGTCGACCTCGTCTTCACGACCCCGAACCCGCTCGACGCCGACCAGATCAACGCCGCGCTCAAGGCCGCGGCCGAGGGCCCGCTGAAGGGGATCCTCGCCTACACCGAGGACCCGATCGTCTCCACCGACATCGTCGGCGACCCGCACTCCTCGATCTTCGACGCCGGCTCGACGATGGTGATCGGCGACGGCCGCATGGTCAAGGTGGTCGCCTGGTACGACAACGAGTGGGGCTACTCGAACCGCTGCGTCGAGCTGGCCGGCAAGGTCCTGCCGGCCTAGCCGGCCGCCGGGCGGCCGCCGATGAGCTTCGCCAAGGCAAGCGTCCGCGACGCCGAGGTCAAGGGCCGCCGCGTGCTCGTCCGGGTCGACTTCAACGTCCCGCTGGACGGACGGCGAGGTCGCCGACGACACGCGGATCCGGGCGGCGCTGCCGACGATCGAACTGCTGCGCGAACGCGGCGCGGCGCTGGTCCTCGTCTCCCACCTCGGGCCGGCCCGAAGGGCAAGCCCGACCCGGCGCTCTCGATGGCGCCGGTCGGCGAAGCGGCTCGGCGAGCTGCTCGGGATCGAGGTGAAGCAGGCGCCGGGGGTGATCGAGGGCGACGTCGACCTGACCTGCGGCGCGCTCGGCCCCGGCGACGTGCTGCTGCTCGAGAACATCCGCTTCGAGCCGGGCGAGACCGAGAACGACCCGAAGCTGGCCGAAAGCGCTGGCCCAGCTCGCCGACCTCTACGTCAACGACGCCTTCGGCGCCGCCCACCGCGCCCACGCCAGCACCGAGGGCGTCGCCCACCACCTGCCCGGCTACGCCGGCCTGCTGCTGGAGCGCGAGGTGACCGAGCTGACCGCGGTGGTCGAGTCGCCCGAGCGGCCGCTGGTCGTCGTCCTCGGCGGCGCCAAGGTCTCCGACAAGGTCGGCGTGATCGACCGCTTCCTCGAGGTCGCCGACCAGATCCTGATCGGCGGCGCGATGTGCTTCAGCTTCTTCCGCGCCCAGGGGATCGCGACCGGCGACTCGCTGGTCGAGGAGAAGGGCGTCGAGCTGGCGGCGCGAGGCGCTGGAGCGGGCCAAGGACTCCGACTGCGAGCTGATGCTGCCGGTCGACCTCGTGCTCGGCCGCGAGTTCGACGCCGACACCGAGCGCCGCGAGAGCGACGGGGTCGAGGTGCCGGACGGCTGGATGGGCCTCGACATCGGCCCGCGCACCGCCGACGCGCTACGCCGAGGCCGATCGCCGACGCCGGCACCGTGCTCTGGAACGGGCCGATGGGCGCCTTCGAGATGGAGCCCTTCGCCGCCGGCACCCGCGCCGTCGCCGAGGCGGTCGCCGCGGCGCCGGGGACGACCGTGGTCGGCGGCGGCGACTCGGTCGCCGCGCTGCGCCAGTTCGGCCTCGAGCGACGAGGTCGACTGGCTCTCGACCGGCGGCGGGGCCTCGCTGGAGCTGCTGGAGGGAAAGAAGCTGCCGGGCGTCGAGGCCCTGCTCGACGCCACCGAGGAGGAGACGACCGATGCCTGACCGCACGCCGTACATCGCCGCCAACTGGAAGATGAACAAGACCGTCGCCGAGGCGGCCGAGTTCGTCGACGCGCTGCTGCCGCGGATCGCCGCGACCCAGTCCGACGTCGTCATCTGCCCGCCGTTCACGGCGCTGACCGCGGTGGTCGAGCGGCGCTACGGCACCGCCGTCAAGGTCGCCGCCCAGAACATGCACGAGGAGGACTCGGGCGCCTTCACCGGCGAGGTCTCGGCGCCGATGCTGGTCGAGCTCGACGTCGAGGCGGTCGTCCTCGGCCACTCCGAGCGGCGCCAGTTCTTCGGCGAGACCGACGAGGCGCTGGCCCGCAAGGTGCCGGCCGCGCTGGCCGCCGGCCTGGAGCCGATCCTCTGCGTCGGCGAGAGCGAGGAGGCGCGCGACGCCGGCGAGACCGAGGAAGTGCTGGAGCGCCAGCTGCAGGCCGACCTCGCCGAGCGTCGAGCCGGCGGCAGATCGACGAGCGTCGTCGTCGCCTACGAGCCGATCTGGGCGATCGGCACCGGCCGCACCGCGACCCCCGAGCAGGCCCAGGAGGCCTGCGCCTTCATCCGCGACGTGCTGCG